>NZ_LMEM01000016.1 GCF_001426345.1 Devosia sp. Root436 | reverse complement strand
CCCCCCCGCGATCCCGTGTTGAAAACCATGTTCGGTCTCCCGCAGCACCGGGGCATTTGCTAGACCAGTGCAACGTGCCTGATTCGGCCCGACTCACCGGTTACGGAGCACCCTGACCCATGGCATCGACGCCAACAGGCGAGGACAGTTATCCCGATCCGCTCGTGACGGCGGGCCGGGGCGGGGCCGGTTTGTGGCGCGTCGTCGTGCTTGGCCTGGTGCTGATCGCCATAGCGGTTGGCTTCGCCCTGTTCAGCGACCGGATCCCGGCCGATCTGATCATGACCTTTGTCGGCGTGCTGGCCGTGGTGGGCGTATTCTGCCTGTTCGGGCTGGCGGCGGGCCTGTTCCGCTTCGCCAATGGCGAGGAGCGGCGCACCGTTTCCAATGCCGTGGTCGACAGCCTGCCCTTTGGCGCCGTGGTGTCCGACCGAGACGGCAAGATTTCCTATGTAAACGCGCATTACGGCAGCTTTTCGGGCGCGGTGACCAATGGCGTGCCGGTCGGCATACCGCGCCTCTTCGCCGGCCAGTCCGATGCCAGCGAGGCCATCTATCGGCTGTCGCGCGCCGCCAAGGATGGGCGGGCCGCAGTGGAGGATATCCGCATCGTCGGCGGCTTGGGCGGCTCGCTGGGCGATAGCGCCAAGCCGTTCTGGTATCGCGTCAGCGTGCGGCCGCTCCCGGAATCCGACGAGACCAGCAGGCCGCTGGCCATCTGGTCGGTGGAAGACATCACCCGCGACCGCGACAACAACGAAAGCGCCTTCCGCGACCTGCAGCGCGCCATCGACTATCTCGATCATTCGCCGGCCGGCTTCTTCTCCGCCGACGCGCATGGCCGCATCCAGTATCTCAATTCGACCCTGACAGACTGGCTCGGCTACGACCTGGCCGAGTTCAATTCGGGCCATCTGGGCCTTTCCGACCTGGTGCGCGGCGATGGGGCGACCCTGCTGATGCGCGGGCGCGGCGATGGCGAGATCGGCACCGAGATCATCGATATCGATCTGGTGCGCCGCAATGGCACCAGCTTTCCGGTGCGCCTGCTGCATCGCGCGGCGCGCCTCGCCGATGGCGAACTGGGCGAGACGCGCACGCTGGTCCTCGACAAGTCCAAGGCGCCCGACACCGAAGAGGCCCTGCGCGCTGCCGAAGTGCGCTTCTCGCGCTTCTTCAACGATACCCCCTTCGCCATCGCCACGCTCGACGCGGAAGGGCGCATTATCCGCACCAACGCCCCGTTCGGACGCATCTTCAAATGGTCGGGCGAGGAAAAGAGCCTCGAAATGCAGCCCCTGAGCGACCTGATCGGCGAGGGCAGCCGCGAGAAATTCGCCCGGGCCATCGCCGACGCTGCCGCCCACCGCTCCGAGGTCGAGCCGGTCGATGCGCTGCTCAGCGCCGAGGGCGATCATGCCGTGCGGCTCTATCTCTCCTCCTCGGAAATGAGTGCCGGCTCACCCGAGCAGGTCAATGTCTATGCCCTCGACATGACCGACCAGCGCAAGCTCGAAGCCCAGTTCGCCCAGAGCCAGAAAATGCAGGCAGTCGGCCAGCTTGCCGGCGGCGTGGCGCATGATTTCAACAATCTGCTCACCGCAATTATCGGCTTTTCCGACCTGCTGCTGCTCAAGCACAAGCCGGGCGATCCCAGCTTCAGCGAGCTGATGCAGATCAAGCAGAATGCCAATCGCGCCGCCGGCCTCACCCGTCAGCTGCTGGCCTTCTCGCGCCGCCAGACGCTGCGGCCGCAGGTGCTGGAACTGCCGCTGATCGTCGACGACCTCACCGTGCTGCTCAAGCGCATGATCGGCGAGAAGAACACGCTCGGCGTCGAGCATGGCCGCAATATCTGGCCGGTGCGCGCCGATGTGGTGCAGCTCGAACAGGTCATCATCAATCTGGTCGTCAATGCCCGCGATGCCATGCCCAATGGCGGCGCCATCACCATCCGCACGTCAAATGTGGAGCGCTCCGAAGCCGAGCGGCTGAACTTCGAGGGCATGCTGCCGGCCGATTATGTGCTGATCGACGTGCAGGATACCGGCACTGGCATGAGTGCCGAAGTGCTGCAGAAGATTTTCGAGCCCTTCTTCACCACCAAGGAGCTGGGCAAGGGCACGGGCCTTGGCCTCTCCACCGTCTACGGCATCGTCAAGCAGACCGAGGGCTATATCTATCCGGTCTCGGTGGTGGGCGTCGGTACCACCTTCAAGATTTTCCTGCCGCGCCATGTCGCCAGCGCCTCCGAACAGGCCGCCAAGGTTGCCGCCGCCGCGGCGCCGGTGCGCGACCTGACCGGCCATGAGCGGATATTGCTGGTTGATGACGAGGAGAGTGTGCGTGCCTTTTCGGCCCGTGCCTTGCGCGCCACTGGCTATGAGGTTTTCGAGGCCGATGGCGGCGAGGAGGCTCTTGGGGTCCTTGAAGATGAAGATTTCAAGATCGACCTGATGATATCAGACGTGGCCATGCCCGAAATGGATGGCCCGACGCTGCTGAAACATATTCGCGAGCGCATGCCCGACCTCAAGGTCATCTTCGTTTCCGGCTATGCCGAAGAAAGCGTGCGCCGCGATATCGAGGACGACCAGAGCGTCGAATTCCTGCCCAAGCCGTACTCGCTCGACCAGATCAACACCAAGGTCAAGGAAGTGCTGCAGATGGTGGGCAAGAGCGACGTCAATTGAACGTGCATGGGCGCTTCGAGGGGCCGGCCGAGCGCAACGTGCTCGGCGAACCGCTCGGCCCCTGTTCCAGCGATCCGTTGACCGGCTTCTTCCGCACCGGCTATTGCGCCGCCGGCCCCGACAGCGCCGCAGTGCATCTGGTCTGCATCGAGGCGAGTGACGACTTCCTCGAATATTCGGCTTCGGTCGGCAACGACCTCTCGACTCCCATGCCGCAATTCGCCTTTCCCGGCCTCGTCTCCGGCAATCGCTGGTGCCTGGTCGCCCAGCGCTGGCTGCAGGCGCACCAGGCGGGCAAGGCCCCGCGCGTCTTCCTCCGCTCGACCAACCAGGCCGTCCTGGGCCTCATCCCTCTCGACGTGCTCAAGGCCTATGCGCTGGATTTGAACTGAGATTAGTTAAACCGCCAGGCTGCCCCAGGGGATGCTTTACCTCCAGCGCTTGAGTTCTCCCCCTTCTCCCCTTGAGGGAGAAGGTGCCCGAAGGGCGGATGAGGGGTCCTGCGCTATCCACAATCATCGAAGCATGGGATGGCGCAGCACCCTCACCCGGAAATCCGCTGGACGCGGATGGGGAGAGTGCCTGGAGGCGTCTGAAGCCTACCGCCGCCCGCGTACCAATCGTCCCAGGGCCGCGCCCAGCCCGGCGAGAGCCACGGTGAAGAAGGTCCACTGCAGCACCATCAGGAAGGTGCTGGGCGCCTCGGCGGAGAAAAAGATCGTGTAGCCCAGCCAGGCAGCGACCGTGGCGCAGATGATTGCCGAAATGCGGGGATCGTTCATTCCTGTCCCTTTCCCAGTTCCGCCAGCACCTTGTCCAGCTTGCTGTACCCAAACTCCATGCCATCGGCCATCGGCGTCGCCAAGGCCCCGTCGCGGGCCTCTTTCGACGAATAGTTGAGCGTATTGACTAGCGTCGTCCGTCCGCTTTCTTCCTCGAAGATAAGCGTCGACACCGTCTCGCCGCCGGTCCAGTCATCGTCGAACACTTCGGCGCTCACCAGCCGTTCAACCGGTTCGATTTCCCTGACCACGCCACCCATGCCCATCACATAACCACTGGGCGCCTTCCACTCGTAGCGGTATTTGCCGCCCACCCTGGCGTCGAATTCGCACACCGTCATCACCCAGCCTTCGGCGCCGTTGAGCCAGCGGCGGATCAATGCCGGCTGGGTGTAGCAGGCGAAGACCAGGTGCCGCGGCGCGTCAAACTGCCTGGTGATCACGATCCGCGTGTCTTCAGGCGTGGTTACGGTCAGGGGGCCGCCAAAGGCCATGTCGCTCTCCTCAATTGTTCTTGCCCGCCATGGCTTCGAGTTTCTTCAACTCGTCGAGTAGATCATCGAGCTGGCCAAACTGCTTTTCCCAGAATTTTCGGTATTCGATCAGCCAGCCCGTCGCCTCGGCCAGCGGCCCGGCTTCGAGCTTGCAGGGTCGGCGCTGGGCGTCGCGGCCGCGCGAGATCAATCCGGCATTTTCAAGCACTTTCAGATGCTTGGAAATGGCCGGCTGGCTCATGGCAAAAGGCTCGGCCAGCTCCATCACCGAGGCCTCTCCCAATGCAAGGCGCGCCAGGATAGCCCGTCGCGTCGGATCGGCAAGGGCCTGGAAGGTGGCATCGAGGGCGGCTGGCGTCGGCATGACAATAACTCTGAGGTTCTAGAACCGTTCAGTTATATTGAGCGCCATTCAGTCTGCCGTCAAGCCTCTCCGCCGGGAATAGGCGTGCCCGGCGCCAGCAGGTCCTTGGCCGCCAGCGTGGTCCACAATTGCTCGGGCACCTTGACGTCCCACCAGTCGAGAATGCCGTCGAGCTCGGCCGGGGAGCGCGGGCCGGGCAGCACGTTGCACACGGCCGGGTGGGTCAGCGGAAATTGCAAGGCCGCGGCGGGCAGCGGCACGCCGAACTCCCGGCACACTGCCTCGATGGCCCTGACCTTGCTCACGATGTCCTCGGGCGCCTTGGCATAGTTGAATGTGTCGCCGCCCACCAGAATCCCCGAATTGAACGGGCCGCCGATGACCACGGAGGCGCCGCGTTCGATACAGCTGGTCATGAACGGGGTGAGCGAGGTCTGTTCCAGCAGCGTATAGCGTCCGGCCAGCAGGAAGACGTCCCAGTCGCCCAGCGCCAAGGCGTCCATCAGCACCTGCCATTCATTGACGCCCAGCCCGATCGCCTTGACGACGCCGGCATCGCGCAATTCGCGCAAAGCCTTGTAGCCGCCATTGGCAAGCTGCGCCCAGAGTGGCTTGTTGCCCTCGACGCCGTGCGTCGCCGTGCCGATATCGTGGACATAGAGAATGTCGATGCGATGGATGCCCAGCCGCTGCTGGCTGTCCTCGAAGGAGCGCATCACCCCGTCATAGGAATAATCGTAGCGCTGGTTGAAGGGCAGGGGATCGACCCAGTTGCCCTTGTCCTGCTCGGCGGCGCCGACCGGCTGCAGCAGCCGGCCCACCTTGCTCGACAGCACCACGCCGTCGCGTCGCTCCCGCAGCGCGTCGCCCACCAGATGCTCGGAGCGGCCGAGGCCATATTGGGGGGCCGTATCGACATAGTTGATGCCGACATCGAGCGCATGACCCACCGTGGCGCGCGCCTGCTCGGCCGGAACGGCGGAGAAAATACCGGCCAGCGAAGCGCCGCCGAGCCCCAGCGTCGTCACCTCCAGATCGGTGCGGCCGATGCGGCGCTTTTCGAAGCTGCGAGCAGTCATGTCATCCCTCCACCGAGCGGAGGGATAACTGACATGTTAGTTGGCTGGCTTCAAGCTCAATAGACGTTGCCGACGATCATTGGGTGCTCGGTTTCCACCCGGACGGGATTGCGTAGCGCCATGCCGAACTGGGCTTCCTCGATCTCGAAAATATCGTCCGGCTGTGTCTGGATGCCGTCGGCAAAGCTCAGCGTCGCCGTGCCGAACATATGCACATGCAGGTCGCCCGGATTGCGGAACAGGTCATACTTGAAGTGGTGATATTCCAGATTGGCGATGGTGTGGCTCATATTGTCCTCACCTGAAAGAAACGGCTTTTCCCACAACACCTTGCCATTGCGCCAGATTCTCGACTTGCCCTCGATATGGGCGGGCAGGTCGCCCACGCGCAGTTCCGGCCCGAAGGCACAGGCGCGAAGCTTGGAATGGGCGAGATAGAGATAGTTCACCCGCTCGGTCACATGGTCGGAAAACTCATTGGCCAGCGCAAAGCCCAGCCGGCGCGGCTGGCCGTTCTGGTCGATCACGTAAATGCCGGCGATTTCGGGTTCCTCGCCCGCATCGAGCGCGAAGCCGGGCGAGGGAATGGGGTGGCCCGGATTGACCACGGAATAGCCGTTGCCCTTGTAGAACCATTCCGGCTGCACGCCCTTGCGCCCGTCGGCCGGTTTTCCGCCTTCCACGCCCATGCGGAACATCTTCATGCTGTCAGTCAGCTCGCCTGCCGGTTTGTCGCCATTGGCTTTGTGCATGGCGTCGCGCGTGGCGGCTGAGCCCAGATGGGTGAGGCCGGTGCCGGTGACATAGAGATGGGCCGGATCGGGATGATCGACCGGGGCCAGCATGCGCCCTTCGGCCAGGATGGCGGCGCGATCCACCTCGGCCCCGAGACCCTTTTCGGCGATCAGGGCGCCAAGCCCGCCATGGCGCGACAGGGCGGTGATTGCCAGTTCGTAGACGCTGCTGGCATCATTGACGACGCGGGCCATGCCGCTCTCGACGGCGCCGACCGCCCGTTCGCCATTGGCATCGAAAAACTGGATCAAATTCATGGCACGGCTCCTCAGCTGCTTGGCGCGGGCTGTTGGCATAAAGCGCAACCGGGCATGCGGTGGCAAGTCAAAAATCATACTTATCAGGTCGAACCGATTTCCACCTGTTCGGCGCGTCGATGTTAACAGTGTGCTAACCAACTCGCTGTAACCTGTAGATAGATATTCCGGACTGTAGGGCGATATCCGGGATTCACCGGGGATGCCCAGTGATGCCCAACACATGCCAGTATTGGACAGGGGAAAAAGGGGCGCGAACTTACGCTTGGTGGATGAAGCGGTGGATCGATGACCGCGACGGTGCCCGCTCCACCCCGAATCGTTCTTCGCATGCCGCAACGATCTCCTTGATCAGCATCGTCTCGGCGGCCTGAAGGATGAACTGGGCAAGCTCGGGGTCTCTGGCGATGCGGGAGCGAGAGGCCAACCGGACCTTGGACACGTGGTGGGTGTACGCGGCTTCGCGGTCCTTCCGGAACGCCAGGAGCTCCTGATACTCGTCGCTGGAGATGGTCACCGCCTCCCCTGGAAAGGCAAGCCGCCCACACTGCTGGCACTTTTCGGGCACGGTCATCGCGGGTCGCTCCGCAACCTGGCCATCCGCTCCCTATGGGCCGCCATCTGAAGATATCGGTGGATCGCCGAGCGGGAGGGTACGCGCTCGGCGCCGAAGCGTTCGATGCAGGCGTTCCGCATATCGGTGAGCAACATTTTGCCCGCTGCCGCCAGTTCGACCAGGTGGGCGGCCAGCTCCGTGTCATTGTCGAGTTTCGAACGGGATGGCTTGCCCAGATACCCGCCTTCTCGGGCAGGCCGGCTGAGAAGGTCGCGGTATTCAACTGCGGTGATCGTCACCATCGCCTCGGCGTAGACCAGCTGCCGGCAATCGGCACAGGGTTTCAGCATCGCCATATCGGGCTCCTTACCTCTGCGGGCGCCGGGCCGCCTTGAGGGCTCGACGCTGCTGCCTGTTCAAGGCGTTGACGGTGGCCTGGGCACGCACTTCGCCAACAAAGCCTTCGGCATCCCTTGATAGGTCAATCTTGTGCCCGATCCGGTCCGGCCAGCTGCGTAGAACCTCGCTGGTCAAACCTTCTCTGGTGATGGTCGTTAGCTGGGCGTACCCACCGACCATGTGATACCCACCGGTGCTGTGCCGATAGAGCCGCTGGCCTTCCATCAGGCGCATGCCATCGGTGCGGGGATCGAACTCTTCGGGTGAGATCGGGCCGAAAATCCCGACCGCCGCCAACTGATGCGGCGCCGGTATAGGTGAACCGACAAGGTCGGGAACTCGGACGGGGACGGCCTCGGGGATGGTGCCCATTCCGTCGCGCATTCGCCCCTGCGCACTGCGGCTGAAGCATAGGTATGTTTCCATCCCCTCCCGCGCCCCGGAGTACCCGCCGATCGTCAGCTCGAAACGGTCCCGGTGGAAGCGGGCAGTCGCGCCCCGGATTATCGCGGGCAGCTGTTCCACCAGATCGTCAAACGATTTCAGCCGGTCGCCGGAAGCGTTGAGCATGTACTGAAGAACGCGGAAATTCTCGTACGGGCCACGGGTGGCTATCGCCGCTCCGATGGCGGGCAGCAGAATGACCTTGTCCTCAATTGCCTCGATAACGCCGGTCTGGGAGTAGACCGCTGCATCGGTCATGAACCAGATACGATCGTCCCGCCGAATGACGTTGATGGCCGTCATGGTCTTTGGTCTCCGGCCAGTGTGTTGAGGGTGTCCCACTCTCCATCCGGGGACGCAGCGACCGCACGGTCGGCTATCTTGTCCAGGGCCGACACTGCGGCATTGCCGAAGACTTCCCAGGCGTTGCCGCCCTCTCGCAGGCCCTTGAAAATGTCGGTGACAAATCCGCTGAAGGTGGACTTGTAGAAGTCCATCTCGCGGTTGAAGTCGGCCATGGCATCCTTGGCGATCTTTACGCCCTGGGCCGCTGCACCGGCAGCGTCACCAGTTTCCTCAAGCCCGGCATTGTAGTTCGCGATCGCTTGCGTCTGCACGGCGCCGAAGAATTGGCCCATATAGTCGGTCTCGGCCACCTCCTGGAGGCGGGTATTCAAGGCTCCCCAACCTTCGGTCAAGCGGGCAACGGCTGCATCGCCGCCGAAGTCCACGTCCACGTACTCCATCAGGTTCATCGTGGGGAAAAGGTCCTGACCCATACCAGCTTGGGAGGCGAGGCCGTTGATGTCGGTTATGAGGCTGTTGTAGGCGACCTGCACCTCTCGGAAGCCGAAGATGATCGCGTTGGCAAAACCCTCGGCGGCGGCCTCACCCGCTGCGGTGAAGGCGTCGGGAATGGACATGACGATAGTGCCGACGATATCGACCATGCCGATCGTCTCGCGAACGATGAAGTTACCGCCCTCCTTGGTCTGCTGAACGAATAGGTCCCATTCGTCCGACCACCAGGAGGCCACGGCGTCGAGTGCCGGTTTAAACTGTTCATAAATGGCCGCTGCAGGCACCTGAAACACAGCTGCCAGCACATCGCCGAAGCCAACGGCGACACCGCTGGTTTCCTCAATTTCATGGCGTATGCCGGCGATAGACAGGGCACCACCACCTATGACCAGGGCGAGCGGCCCCAGCTTCGACACAAGGCCGCCAGCCATCTTGCCGGTTTCCGACAGAGCCTTGCCCAGCCCGCCTTCTTCCGGGCCGTAGATCATGGAAATCTGGGAACCTTGCTGGGCGGCGACCATCAGCGGGTTCATGCCCGATGCAAGCGAAACGCCAATATCTTGAAGCTGAAAAAGCAGGTTCGTTCGCTGGGCAGCGGCGCGGTTGTTCCGCATCATCGCGCCGGTATGGCCGTCCAGGGCCGCAATGGCGCTGGTGTGCGCCATCTTCTCGCGGTCGATGGCCAGGGACATTTCATCGGCGGATATCGCGCCCAGGCGGTAGGCCCGCTGAATACCCGCAAGGTTGGTTTCGTGCGCCTGTTCGGCAGCAAAGACGGGGTTGTATTGGGCCCGCAGCGTGTCGAGCTGCTGCCCCATCGCTGCAATATCGTCGCGGGTGGTTTTGAAGGCATTGTTGCCGCTAATGCCGAACATCCGGTCAAGGTCGGCGCTTAGACCTTTCCCGCTTGCCGCGCTGATGGAGCTGGTGGCCAGCATCTCGATCTCGCGGCGTGTCTCCTTTAGGCCGGCAACAGCGTTGCTGTTGTCGGCCATGAGCTTCATCGAAATGACGAAGGGCCGGGTCACTTCTTGGTGCCGGCTGCCTGTCCGCTGGTAGACTCTGACCAGGCGGTCCAGAAAGCCTTCAGTACCCAGACATTGGCGAGCATGTCGGCTAGCGCAGCATCCGAGAAGGCCACCGGCTGCCCATCGTCATCCACTACACTTTCGTCCCAGTCGAGGACTATAGCCTGGATGAATTCAATTGTTCCGTTCTCGCCGGCACGATCCATGATTTCCCTGGTTTCGGTCGTGGAAACCGAGCGGAACTGCGCGTTGAACGTCTGTTCAACGGTTGCGCCGCCGCGCTTGGGGTCTGTGTTGGGCGACTTGACCCTCACAGGCCACCAATACTCATAATTGGGTTTTAAGACGAATTTTGCCACGGGATGTGACCTTTCCTTGATGTGGGGCGGGTGCCTGGGAGGGAGGCTAACGGTGTCCCCCACCTCGTGGGCCCGCTGCCGAAGATGGTTGGGCGGTGGCCGGCCTCCGCAAAGCTGGCCACCGCCTCGTCCCGACCCAACCTGGACAAGGGGGTTGGTCGGAAACTTGAGTTAGCGTTTTGCCCTTGCTTTTGAGACCGCCTCAACGGCCTGGATGAGCGTAACGTGTCGGCCCGCCTTTGCTTCAAGGTCGATGTAGTCTCTGGCCGCTGCCGCAATTTCCGCAGCATAGTTTTCCGGTGTGTAGTGGGATGGGGCGGCGTCAGGCCCTAGAAGGTCGCGAACCTTCTTGTTAGTGTCTTCGACGCTTGCGCAGAACTCAATGAACCGGCCGGGATTTTGGCGGGAAAATGAGATGGCCCAATCGCGGTTGTCTTCAAGAATTACTCCTGCAGCGATAGCCTCTTCTGCCAGTCTGTCCAGGTCTGGTGTTGCCGTGTGCTCGGATACCGCACTTGCAACGACCGAGCTTGCGTCAACACTTTTAAAGTCAATTGCCCGTTTCTCCGAGACGAGCGTAACCGCCTCTTCCAGGGAGACTGGCAGGCCGATTTCCTCGCGGTGGTGCATCAGCAGCCTGGCTTGCGCAGCGATGTCACTGGCGGCCAGGAAACTTGCACCCTCGGACGACGCGCGCCGACCATCTGCGACCATCTGCGTAGCCTGTATCAAGCTAATGGGCATGCCTGCTTTAGCCCTTGAGGCCATCAGTTCATTAGCGAGAACCGCGAGTCGTCTTGCCTCCTGAAACGCGTCGGCGTCGGGATACTTGTAGGTCATGGGTCGTTTCCTTTCTTGTCCATGAAACCGACGTGCTGTTGTTCACGGCCCAGCCGTCGGTTCCTTGCGGCGCGCATGTGCGAAACCATCCGTTCGCTGATGCCCAGCTGGATTGCTGTCTCTCGAATGCTGAAGCCTTTGACACAGGCCTGTTCGAGCAGGAGTCTCCGTCGCAACCTGATGGCACTGGGAATCACCACGGGCGTTCCAATCCAACCAACGTCGTGGTCACGGTGCCCTTGAACCGACAGTTTGAAGTGGTCACACACCGCCCGTGCGGCGTCATGACCAAGAAGCTGAGTAAGCCAATGATCTGGCATTGCGGCGGGCGGGATATAGACGCGTTGACCACCCCTTGCCGCCGCGAGCGTCAGGACGGCCTCAATCCCGATAATTTGCGCGAGCCCCGCTAACAACGCGGGTAAGTCGGAAATATCCGTTTGGCTTGCTGTCACTCTCAGGAGGTCGCCGGTTTTTGAGCAGGTGACTGACAGCTATCAGGGCTTGTGGGTGTCTCCGACCCTGACGAATGTCAGGGGGACGTCGTGTCGGTCGACTTGGGAAGCTGGTGCTGGGCCTAGGAACTCGTTATCGTCCAGTGGACCGCCGTGACAACCGGGAAATCGTCGGTCCGGTTCAGAGCCTCCTTCGTGGAGCCTCTGTTACGGGGAGGGTGGCGTACCCCCCGGCGGTCACCCCCTTATCGAGGCCGATTTGACCATGCCCTGGTCTTGATCGGGCATGGCGATCCATGGAGTTATTTTCTCAGTTATATTTTTCATTGAAAATGTCGAACAGCGGGCCCATGTTTGAGACCCTGTCCTTTGGAGATTCGTGCATGCCGTTGTCCCGTGAAGACGATCAGAATGCCGCGATGGTCGCTATCGCTCCGATCCTGCCCCTCGTGAACGATATCCTCAACGGGGCGGTCGAATTCTACTTCGGCGAGAATTACACCGACGCCGCCCGCGCGCAGCACACGGCCCGAGCTGCTGCAAACTGCATATATTCACATGCAGAGCGCCTTATGTTGGACGCCGAAGGTTCGAGGGCTGGCCTTCACATCCTCGATGTCCGTGGACTCCGCGTCATGAACTGGCGGGACCAAGCATTGCTGAGGTTCAAGAAGGTCGACGGCAATGGCCGCAGTTCAAATTACCAGACCAAACAGCAACAGGACTATGACGATCAGTTGCCCATTCCCGACCTACCAGACCCCGCTGTCCGACTGACTGCTGGCTATGAGCTGGCGCCGGCCGGCGTGGGTCTGAACCGCGTGATCATATCCCGGCGCGTCGGCCAGGGGATGTTCTGGTCGTCGCAGGTGATCTTCTTGGAAAATGAGGCAAATTGGGTAGATATCACGCCGCAGCGGTTCGCAGGCATGGGCGATTCCGACTTTAACGCTGCGCGGGCGCGGAGGGCGCGGAGTGGACGATAGGACTTTCAATCCCGATATGTTGAGGTTGGCGCGAGAGGCGCGCGAACTGACTCAGTCGGATCTGGCAAAGCGCGCCGATGTTACCCAAGCGCTTATTTCGAAGCTCGAGCATGGCCTCATTACGCAACCAGGTGATGAGGCCATTGAACGGATCGCGACGGCGACCAGGTTCCCAGTTGAGTTCTTTTTCCAGCGGGAGAGGGCCGTTGGCTTCCCGCATTTCCACTATAGGAAAAGGGCGAGGCTCGCTGCCAAACCGTTGGCGCGCATCAACGCTGTGATGAATATACGCCGGCTTCACGTTGCGAAGTTGCTAGCATCTTTCGACTGGGAAGTGGCGAAGCCAATTCCGCAGATCGATCTGGATGAAAACGGCCTCACGCCGGAGAAAATTGCGGAGCGGGTGAGAGAGTATTGGATGGTGCCCCGTGGGCCTCTGGCCAACGTTGTCGACCTCATAGAGCAGGCGGGCGGGGTGGTGATCGTTGCCCGGTTCGGCACGGACCTCATGGATGGGCTGAGCTTCCGTTCCGAGGGGCTGCCCCCGATGTTCTTCATGAACATGGATATGCCAGGCGATCGCTTCCGCTTTTCGTTGGCCCATGAATTGGGTCATATGATCATGCACCACCATCCTGACGACGATGCAAAGATGGAAGAAGAGGCGCACCGGTTTGCCGCAGAACTTCTGATGCCGGCAGCAGATATCCGCTCGTATTTGGTCGGCGCCAAGCTCAGCCACATGGGTAGAGTGAAGTCCTTCTGGAAGGTTTCGATAAAAGCTTTGATCCGGCGAGCGTTCGATCTGGCTCTCATGACTCCCTCGCAATACAAGTCTCTGAGCATCCAGTACAGCAAGGTGTTCAAGGGTGTAGAACCGCTGCCGATACCGGTCGAGAAGCCTTGGCGCCTGGCTCGCGTCGTGCAGCATCACCTGGAAACGCTTGGCTACTCGGTTGACGAGCTGGCCAAGTTGCTGGCGTTTCGACCAGAGGATGTTCAGACGGTCTACATTGGTTCACGCCCTGGTCCGCGCCTCGTTATTTCGAACTGAGGTGCAGTGATGACAATTGCCGCTGCCATTTCGGTCATCTGCACCAACGTATGGTGTGCGGTGACAACGGAAGTTGTCGTCCGTCTTTCTGAGAGGCCAGCTGGGTCGTTTGCCCGGACGCCGGTGCACGTGGTGTGCGATGGCTGCCGGGAGGAATACTTTCTGTCTCTCGATTCCGACGACGCCGGCACAGAGGTCACGCCAAGCGATGCGCCAGCGTTTTTCGCAACATGTCGCCCCTACTTGGGCGACGATATCGACTGGGATGAATACGACCCACCAGCCAACCCCTATGACGTCTTCCGGAGGGGTCGCGAGAGCTTAGGCTTGCTACTGAAAAACGGTGGCTGGGCGAAGCACCGGACGTTTCAGCAGATGGTGCTGGTCCAACACTTCTCCCTGATCGAGGCGTTTCTAGCTGATGCGTTGATTGGCCTATGCCAGCGAGAAGGCGAGGTCCTGGACCGCATGGTGTCGCGAGTAGACGAACTGCGGACCGCCAAGGTCGGCCTCCAGGACATCCTTAAGGACGGCGATATCGTCCGCAATCGGGTGACGAGCTACCTGCGTGGCCTGCAATTCCATAACTTTCCCAAGGCAGATGCCCTCTACAACATCGCGATCGGGACGGGCATCATGCCCAAGTCTGAGGAGGACCGTGGCTGGTTGGGGATCATCACCGGTCTGCGGCATGACTGCGTTCATCGAAACGGATTCGACAAGGACGGAGACCTGACGCCTGACTTGCAGGAAGAAATCCGCATCGCAGACCGCATGTTCCTAGCCATGGCGGAACGCGTCCAGGACGGCATCGCCAGACTCGATCGAGATCGACCCTTCAGGCACAACCGCTAGCAGGTTTATGAACGGGAATGGTGTCACGCCCACTTCGCTACAATCGCCCTGTGGCAGGCGAAAGGCAATCGGTGCGGCTTGGGTAGCTGGGCGCGTGGCTTCGACCGTTCTAGCCGTTTCAATACCGCTTCAAATTCGATGTTCGAGGCCGGGGTTGGGGCGGGCGGCGTCTAGCGGTCCCAAACCTTGCCGGTGAAATGCATTCGCCATTGGGTGACGGTCGACTCGTTGATGCCGAGCCTTTCGGCAGCACGCTCATCGGACGTGACAAGAGCAGCCCTCGCCTGATCCTCGGAAACGCACCTGCGGTTGCCAGGAATTAGAACACTGACGCCGATTTCCCCATTCGAGGAGCGCTGCGGTTTTCCCAGAGCCGCAGCAACCCGGAGCGCAGCATCCGTGCCGACGATGGTGGCAAGCGCGGATTCGGCTGGCACTTCCAGCGGCAACCAGAGGTCGCGACCGCCAAGCCGCTGGGCTACGATCATGCCCGCTTCCCGACCCAGAACCTGGATGATCACATTGATTGGGTCGGAGCTCGGAGAAGGAGCCGCCACGGACATGGCGAAGCTCAACGCGAGGATTGCCCGGTGGGCGCCCCGTCCGAATAACCTAGCTTGGCCCGATAGCGATAAACGGTGCGAACATGGCACCCCATGCGAACAGCGGTTTCGCTGACCGTCAAGCCGAGCGCCAGGACATCTTCCCAGGCAGCGGTCTGCCGGGCATACCGCGCCATCGGTACCGTTAGACTCACCCCTTGCCCTTGAACCTTTCGGTCACTGCCGTTGCCAACGCGGAAGTGTTCACAGAGCTTGTTCGCCAGGTCGTAGCCGATCAGTTCGGACAGCCAATGCCCAGCATCGACCCTGGAGGGAATGTAGGTGACCAGGCCGCCCTTAATGTTTGCGAGCATGGTCGCAGCTTCAGTGCCGATGACCTCGGCAATCTCGGCGAGGGATGTTGGGAATTCGTCAGCTGAAGACATGGGGTGGCCACCCGGAGCGTTCGGCTGGCTTGAGGGACGCGTATTTGCCAGCGTGCCCCTAACATCTGTCACCCCTAAGAACAAAACGGGATCGTGACGGATGTCACCCCCTTTGCGGGGACGCTTGGGGTGTTCGGCAGGAGCGGCGCCAAAGAGGTCCAGTTGGAGCGACTTCCCGGAATCGGCTACCACTTTGCGGCACACCGGACACTGGAGCGGACATGAGAGCGAATTGGGTTGCCTGCACGTCGAAGGACCATGAAGGCCGGACGGTTTACATCAACCTGGACAGGGTGGACCTGATCTACGCAGACGAGGGTGAGACATTCGTCGTGATGGCGGGCTGGGACACTGGAGAAGATGGGGGCCCTTTGCACGTCGAAGAAACTCCGGAAACTATTCTCGCGGGCGCCTCGAAATAATCTGGTGTGGCGCGAAGTGCGGGCGGGGCTGGGCAACGGATTGGCGCAATAGCGCCACCCCCTTCCAGCCCCCTTGAAAGCCTGTTTAACGGCCATGTTGATTCCGGGCGGCCATGGCCTTGAGGCCGGGAATTATCCGCCCGGCAATCTCGGCCGTCACGAAGCGCAGGGCCGATACGTGATGGTACCTGGTCAACCAGGTGTTCAGCGCGGCTTCGGCGGTTTCGTCGTTGCCCTGGTGGTGGTACTCGCCCCAGAGCTTCCGGATCAGGTCCACCTGGCTGGGGCTGGCCATGCCGGCGCGATTGCCGAACGTGCGCTTCGACCAGGTGGACTTGAAGCCCAGCCTGGTCAGGTGTGCGATGACCCGCTCGAAGCCGAGCAGGTCAAGTTCGGTGGCGCTTGCGACGCCGGCCACCTGCACCAGCATGGCCCGATAGTCGTCATCGGACAGGTGGAGATCGCGCTTCGCCACGTGCAACAGCGCGATCTTCTTGCCCGGCAAGCCGGAGGTGGACTTAGGCGCCCTGGACATTGCGCAGCGCCAAGGTGAGCGTGATCCGCTTGCGAATGTCGGCCTGCTGGCTTTCGAGCCGATGGAGGGCATCAAGCAGGGCTTCGCTACTCATGGCTTTGAGCTGGTCTGCCGATGGCCCTTCCACCAGCACGGCGATGTCTTCCATGCGGGCCGTATCGATGAACGGCCAGGCTTTGGAACGGTCAACGCCACAGACTTCGCCCAGCCGCTCCAGGAGCTTGGCGATGCGCCAGTTGATGACGGCCTCGGCCTTCAGGCGTTCGTACCAGGACAGTTCGGCGCGGGGCTTGCCCTTGACCATTTCGAGGAAGGTGCGGGCTTCACGGTCGCGCAGGCGTTGCCCCTCGCGCTCATCGAGCACTTCGGCCATGAGCTGGGCATCGGCCATGAGCTGGGCCGCCTGGCGCAGGGATGCGGCGGCCTGGGCGACCACGCCGGCATGGTCGGCGCCGGTTTCGGCCAGCACGATCGCCGCCCGCTGGCTTTCGTCGGCTGCGGCGCGGGTGCGGTCAGCGGCGGCGCGAAGGTCAGCCTCGAAGGCATCCAGGTCGCGGAAGAGATCGCCATGGCCGGCTAGCTTATCGCAATCCTGTGCGATCGGACTGTCAACGCCGAAATATGGGCCATTGTGACCCAGTCTGTTGGGCAGGGATTCGACCTGGGCCGCGACGGCCGGTTGCTGCTGGTTGTCGGTAGACGTAGAGTGGCAAGCGTCCATTTTCGGTTCCTTAGAGTGGCATCGGGGGTGGATAGGACCGAAGGTGGTGCAAACACCTTCGGTCCGATTGGTCTGCCGGCGTCTCCCCCGGCAGCGGGTAACTAGTCGCGGTCCTGCCGAGCCCTGACGAAGGGATTGCTGTCTTCGTCGTTGGCGACCGACCAAACCCAGAAGGGCGCGCCATTAGGCGGGTACCATTTTTCCGGGTCACTGCTATCGGCAACCTGTGCGGCTTCCTTGGCCATTTGGCGCAACCGAGCTGCGATTGCGCGAGGCGTCGCCGGGTCTTTCAAGACGTATTCCGGCGCCATTTCGATCGTGAGGCCGTTGCTCACGGCTCGCCGCAACATGCTGCGAAGGCGCTCTGCGCTGCCTTCATCAATGAGGTAGCGCCTGACGAGCCAATTTACGAAGTCGCTGTCACGCTGGAAGGCAGCCCATGATGTGCTCATGCTATTTTCCTCCGGTGCTCTGCTGGTTTTGCGTGGTCATCGAGGACGGGAAGGCGTGAGCGGTTAGTCAGCTCAACCATGGCGCGCAGGTGTTCCATACGCACCGTCCCGATGCCCGAAAGCTTGCGAGCGCTGGTTAGCAGCATGACCAGTTGATGCAGGCTGAACTGCCGCCCATAACGCGCAAGCGCGTCTCTGGTGGACGCCTCATTCTCGACGGCCCATTCGTCGGCAACCCTGTCGAAGTCGCTGTCCAGCAGGCCATCAATCTTGATGTCCATACCAAAGCGATTGTTGATCTGCTCCATCGCCCGCACCTGGTCGGCATTCGCGCGCTTGACGACCGTTTCGCCATTGCCAACGAGCAGCAGGCCAAAGCCAATTTTGCTTTGAACGCGAAGCAGCTCGCGAAGCGCCAGCGGCTCGATGCTCTGGAATTCGTCCAGGATAATCGGTTCGATCCACTCACCGTGGTTCCGCTCAGGGATTTCCCGATAGACCCGGTCGGCCAGTTCATTGAGCGTGGTGTTGGTGACCTTGATTTCGTAAAGTCGCAGCAACATGCGATAGACCCCGCGAGGGCTGCTGTCAGGCAGGCGAACTTCGCAGCCCAGCGCGAGGCCTTCGTCCAGAATTTCGGCGATGACGCCGGATTTTCCGATGCCTGATGGCCCTACGATGCGGGCAGGATGACCAGAGCTTATGGCCTGGTCTAAAGCGTTTCGAATAATCGTGCCCGTCGAGATCTCGACATAGCGCGTCGCGCGTCTCGGCAAGACCAGATTGTAACTGTCATCGTTGCTGAAATGGTCCATCAGCTTGACCTCAGACGGCGGAGAGTTTCAGTTTGACGCGCGAGGCTCGCCTCGAACTCGGCTTCCTTGGCGCGGCGGGCGATTTCCTGCTGATCAACCTGGTCGGCCAAGGTCGCCTTTCGCGGCGTGATGGCGAGCAATGGCTCTGCGTAGAGGCTGACATTGACCGTCCCGCGGGGCGGGTTGGGTCGGGCGAGGGGTTGCTTGCGGGCGCGCTCGATCAGCAGCTTCCCACCGTCGACAATTGGGGCTTGCCGTTCCAGCTCCCTAAGGCCCTCGTAATATAGCTTCCGCGCCGCCAGCGAATTGATGATGCCCTTGGGGTCGAGGTAATCGACAATTTCATTGGGCTCCGCGATACCGAGAAAGTTGCCCGCTGTGTCTTCCACGACCAGGGCGTTGAACTTGTGGTACTTTGGCCGGTAAATCATGGCGTAGTCGCCATGGTATTTCTTGAGGGCGTCGCAGGACCAGAAGCGGTTTTCCAGGCGGAATTGCTGCCGGGTCAGCTTTACTTGCTTGCGCTCGCTGAACGCCATGTTGAAGCCCTGTTCGCCAGCAACGACGGCGGCCCAGCCGGCGTCTACAAACTCTTGGAACCGTTGCTCTGGTGACCGGCCAGCTATGCCGCCTGAATCGCGTTTGAAGGTGTTGTCGACACGCTCGTATCCATAGAAGTCCTCGAAGAACGCTTCGACGCCCTTGCTCCAAGGCTCGTGCCGCTTGCCAAGCGCAGGAACCTTGGGATCGTGCCGATTATCGCCGGCCCAACCTTCCATGTGCTTGTAGAAGTGATTTTCGACATAGGCGAACCGGGCCTCGACATGCGCCTTGGCCTGGGCGTTGTAGGCCTGGGCGAAGATGAGGGTACGCATGCTGCTGCCGTCTGGCTCTTCCCACGCCAGGCGCGCGGCATCCTGCATGAAGGGCGCGAAGCCGTTCTCCTTGCCGTTGTCGAGATAGAGGGTGCGCGGGATGCCCCAGCTTGGGTCCGTGACCATGGCCTTGTAGGCTTGAATCATATCGATGACGCGAACCGAGCCGCCCATTTCGGAGATCACCACAACGCTGAAAATGCGCTGGGTGGCGACATCCACGAAGCTGATCATGCGCGGCCAGACGACCCTGCCGGTCGGCATGGTGATTGGGTCGTTCATGTAGTGAACGTCGCCCACGACGACTTCCATCGGCACAAGGTTTTCGGTAGTGCGTGGCTGGCGCCAGCGCGAGTCCTCCGAGGCTTTCCGGTCGAGCCGGTGTCGGCCAGCTTTCAGAAATACTCGCTCCTGATCGATGCGGTCGATCGACAAGGCGAAGATGGCTTCGCCGATGGGGACGTAGCCGAGCTTTGCGGTCTGCTCTTGCAGGTAGCTCTCGGCTAGGGACCTGACTTTGCTGCGTTCCTGGTTGTCCATCCAGAGGCCGCGAATACGCAACTGCAACGCCTTGGACATGGCTATTTTCGTAGCATCGTCGAAGGGAACCGCATTGTCCCATTTGCGGCTGACGTGGACCTTCTTTTTTCCCGTGTCTGCGCGCTTCTTGCGCAGCAGACCTGCCGCACCGAATTCGAGGTAATCCTTAACGTAGCCGTACAGAGTTGTGCGTTTCAGCCGCACCAACTTGCCACGCCAGTCATGCACTTCGCGGCCATGCAACTCCATGATCGCGGCTTTGCGCTTATGGCCGGAATCTAGCTCCGCAAGCGGTTGCACATAGTGCAGCAGCCATGCCAGTTCCCTGCCGTCGCCTTCGGTCAAGGAGAGCGAGGGTTGAAGGGCTGTTCGTGAGGGTTTTAATTGCCGTTGAAGGTCGAGCGGGAGCGAGCTGACTTTGACGGAGTAAGATGTTCCGCTGCGACCGCCCCGGCTCCCCGCTGTGGTTTTCACAACTAGGGATACGCCTCGCCAAATACCCTTCGCACAAGCTTTCCACGCTGCTTGTCGGCTAATTTCGGCGAGCTTTGCGAAATCGCCGAGAGACAAATAGTCAGGCTGCATTTCTTACAGCACCGGCTATGATGCGAATGCGAAGGGTTTGTGCCTTCGGCCCGTTTCGCTTGCCGAGCAGAGCATAGGTCGCCCAAACGCGGTCTACTTCATTTTCTCGACACCAAGCGGTAAGGGATGTGCCCTGAGCGACGAGACAACCTCGAACGGCGCTTAACAGCTCTGGGCCTGGTGATATACAGTGAATCGAGTTGGTTACAGTATGCATTCACGCATACTGTATGCAATTTTGAGTACCGTCAAGCGGTGACAATGACTTCTGAGATCGAAGAATATCTAAGCCTGCTCAAAAAGCTCACCGGAGCCACGTCCGATACGGACCTAGCCACGAAGCTCGGTAAAGCCAAGCAAACCGTCTCGTCTTGGCGTAGGCGAGGCAGCATTCCGCTAGAGGTGCAGTATGAGTTGGCAGAGCAGTACGGGCCTGAAGCGACGCCGTTCCCTGAGATAAAATATGCCGTTCAGATGCGGGAGCGCCTCATTGCGACAACGGTTTTCCTCAGTCTGTTTGATGAACAAAGGGCGGAGTTAGAGCCCAAAGACGACCCCTCTCGTTACGTCTCTTGGGGGCGACTTTTTGAACACGTTGAACTTGAGTTGATGAAGGCAGCTAGAAAGGTGCGCGAGGCTTCTTTGGACGGTGATCCGTTTGCGGCTGCCGAACTCGTGAAGGGCCTGCTGCGTGCGGGCAAACTTCCCGATGTCCAACGTTCAATTGATATTTGGATACGCGACGTAGAGGTTGACGACTAGGTTTACCAATTTGCGGATCAGTCGTGACGGTAGGGTATCAAGGTTTCCCAATAATCCTAACGCGATCAACCACTTGATATGTACGACGGACTCTGTGGCCAATTTACCAATTGGGTTCCAGAGTGGTTGACCATAGTTCCCATGCAGATCAATGGCTTGGGTAGTTTTTGGTCCGAAATATCGACCGACACCAATCCCAAATAGCTTTCGCCGCCCTAGCTGCCCGCGTGAATGCGGATGTTCTCATTTTGTCCCTTGACGGCGCCGGAACAATATGAGAACAAATAGCGGACATTCAGGGCAGACCACCGGCGGTACCAGCGCGTTGCGCAGCCTCCAAGGGCGTGGAATAAGGAGAGACCAGATGGCTAGTGCGCCGCTTCGTATTGTTGAAGGTGGATCGATGGATAAGGACAAGGCACTTGCCGCGGCGCTCAGCCAGATCGAGCGCAATTTCGGCAAGGGCTCGATCATGCGCCTGGGCGAAGCGTCCTCCATCGAGGTCGAATCGATCTCCACCGGCTCGCTTGGCCTGGATATCGCGCTGGGCATTGGCGGCCTGCCAAAGGGCCGTATCGTCGAGATTTTCGGGCCTGAAAGCTCGGGCAAGACCACGCTGGCCTTGCATGTCATCGCCGAAGCGCAGAAAGCCGGCGGCATCTGTGCCTTCGTCGATGCCGAGCATGCGCTCGATCCGATCTATGCCCGCAAGCTGGGCGTCAGCGTCGATGATCTGCTGATCTCGCAGCCCGATGCCGGCGAGCAGGCGCTCGAAATCACCGATACGCTGGTGCGTTCCGGCGCCATCGACGTTCTGGTGGTTGATTCGGTGGCCGCGCTCACGCCGCGCGCCGAACTGGAAGGCGAAATGGGCGACTCGCTGCCGGGGCTTCAGGCCCGGCTGATGAGCCAGGCCATGCGCAAGCTGACCTCGTCCATTTCCAAGTCCAAGTGCCTCGTTATCTTCATCAACCAGATCCGCATGAAGATCGGCGTGATGTATGGCTCGCCCGAAACCACCACGGGCGGCAATGCGCTCAAGTTCTACGCCTCGGTACGCCTCGATATCCGCCGCATCGGCGCCCTCAAGGACCGCGAGGAGATCGTGGGCAACCAGACCCGCGTGAAGGTGGTCAAGAACAAGCTGGCCCCGCCATTCCGCCAGGTCGAGTTCGATATCATGTATGGTGAGGGCATTTCCAAGACGGGTGAATTGCTCGACCTGGGCGTCAAGTCCGGCATCGTGGAAAAGTCCGGCGCCTGGTTTTCCTGGGACAGCCAGCGGCTGGGGCAGGGCCGTGAAAATGCCCGCCAGTTCCTTAAGGACAATCCGGCGATTGCCGCCACGATCGAGCAGGGCGTGCGCGAAAGCTCGGGGTTGCTCGGCGAAGTGCTGCTGGTGGCCGGTGGTGACGACGACAGTTCCGGCGACGACGACTGAGCTCCTTCCCATGCAGGGATATTCGAGGCATCGCGCAAGCGGTGCCTCTTTTCTTTGTCGATCTGCCGCAAGGCAGCCGCAATGCTGGACAGGGCGGCAAGCTGCACGATAGAAAGCCAGCCGAACTCGTCTGCGGCGCCCCTGCGCCAATTTCCGCAATGAAAGCCTCTAGATGACCAGCGTAAACGATCTCCGTTCGAGCTTTGTCGATTACTTTGCCCGCAATGGTCACCACGCTGTGGCGTCGAGCCCGCTGGTGCCGCGGAACGACCCGACGCTGATGTTCACCAATTCGGGCATGGTGCAGTTCAAGAACACCTTTACCGGTGTCGAGAAGCGCCCCTATTCGCGCGCCACCACGGCGCAGAAATGCGTGCGCGCCGGGGGCAAGCACAACGATCTCGACAATGTCGGCTTCACCGCGCGCCACCACACCTTTTTCGAGATGCTGGGCAATTTTTCGTTCGGCGACTATTTCAAGGACCACGCCATAGAGCTGGCCTGGAACCTTCTGACCAAGGACTGGGGCCTGCCCAAGGACAAGCTCATGGTCACCGTCTATCAGGACGACGACCAGGCGATGGACCTGTGGAAGAAGATTGCCGGCCTGGGCGAGGACCGCATCGTGCGGCTCGGCGCCAAGTCGAACTTCTGGCAGATGGGCGATACCGGCCCCTGCGGCCCATGCTCAGAAATCTTCTACGATCATGGCGAGCATATCTGGGGCGGCCCGCCGGGCTCGCCCGAGGAAGACGGTGATCGCTGGATCGAGATCTGGAACCTCGTCTTCATGCAATATGAGCAGCATGGCGACGGTTCGCGCAGCGGGCTGCCGCGCCCCTCGATCGATACCGGCATGGGGCTCGAGCGCATTGCCGCCGTCATGCAGGGCGTGCACGACAATTACGATATCGACCTGTTCAAGGCGCTGATCGCTGCCGCTGCCAACGCAACTGGCGCCGACATCAATGGCGAGGGCAATCGAAGCCTGCGCGTCATTGCCGATCACCTGCGCTCGATGAGTTTCCTCATCGCCGAAGGCGTACTGCCATCCAATGAAGGCCGTGGCTATGTGCTGCGTCGCATCATGCGCCGCGCCATGCGTCATGCCACCCTGCTGGGCGCCAATGAGCCTGTGATCCACAAGCTGGTGCCGACGCTGGTGCGCGAGATGGGCCAGGCCTATCCCGAGCTCAGCCGCGGCGAGGCGTTGATTTCCGAGACGGTACTGCTGGAGGAAGGGCGTTTCCTCAAGACGCTCGGGCGCGGGTTGCAACTGCTGTCTGAAGAGACGAAGGACATGGGCGAAGGCGCGGTGCTCAATGGTGCCAGCGCCTTCAAGCTCTATGATACTTATGGTTTTCCGCTCGACCTGACCGAGGATGCCCTACGCATGCGCGGCATCACCGTCGACCAGGCCGGCTTCGACGCCGCCATGGCCGCCCAGAAGGCCGAGGCGCGCAAGAGCTGGTCCGGCTCGGGGGAAGCGGCGACCGATACGGTCTGGTACGGCCTGGCCGACAAGCTCGGCCCCACCGAATTCCTCGGCTACGAGACCGAGACGGCTGAGGGCGAGATCAAGGCCCTGCTCAAGGGTGGCGCCGAAGTCGCCGCGCTGGCGACGGGTGAAGAGGGCGTTGTCGTCCTCAACCAGACGCCGTTTTACGGGGAAAGCGGTGGCCAGGTCGGCGATATCGGCCTGCTCAAGGGTGAAGGCCTGGCTGCCACGGTTACCGACACGCAGAAGCATCACGGGGTGTTCGCCCACAAGGTTGTCGTCACCGAAGGCGGTCTCAAGGTCGGCCAGCCGGTGACGCTGGTGGTCGATCACGAACGCCGCTCGTCGATCCGCGCCAACCATTCGGCCACCCACCTGCTGCATGAGGCTTTGCGCCTCGTGCTCGGCGATCACGTCGCCCAGAAGGGCTCGATGGTTTCGGCCGATCGCCTGCGCTTCGATTTCGTCCACACCAAGCCGGTGACCGAGCAGGAAATGGCCGAGGTCGAGGATATCGCCAATGCCATCGTGCTGCAGAACACCCCGGTCGAAACGCGCCTGATGGGCGTCGAGGAAGCCAAGGAATCGGGGGCCCGCGCCCTGTTCGGCGAAAAATACGGCGATGAAGTGCGCGTCGTAGCCATGGGCGAGCCCACCGGCAATGGCCTGGGCTGGTCCGTAGAGCTCTGCGGCGGTACCCATGTGCGCCGCACCGGCGATATCGGGCTCGTCTCCATCGTTGCCGAAAGCGCCGTCGGTGCCGGCGTGCGGCGCATCGAGGCGCTGACCGGCAAGGCGGCCCGCCATCGCGGCAATACCAATGTGGCTATCGTCGATGCCGCCGCGGGCCTGCTGCGCTCGGGCAGCCACGAAGTGCTGGACCGGATTGCCGCCCTGCAGGACAACGTTAAAAAGATCGAGCGCGAACTGACCGATGCCCGCAAGAAGCTGGCTCTGGGCGGGGGCGCCGGCTCGGGCGCGTCCGCATCGGCCGACGAAAGCGTCAATGGGGTCACCTATGTCGGCCGCACCGTGGAAGGCATTCCCGCGCGGGACGTGAAGGGCCTGGTCGATGCCGAAAAGAAGCGCGTCGGCTCGGGCGTGGTCACAGTCGTCCTCAAGGGCGACGACGGCAAGGGCACGGTGGCTATCGGTGTCACCGACGACCTGACCTCGCGCTATGCCGCCGGCAACCTCATCAAGCTGGCCACCGCCGCGCTTGGCGGGCAGGGTGGCGGCGGCCGCCCCGACATGGCGCAGGGCGGCGGACCGGATGGCGGCAAAGCCGCCGAAGCCATCGCGGCCGTGCGCGCGGCGCTCTGACGCCGTTGCATCTGCTCATCGACGTCATCCCCGCGAAAGCGGGGATCTCTCTTGTCTTGCAGGGAGATTCCCGTTTTCGCGGGAAAGACGTGGTGGGCGCAACTGCCGCTAAAGCCCCGTTCGGAAGAAGAACAGCCGCGGTTTCCAGACGATTTTCATCTTCTCGGTCAATACGTTGGCAAGGCCGGCCGCCAGCACGATGACAAGTCCGATAATGGCGACGTAGTCCGGGTATTCTCCGAAAAACAGCGCGCCGAAGACGATGGCCCAGATCAGCTGGCTGTATTGCACCGGCGCCACCAGATTGGCGGGCGAACGCCTGGCCGCCGCGATCAGCAGCAGGCCCCCCGTACCGCCGATCAGGCCGATGCCAAGGAATACCGCAAGCTGTTCCGGCGAAGGCAGCACGAAGAATGGAATCATCAGCACGCCGTTGACGATGCCCGAATAAAGCACCTGCAACCCCACCAGGCTGACGCGCCGCTCCCTAGGCGCCACATGGCGCAGGATGATGGTGGTGATGCCGCCAAAAAACACGCTGCAGAAAATCGCAAGATGGCCCAGTTGCAGGTCGCGCACGCCGGGGCGGATCACCAGCACAACGCCGAGGAAGCTGATGATCAGCAGCAGCCAGCGATGCAGCGCCACATGCTCCTTGAGCACCAGCACGCCCAGTAGGGTGACGACGATCGGTGTTAGGAAGCCGATGGCATAGACGTCGGCAAAGGGAATGTGGGTGAAGGCGAACATGACGCAGGCCGTGCCCGAGATCGCGGTCGCGCAGCGCAGGTGCACCAGTCGCGGGTGCTGCAACTTGTAGAGATCGCGCCAGCGCTCGCCGCGCTTGGTCAGCATCGCCGGAATGATCGACAGCGTCGTGGTGAAAAAGGCGATCTCGAATACCGACATGGCGGGGCCGGTGGCCTTGATGAGGGCGTCGGCGACCGAAAAGCTGGCATAGGCCAGAAATGCAAAAAGGACGCCGACCGGCATCGAAATATCCGAAAAACAGGGAAGACTCGAAAAAGGCAGGTTCTACCATACAAACGGCAGAGCCTGCCGTCGACGGAACCAGCCGGCGCGATGCAACTATATTTCGGGGCCGCGCAGCTCGGTGATATTGCCCGCCGGATTGTCCGGGCGCCCGCGATATTCGGCGAAGCGGCCGGCCACCCGCGCCCTGGTGCCGTCTACGAACACGTTGACCAGCCCGGACAGCACGACGACCGCCAGCCCGATATAGGCCAGCAGGTCGGGATATTCGAAATAGAAGAATGCCCCCAGCCCGATGGCCCAGACAATCTGTACATACTGGATCGGCGCGACCTGGCTGGCCGGCGCGTTGCGCGTGGCCGATATAAGCAGGATGTGGCCCATGCCGACGAGGCTGCCCGACGCGGCCAGCAGGCCGAATTGCTGCGGCGTGGGCATGACGAAGCCGGGCACCATCAGGATGGCATTGACCACGATGACATAGAGCGCGGGCAGCGCGATGAGGCTGACCCGTTTTTCGGTCGGGGCGATGATACGCAATATGGTGGTCGTCGACGCGCCGAAGACGGCGCAGAGCAGGGCGGTCAGGTGCCCGAATTCCAACTCGCGGAAGCCCGGTCGCACCACCAGCATCACGCCGACAAAGCCCAAAGCCAGCATGGACCAGCGCACGATATCGACGCGCTCCCTGAGGATGAAGACCGACATCACGGTGATGAACAGCGGCATCATGAAAACCAGCGAATAGGTCTCGGCGAAGGGAATGGTGGTGAAGGACACCGTCACCAGGATCGAAGAGGCGACACCCGTGAACGAGCGCAGATGTACCAGGGCGGAATGGCGGAGCCGGAAGCTGTCGCGCCAGCGCTCGCCCTTCGGCTTGGCGAAGGCGGCGGGGATCAGCCCGAAGATGGCGATGAAAAAGCCGATCTCGAACACCGAGAGGCTCTGGCCGAAGCCCTTGATGATGGCGTCGCCGCAGGAATAGACCGAGTAGGCGACCACCGCGTAAAGCACGCCGACCGGCATGGTATTTTTCCAGGAAAACGAGGGCTTGGAGCAATGGGGCGACCCTAGAGCGCGGGGCCCGTTCCGTCGATGGGATTCGGCGCGGCTGCGGCGCTATCGCGCGGCCATGAGGCGCCGCACGCTGCCGGACGGTCAATCCATCAACATTCCGCCGACCAGGTAGTCGATCGTTAGGCACCAGAGCAAAAGCATTTCGGCAGATACGCCTTATTAACTGGGCCGCGACCTCGGCAAGGCTACCATATGTGCTGGAGGTGCCCGTCATGGCTCACGATGGATTGTTGCGTATTGCGCCACTGGCTCTGATCGCCTGGACGGGGCTGGGTGGCGTCGTCATGGCCGATGACTGGATGGTGGACCGCCTGCGCGGCGAAGTGCAGGTGCAGGTCGCCGGCGCATGGCAGGACCTGCAGCGTGGCGACATCGTCAGCGACGAGAGCCGCATCCGCTCGCTGGATGGCAGCCGCGTCGTGTTTACCCGCGGCGCCGAGGCGATCGAATTGAGCGGGGCTACCGAAATCCGCATCTTCGATCAGGCTGGCCAGCGGATGACCACGGTCATGCAGGCCTATGGCACCGTCACCGTCGAGGCCGAGCGCCTGCAGGTGCAGCATTTCTCGATCCAGACGCCTTACCTTGCCGCCATTGTCAAAGGCACACGCTTCACCGTTCATTCCAGTGACGGGCAATCCAGCGTCGATGTCGAGCGCGGCCTGGTGCAGGTGCAGGATTACGTGCACGGCGTCGCCACCGACATCACGCCGGGTCAGAGCGCGGTCGTGAGCCCGAATGTCGTGCTGGACGTCTCCGGTATTGGAGCCCATGTCCCGCTCGTTACCCTGGATGGCCAACTCGTTGACCGCGGCAGTGTGATGGCGAATGACAGTGCCAGCTCAGCCGGCAATGGCCGCGGACCCGAAGGCAACAATGCCGGCGGTAACGGCAATGGCAATGCCTATGGGGTGGAAAACGGCAAATCCGCAAACGGCAGCAGTCATGCTGGCGGGGCCGGCCAGGCCAATGGCCACAATGGCGGCAATGCCGGTGCAAACAGCAGCGCTCCGGGGCTCGAAAACGCCAATTCGACTAATGGTGGCAGCAATTCCGGTGGGAATGGCAGCGGTAACGCCAACAGCAACAGCAACAGCGCTAGTGGCAATGCTCATGCCCACGAAACTGGCAATTCGGGCGATACCAGCGCTGCTGGCGGGAGTTCCGGCCAGGGCACGGGAAATGGCGGCGGGAAGCCCTAGGCCGAGCGCGCAGATCCGGCACTGAGCAGGGCCGCGATGGCCGATGTCTCCATGGGCCGGCCGAGATGATATCCCTGCCCGATATCGCATCCCGCCAGCCTTAGAGCGTCCAACTGTGCGGCCGTCTCGATGCCCTCCGCCAGCACGGCTTTGTCCAGCGCCTTGCCCATGGCAATGATGGATTCGAGCAGCGAGCGGTCAGTGGCGGTCTGATCCATGCGGCGCACGAAGCTCTGGTCGATCTTGATCGTGTCGAAGGGCAGGGTGCTGAGGTGGCTGAGCGCCGAGTAACCCGTGCCGAAATCGTCCAGCGCCAGGCCGATCCCACGTTCACGCAGGGCTGCGGCCAGTGCTTGCGCCGCTTCGATATCCCGCAGCACGGTGCCTTCGGTAAGCTCGATTTCGAGCCGAGCCGGATTCAGTCCGGATTCGCCCAGGGCATGCTCGATATCGTCAACCAGATCGGTATTCTGCAACTGGCTGGGTGACACATTGACCGCAACCCGTCCGGTCCAGTCCCAGCGCATCGCATCATGGCAAGCGGTGAGCAGGGCCCAGCGCCCCAGCCGGATCATGTCGCCCGATTCCTCGGCCAGCGGAATGAACTCGCCCGGCGAGATGGGGCCCAGCTCCGGGTGCTGCCAGCGCATCAGCGCTTCGATGCCGACCAAGCCGCCGTCGCGCAGGTCGAATTGCGGCTGATAGACAAGGCGCAACTCGCCCCGGTCGATGGCCTGGTGGAAGTCCACGCTCAGATGACGCCGGCGCTGCAGCGCATCGGCCTGTCCGGCGGCAAAGCCGGCAATGTTCAGGCCGCTGCGCTGCCCGTGCATCAGGGCGGCTTCGGCTTCGCGCAGCAAGGCGCCACGGCGGAAGCGACCATGGGCAAAGCCGAAGCCGAGGGCTACCAGTACGGGTCGATCATCCGCCCGCAATATGCCACCGGCCATCACCTCGATATCCCTGCACAGTTCCTCGACCGTGCCATCGCCGCACGGGCGGTCGAAATGCAGGCAGAACAGGTCCTCGGCGATATAGGCGAGCTGTGCATCAGGTATGCGGCCCAGCTGCGCGGCGATGGCCGCCAGTGCCGCGTCGGCAACGTCGCCACCCAGCGTCGCGCGCACCTGGTCCAGGCGATGCACGGCGATGAGCAGGACCGTGCCTTCCTTGCTGCTCGGTTCCAGGGACTCGACGAGGCCCGTGCGGGACAAGGCGCCGGTCACCGGATCATGGCTGGCCAGATAGGCCAGGCGCTGTTGGGCGATGTCGCGCCGCCGCGCCTCGTCCTGCGCCACCCGGGCCAGCTCAATGCCGAGCAGGGCCACCACCGCCATGTGGAATGTCGCCGTGGCGACCAGCCATCCGGCGCTCGCATAGGCCACCAGCGCTCCGATTTCCACTCCGCCGGCCGTAACGGCTCCGACCACCAGCAGGGCGCCAAGGGGCCCGCGGCGGCGCAGCAGCCCCAGGACAAGGGCGAATGCTGCGGCAATCCCGGCAGCGGGCGCCCAACCGGTCATCTGCAATTCGCGGTGTTGAAGCAGGGTTTCGGTGGCCAGCGCCTGCAGTACGGGCCCTGCCATGACGCCATAATGGGGAACCGCGAAAATGTCGCGCAGCTCCACAGCCGTGGCGCCGATGATGACCTGCTTGTCGCGGATACGCTCGTCCGCCACGCGGCCGCGCAGCAGTTCGGCAAAGGAAATATGGTCGATCCCGGTGGCATCTATGCCGAAATCGATGCCCGGATCGGCGCCGTCGAGGTCGGCGCGGCGCGACAATATGGCGGCCAGCGCGGGCACCTGCCCCTCTGCCGTGGGCAAGGTGGGAACGATGCGCGTGGCCAGGCCGTCGCCGTCGAGCGCTACATTGACCGACGCGGCGTCGGCCTGTTCGAGAAACCGGGCCAGCGGCAGGGAGACATAGTTCGCGCCGCCGACGAGCTGCTCGAACGCGCCCAGCCAGGCGAAACCGCCGGCCCGCTCCAGGGCATCGGCGAATATCTGGTCGTCGTCCGGATTGCTTGCGCTGCTGAAATCGATGTCGAAGGCCACATTCGCTGCGCCCTTGTCGAGCAGCACGTCAAGCGCTTCGGCATGCAGACGTCGGGGCCATGGCCACACGCCGATTTCGGCAATGCTGGGGCTGTCCATTGCCACCACGACGACATTGCCGGTCGCGGCGCGGCCTGCCAGCGAAAAGCGGCTGTCCTGCAGCATGCGGTCGAATGAATTGAAAGCGCCAAGGGCGCCCAGGGCCGAAAGGCAGCCGACGGCCGACAAGCCAATTGCCGTCCAAAGCCACGAGCGCACGATGGTCCTCACTGTCGATTGCGCTGAAGCTAGCGCGGCCGGGTAAAGGAGCCGTCACCGAAATAGGGCGCCTTGCCTTGGCCGGGCAAATCCCGCACCACTGAAGCCGGTGGTTCCGGCCGCTTCTCTTGGGCGGCGGGATTAAAAGGGAACACGGTACGAAGTGCACATCAGGCGCAAGGCAGGTGCCGAATAGTTCCGATACAAAGTTCTGCTCAGGCTGAATAAAGCATTCATCCCGCCGTCATCTGCGGCGTGATTTGAATTGCGCGCTGTTGTGCGGTCCCCGATAGTCGAGGCCGCCATTGCTGGAGGGCTTTCTATGCGGTTCGTTCGAAACTTCTTGCTGGGGGCCGTTGCGGCGCTCGGTCTGGTGCTGCCGGCGGTTGCCGCCGAGCGGGCCATCATCGTGCTTGATGGATCGGGCTCGATGTGGGCGCAGATCGACGGCAAGGCGCGCATTACCATTGCGCGCGAGACATTGCATGAGGTGCTATCGACGCTGCCCGACGATCTCGAACTCGGCTTCATGACCTATGGTCATCGCGAGAAGGGCAATTGCGCCGATATTGAAATGCTGGTCGAACCGGCCACCGGCACCGGTGCTGCCATCGCCGCGGCGGCCGACGGCATCAACCCCAAGGGCATGACGCCGATTTCCGACGCGGTGCGCCTGGCTGCCGAGGATTTGCAATTCACCGAGCAGAAGGCCACCGTGATCCTCATTACCGATGGTCTCGAAACCTGCGAGGTCGATCCCTGTGCCCTGGCGTCCGAGCTCGAAGCCCAGGGTATCGACTTCACCACCCATGTCCTGGGCTTCGGCCTCTCGGACGACGAAGGACAGCAGGTGGCGTGCCTGGCCGAAAATACCGGCGGCAAGTATCTGTCGGCCAATGATGGCGATGCCCTGGTCGAGGCGCTGACGACCACCGTGGCCCAGATCGCGCAGGCCGAGCCCGAACCTGCCCCGGAGCCGGAACCCGAACCTGTCGCCGACTATAACTACAAGCCCACCGCGTCCTTGTCGGAGGGTGGGCCCGATCTCGCCAGCGACAATGCCGACCTGGTCTGGGAGTGGTACAAGGTGGCCGCCGATGGCAGCCAGGGCGACTATGTCGGCACGGACTACAATTCGGACTTTGAAGGCTCGCTCGAACCCGGCGACTACATCATGACCGCCAGCATGGGCTATGCCAGTTCGTCCCAGCCGGTGCCCATCGAGGCCGGCAAGGTCGCCGAGCCGCATTTCATCCTCAACGGCGTCATTCTCAAGCTGCACCCGCGGCCCAGCGAAGGCGCCGAAGTCGATGACAACGCCTCCATCGAAATCCGCCATGCCGGTGAATATGTCACCACCAACTATGGCGATACCAATCTGGTGGTGCCGGCCGGTGCTCTGGATGTTGACGTGTCCATCGGCGCGGCGACCGTCACCCGCAGCTATGATGTGGCAGCGGGCGAGACCATCGATGAAGACGTCATCGTCGGCGTTGGTCTCGCCAAGGTTACCTCGCTTTATGTCGAGGGGATGCCGGTCGAAGCCGATATCTTCATCGAGGTCTTCGCAGCCCAGAAAGCCATCGATGGCGGCCGCAAGTCCGTTGCCTATCAGTATGGCGGCGATCTCGACTTCGAGCTGGCGCAGGGTGACTATGTAGCCGCCTACCGCCTCGGCGGCGCCGAGGGCGAGGTTCCCTTCTCCGTCAAGACGGAGGAACTGACCGAAGTGGCCATCGTGCTCGACGCCGGCATTCTCGCGGTCACCACGCCCGGCGACAAGTATGTCGAGGTGTTCGGCGCGGCCAAGAGCATCGACGGCAGCCGCAAGTCCTTCCACTACGGCTATGGGCCGGATGTGCAGGCCGCGTTGCCGGCCGGCGACTATGTCGTCGCCACGACGATCGGCGATGCCGTCACCGAGACGCCGGTCACTATCAAGGGCGGCGAGCGCTTCGAGCTGACGGTCGAGGCCGCCGCCGGCAAGACCAAGTAGCTGCTTCCCGCATATGAGGAGGGCGCCCGATGGGCGCCCTTTTTGTTTGGCTCAGTCCTCGAAATTCACGTCGCCGCCGCTCGAAGCGTCCACGTCCCGCTCCGCCGGATTGCCGTAGACATCGATATCGCCGCCGCTGGATGCATTGGCCTGGAGGCGGGCCGTGGCATGGACCGAGACATTGGCTCCGCTGGATGCTTCGGCCTTTGCCGTGGCTGCGACCAGGTCTCCGGCGTCGAGATCGGCGCCGCTGGAGGATTGGGCACTGATGGAATCGGCCGTGCCCGAAAGGGTGAGATCGGCACCGCTGGAGGACCCGGCGCGAACGGTGCCGAGCCTGGCATCGCGCAGTGAGATATTGGCGCCGCTTGAGGCGGTGACATCAAGCTGGTCGCTGGTGACGCCCTGTGCCTTGATATCGGCGCCGGCGCTGGCCTCCAACCCGGCCAGCGCGGGCAGGGTGATGTCGATGGTCACTGCATTGTCGTTGATCAGCATGCCGACCAGGCCGCCACTGAAAATGAAATCGAGAAAGCTCTCATCCAGCCGGGCGCGCAATACGCCGTCGACGACGCTCAATTGCAGATTGTCGAGTGCGTCGGGATTGTTGGAGGCGGCGGTGACCGCAAAATCGCCCTGATGGATCACCGCATCGAGGCCGGCGGCTATATCGACCTTGTCGAAGCCGCTGAGTTCGAAGCTGCGGCTCTCGGCCCAGGCCGGTCCGGCCAGCGACAGTCCCAGGATGGTCCCCAGCGCCAGAGTGACGGAAGTCCGCATGATGTTGCTCCCTCATTGTGCGGCTCTGATATTGGGGGCGTCCCCCTGGCACTCAAGGGATCGTGAAAATATAGTCCGAATGGGGTTGCAAGGCACATTCATGTGCCTACGGCGCGGAAAATAAAAAAAGGCCGGGTCGCAACCCGGCCTTCGTATTCATGCGTGGCGGATGGGTTACGCCATGGCCTTCTGCAGGTTCTGGTCGATGGCGTCGAGGAAGCCGAGTGTCGACAGCCACGGCTGGTCGGGGCCGACCAGCAGGCTGAGATCCTTGGTCATCTTGCCTTCTTCGATCGTATCGACCGTGACTTTCTCCAGCGTGGCGGCGAACTTGGCCAGTGCCTCGTTGTCGTCGAGCTTGGCGCGGTGGGCCAGGCCACGGGTCCAGGCGAAAATCGAGGCGGTTGAGTTGGTCGAAGTTTCCTTGCCCTGCTGGTGCTGGCGGTAGTGACGGGTCACCGTGCCATGGGCGGCTTCGGCTTCCACGATCTTGCCATCGGGCGTGGCCAGGACCGAGGTCATCAGGCCGAGCGAGCCGAAGCCCTGCGCCACGATGTCGGACTGCACGTCGCCGTCATAATTCTTGCACGCCCAGACGTAGCCGCCGGACCACTTGAGGGCCGAGGCGACCATGTCGTCGATCAGGCGGTGCTCGTACCAGATCTTCTTGGCCTCGAACTTTTCCTTGAACTCGGCCTCGTAGATTTCCTGGAAGATATCCTTGAAGCGGCCGTCATAGGCCTTGAGGATGGTGTTCTTGGTGGAAAGATAGACCGGCACGCCGCGGGCGAGGCCGTAATTGAAGCTGGAATAGGCGAAGTCGCGGATCGAGTCGTCGAGATTGTACATGGCCATGGCCACGCCGGCACCGGGGGCCTGGAACACTTCGTGCTCGATGACCTTGCCGTCTTCGCCGGTGAACTTGATGGTCAGCGTGCCCTTGCCGGGGAAGGTGAAATCGGTGGCGCGGTACTGGTCGCCGAAGGCATGGCGGCCGACGATGATCGGCTGGGTCCAGCCGGGCACCAGGCGCGGCACGTTCTTGCAAATGATGGGTTCACGGAAGATCACGCCGCCCAGGATGTTGCGAATGGTGCCATTGGGCGACTTCCACATCTTCTTGAGGCCGAATTCCTCGACGCGCGCCTCATCGGGCGTGATGGTGGCGCATTTGATGCCGACGCCGTATTTCTTGATGGCGTTGGCGCTGTCGATGGTGATCTGGTCGTTGGTGGCGTCGCGGCTTTCCACGCTCAGGTCGTAATATTCGATCGGCAGATCGAGATAGGGATGGATGAGCTTGTCCTTGATCGCCTGCCAGATGATCCTCGTCATCTCGTCGCCATCGAGATCGACGACCGGATTGGCGACTTTGATCTTGCTCATCGGAAACATCTCCCTGAATTCCGCATATGGCCGTCTGGCCTTCGGCGAGCCCTATAGCATCGGCGGACGGCAGCGCAAAGCAGGCAAAGGGCAAGGGGGCATGCCGTTGACATCGTGCATATACACGCTTACCTGAGCAGCATGAAGGACGACTTCGATCTCTGCATGGTGCTGAATACCCGCATGGCGGCACGGGCCGTCACGCGGCGGGTCGATCGCAAGCTGCGCCCTTATGGCGTCACCGGCGCCCAGTTCACCATCCTGGGGTCGCTTCGCAACCATCCGGGCCGCTCGGTAACGGAGATGGCCGAGGCCATCGCCATGGATCGCACGACCCTGTCGCGCAATCTCGCTTTGCTCGAACGCAAGGGCCTCGTTTCCGCCACGTCCGCCGCCCATGGCAATGGCCGCATCGGCGCCGTCACCGAGGCGGGCCGCACGGTTATCGATGACCTGCTGCCCGAATGGCGCAAGGCGCAGGCCGAATTACGCGGCCTGCTGTCCGATCCCGATTTCGACACCATGATCGCCGGCCTCCGGCAACTGTCCCGCGTCTAGCGCCGTTCTCGACGCAACTGATCTGCACTACAGGAGAAATTTATGCTGAAGCCCGATCCTGCCGATCCCATTGTTGTCACCGGCATGGGTGCCATCAGCCCGCTGGGCGTCGGCGTCGATGCGCTGTGGCAGGGCCTCACCAGCGGACGCAGCGGCATTGTACACAATGATCGCTTCGATACCGGCGAATTTGTTGCCCACATTGCTGGCCTTGTGCCCGCAAAGCCGGCCGACCCCAATGGCTTCGATCCTGCCGACTTCATCGACGGCAAGGAGATCAAGAAGATGGACCTGTTCATCCAGTACGCCATCGGCGCCGCCAGCGAGGCGCTGGACCAGGCCGGCTGGCATCCGACCGCGCTCGAAGACCAGTTGGCCACCGCCACCATCATCGGCTCGGGCGTGGGTGGCTCGCCGGTCATGGCGCGCGCCGTGGAAATCATCCAGACCAAGGGGCCGCGGCGGCTGTCGCCCTTCACCGTGCCGTCCTTCCTCGCCAATCTGGCGGCCGGCTGGCTCTCCATCCTCCACAGCTTCCGCGGTCCCATCGGCACGCCGGTCACTGCCTGCGCCGCCTCGGCCCAGGCCATCGGCGACGGCATGCGGCTGATCATGACCGGCGAGGCCGCGGTTGCAGTGGTCGGCGGGGCGGAAGGGTCGGTCGATCCCATTTCCATCGGCGGCTTCGGCGCCTCGCGCGCGCTGAGCCCCAGCCATGCCGACGAACCGCAAAAGGCGTCGCGGCCATTCGACAAGGGCCATGACGGCTTCGTGCTGGCCGAAGGCGCTGCCGTGCTGGTCATCGAAAAGCTCAGCCATGCCCTGGCGCGCGGCGCGAAGCCGCTGGCCGTCGTGGCCGGCTACGGCACCTCGGCAGACGCCTATCACCTGACGGCCGGTTCGCCCGATGGCGCCGGGGCGCAGGTCGCCATGCGCAATGCGCTGGCCATGGCCGGCATCGATCAGCACCAGGTCGGCTACGTCAACGCTCACGCCACCTCCACCGCGGTCGGCGACACCGCCGAAATCGCCGGCATCGCCGCGGTATTCCCCGGCCGTGGCAAGGATCTGGCGGTGTCGTCCACCAAGTCGGCCACCGGCCATCTGCTCGGGGCCGCCGGGGCGCTCGAAGCCATCATTTCAGTCAAGGCACTGCGCGAAGGCCTGCTGCCGCCCACCATCAATCTCGACGATCCGGTGGAGGAAGCCGACATTTTCGACCTCGTGCCCAATGTCGCCAAACCCAAAGCCATCGACTACGCCCTGTCGAACTCGTTCGGCTTCGGCGGCGTCAACGCTGCGCTGGTATTCGGCAAGGCGCCAGCCTGACCGCTATTTTGCCGGGAGGGTGCCGACGAAGCGGCGGGCCAGTTCGATCCAGTCGAGCAGCACCTCGTCATCCCCCAGCACGTCGCCGGTGACCTCCACGAAGCCCGACATGGTCCTGCCGCCCATGGTCATCGGCCGGGCGCCGGGCCGGGTGAGGGCGTCGGCATAGCCGTCCTTGCCGACCCGGACCAGCATGCCGCCGTCCTTGGTGGGGCCGACCAGCATATTGCCCTCAAGCATGAAGCAGCGGCCGCCGAACATCTTCTGCTCGGCGACCGCAGGATGCGGCCCCAGATGCGCGCGGATGCGGTCGGATAGTTCCTCGGAGGCCAGACTCATCGGGCGGAACCCTGCCGATAAGTCTCATGCCGGGGCAGATGATCGGCGATGAGATCCCAGGCTTGCTGGCTGCGGGCAAAGATTAGTTGATTAGGCTCAAACCACGCATTCTGCCCGGCAAAGAACCCCACCGGGATCATCCGCATGTCCGGCGCTCGTGACGACTGGCCATAGAGCGGCGTGCCGCAGTCGGGACAGAAGTATCGCGTGAAGGTTGCGCCCGAATCGCTTGGCCGGTCGAAAGATTTCGCCGCGCCGTCGAGATGTAGCGCCTCCGCGGGCACCAGCGCCACCGTCGCATGGCCCGATCCCGTCGCTCGCTGGCAATCGAGGCACGAGCACATCAGCATCGAGACGACAGGTCCGCGGACCGACATGGCCACGCTGCCGCAGGCGCATCTGGCGGTGAGATCGACAAGGGGGCGCGTGGTGCTGCTCATGGGCCGAGGCTGGCATGCGGTTTCCACACCGGCAAGGGGCCGGACTTGCCTTTATACGCCACAGTGGCGACAGTGTTGCGCCAACGAGGGGAGGCATGCCGCTTTATCCCGACTACCCGATCTGTACCGACCGGCTGACGCTGCGGCCCTTCACGCGGGGGGACGTCGATGCCGTCTACGCCTACCGGCGCCGTGAGGATGTGGCGCGCTACCTGTTCGATGTCGCGCTCAGCCGGGAGGAATGCGCCCTGGCGGTGCAGCAGCGCATCGGCCAGGTGGCGCTGGAAGGGGATGGCGACAAGATCATTTTGGCCGTGGACCTCACCCAGACCGGCAGCGTGATCGGCGAGGTTTCGCTGATCCTGCGCAGCGCCGATGCGCGGCAGGCCGAAGTCGGCTGGATCTTCGATCCGGAATACCAGGGACAGGGCTACGCCACCGAGGCGGCCACCGCCATACTCGATCTGGCATTCGGCGCCGGTGACATCCATCGCGTCGCGGCCCGCTGCGATACCCGCAACGACGCCTCCTGGCGGCTCATGGAGCGCCTGGGGATGCGACGCGAGGCGCATTTTCGTGAACACGCCTTGTTCAAGGGAGAGTGGGACGAGGAGTATATCTATGCTATGTTGCGCCGCGAGTGGTTGGGTCGTCGGAACTCGTTTTCTGCCCCATTGCGTGCCGGTCCGTGATCGCCGTCCATTAGTATTCTTTTCCAGCAGTGGCAGGAACTTCCGCGACTTTGGCGGCGTTGGGGGCTTTGGGCTTGCAACGACCATGCGGAGGGATCGCAGCTATCATGACGTCACTGATTTTGCCCATTCAAACCGATCGTCTGACCCTGCGAACCTTCGAGCGCGGCGATATCGAAGGCCTCAACGCCTATCACGCCTTGCCCTCTGTACAGCGCTACGTCTTCAGCCGCACGCGTGACCGCTCGGAAATCGCCGATGCACTCAACATCATGCGCGGGCATGTCAGCCTGCAGCGTCCTGGCGATACCCTGACGCTGGCGGTGGTGCGCAGGGGTGATCAGGCGCTGATCGGGCATGTGGCATTGCATTGGTCCGATGCCACGGCGGGGCAGGGTGAAGTCCGGTTCGTCGTCAATCCTGTCCATGCAGGGCAGGGCTATGCCGGTGAAGCCCTGGGCGCGCTGTTCGATCTGGCCTTCGATCATTTCCGCATCCACCGGGTCTTTGCCCGCAGCGATGGCCGCAACCACCACTCTATCAAGCTGATGCAGCAATTGGGCATGCGGCTCGAGGCCCACTATCGCGAACACGCCCTGTTCCAGGGCGAATGGGACGAGGAATTGCATTTCGCCATTCTCGACCGCGAATGGCAGCGATCGACCAAGGTCAAGGACTTGCCGATACGTCATCGCGTCGCCTGAATTGCCTTGGAGCGGCGAAAGGGGCTATGAGCGCTTGATCTTTCTGGATTGGGCGATATGGCCGGAACCGACACATCCATCAAAATCGAACTGCGGCCGTCGCCGGCGGTGATCCTGTGCGAGCCGCAACTGGGCGAGAATATCGGTACCGCGGCGCGGGCCATGGCCAATTTCGGCCTCTGGGACCTGCGCCTCGTGCGGCCGCGCGATGGCTGGCCCAATGAAAAGGCCGTCGCCGCGGCTTCCCGTGCCGATCATGTCATCGAGCGGGTCCGCGTCTTCGAGACGCTGGAAGAGGCCATTGCCGATCTGACTCTGGTGCTCGCGACCACTGCGCGCTCGCGCGACCTGCAAAAGGAGGTCATTGGCCCCGACGAGGCCGCGCAGCGCATGGCGTCGCAGATTGGCATCGGCAAGAGCGTCGGCCTGTTGTTCGGCCGTGAAAAATGGGGCCTGCTCAATGAGGAAGTGGCACTGGCCGACACGATCGTCACCCTGCCGGTCGAGCCGGCCTTCGCCTCGCTCAATATTGCCCAGGCCGTGTTGCTGCTGGCCTATGAATGGCGGCGACACAGCGATCTCGGTGCGGCGCTGCCATTCACTGATGGCATGGCAGACGTGGCGCCGCGCGAAGAACTGATCGGCCTCTTCGGCCATCTTGAAACCACGCTGGACGGGTCCGGCTTCTTTACCGCACCCGACAAGCGGCCCACGGTGATCAACAATCTGCGCACCATGCTCGAGCGCGGCAAGTTCACCAGCCAGGAAATCCGCACCCTGCGCGGCGTCATCTCCTCCATCGATCGCCGCCACGAGCGCCCCAATCCCAATCGGCAGAAGAAAGAATAGGTGGGATGGCCTTGCGCCGGTCTTCACCCTGAATACGCGCCCACCGTACACTTTTTGCCCATTCCGCCTTTGACTGCGACAAAACGCCGTGGCACCACCAAGCCATGAGCACCGCAGCCCCCGCCGAGCCGTCCCGCCTTGCTTTCAGCTATACCGGTTTCCGCTTCTTCTGGCTGACCACGCTGTTGGTCAGCTTCGCCGTGCAGATCATGTCGGTGTCCATCGCCTGGCAGATTTATGACGTCACCGGCAATGTGTTCCTGCTCGGGCTCGTCGGCCTCAGCCTGTTCCTGCCGGCGCTACTGCTCATGCTGGTGACGGGACTTACGGCCGACCGGTTCAATCGCCGGCTGATCATGGCGGTGTGCCTTTCGGTCGAACTGCTCTGCGCGTTGGGCTTTCTGGCCTTCGTCAATGCGGAGGCACACGAAGTCTGGCCGATTTTCGGCATCCTGGTGGTGCTGGGCACGGCCCGCGCCTTCTGGGGGCCGGCGGCGCAGTCGCTGGCGCCCAACCTGGTGCCGCCTGAGGCGCTCAGCAACGCCATCACCGTCAATGCCTCGGCCTGGCAGGCCGCTTCCATCATGGGGCCGGCCGCCGGAGGACTGCTCTATGGCATTGCGCCGACGGTCGCCTTCGGCACCGGTGCGGCGCTGCTGCTGCTCGCCGTGGTCTGCGTGCTGCTGATCCCCAGGCCGGCACAGCGCGAGTCGCACCAGGCCACCAGCCTCGAAACCATTTTCGGCGGCTTCCGCTATATCTTCTCCAACAAGGTGGTGCTTGGCGCCATTTCGCTCGACATGTTCGCCGTGCTGATGGGTGGCGCCGTGGCGCTGCTGCCGGTCTATGCCAAGGATATCCTGCATGCCGGGCCGCAGGAACTCGGCCTGTTGCGCGCTGCGCCGGGCATCGGCGCCATCATGATGGCGCTGTGGCTGACGCGCTTTCCCATTCGTGACCATGCCGGCAAGTTGCTGTTCCTGTTCGTCGGGCTCTTCGGCCTGTTCACGCTGGTCTTCGGGCTTTCGACCACGGTTTGGATATCGATTCCCGCTTTGGCGCTGGTAGGCGCCGCCGACATGGTCAGCGTCACCATTCGCGAGACCATCATGCAGCTGTGGACGCCCGAAGAGGTGCGCGGGCGCGTCAATGCGGTCAATTCGGTATTCATCGGCGCATCCAACGAGCTGGGTGAGTTCCGTGCCGGCACGGTGGCCCATTTTGTCGGGCCGGTCGCGGCCGTCGCTATCGGCGGTGTCGGCGCCATCGGCATAGCCATCATCTGGAGCCGCATCTTCCCCGCCTTGCGCGAGCAGCGCGGCCTCGACAAGAAAATGGCGTAGGAGGGACAGGGATGGCCAAGGGCTATTGGATCGCGCAGGTCGATGTCGAGGATATGGACCGATACAACGAATACAGCGCCGTCATCGATGCGACGCTGGCGCCGTTCGGCGGCCGGTTCCTGGTGCGCGGCGGGCGTCGCGAGGCCGTTGAGGGCGCAACGCGCCAGCGCGCCATCATCATCGAATTTAACAGCTACGAGCAGGCGCTGGCCTGCTACCGTTCTCCGGCCTACCAGGCCATCATTCCGCTGCGGAGCGGGGCGGCTATCGCCGATATCGTCGTGGTCGAGGGTCAGGACGGGCTCTAGCCCCTCATTTGCTTGACTCCTGCGGCTTTCCGCTCTATCAGGCGCGCACCTATCCGGACCTCTGGTCCATAGGCGCACCCGGGATTCCTCAAACATCTGGAGTCTGTCGGCTCTCCGCAAGGAGGGCAGAGGAGGGCGCGATCCATTCAACGTGTGAAAAGGATACGCGATGTCGAAGCGTCATTCAGCCAAGTACAAGATCGATCGCCGTCTTGGCGAAAATATCTGGGGTCGTCCGAAGTCCCCGCTCAACGCTCGTGCCTATGGCCCTGGCCAGCATGGCCAGCGCCGCAAGGGCAAGCTCAGCGATTATGGCCTGCAGCTCCGCGCCAAGCAGAAGCTCAAGGGCTATTACGGCTCGGTCACCGAGAAGGCTTTCAAGAAGCTCTACACCGAAGCTGCACGCGTCAAGGGTGACACCGGCGAGAACCTGATCGGCCTGCTCGAGAGCCGCCTGGACGCCGTGGTCTACCGCGCCAAGTTCGTTGCCACCGTTTTCGCCGCGCGCCAGTTCGTGTCGCATGGCCACATCCTGGTCAATGGCAAGCGCGTCAACATTCCGTCCTACCAGGTCAAGGTCGGCGACAAGGTCGAAGTGCGCGAGCGCTCCAGGCAGCTCACCGTGCTGCTCGAAGCCACCCAGCTCGCCGAGCGCGACGTGCCCGACTATGTGGAAGTCGACCACAACAAGATGACCGCCACCTTCGCCCGCGTCCCGGCGCTGTCGGACGTGCCGTACCCGGTTCAGATGGAACCGAACCTGGTCGTCGAATTCTACTCGCGCTAAGCGAAGCCGGATTTGAGAATCGGAAAGGGCCGCTCTTCGGAGCGGCCCTTTTGCTTTGTTCGGCCCGTGCTATTGCGCCGGCGCCGCATCGCTGACGCTGGCCTTGATGGGCTCCTGGTCATGCGGGATGTAGCTCTCGAACTTGCGCAGGCGCATGACCACCGACTGCAGCTCGACGATCACCGTCCAGGCGCGGGCGAAGAACTGGAACGAGCCGAACACCTGCCCGAAGGCGATCTGAATTTGCTGGTAGAGGCCCATGGTCAGCGTACCCGCAAGGATCGACGGCGCCATGACCAGCAGCGGCACATAGCCGACCATATTGGTGTAGCCGTAGCGCGCCAGGTTGAAGTAGGTGTAGTGGAAATAGAGGCGGAAGTAGTTCTGCTGCACCCCGGCAAACAGCTCGCGGATCGTCGGCGGATCGGCGCGGTCGGCATGGTCCTCGCCGAAGACCAGCTCCTTGCGATAGGCGGCCTCCACGCGCTGATTGGCGAAGTTGAGGCCGGGGAGCTTGATTCCGACGAGGGCGAGCAGCGCCGTACCGGCCGCCGCGCCGAGCAGCGCCACCCAGACCAATCCGCCCGGAGTCGCGCCGAAAATCGGCAACTCGCTGATATTGGCCGAAAGCTGCCAGAGCAGGGGCAGAAACACGACCAGGGTGATGAGCGAGTCGAAAAAGGCCGTGCCCAGATCCTCCATGATCGAGGCAAAGCGCATGGTATCTTCCTGCACGCGCTGCGCCGCGCCTTCCGTCTCGCGAATCTGCGGCCAATAGGCCATGTAGTAGAAGTTCATCGCCTTGCGCCAGCGGAACACATAATGCGACGTGTAGAAGGCAAGGGCCACGGCCACCAGCACGTTGGGAATGGTGACCAGAACGATGGTCCAGGTCAGCCCGTAGAGCTGGTCGGGCGATACCGAGCCCGGTTGGGTCAGCGCCAGTTGGATGGTGTTGAAGAATGAGCCCGACCACTCATTGACGAAAGCCTGAACCTGCACCTGGAAATAGATGACCAGCAGGATGACCGTGGAGCTGACCACGGACCACCAGTACCACTCGTTGCGTTTGTAGAAATACCAGAACACGCAGAAGATCGCCGCGATCATCAGCACATATTGATAGAGCCAGACCCGCTCCGCCGTCAGGAAGTTCAGGGTCGATCCGGCTTCGGCCGCCGCGGAGGGGTTTGGTGCGGCCGGCGCCTGGCTTTCCGTGCTTGCCGGGGCGTTGGGGTTGGTTTGCTCGACGCCGGCTGCCGGATCGGCTTCCGCCGGCTGATCGGCAACGGTGGCGGCAATGGCGGGATGGGTGAAGCGGTCGATGCTGACGACGGACCGGATCGGTTCGCCGGCGACGAACCAGATCAGCACCGCAGCCAGCAGCCAGAGCGCGGCGGATGAGAAGAAAATCTTGGGGACGGGAAAGAAAGATCGAAACACCGCGAGACTCCTGGGTGCCGAGGGATGACGTCATCTAACTGGCGCTTTGGGACTAAAGCAAGAAAGGGAAATTAAGCTTTGGTAAGGTTTGTACCGTCCGGTTTTCCTTCCCCTGCTGCCGATAGGGCGCTATCAGCTACGGCACTGACAGAAAGAGAGTTTCGCCATGAGTGAGGTCATGGACGCCGTGCCCCTTATCGACGATGAGGTGGAGCCCGGCGGGCACCCGATTTACGCCCATGCGCCGCGTAGCGGCGAGTTCAACAAGCTGCGCAAGCGCCTGATCCGCAACATGCGCGAGGCGCTGGACAAATTCGCCATGGTGCGGCCGGGCGAGAAGTGGCTCGTCGCCCTCAGCGGGGGCAAGGACAGCTATGGCCTGCTGGCGCTGCTGCTCGATCTCAAATGGCGCGGCATGCTGCCGGTGGAGCTCCTGGCCTGCAATCTCGACCAAGGCCAGCCGAACTTTCCCAAGCATATCCTGCCCGAGTTTCTCGCCGGTCTCGGCATTGGACATCGCATCGAATACCGGGACACCTATTCGATCGTCACCGACAAGCTGCCCGCAGGCGCGACCTATTGCTCGCTCTGTTCACGCTTGCGCCGGGGCAATCTCTACCGCATCGCACGCGAGGAGGGCTGCACGGCCTTGGTGCTCGGCCACCATCGCGACGACAGTCTCGAAACCTTCTTCATGAACATGTTCCATGGCGGCCGCCTTGCCGCCATGCCGCCGCGCCTGCTCAACGATGACGGCGACATCGAAGTGCTGCGCCCGCTGATCTATTGCGCCGAGGCCGACCTGCAGCGCTTTTCCGACGCCATGGCGTTCCCGATCATCCCATGCGACCTGTGCGGTTCGCAGGATGGCCTGGAACGCAACGCCATGAAGGCCATGCTCGACGATATCGAAAAGCGCATGCCGGGCCGCAAGGATGTGATGATCCGGGCACTGGGCAACATCAATGCCAGCCATATGCTGGATACCAAACTGTTCGACTTCGCCGGACTCTTTGACAAAAGGACTTCCAATTGAATTTTGACGTCATGGAACTGGCCGCCATCCTGCGTGATGCGGCTCGCGCTGAAGCCCTGCCGCGCTTCCGCCGTCTCGATACCAGCATGGTCCACGTCAAGACCGAAGCCATCGACCTCGTGACCGAAGCCGATATCGCCACCGAGAACGCCATCAAGGCCCGCATCGCACAGTGGATGCCCGAGGCGCTGTTCGTCGGCGAGGAATCGGTCGCGGCCGATCCGGCGCTGCTGGTAAAATTGGCCGATGCCGAGCTGGCCGTGGTGGTCGATCCCATCGACGGCACGGCCAATTATGCCGCCGGCCTGCCGCTGTTCGCCACCATGGCTTCGGTGGTGTCGAAGGGCGAGACCGTGGCCGGCATCATCTACGATCCGATGGGCGATGACTGGATGATGGCCGAGAAGCGCGGCGGCGCCTGGTTGCGCCGTCCCGCTGGCGAGGCGGTGCGCCTGAGCGTTGCCGCGCCATTGCCCCTGGCGCAGATGGTGGGCACCTCGTCGGTTGCCTTCATGCCGGCCGCATCGCGCGCGCAGGTTCTGTCCAATTTCGACAAGGTTCGCATGGTGGCCAATTTCCGCTGTGCCGGCCACGAATACCGCACCTTTGCCTCCGGCCACTCGCAATTTCTCGGCTACAACAAGCTGATGCCGTGGGACCATCTGGCCGGGGTACTCATCAGCCAGGAAGCCGGCGCCTATGCCGCGCGGCTCGATGGCGGACCATATATGCCCAGCCATGTCGATGGCGGATTGCTGGTGGCGATCAATCGTGACGCCTGGGAAGAGCTGCGGCGGGAAGTGTTTGTGTTCTAGGGCGCACCTCACCTCCCATCCACAGATCGTCACCCTGAGGGCCCTGTACTTACCGGGCGCTCCGCAAGTGAAGTGTCCTCGGGCCAAGCCCGAGGATGACGGCCGGTGATGATGGAGGTGCGGGAAACAAACGTCCCCTTGCCACGACTCATAAGTCTGTGCTTATGTGACGTCATGAGCGATGCCGATATCTTCAAAGTGCTGGCCGATCCGACCCGCCGCGCCGTCCTGGAGCGGCTGGCATCGGCCGAGATGACTGCAACCGAGCTGCGCGAGGGCTTTGCCATTTCGCAGCCGGCCATGAGCCAGCATCTGGCGGTGCTGCGCGGGGCCGGGTTGATCAGCGAGCGCCGCGACGGGCGCTATGTCAATTATCGCGTCGAATCCGGCGGCATGGCGCCGCTGCATGAATGGCTGGCGCGCTATCGCGCCTTCTGGCCTGATCGTATCGACGGGCTCAAGGATTTGCTCAAGGAGATGGACCAATGACCGACACGGACGCGCTGGTGTTCGAATGTGCGCTCGATGCGCCGCCCGAAAAGGTTTGGCGGGCGCTGACCATCCCCGCATATCTCGAACGCTGGCTGAAGCCCGCGCAGGATCTCGACCTGGCGGTGGTCACGGCAGAGGAAAATCGAAGCCTTACCTATCGCTGGCGCGAAGCCGGGCAGGGCGCAATCGTGGGCATGGAGGATAGCTTCGTGACCTTCGAGCTGACCCCCACCAGTGACGGCGGCACCTGGTTCCGTCTGACGCATGCGCCGATGGCGATGCCCGTGGCGGCGAACAGCAATATCGCCGGGCCGGTCATGCTGGCCGCCTAGCATCCGTTTCCCGCGATGTCATTCCGGCGAAGGCCGGAATCCATCCTGAGATGACAGAGCCCGCAGTGAATGCGGGAAGACCTCAGGATGGATCCCGGCCTGCGCCGGGATGACACGGTGGGTGAATTTCAAGATCAAAACAGGAGAATCGCCGATGCGCGACATGATGCAGCTCGTCCCTATGGTCGTGGAGCAGACCACACGCGGAGAACGCTCGTTCGATATCTATTCGCGCCTGCTGCGCGAGCGGATCATCTTCGTCAATGGCGAGGTCGAGGACAACATGGCCTCGCTGGTCTGCGCACAATTGCTGTTCCTCGAGGCGGAAAATCCCAAGAAGGAAATCTACCTCTATATCAACTCACCGGGTGGCGTGGTGACCTCGGCCATGGCGATGTATGACACGATGCAGTTCATCAAGGCGCCGGTGGGCACGCTCTGCATGGGCATGGCCATGTCGGCCGGTTCATTCCTGCTGATGGCGGGCGAGCCGGGCACCCGCATCTGCCTGCCCAATGCCTCGATCATGCTGCACCAGCCCAGCGGTGGCTATCAGGGCAAGGTCACCGATATCATGCTGCATGCCGAGGAGAGCCAGCGGCTCAAGCGCCGCATGCACAATCTCTACGCCAAGCATTGCGGCCGGACTTACGAGGAGGTCGAGGCCGCGCTGGAGCGGGACAATTTCATGACGCCCGACCAGGCCCGCAACTGGGGCCTGGTCGACCATGTCTATAGCGACCGCAGCCAGATCGAAGGACCGGCGGCGCCCGAAAGCGGTCAGTGACCAGCTTCAGGCACGGCGTCGGCATGGGCATATTGCTCGCCGACGCCGAACAGCCGGCCACGCTCGGCGACCAGGATGCATACCAGCGCCAGCGCACCCATGAGGAAATAGCCGGTGGCCGTGGGAACGGTCGTGCCGTTGAAATGCTGGCCGGTATAGCTGCCGATCAGCGCGCCGCCCACGGTCTGGATGAAGCCGAACACGGCCGATGCCGTGCCCGCGACTGCGCCAAGCGGCTCCATGGATAGCGAGTTCATGTTCGACGCGGCCCAGCCGAAGCTGAACATGACGATGGCCAGCAGCGAGAAGAACAGCCATAGCGGCAGGAAGCCGCTGAGGGCGAAGGCCAGCCAGACGCCGCTGAAGGCCGTGAAGCTCAGCACCGCGCCATGCGACAGCCGGCGCATGCCGAGCCGGCGCACGATGCGCGAATTGGTGAAGGACGAAACCGCCATCAGCCCCGCCATGGCCGCGAAGGCGACGGGAAAATAGACGCCCAGGCCATAGATATCGACATAGATCTGCTGGGCCGAACTGATGAAGCCGAACAGGGCGCCAAACAGGAACATGCCGGCCAGGCCATAGGAGAAGGCCCCGCGGTTGGTGAAGACGATGACGAAGCCGCTGAGCACCGCCTTGAAGCTCAGCGGACGACGGGCATCGACCGGCAGGGTTTCGGGCAGGCGAATATAGGTCCACAGCCAGAAGACCGCGGCGAGCAGGCCCATGAAGATGAAAATGGCCTGCCATGGACCGGTCAGCAGCAGCACCTGGCCGATGCCGGGCGCGACGATGGGGATGGCCATGAACACCATGAAGGTCAGCGACATGACTTCGGCCATTTCGCGGCCCGAATAGCGGTCGCGCACGACAGCCGTGGCGATGACGCGCACGCTGGCGGCGCCCATGCCCTGGATGAAGCGCAGCACCAGCAGCACGGCAAAGCTTGGCGCGAAGACGGCGGCAATGGCGGCCACGACATAGATGCCCATGCCCGCCAGCAGCGGCGCGCGCCGGCCGAAGCGGTCGGTTAGCGGGCCGAAGCCGAGCACGGCAATGCCCATGCCCAGCATATAGGCGGCGATGACATATTGCCGTTCGTTCTCACTCACCACGCCAAGCGCCTCGCCCATATAGGGCAAAGCCGGCAGCATGACGTCGATGGCCAGCGCGTTGAGCGCCATCAGGGCAGCCATAAGGGCAATGAATTCGGGGCGCGAGAGAACCCGCGTGAAATGATCGGACATCAAAGGAACCTGGAATGGTGTCGCCGCGAGAAAACGGGCGCGGGGAAATACGGCGCGGACCATGAACCCGCAAGGCGACATTTGCAAGACTGTATCGGCAGAAACCGATGGTTCCTGCCGATAGCGCGGATCAGGCCGGTTTGAGCGCGAAACTGGGCGCGCTGCGCTCATTGATCGGGATATGCACGGCGGCCGAAGCAAGGCCCAGCACGATCCCGAGATACCATACCAGGCTGTAGGAGCCGGTATGGTCATAGACATAGCCGCCCAGCCAGACGCCGACGAAGGAGCCGACCTGGTGGCTGAGGAAGGCGACGCCATAGAGCATGCCCATATAGCGGGCACCGAAGAACAGGCTCACCAACCCCGCCGTCAGCGGCACGGTGGAGAGCCATAGCAGGCCCATGGCGGCGGCAAAGGCATAGGCGGTGACCTCGCTGACCGGAATCAGCAGGAACAGCCCGATGGCCACGGCGCGCAGGAAATAGATGGTCGCCAGCAACAACTGCTTGGGCAGGCGGCCGCCGAGATAGCCCGACAGCAGCGAGCCGGCGATATTGAACAGGCCGATGACGGCGATGGTCCAACTGCCGACTTCCGGCGACAGGCCGCATTGCACAAGATAGGCCGGCATGTGGACGTTAATAAAGGCCAGGTGGAAGCCGCAGACGAAGAAACCGATCACCAGCAGGCGGTAGGAACCATGGCCCCAGGCCTTGGCCAGCGCCTCCATGAAGGGCAGGTCGGCCTGGCCGGTGGTGTTCTCGGTGCGACCGCGCAGGGCGTAGCTCAGCGGAATGACCAGCAACAAGGCCATGGCCAGGTAGACCAGGGCGGATTGCCAGCCGAAGGCATTGATGAAGCCCTGGCTGATGGGCGCAAAGGCGAACTGGCCGAAAGACGAGGCGGCAGTGGCCACGCCGAAGATCAGGGAGCGCTTTTCCATGGGCACGGAGCGGCCGAAGGCCACCATGACCACGGAGAAGGAACTGACGGCAATACCCACACCGGCAACCACGCCGGCAGTCAGCGTCATCCAGCCCGCATCGGGCGAGAAGGCCATGGCCAGAACGCCAGCGGCATAGACAGCAAGACCCGCGGCGACGGTGCGGCCGGTGCCGACGCGGTCGGCCCAGGCTCCGGCAAAGGGCTGGGCAATGCCCCAGGCCAGGTTCTGGATGGCCATGGCCATGCCCCAGCCCTCGCGCGTCAGCCCCAGATCGCCCGTCATCGGCAGGGTGAACAGACCGAAGCTGCTGCGAATGCCATTCCCCACGGCCGCAATGATGCAGCCGGCGATGATCAGCACGAGCAGCGGAACTGCGGGGCGAAGGGTGGACGTGGTCATGGGGGAGCATCCGGAGAGTGGATGTTCTATCTACGCCCGGCCGGCCATCGCGCAAAGTGATATTGCCGAATGGGGCTCATCAACTCGAGTGATAAGCATGGCAAAGCCCGGCCAGGGACCGGGCTTTGTGCAGGAAAAACGCCGGAAATCAGGCCGTCTGCTTGACGGCAATACCGGAATTCTGCAGGTGTGACTGCAGTTCGCCGGCCTGGAACATCTCGCGGACGATATCGGCGCCGCCGACGAATTCGCCCTTCACATAGAGCTGGGGAATGGTCGGCCAGTTGGTGTAAGCCTTGATGCCGTCACGCAATTCGGCGCTCTCGAGTACATTGGCGCTGCCATATTCGACTCCGAGATAGCTCAGTATCTGAACGACCTGCCCGGAAAAGCCGCATTGCGGAAAGTCCGGCGACCCCTTCATGAACAGGAACACGTCGTTATTCTTCACCTTGTCGTCGATGAAGGCGTTGATGTCGGTCATGGCGAAAACCTTTCGAGAGGGCGGGATCAAGGGCCGCTTGCTGTTGCCCTTAAATAGGACAGGACTTGGGCGCTGTCGAGACTTCGAACCGTCCCGTAGGCCAATCGCTCCTGTGGAGCGATTGGAGGCGAGAAGGCCATCAGGGCTATACCCGAATAGCATCGGCAAGGGTGTGAGTGAATGGCTGGTCATCGCAGGCGTTCGGCGATCCACGGGTGGGTCGTGCAGTCCTCGACCGTGTTGAACAGCACGGCTTCCCAGCCATGCCGGCGGGCGCCGTCGACGACCTTGGGCGTATCGTCAAAAAAGAGCGGCGGCTCCGATTGGGGGCCGATGCGCTGCTCGATGAAGTCGAAGAAGCCGGTCTCGGGTTTGCGGAACCCCGGCCCGGGCCGAATAGAAGATGTCCTCGAACAATTCGCTGAGTTCAAGCGTGTGCCAGAGCCATTGCGCGCGGGTGTGATCCTGATTGGTGGCGATGTAGAGCCTGATATCGCCAGCAGCCTTAAGCGTCCTGACTACCGCGATCAGATCCGTATTGAGGGTCGAGTCGTGTGACAGCCAATAGTGCAGGAATGTCATGGGCGAGCCCCGATAGCCCAGTCTGGGCAGGCGGCGCTCCAGTGCGTCGATGATGGCCGTTTCGCCGACAACAACCTTCTTGATGAAGATGTCGAAGATGAACTCGTCGGTGAAGCGGTCGGGGTCGACGCCCATGTCCGCCAGCAGATTCTCGTTCCAGCGGCGGGTCAGCTCCGGGCGGGCGTGGTAGCCATGCACCAGCACGCCGTCGACATCGAAGAAGACGGCGCGGGTCATCGTGGGGCAACCCAGTCCTGCGGGCGCAGGATGCGTCTGATGCCGGCGCCTTCGGCTGGCTCGCCCTTGAAGCGGGGCAGGATGTGCATATGCGTATGGAACACATGCTGCCCGGCCACTGCGCCCACGTTCCAGCCCAGGGTGTATCCATCCGGTGCGGCCGAAGCGAAGAAGGTCTTGGCCTGCGCCAACATGTCGGGAAGGGCTGTCCATTCGTCCAGGGTCATCTCGAACGGCGTTTCACTGTGGCGGTGGGGAATGATCATGCCCGCCAGCCGCACATCGGGATCGATGCTGGACAGAAAATAGAAGGCCGCATTGGACAGCAGGGGCTTGTCGGCCAGCAGTTGGTTGTCGAGGCAGAAGCGGCAGTCCGGCTGCGGCGTCATCGGCGGTTGCTCGCCGGCATTGCGCCAAGTCCTGCAAGGACTTCACGGGGAATGTTGAGCTCCTGAATCACGTCATTGTGCTTGCGGAAGCCGACCAGTTCGCGCTGCACGAAATATTCCCAGACGGTTCGGCGGGCTTCGGAGAGACAGGTGTCCCGGTCATCGACGGCCGATGTGAGGGCGGCGATGGCTGTGACGACACGCTGCTCGGCGGCGCCGAGCGAGGCGGCACGTTCCGCCAGGATTTCGTATTCGAGTGCGGAAGTGCCGGCGTCGGGCCGGACGGCCTGGATCAGGTCAAGCGAATCGCGAAGCGACATTGATCAGTCCGGGACGACCGTCTGGAGGGCGAGGGCATGGAGGGCACCCCCCATGTCGCCTTGCAGGGAATCATAGACCAGCTTGTGCTGCTGCACCCGAGTCTTGCCGCGGAATTGCTCGGACTTCACCGTCGCCGCCCAGTGGTCGCCATCGCCGGCAAGATCGCGGATGTCGATATCGGCATCGGGGAGGGCCGCCTTGATCCGGCGCTCTATTTCGCTGGCATCCATGGCCATGGCTCGACTCCTCGCTATTGCCGACACCATGCCGGACCATGCCCATGATATGGCATGGGGGTCGGGCGCCTTCAATATCGCAGGCGTCGATCAGGGGGTAACGACGGGCTGCGCGTCCTGTCTTGTGGAGAAGTTGGCGATTATGGCGTCGACGACGGGGCGTGCTTCCGCAGCCATTTCGGTGGCATAGAAGCAATCCAGGGTGTAGCCGTTCCCGGCATCCACCGTTTCGGTGTGAACCAGGGTGATCGGGCCTTGCTCCGAGCCGGTGCTGGTGCCCTCATATTGCAGCGCCGGATTGCTCTGGTAGCGGGTGACGAGGCTGGCCCCGAGGGTGAAGCCGGGGAATGTTTCGCTCCAGCCGGCGGCAACGGCAGCCGCATCGAGTTCCGCCAGAGCGCCCTCGGCGGTCCAGCCGGTATCTTCCACCGGCACGACGGTCAGCACGCATTGCAGCGGCAGGCCGGGGTGGTTGATGGTCAGCGGGCCGCCGGGCTCGCCGCTGGTCACCATGACATCGGGGTAGATCAGCGTATAGGGCTGGTCGGGCAAGGGAGAGCCGCTGATCCCCGCAGTCTGGGCATAAGCGGCCACCGGCAAGAAGCTGAGCGAAAGGGCCAGAACTGCCGGTAAAAATCTCATCTGAAGTCTCCACTAAATGACGCCGCCCCGGGGAGTCACAACACCCCAAAGAGCGGCGATCATAAGGCAGATGCGCGGATTATGCAGCCTCTCCATCCATGTAGCTGGGGAACCAGCCTTCATGGGCGGCCCTGAGCGCGGCAACCGCCAGCGGCCGGGCTGCGCCGAGCACGAGATCGGTGCCGCCGGTGGTGCCGATCCACGGTGCGAAGACGCCCGCTGCCTCGGCATCGCGCCACAGCGCCGCCAGCGCCTCGCCCTGCGGGTCGAGATTGACGGTGACGAGATAGCGGCCCTGGTCTTCGCCGAAATATTGCAGGATAGGGTCCTGGTCGGCGAGATCGGTGATGGTGGCGCCGATGCCGGAGGCCACGGCCATTTCGGCCAGGGCCACGCCGAGGCCGCCATCGGAGAGATCGTGGCAGGCGGTGGCGACGCCCGAGCGGATCAGCTTGCGTACGAAATCGCCGGTGCGCCTTTCGTGGGCCAGGTCGATATGCGGCGGCGGGCCATCCTTGCGACCGAACAGGTCGCGCAGGTAGATCGACTGGCCGAGATGGGTGCCGCGGCTGGCGGGTGCTCCGACCAGCAGGATGACCTGATCGGGTCCGGCAAAGCCGATGCGCGCCATCTGGTCCCAATCGGGCAGCAGGCCCACGCCGCCAATGGTGGGGGTCGGCAGGATGCCGCGGCCATTGGTTTCGTTGTAGAGGCTGACATTGCCCGAAACGATGGGGAAATCCAGCGCCAGGCAGGCTTCTCCGATGCCTTTGATCGCATGGACGAGCTGGCCCATGATTTCGGGACGTTCAGGATTGCCGAAATTGAGATTGTCGGTGGCCGCAAGCGGCTCGGCCCCGGTCGCCGTCAGGTTACGCCAGCATTCAGCCACGGCCTGCTTTCCGCCCTCATAGGGATCGGCTTCGCAATAGCGCGGCGTCACATCGGACGAGAAGGCGAGGCCCTTGGTGGCGTGGCCTTCGACGCGGATCACGCCGGCATCGCCGCCGGGGCGCTGCAGGGAATTGCCCTGGATCAGCGTGTCGTATTGTTCGTAGACCCAGCGGCGGGAGGCGACCTGATGGCTGCCCATCAGCTTGAGCAGGGCGTCGGCCACATCCATCTGCGGCACGTCGCCGGCAGCCAACTGGGCGGGCTTTTTCGGCTCGGTCCAGGGGCGGTCATATTCGGGGGCTTCGTCGCCCAGTTCCTTGATCGGCAGGTTGGCAACTTCCTCACCCTGCCACTTCACGCGGAAGCGCAGGTCGTCGGTGGTAATGCCGACGGTGGCGAAATCGAGCTCCCACTTTTCGAACACGGCACGGGCGACCGCTTCCTTTTCGGGATGCAGCACCATGAGCATGCGCTCCTGGCTTTCGCTCAGCATCATCTCATAGGGCGTCATGCGCTCCTCGCGCACCGGCACCTTGTCGAGATCGAGCTCGATGCCGAGGTCGCCCTTGGCACCCATTTCGACGGCAGAGCAGGTGAGGCCGGCCGCACCCATATCCTGGATGGCGATGACGGCGCCGGTGGCCATCAGTTCGAGGCAAGCTTCGAGCAGGCGCTTTTCGGTGAAGGGGTCGCCGACCTGCACTGTCGGGCGCTTTTCTTCGATGTCGTCGCCGAATTCGGCGGAGGCCATGGTGGCGCCGCCGACGCCGTCGCGCCCGGTCTTGGCGCCGAGATACACCACCGGCAGGCCGACGCCTTCGGCCTTGGAATAGAAAATCTTGTCGGTATCGGCCAGGCCTGCCGCAAAGGCGTTGACCAGGATATTGCCGTTGTAGCGCTCGTCGAATTCGACTTCGCCGCCCACGGTTGGCACGCCGAAGGCATTGCCATAGCCGCCGATGCCGGCGACGACGCCGGAGACGAGATGGCGGGTCTTGTCGTGTTCCGGTGCGCCGAAGCGCAGGGCGTTCATCGCAGCGACCGGGCGGGCGCCCATGGTGAAGACGTCGCGCAGGATGCCGCCCATGCCGGTACCGGCGCCCTGATAGGGTTCGATGAAGCTGGGATGGTTATGCGATTCCATCTTGAAAACGATAGCCTGGCCGTCGCCGATATCGACCACGCCGGCATTCTCGCCCGGCCCCTGGATGACGCGCGGGCCTGATGTCGGCAGCGTCTTGAGCCACTTCTTGGATGACTTGTAGGAGCAATGCTCGTTCCACATCGCCGAGAAGATGCCCAATTCGGTATAGGTTGGCTCGCGCCCGATCAGGTCGATGATCTTCTGGTATTCGTCCGGCTTGAGGCCATGGTCGGCAACGAGTTCGGGGGTGATGTGGATGTCGTTGGGGATGGTCATGGAAGTGTCCGGGATGGGCGGGCCAGCAGGCGGTCGAGCGCGATGACGGCGAGGGAAAGCACGGCCAGTCCGACGGTCATGTAGACCGCGTTGAGCAGCACCTGGCCGTAGCCGAGTTCAATCGCGTTGAGGATGGGGTAGGGATATTCCTGCACCCAGGCGCCGCGCGCCATGGCGTAGACGAAATAGGCCAGCGTCGGCGCCAGCATGAGGGGCAGATTGCCCCAGCGCAGCTGGCCATGCGGTTGGGCGGAGAGCCACCACAGCAGGTAAAGTAGCGGGCACAGATAGTGCAGCATGTTGTCGGCGAGGAGGAACAGGCCGTCGAAGGCGTAAAGGTGGCGCAGCACGAAGAAAACGAACAGCGTTACCAGCGCAATATTGGCCGCCATCATGCCGCGCAGTATGGGTTGGCGGAATAATTGCAGCCAGGCGGAGGGCCAGATGGTCGACAGGTAGATCAGCACCAGCACCGTGTTGGTAAGGATGGTGTAGTAGGAAAAGAAATTGCCGAGAGCGCCGGGTAGGTCACGGCCGCTCCCCAGCATGGCATTCATCGACAGCCAGAATTGCAGGACCAGCGCGAGGATGCCGAAGGCCAACCCGAGCCAGGTGAGAAGATTGCGCGGGTTGATGGGCGCGCGGGGATTCATCAGGCAGCCTGGCCCAGCAGACCCGAGAACAGGGCTCGCCCATCGTCGCCGCCATGGGCCGCTTCGATGAGGTTTTCAGGGTGGGGCATCAGGCCCAGCACGTTCTTGCTGTCGTTGAAAATGCCGGCAATGTCGTTGATCGAGCCGTTGGGATTGGTGCCCTCGGCATAGCGGAAAGCCACCTGGCCGTTGCCTTCGAGGTGGGCGATGGTTTCGGCGTCGGCGAAATAGTTGCCGTCATGATGGGCGACGGGGCAGCGGATGACCTGGCCCTTGACATAGCCGCGGGTGAAGTCGGTCGCTGCGTTGACGACCTCGAGCTTGACCTCGCGGCAGACGAATTTGAGGCTCATATTGCGCATCAGCGCGCCGGGCAGGAGGCCCGCTTCGATCAGGATCTGGAAGCCGTTGCAGACCCCAAGTACCTTGACGCCTTTGGCGGCGCGTTCGCGCACCTTGTCCATGATGGGCGAGCGCGCGGCGATGGCGCCGCAGCGCAGATAGTCGCCATAGGAAAAGCCGCCGGGGATGACGATGAGATCGACATCGGGCAGGTCGGCATCCTGATGCCAGACCGTGGCAGGGGCGGTGCCGGAAACCTTGGTCAGCGCCGCGATCATGTCGCGGTCGCGATTGAGTCCGGGGAAGACGATGACTGCGGATTTCATCGGCTGGTCCTCGCTATGGGGGTGCGAGGCCCTTGTGCTGAGTCTTGGCAGAAAAGGCAAGGGCCGGGATTGCATATCCCGGCCCCGCGCAGTGTAATGCTGTTTGGCTATTCCGCCGGGGCGGCCACCGCGCTGCGGCGGCTCGTGCCGGGCAGGTGCGCCCAGTCCGGGCGCTCGAACAGGAAGCGGCCGAAACCGATGCGCTGCACGATCCAGTAGAGCACCAGCGGCGAGACGATCGAGATGGCCATGATGGCGAGGGTGAGCACGGTGGGCTCGTCGACGCCCAGCTTGATCAGCAGGGTGCGGGAAATGCCCATCGGCAGCACGAAGGCAACGTAGATCACCAGCGACTTCGAACCCATCCAGCGCAGCCAGTCCATGAAGGGCAGCCGGGTGAGCAGGGCGGCGATGACGCAGAGCGCGGCCGTGCCGGCCAGCGCCAGGACTAGATGCACGCCCGGCAAGCCGGCAAAACCCATGACGGGATGGATCGGATGCATCTCGAAGCCCGGCGAGAAGACCAGGGCGGCATTCAGCCCGGCCCAGAGCAGCAGGCCAGCAAGCGCCAGGGCGAGGTGATCGCCGGCCCAGCCGGCGAGGCGGAACAGGTGTGGCGCCAGCACGTAGCCGGCATAGAAGAACACGAAATATTCGGCGAACTGGTCGATCAGGTAGCTGCCGGTCTGGATGGTGGCCATCTGCAGGATCGCGGCGATGGCGAAGACCGCCCATTTCGGCGCGCTGAGATCGGCCAGCAGCTTGGTGACGGCACCGACCACGGCCAACATGTAGATGAACCACAGCACGCCATAGGGCTGGATCACCGCCCAGGCGATCTGTTCCACCGCACCGACGGGGTCGGTGGCCAGCAGGCCGACTTTGAAGATGATGTGGATCAACGCCCACAGCACATAGAAATAGAGGTAGTGCACCACGCGCCGGTCGGCATAGGCGCGCCACGGTCGGTCGATCACCTGCGACAGGAACAGGCCCGAGATCAGGAAGAATTCGGGCATGCGGAACGGGGTGGCAAAGGCGATGGCCCAGTGCAGCGCACCGACGCCGCCAGTGTCCTCGCCAACGCTGGAGGCCGCATACATCATGACCACGAGGAAGATGGAAATGCCCTTGGCCATATCCACCCAGTCGAGACGGTTGGTTTCAGACATGTCGCGCGCTCCTGGTATCTGGGCGCATGATACCGCCACCAGGTGCGCCAGAGGCTAATGACTTGCCGACAGGCTTAAGCAAATTGCTTAACTGGTAAGAATTTAGCTAAGCGCATTCATTCAACCCGATAGGCGTCAAATTCGCCGTTGTCGATATTGCTCTTTCTGGCGAGATAGGTGCCTCGCATCCCATTTTCTTCGAGCAGGTCGAGGATCACCTCGCAATCCGCGCAGAGCAGCCAATAAGGGCGGGGTACGTCGAGAACCCGCTTGTCGATCGTGCGCTCTTTCCAGCTGCGCCAGTTGATCGGTCCGAGTGTTTCACCTGTATTGCCGCTGATGAACTGGATGTCTTCTGCGGCTGCTGTTGCCAGACCGACCAGGTCTGGCCAGGCCACCAATTGGGTTTCCGGCGAGAAATCCGGGCCCGCATTAGCGCGGATAACGGCGTAGAGATTAGGTTGCAACCAGACCGGATGACTCAGGCGTTCAACGATTGCCCATGCGCCGACGATGGTCTGTGGTGCCAGAATAGCGAGGATGACCCAGCGCTTCGCCTTTTCTCCTGCCCAGACATAGGCCATCAGGCACAGCATGGTCATAAAGGCGAAATGCCACGGATAGAGGTTATAGACCCGCGAGGTTGCCACGGCGAAGGTCACCAAAAGGGCTAGCAGTGTCGCCAGCACTACAGGCTTTGCCCAGAAGCCATAGATCAGCAAGGCAAGGGTAACTAAAGCCACGGACGGGACGCGGAGGGCGGCGAACATGCCCAGCCAACCCAGATTGCTCAAAGTGCCATCGATGACATTGTCCAGGGGCTGATCAATCGTAGAATTGCCGAGCCCGGAGAGAACGGCGCTAATACCAAAAGCTGCAGCCAGGACTGCTGGCGGGACTAGATGGGTCAGCTTCGTACGCTTCTGCCACTGCCAGATCAGAAAGAAAGCGAACAGGAAGCCAGCAAAGAAATGAAAGCCGCAGGCGATGGCCAGGCACCACGTCGCCGCGACCGGTCTCCCGTTGCGATCGAGCAGAAGGGCGGAGAGCAGGGCCGTAAAGACCAGGCCGTAGGGTCGGAAATGGTAGCCCCAGAACTGGAGAACCACGAAGGAGAATAGCACCAGCGTCAGCAGGACGACGTCGTTGCGCCATAGGCGCGACAACAGATAGGCGTTGACCATCGCCACAATTGGCATCAGCAGGCGCGCCGGCGAAAAATCAAGCATGAGCGAGAGCGCACGCAACAGCCAGAACCAGAGGGGCGGATGGCCCTCGCTCGGGATGACCAGGAAGTCGAGGGGTCTGGAAAGAGATTTGGCCACCAGCCAGCCCTGAGCCTCGTCGATCCATGGATCGTGCATGGCAAACATGACGAGTTGCAGCGCGCAATAAAGCCCGACAACGATCAGGACCGCCAATCGGCTCTTGCGTTGTGGCGCCGACTCGGTGGCTGCTACGGTCTCAGGCGACACGGCGGGGAACAAGGCGTTCCTCGATCTTGTCGGTGACGGCTTCGCCGCCCTCGTGGTATTCGGCGTCCTCGTTGACGGTCCAGACATCGTGGGAGCGGTTGCCGGCAATGATGTTCTTCGCGGTCAGGATGCCGGTCATCATGGCGTGGTCCTGGTTGTTGTATTTGTGCATGCCGTTGCGACCGGCCAGATGCAGGTTGCTGAACTGCTCCCCGAGGCCCTCGGTGATGGTGTCCACGTTGAATTTGTAGGTGTCGTCGTAGACCGGGTAGGCCTTGGGCTGGCGCACCACCGAGCCATCGATGATGTCCTCCGGTCGGGCCAGGCCGAGCTTGCCGATCTCGAATTTGGCGCGGGCGATCAGGTCGGCATCGGCCATGTCCCAGGTATCGTCGCCTTCATTGCAGAAATATTCCATGCCATAGCAGGCCGTCCCGTGATCGGGCACCATGTCGGGGGACCAGGATTTGAAGTTCTGGATACGGCCGACCTTCACGCTCGGGTCGTGGATATAAATCCAGTTGTCGCCGAAGCTTTCCTTGCCGCGGGTAATCAGCCCGATGATGAGGAAGTCACGATAGCGCAGGCCAGCTGCGGCAGCTGCGACCGTATTGTTCGTGTCGGCACCGAGCATTTTGACCAGCTCGTTGATGGCGGCCGTCGAAACCAGGTGGTCGGCCGTGACCTTGGTCTCCTTGCCGCTTGCGTCGGTCACGATGGCGACCCATTGGCCGGTGCCCTCATGCTGGCTTATGGCCGTGATGGTGGACCCCATCATAACCGTGCCACCATTGTCGACGATGCGGTCGCGGGCGCGTTCCCACATCTGGCCGGGACCGAGGCGGGGATAGCGGAACGAGTTGATGAGCGTCTTGATGACAGCGGCACTGCCCTTGGGCCGGCTGCCCATACCGAAGCTCTGGATGATCGCCTGGTAGAGATTGAGCCCCTTGATACGCTGGGCAGCCCAATCGGCTGATATCTCTGAGCAGTCCATGCCCCACACCTTTTCGGTGTAGGTCTTGAAGAAGATCTGGAACAGCCGGCGGCCGAAATTGTTGACCACCCACTGCTCGAAGCTGACGACGTGGCGGTAGGGCCGGGCCTTGGCCCAGGCATAGGACATGACGCAGCGCAGGGCTTCGACCGGGCCGAGCTTGCTGAGTGCGTCGCCAGCGCGTAGCGGATAATCGAACAGCTTGCCGTTATAGTAGATGCGGCTGGACCGCGGACGCTGCAGCATCTCATCGCCCATCACCTCGGTCCACCAGGCTTCCACCTCGGCGCTCTTGGAAAAGAAGCGGTGGCCACCGATGTCGAAGCGATAGCCCTTGTAGTTCACGGTGCGCGAAATGCCGCCGACATAAACCGGGTCGCGCTCGACGATGGTGACGCTGCGGCCGGCCTTGGTCAGTTCATAGGCCGTGGTCAGCCCCGCCGGGCCGGCGCCGATGATGAGGGTTTCGACATGCATCAGGACACCACCGTCTTGCGGCTACCAAGCCAGTTGAAAAGGCCGCCCGCGAAGGAAACATGCTTGTGGGCGAGGAACGAATAGATGGTGACGACGCCGACGGCGCCCAGATGGGCGAGCCGTTCGGCCGGTGCGCCGACGGGCAGCATGCCGATCCCGGTGGCCAGGGCGGGCAGGGTGAACAGTGCGACCAGCGCGTAGGCCACGACGAGGCGCAATGCGAGCGTCGTCAGCGAAACCAGCACGAAGCTGGTGAACTGCTGGCGGGCAGGGCGATCGTCGATGGAAAAGACAAAGCGGCGGGAGAGCGCGAAGTTGACGCTCATGCCAGCAAAGGCACCCAGGGCAATGGCCGCGGCAAGGAAAACCGGCTGATGCCGCAGGTCCAGTGACAGCAACCCCTGGACGACCGCGACGTCAATGCAGGTCGCAGCGCCGGCGGTCAGCAGGTATCGCGTAAATGAAAGCAAGAAAAACCGCCGGGCCGATTCGAGAAAGAATTGTTCTTTCTCCGGAATCTAGCCCGCAACGGCTTAACAAAAGGTCTTTTTTGGCTGTCGCCGGGGCGACGCGATTGCCCTAAACGGGAACCGAGGCGTAGGCCGCGAAAAGCAGGCCGAGCGTGGCGAAGAACATGACCGAAAGGGAGATGGTTTTGAGCATGGCTAGATGGTCCTGCGCCGGGGCGTGGCGCGACATGAGTTATCGCCCAGAGGCGTTAATTTGAGATTTCTACCGCGTAGTTTTCGATCACGGTATTGGCCAGCAGCTTTTCACACATGCTGTTGAGCTGAGAACGCGCTGCCTCGATGTCGGTTCCGTCGAGGACAAGGTCGAAGACCTTTCCCTGTCGCACAGATGCAACACCTGCAAAGGCAAGGCTCTTGAGCGAACCTTCGATGGCCTGGCCCTGCGGATCGAGAACGCCGGCCTTGAGGGTGACGGTAACGCGCGCTTTCATTGCCATACCCTACTGGACGAGGCGCGGACCGGTGGTCAGCGCATTGTCGGTTTCGACCAGGATGCCCAGGCGCTGGGCGACTTCGCGGTAATTCTCGATCAGCCCGCCAAGGTTTTCGCGGAAGCGGTCCTTGTCCATCTTGTTGCGGGTCTTGATGTCCCACAGGCGGCAGCTGTCGGGGCTGATCTCGTCGGCCAGCACGATGCGCATCAGATCGCCTTCATAGAGGCGCCCGCATTCGATCTTGAAGTCGACGAGCTGGATGCCGACGCCCATAAAAAGGCCGGTCAGGAAGTCGTTGACGCGGATGGCCAGGCTCATGATGTCGTCGAGCTCGGCCGGGGTGGCCCAGCCGAAGGCGGTGATATGCTCTTCGCTGACCATCGGGTCATGCAGAGCATCGTCCTTGTAGCAGAATTCGATGATCGAGCGCGGCAACTGGGTGCCCGGCTCGAGCCCGAGGCGCTTGACCAGCGAGCCGGCCGCATAGTTGCGCACGATGATCTCGAGCGGGATGATTTCCACTTCCTTGATGAGCTGCTCGCGCATGTTGATGCGGCGCAGGAAGTGAGTCGGGATGCCCAGGCTGTTGAGCTTGGTGAAGACGAACTCGGAAATCCGGTTGTTGAGGACGCCCTTGCCATCGATGATTTCGTGGCGGGCGCCGTCTCCGGCGGTCGTATCGTCCTTGAAATACTGAACCAGAGTGCCCGGCTCAGGACCTTCGAACAGGATCTTGGCCTTGCCCTCGTAGATTTTGCGACGACGGTTCATTGGGGATTCCGGGACCGTTGGAAGAGGGAGAATTTGGCCGCTTCATGCGCCAGAAGTGAGCAAAAAGGCAAGCTCTTTTGCATGACGGGCCCGTATGGCCGCCCACTGCGCCGTGCATAAGGTCGCAGCGCCCCTGATGCCGTTGATTTGGCGTGCCGAACCCCCTATGTCGATTGGCAAGCGCCGGAGAGGCGAGCCAAGCGGGAGAGTTGCATGAGCCAGTTCGAGGATCGGCAGAAGGGCCAGGAAGCCAAGTTCGCCTTCGACGCCGAAAAGAAGTTCAAGGCGGAAGCCCGCCGCAATAAGCTGGTTGGCATCTGGGCCGCCGAATTGCTGGGCCATACCGGTGATGCGGCCAGGGCCTATGCCGCGGAAGTGGTGGCGGCCGATTTCGAGGAGGCCGGCGACGAGGACGTGTTCCGCAAGGTTTCGGCCGATCTCAAGGCCAAGGGGCTGTCCATCGGCGACGACGTGGTTCGCCAGAAGATGGCGCAACTGGTGCAGGTCGCCAACGAGCAGATCGCTGCCGAGGGCTGATCGGCCGGGCAGGATTTCGGTCAGACGGCCGGGCGGCAACGTCCGGCCGTCTGCGTTAGCAGGCAACTCTTGATGTCAGCAGACTGTTAGCATTTGACGCGCCGCACGCGTGACAAGTCTAGGCCCGCAGGCGCTGCATCAGGCGGGTGAACATCAGCAGGCCCTCCGGCCAGGGGCCATGGCCGGAATCGATGTTGATGTGACCGGCTTCACCGGCCTGGTGAAAATCCGAACCCCAGCAGGTGGCGAATTCCACGGCACGGTCGAGCGAGACATAGGGGTCGTTGCTCGACGCGACGACCATGGACGGAAAGGGCAGCGGGTCGCGCGGGATTGGACCGAAAATGCGGGTTTCCTCCGGCGCGGCTGGGCTCAGTTCCACATCCGTCGGCGCGACAAGGAAAGCGCCGCGGACATTTTCGGGCAGAAGCGGCGCTGCATGCGCGACGGCGGTGACCGCCAGGGAATGGGCGACCAGCACCACCGGCCGCAGGGTCAGCCGCGCCGCCTGGTCGATGGTGGCGACCCAGTCGTCAAGATCGGGCTCGAACCAGTCAGCCTGTTCGACCACGGCGGCATTGGCCATGCGTTCGGCCCACCGCATCTGCCAGTGGCCGGGCTTGGAACCACCGAGGCCGGGCAGGATGAGGATGTCGCATTCGGAAATCTTCATCACGCCTCGCCGAAGACCCGCTTGAAGATCGTGTCGACGTGCTTGAGATGATAGGCGTCGTCGAACATGGCGTCGATTTGTGCATCATCCAGAGTCACTTGCGGGTCCGCCTTGAGGTTCTTGGCGAACTGGCCGGTGCGATCGCCGCGCATTTCCCAGACCTTCATGGCGTTGCGCTGCACGGCGGCGTAGCTATCTTCGCGGCTATAGCCGGCCTGGGTCAGTGCCAGCAGCATGCGCTGGGAATTGTGCAGGCCGCCAAGCAGGTCGAGGTTTTTCCGCATGTTCTCGGGATAGACCACCAGCTTGTCGATGACGCCGGTCAGGCGGGCCAGCGCGAAGTCCAGCGTTACGGTGGCGTCCGGCCCGATCATGCGTTCCACCGAGGAGTGGGAGATATCGCGCTCGTGCCACAGGGCGACATTTTCCAGCGCCGGGGTCACCATGCCGCGCACCAGGCGGGCGAGGCCGGTGAGGTTTTCCGTCAGCACCGGGTTGCGCTTGTGCGGCATGGCCGAGCTGCCCTTCTGGCCGGGCGAGAAGAATTCCTCGGCTTCCAGAACTTCGGTCCGCTGCAGGTGGCGGATTTCTACGGCGACGCGCTCGATTGAAGAGGCGACGACGCCGAGCGTGGCGAAGAACATGGCGTGGCGGTCGCGCGGGATGACCTGGGTCGAGACCGGCTCCACGCTCAGCCCGAGCTTTTCGGCGACATATTCTTCCACCTGCGGATCGATATTGGCGAAGCTGCCGATGGCGCCCGAAATGGCCGCCGTGGCGATTTCTGCCCGCGCCGCAACGAGGCGGGCGCGGTTGCGGGTGAATTCGGCATAGGCTTCGGCCAGCTTGACGCCGAAGGTGGTCGGCTCGGCATGGATGCCGTGGCTGCGGCCGATGGTGATGGTGTTCTTGTGCTCGAAGGCGCGGCGCTTGAGCGCGGCGAGCAGGGCGTCGACATCCGATATCAAGAGGTCGGCGGCGCGGGCCATCTGTACCGATAGCGTGGTGTCGAGAATATCCGAGCTTGTCATGCCCTGATGCACGAAGCGGGCGTCGGGGCCGACGATTTCGCTGAGATGGGTCAGGAAGGCGATGACGTCATGCTTGGTGGTGCGCTCGATCTCGTCGATGCGGGCGACGTCGAAGCCGTAATCGCCGGTCGCGGCCTTGCGGGCATTCATCACGTCCCAGATGTTCTGCGCGCTTTGCTTCGGCACCACGCCCAGTTCGGCCAGCTTGGTGGTGGCATGCGCCTCGATCTCGAACCAGATGGCGAAGCGGGTCTCTGACGACCAGATGCTGACCATTTCGGGGCGGGAGTAGCGCGGAATCATGGGCTTGGGCTTTCCGGTTCAGAATTTGATTCAGGCAAGGCGGGTCGAAGCGGCATTGCGGATGGCGGCGATGCGGGGGGCATAGGTGGCGGCGTCATTGCCGCCATAGACGGAGGAGCCGGCAACGAACACATTGGCGCCGGCCGCCGCGACGTCGCGGGCATTGTCTGATGTAATGCCGCCATCGACTTCGAGGTCGATGGGGCGGCTGCCGATCAGGGCCGCCGCCTGCCTGATCTTGCTCAGGCTTTGCGGAATGAAGCTCTGGCCGCCGAAGCCGGGATTGACCGACATGACCAGCAGCAGGTCGATATCGCCGATGACGTTTTCCAGCGCCGAGACGGGCGTCGCCGGATTGAGCGCCACGCCGGCCTTCCTTCCTTCGGCGCGGATGGCCTGGAGGGTGCGGTGCAGATGCGGGCCGGCCTCGGCATGGACGGTGATGATATCGGCGCCCGCCTTGGCGAAGGCGGCGATATAGGGATCGACGGGGGCGATCATCAGATGCACGTCGAACGGCTTGGCGGTGAATTTGCGCACCGATGCCATGACCAGCGGACCGAAGCTGATATTGGGGACGAAGTGGCCATCCATCACATCGACATGGATATAGTCCGCGCCACCGGCGTCGATGGCGGTGATTTCCTCGCCCAGCCGGGAAAAATCGGCCGACAGGATGGAAGGGGCAATGCGGATGGGACGGGTGGTCATGGGGAGGGCACCTCAGCCGCCTATGGGACGAGGCTGCTATAGGGCGGGAGCGGGCAGGGGGCAAGGGCGACCGGGCTCGCTATCCGCCATAGCAGATCAGAAACGCGTTTCGCTTTCGCGCGCCAGAATGTCGAATGCGTCGGAATCGGGGATGTAGCGCTTGGAAAGCGCGGCGCCCCAAAATTGCGTGGGCGGCGCTTTGCACAGGAATCACAACTGGCGATGCGATACCGGGCGCGTTGCTTGTCGGTTCGGCGGGCGGCGTTTAGTTTGTTGTAAGCCAGAGCTTCATATGGGTGATGAGTTCACCAATGGGAAGCTTGACGATATCGCGGTCCGAGAAGCCATTGGCTGTCATCTTGTCGTAGTTGGCCGCCATGAAGTCGGTGAATCTGCCCCATATGCGAGCTGGCCCGACAGCGTTGAGGTCGGCTTGAGCATTGAGCCAGTTTCTCACTTCGGTAACGACGTCGGCGGGTTCATTACCGTGGACCGCGATGTCCGAATTTGATAAATCCGAAATTGCAGCCTGAAAGCGGTATCGTTCTGCTTCAAGGATGAGACACTTCTTGCTCGCCCAAACGCCACCCGCAAATTCTCGACAACCGACGTCGAGCCCGAGCTCAAAGGGCATGTTCATCCGGTAGAATTCACCTGGTGCCTGGGCACGCAGCCTAGACAGATCGTGAATGCCAAATTGCGACTCTTGGATCATGCGCATGATTTTGGTTATGCGCGGTTCGGCCGAATTCAAAGTTTCCAGCGCTATTCGCGGCTCGAAACCCAGGTCAAGAATGCAAAATAGGAGCGGTCTGAGAAGCGGCAAATAGTCGTCATCAAAAGGGCAGTTGATGAAGACGTTTGTTTCAAACGCCAACCGGGATAAGCCGATCAGCCCTTCGGCGGATACGGGTCATTGGCGTAGCTGTTTTTCATACGGATCGTACCGTCGGAGCGATGAACATAAAGCTCGGCGCCATCGCGCTTGGCAAGTTCCTTACCCCTCTTGATGGCGTCGGCCTGAGTCGTGAAGACACGCGATGCACGCTCGGCCCCAGACTTGCGCACACTCCAGCCGCCATTCGGATTTGGCACAACGTGCTGACTACGTTTGTTCATTTCTTTGCCCTCATCAGCAACATACCAAACCATTTGGTGAGTTGCCAGTGCGCATACAATCTCGCTTGGGCATCACAAACCGGCGATGCGACACCGGGCGCGTTGCTTTGTCGGTCCGGCGCGGTACAACCACCGCGCAACAGGAGCGTCGGTCTCGTGGAATTTTCTCTGCCATTGGTGTTCGGGGCTGGCGTGCTGAGCTTTCTCAGCCCCTGCGTGCTGCCGCTGGTGCCGCCCTATCTGACCTATATGAGCGGGGCGAGCTTTGACCAGTTGCGCGCGGAAGCCGATGGCACGGCCGGGGCGCTGCAGCGGCGGGTGGCCTTTACCTCGCTGTTCTTCATTCTCGGCTTTGCCGTGGTGTTCGTGACGCTGGGCGCTACGGCCACGGCCTTCGGGCAGGCCTTCCGGCAGGCTTTGCCGATCCTGACGCCGATTGCCGGCGTGCTGATCATCGCCATGGGGCTGCATTTCCTCGGGGTCTACCGCATCGGCATTCTCGACCGGCAGTTGCGCCATCAGGGGCCGGGGGTAGCCAGCGGGCCGCTGGGCGGGTTCCTGCTGGGGCTGGCCTTTGCCATTGGCTGGACGCCCTGTATCGGGCCGGTGCTGGCGGCGGTGCTGTCGGTTGCGGCCAGCCGGGAGACGGCGTGGGAAGGGGCGGGGCTGCTGGGGCTCTATTCGCTGGGGCTGGGCGTGCCGTTCTTCCTGGCCGGCATCGCCATTGGGCCGTTCCTGGCTTTTTTCCAGGGGTTCAAGAAGCATCTCCATACCGTGGAGCGCGTCATGGGCGGGCTGCTGGTGCTGACGGGCGTGTTGTTCCTCACCGGCAATTTCACCCGGCTGTCCTACTGGTTCCTCGAGACCTTTCCGGTGCTTGCCAGCTTTGGCTGAGGTAAGCCGGGCTTAACCCTCTGCCAAGTTTCCGGCCCACAACGATTTTGCAGCACGGATTTTCAGCACTGGTTTACCCCCGGGGGCCAGAGTGCGGCTCGACACGAGGGGATCATGCTGACAGTCAATACAGCCGACGCAACGCTCGATTCCGGCGCCCGCAGCAATGGGACCGGGGCCGTCGTCCTGCGTGGCGAGATCGGCGCGACGGCGACCAGCCGGATCGAGGATGTGGAGACGGTCTGGCGCGACCTGACGGCCAGCAGCATCGAATCCCCCGGCCAGAGCTATGATTTCATCCGCCTGTGGGTGGCCAACCGGCAGGTGCCGCAGGCCGAGCAGCTTTATGTCGTCGGCCGGATCGATGGCGAGCCGGTGGCCCTGCTGCCGCTGCATCGCAAGCGCGTGCATGGCCTGCCTGTGCTCACCTGGTTTCCCGGCGCCAATGCCGGCTGCTATGCCCCGATTGCCGACTATGACCGGCTGGCCGCGCTGGGCCCAGAGGGCCGTTGCCGGCTGTGGACGGCCATGACGGGCCAATTGAGCGGCGCCGACCTGGTCTATCTCCGCTCCATCCCAGTCGCGGTGGGCGGGCATGAAGGGCTGTTCGATGAATTGGGTGCCACGCTGGCGGTGGAAACGCTCTACCGCTCGCACTATGCGAGCTGGGAGGAATGCGACCGGCTGCAGCGCAGCAAGTCGCGCCGCAAGCATGACCGGCAGCAGGGCGACCGGCTGGCCGCCATGGGCGAGGTGAGCTTCGAAGAATTGCGCAATGGCGGCGATACCGATTGCGCCATCGAGGTCATGTTCCGGCAGCGTTCGGCCCGCTTCAAGGCCATGGGCATTCGCGACACCTTCGTTCATGACCGGCTGATCGATTTCTATCATGACGCGGCGCGGGCCGGGTCCGGTATTGATGTGCGGCTGCATGTGCTGCGGCTCAATGGCGATATCGTCGCGGTGCGCTACAATATCGTCCACAATGACCGCATGTTCTGCCTCATCTCCTCGATGAGCGACGATCCGGCCATCCAGAACGGCTCGCCGGGCAAGCAGTGCCTGCTGCGGGTGATGCAGACCGTGTTCGACGAGGGCATAAGCGTCTTCGACATGGGCAGCGGCTTTACCGACGAAAAGCGGCACTGGTGCAATGTGCAGGCGCCGCTGCGCCAGCATTATATCGGGCTGACGCTGCAGGGCGCTGTCATCGTCAAGGCGCACCGGGTGTTCCAGCAGACGCGGGCTGCCATCAAAGCCAACCCGCAGCTCAAGGCGGCGGTACGCGGCCTGCGCCAGCTATTCGACCGGGTAACCGGCTCCGCCGGCCCGGCCGCGGCCGAAAAATCAGAGTAGCTTGAGGCCGCGCAACGAGGCGTGGCCCGATTTGCCGATGATGAGATGGTCGTGCAGGGTGATGCCCAGCGGCTTGGCTATGTCCGATATTTCCCTGGTCATCCGCACGTCGGCCGATGAGGGGGAGGGATCGCCCGATGGATGGTTATGGATCATCCGTTTCAGCTTTGTATCCAATTGATATAAAAGCGGAAAGTCCTCGCAACTGCTTTGGTGGGGGCGGCCTTGGGGAGCGTGCGTGAGCTTTATTTTGACGGGTCACGCTGGCTCATCCCTCTTCCCGCTGAGTCGATTTGTCGCACGGCACTTAACGGTCTGCTGATTTGCCCATTCGTTAAGGTCGGCCAACGGATAGACAATGGACTTCCCGATCTTCACGAAGGCCGGCCCAACGCGCATTGCTCGCCAGTTGGCCAGTGTCCCAGTCGAGATGGCGCCGCGAAATCGCTCGGTCACTTCTTCTGGCGTCAGATACAGTGGGTACGTCATCTTGCACCTCGCACAAGCCTCGGTAGGGACGATCGCTCCGCGTATCATGAATACTGAGGCGATCCGCTGCTAGGCACCCACAAGGCGATCCGCTGCTAGGCACCCACAAGGCGATCTTCAGTGAGACCACCTGTCGATACCGACGCGTCACGCACCTCTACGGGAACTTTGCCTTGAGAGAGAAGGGGGTTTTGACCACCGTGGTACCGTTTCGTGCTGCTGACTAGAAAAAGGCCGGGGAGAGCATGTGCTCGTCAGTCTGATGGGATGCAACCAGCAAGGCCGTCCCAAACTGTTGTATGTGGGAGGCGGCGAAATGGAGAGAAAAAACCTCAACGGGGGCCACAGCCCAGGTCAGCTTCAACGCCTCGCGACTAGCGCCCATCTCGGGCGATCTGCTCCAAGCTTTCCAGGCGTTCTTCACACACCGTCCGTACCAGCGAATGCAGATGTTCGGTGCGGTCGATGAGCCAGGTCAGGGCCTCTTCGCTGATCTCGTAGTGTTTGGAGTACCGAGCCTTGACGTAAGCTTCATTCAGCACATTGAACCAGGCGTTGAAGCGCTGCAGTTCTCGTGGCCAGGCCTCGATCAGCCGACGGTCACGGTCTTCGCTTAACATGCGGAGGAATCTCAGGTTATGGGAGGGAGGGCTATAGTTGGTCAGCACCAACAGCACAGCGGAATACGCACGCTCGACGGATTGATGAAGCAAGAAGGCCGCATCGTTCGGCATTCGATCCTCGACAGACGAACTGGCAAGTTTCATGAGATGTCGTGACGATGGAAAACGCTTTTCGAAATGCTCCCTCGCCACATCCGCAGCCTGTCTCGGCGTGAGCACACCGGGCTCCGCCAGTTCACGGTCGTCCATCTCGTAGAGGACGATGCCCTCTTTTCGGATGTCGGTGAAGAAGTACTGCGCGTTGCGCAGGGCATTGTTCACCTCCCGGCCCGAATGCACAATCAGACCCACAGGAGCCCCAATCGAAGGGTCTCGGTTCAGCCGATCGGTGGCGCGATCCCAATACTCAAATTCCGCAAAGCGGCTCTCGTTGACGATCACCAGAACGTCGAAGTCGGAGCGATATCCCTTCATCGTATGGGGCTCATCAACCCAGGTGCCACGGGCGTAGGAACCAAACAGGATGATCTTTAGAATTCGGCCCCGGCGCTTGTTTTCGGACTTGGCCTCTTTCAGCGCGTCCTCAAATTCCTCGTGGATGATCTCGACGATGTGCGCAACGTTCCGCTGCTTGCTTTCGGGGAGGTGATCGAGGCTGATCTTCATTACGGGAGGCCCCTTCAGGTTCGCGCGCATTCGGCATTTGGTCTTATGCCCAGCCAGGAGTCCCATGACAACATTGTTGGCATTGATGCAACCAACAGGGCTCTAGTTGGAGGCGACCGATCTCTTCCCTGACCTTGGATGACGGCTTCTTCATTCCGATTGTCCCCCTCTCATCGTCGGAGCTGTTCCGATAATAAGCATTGCCCGGAAGGGCGTGCAGCGCACCCCCTCAAAAACGAGGGGTCGGCGGAATTGACGCTTTGATCCATCATCCGAGCGTTTCGAAGGAATGCCTCCAGGGGCGCAGCAATGTCGCCAATGCGATGTGCTGCGGCCGGCCCGAAGGGGACAGGCAGACCGACGAAGCCTGTGCCTGTCCAGCCGTCGGAGCGAACATCGCCTTGGCATTCACGCCTGTCACGCCCCAACTCGTCGGTCGCGGCAAGGGCCCCAGCGCTGTCCGTTCTGAGACCTCCGAAGCCACGCGCCGTCGACTGGGCAGCAAGGTGGATTGGCAGAGCGCGCGCTGCCGTACCCTCCGTTTCAGATCGACGCTACAAAACGCGCTGATGCGTCTACTCAGGACAAACGCTAGGGCGCCGGGTCTATGAGGACTAACTCGCAGCCACTGAGGTGGCCTTGTCCCAGACTCGTTGCGGGCTGCGGAACCCGCAGAGGTGATTGATGGTCAATCCCGCGCTGGATATCCGCTTGTTCCACTACGCTCTGGTGGCCGCGCAGCATGGGAGCTTCCGCCGCGCCGCAGCGGCCCTCAACCTGCAGCAGTCAACAATGAGCAGGGGCGTACGCATTCTCGAGCATCGGGTCGGCGCGGCACTCTTTGAGCGCAGCCATGCTGGGATCCGGCCGACGCCAGCGGGTGAGCGCTTTCTAGAGGAAGCTGCGTTGGGATTTGATCACCTCGAGCGGGCCACCCAGCGGATCAGGGCAACACAACGCGGTGAGGGTGGCGAAATCACTGTCGCAGCGAGTGTGCCGTTTCGTTTGCTGGGTGAGGCGTTCGAGCGGCTGCGGCGTGAACGCCCGGGGTTGGCTCTGGAGATCGTGGAAGGAACGTGCGAGACCAGTGCTATGCTGGTTCAGCAGCGAAGAGCGGAAGTTGCCTTCGTGAGCAACAACATCCTCGGCAATGCCGCAATACAATCTCTGCACGTGCGCAATGAGCAGATGGTCGCCGTCCTTCCGAAGTCGCATGGCCTTGCGTGTGCGCCAGCTGTCGTACTCGATGAGCTTCGGGTAGAACGGTTTATCCTCGGTGCTGGCGGCTTGGGCCCCGCACTCGCGGCCCATCTTGGGCGCCAAATGGGCGGTGAGTTGGATCAGAGACTGCTGCGGGTAGGGCAATTTGATGTTATCAACATGGTGGCACGCGGCTTTGGCGCGACGCTCACGGTAGGTAGTCCTCCGCATGTTGGACCGGACGGTGTTGCTTTCATCCCCATTGCGGATTGCAATGCCATCCCCATCCACGCAATTTGGCAGTCATCGACAACGAACCCAGCTCTGAAGCGCCTGGTGAAGCTCGTTGTGGAAACGCGGGAGCGGCGTGCGTAAGGAGGCCCGAGAAGGAAAATTGGAGAAACTAGGTGCAGAACCGCATCACCGTCAGAATGACCGAAGAAATGTTCGCTCAGATTGACTCGTGGATCGCGCGTCAGCCCGGCTACGTCAGCCGACAGGAGGCTGTGAGGCGCCTCCTCGCAATCTCGCTCGAGGGCACTGAACAACATATGCGACCTCACTCAGCTGAAGCAAATCCGACCCAATTGGTCCAGGGCGCGGGTTCACGGTGATGATCTGCTCGGGGAGTTGCGCGACCGCGCGAAGCCTCGATCCGTCGCAATGAAGCGTTCTAACATCGGAACGACCAGGCGAACCGGATCGGCGATAGGCTGTCCCGTCTCGATCGAGAGCAGTTCGGCATAGGAGACGAGATCGCGATGCAGCGCGGCCGGCAGTTCCAAGGTAAGCTTGACCGGCTTGTCGTCCGGGATGGCTCCTAGCTTGAGTTTAGTCATTGAGATACTCCATAGGGCTCGAGCACGAGATCACGTGTGACGATGACTCTGACCGGAAATCCCGGCCGGATTGTAAGCGTCGGGGCGACCTGCATCTGACGCTGGACGATCTGCTGACCGGCGTCGTTGATGGACTCCTGGGCGCCGCTGCGGATTGCCTGGATGAGCCGATCGTCGTCATCCATCGTCAATTCCACCCCGACCGCAAGCAGCGTCGATAGGCCAGCGGCTTTCATCAGATCCCACCAGTGATAGTCGACGCCGTCTTCTAGGCCGGCATAACCCTGGGTGTCCGCACCGGGCTGCCGCTCGAGGACAATCGATCGCCCATTCGGAAAGATCAGCCGGTTCCAGACGAGCAGTATGCGCCGCTGTCCAAAAGCAACGTCATTGTAGTACTCGCCGATGATCCTCGTGCCCTGCGGGACCAGGAGAATGCTACCGGTGGGGCTGTCATAGATGTGTTGGGTCACCTGTGCGGTGATCTGGCCGGGAAGGTCGTAACGGATGCCGGTGATCAGGGCCGCCGGGATCACAGATCCCGCCTGCAGCACGAATGGCGACGCCGGCGCGGCCACGCGGTCGTGAGCCACCGCGCGGCGATCGACGTCGGCGTTGAGGAACGCGAGCTGTGGATTCTCAGACCCGGAAGCGCCCATGCCTGGTGTTGAGCCACCAAGAGTGGGGAACGTCGGAAGGCCTGACTCTGACGGAGCACGAGTCTGGAAGAAGAGCTCGCTGGTTCGTGCGGCCTCCATCTCCGCGAGGCGGCGCTGCTCTTCCGTATCAGCCTGTGGTACCGGAATGATTTCCAAAGGGACGCTGCGACCGTCTTCTTGCGCGCGGACGATCGGACCGCCCAGGTCGCCGGGCAGGGGAGGACCGAGTTGCGGAACGCCACTATAATCAGCGGGCAGCCCCTGCAAGCCTTCGGCCGTCTGCCTGCGATCAGTGGTGAAGAGCTCTTCCCCGCCAGGCTGCCGGTCGGCGGTCTGAAGCGCGTAGATCAGGGCGCCGCCAATGCCGAGGCCCGCAACCAGACCCACGCCAGCGAGGACACGGCGGGAAACGCGGGTTACGCGCGGGGCCTCTGGCCGCAGCCGCATAGCCGGGTCCGGTTTCGTAGCTGACGGCGCGCTTGCCGTTCCGGTGTCGGTCTCGCTCATGACGACGGCCTCCCATCGGTGCGCACGATTCTAACGATCTGCTGCCGGTCGGCGCTGCCGAGTCGCAACTCGGCGGCGCCGAACAGCCGATCGACGATAAGGATGTTCTGGTAGACGCGGCTGTTGACGATCTCGGGCTGTCCATCCGAGCCTATGACAAAAATCGGCGGCATTTCACCCTGCACAATGCCGCGCGGGAATTCCACATAGACGCGCCGTCCATCGTCATAGACGGAAACCGGCCGCCATGGCGGGGCGTCGCCCGTGAGGCCATAGCGATGGTTGCGCGCGGCGACGGTCGGAATGGTGGGGGTGGCGGGGACGATCGAACGTTGGGACGCCACTTGTGGATAGGCCCAGGCGACGGCCGGCATATAGGGATTCTCACCAGAACGCAGCTCGAGCAGATAGGTGCGCCGGTCCGTGGTGATGACCAGGTTGGTGGTGATGTCGGTCCGCGTCGGCTTGACGAGGACATGGACGCGGCGGGTCGCTCCGCTGCCGCTCTCGGTATCGCCGATGATCCAGCGCGCCGTATCGCCGGCGGCGATCGGGCCGGCGCCGGTCAGATTCTCGCCGGGTTCGAGCGCGATGTCGGTGATCTGCCCGGGGGCGGCGTAGACCTGAAAGAGGGCGCCTTCGCTCCAGGGATAGATCTGGATAGCGTTGTAATACCCGTCCTTGCGTGGTTCGACGCGCGCAGCGATGTTGGCGTTCTCGACTCGACCAGTTGGCGTGCTTGCGGGATCTCCGCCCTTGGCAGGGGTCCAACTCGGCGGCACAAGAATGGGGCGGGGTGCACCATCACCGGTGCTGACCGCCACGGCCGGCAATGGTGGAAGGTTGGCATCGTAGCTGATCTGCGGCGGCTTTGGCGCCGTAGCGCAGGCGGCGAGCACCACGGCTGACACTAACAGCACGCCGATCGGGGATGCGGATTTACGGAACGCCGGATTTACGGCTTGTGGGATCGCTGGCGGGGTCATTGTCCCAGCTCCTTGGACCAGTTGATCGCATTGACGAAGACGCCGAGCGGGTTGCGGCGCAGGCGCTCGGCGTCGCGCGGTGGTCGGATCACGACCGTGAGGATGGCGGTCCAGCGCTCGGTGCCGGCAAGCTGGCCGTTCTCATAGCGGCGTTCAGTCCAGGCGACGCGGAACGAGTCCGGCGACGCCCGGATGACCGACGAGACCTCGACACTGACCTGCTGCTTGCCGACGCGGGTAAATGGGTCATTGGAGCGCGCATAGTCGTTGAGAGCCACAGAACCGCGATCGGTCGTGAACTCGTAAGCCCGCAGCCAGTTCTGGCGGACGATAATCGGATCGGCGGAGATGGATCGGACCTGTTCGACGAAGCGCGCCAGGTGATAGGCGATCTGGGGATCGGTCGGCCGATAGTCGGCCGTTGCCGGCTCGACCGCGCGGGCCTCGCCCGTGCCATCCACTTCGACCACCCAGGGCACAACCGTGCCGCGCGCCGACTGCCAGACCAGGGCACTGGCCAAGCCAGCCGAGAGGATCAGGCAGCCGAAGGCCATAAGGCGCCAATTCCGTGCCTGGACCCGGGCTGAGCCGATGCGATCGTCCCAGACCTGGGCCGCGCGCTGGTAGGGTGTTTCGGGTTCCGGCATCTTGCCGTAATGGGCGGCTGGTCGCTTGAAGAAGGTCATGTGCGGTCTCTTTCGGAAAGGCTGACGGAAGCGCCGCCACCGTGGTTGTCGCCCGAGCGGACAGCGTGCGCAGCGGCTGTAACGCCATGGCTCATGGACTGGCCGTGGCGCATGCGGTGGGCCCAGGCGGGTGGACTGGCGGTTGAAGAGGGCGATTCAGACGGCTCGGAGGTGGCGCCGACAGTCCCCATCGAAGACGAGCCGCCGGTCGCCGCGAAGGCAGAATTGCCGCCGGAATCGAAGGAGGAGCCGAGGCTTTCTGAGACGCGCGATGCCGCGCGCTTGAGCGGGGAGGCTGCTGCGCCGCCGGCGGCACGGGCGACACCGCCGAGGCCCGCGGCAACGCCAGCGGGACCGGATGCGCCGGCCGAGGCGAGCGAATAGGCGCCAGAAGCGCCGCCGGCGAGTACCGCGCTACCACGTGTGGCGGCGGCGCCTGCCGACAGGGCTGCCTGTCCGCCCTTCGCGGCCAGCATGGCGCCGCCGCCCGCGGCGACGGCAGCACCGGCCACCGCAAGGCCGGTTCCGACTGCGGCGCCTGCGCCGAGCTGCGGACCACCGCTCACAAGGCCGTTGGCGATGCCTGGCCCGAAAATGCCGAGGCCCAGCAGCGAGAGCGCCGCCAGGACGATCGCCATGGCATCGTCGATGGTCGGCTGCTCGCCGCCAAAACCGGCGGTGAACTCGCCGAACAGCGTGGAGCCGATGCCGATGATGACGGACAGGACCAAAATCTTGATGCCGGAGGAGATTACGTTGCCGAGGACACGCTCGGCCATGAAGGCCGACTGGCTGAACAGGCCAAACGGAATCAGGACGAACCCGGCCAGCGTGGTCAGCTTGAATTCGATGAGGGTGACGAAAAGCTGGATGCTCAGGATGAAGAAGGCGAGCAGGACGAGAACCCAGGCGATCAGGAGGCAAATGATCTGGAGGAAGTTCTCGAAGAAGGCCCAGTAGCCGGAGAGCTCGGCGATCGCTTCGAGCAGTGGGCGACCAGCATCGAACCCGGTCTGGGCGACGCGGCCGGGGCGCATGAGATCCTCGACCGAGAAGCTGGTCCCCGAGGCCATCAGGCCAAGCCCGGCAAAACTGTCGAAGATGATCCGGGCCAGGCCGTTCCAATTGCCAATGAGGTAGGCGAAGACGCCGACGAAGATCGTCTTCTTGACGAGGCGCGCGATGATGTCCTCATCAGCACCCCAGGCCCAGAACAGGGCGGCGAGCGTGATATCGATGACGATCAGCGTCGAGGCAATGAATGCCACCTCGCCGCCCAGGAGGCCAAAGCCACTGTCGATGTAGGAGGTGAAAACCTCGAGGAAGCGATCGATGACGCCGGCGCCTTCCATGGCTTAATTCCCTGCTGACGGTGAAAGGAAGCGGCGGCGGTTCTCATCCCATGCGGCGAGGCATGCGGCGTCGCGTGTTGCGACCTCGCCCATTTGCCGGCAGCGTCGGAGGGTCTGGCGCAGGGGATCGGGGCGCGGTGTTTCGGTGGCGGCGGGTGGAGATGATTGCGGGCCGGTCGATTGGTCCTCGTGCGCGAGTTGGATCGCCGCGGCTGTGACGGCGACGGCGACAATGACGACCGCCGCGAGGCGTGCGAAAACCCATCCGTCCATGATCACCCCCTTCGGTCAGCTTCAGTTGCCGCCGGAAAACATCTGGGCGTTGCCGGGCTGGTAGGCGGCACCGGGCTCGAGGAAGCGGCGCCGCTGCTCTCGGCCTTGTTCGGCCGCGGCGGCCTGCTCGGCGGCCGACAGCGCGTCGGCCCGGCCATTGGCGGCGAGCAGTGCCGTCAGATCGGTGAGTTGCTGGGCCTGCAGGGCAAGGATCTGATTGCCGGCCTGGGTCGCCTGGAGCGCGCCGGTCGCGCCCTGACTTTCTCCGACCAAATTGGAAAGTTCTGCACGCTGCGTCTCAATATTGCCGACCACGCCGGCCTGGACGCGCATGGCGTCCTGCAAGGCGCCAACGGTGTTGCCCCAGCGTTCGCGCGCCAGCTCGACAAGCTGCTGGTCGGATGCGGTGAGATCCATGTTGGCGTATTGCTGGGAGAAGATCTGATCGACCTGCTGCACTTCGAAGGCTATCCGCTGTGCCTCCCCGAGGAGCTGTTGGGTGCGCTGGACTGACTGCTGGATTTGCTGGAGCGAGGAATAGGGCAGACTTGCGAGATTGCGCGCCTGGTTGATCAGCATCTGGGCCTCGTTCTGAAGCGAGGCGATCTGATTGTTGATCTGCTCCAGCGCCCGAGCCGCCTGCACGATGTTCTCGGCATAGTTGGACGGGTCGAACACGATGTCGCCGAAGCCGAACAGGGCATAGGCGGGTGTGACGACGATGGGGGATAAGGCCAAAGGCAGGGAGAGCATGGTGGTGGCGAGAAGAACGGCGCGGACACGCGATTGAATTCGGGTCATGGGGAAATCTCCGTGTTAGGTTGAGCTGGTGCCGCCGCAGTGGCGGCGAGATTGCTGAGATCTGGAATGAGATCGGCCGCCCAGACGAGGCGATGGGCGCGCAGCCAGGCATCGAGAAAGCCCTCGCGTCCGTGCTCGACCAGCACCTCTTCGATCCGGGCATGATCGGACTTGGCGGAAGCCGCGCAGAGCGCCAGCGCCACGTCGCCGAGACCAAGCTCGAACAGGCGGTTGCCGCGGCGGGACTGCGCGTAATAGTCCCGCTTGGGCGCGGCCCGGGCGATGATGTCGATCTGGCGGTCGTTGAGACCGAAGCGCCGATAGATCGCCGTGATCTGAGGCTCGATCGCGCGGTCGTTGGGCAGCAGGATACGGGTGTGGCAGGAGTCGATGATTTCCGCCGCGATCGTGCTTTTTTCGAGCTGGGCCAGCGATTGAGTGGCGAAGATGACGCTGGCGTTCTTCTTGCGCAGCGTGACCAGCCATTCGGCAAGTTGCTTGGAGAAGCCGGGATCACTGAGTGCCAGCCAGCCCTCGTCGACGATGACCAGGGTCGGCCGTCCGTCGAGGCGTCCGGCGATGCGATGGAAGAGGTAGGCGAGGGCCGCGGGGGCCGCGCCGGTGCCGAGCAGACCTTCGGTCTCGAACGCCAGGACCGGCGCCTGGCCGAGACTCTCCGCTTCGGCATCGAGCAGGCGGCCATAAGGCCCGCCGACGCAATAGGGCTGAAGAGCGCGTTTCAGATCATTGGACTGGAGCAGTACGGTGAGACCGGTGATGGTCCGTTCTTCGAGTGGCGCCGAGGCGAGTGAGGTCAGCGCCGTCCAGATGTGCTCCTTGACCTCGGGCGTGATGGTCACGCCTTCCCGCATCAGGATGGCGACGAGCCAGTCGGCTGCCCAGGCGCGCTCTGGCGTGTGGGCAATGCCGGCGAGCGGCTGGAGCGACACGGATGCGTCCGTGCCACCCGTGAGCTCGCCGCCGAGATCGTGCCAGTCGCCCTCCATGGCGAGGGAGGCGACGCGGATCGAGCCGCCGAAGTCGAAGGCGAAGACCTGGGCATTGTCGTAGCGACGGAACTGCAAGGCCATGAGCGCCAGGAGTACGGATTTGCCGGCGCCGGTCGGACCGACCACCAGGGTATGGCCGACATCGCCGACATGAAGGGATAACCGGAACGGGGTCGAGCCTTCCGTTCTGCCATAGAGCAGTGGGGGAGCTTGGAAATGCTCGTCCCGTTCCGGCCCCGCCCACACCGCCGAAAGCGGGATCATGTGGGCGAGATTCAGCGTGCTGATGGGCGGTTGCCTGACATTGGCGTAGAGATGGCCGGGCAGGGTTCCGAGCCAGGCGTCGACCGCGTTGATCGTCTCCGCCATGCCGGTGAAGTCGCGGCCCTGAATAATCTTCTCGACCAGCCGCAATTTCTCGTCGGCGATGCGTGGATCTGCGTCCCAGACGGTCACCGTCGCGGTGACGTAAGCTTCACCGGCATAGTCAGCGCCGAGTTCCTGCAGCGCGAGATCGGCGTCAGTCGCTTTGTTGGCGGCGTCGCTGTCGACCAGCACCGAAGCCTCGTTGGTCAGCACTTCCTTGACGATGGCGGCAATGGATTTGCGCTTGGAGAACCACTCGCGGCGGATCTTGGTTAGCAGCTTTGTGGCGTCGGTCTTGTCGAGAAGAATGGCCCGGGTCGACCAGCGATAGGGGAAGGCAAGCCGGTTCAACTCGTCGAGAATGCCGGGCGTGGTCGTCGCCGGAAAACCGACAACGGTGAGGACGCGCAGATGTGCCTCGCCCAAGCGTGGCTCGAGCCCGCCGGCCAGCGGCTGGTCGGCCAGCAGGCCATCAAGATACATCGGCGTCTCGGGGACGCGCACGCGTTGGCGCTTGGTCGAGACGGTCGAGTGCAGATAGGTCAGCGTCTCTTCGTCATCGAGCCAGCGGCATTCGGGCATGAAGCCGTCGAGCAGGGCGAGCACACGATCGGTGCGATCGACGTAGCCCCTGAGGGTTTCCCACGGGTTCACCCCGCTCTGCTCCCGGCCTTCGTAGAGCCAGCTTTCTGCGCGGGCCGTGTCCTCTGCCGGCGGCAAATATACGATAGTGAGGAAATAGCTCGACTCGAAATGCGTGCCGGCTTCCTCGAAATCGGCCTGGCGCTCGGCGTCGATCAGCGCCGATGCCGCATCGGCGAAGCTGCTCCCCGGATACGTCGCCGCCTCGTGGCGCTGTGCCTCGACAAAAATGCTCCAGCCGGAGCCGAGACGGCGGAAGGCATTGTTGAGCCGGTTGGCGACGCCAACCAGTTCGGCGGGGACGGAACTGTCGAGATCGGGGCCACGGAATCTGGCCGAGCGCTGGAAGCTGCCATCCTTGTTGAGGACCACACCCTCGCCAACCAGAGCGGCCCAGGGAAGATAGTCGGCGAGCCGGGCGCCGGTGCGGCGATATTCTGCGAGGTTCATCATCGCGGTGCCTCAAACATTGAGATTGGCAGGGATGCGCAGATGCCGGCGCACCACTTCGACGAAGAGCGGATCCCGCCGCGCCGCCCAGACGGCGGCCAGGTGACCGATGGCCCAGAGCACGATGCCGACCAGCCAGAGCCGCAGGCCGAGGCCGAGCGCGGCCGCCAGCGTGCCGTTGAGAATGGCGACCGCGCGCGGGGCGCCACCAAGCAGGATGGGCTCAGTCAACGCGCGATGGAGGGGTGCGGTAAATCCGGGGACTGGCTCGTCCATCAGATCAGCGCTCCGCCGCCGAAGGAGAAGAAGGAGAGAAAGAAGCTCGAGGCCGCGAAGGCGATGCTGAGGCCGAAGACGATTTGGATGAGACGACGGAAGCCGCCTGACGTGTCGCCGAAGGCCAAGGTCAGACCGGTGGCGATGATGATGATCACCGCAATGATCTTGGCGACAGGTCCCTCGATGGATTCGAGAACCTGCTGCAAGGGCTCTTCCCAGGGCATCGACGATCCGGCGGCATAGGCGGCCTGGGTCACCATGAGGCTGAGCGATGCGGCGAGCGCGGTTGTAGCGATCCGTGGACGTGCACGAAGGATTGTCATGTTCATGAGAGGGCTCCAGGGGGTTCGGGGGACGTGAGGGCAGGGGAGAGGTCGTAGTCGCCGCTCGCACCGAGCCCAGTGACATGGGCGAGTTCGACGAGGCGCCGCGCCGAACCGCGGCCGGAGAGTACGGCGATGACATCGATGGTTTCGGCGATCAGGGCGCGGGGCACTGTGACGACAGCTTCCTGGATGAGCTGCTCGAGGCGCCGCAGGGCGCCCGTGGCGGATCCAGCATGGATGGTGCCGATGCCTCCGGGGTGGCCGGTCGACCAGGCTTTGAGCAGATCGAGAGCTTCGGGGCCACGAACCTCGCCGATCGGAATCCTGTCGGGTCGAAGCCGCAGCGACGACCGCACGAGATCGGACAGGGAGACCACGCCATCTTTGGTCCGCAACGCCACCAGATTGGGTGCCGCACATTGTAGCTCGCGGGTGTCTTCGATGAGCACCACGCGATCGCCGGTCTTGGCGACCTCAGCGAGCAGGGCGTTGGTGAGGGTGGTTTTGCCCGTGGACGTTCCGCCGGCAACCAGGATGTTCTGCCGCTCAGTGACGGCCCGGCGCACAACGTCGGCCTGCGCGGCCGACATGATGCCAGCGGCCACGTAGTCCCCCAGAGTGAACACGGCGACCGCAGGCTTGCGAATGGCGAAGGCAGGAGCCGCCACCACGGGTGGCAAAAGACCCTCGAAGCGCTCCCCCGTTCCTGGCAGTTCCGCCGAAACACGGGGCGAACCGGCGTGAACCTCGACGCCGACATGATGCGCCACGAGGCGGATGATGCGTTCGCCATCGGTGGGCATCAGATGCTCGCCGGTATCGGCGAGGCCCTCCGTCAGCCGGTCGACCCAGAGCCGCCCGTCGGGGTTGAGCATCACCTCGACGATCGCGGGGTCTTCCAGGAACCGGGCGACGGCCGGACCCAGCGCGGTGCGCAGCATGCGCGTTCCGCGTTCGACGGCCGCCGATTGCCCTGAAGAAATCACCACGTCGTCCCCACTCCGCTGTGGGCCCGCACGATGCGCGGCCCTGGATCGGGGACAAGTAGAAGAGGCACGAACGGGCGAGACGCAACAAGCCGCTAGAGGTGGTCGTAGCTTGGCGTGGAATTACAGCCAAACGGCGGAATCGCTATGGCGCAATGCGCCCGTTCTAGCTGTTCATCCACCTTCGGTGAGTTCCTAAAAGTGGACGTGCCGCTCGACAGCCGATGGAGTCTGCAACGGGGTGGAGGGTGTGTGAGAAGTACGCGCAGCTGATCGTTCAAGTTGCCTAGCTATGGCGCGCGTTGGCTTCGTTCACACGGTTATTGCTTTGAGGGTCGCAATGCCGGCAACCGCGATGACGCACTTGATGTTATAGGCCAGGGTCGCCAGGCTGGCATGGGTTGCGACGTTCTTGAGCCTAAGGGCTCGGAAGTGGGTGGCCCCATTTGTGTTGCCGAGGAAGGTGGCCGTCCTCTTTCAGCTACCAAATTCAGAAAGCGGAGGCTGAAGTTTAGTGGCACCGGGTCTACTACTGTCTGACTGAAGCCGGCAATCTCCAGTATGTTCGGTAGGCTTGATCTCAACGCGGCCTCCGGCTTCGGTTGGGCTCAGGCTTGGGCGCCGAGAACACATGGGGCTCCGGAGGAGTCTCGTAGACAGGAGCGGACCAGTGAACGATACGCCAGATGATCTCGCCCGATTGATCCACGAAGCGTTGGAAATTGGCGACTGGGACGGTGACCCGGCAGTGTTGGCAAACCGGGTGCGTCGGCTTGATCTAGGGCTGCCCGTCGAAGATGAGTTCATGGTCCTCTGCGCATGGCTGGGGAAATGCCAGCTGATACACAAGCTGGACCAAGCCGCTTTGCCGGTGATGTCTAAAGAGCTCTATCAAGTGCCGGATCTGATGGCTGCTTTCTCGACGCAGGTTGGAGGAGGGCCAGTTCTCATAGAAGTCAAAAGCAAGAGTGACCGCGTCCTCTCATTCAAGCCGAGCTACCTAGAAAAGCTTCGCAACTATGCCAGTCTGGTGGGCGCACATCTGCTGATTGCATGGAAATTCCACTCTGTCTGGATACTGTTTGAGGCCAAGCATCTCAAAAAGGCAGTCTCGAACTTCAACATTTCATTCGATTTGGCGATGAAGGAAAATCTCCTGGGGGTGCTGGCGGGAGACCAAGCCTACAAGATCGGCGCCGGCGCCGGCATCCATCTCAAGATGCAAAAGGAAAAGCTTATCGAGACCGTCGAGGGGGACAATCAACGTACTGAAACATGGCAGATGAGGGTGGCCGAGGTGATGTTCTCAGATCGGACTGGGCAGATGATGAAGAGCCTTTCACCCGACACGCAGACACTGTTTACCACATGGGACTTGCACACGAACGAAGAGCACGCCGAAGATCATATCTGGATCCGACATGTGTCTACTGGTGACGGATTGCAGTTCGGCCATACTGCCTTGGTTCGGCTTCTTGAATGGCATTTGCCCGACGGCGCCAAGCTACATTGGCGTCGGCAGTTCCGCGCGGGTCGGATTGCGAGCCTCGAAGACTTCCGCGGAGCTCTGGCCAGAGCGCTCGATGAAGGTGTGATCCACCTCATTCTCGATCAAATGCCCCACACTATGCCTGATTTCGTGGAACCACCCGCTTCGCTAAAACAGCGCGGTGCCAAAATCGAACAGTCAGCAATTTCTTCACCTGCCCAAAATGACTAAGCGAAGACCGGACCCGCTGGCAAACCTAGCTTTCAGAGTGCCGCGTCAGGGAACGGAGACAACATGTCCACCGACAGACCATCCGCCATCAAAGATCAGTGTGAGATCTCCTGCCATTGCTTGTGCTCCCACGACAGGCGCGATGTAAGTAAGCACATCCCGTACCTTGGCTTCCTTGGGCTTGGAGGTGAACAGCACCTGTGTGGTGGCAGGTGTGCGCTGCAGCGCCGCGATGAAGCGAATAAAGTTGTCAGATGGACGGTGGCTGTCCAGGGTCGCATGCGACAGCAGCAGCCGCGTAGTCTCGGCCTGCCTAGGATAACCAGAAGCCAGCAACGCACGATAAAAGTATGCATTGGCTCCACCGTGATGGGCAACCTGCACAATGTGTAGCGGCGCCAGCTGCTCGATCAGTGCAGCATGGAAATGGGGTGAGCCGGACACCTTGAAATCATTGGCGCCAGCATCGCCACTGACCAGGATACGCTGGTCGGCATGTTCGACGACCATGATGTAACTGAGCTGGTTGCTCGGCGTGATGCTGGCGATCGGGATCATCTCCAGCCGGGCCGCCATGAGGTATGACCCGGTCGGCAGCAAATGCCGGAACTTGTTGACCAGACCCTGCGATGGGCCGAGCAGGATTAGTTTGGGGGAATCCGGGTCAGCGGGCAATGCCCGCTCGAACCGACCTGGCTGCCCTGTTGGTTTCACCCACCCAAAGGTCTGCGGCTTGCCATCTTCGATCGTAGCGCAGCGAATTCTGATCGAGCGCGCTTTGAGTGCTTCAACAACTAGCGCAAGAGAGGAAGCGGTGATGGCATCTTTTGCCGTGGACTCCCGGATCAACCCCAACGTCTGGGCTTCAACGTGAGCCAGATGGCTATGCCCAATTACCCGCTCTTCGATGAATGGATCATCGTGCCACCAGCGGGCGCGCTCCCCATATTCCTTGAGTTGTTCATCTACCTTCCAGGGGTCGGTGATGTCGTCTTCGGCGTGACCCGAGCTGGTCCGGCCGATCGTGACGCCGGCGTCAGCGATGTGCGCCTCAAAATACTCTCGGCCCAGCTGGACATCGTCCCGCTGCGATCGATTCAAGTCGAGCCCGATGCTGTCGTCTTCGAACGCGCGCTGGCGTGGACGCGCATCTATGCCGCGCATTCTGTCGGCCTCACGCTCAAGACCCGCCAGCCTTGAGCAGGTTGCCGCCTTGTCAGCCAGGTAACGGCGCAATACGCCCTGACCATCCTCACCGGCGAGCTGCAAAGCCAGCAGGGACTCGTCTCTCAAAGGACTTCCAGCAAGCGCAAATTCAGTGTCATTGGCAACCGGCGGAAGCCAGGCCTCGCCGATCTCGATGCCGGGGTTTTCGATGACGTCTACCAAGCCGTCGAGGTGGTCAGCGTCGTAATGGGTGCCTACGATCAAGTCGATACGAAGTTTGTCGCCGCCAAATGCCTTGATGCTGTCGCCGAGACGATCGTTCACCCGATGGCTTTTTCTGCCGGCGTCGGCAAGAATCCTTACAATCCCGTCCGCAGTTTCGAACTGAAGCAGCATTGCCGCACCAAGTTCGACAGCATACATATCTGTTCTTATTCGCACCTTGTCCCCCAGTCGGTAGCCGTCCCTTCAATTGAAGTGGTAAGGCCTGCAGCGTCAATGCTTGGCGCTCCGCTAATCCTAATCGCCCTCCCGCAGGCGGAATCTGTCTCTGCGGCACCGACCGCCAGCTGGCGAATGGCAAGAAACGTGGTCAGAAACGGCCTTTTTGAGCGCAACGCACTATTGTCTCTGACGCATTGAGAAGCATCGGCCATGACCCACGAAAACGAACCTCTGCGGCATGCCGCCATCCTCCGATGGCTCCGCGACTATGTCGCTGCTGCCTTCCGCTTTACCCAGGAAGAACCAGTTTCGGTGACGACCGATCAACAAGCCGAGTTGGTCGCCATCAAATGCGCCCTGTTCGCCCGGGCGCTGACAGTTTGTGACGGGTGCGTATTGCTTCTCGCGAACGACCGGCAACTCGACTTCCGCATGCACTCGCGGGGCGTTATCGAAGCGGCAATGTATCTGATAGCGCTCGATCGAGATCCAGCCTTCGTCACCAAGATGAAGGATGACGATTACAAGAGCCGGCAGGCGCGTGCAGGCCTGCATTTGAGCGCAGGGCTAATCCAGTCTGCTGACGTCAAAAAGCTGCTGGAGGCCTTCGTCGATCAAGGCATGCAGGGTGCCAAATCGATCAACGCCTCCGAGTTGTTGAAAGGTAGCCAGTTCGACCGTCTTTACAGGTCCTATCGCGACATTTCTGGCGATGCGGCCCATGTCAGCACGACATCTTTGAATAGGCACTATGTTGAGAACCCGGTTGATGGATCCGCCACTCTTATCGTCCACCCCGAACTTGACGACGCCGACATGGCGATGACCTTTTCCGAGATGGGCATAGCGATGACCATCTCGACGCTTCTCCTGATGAAGATCAAGGAAAAGACCAATCTTTGGGACGAGTTTCACGTCCTGCTTGATCGCTACCGTAAGATCGTGCGGGCTTCCATAACGGAAAGGGAAAACGCCATCGGAGGTGCTCCGTGACACTCGTCCAATGGCTTACCGACGTGATTGGGCAATGACGCCATAAGATTTTGCCTCTCTGCATTTGTCGACGATGACGGCTTGGATAATGCAGGTCCACGGGCCACAAGGAGTTGCATGTCCTCATGCCCTTCACAGCTGGACCACCCTCCTCTTCTGGCCAGGATGGCGTGGCTTCGGGGGAATGAAAGTCGGGCCTTGAGCGGGAGGTTGCGACATGTCGTCTACCGCCGTGTCCTCGGCGTCGGTCTGGGACTGGACAGCAAGCACCATCCCTTTTTTCCCTTCTATGGCGGAGCGAAGATAGGGAACCAACACGTCTGTCTGAAGGGCCGATGTCCCGATCCAGCCGCGGCCGACCATGTCGATGAAATGCGTCGGCGTGAAATGGCGCCTCCCGAACGATTCGGCGCGCACGACCTTGCCCCCTTTTGGGCCCCGCACGGCCGGAGTTCTTGCCAGCAATTTCCAGTAGCCCAACGGAACGTAGATTCCCGGTACGTGACCCACGGTTTCGTGGGTGAGGAGCTTGCTGCAGAATTTGAGGAAGAAGGGATCCGCTCCCAAGCGGTACCCCTCGCAGCTCTCGTCGAGAGTTTGGGTGTTCAGCGTCGCCGCCGCAGCATCCATCCGCTTGATCTCCTCGTCCAACTGCGCGTCGGGCCTATATCCTTCTTCGCCGTCGACGCCCCTGAACATCTTGTACTGCACAAACACCACTGACTTCAGGGTTTCGTTGACATAGATGAGGTCGGTGCCGAGCTGCACCTCGAGATCGAGCTTGTTCGCCAGGATGATGGTGAGCTTGGTACCGCCTTTGTGGAAGGTCTTGGCGGCATATCGTTGGCGTTTGACGAACTGCCAGTCCTTGTCAGCATTGTCGAGGTCCTGGAGGATGACGAGATCCTCTATCGAGGTCACGTCGCCATCGCTGTCGAAAATCGATGTCGCGTCCTGTGGCATTTGAGGCGATATCCGCAGGCTTTCCTTCGGTATGCCCGCGATCTCGAGGGAGGTCACGACGGCATCCCGTTGGAAAGCCCAGTTCATCTTTGCCGGCGTCGGCATCGGGTCGGGCGCAGGAGGACGGTGGTCCACTAATCCATCGGCAATCCTAGCCGCTCGAGGATCTACCCGACGCAACGCTTCAAGGAGCAGCCCGAACGCACCAGAGGAAACATGCCCTCCTGATAGCGCGCGCTTCGCTCGCCAGGCCTGCCCACCTGTCAGATGTGCCTTGATCGCCGATAACTTCACCGGCTTCTTGAACGGCATGACGTTCCAGATCTCGAGCTTGTCCTTGCCCGACTCTGCAGCGTAGGCGGTGACACTCCGTGCCGCGTGCGTCAGATAACCTTGTTTCGTGCCGATAAAGCACAGCATCCATTGCTTGCGCATCGATTGCGGAAGTTTCGGAACAGCTTGGCTGCATTCGCTCGTGGCGTCGAGGTCGCCATGAAGCTCCTTCATCCGTGCCGGTGTGATGCTTAGTATGTATCCGTGCTGGGGCACCCAGCGGAAGCGGGCGTCGAGATATTGGTTCCCTGGCGGCATTGGCTGTCTCTGTTCCCTCTATCCCGTAGCTCAGCGCTCAGGCGCATCAACGCCGGGAATTGTGGCCACCTAGCTTCACTGGCAACGCGCCTCAGCATCGACTGGGCCGTCCGTGGGCTTGAGCAATTTCGCAGGTTCATCGCAAACCGGTTTAAGAATTCAAACGGCGATGGTGAGGCGTAGCCTAAGCATATGCGATTACGACCGGAAGGGCCGTGAAGTTCTGTACAACATATCAATGGCACATTGTACGCTAGAGCACCGCGATCTGGGCAATATGCGATTGAAAATCGGATGCTCCATTCGCTGCTTGCGATACCCACGAAAATGTCCGCTATCTACCACCGGATGCAAAGCCGCCAGTCAGCACACGGCCGGTGGTCCATGAACAAATCAAAAACTATGTAGGGGCATCGGCAACCGGGCTGTCGTCGCCCGGCAGGACATCCTCCGAAATCTCGGTGCGCAGTTTCGGGCCTTGGGCGAGTCGGCGGCCTAACGCAGCCACAAAGGCGTCGTAGCGCTTACCTGACTGGGCTCGGGCTGCTGCCTGTGCCGGCTCGGGGAGTTGCGGGGTCGTGGTCAGCCAGAAGCGCACAAATACGGCGAGCGTTTCGACCGAGATGCCGAGATCGCGCTCGAGCCGATTGAGGCGACGGTCGATCTGGTCGAGCCTTTTGGTCATTGCGGCTTCCTGTCTCTCCGCAGCATCAGGCGAGAGGAAGGACGCGATTGCGGCCTCGGCGACAAGGGATCGTGAAAGGTCCCGTCGGGCCGCGTGCTCGACCAGCGCCTTCATTACCGGCGGGTCGAGATAGATCGACAGCCGCTGCTTCTTTCCGGGCTTGGCCACGAGTCGTCTCACAGCATGCCGTCGTTGGGATCGAGATCGGCCTGCCGGGCGATCCGCTGCATGGACCGATTGAGATTGCGGGCGAGAATGGCGGGTTTCTCATCAGCATCGCGATCGGCGTCGAACTCGCCTTCGTTTGCCGGTTCGATATGGATCTGGGTGCTCCTGCTGAGTTCGGGCTGGCGGCGTTTCTCGGATTCGGTTGGGTCTTCGTCGTCGCCCGTGAGGACAATCGGCAGATCGCTGGCGTCGAGGACGGGCCGTTCTGGAACCGCGCGCGTGCTCCAGTCATCTGCCGGACGTTTGTCGACATGCGGAATGCCGGGGGGCGGCACAATGCGCTCGGTAAGCCGAACATCCTCATAGTAGCGGGCTTTGCGCGCGCGAATGGGGTGGATGCCGGCGACCATCACGACCTCGTCGCTGGACGGGAGTTGCATCACCTCGCCGGGGGTGAGGAGTGCCCGGGCGCTCTCCTGGCGCGACACCATCAAGTGGCCGAGCCAGGGCGAAAGGCGATGGCCGGCATAGTTCTTCATGGCGCGCATTTCGGTGGCGGTGCCCAGGGCATCGGAGACGCGCTTGGCCGTGCGCTCATCATTGGTGGCGAAGCTCACCCTGACGTGGCAGTTGTCGAGGATCGAGTTGTTGGGCCCATAGGCCTTCTCGATCTGATTAAGCGACTGGGCGATCAGGAACGCCTTCAGACCGTAGCCGGCCATGAAGGCCAGGGCCGACTCGAAGAAGTCCAGCCGGCCGAGGGCAGGGAACTCGTCCAGCATGAGCAGCAACCGGTGCCGGTCGCCGCGCGCCTTGAGGTCCTCGGTCAGCCGGCGTCCAATCTGGTTGAGCAGAAGGCGGATGAGCGGCTTGGTCCTGTTGATGTCGGAAGGCGGCACCACGAGGTAGAGCGTGCACGGCTTCGCCCCACTGACGATGTCGCCGATGCGCCAGTCGCAGCGCGACGTCACCGCCGCAACGACAGGATCGCGATAGAGGCCGAGGAAGCTCATCGCTGTGCTCAAGACGCCCGATCGTTCGTTGTCCGACTTGTTGAGCAGTTCGCGGGCGGCCGATGCGACCACGGGATGCGGGCCGGCCTCGCCCAGGTGAGACGTTTTCATCATCGCGCCCAAGGTCGCCTCAATCGAGCGGGCCGGGTCGGACAGGAAGTTGGCAGCCCCGGCCAGCGTCTTGTCCTGCTCGGCGTAGAGGACGTGGAGAATGGCGCCGACCAGCAGCGCATGCGAGGTTTTCTCCCAGTGATTGCGCCGCTCCAGCGATCCTTCTGGATCGACCAGAATATCGGCAATGTTCTGGACGTCCCTGACCTCCCATTCACCGCGGCGAACCTCAAGCAGCGGATTGTAAGCTGAGGAACTCGCATTGGTCGGATCGAACAGCAGCACACGGCCATGCTGGGCGCGGAAGCCGGCGGTGAGTTGCCAGTTCTCGCCCTTGATGTCGTGGACAATCGCCGAACCCGGCCAGGTCAGCAGCGAGGGCACGACCAGGCCAACGCCTTTACCGGACCGGGTTGGAGCGAAGCACAGCACATGTTCGGGACCGTCATGACGGAGATAGTCGTGCTCCAGCTTGCCAAGGACGACGCCGTCCGGTCCGAGCAGGCCCGCGCTTTTCACCTCAGCCTCTGTCGCCCATCGGGCGGAGCCGTATGTCGCGACATTATCGGCCTCCCTTGCGCGCAAGACCGACATGAGAATGGCCGCAGCAATCGAGAGAAGACCGCCGGATGCCGCAATGATCGCACCCTCGTTGAAGATGGATCGCGCATAGGCATCGTAGGAGAACCACCACCAGAAGAAGGCGGGCGGATGATAAACCGGGAAGCCCGCGAGATCGAACCAGGGCGTACCGAGCTGTGGTTGGAATCCGAGCCGCCAGGCCGTCCATTGCGTTGCAGACCACACTGTCGTCAGCACGATCAGCCCGACAACGACAAGCTGGCCCCAGAGGATTTTCGTTCCCGACATCGTCACTCTCCTTCCACCGAACAGTTCGGGCTTTGGAGTGGGAGATTTCAAGGCTGCATCTGCTTGGGTGGTATTCTGGCGGACAGCAGAGGGAAACGACAGGCGCGAGACGGCGCGGCGCAAGGAAGGAACATTCAAGACTGGCATGAAGATGACCGCGTGTGGATCGCGCCATCAAACTGACGTTCGCGGAAACGCTCGGTAGCTGATGTCTGTGCTAAGACGGGGCGGTTTACAAAGTGCCGTCGTAGGACGTGTCCGCAAAGAAATGCCGTTAGAAATACCCGGAGGTGGCCTTACGCGTGTGTTGCAAGTGACAAGAGAAATTTGCGCCCTGCTCGACGTGTAATTCCTCTTCTCTATACTTGTGGCTGGTGATAGCGTTGAAGAAGTGTCAACTGGGGGCTGGCATGAACTCGAGGTTTCTCGCGGTCGTACTATTTGTGCTCTTGTTCTGCGCTAGCGTAGAGGCCGTGGTCGCAGCGGACTGCAAACAGTCCGACATCATTGTCGCGGACCGCGCCAAGTTCTTCCCGACTATCAGGCGAGCGCTGGCGGTCATAGACGACGCTGGCTTGATTGGATTGGCAATGCCCTTCCGTGAGGGGTCAAGTGTCACGGAGTTCGCCGGCCAGGTCGCTCGGCACCAACCCAAGCTGCTCGTAGCGCACTTTTCAATGTTCGCCCCCGGTAGTTCCCAGCGCGGCGCGCTGCTGAGCGCATTCTTTGCGGCTCAACAAGCGAACGAGCCTCCACCGCTTCATTTCGTTGTCTACAGCTCATCAATTGGCCCGCAGGGCCACTCGCTGCGGTCCCTAAGAGCTCTGGGGTTTTTCGAGGCTATCGGCGACGACCAGATAACCTTGATCCACGTGCCCAATGGTCAGCGTTTTTTGCCCGGCCGGGGTGATGTGGAGTTGCGCGCAATCTTGAATGCTCTCCGGGAGCAAGGGATGTGCGAGTAGGAACCATGCTGCCAGTGCGAACGGCGCCAGTCCTTTGCGTTGTAGCACAACTGGTAAGCCGTTCTGGTCATCCGGGGACACCATGAAGGCTCGTACCAAGACTACCGAAGTCCTCTTGCGGCTGCCAATCATGGGCATCGCCGGCATCTACGGCGTGCTCTATTGGCTGGCTCCGTCGCAGATCACCGACGTTATCGCGACGACGCGGTTGGAAGGCTCAGTCACGCCGTGGATTGCATTCCTCGCGCCACCGATCGTCGCCGCTTTGGTCCATCTCGTTGTGCTTGGGTCGCGGACTAGAGTTCAGCGTTTGCCAGATGCAGTTCTGGCCAACCTGCCCCTACTGGCGTTGACAGCCATGACGGCCCGTTCGGCGCCGGAGGCACTCTGGTTCATGATCCCGGTGCTGGTTTTGAGCTTTGCCGCTTGCCTCCTGCTGACCCCCATTTTCAATGCTGCGGCGCGGCGTACTGATATTGTTGTGTCTGTCGGGACGCTTGCGGTCTTGGCCGTCGCTGTTGCGTCGATCCTTTTCTCGCCCGTCACGCTGCCGACCTTGATCGGTCCGCTTGGAGTGGTCACAGCGGGCATCGGGCTGATGGGGCTGCTTGTCGCGATCATATCGATGTATCCGCGCCTTGCAGGGATGTTTCTCGTTGTGTGCGTAGCTGCCGTTTTCTTGGAAGGGCCTCCACGGGCACTGCCGCTCTTCGATGCCTCAACATATGAGACGGGCACCGACTACCCGGTAACCGATGGACTCATTGCGTGGCTGGATGCGCGTGGCGACCTTCAAGACTACCGAGATGCTGATCGCCCGTACCCAGTAATCGTTGCTTCCTCGGAGGGTGGAGGAATCTACGCGGCAGCGCACTCCTACTTGGCCCTTAGTGCCATGCAAGGAGTCTGTCCGAGCTTTGCGCAGCATCTATTTGCTGCCGTCGGCGTATCGGGCGGCGGTGTCGGTCATTTGCTCTACTCGGCAAGCGTTGATGGGCGAGACTCAAAGAGCCGATTGGAGCCGTGCCATCCCCGCACCGACGACATCGATTTGTCCCCTCTGACTACGGACCTATTGTCTCCCGTAGTGGCCAATCTGCTTTTTGTTCAGGTTGCAGAATTTCTAATCCCCGGTCCTCAGCTTTTTCCGGACGGTGGCGATGTCCTAGCGGGGGCGATTGGCACAATGGTTCCGACTAGCGTAGTGCCGGCCGAGCCACTCCGAGCGAGTTGGAAGCCGGACACGATTCAGCCCGCATTGATCTTCATCGCGACCGACGCCGTCAGCGGCAACCGGTTTGTGATCTCGGCGCTCGGCGCCAGCGGCGCCACGAACGCGGAATCCTTCCCTTCAGGCAATATCGTCTCTGTCCACGACATAAGCACCAGCACGGCGGCGGTTGCCAGCGCGCGGTTCCCGTGGTTGACGGCGACAGCTCGACTTAAGGTATCCGAAAACTCTTATCGCGTGCTGGCCGACGGAGGCTATTTCGAGAACTCGGGCGCGGACACCGTCATAGACCTGGTCGGACAGATCAAGAGCCTCGCCTATCAAACGCAGAATTGCGGGGACGCGGAGTACTCGCTCAATGGTTCGGACGCATGCAAATGCCCACTGATCATAGAGACCAGATTCGACGCCCCGGTAGAATGGCAAGGCTGTTCGCGCCACATCTTTTTGGCGTATATGCCAATCTCAGGTCACAATGATCGGCTGCCGGGTTATGTTTATGAGGATGAACCCGCGCCCCCCCAGTCCTATGTGTTCGATCCCCTTTCGACCATGCTGCAGACTAGGGAAGCGCGCGGGCTGCTCGCTTTGGATCGCGCCAGGTCATACTTTGGCGGTCTGGACGATCCGAGCTTTGTTCAGGGAACAGGGGTCGACTTCGGCTTCTTCCCGCATCAAGTCCCTATTCAGGCCCTGAAGCTCCCACTCGGATGGAAGCTGTCCGAGAATGCGGCCACCGCAATCCTAGATCTGTCAGCGCCGACGGAAGCATGCGGACTATCGACGATGGTGGTGGATGAGCCAGCGCTTAGCCCGCCAGCGGCCGAGACGGCCCGCTCCCCCGAAGCTCCACTTGACTCGGGGTCCGTCGACAACGTCGGGCTCTCGCAGGATCCAACCGTTCTTGAGGCGGCGGCAAATGACAATGGCTGCAACATGAAGATGCTCGCTGCTCTTTTCAACCCTCGCGATTTGGCTGATGCCTACGCCATAAAGGGTTGGTGACGGCGCGTACCGCCAACGCGCGCTCTCGCCAGTGACAAGTATCCCGTGTCATGGCATAGGGCCGGCATCATTTCCAAACGAGGACCTATTTCATGACCACTGCAAATGAAATCGCCGACAAGCTCGCTACCGAGCACAGCCTGACCAAGGCGCAGGGCAAGGCGCTGGTCGATGGCGTGTTCAAGGCGATCGCCGAGGCGGCCGCCGCCGGCGAAGAAGTGTCCCTGCCGGGCTTCGGCAAGTTCAAGGTCAAGGCGACGCCCGAGCGCGACGGCCGCAATCCTTCCACCGGCGCCACCATCAAGATCGCGGCCGCCAAGAAGTTGACCTTCGCCCCGGCCAAGGCCCTCAAGGACAGTCTCAACAGCTAAGGCCTGCGCCGGCCCCTCTATAGGCCGATCCCTCGCTTCCGACTGAAGCTCCAACCGACACCGCCATCGCCGCGCGCGATGCCGGTGATGTGTTGCCCGATTTTCTTTTCGAGCGACGGCGTCCAGGGGACGAGTTGGAAGCCAAGCCCGTCATCGATCATCGCGAAGCGGCCCGATGCCAGGGCAACGCGCTGGCGGTAGGTGCCGGCAACATAGTCGCCGGTGGCGGCTTTGTTGAACGGTCGGCCGAGTTCGGTTGCCAGCTTGTCCCCGAGCGCTTCGAGCTCACGGTTCCGCAGGGTGTCCAGCAGCCTTCGCGCGAAGACGATCCTGCCGCCCTGACGTTGGGCAAGGCCTTCTGCGATCAGATGCTCGGCCCGGCGCTCGAGGGCATCCTGGACCTCGCGCCCGAAGCCGCCATTGCCGAGGGCGATGGGATCGCCAGATACGGCCTGCCGGTCGAGCCACGTTGCGCCATTCGCCGAGATCTGATGTTCGAGGGGAAGGTCCGATCGAGAGGCGAGGGCTAGGCGACGCCGGCCCTGCGTGTCGGTGAAGCCGCGTAACTCGACGATCGATCGGGGCGCGCTGTCGCCGGCGGCGTCCAGGTCGGGGAGCCTGATATGGTGAGCGCGGCCGTCCACGCCGTCGATCACCGCATAGGCCGTCCCCTTGAGCTCATCATTGAGCCCCCGCTCGACCAGTCTGCCGATGATCGGTTCGTGCATGTCTTCGCCGGCAAGCACCAAGCTGGCTGCACCACGCTCAATACCGGCCTTGGTCAGGCTGCGATGCATGCGCTTGATGATGTCACCGCGCTCGCCCAAGTCGCGCAGGGTGGGTTCGGCATCGTCGGCAAGATACCATTGGCCGTGACCGATCTGGTGCGCGACGCCTAGCCGTTCGAGGGTGCGGAGGCGGCCGACCTTGAGGGCGTGGAATTCGTCCGGCTGCTCGCCGGGGCGCGGCGCCAAATCTATAACGCCGCTCTTATGGCTGTCCCGCCAGATCTGGCGGTCAAGATTGGTCCAGCGTTCGGCATCGATCTGGCGCTCCAGCGTGCGGCGGATATCGTGGTCGTTCCGCGGGCCCAGTTCCTGAGTAATGAGATCACGCGCCCGGTCGCGCATGCCCTCACTGATATAGTCGCGAGAGATGACGAGGTTCTCGCCATCGTCGCGCATACCCCGCACGATCAGGTGGACATGTGGATGCTCGGTGTTCCAGTGATCGACGGCGACCCAATCGAGCCGGGTGTCTAGATCTCGCTCCATTTGCGCGACCAGGTCACGGGTGAAGGCGCGCAGGTCGGCCATCTCAACCGCATCGTCAGGCGAGACGATGAAGCGGAAATGATGGCGATCGTCCTTGCAGCGCTCCGCAAAGGTCTCTGCATCTGCGTCGCCTGTTTCGGGAACGAAGAGCTTGGCCTTCTCCCCGTCCCGGGTGACACCTTCACGGCGGAGATAGGAGAGGTGCGTCGGCAGGTTCCCGCCACGCATGTTCATCCGCACGACACGCGCCTTGATGACGGCGCTGCGCGAGCGCGCTGTGAGCAGACGGTTGGCCTGGACCGATGCGCGCTGACCGCGACCGAAGCGCGAGCGGTTGCCGGGACCGATCCCTCCCTGTCGTGAGACTGAGCCGCCGGCCTTCTGGGCGGAGGTGAGTGCCTGGGCGATGAAGGGTCGTGCGCGCTGCGCCTTGCTGGAGCGGATGCGGCCAGGGCGGACGCGAAAGTGGCGCTCGTCGCTCATGGACGCGACACCGCACATCGTACCAAAGTGTTGAAATGACTGACGAAGTGCGCGTTGGGCGATGTTGGCGCCAGAGAAGCACATCTCAAAAACGTCTCGCAAGTCCTTGAAATACAACACCCCAACCGCCGCGCACCTCGCGCCCCTTTATCCTGCCATCCTCCGGTTGCTGCTCTGGGTTCCTCCCTGCGCGCCCTCCACGATGCGCAGCGGTTCGCCATGCTCTCGGCCGGCAGTGGGCGGCCAGTCGCAAGATACTCGTCATAGCGACCCGGGCCTGCATTGTAGGCCGCGAGCATGGCGCCGATGCTGCCATAGCGGTCGAGCATCTGGCGCAGATAGGCGGTACCGGCGAGGATGTTGTCGCGCTGGTCGAATGGGTCGTCACCAAGCCGATGGAGCGCACGCAATTCGGCCCAGGTGTCGGGCATGATCTGCATCAGTCCTCTCGCCCCGGCGGACGAAACGGCGCCGATGTCCCGCGCGCTTTCGGCATCGAGGACGGCGCGTATCCAGTGCTCGGGAATGCGGAAGCGCAGCGATGCTTCGGCTATGTGCGCCGCGAAACGCTGATCGGAGGCTGATCGAACGGGCACGTCTTGCGCGAACACGGCGAGGGCAGGGGTGAAGAGCAGCAGGCCGGGAAGGAGAAGGATGGCGACACGGCAATGGATGCCGTGCCGCCGCGGAGCGCGACCGATGCGGTGCAAAGGCATGGGTCAGTCCTGCGCCTTGTCCGGCTCGTCACGCTTCTTCGGGCGCGTCCAGTGCAGTCCCCAGTCGCGGCCGCTCTCGTCCGACTGGACCAGACGGGCGCGGATCGGCTGCGCGAATGCGGGGTCGTCGAGAAGCACCGAAATATAGGTGCCGGCGCGGTCGCCGCTCTGGAGCCAGCCCGCACCGATCTCGATGCCGTCTTCATCGCCGCGGCGGATGCGATAGTCCGGCGCGTTCTCGACATCGGCATTGTCGGCGGGAACGAAGACGAGAGCTAGGTCGAGCGAGAGCGTGCGGACACGCCCTGAATAGCCCGACTGCGTGCGGGTGAACTGACCGATCTGTGCCATGGGAAGGCTCCTTTTCTGGCGGTTGGGAAGGGATCAGGGCGTGTCTGCTGGGTCGCCGACGTGCCAGTGGAAGCGGCCATCGCCGTCCGCGTCGGTCCAGACGGGAAGCGCCCGGGCTACGATGGTGGTGATGGGGAGCGGCCCGAAGTATCTGCCGTCGAGGCTGTCGGGCGCGTCCCAATTCATGAGGAAGATTTCGCTCTCGGCGAGCATCCGGCAGCCCTGCCAGGAGGGCAGTGGCCGGCCGAGGCGGTCGCGCTCGCGCGCCTCGCCGTACGCATGGTCGTAGGCGACGATGGTCGCGCCGCGCCGGCAAATCTTGGCGCCTGGCAACGCAAGTACTCGCTTGATCAGCGGCACGCCGAGCGGGAGATAGCGTCGCTCGGCGAGAAAGGCGGCGAGCGGCTCGGGCGGCGAAACGACCACATAGTCGCCGATGTCGGGGTGTTCCACAGGCGCAAGCCGATAGAGCCCGATCGGCACGCTGGCGGAAGCGTTCCAGATGAAGGCGGGGACGTAGTCAAACCAGGAGGGCGCGACGACGAGGGCGGCGGAGGCGAGCATGGTGACGATGATGGCGTGTTGGCTCATGGCTCCACGCTCCGGCGTTTGAGCCACGCGGCATGGCGGTCCGTGGTGTAGGGGGTTGGCTCCAGACCAGCGGCGATGCGGTGATGAACGTGTCGCCAGTGATCGGGGACGACATCGTAGGCATCGATACCGAGCGCCTCGATGGCGTCGATAATTTCGAGCACCCGTGCGACCTTCGGCCAGCCCTCGGCCTTGAGCAGGATGTCACCGCCGGGGCGCACGAAGGGCAAAGTCTGGAATGGCTCTCCACGCTCGATCGCGCGCACTATGTCGATGCGCGACAGCACCGTGCCGAAGTCGTTGGCCGCCCAGCGGATGAACGCGAAAATCGTGCCAGGAGCGAAGCCGACAAGGCGCCGATGTCGATCGAGGATATGTTCGTAGCTCTGCGGGCCGAAGCGGATCCAGTATTCGATGCGCTTTTCCCGCCAGGTCAGTTCGACCAAGGTGGTGTAGGGCGACGGTGCTTCGACCGCAGGCTGCATGCTCAATGGCAGCGAAGAAGGCTGCGTCATCTGGCGGCTCCCTCGTTGGCGGGGAATTCGCGATCGAGTAGGTCGCGCAGCATTTCAGCAACGGTGGTTCCGCGCTGGAAGGCGACCACCTTGATGCGGCCACGCAGTTCCGGCGTGACATCGATGGTGAGGCGCGCGGTGAAGCCGGATGCGGCTTGCCCTCGCGCTGCAGACCCATCGGCGGATTTGATCCACCGATCGGGATCGCCGGGGCGGGCGGCGAAGCTCTGCTTCGTGCTCGGCCCACTCATGGCAACACCGTTTCGATGCGCAGCCGCTCGATCTCGGTGACGAGCGCCGCGATCTCGCGCGCTGCCGGGCTGTCGTCATCCAACTCGCCAGCGAGCCGGCCGGTCTGTGCCGCCTCGGCGAAGACCACACGCTGGCCGATGGTCGTGGCAAGTACGCTCGGATCGTGGTCGGCGAGGGTTTCGGCGGTCTCCCGCGCAATAACCGTTCGGGCGCCACAGCGGTTGAGGACAAAGCGCGCGGCGAGCTGCGGGCGATAGATGCGCGCTTCGTTCAGCAGCGCCAGCATCTCAGCCGAGGCCCAACCGTCGAGCGGCGACGGTTGCACGGGGATCAGCACCAGGTCGGCGGCGAGCAGCGCGGAACGCATGAGCCCCGCAACACGTGGCGGTCCGTCGATGACGAGGTGATCGACATCACGGGCAAGCTCGGGCGCTTCGCGATGCAGCGTATCTCGGGCGAGGCCGACGACGCCAAACAGACGCGGCGCGCCACTTCGGCTGCGCTGCTGCGACCAATCGAGCGCCGACCCTTGGGGATCGGCATCGATCAGCGTGACGCGCTTGCCCCGGCGGGCCCATTCCCCGGCGAGGTGCAGTGCCAGCGTCGTCTTGCCGACGCCGCCCTTTTGGTTGAGGAGCGCGACGATCATCGGGCTTTCTCCCGGCGGGAGGGGCCGAGAAGGGATGAGTTATCCCCGGAACGCGCTTCCAAATAATAAGATTTAGATTCTTCTTTAGAGTCTTTACGGGAGCGATTCCGCTCGTCGGACCAAAGGCTTAACTGCGATCCGTGCGCCTGATGTACAGTTAGGTTTGCGCCTGATGTACGGATATCGTTTGCGCCTGATGTACGGATGTCTGGCGAAGTTACGCACAGGTTTTCCACAGGGCGGATGTGGACAAGTTCGGCAGCATCCACGCCGCGTTCGATGGCGAGCAGGTAGCCGGGAATCGGCTGACGCCGTGCGATGGCGCGTACGTCGATGGCAAAGTCTGAGTATCGCGCTTGCGAGCCGCTCTTGGCATGGAGGTGCCGCAGCTCAAACCGCCAACCGTGCCTCTGGCGCCCCGCATGCTTGCGCGCGATGCGGTAGAGCCAGCGCTCGATGCCACCGGTGAGGCGGAAGTAGTCAGGATCGATCGCGAGGACCAGGCGACGGTCGATGATGCCCTGGTAGAGCCATTCGGGCAGGACGAACTCCATGCCTTCGACACGGCCGCTGCGCGCGGCGAGCTCTTCCCACTCGTTGATCCAGGAGAACTGTTGGCGCCGCCAGTGCTCGCCGTGCCGGATATTGGTGCGGATGACGGTCGACTGGAGCCGGGTGAGGGCGCCCTTGATGAGGAAGTAGCTGCGCGCGCCGGTGCTGCGGCCGATGGCGTTGAGGAGCTGATAGGGCGTGAAACGGAAGAAGCGCGAGGTAGGAAGGCCGCGGTCCTGGGCGGCGAGAATCTGGCTGGCTGCCCAGATCAGGACGTCGGCGTCCCAGATGGTGGCCATGCCGTGTTCGGCGACGGCATAGACCTGCAATTCGACGTCACCGGCCTTGTAGTGGATCGGCGCAACCCGGCGCGACTTGGAGAGGGAAAAGAAGGGGTGCGCCATCAGATCCCGCTGGTCGCGGTGCGGCACGAAGCCGCTGATCGCATGAAACGGATCGAGTTGGGCGCGTTCGCCACGTTGGTGCGGTGATGTGGTCATGGGGCTCACCGGTCAGCGCGCAATCAGACGGCGGGCGGGATGGACGGTCCCGACGCCCGGGTCAGAGGTCGAGGTCTTGGTGCCCCGGTCGGCCCAGGCCTGGAGGTCTTCGAGGGAATAGACGACGCGCCCGCCGAGCTTTCGGTAGGCGGGACCGGTGCCATAGGTGCGGTGCTTTTCGAGCGTTCGATCTGACAGGCCGAGGAAGCGTGCAGCCTCGGGGGTTCTGAGGTAGCGCGGCGGCAAGCCGGCGGTATTGGAAGTCATGGTCGGGCCTCCGGACCTTCATTGGGGCCGCCGGATGCTGGCGGCGAATGAAGATCACGGTGGCGAAGATTGGAGATCGGAGTGGATGGGGAATTCCGGGTGGCCGAAATCCCCACCCCAAGCCGAGCTGTATTCGGCTATCTTTGCCGGCGATGACGCAGCAATTGACGATAGCCGCCGGCGATCATGGCAAGGCCGCCCTCCACGAGGCCAATGACGCTGTCGCGCAGGGCAGAGGTTTTCCAATGCTCGGCGCGAATGCGCTCAATGCCGTAAAGGACATCGGCGATTTGGCGATAGGAGGCGCCGTTCAGATGTCCATCGGTCGCCTGGAGCATGTGGCGATGGCGCCGCTTCTGCTGTTGCGTCAAACGGCGATCAGCCGGCATCGTTCGCCCCTGCAAGGCGCGCAGAAGACGGTCGATGGCGTCGATTCTGCCGTGCCCATTGGGGTCAAGCGGCACGAGCGCGGCGAGTGGGATGTCGGCTGCGACGCCAGCAAGCCGCACCAGACGAATTGTCTGGCCGCCGGCTTTGAGCAGGAAATGCACGCCTTGCTCGTCCGAGAGCGCGGTTGTTTCGCGCAACTCGGTGAAGAGGTTGTCGGCCGTCGGCAGAATGGTTGGCGCGTGCGTAAGCAGCACGGTGCTGGTATCCGCCTCGGCAGACCACAACACAGTATGCTCGCCAGCACTCAACGACGGCGAGACGAAAAAACTGCAAGCCCCATTTCCGATGGAGCTCGTGCTTCAGGGGAGGACTGTCGGCATGCTCCCAATCCGCCTGGTATTCGGGGTTGCGCCTGAGCCATTCCCAGGCGAGATCGGGAGAGTCGAGGGCGTCCAGATAGTCGTAAGCCTCCGAGGACCGCCAGCGGGAGGTGTCGGGCGTCATCTTTGTTTCCTCGTGCCGCAACGTGGGGTGACAACGTCCCCAAGAATCAACCGGCTGGGAAGACCTTGCGGAGACGCCAGGCGATGCTTCTGGCGCATTGCCCGTGCTAGCGGCGACCTTCGTGGAGGAGGTGGCGATAGCCGTGTTCGGCCATCCAGCGGGCGCGGGCAAGATGGCTGTCGTGAACACGCCGGGCCCGTTCGGGGTCGGTGCTGGGGTCGATTTCAAAAATCACCGCGACGGCTTCGCGCCAATCTGCGCCATCGGTCGCCGCGTCGAGCACGCGCATGTAGAGCTTCATATGCTCATGATCGTAGTCTGACAGCTCTCGGCTGTCCGGCGGAGCGTCTAGAAAATCCGATGGCGCCATCTTCGTATCCCCTAACAGCGGACATATATCGACAGGTCAGGGCCTTGTTAATCTCGAACGTGCCGATGAGAGCCGGACAAATATCACATGTTCGAACGAATCGGAACGATCGTTCCTAGAACGATCGTTCCGACATTGGTTCGGATGCCGTCATGGACCTCAAGGAGGTCATGGCGGTCAATCTGCGTCGGCTGCGCCATGACAAGCAAATGACGCAGGAAGATCTGGCGGAGCGCTCGGGCCTAAGTGCGCGCTATATCGGCGCGATCGAGCGCGCCGACGTAGCTGCCAGCGTGACGGTGTTGGGACAGATTGCCGAAGCGCTTGACGTTGAACCGGGGGAGCTTTTGGTGAAGCAAGTCCCAGAGGTTTGAATCTCGTCGCAGCAACGGGACGCGACCGCCCTCCGTCACCATCGCGATAAGGACATGCAGAGAGGCGAAGGCCCCGCCCGGACCAGCCGGGCGGAGCGCTTGCGGTTGCTTCAGTCGCCGTTGCGGCGGGTTGGGCGGGACCAGATCAGGCTGTAGCCCTCGCCTTCCTCATCGTCGAAGAGGTTGGCGTAGATCGGGGCGGTGAGGCTCGGGTCGTCGAGCTTGAGGCCCAGGTAGGCGCGGCCCTCGTTGGACTGCTTGGCCCAGGCGGCGCCGATCTCGATGCGGCCGACGAAGACGCGGTGGCTGGGGGCGTTCTCGCCGGTGGCGCGGGTGTCCACAGCAATGCGGACGTTCTTGGCTTGGAGGGAAAGGGTGACGATCTCGCCGGTGAATTCGTTGGTGCCGGACTTCTTGAAGGTGCCGATGGTGGCCATGGTAGTTCTCCTTGGTTTCTGGTTCGAGCCCGCACCATTGCGGCCTCGATGGCGATCGGTAAGCCGAAGGCGATCGACGGCGCACCCCGCAGGGGTCCACAGCAAGGAGGACTATCTTGTCTCGCGAGGAACCCGGCCTTGGCCGGGAGGGGAAGATAGTTTTGACGGCGCTGTTGCGCCTTAGGCGATCGAGGCGAAGCCGGTCTTCGGACAGATCAAGCCAAGAGAGAGGCCGTATTGGAGCGGGCTTGCACCCGCTTGAAACCGGGAAGAACGTGGCCATCGCGCACGCTGCACGGCCGGCTGACAGGCTAAGATGACAACCCGCTTCTCAACCGAGGGATCCGACGGTTGCGCGCTCCGATACCCCAGGGAAGAGGTCAACACCCCTGTCATTCGTCTCCGCCCAATATTGAGATCAGCTCTGACGCGGGGCAGGGCACAACGCCGGACACTCGCTCTTCCCGGCACGCTCCACACCGCGGTTCCTCGCCGCCGTCTTCTTGCCAACCACTACGAGGAAGGGGACTTGTGGTGTCCTGCCTCTGGTCCGCTCGGCCAGTGTTTGCAGGTTAGGACGCCCGCGCGATGCCCTGCTCGGCGGGTCCGGGCGGGACCATCAAAGTCAGGCGCATGAACGCCGTGATGCCGACGGCGATGGCGCCCGCCATAGCAAAGACCACCTGCCAGGTTTCGGACGGCATGGTCAGCTTCACGATGCCGAAGGTGGCGTGGTAGCCGGCGACAACCGCGGGTGCCACGAACACGAGCAGGATGAGCAGCTTCAGCCAGGCGGGCCGAACGAACAGGAGCAGGAGCTGGAACAGGCCGAAGGTCACGGCCGCAGCAAAAGCGCCGACAATGACTCCACCGAGTATGCCGGCCCCGGTGCCATGGGCCCAAAGGCCGAGGGTAACGCCGGCGAAGAACGGCAACGCAAATACTGCAAGCGTGAAGAGCAACCAGCACAGGACGGCGATGGCGCCTAGCGATGCGACAATAGCGAGAATGATCATGGTGATGGTCTCCGTGACAATGTCGGACGGTTGCGCCTCCACCACCACCACGGCGCGGGTGCTAGAATAGCGCAAGTCGTGGGCGCAAGGAATCGTGATTTCGGCGCAGTGGTTCACCGGAGCCTCAATGGCGTCGGACGGCGCCCTAGGCGCCGCTCCGATTGCGGAAATCGTAGGCATTGATGCCGAGCTTCCTGGCCTTGTCGGCGAAGTTGTCCTGGATGCCCGTGCCCGGAAACACGATGACCCCGATGGGTAGCAGGTCCAGCATGGCGTCGTTTCGCTTGAAGGGTGCGGACCGGCCGTGCTTGTCCCAGTTCGGGGCGAAGCCGACCTGAGGAACCTTGCGGCTGTCGGCCCATTTGGCCGCGATCAATTCGGCACCTTTGGGCGACTTCCCGTGGATCAGCACCATGTCACTGTGCTTGGCGTGGACCTTGTCGAGTGCGTCCCAGATCAGGTTGTGATCGTTGAAGTCCAGCCCACCCGTCAGGGCGATCTTCGGACCGGCGGGCAACATTACCTCGGTGTCGGCCTTGCGCCGGGCGGCGAGGAAATCGCGGCTATCGATCATCGCGGCGGTGAGATGGCGGTGGTTGACCATTGATCCGGTGCGCGGGCGCCATGCTGATCCGGTGTGCTGCTCGTAGTGTTCGGCGGACTGGTCGCGCATCAGCTCGAAAGCGTCGCGCCGCTCGATCATGGTCTGGCCCTGGGCGGTGAGGTTTTCGAGTTCCACCGCCTTGATCTCGCTGCCGTCCTGTTCCCGCTGCAGACGGCGCTGGGCCTGCTCATTGTCATCCAGTTGCCGCTCGATCCGCAGCACGGCGCGGTGGAAGACATTGGTGACGGACCAGAGCAGATCATCGAGGTCGGGTTCGAGGCGCGTGTCGCCCAGGGTGGCAATGAGGGCGTCGAAGATGTCAGCCACTGCGCCGGCAACGTGGACGCCCTCGGGAAGTGGCCGCGGATCGGGTTCGTCGGCATAGGGGCGCCAGCCATAGAGCTGAAGTTCGGTCAGGACGTGCTCGGTTGGAGATGCGGCGTGGTGCGGCTCGGTATCGTTATGCTCGCTCATGGGATGCTCCCGTCATTTGGACCGCGACCCTCGCGGCCTTCGTGGCGACGAAAGCCCACGGGCGGGACGGCTCGACACCCGGAGCGAAGCAGAGGGTCGGAGCGGAAGCGGAGGATGGCAGAGGCCGACCATTTTGCCTCGCGATGGAAAGGCGGCGCGGCCGCCGCCGGAAAATAGTCGGACGTCGCCATTGTCTGGCCGGCGCGTTTGTGGGCCCGATCGCCCTCTCGAAGACAGGGTCGCGGCTCTCTCGGAGGGGTCACGCCACCTGTGCGGATGCAGACGACACCGAACGGCCCTCACCACCACTTCCGGCTCAGGCCGCCAGCTTCAGATAGCGGACGCGATCCCGTCGAAGAAGTTGATCCGCGATCGATGTGCGAAGCGGTTCCAGGCCGAGATAGTGGAGATCCTCGTTGAAGTCCTCCATCCTCGGCGACAGGACAATTGCCTCGATCCCGGCCTCTATCGCCCGCTCGAACAGCCTGTCACGCGCACCGTCACCAGCCGGATCGTTGTCGTGGATGATATAGAGCCGTCGTAATGTCGGTGGGAACAGAATGGCGGCGAGATGGGCGGCGGATAGGGCTGCCGCCATCGCCATACCGGGCAGGGCACATCGTAGCGAGAGCGTGGTCTCGATACCTTCTCCAGCCGCCATGACGCTGCAGGGGACACCGAAACGGACGGCGTTGCCCAACAGATCGCCCATGGCCCGTCGCGGAGTGTCTATGGGCGCCTTTCCCGTGCCGTCCTGCGCGAGCCAGGTGCGGTGCACTCCGGTCAATCGGCCTCCTAGATCAGTGACTGCGGCGATCAATGCCGGCCAGGTTTCGGTCGGTCCAAGATCGTCGGGTCGATAGTAGCAACGCGGGTGGAAGCGCAGTGCTCCGGTTCCGTGCAAACTCGTAATGCCGCGTCCGCGCAGATAAGTTTCCACGACGGTTCCGTTGATCGGCTGCGACATGCGGAAAAGCCGACGCCCCGCCCCAATCGACCCGGCTGGGGCGCGTGTTCTGAGATGGACCGGAGTAGGGGAGCGCACTTCTATATGCGGCGCGCCAAGGAAGGCTCGGGCCTCTTTCGCGACATCTCCAAATGCGATGAGGCCAAGCGCCTCGCGCACGACATCGAGTAGATCGCCATGCTCGCCAGTTGCAGCGTCGGTCCAGCGGCCTGCTGAGCCCTTTGCGGTATCCTTGAGCCGGACGAACATGGAGCGACCGGGCGTGTTGCGCACATCGCCGACCATCCAATAATTGCCCTGGCGCCGACCGTTGGAGAGATAGTGCCGACACACTGCCTCTGCTCGATCCGCGAGACGGCGTGCCAGGTCATGCGGCGGTTCTGCCATGTTGGTCTCCTGCAAAGGAAAAGGCCCGCCGTTGCCGGCGGGCCAGTTGGGGTCATGGGAGGCTATTCGGCCGCGATGGTCATTGCCGCCACGGCCGTATCGTCATCATCGGTGACGCCGTCATCTTCGGCCACGGCCGTTTCTCCCTCTGCGCCCGCCGTTTCTTCGACAGCAGGGGCGGAATCGACGGCGACCTCGGCGGCCGTCTGACCCGGCCTGCGGAGCGGGTCGGGCAGCCAGCCGGTATCGACCAGCAGCGTCTCGGCTTCTGTCGCCATCTCGCCCTTCTTGAGGTGGGCGATGCGGTCGGCGGCACGCTGGCCCTTTGCCTCGCCAACCGCCTGCAGGATGCGAGCCTTGGTCACCCGGCCAAGGAAGGTATCGACGGTGGGCTTCCAGCGCGGGGCCATGTCGAGGTCGACGGCATCGGCCAGCTGATCGGCATGGACGAGGGCCCGTGGGCGCCGGTTCCAGGCCTCATGGACCGCGTTGACCGACAGGCTGACGACATGGGCGAAGAGCGCCCCACGGCTGTCGCTGTCCCAGTCACCCAGCGCGTCCCAAAGGTCAGCCGAGTCTTTTGGCAGCGCCTTGGCCCAGCTTTCGTGGCGTGCGCGGATCGCCTCGGCAGAGAGACTGTCGTTGAGGCCCGGCGCCTGAGCCCCGAAGCTGACAGTCTTTAGGTCCAGTTCGAGGCAGCTATCCGAGCCGTAGTGATAGAAGACCTTGAGCGTCAAAGCGTGCAGCGCCGCGCGGAAGGCAACATCGGGATGTTCGCCCAGGGCGTGCCGAAGTCCGAGTGTCCGATGCGCCGTCAACTCCGTCATCAGCCGGTCCGAGATGGGCGAAAGACCTTCGTCCTCCTCGGAATCGGTGGTGGCATCACCAGCGGGAACATCGACGCCTGAGACGTGGTCCTCGCCCGCCGACGCTTCTCCGCCAGTGGCTTCGCCATCCGACGCCTCGGCCTCCGGCTCGACCGACGCTTCATCCTCGGGCCGGACATAGCCCCGATCGACGCGCAGGCAACCGTTCCCGGCGATGCTGATGAAGGCGCCGGCGCGGGCGATTTCTTCGGCATCGAAGGACAGCGGCCGTTCCACGAAAGCCTCGAGCGCGGTCTCAAGCTCGCCGAGCCGCTCGTCGACCGCGTCCGGAAGCTCGTCAGCGCTTTCGTGCTGCTCCTCCAGACGGTCGAACTCGGCCTTGAGGGCGTCGCGGGTAGCTTCCTCCTCGGCGGTGAGTGGCACGGGTTCACCGCGCAACTGGCGGAGACCATATGTATGGCCATAGGCGAAGTCGGGCGCCACCTCGGTCCATTTCCAGCCTTCGGCGGCGATGGCCTTGGATTCGGCCGTCAGCTTGTCGGCCAGCATCTGGTCGACTAGGGCGACATCCCGCAGCCACCCGCCATCGTCACCCTCGAACAGGTCACGCAGCACGGTGCCGCCGGCTTCGACATAGGCGTCGACGCCGATGAACTGCGCCCGCTTGTCGGAGGCGCGAACGGCGCCTTCGGTCAGCATGCGCCGGATGGCATAGGCCGACTTGTCGTAGGACGCCCCGAGGCGTTCGAACACCTGCTCTTGGCGGGCGTGGTCGCCCGAGACGGTGAAGGCCTCAAGTTGGGCGAGCGTCATGCCGTCTTCGGCATAGATATCGAGCAGCACCGGAGACACGGATGCGAGCTTCAGGCGCTGCTTGACCACATTGACCGAGATGAAGAACGTCGCGGCGATTTCCTCCTCGGCCTGCCCCTTCTCCCGCAGCGTGAGGAAGGCCCGGAACTGATCGAGCGGATGCAGCGGCGCGCGCTGAACGTTCTCGGCCAGCGAGTCTTCCTCGGCGATGCCACCCTCGCGGACAACGCAGGGGACTGGCGCGGTCCTGGCCAGGCGCTTCTGCTTGACGAGCAGCTCCAGCGCTCGGAAACGCCTGCCGCCGGCTGGCACCTCGAACATGCTGGTCTCCTTGCCACTTTCATCAATGACAGGGCGGACGGTGAGGCCCTGAAGGATGCCGCGGCGGGCAATGTCCTCGGCCAGTTCTTCAACCGAGACCCCGGCCTTGATGCGCCGGACGTTCGACTGGCTCAGCACGAGCTGGTTGAAAGGAATGTCGCGCGATGGCGACAGGACGATGGTGGGCTTCTTCTTTGCAGTAGCCATGGGATTTACTCCGCGACGGGCGGCCGAGAGCCTCTCTCTCGACCTCCAACCCGTCACAAAGATGGGCGCCGCCCTCTCACTCTGAGGACGGCGCCGCGCACCCGGCCATCCGGAAAGGCACAGAGCCGGCGACACGGAAATCCGTATCGCCGACTTTGCGGAACTCAGGCTGCCCGATCGAGCAGCTTCTTGGCCTTGGCCTCAAGGTCCGGCCGCGCGTCCTGATGCGGTTTGTTGCGGGCCACGGCGGTGATGCCCTGGACGAAGTCGAAAACGCTTTCGGGCTTGTGACCCTCTTCGGTCAGCACGATGTCGATGATCTTCGCCGTCTCAGTCTTGGAAAATCCGCGCTTGCGCAGGAAGTCCGTCCGATCGTCATCGGTGCGGGCGACGATCTTCTCCCGCGCCGCTCGGATGCCGTTGACGAAGGGCAGGGGTGAGGAATTGGCGAAGCGGGTCAGGGCCGGCGCTACCTGGTGCGCGAAGCGCGAGGCAGCGTATTTGAATGCCGGATAGTAATCTCCTCGAAGTCCTCGACGCCCCAGAGATTGCGGTTCTGGCACACAGCGCGCAGATAGAAGCTTGCGATGCCGAGCGTCTTCGCGCCGACCTCGGAATTCCAGCAATAGAAGCCGCGGAAATAGAGGTCGGGCGAACCGTCCGGCAGCCGACCGGCCTCAATGGGATTGAGATCGTCGACCAGGAAGAGGAAGACGTCCCGATCAGAGGCGTACAGCGTGGTGGTGTCTGACGTGATGTCGACACGCGGATTGTACATGCCGGTCGACCAGTCGAGCACGCCTGGGATCTTCCAACGTGTGTCGCCGGTGCCATTGCCGGCGATCTTCTGCACAGCGGCAACCAGTTCATGGTCATAGATGCGGCCATAGTCTGGACCGGTGACGGCACGCAGCTCGACGCGCCCATTCTCGCTTTCGAGCGTCTTTACTTGTTCGGCACGGTGCGAGCTGAGGCCATATTGCAGGTTGATGCCGGCGAGCGGTGCCGGAAGTTGGCGCAGGTATGTGGCCGGCGCGCCGACGATGCTCGCGAGTTGGCCAAAACTCCAATGTGTCGGCGCGACGGGCCTGTCGGCACTAGGCAGAACAAGGGTTAGCCGCTCTGCATCGTCGCGGCTTGCCTCCACCCGGATCGCGGCGCTCTCCACGGTACGGGTTCGGCTGCGTTCGGCCCGGCTTTGTACGGACGCCATGAGGTCCGATAGGGACAGGTAGCGCTCGTCAGCCGGGCGGTTGAACCACTCCGACGACACGCGGCCGACCCGCTGGCCTCGGCTGGCATCCACCTTGTAGCCACTGCGTCCGTTGTGGCCTGCATCGATCGTCACTGCATTGGTCATGGGATTTCTCCATGACGGGCGCCTGGAGCCTCTCTCCCTGACTTCAACCCGTCATAGCCCCCAAACCGCCCTCTCACTCTCGCCACGGGGCAGACCGACACGGAGGAGCGTCGGCGCGGGCAGGGCTCTCACCGCGTCAGGGATCGAAGCCCACAGGGTGAAGACGCGCGCAGCGGGGCTTCGGCGAGAGCCGAGAGCCGGGCCCGAAGGGCGACGCCCACCTCGAATCGGATCCGTTTCGGGATAAGCTGACGCATGTGCAACGCCTGCGAACAGCAGGTGAAGTGGGTCGCGTACGTCAAGATGATGAAGGCGTTGGAGTTGAACAGTCCGACGCAGCAGACCGAGTGTAGTACCGGTGTGAGGAAGCGGGGTGGACTTCATTTTTGTTACCTGCTAGAAGGTTAAAAAAATGAAGTTGAGCGGTGTGCCATGACGATGTCGGCGACTATTGTCCATCAGCATCCATTCGACGCGAAGCGCCGACTGGCTGAGTTGAACGTCTCGGTGGAGGCCGTGACGAGAGCGGTCCTAGCCGGCCACACGGCCAGGCTCAACTGTACGGATAATGATCCACCGTTCATTCCGGGCACCGAGGCCTGGCGGTTTGTGGTGCGTACCCTGCGTGACGAGTTGTTGCCTCTGGGGTGGCGCAAGGATGATCCAAGCAACTACTCACTGGTGATCAATGATTCTACACAAATTAACATCGTCGTTGCCAGTGCAGATGGTCTGACTTGTTCCCCGTTTGGGTCACCGAGGACTAAGTCCCTAAAGGGACTTTTCACGGAAGCGGCTGTTCTCAAAAACAACCTCGAAACAGACATGTTCCCAGAGACCATCGAGGCGGAACTCCGTAAGGCGGCCACGATATTGAGCTACCCCACCTGGATGTTATTAATTCATATCGATGATGAGGACTGCCGTGCGGAGCTTTCGCTGCCATCGGCCTATGATGAACGCAACATAACTGACTGGGCAGAGCGCATCTTCATTCCCTTGCCCGGAGTGGATGGTGGGGTGCCGGTCGAAGAGCCGATGGAAAACGCGGATATCGATGTGCCGGTGAAGCGCAAGGCGGCATAATGTTTAATCGATCACGGCTTACCGTGGCTCGTCAGCGTGCCGGGCTGACGATGAAGGAGCTCGCTGCAAAGACAGGTATCGAGCCACGTACGGTCACGGGCTATGAAGCTGGCGAGTATCTTCCCAGCGATGATGTCGCCAAGAAGCTTGCTCGCACCTTGGGGTTTCCGCTTTCCTTTTTTCTGTCTGACGACGTGGATATTCCGCGGGCCGAAGGTGTCAGCTTCCGATCGATGAGCAAAATGACGGCGCGCCAGCGAGACGGGGCGATCGCCGCAGGGGCAATCGCGTTCTTGATGTCTGATTGGTTGGACAGCGAGTTTGATCTGCCCGCCTCCGTTGTACCCGATATGCGAGAGGATACCCCTCAAAGCGCTGCGGCTGGCCTTCGCGATTTTTGGGGCATTGGCAACCGGCCCATCAAGAACATGGTTCATCTTCTGGAGTTGAAGGGTGTTCGCGTCTTTTCCTTAGGCGAGGATGGAAAGGAGGTTGACGCCTTTTCAGTCTGGCGCGGACAGAGACCTTACGCATTTCTCAATTCGCAAAAGTCTGCCGAGCGAAGCCGTTTCGACGCTGCTCATGAGTTGGGGCATCTCGTCCTGCATAAGCACGCGGCGCCAAATGGTCTTGAGGCCGAAAAGCAAGCAAACGAGTTCGCCGCCGCCTTCCTTATGCCAGAAGCTCCTCTACGGGCGGTTGGCCGCATCACCGGCCTGCCGAAAGTTGTCGAACTTAAGCGAGCGTGGTCGGTTTCGGTGGCGGCAATGACCTATCGGCTTCATGAGCTGGGTTTGGTGTCGAAATGGACCTATCAGCAGTTGTTTATGGAGATTTCTCGGCGGGGTTGGCGAACGGATGAACCAACGCCGATGCGCCGTGAGCAGTCGCAGGTGTGGAAGAAGGTCCTTGACGATCTCCGTCAGAACGGCGCCGGTCTGGAGCGAATTTCGGCTATCCTGTCAGTTCCTGAATCAGAAGCTGTGAAACTTCTTTTCGGCCTTGTGACTGTGGGCGTGCCATCAACGCCAAATGCTTTGACAACTCCCCGAAGGGGAAATTTGCGTCTGGTGAAATGAGGCGGTCATCTCAGTAGGGCAGCCATCGTCGTGGCGGCTGTTCGGCGATGCGGCAGGGGCACCGCGTGCGTTAAGCAACCGTGACAGAATTGGCGTGCTTAGAGACAATGTCCTGCAGCTCGCCGGGCTTGAAGGCGACGTCCCAGGCCCATTGGCCAAAACCGCCGGCCCCATTGACTGCCGCCACCCATTCGCCCAGTGCGTCGCGCTTGGCCTTGTTCTGCGGGCTATCCGTTCCTTTGATTTCGAGCGCGAGCATCTTGCCGCTCGACAGTCGTACAAGGAAATCCGGCACGTATCGGCGACGCGAACCGGCCCACATGTACTGAATCTGGAAGCCCAGATGATCGTTTTTGGCATAGGCTACGACATCGTCACGGCTCTCGAAGACATTCGCCGCGTGACCTTCCCATGAGGAATCGCCAACGAGGTGGCTGATGTGCGACTTGATCGCCGGAAAACACGGTTTGGTCGTGTACCAGGTGCGCATTTGACCGGTAGCCCCTATTGGGTTTTCTTCATCGAAGACCGGCGTGAGGCGCTCCGTATTGTGCTCGCTGACGTAGCGCATGACATGTTGAACAATGAGATCGATGTTCAATGCGATGAGGATCCGTCGACGAAGAGGGTCGGAATGGAAGAGCGACGGAATATCCAGCAACTTTGACTTCAGGAAGTGCTCGACTATGCGAACCAATTGCGCGGCAAGATACTCTTCCGTTCCCGAGAAGCTGTGGCGCAGTTCAGCAAAGCCCTTGCGGGCGGCCTGAAAGATCAATCTCTGCAGCCGGAAGCCATCCGGAAGGCGTTCGAGATCGATCGCGGTGACCATGCCCATGTCCGTTGCACCACCCAGGGCGGGCGCCAGTTCGGCGCTGATGGGGGTCGAGGCTGGGTCAAGCACCAAGGCTGGTACCTCGTCCCATGCGATGGCTAACTGAGGCTTCACCACCGTTTCGATGCGCAACACGTTGGGCCACTTTGTTTCCAAGTGTGCCCTTTCAGGGATGACTTCAATCTGAGTGGTTGGCCTGGGAGGCGGAGGCGCGTCCCCACTTTCTCCCGTCTCGGAAATGGACAGCGGAACCCCAAAGACGTTCACATACTCCGGCAGGAATAGACCATTCTCATCGGTGTCGTAGGAAACCCTGCGCAGCCCACGGCCGACGACCTGCTCACACAGCAACTGCGAGGTGAACGCGCGTAAACCCATGATGTGGGTTACGTTCTTGGCATCCCAGCCCTCGGACAACATTGCGACGGAGATGACGTTCTGCAGGTCTTGGCCCGCTGCCCCGCGCTTGCCGACATTATCCACGATCTCCCGAAGCAGCGCTTCCTTCTTCATGTCGAGAAGCTGCTGCTTTCGGGTCTCCGGTAGGTTCGTCGCCTCGATGATGCTCTTCAGCCTGGCCTCATAGTCCTTGTCGGATGTGGCGGCTTCGCCGATCTCCGCCTTCTCAAGCACTTTTGAATCAACGCGCAACGTCTTGTTCGGGGCGTGCAGCTCGGGCCAATGCGAGTCGCCCTTGTTGAAATAGTGCTCGACCCGCGCGGCCGTCTCGGTGCGGTTGCAGACCGTCAGCATCACCGGCGGGGTATGATGCCCGGCATCTCGCCACTGCCTCTGCGTCTCGCGCCAGTCGGCGCCGAGAAGCGTATAGGCGTCCTGCACCAGTTTCGGCAGCGCCTCGTGCGGCTCGGCCTTGGCCCTGTTCAGATCCTCGGACACCGATGGATCTCGGTAGATGTGATAGAGTTTTGACCGCAGCGTCCGGGCGTCTGGCAGGGCATCGTCCCGAACCACGACGCGCGGCGTCTTGACCAGCCCGGCCTCGATCGCATCGTTTAGCCCGAAATCGGAGATGATCCAGTCGAACAGCGCCGTATCCGTGCTCTTTTTGCCGGTCGGGGCAAAGGGCGTGGCCGAAAGGTCGAAGCAGCGCTGAATGCGCCGTGTTTTGTGGATACGGTCTAGCCCGTCGATCCAGCGCGTCGCCTCGTCGAGATCGATCCCCTGTTCAGCCGCCTGCTTCTTGCTGATCTTCACCTCGGGCGGTTTGCGGTAGGCATGATGTGCCTCGTCGTTGATGACGGTGATATCCTTGTGCGCGGCCAGCTTGCCCAGAACGCGGCGTGTGAACGCCTCGTCCGACTCCCGGCCCTTCTTCACCACGGACCGCTCCTGTTCCTTAAGCGGCATCAGTGTGTGCCAGTTTTCAATCAACACTTCGGCCTGGTTCAGTTTCTGCCTCAGGGCCTCCGAGGGGCAGAGATTGAACTCATCGTAGTAGCTGCCTTCGCTGGGCAGCAGCACTTGCAGGCGTTCTTTCACTGTTAGGCCGGGCGCCACGATGAACACGGCGCGGCTGAAATCCTTGTTCCGCTTCGGGTAGGTCAGCGCGTTCAGCACCTGCCAGGTGATGATCATCGCCATCACCGTTGTCTTGCCGGCACCCGTCGCCATCTTGTTGCAGAGCCGTTCCCAGGTCCCGCCGTCGCCGGGGATCGAGATACCCTGTCTGAAGGCCTCGGTCCCTTCGACCCACCAGATCAGGGTCTCGATCGCCTCGAGTTGGCAGAAGTAGAACGGATGCTGCCGCGCGTCGCGGTCATGCCAATGTTCCAGCAGCTTGCGGGTGACAATTGTTACGCCGGGCCAACCAGCCTCGCGCCAAGCATCGACGCGTGTCCGAATCGTATTTACGAGACCCAGCACCTCGGTGCGCTTTGTGTTGTTGCGGGCGTCGAAGACTTCGTAGCTCGCCGGGCGACGCTCTGGCTTGATCTCGAGCTTGCCGCCCTTGCCTTCGACCCAATGCTGGGCCGGGCAGACGAACGGTGTATTGATGATGAGGGACATGGGCTCAGTCCTCAAGCGGCATGATCTTGAGGGATTCGATCCCCCGATCATCAACGATTTTCACCGCAATCCGCCGGTTGTCACCTGCCGGGAAGGGCAGCGACACCGTTCCGTGGAACTGCTCCAACAAGTTATCGTCGAGTTCGGAGCGCACCGTTGCCCTCAGTCGGTTCCAACCACCCTTGGCGTCAGCCATTGGGAAGAAAACCTGGTGTGGCATGAGTGATCGCTGGTCATAATCGACGTCAAGCGACCACATAGCGATCTGTTTCTTGCCGCCGGACACGAGGTCGCCGACCTTGGGATCGAAATAGTCGAAGCCATTGACCTCGACCTCCCACATCCCGTCGTCAAGTTTTCGCAGCTCTACATCGGGCTGGCCCATCAGCCAGAAGGATTGGTTGGATGACCGCGCCTTTTTTAGATCTTCGGTTAAAAGGTCGGTGTTCATCTGGGCCTTGAGTAGGGTCACACCAGGCCAGTTCACCTCATCTATGTCTTTGGCCGCCTCTGGATCGAAGGCAAAAGCACAGAACAGGATGTACTTTGGCGCCGGACGCAAAGTTTCTGCTTCAGAGAGAGCTAGTTCGACCTGGCGCTGTTCCAGAGCCGCATGCTCTGGGCCAAAGCTAACGACGACCCGTTCGCCCGTCTCGGCCAGTGAGCCGCTCCCATGTATGAATTTCAGGCCCGGCAGGGTCTCGAATTCCGCGAAAGTGAGCATTGCGCCGCCCTTGCCGCGGACGCCGGTCTTCAAGAGCTCATCGCGCCAAAGGGATTGGCGCGAGGTCTCTCCCGACCGGGCAACACTGTCGTCCGCCTCGGCGAGGGGGAGGCTATCGTCGAGTGACAGGACCGTTGCCGCCGGTACCGCCTCTACCGAGAACGGACCGGTAATCCGCAGGCGATTCTTATCAATGCGAGGCTTGTCGTAGAGCGTTTCCGGCTCGGCATGGTCGGCGATGGATTGGTCTATGCGGCGCTGCTTGGTTTGACGGGCAGTGTGGAAGGCATCGAAGTCCGCGCGCGCGGTTTGGGGCCACGTCTCGGGCCAGTCGAACGGCACTTCCCATTCTTGCAAAGCGCCGCCGTTGCGGAAACTGACGACTTGGCCCTTGCGCACACCTTGGCTGGGCTTGAAGGATGCCACGGGCGCGTTTGTCAGAGCAGAGTTCAGGGATACCAACGACGCTTGAATCTTTGGGTGAACCTCGTCGTAGATCGAGTCGATGTCTGGGTTGTTGGCAATGCTCTTCAGGGTGATGTGCGGCACTGTTTCGTAGTCGAAGCCGCCCTTCAGACCCTCATGCGGGTAACGCAGCGCGTAATAGTCGAAACTCGCGGTCATCAGCCGTTGCTTAGCCAATGTAATGGCGACGCGGGAGGTGTCGCACGTGACCCAGCGGCGCCCCCATTTCTCGGCAACGAAGGCAGTGGTACCCGAGCCGCAGGTCGGGTCGAGCACTAGGTCGCCGGGATCGGTGGTCATAAGGAGGCAGCGTTCGAGGACTTTTGTGTTGGTCTGAACGACGTAGTCCTTGCTTGCGGTAAACGCTCCAGTTTGCGTATCCCCCCAGACATTGGAAAGACCGACAAACGGAAAGTCGTCTATGAACCGAACATAGTTGACTGAATCGGGTGTGGGCGCAGCCAAACGCCATGCGCGATCCAGCCTTACGATGCCGGTTGGGTTACTCTTCCAGAAGCCTTTTCCAGGTCTGAACTCCATTCCTTGATGAGCAATGGGAAATTCAGCTGCTTCCGACCCGCTTTGCGATTTTAAGTTGTCGTGCCGATATACCCTTGCGCCCTGGGGCAACGCCTCGGGATTGGACTTCTCAGCCTTTGACATTGGTCGCCGGAAGAAGCCTGGGAGCTCACATCGGGTGTACCGACCGCCAACATCATCTTCGATCCCTCGGGATGAAAAAAGGTCGTGAGATTTGGTCTTGGCCTTTTCGCGCCCATACCACAGCAAATAGTCAAAGCTTTTGCCAATGAAGTCACCGCCCAAACTGGACGTCGTGCGGAAGGCAATCTCAGATATGAAGTTCGCTCCGCCAAAAATCTCGTCCAGGATTTCGCGGACATGATGCACATTGTCGTCGGAAATCTGTACGAACACCGACCCGCTCTCGTGGAGCAAGTCTCTCGCCAGCATCAAACGATCGCGCAAATAGGTGAGGTAGGAGTGGATGCCCAGCTCCCAAGTGTCCCGGAACGCCTTAATCATTTCGGGTTCCTGGGTCAGGTCCGCATCTGACCGATCCTTGACGTCGCGCTTGTTTGTAAATGGCTGGAAGTTCGACCCATACTTGATGCCATAGGGCGGGTCGATGTAGATCATCTGCACCTTTCCCGCCATGCTCTCCTTGGTCAGGAGCGAGTTCATCACCAGCAGGCTGTCGCCCGCCACCAAGCGATTCGACCAGCCTTTCTCATGGCTGTAGAAATCGAGTGCTTGCCGCAGCGGAAGGTTCTCGAATGGCGCAGCGAAGAGGTCCGGCTGCCGCCATTGCGTGCCCGCGTCCTTGCCCTTCAGCCGTTTGGCCGCGTTGGCCAGGATCGTCGCGGGGTCGACCCGCTCATGGACATGAAGGGAGACAGTGTCTATTTCGAGAGACGTCCGCTCAGCTTTGCCCGTCCAGTTGAGATACGGCTGCTGAAGCCGCTTGAGCTCGGTCAGAGCGTCCTTCATGCGCTGCGGGTCTTCACTGGATAGCGCGTCGTCGATCAGCTTTTCGATCCCTCTGCGAGCGCTGTCGAAGTTTAGTACGGGGTCCAGATGCGGGTCATATGCCCACGCAGTCTTGTCGCCGTCAGGGTCCGTCCCAGCATGGACCATCCCGACCTCTGGATTGTTTACCCGCATCTCGCGATGTCGGTAGCTGAGCACCTGGATTGGTTCTCCAGACCTACGAGCGCTCTTTTTCGTGGATTTCGTCTTTTGCGTTGATATGGATTCCACGGTGGGGATCAGCTCGAACCCGTCCTCGTCGCCATCCAAATCTTCCGCACCATCCTCATTTTCATCCAACGCCTGTTCGACGATCCGGAATATTGATCCACCGCGCCCGCGCCCTCGGCCGAGGATACCTTCGTCTAGTAGAAGATCGCGCGCGCCGACATAGTCATTCTCCGACAAGCTCGGCATGTGCTCGCGCAGCAGGGCCAACATTGCACCATTGCCGATGGATGACCCGTCTTCGGGTGTCAACGTCAGGATCAGGTCGGCCAGGCTGTCGGACATGCGCGACTCATCAGGATTGGCGGAAACAGCTTGTTTTTCATGACCCTATCGCGCGAGTCTTGTGTTTGCACGCTCGAATATCCCGTCATACTCAGCTGCGCTGAACCAAGCTCGCCAGACCATACCGTTCGATCAGAGAGGCGTCGCTTCTTCGCCATGGCACGTCTAGCTCTGGCAGCTCCGAAGGCAGGTGATGTCACGATCCGTCGACGGGACTGGACAACTCTGGTTGGGGCAGGCGGAACGTTCCAGCTTGGTTTTGCGAGGTCTGTAGACATCAATAGAAGTCAAATGCACCGTCTGGCTCGCCTTCGCTCGCATCCTCGAAATCAACGAACTCGTCGGCAAGGTCCTCCTGAACCGCTGCTTGCTGCAGCTGCTGACGTACCCGCTCAAGGCGCAACCTCAAGAGAAACGTGCCTCGATTCAAATGGGACGAACCCGATCGGTAGAACTCAACATCCTGGGCGAGCAGGGGGCCAAAGTATGGGTCCGATGTGACGTGGGCCGTGGTCCCGGCCGCGTTCAGGCCCTTCAGCGCGCTCTCGTATGAATAGAGCCACATTGAACTGCGCAGGCCCTCCTTAGTCAGGCTGGCGTCCCAGGTGCGTTGATCGATCGCGCCTTGTACTAAGCCGAGCCGCTTGGCGTCGGCTATCAGGATAGCAACGGCGCTGTCCTCGGCTGCGAACAGTTCGGCGATTGCCGCGCTTCGAATCGATGTCTGAAGGCAAATGCAGAGATAGAGGAGCCAGCAGACTTCTCCCCGCTTTTGCAGAAGGGCCAGTGCTGCAAATCGGGCGGAGACAAAGGAGCTGATGCGCTCGATGGCGACGTCTTTTCGGTCGAGGTGTCGCAAGATCAGTATCTCGACCACCGTCGGAAGAACCGCGGCATTTTGCCGGTAACTGGACAGAAGATAGTCCTCGACCAGGGGCCAATCGTGGGTCTCGAGGAAAAGTCTCCGGGCGTTCTGAAGTGCGAACTTTGCGACGTTTGCCTCCGGGTGCGCCCGAACCGCTGCCTCTATTCCATAGAAGTACCGAAGTAGGCTGCCCTTGTCCGAACCGATGGCTGGGAGAAGACCCCTCACGTGTTCTTTCCACGCTGCAGCGAAAAACGGGCCCGTGGGTGAGATGCGTGTTTTGGAGTTGTTCAACTCGAGTTCAAAATCGTTGGCGCACCGCCTGAGCGTGGCCAAGACGATCTCCGCCTCTTGATGTGACGAGCAGCCAAAGACGTAGTCATCCACGAAGCGCATCGCACCGCGCTCGCGAGCACTCCACTTTCGCTTCCCTTTGAGCGAAGTCTGGATCGACTTGTCGATAGCCGTTCCAATAAGTTCGGCGATGAGACGCGATGTGTCCGGACCGACTGGTAGTCCGATGGTCTGCCCATCTTGAGCGTTGCGCACAAGAAGATCCAGGACGTTGCCGTAGAGCCCAAAGTCCTGCTTCCGCCGTTTCGCAACGGCCTTACCGTGGACCGCCCACGGAATTACGTGGGTATAGATCGAATGGAAGAAGGCCGCGATATCGCCTTCGGCGAGAAACTCGAATCCGGCGTTGAGGGTGACATGTTGCGAGTCCCGTGCATCGAATGCTGGGCGGATCAGCGCTCGCTCGCCGGCCCAATCGAATATAGTGGGCGCGACGGACATTCTCGAGCGCCTATTGAGCTTGCGTATGCTGACGTAGTTCTCGGCCAAGACCTTCGACAGGTAGAAGTACGAGATTGGGTTGATATAGGAGTGACGGCGATCCTCCCGACCGAACCGAGGGAAGCTAAAGATCGCGCGCTCACCCTTAAGCAGATGAAAGTGCGGAGGGCCATTCTTCTTCGAGGGTATTTGATCAAACGACTTGAGGATCGGCTCCCGCTTGCGTCCGAGACGCTCGCTGTAGAAGCAATCAGGCATCTCGGGCGGAAAGAAGCCGCTGGACAGCAACCGCACATGCCTCGCTTTGGGATTTTTGCTCTTGCTCATCGGCGGATGGCGCTCACGAGTAGACTCCAAAAGCAAAAAGGACGGGATGACGTTGGGGGTATATCCCATCGAGTCAAGCCGTCGCTATCAGTACAACGGGACTCACTAGAGTTCGGTGAACCCGAAAACGATGAGGCTCTGGAGCTCCGCCACCAGGCGGTTGAGTATCTTGGTAGATGGAAGGATCGGGAGAACGGGAGGGTCTTGTGCTGATTAACACGGTGGTAGTCGAGGGTCCGCTTGCGCTGAGGATGCGGAGGCTCGATGCCGCTCGAGAGGGCGCAATTGGTCGTCAAATCCTGACGCTCCCTCTATTGGCAGCACGCCTCGCGGGAGGTTTCATTACGCCCGCGACACACGACGCGCTCTATCCGGCAATCCGGCAGGTCCTGGCGAACGAGAAATTCGAGGACATCGCCCACGTTGCTGAGTTACCCGGGATGCCGGCTGCGGTACTGGCTTCCCTGCGGGACTGGTGGGCCGCCGGTCACTCGCAAGTCCACCCCCATAACTCTCGCCTCAGAGATTTTGTCCTTCTAGAACGTCACGTCCGCGATGCCCTACCACCAGGAAAGCTTGCTCCCTCCGATCTTGTGGCGGCCGCACTCAAGCGGCTGACCTTCGCACCCAAGGTGCTTGGGCCCGTCACGCTTCGGGACATCGTCGATGTTCATCCTGTCTGGCGCCCCCTGATCCTGGCGCTATGCGACGTCGTACCAGTACAATGGATTTTGCCGCCCGAGGGCCGTGGGTTCTGGTTTACGGGATCGATCAAGGCCCGCGAGCGCAAGGTTAGTTCCATCTTGACGGCCGACGTGTGCGCCGATCCGCGGAGCGAAGCCAGAGAGGCGCTGCGTTGGGCGCGCGACCTCGTCGCAAGGGGGGTGGCTGCGCCCCATGAGATTGCCGTCGTTGCGGCTTCGCCTGGGGCTTGGGACGACGCGTTTCTCGTTCTTTCACGGGAAGCAACTCTGCCCGTACATTTTACCCATGGCGTTCCGGCGCTCGCTACCCGCGAGGGTCAGACTTGCGCTGCGCTTGCCGACATCCTTTTGCGCGGCCTGACGCAGGAGCGGGTGCGTTTGCTCTTTGTCCGGCTTCCTAACTCATCGGCAAAATATCGCATCCCAGACGATTGGGCCAAAGGGATCCGTCGAAACGCTGCACTCACCTCTCCGGAGCGCTGGCGTCATGCCCTCGAAGAGGCACGGACCCAACGCGCTGGCGGCAATATCGCTGAACAGGTGTTGCTTCCCATTCTGGATGAACTCGCAATAGGAATTTCCTCTGCGGAGTCCATCGGCGACCGGTTGCTGAGTGGTCCGACGCTGGCGTTGTGGCAGGACGCTGTGCAGATGGCGCCGGTGCAAGCCATCGAGTTGTCCCTTCGAGCGCTTCGCGTCGACGACGGTCGCGATCCTGGCAATTCCATCGCCTGGGCCCCTGCGAGGCATGTCGCTGCTGCTCCTCGCCGCTATGTCCGTCTCATTGGTCTTGCCGCAAACGCTTGGCCGAGGCCAGCGAGTGAAGACCCGCTGCTGCCTGATCACCTTCTCGGCGATCTGCGGCTGCCGTCTTCAGCGGTCGCGGATAATGACCTGTTGAACTACAACATCATCATCAGTCAGTCGGAAGGGCACGCTCTCTCGCGAAACCATCGAAGCGCCGCGGGCTCGATACAGGCGCCAAGTTCGCTCTGGCGACGTGATCGGGAGCGTTTGGTTGGCCGAAGTATGATTCCTGCCCACGCGTTTAGCGAGAGCGATCGCCTGTATGCGCGACCCGCGGACGCCGGGAAGAACGCGCAGGTGCGATCGAGCCGGGTCTGTTGGAACGCCTGGCAGGACGGTGAGCGTCACACTGCGCACGATGGGCGAGTCCGTAGCAACCATCCTCTCCTCGTAGAGGCACTCACCGCTGTTCAATCGACGACTTCGCTGCAGCGTCTTCTTTGCGATCCCCTGGGTTTCGTCTGGGAGCATGCGCTGTTCTGGCGTGAGGCGGGTATGGATGCCGAACCGCTGTCGCTTCACCCGCGGGCCTTTGGTGAGCTCGTTCATGCGCTGATCAGCGGGGTCCTCCGTGAAGGCACGCCTAGAGACCAGGACGCTCTCAACAACGCGCTGATGCGCGAAGCTGACAAGCTGATCCAAGAGTGGCCAATCGTTCGCCCCGCCCCTCCGCATGTCCTTTGGCACCATACGATGGACGTTGCTCGCGAACGAGCGTTTCGGGCCCTCATCGACAGTTTCGGTGAAGCGGGAGGAAGAACTTGGACTGAACTGTCGTTCGGCGAGGCCGTAGGTGGAGAGCACCCGTGGAACACTCTCGCGCCAGTGCCGATTGGAGAGACGGGGCTTGTCTTTCGTGGGCGTATCGACCGGCTCGACCATGAAGTCTCGACGGGTGCTGCAATTGTCACCGATTACAAGGTGGGTTCGGCACCAGCTAGAAAGCGGCCCGTCGTGTTCGATCGAGGAGCGGAGCTTCAACGCGTCTTTTACGCGTTAGCCGTTCGAGCGCTTCTCCCCGATGTTCGCGACGTGAGTTCGAGGCTCACATACTTGAAAGACGATCCGGCACGTTCCGCGATCCTGTCCGGTGAGGAACTCAACAAGGCCCTGGAGCAAGCAATCTTGTTTGCTGCGGCAGGGGCGGAGCTCCAGCAGGTCGGGGCAATCGCGCCGGGGCCGCCGCGAGAGTTCTTCGACCCGCTCGCGATTGCGCTTCCGGCCGATGGCGAGGCCTACCGACGCATCAAGCGCCGTGCCTTCGCCCAGGTCAACTCTCCTCTCGACAAGCTATGGGGGAGTTCGTGACCAAGCCTGACTTAGGTGCGCGCATGCGCGCGTTAACGGATTTCCAGAGCAACATTCTTGTCGAAGCTGCTGCTGGCACGGGGAAGACGTCGCTGATGGCGGGCCGCGTGGCGATGATGCTCGCTGGTGGCATCGATCCGGCCTCCATTGCGGCCATCACCTTCACAGAGCTGGCAGCAAGCGAGCTTGAGGCTCGCATCAGATGGACGGTCGATGAGCTCCGTTCCGATCGCCTTCCGCCGGCTCTCTCGGGTGTCATCCGCTTTCCCCTGAGCGATCGACAACGCGACTGCCTTGACGCGGCAGCGGCGCGTGTCGGCGAAATTGCGGCCACCACGATCCACGGTTTCTGCCAAGGCATCCTCCGCTCGCATGGCCTTAACGCGGGACTGGATCCAGGCGCGCGAGTGGTCGACCAGACGATTGCCGATGCATTGTTCGACGAGGTTCTCGCCAACTGGTTGAAAGCGAAGCTCGACCACGATGCAGATGACAACGATCCGATCGCAGTACTCGCGAAGGATGACCCCCTCAGGATCGTTGAGCGCATCCGTGAACTTGCCTTCCTGCGGCGCGCACACCCTGACGCCACGGCGCCGGCCCCGGATGGCGACGACCGTACTGAAGTGTCATTTGCGCACGCCGTCTCCGAGTTCGCGCGCTGGTACGCCACTCATCCGGGGGATAGCTGGACAGGGGACCTGATCAGTTCTTTGGAGCGTCTCGCCGCCTTCTTCGTGACCGGTGTCGAGCAAACAGGGTTTGCCGGTCTGTGGCGGCTGACACAGCCACCACGTATCGACGAAATCATGCGCCGCGCGAGCATTGACCTTCTGCCGTACGAGCGCGGGGCAGCGTGGCGGCGTGCGATTGGGGCCGCCGAGGGAGCGCAACGGTCGCGTGAGGCGGCTGTCTTCTTTGAGCGTGTTGCCACAGCATACCGCTTGATGATGGGCCTGATCGCGCAGCGATTGGTCCATGATCTTGCCAGCGTACTGGGCGAGGTTGTCGCCGCGTACGACCAGCGTAAACGTGAGGCCGCAGTCCTCGACTTTGATGATCTCCTCCGGGAAGCCCGTATCCTCGTCTGCGAGCATCCTGACATTCGCGAGTCAGTCGCAAAGCGCTTCGCGCACCTTTTAGTGGACGAGTTCCAAGACACCGACCCAACTCAAGCTGAGATCGTGTTCTGCCTCGCGGCGGAGACCCACACTACAGTGTGGAGTGAATCCAACCTGCGTCCCGGCGCGCTGTTTCTCGTGGGCGATCCGAAGCAGGCGATCTACCGTTTCCGCGGTGCCGATATCGAAGCCTACACGCTGGCAAAGTCCGTCATCGCGCGAGCGCCCAATGGGTGCGTGCTCGAGGTCACCGCAAACTTCCGTTCTCGGCCGGAAATCATCGCGCACATCAACACGGTTTTTCGCGACGTCCTCGGTAAGAAGGGCCAGCCGGGCTTTGTGCCGCTGACTGCGACTCTGGAGCCCACACCGTTACCATTTCCCTCGGCCGCCAAACTGACGGTGGAGGTCCCCCGCGACGCGTCTGCCGAGGAGCAACGGGAAGCGGAGGCGGAAGCCGTTGCCACCTTGTGCACACGGTTGATTGGCGCGCTCAGCATCGCCGATCCAAGAGGGAAGACACGGCTTCTTCGAGCGGGGGATATCGCCCTGCTTGCGCCGACGCACACCGATCTGTGGCGATACGAACGCGCGCTGGAAAGCCGGCGCATCTCGGTGGCGTCGCAAGCAGGGCAGGCTCTATTTCGACGACAAGAACTCCAAGACGTCCTTGCGCTGGTTCGCACACTGGCCGATCCGTTGGACACGCTGGCTTTCGGCGCGCTCATGCGGGGGCCGACGGTTGGCCTGCGCGACGAGGATCTCCTTGATATCACCGCGGCGCTCTCGCCGGACATGGACGGAAGGCGCCGTTTCCAACTGCGTACGCCAATCGAACAAGTCCAGCATCCGGTTGCCAGAAGCGTTCTGACCGAGCTGAAGAAACTTTACCGGCTCGCCGCCGAAGCAACCCCCATGCAACTCGTCGCCTTCGCGATCGAACGGCTGAACCTCCGCGTGGTCATGGCAGCACGGCACGGGCAACGCAACGCGCGTGCGCTAGCGAACCTCGATGCCGTCATCGAACTTGCCCGACCCTATGACGTGGCAGGACTTCGGGCGTTCGCGCTGGACCTCCAACGTGGATGGGAAGGCAAACGACGGCACCCAGAAGGACGCGTTGATGCCTCTGACGATTCCGTCGAGATCGTGACCATGCACAGCGCGAAAGGGCTGGAATGGCCGGTTGTCATTCCCGTCAACTCTTCAACGCGATTCAAACCGCAAGATCAGTTCGTATACCGTCAGTCCGACCAAACGCTGCATTGGATCGTTGGAGGAGTCGAGCCTCCGGATCTCGCGGCTGCGCGGGAGGAAGAGGAGACGCGGGAGGGGCGACAGCGCGAACGGATATGGTACGTTGCGACTACTCGCGCTCGCGATCTTTTGGTTATTCCCGAGCTGCCGGGTGCTCCGGCGCGCTCCTGGTCGCGCGTGATGGATCTTGGACAGGCGACGTTACCCGAAATTCAGGTGGAACTGCTGCCGAAGCCGACCTCCGCCCCGCAGTCACAAGGCGAAAACGAACAGACCGAATCTGTTTTCGCCGGCGAGCGTGAGCGCATCGACGCTGCCTCCCCCCCGATTGCCTGGGATCGGCCGAGCGAGCGGGATGCAGATCGGAGTGCCGACCTTGCCGATGCCTTCGTGATCGATGCTGCCTCTGGTGACGTGCAGCCTATTCGAGGCGCTGGCTCACTACGGGGGACGATCCTTCACAAGCTCATGGAGGAATTGCTCACCGGGGAACTGGCGCCCGTCGAAGGTGAGGCGGAGATACGGGCAACGGGTCTCTTAACGCAGCTCGTGCTCGCTACCGATGAAGTGTCGACCGCTCTGCCCGAGGCAAGAGAGATGGCACATACGGCTCTGCGAACCTACCAACTGCCAGAACTCGAACCCATCTTGGCAAGCCTCGTCCCTGAGCTCCCTCTGTGGAGCGCGGCACCGCCGCGCTATCTCGCCGGCCGTGCAGATGCTGTAGCGACGGACGGCGATGGAATGTCCGTCGTGGTCGATTGGAAGTCGGACGTGAAGCCGACGTCCCTGATGCACAGCGCCCACGCGGCTCAACTCCGTGACTATCTCCGTGTCACGGGCGCCTCGAGGGGCGCGCTTGTCTACATGTCTGCGGGCCAAGTTGTCTGGGTTACTGCTCCTAGCGTGGACGCAGCCTCGAGCGCGGCGGCAAATCAAATCGCTGTTCAATCAGGAACGTCGTCGTAGTTGAAAGCGTAACTTGCGAGGACTTCGGTCGGTAGGTATGGGCCGCCGCGATTCATGCGACCGGTTTCGGAGATCAGGTGAAGATTTTTCCGGGCCCGCGAGCAGATGACATAGAGGAGCTTCTTGGCACTCTCAACCTGGAGGTCACCAAAGTGTGGCACCATGCCTTGCAGGAGCGCAAACGCAATCACGACGTCGAACTCCGCGCCTTTGACATTGTGGATGCTGGAAATGGTTATGCCAGAACGGCTCGCAAACACGCGACGGAACATCGCGATGTCGGAGATTCCTTGAAGCCCGTCTTCCTGGAGACGGTTAATTCGTGCCTGGGAATCCCCAAAGAACGTCTCGTGGTGATTAGCAAGTGCGGGGTAATCAGCGAGGACAATCCCTAGCCCCGTCAAGAACTCGTCAAAGAACAGCCTCAGGTGGTTGAGGCCATCCTCTTCGTCGATCGCGATCGCATTGCACATGCTAAGCAGGCCCCGGGGCGATACCCCACGAAGGTGAACCTCAGCCCGCTCAAGTTCGAGCATGATGTCACCGGCCCATCGCAGGCGCCGAACGAAGAGCTGGGGTGAAGGCTCGGTTAGTGCCAGGCGCGCGACCTTGTAGAAGAAGTTGTCAATGTTCCGGGCGAAGGGCGCGATTCCAGGTCCGTCAAAGCTGTACTCCGGCATGGCCACCACGAGCCTCCGGGTGATATCGGCGAGGGCCACCCACTGAGGGGCAATGACGCAGACTTCCCGGGGAGAGATCCCGACGGTCTCGATGTTGTACCGGAGCAGTCGAACAAGCTCATCTTCGAGTTGCCGGCTCGGGGTCGTGTGGTCATAGGAGATCGCGCTTTCGAACAATCGGTTCTTGCCCTCCGCGCTGATCGCGGCTGGGATGACATGGTAGTTCGTGAAGTAGTCAACGATGCGCGTCGAGGAGCGATAGTTGATGGACAGGCTTTTCGGGGTGAACGGCGCCTGGCAGTCCTGCGCGAACTGCTCACGAGTGATCGCGTACCCACCGAGCGAACCAAAGATGGCTTGGTTGGCGTCGCCGACAAGGAAGGCATTGGTTCGTCCGGCGCCCGCCCGCATCACATGGGCGATGATGCCGTACTGTATCTCCTTAGTATCCTGATACTCGTCAACCAGGATGAAGCGGAACAGTTGGCTTAGAAGGATGGCAATCGACGGCACGGTTGCGATCAGCTCGTAGGCGAATTGCAGGATCATCTCGAAATCGATCTGGCGCTTCGCTTCTAGGTCCGCCCAATAGCGGTTGAGGACACTCCCAACCGCCTGCTGCGACCTCCCGTGGGTATCTCGCAGTTCGCATCCCCGAGTTGAGTAGCTGTAGCTGCAGTCGAATGGCCTGACCCCGTTGCGCAAGGCGCGGCAATGTTCCTCCAGGCGGCGTTCGGTCCCGTGAGCGTCAATCACTCGAAAGCCGTGTCGAAGGGCTGGATGATAGATCGCGTAAGGCCGTAGGATCCAATCTATACAAAAGCTATGAATGGTCCCGATCCACAGGTGCTCGGTTCCAACGCCTAGGGCCTCGATCCGCTCATGAATCTCCTCCGCAGCCCGATGGGTGTAGGTGATCGCAACGACCCGTTGCTTCGTGGTTGCCAGCCGCGATAGTTCGAGCGCGGCCTTGTAGGTCAAGGCGCGCGTCTTTCCGCTGCCGGGGCAGGCGGTCAGGAAGACATTGCCAGGGATAGTTATGGCGTCGACCTGCTCGTCATTCAGGTCGCCTTTCGGCCAAACAAAGGTCATGTGAGGTGGTTCAGGACTCGGCTGATCTGATCGGCGGGGAACGCCGCAGCCATTTCGAGAAGCAGCGCATCGAGTTCTATTTGACCCGCGCTGAATCGTTCAACATGCGCGAACATCACCGCAAGCGTATCTGGGTTTCCCCGTCTGTCTATCTCCAGGCGCTTGAGGCGGTAGAGGATGATGTTGGCGATCATCGCGCGGGACGGGGAGTGCGCTGCGAATAGGGCTTGGGCGACATAGTCGGGCAGCTCTGTATCAGGATCGATCTTCTTGGCGACCTGAATCGCGAACCAGCCTTTGCCGGCGCCGTTAGCGACGGTCAGAACCCTGGTGCCAAACTGCGCTATGTCGCCCGAACCAAGCTCAGCGGTAGCAAGGGCGATGGTGGGAGCATGGACGTAGAAGTCGGGCAACGCTGCCACGACCGGGCGTTGATTGCCTGCTGCAACAAAGTCCACTTCGAAGGTGTGCGGTGCATAGTGGACCGTGACCCACGGGTTGCCCGCGACGAAGCCGTCGAGGCGAATTCGGCGAGCTATCCCGGAACGCTGCGAGCCCAAGACCTTAGCTTTTGCCTTCTGTGTCGCATCATTGTCGCCGGGGGCGGGCACGGTATCGATAAATGCTGCGTCGAGATCGGTGATAATTGCGCATCGTTTACGCAATCGAGTGTCGTGAAACACCACGGCCACATTCTCGAAGCCAGTGCTGCCGATGTTGATCAGGCTGATACCGAGTTCGTCGAGGCTGACGCCAAGGACATCTTTGACTAGCGCGGGGACAAGGATTTCCTCGGCATCGCCTTCGACCAGAACCACGCTCTTTGCGAACAGTAGATTGCTGCGCACCGCATCGAGATAGCGCTGGAGGCCCCGTACCTGACCGGGTGGGAGGCCGGCTGCCGGCTGATACGCCTCGCAGCGTCGGCCGACGCGGCCGAGTACGTTGACGTTCTCGATGTTGCTCACCTCGGAAATATGGGAGGAGTGGGTCGAGTAAATGACTTGGGTATCGGGGTAGTTCAGCCGATCAAACAATGTCCTCTGGATGTGCGTGTGAATGTGCGCCTCAGGTTCTTCGATGACCAGGAAGTTGGCACAAACCTGCTTCTCCTTCTGGTAGCGGAAATGGAGGAGCTTGAGCGTAAGGTAGATGAGATTGGCGCCGCCGAGGCTCAGCTCATGGATCGCCCCTTCGTAGCCATCATCGGACTCGCCGACGAACAGCCGGAGTGACTGGAAAAGGCGCTCGGCTTCTGCCGGAACGCCGGAGCGGATCCACAATCCCGCCGGTGAATAGGTCTCTCCTGCGGCGTCGCGAATGGTCTGCCGGATATCGCCGCGAATGGTGCCGACGTCCGGTAGCTCCTCGATTGCCGTGTTCAGGCCTTCGACCAAGGCGGTGATCGGCGCAAGCGCGGCCTGGTCGATCTCGCCGCTCTTGCTTCGCAATAGGCTCAACAAAGGATTGGTGCGGTTGTTCTGAAAATCCGTGACGACATCGCGAAGCGCTTGCACGAATGTGAACGAGATTTCCTTTGCAACGGAGAGAACCTTCGGCACCCGCCCGCCGATCTCGGACGGCTCCATCTCGTCGGGAAATCGGACAGCATCGAAGTCACCCACAAGAGCGCGATACTGGTCAGGGTCGGTGAAATCCGCCGTGCTCTTGCCGGTAAACACGACCTCATAGTCGTCCAGCGTAATCGCGTTGCGCAGCCGAACGAGGCCGTCGCGGTCGCCCTCACCGAGTTCCGCCAGGCGAAGCCGTATGGCTGTGTTTGGGCGGAAAATGAAGTTGTAGGTCGCGCGACCGACCTGGCCATCTTCGACATTGCCGACGCCGTGAAGGAATAGCGCCTGTAACGCCTCGTTCTGGGCGACCTCGTCGAATTCTAGGCTGATGACGATCCAATGTCCGCGCCAGTTATCAAGGCCCCGGTGAAAGTCGCTTTCATCGAGGCGGTAAGCCATCCGCAGCATGTCGTCATCAAGCAGCAAGCGCATCGCGCGGAACAAGTTTGTCTTGCCCGAGCCGTTCTCGCCAATGAGCGTGTTGATGCCCTTCTTGAAATAGACGTTCGCACTGCCGAAATTGCGGTAGTTGACGAGCTGTAGTCGTGAAATGTGCATGCGGCCCCGTTCGCGCACTCTGTTGCGGATGACAAGTATGAGGAACTTCGGGGGAACACACAACCAAGGCCAGCCCAAGCACAACCGGCAAGGTCCGGTTCTCAGGGCCTCCCTGCATTGCCGGTACAGCATTGCAAGGCGTTTCTAATTGGCGCTGTCAGTGCACTGCTAGGTGGCCTTGATCGTCTCAATTGATTGCTCAACTCGGCGAGATATGCGCGTGCCCCGTTTCGGGGGGCCCGCTCTTCTTGATGTTTTTCACGTCGCCGTGTCGCATCAGGCGCCCCCAACTATGCGTCGTTCCGTGCCGAGCGGGATGATCCAGCCGCCAGCGCGATCCGGTCGCGCGAACTCGTCGGGACTCACTTTTTCCGCCAGGCGTCCGCGAATGGTCTGCGCTTCGCCGTCGATTGCCGCGCGGATCAGATCCCGGTCTATTCCGACGAAAACCGGACGAAGGTTGAGCCGGGCCAGAGCCTCCTGATCGACGGTGCTGGCAATGGCATCGGTAATCGGGCCGGCCCGCGTGACGATTCCGCCCACTAGGCCGCCAATGTCGTGGGTCTTCTCGACTTGTCCTATCGGCGCGTTGTCGAGGGCGGCGCGGGCGCGAGCGGTGGCGTCCCGGAGCGGTCGCTGAAACGTTTGGCGTGTCAGAGAGCGCAGCGCTTGGGCGAGTTCAGCATGGCCGAGTGGTTCGATCATGCTGGCGACATGGAGGCGAAGCAAGCCGATGAAGGGAGCGTCCTTGTCTTGCGGATCGATAGGTTCGCCCTTGTCAACCGGATCGCGAACGGAGAGGTAGGCGTCGGCGGGGACGGAATTGGCCACGCCCCAGCGGGTGGCGACCGCGATCCGCTTCACAGTTACCTTCCGGCCCTTGACCGTTACGTCGATGCGTCCGGCCTGCGTCCAGGCTCGCGCGAGCGCTTTCGCTGGTCCGCCGGGGTCGTGACAGCCCTTGGCCTCCGCGATCGTGAGTGAGGTCAGTTCGGATTTGCATGCGATCCAATCGGGGAGGTCGCCTCGGGCGAGGCGCTTGATCCTTGCCTGCTTTCGACGGTCGAGATCGATCACGTGGTTGCCGAGATGGGCGAAGATGGAGAGATCGAAATAACGCTCGAGATACGCGCGGGCAACGAACCGTCCGAACAGGCCTGACAACGCGACCTTCACTTCGCGCGCCTGGCCAAGCGGTTGTCTGAAAATGAAGGACGTGCCCGCGCCGGTCGGCGCGAGCAGCGCATCTAGGATCGACCAAGCGCCATAGGCCGCGCCCGGCGTCTGAAGCACTTCGCGAATGCCTGCGTCTTCGATCTCGGAGACGTCCAGCGCGATGGTCGCGCCGGGGGAAGGGTCAAGGGATGGCGGCGTGAAGTTGTAGATGAAGGTTCGGGTCATAGTGCCATTGCCCGTTTTAGATCATCGTGCTCGAAGGCGCTGGCCATCCGGGTAATTTCGGCGGAGCGCGCACCGGCTGCCTTTGCGGTTTCGCGCCACGTCGCTGTCGCTGTCGCGACTTCTTTGATGATCGCGCGGGCGTGCACCAGTGTGAGGCCGAAGAACTCCGAAGCCGCCTCAAGCAGGTCGAGCGAGCAGGTGCCCTCGTCGAGGTCGATGTTCGTGGTCAGCACTCGCGCCTTGAGGTCGGTGGGCACAGGGTTGAGGTCATAGGCGGGAGAGAGAGACCATCCCGCCTTGCCGAGCCAAAGGAAGCCATGGTTGCGCAGGTGATCGTCGACATTGGAAATCAATACGTTGAAGACGACACGCCGATAGAGGGCATGAGCGTCGGTCTTCCCCCGCGCGCCGTGTTGCGCAAGAGCGTCGACGATCTCCGGGTAGCTGCCGCGCTCACCGTCCCTGGCACCCATCATCGCCATCGCAGACAGGAAAGGAATGCGGATCGCGCCGGAACGATCGAAGCGCCGGGACAGCATCACCGCCTTGCCGGCGACCTCGATCAGCTCATGGTGTGGGGTGGTGATACCGGCCTGGTCGGCCAGCCGCAGCGCGATCTCCTCCCATGTCTCCATGCTGTAGTCGTCGGTCTCCTTCGGAAACTTGGCGATGGAGAGGTGTCCGTGCTGGTCGATGACCGATGCTTTCGGCCGGGCACCGCCGAGGGAAGAGCCGGGGGCGAAGATGAGTTGAAGGTCCTCGTCCGTTTCCTCGTCCCGGAGGATCCGTTCGGTGATCTGGAGCAGCCGCCCGAGTTCGATTAGGGCGGGGACGCCGGCGCGGATAGGCGCCTGGAACATCTCTTCGCCTGCCCAGCGGAATCTGAGGGCACCCAGGCGGGTCTCGTCGGCGACGCCGAGCAGGTAATCGCTTTCCGCAAGGGTGCGAACGGCGCGGCCTTCGCGTTCGGCAAGACGGCGCTCGGCCCGTTGCATAAGACGGCGCCCCCATGTGTCGGGCGCGGAGTCTCCGATGGAGCCGAAAGTCGCCAGTCCGGCAGGAGGGGCGAAGGCGCCGCGGGTCAGGGCAAGAGCAGGCTCAAGCGAGAACCGGTCGGGGTCGACGAGCCACGCGCCATCATATTCGAAAAGGATAGTCTCTGTGCCTCGGACGCGATTACTCCTCGCGAGTCCAATTTGGCGTGTGCGGTCGTCCAGGTCGATATGCACCTCGAAGTCAGCCATCGCGAGACGATCCGGCTGGCCGCTTGAGGTGGACGTGCTTGGGCAATTCAGCGCTGGCCAGCGCCTGTCCAACAGAGTCGTTGCTGATGTCGGCGATTTGGCTCAGACCGTCGAGCAGGCCGAGCGCCTGAAGGACGCCCGCATAAATGCCTATGCTGACATTGGTGTCCCCAGCCTCGACCTTTTGTAGGGTCGATCGGGAGGTGAAGGCGCGCTGCGCCACGACGGCCATTGGTAGCCGCCGACGCCGACGGGCATCGTGGATGTCGGCTCCGAGCTTGCTAAGGGCGCGCCGCACAGCGGCAGGAGGATTGTGTGGTGTAGGCATTTGAAACCTTCGCACTACAGATTGGCTGGATATGTAGCACGAAGCTTACAATTTTCCAAGCTATTCGCGCGAAGGCTGTCCAGTAAGGGAGGGGATGGCGGACCGGGCCTGTGACGGCATGATTCGGGAGGCTGAATCGCGGCCCGCGTCGTCCAGCGTAGAGGCGGCGGTGCGGGCCACGCTGAGGCCGGAACGCCTCACGAGGGCCAATAGGCGCGCTCACGGCTAAAACCTCATCGACTTCATCTGTTGCTGATAGCGAGTTGCAGGCCGCGCCAGTCCACATACTTGTCGCCAGCTTCGCGAATGTGGGTGTAGCGCTTGAGGCTGACCCATGACCGGTGTCCACTGACCGTGGCAACCTTGGGAATGTTCCAGCCCATCTCGAATAGCCGAGAAATCCCCTCATGCCGCAGATCGTGGAAGCGCAGGTCCTCGATCCCGAGCAGTTTACAGGCCCGCGTGAAATTGGCGGTGATGGCATCGGGTGAGTAGGGGAAGATTTCCGGCTTGGTTTTGGGCATGCTTTCAATGACCTGAATAGCCTCGTCTGGCAGATCGACCCAGGTATCGTTTCCGATCTTCTCGCCCGGGTGTTTCATATCGCGCACGAGCACACGCTTGTGTTGTTTTTCAAAGTCATCCCATGTGATTTGCGTGATTTCTGCTTGCCGCCGGGTCGAGAAGAGCGCGAACACGATGACCTTGTGCATCGGCACGGCTTGAGGAACTTTCTTTCGCCGATCGACGAAGTGAGCCAGAAGTTTGTCGAGTTCTTCCAGCGTTGGCCGTCGGTCGCGCTGAACGGAGCGCGAGATGATGCCCATGCGGCGGGCGACTACAATCGCGTCCCTCATCTCGCGATCATTCAATCCATAATCCCACATCGGCCGCGCGATAGCGAAGATGGCCGCGAGGTGGCTGGCGTAATTGCCGACCGTCTGAGGCTGGCTTGTCAGCGACTGCAGGAACTCGATGATATCCTTCGACTTGATGGTGGAGCAGGGCATGTCGGCGATGGGATAGTTCTTGATCGCTCTGAGAACCTGAGCTTTTGTCCGGCCAATCTCCCTCAGAGACTCTTCGGTGTACCGGTCAATGGCTTTTGCCAGCGGGGGGTCCGCCGCCTTGTACTCGTCGATCACGCCTGGTTTCGCGAGTTCGCGCTCGCGCTTTTTGATCCACGACGTCGCGGTCGGACGCCTGTCAAAAGTTTCCGTCTCGTGATAGGCGAAACCATCACGCATGACCCGCACGCGCGCCATATAGGCAGCGCTGCCGTCCTTGCGCTTGCGCTCGGTGATAGTGCCCATGGTGGAATCCTCGTTTGGTACACGCGATTTCATTTGGTACATTGTACCAAAGTCAGGTGTCAAAATCGACGGATTTGGTACATGAACGAAGGAAACGGGACAAGGGCGAATGAGAAAGACAAGGCCTAACTGATGGAAAAAGAAAGGAAATCGCAGATTAGCGTAGCCCGGCGTTTTTCCGTTGCCCCGATGATGGACTGGACGGATCGCCACTGTCGGTTACGCGCCTGCGAACCCGCCGTAAGCTCCCGCCGAGTTTCCGTGCCCGGGCACCTTCGGATTGATATCTAGTTGGGCAGCATGTCCGCAGGTCGGCCGAGCTAACAGCGAGGCTTCAACTCAGTATCTGTTGGAAAGAGTGGGGTCGGCGCTTGGGATCTGAAGGGCTTTGGGGGCATTAAAATACACCGAACTTTGACGCTAACTTGTTACAGCGTTTGAAAGAATCGACAATTAATGGGCGCGACAAGCCTGATCCCTTAAGCACGGACGATTGTGGATTGCGGTCGATCACGTTCCGGGAAGTTCGGCGGCTCACGAGCCGGGAACGAGGGTTGACGTAGGGTAGGGGGTCTTCGGCTACATTAGGTCGGGTCGGAGTAGGGTGCCCCCGGATCATCCCAATTCATGCATTTCGGCAAGTTTGGGGCCGTTATCCGGAGCGTCAAGTTTCAACGCACATACTCCTGAAGCAGACCTAATTCCACCGGGAAACGTGGCAGGGTGTTCCCTGCCGGACTTTGTCGATTTTCTCCTGAGCCGGACCTTCCGTCATACCTTACAAGGGTCGTGAAGGAGCTTTTCAATGAATGAGCACATTGGAGAAGACGTGCTGAGCCCGCTGATCTTCCCATCTGGTTCGGCGGCCTCACCGCAGCGGCGCTTGAGCCGGGCGGCGGCGCAACACGCCTGTTAGTTGGTAACGGGAGGTTATGCCGAACAAGGGTGAGATGGCCTACTGTGCCGCCGACCTACCTCGCCAATGAAGCGGAGAAATCGTGTTGCTGCACACACCCGTGAGATACCGAAGTGGGGTGGCGTGCCTCGTGCGATGCCACCGGGTAAAGTGGAACGAACCAAACTCATAGTAGTCGGCGGTGGACTTGTCGGAGCGGCGGTTGCCTATGGTGAAGCCCGTCTTGACGTGCCAGTACTGCTGCTGATCTAGGCATGCCGCCGTCAACCTTTCCGCCGAACGCAAGCGAGCCCATCGTGACCAGTCTCTCCACGCCGCGTGCGCTCGCTTATTCGACAGCGATGATCGTTCTGTCGACGCTGGGGACCGGCTATTTCCTGGGCCTGTTCAGCCCATCGATCACCGCCGAGTTCGGCACTGATCAGTCGACCATTGGCTTTATCTTCGCGCTGTCCACGCTAGCTGCGGTCGTGCCGATGTTCTACCTTGGTGGACTGGTCGACCGCATCAGCCTCAGATCATATACCCTGATCCTCCTGGCCATTTTTTCCGTGGCCAGCCTGTGCGTGGCCTTCGCACCAAACCTGCTGGTTTTCGCTATCGGCATTCTGTTCGTGCGCCTCCTGGGCGACTGGCTCTTCACCCATGCCGCGCTCACCGCCTCTGTCCGCCTGCTGGACGGACGCAAGAAGGCGCTGGCCGGACTGCCCTCGCTGGGCTACGCGCTGGGGCCCTCCATCCTGCCCGCTCTCGCGGTGCTGCTGCTTGGAATTTATGGCTGGCGCGCCACCTGGCTCGGCATCGCCTTGGCCACGGCCGTGGTGGCCATCCCGGCCTTTTTGTGGCTCCTCGCAAGTGAGTGCAGAACCGGCATCGACGCCCCGGCAGTTGCCCGGCCGCGCCTCGCAATCGATCACGCTGTGCTACCATACCTGCCTGCGCTGATGTGCGTGCCATTGATCTTTTCCGGCATGCTTTTTCACCAGTCCGTCTGGCTCGATCAGCGGGGCGCCGCCGACTGGATCGCCATTGGCCTCGCCGCCTATGCCATCGCCCAGACCACCGCCATGCTAATATCCGGGGTACTTGTCGACCGCTTCTCCGCCCGGCGTGTCGTAGCGCTCTATGCCCTACCGGCCGCCCTGGGCATGGGCGTTGCGCTGGTCGGCTCGCCTGACTGGACCATTCTGGGCTATTTTGTCGGAGCAGGGTTCGCGACCGGCCTCTACTTTGCCTGCACGCCGCATCTGCTGGCCGAACTCTATGGCAAGGCTCGGCTGGGCTCCGCGCGTGCCGCTGTGCAATGCGTTACCCTGGTCTGTTCCGCCGCCTCCACCATCGGCCTCGGTGTGTGGACTGATGCGGGCCTGTCGATATCCATCGTGCTGGTCGCCGGCATCGTGGTCATAGCCGTCACTTCACTGATCGCTTTGCTGGCATCGCATTGATAGGGTCAGGATTGAAACCGCTTTCCGGCTCACAACGGAAAAATTCGAGGCGTTCAAGTAGCGCCATCTCTCGCCTCGAAAAGTAAACGGCGCCGGGAAATTGCAACCCGCGGCAGACACCCTCTTCAAGGAGGTCCGGCGCGGCATTCTCGCACTGCGTCAGCTCTCCGAGGCGGCGCACCGTATCCAGCGCCCCGGGCCGTGGCATCCTGCGTCTTGGCGCCGTATAGTCCCATTCGCTGTCAGTGCCCTGGGCCGTAAATCTGTTCTCGCAGGGCCAATCAGGGAGCTCACGCCAATGTTGGGGCCAGCGCCTCGGCCGCGGCGATTGCAGCCATATTGACAATGCCTCTGGAGGTCACAGATGGCGCCAGGATATGCGCCGGCTGCCGCGTTCCCATCAGGATAGGCCCCACCGGCAGGGCATTGTTGAGCTCCTTGAGCAGCGTCATCGACAGGTTTGCTGCTTCAAGGTTCGGAAAGATAAGCAAGTTCGCCTCGCCCCTCAGCACCGAATTGGGCACGTAGCGCTCTCGCAACTCAGTATTGATCGCTAAGTCGCCCTGCATTTCGCCTTCCGCCGCCAAATCCGGCGCAACCTGCTTGAGGGTCTCATAGACGAGCCGCATCTTCTCGCTGGTCGCGCCCTCGCGCGAACCGAAGTTCGAGTAGCTTAGCAAAGCTGCCTTGGCATCAATGTTGAAGCGCTTGAGGTGGTCGCGCGCCTGCAGCGTGATCGAGACGATCTCGTCGGCACTGGGATCGATATTCACGTAGGTGTCGGCGAGGAAGAACACGCCGCGGGTCATCACCAGCATCGAAAGCGCCGAAAGCTGCTGGGAATCCTCGGCCAGCCCGATCACCGATTGGATATTGCGGGCATGCTTGATGAACCGGCCCTGCAGCCCGCAGATCAACGCATCCGCCTCGCCGCGTTTCACCGCTAGCGCCCCGATCACTGTTGTATTGGTACGCACGATCGTCCGCGCGGTGTCCGGCGTCACCCCCTTACGCCCGACCAGTGAATGGAACAGCTCCACATAGTCGCGATAGCGCGGATCGTCCTCGGGATTAATGACGTCGAAATCGCGCCCCGCCTTCAGGGTCAGCCCGAAGCGCTCGATGCGTTGTTCAATGACGGATGGGCGGCCAATGAGAATGGACCGCCCTATGCCGTCTTCCAGCATCACCTGGGTGGCGCGCAGCACGCGTTCGTCCTCGCCATCGGCAAAGGCGATGCGCTTGCCCTCTCCCAGTGCCCGTTCGAACATCGGCTTCATCACGAATCCCGAGCGGAATACAAAGCGATTGAGCTGGTCGCGATAGGCGGCGAAATCGTCAATCGGCCGGCGGGCCACGCCGCTTTCCATGGCCGCCTTGGCCACGGCCGGCGCAATGCGCAGGATCAGTCGCTGATCGAACGGATTGGGAATGAGATAATCCGAGCCGAAGATGGCCGGCACGCCATGCGCGGAAGCCTCCAGCCCCGGCTCATGCGCTAGCTTGGCGATGGCATGGGCGGCGGCGGCCTTCATCTCTTCGTTGATCACCGTGGCGCCGCAGTCGAGCGCGCCGCGGAAGAGGAAAGGGAAGCAGAGGACATTGTTGACCTGGTTGGGATAATCCGATCGTCCCGTGCAAATCATGGCGTCCGGCCGCGCTTCTCGCGCCAGTTCCGGCATGATTTCGGGAGTAGGATTGGAAAGCGCCAGGATAAGCGGATTGGGCGCCATGTCCTTCATCATTTCGGGCTTCAGCGCCCCGGCCTTGGACAGCCCAACATAGATATCGGCGCCGGCCATAACTTCGCTGAGCTCGGTCTTGTCGGTGTTCTGAGCAAAGGCGCCGCGCCAGCGATCGACCGAGTTATGCCGCACCTTGGTGACTAGGCCCTTGGAGTCGGCGATCCAGATGTTCTCGCGCGTCGCTCCCACCGCGATCAGCATATTCATGCAGGCGATCGCCGCCGCACCGGCGCCCGAGGTGCAGATCTTAACCTTGGCAATGTCCTTGCCGACCAGTTGCATGGCATTGAGCACGGCAGCGGCGACGATGATGGCGGTGCCATGCTGGTCGTCGTGGAACACCGGAATATTCATCCGCTCGCGCAAAGCTTCCTCGATCTCGAAGCATTCCGGCGCCTTGATATCTTCGAGGTTGATGCCGCCAAAGCTGGGTTCCAGCGGCGCCACGATCTCGATGAAGCGCTTGGGATCCTGTTCATTAACCTCGATATCGATCGAATCTATGCCGGCGAACTTCTTGAACAGGACCGCCTTGCCTTCCATCACCGGCTTGGATGCCAGCGCGCCGATATTGCCCAGGCCCAGCACGGCCGTGCCATTGGAGATGACCGCCACTAGGTTGCCCTTGGAGGTATACTTGTAAACGGCTTCCGGATCGGCGGCGATTTCCTCGCAGGGAATGGCGACCCCGGGCGAATAGGCGAGCGAAAGGTCGCGCGCATTTGCCAGTGGCTTGGTCGCCACGATCTCAAGCTTGCCCGGCTTGGGGAACTGGTGAAAGTGAAGGGCGCCCTCACGAAGGCTTGCCGCCTTGTTCTCAGCCATGTCGTCTTCTCCGATTCAGGCTAAAGCCAGTTGAGATTGTTTTGCTGGGCAAAACGGTGTGCAGGAGGCGTTTCGGCTAGTGCAGCCTTAGGGGCATGGGGGGAGGCGGGTGCGAACGCTACATGGATCTCCAGCCTGGTAGCCATAGGACGATAGGAGGGGTCGACGGCACTGCAGGGGGCGATCGCGATGCAACGGAGCTCTCCTCGAAGTCGCGTGCCCGGCTGAGCCATCGGCAGGCCGTCGCCGCACATTGGGGCCCAGCTTCCTTTCGGCCGCCGATCGGCTGTTTTCAAAGGCCAGTCCAGAAAGTGTCGCGTCCGCAGTGCTTCTGGCGCTGGTGGGCTCAGCGCTGATCACGCGCACGATGGACGGAGCGGGCCAGGTGCCAGCGCTCGAACAACCAGCCGGCTTCTATTGCTAGATCCTCACTGAGAACTTCAACTGCCCAAAGTGCTGAATATGCGTAGGACTTTCAGACAAGCGGCAGCGGCTTCGCGGCCCTTGTTGTGCTCGTCGTCACGACTGCGCACAATGGCCTGTTCGTCCGTGTAGGTCGTCAAAATGCCGAAGGTGATGGGTTTGCCGGTTTCGAGCCCGGCTTGCATCAGGCCATGGGCGGCGGCTTCGCTGATATATTCGAAATGGGCCGTATCGCCTTTGATGACGCAGCCCAGGCAAATCACTCCGTCGAAGCCGGATTGCGCCAACCGCTTCGCAATAAGCGGGATTTCGAAGGCGCCGGGGGCCGAGTAGATATTGTCTGGCGCAATCGGGATTCCCTTCCTGCTCAGATATTTCAGTGCTCCGTCGCGCAGGCCATGCGTGACCTCGGGATTGAACTGGCTGACAACAATGGCGAGGCGTGGCGAAGTATCAGACATTCTGGTTCTCTTGTTCCTGGTGGGTAAAGGTGTGCCCGAACTTGTCCCGCTTGGTTGCGAGATAGCGCCAGTTGTAGGGATTTGCTGGGATCTGGATGGGCAAGCGCTCGGCGACATGGATGCCGAACTGCTCCAGCGACAGCGCCTTGCCCGGATTGTTCGACAACAGCCGCAGACGTTCGATGCCGAGCGCCCGCAGGATCTGCCCGGCAATGCCGTAGTCGCGGGCGTCCGGAGCGAAACCCAGTGCCGTATTGGCTTCCACCGTGTCGTGTCCCTGGTCTTGTAGTGCATAGGCCCGGATCTTGTTGGCGAGACCAATACCGCGCCCCTCCTGCCCGCGTAGATAGATCAGCGCACCGCCATCGCCGGTAGCGATCTGGCGCAGGGCCTCCTGCAATTGCGGTCCGCAGTCGCAACGTAGCGAGCCCAACGCATCCCCAGTGAGACACTCGGAATGCAAGCGCACCAGTGGGAAGCCGGCCAAAGGGTTTCGGATCAGCGCCAGATGCTCTGTGCCGTCCAGGCGGCTGCGGAAGGCGCGAACTTCGAGCGGGATCGGTGAGTGTTGGGTTGGCAGTTCGGACCGCGCCACTTCATCGACCAGCGTCTCGCTGGCAAGCCGATGCGCGATGATGTCCCGAATGGTCAGGATTGGCAGCTTATGTTGCCGGGCAAATATCTCGAGATCGGGTCGCCGCGCCATCTGCCCGTCGTCCCGCATAATCTCGCAAATTACGCCGGCGGGCGGGAGCCCAGCCAGCCGCATCAGGTCAACGGCGCCCTCAGTATGACCATCGCGCGCCAGCACGCCATTTTCGGCCGCCCGCAGTGGAAAGACGTGACCGGGGGAGGCAATTCTTGCGGGCGTGACATCAGGGTCGGTCGCGACCAGCACCGTTCTGGCCCGGTCATGGGCCGATATTCCCGTCGTGATCCCCTCGGCGGCCTCAATGGAGACCGTAGCGGATCAAGTGGGCACAAAGGCGTAAACCGTGAAGCCCCTGCCATCCGACGAGCTCGATGACGCTGATGTCGAGATCCTCTTGAGTGCGATCCTAAATACCGGTGGCGGGTAGGTTCACGGAATCGACTCTCCGTCTCCCCGGCTGCGCTCAGCGCCGCTACTCTTCGTTCTGGCGCCGCGATTGCGGCCCCTTTCTGTGCCGGTGTCCTGACGGAAGTTACTAGTCAACTGTTGCCTTCGTTCTAAGGTAAATCTAACTTCGTGCTGCAGGAGATCCGCCCCTACGAGAGGCGGCAGCCGGGCTATGTAGACGTACTTGTCGACAATCCAGAATCTACTCTTGCTGACGGTTACTTTGCTATCCCCCAAGGCGTGGGCTTATGTGCGACCCTAAACGAAATCGCACTCGCCGACTTCGTTACGTGGCGCGGTCAGGCAGATTGAATTCACAATCCATAACCGCCCGAAGTGTATCATTCGGATCCGCCGGCCCTTCTCCTTGATCGTGTCCCACAGCGTGGTGTAACTGAGGCTTGGCCTCCACGCATTTCCGGCTTGGCCGGGTTGGTCAGCGTGCGGGGACTGCCGGCAAGCTGACGAGGGGATCATCGCTCAATGGGGCGACGGATTCCAGCGTCATATATCTGGCGCGCTGGACGGCCCATTCATCGTTCTGTTCGAGCAGGATGGCGCCCACCAGGCGCACGATGGCGTCCTCGTTGGGGAAGATGCCGACGACCTCGGTCCGACGCTTCACCTCGCCGTTGACGCGCTCGATTGGGTTGTTGCTGTGCAGCTTGGTCCGATGCTCCTTGGGGAAGCTCATATAGGCCAGTACATCGTGCTCGGCCTCGTCCATGATGGTGGCGAGCTTGGGCACCCGGGGGCGGATCTGATCGGCGACGGCGCGCCATTGCGCACTGGCTGCCTCGGCCGTTTCCTGAGCGAAGGCCGTGGCGATGAAGGCGCTGGCCACCCGGCGGCCGCTCTTGCCGGCATGGGCCAGAACATTGCGCATGAAGTGCACCCGACAGCGTTGCCAGGTCGCGCACAGCACCTTGGTGACAGCCACCTTGATACCTTCGTGAGCATCGGAGATGACCAGCTTCACCCCACGGAGGCCGCGGCGGGTCAGCTTGCGCAGGAACTCGGTCCAGATCGCCTCGGCTTCCGAGGTGCCGATCTCCATGCCGAGCACTTCGCGCCGGCCATCGGCATTGACGCCCACGGCCATGATGGCAGCCACCGATACGATGCGGCCACCCCGGCGCACCTTGAGGTAGGTGGCGTCGATCCAAAGATACGGCCAGTCGCCCTCGATTGGCCGCTCGAGGAACGCCTTCACCTTGCCGTCGATCTCCTCGCACAATCGGCTGACCTGGCTCTTGGAGATGCCACTCATGCCCATGGCCTTGACCAGCTCATCCACCGAGCGGGTGGAGATGCCCTGGATGTAAGCCTCCTGGATCACTGCGGTCAGCGCCTTCTCGGCCATGCGCCGGGGCTCAAGGAAGCCGGGGAAGTAGCTGCCTTTGCGCAGCTTGGGGATGCGCAGCTCGACGGTGCCGGCCCGGGTCTGCCAGTCCCGATCACGGTAGCCATTGCGCTGCGCCAGGCGCTCGGCGCTCTTCTCGCCATAGCCGGCGCCGGTGGCAGCACCCACCTCCAGCTCCATCAGGCGTTCCGCGGCAATGCCGATCATCTCACGCAGAATATCGGCGTCAGGGGTCTTCTCTACCAGCGTGCGCAGGTTCATCATCGCATCGGTCATCGGTGGTCCTTCCAGTATCAGGTTGGTGTGAGCAACCCGACCCTACCGGAAATCCGTCGATGACCACCCAGCCGCTCGCTCGCTACGGCGCTCGTGATGGCGCGCTCGCGAGCGGCTTGACCACCTCAGTTACACCACGTCCCGGGACACGACCTTCTCCTTAGCGGAATAGCAGCTATCCGCCCTCAACCAAAGGATTGGCTGGCGAGAGCAAATATCCTGTGCGGCCCCGTAATCTGAGGCCGATGACCGCGGATCATTGTTGTGACACTGCTAACCTCTAACAGACCTTGGGCCGTTAGCCAGTCACGGAGCCCGCTGTCCCCGCCAGTGTCTATGCGCAAGATTTGTCCGGCGTTCACCCTCAGGAAATGTTCAATCAGCAGCTTCGCATCCTCTGCCCCGCATGCGATGACCGGGCCGACCACCTGACCAAGGCCGAAGGGACGACAGATGGCATAGCCTTGAATGTCACCAGCTCGTTCAATCACGGCGATAGAGCCAATCAAGTTGAACTCCTCGATCATCCGGCGTCGGTCGGCCCCGAAGGCCTGCCGGTCCATCTGGAGCAATGTCTGCAAATCCTCAGCGTTAGCCTTGCGGACCCAGCGGCCTCTCTCGGCATCCGCAGTGCCTGCTGAGACTTGCCCCAAATGCTGGTGAACGGTGCCGGTAGCTTCGAAACCGAAGCTCTCGTAAAGCCTCATTCCCACTGCCGTAGAGTTCAGCATGACGGCGCGGCTGCCGGTTGATTGCAACAGGTGCGCCAGTAGCGATCGACCCAGTCCGCGACCTTGCATCGCGGGCGCGACAATGATGCTGCCGCAGGTTGCGAAAGCATCGCCATAAGGCCAACAAATAGCAGAGGCGATTACCTGGCCATTCTCCTCGGCCAGAATACCCTGGCCAAGCGACTGGGCGACGCGCCAGTCGTCAAGCCGATACGCCCAGCCCACTGCGCGGGATAGCTCCAGCGCACTTTCCAAATCACCCGCTTCGCCCGTCATCGGGCGTAGTGTGACAGATGGCTGGATAGAATTCATGTGCTCTCCTCCTGACATGCCGCTATGGCGTCAAGTTCCACAAGATAGCCGTAGTGCAGCTCGGGCACCGGAACGACCGTCCGCGCGGGATGCGCCGCGCCCAGCATCTCTTCATAGACGGCGTTGAAACGCGGCCAATTGGCGACGCCGACGACGTAGACGGTCACCTTCAAGAGGCTGCCGACCGAAGCCCCGGCGGCCTCGGCCACCGCGATCAAATTGCGGATCGCCTGGCGCGCCTGATCGTCGAAATCGGCCTCCGCGAGATGGGTGCCGTCTGGGGCAATGGGCAGCTGGCCGGAGATATAAAGAAGCCCCGCATGCTTGATCGCCTGAGCATAATGGCCGCCAGGGGCAGGGGCGCTCGCGGTAGAGAATGGAGTGATTTTCACGGCGTCATTCATCGGAGCCTCCCCATCATGGTCGAACTGACTCGGACCTTCGGTACCCCACCCTGCGGTTGGTGAGATGCGCCGTCGCCCGGGTTCGTCGCATCGGAGGCAGCGACAGAGCGTCCGGCCCGTCCCCACGCCAGACCAGGGGACAACTCGGCACAGCCTGCGCCGACGATCACTACATCATGCTTTTTTACGAGCGATTGTGGCGTTAGCAGCATGACAGGATCCGCTCCCCTCCAATAAGGCGTGTCCTTGTCGGCGACCTTAGGCTGTGGCACTTGCATACCTTCCGCTGGGTTTTCAGATTGGCCGTGCCGGCGGACGCGAGGCAGCCTTTTCTTGCATGAGAATGGCCGCTTGTGGGCAGCAGTATTCCCCGCTTCCGCAGCGATTGGCGGCATCTTATTGCGAACAAGCGCTAAAAACCGCAGGCCAGTGTTCGAGCGTCGCCCGAGGTGATGACGCTGCACTCAAGCTAGCCCGTCGTGCCCGGACTCGACCAAAATCCGTCATGCCGGGGCATACCCTCAGCAACGTCGGTCAGTTCAAGGCGTGCGCAGCCAGCCCGTAGACCCAAGGGGAGGCATCGCTGCGGTTCAAGAACCTACGCCCCTTGGACATCGTCATTGTCGTGGAGGTCGTGGGAAGGCCTATCTGTGTCAGGAATTCCGCGAAGGGACTGGTATCCTCGCGCGTATCGATCCGCACATAACCATCCTTCAACGCGGGCAGATGCCATCCGACGAGAAGAATTGCGTCCTCGTCGTTACTGGCCACTATCGGTCCAATCACGTGCCCCCTCCCGAACTGGCGGCGCATGGCATAGCCGACCACCTTGTCGCTCCGTCGCAGAACGCAGGTCACAGATCTTTTGGACAGTTGTACTAACACCGCCGAGCGGTTGACGCCAAAAGCTTCCGTATCGTAGTCAGCGAGTTCCTCAATTTGGGTCGTGGGTAACTCGTCCAGGCCATGGTCCCGGGCCGCTGCTGGCAGCGTTGAGAGTATGCCCCCGTGTAGGAAAACGGTCGCCTCCTTTTCGAACCCGAGTGACAGGTAGAGGGGATAGGCGGCCTTCGTTGAATTCAGCGTCAGGTTGCGGCCTTTGCAGCGTTCCATTACCTCTTCCATCAGCCAACGGCCGGCTCCTTGCGCCTGCGCGCGCGGCGTGGTGATCACAAGCCCAATCGTGGCCAAATCTTCGCCCTGCAGAAACCACATCGCACTGCAGAAGACGCGCCCAATGTCGTCGACCGCGACGATCCCTTGCCCCACTTGCCGCAGGAACTCCCAATCGGCGGGACGATGCGGCCAGCCTACACCTATCGAGAGGACATGCAGCAGATGAACGTCAACATCGGCGATATCCCGCGCAATCAGTTGGAAGGACTTCACGCGAACGGTTTTTGCCATCGAGACTTGTCCTCTACCGGTGATCGGCAAGCGCCCGGTCTCATTCCGGTGTCGAGCTGGCGCGAACCCATTGGGTCTTGCCATACTGTGGCGCAGAGACGCCAGCAGGATTTGCCGCACTTGGCCCCTCCGCAAAATCTTCTGCCGAACTGATGGTACATGCATCTCATTCTCACCCTCGCCGGTCCTGCACCTTTCTGAGTAAGCATCGCGCATTCCGACTAAAAGCGATCGAACCGGCAAAGCCATCCGTGCGCCTGAGCAGTTCGCCAACTGCGGACCAAAGAACCGACGTGATTGCGGCCGAAGGTCGGCTGCCCCCGTTCATATACGCAAAGCGCCTGGTACCCGAGTCGATGCTAAGCGTTTGCGGCGGGCAAATTTACAATCTGGCACCGAGCGTTCGCGACGCTTCGGCGGCGGCCTTGACGACCCAACTTCCCAGCTCGAGCACCCTGGCATCAGGCATCCTAATCGTCGGACCCGAGACGGATATGCCAGCCACTGCATCACCGTATCCATTGAAGATTGTGGCGCCGACGCATCGCATCCCAATGATGCGCTCTTCATCATCGAGCGAGTATCCCCGCTCGCGGATTTGTTTTACCGCGTCGCGCAATTCGCTGGCTGTGGTTATTGTTCTTTCGGTAAAGCCAGCCAAGGCTGCTGTTCTGAGGAACACCTCCAGCCGCTCGTCATCAAATGCGCTTAAAAGAGCCTTGCCAATGCCCGATGCGTGAAGCGGGGCGCGCGTTCCTGGCGGGAAGAACGCGCGAATAGACTCGTGCGTCTCGACTTGGCTGACAAACAGAACATCCCCATCCCGCTCGATTCCGAGATTTGACGTCTCACCCGACGAGGCCATTAAATCCCGCATTACAGAGCGGGTGCTTTCCACGATGTTGGTGCGCCGCAGGAAAGCTGAGCCCAAGCGGAATGCCTCTGCACCCACGAACCACTCCTGCCGTTCCCCACTGCTTTCGACATAGTTACGTCGTTCAAGGGCGGCCAAAACCCGATGCATTGTTGCTATCGACTGTTCAAGATGAGCGGCGAGCTCAGATAATGTCATGCCCTGGTGGGACGCCAGCGCTTCGAGCACATCAATCGCGCGGTCGAGCGCCTGGATGGTCGGTGGCTGTTGGAGCGTCTTGGTGCCCCTAGGGCGGCCGCGTCGTCGGATTGGCTGCTGCATCAACGCTTCTCACTATTTCGCGACAAGATAGGCAATTGGTCTAATGGAATCAACTTCTGCAGAATGGAAAATTCTAACCCTTTCTATTTGAACATATTTTTGTACATTTTTCGTCTGATAAAAATGATTTTCAGTAAAGTTTACCACACAGTCGGGCCGTGCTACTCCTCTTGCGAGCCAGAAGCCACTGCCATGAAGCACTCGGTAATCGATCTTCACTCACGGCGCGGCAACGCTGCCGCGCAAGCGCTTGCAGCGACTATTGAAGCAGACGCCTGAACGGGAAGCGCTTATGTACATTCCGACTCTCGAAGACATGCTCGCAGCACGCGAACGCATCGAACCTTACATTCACCGCACCCCCATCATGACTTCGCAAGCCCTGAACCGGCTGACGGGTGCCGAATTGTTCTTCAAATGCGAGAACCTGCAGAAGGCCGGGGCCTTTAAGGCTCGTGGCGCCGCGAACGCCGTTTTCGGACTTTCGGACGAGCAGGCAGAGAGGGGCGTGGCTACCCATTCCAGTGGCAATCATGGCACCTGCCTGAGCTATGCCGCCGGCCGGCGCGGCATAAGCTGCACTGTTGTCATGCCGCGCACGGCTCCCCAGGTGAAGAAGGACGCAGTACGTGGCTATGGGGGGAGAGTCATCGAGTGCGAGCCCTCAACGACGTCCCGTGAGGCCGTTTTCGCTGAGGTTATGGCTGAAACCGGCGCGGAATTCGTGCACCCCTACAACGATCATCGAGTTATTGCCGGGCAGGCGACTTGCTCGGCGGAACTGCTTGAACAGGTAGACAACCTGGATGCAGTGATCGCGCCGATCGGGGGCGGCGGCATGATTTCCGGCACCTGCCTTACGCTGTCAAATCTCGCGCCTGGGCTAAGCATCTATGCCGCCGAACCCGAGCAGGCCGACGATGCCTTTCGTAGCTTCAAAGCGGGCCATATCATTGCTGACGACGCCCCGCAAACCGTGGCCGACGGGCTCAAGGTGCCGCTAAAGGATCTGACTTGGCACTTCGTTCAACGCAACGTCACAGACATCCTGACGACGGCTGAGCACGAGATAATCGACGCCATGCGGGTGACTTGGCTGCGGCTGAAACTCGTGATGGAACCGTCCAGCGCGGTGCCCCTGGCTGCCATCCTGAAAAACCCCCAGGTCTTCGCCGGCAAGCGTGTCGGTGTCATCATCACCGGCGGTAATGTCGATGTCGACATGCTGCCCTGGAACTGAGAGCGGACAACATGAACGTACATGACAAATTTGCGGGCCTCGAAGTCGGGTACGACGTGCCAGCCTTGCCGGGGATGGACGAGAAAGACATTCAGACGCCCTGCTTGATCCTCGACCTCGACGCCTTGGAGCGCAACATCCGGAAAATGGGTGCGTACGCGAAAGCGCACAACATGCGCCACCGGGCGCACGGCAAGATGCACAAGTCGGTAGACGTTATGAAACTGCAGGAGTCGCTGGGCGCGGCGACCGGCGTATGCTGCCAAAAGGTGTCCGAAGCAGAAGTCTTCGTGCGAGCCGGGATCAAGGACGTTCTTGTCTCGAACCAGGTACGCGACCCGGCCAAGATCGATAGGCTTGCGCGCCTGCCGAAACTTGGCAGCCGAATTATTGTCTGCGTCGACGACGTGGAAAACGTAGCCGATCTGTCGGCAGCGGCGCAAAGGCACAGCACCATTCTTGAGTGTCTGGTGGAGATTGATTGCGGCGCCGGGCGCTGCGGCGTCAAAACCACTCCCGAAGTTATGGCAATCGCAATGGCTGTCGACGCGGCCCTGGGACTCAAGTTCACCGGGATCCAAGCCTATCAAGGCGCTATGCAGCATCTCGATGATTATGAGGACCGCAAGGCCAAGGTCGACAGTGCCATCGCTCAGGTCAAAGATGCGGCCACGGCACTGGACGCCGCTGGTTTGAAACCCGCTTTAGTGTCGGGCGGTGGCACAGGATCCTACTACTTCGAGGCGAACTCGGGCGTCTACAACGAGTTGCAATGCGGGTCCTACGCCTTCATGGATGCCGACTATGGCCGGATTCGCGACAAGGACGGCAAGCGCATCGACCAAGGCGAATGGGAAAACGCACTGTTCATCCTGACCAGCGTGATGAGCCACGCCAAGCCACATCTTGCGGTGGTGGATGCTGGGTTGAAGGCGCAATCGGTCGACAGTGGACTGCCAGTCGTCTTCGGGCGAGAGGACGTGAAGTATGTCAAGTGCTCAGATGAGCATGGCAATGTGGAAGACCTGAACGGCGTGCTCAGGATAAACGACAAACTGCGCTTAGTGCCCGGCCATTGCGACCCGACCTGCAATGTGCACGACTGGTACGTTGGGGTGCGCAACGGCAAGGTTGAAACCCTCTGGCCAGTGTCAGCCCGCGGCAAGGTGTATTGATACGGTCCGCTTGTTTCCCAGTTCTGTTTAAGCAGCTTCACAATCGAAGTTCCACACCTCCGCGACGGCGGCCTGGCCTCGGCTGCCGTCCGCTCGCGTGACGTCTAGGTCATAGAGGTGACTGCACAGGTTGTTCTCAAACCCAGCCTTGTCCAGCTTGATGGTCGTGGCCAAAAAAATACGATCCGACCGGTAGCTATGAGATGCTCGGTGTAGGTCGCGGCGGGTCTGAGGTCGAGAGCAACCACCGGACCCGATCACCTCCAGCAGGTTGAATTAATGCATGGCATCTCTAGGGCCATGCGCCTTTGCGTACCCAACCGCGTTGTTCCTCTCAGCTACGACGGTGTTGAAGTGGCGGACGCCATGGTCATTAGCCGCAGAGCCCTCAAGTAAGACAGAAAGCTCGAATATGCAGTATCGAAGACTCGGCAACACAGGCGTCCCCGTTTCAAACTTGACGCTGGGAACCATGGGCTTCGGAACGGAGACTTCGGAGGATGAAGCCTTTTCCATAATAGACGCCTTCCTTGAAGCCGGCGGCAATATGCTGGACACCGCCGATGTCAATGGCGGCGGTGCATCCGAGGAACTTTTGGGTCGCTGGCGGGCCAGCCGTCCACAGAATCTGGTCAATAGCGTGGTGCTCGCGACCAAGGCGCACATTTTTACAGGCAAGGACGTAAATGATGTGGGAACCTTCCGTCGGCATCTGCGTCGCGCCTTAGATGCATCACTCCTTCGTCTCGGGATAGAGGCCATAGATCTCTACCAGATGCATGCTTGGGATCCGCTGATTCCGATCGAAGAGACGCTGTCCTTCCTGGACGCCGCAGTGCGCGCTGGCAAGGTGCACTATGTAGGCTTGTCCAACTTCTCGGGCTGGCAGTTGCAGCTCGCACTATCGACGGCCAAAGCAATGGGCATGCAGTTGCCTGTCACGCTGCAACAGCAGTATAGCCTTGCCTGCCGGGAGATCGAGTACGAGGTTATTCCCGCTGCCCTCGCAAACAATGTCGGGTTGCTCGCCCGGTCCCCTCTCGCGTCGGGTTTCTTGAGCGGAAACTACACTCGGGGAGGGGGTGCCGAGCAAGGAACACGTCTCGGTTCTGAAAGCGCGATGTTTGGGCAAATCGGAAATAGCTTTTTCGCCTCGGAGCAGAATTGGGCGACCCTGGAAGTTGTTACCCAAATCGCCGACGAGGCTGGTGTCACACCGAGCCAAGTGGCGTTGAGCTGGGTCACGAACCGCCCTTCGGTGACGTCGACCATCTTTAGTGCGCGCACGCTTACGCAGCTGGAAAGCAATCTACCGGCGGGCGATCTCCACCTGGGGGAGGAGGCCACCGCCAGGCTCAATGCGGTGAGTGCACCGACTCCCAACGACGATCCCCATGGCCCTCCGGCGTTCTCCAGCGTCACCGCTATGTCGACTCCAGCGAGCCGGAACACCGCGAATTCCCTACCCAGTGAGCCGGGTGGCGGGGTTCAACTCTTAGTCGTGAAAGAAAAAGGTTCATGACCGAGCTTTCTCAGGGCCCACCGCCGCGGAGCGGATGGGTTTAGCCAATCGCTGTTTGGCGCGTGCCGAGGCCAGGCACTTGCATCGCAGTGTCAGGCGAGCCTGGTGTGGCGGGTCAGGCTGTGTGTCGTGCGAGTGACTGGAGGGGTCTGGCGCTCACGCATCCGGGTGAGCAGTTCTGGGGTACCAAGTCGCGCTCAGCCCTTACGGGGCATGCAAGACGTGCCGACGGCGGATGGCATAAGTGAATTGAAACCATCGGCACATGCTGCCTAAGCTGGGTGGGAGGGAACAGAGGGATGGGCCCGTGAAGCTTGACCGGATCGACATCCGCATCTTGCACGAACTACAACGGAACGGACGCGTCACCAATGTGGTGCTTGCCGAACTCGTTCATCTGTCGCCCAGCCCCTGCCTGATGCGGGTCAAGCGGCTCCAGGCCGAGGGCTATATCATTGGCTATTCAGCGCTAATCGACATTGCGAGACTGGGGCCGACCATCACCGTGTTTACAGAGGTGACCTTGAAGAGCCATCGCCAGATCGACTTCGAACGTTTCCAGCAGGCGGCTGAAAAGGCCGAGGAGGTGATCGAGTGCCACTTGATCGCCGGAGGCTATGATTACCTATTGAAATTCGTCACCGCGGGGGTCAGCGAGTACCAATCAGTCATAGAGAGGCTGAGAGACATGGATATCGGCATCGACAAGTATTTCAGCTACGTCGTGATGAAATCGCCATTCATAAAGGCTCATTTGCCGCTGAAGACCATCTTTCCAATGTGAGTCCGACCCCATGCCGCCAAGCTGCGCCGCTGCCTCCCTCCCGCGCTCAGTAACCCCGCGCTCGGTCGACCAATCCCGGTATCGTCGTCCCCGACAGGTCGGCCTGAATTGCCTCTATTACATGGCGGGCGCCATCGCCGGGCCGGGTTTGACAGGCGATATGCGGTGTCAGAATGACCCGAGGATGCGACCAGAGTGTATGCGTCTGCGGTAGCGGCTCTGGGGCAGTGACGTCTAAAACCGCAGCTGAGATCTGCCCGGAATCCAGCGCTGCGACCAGCGCCGAATGGTCCAGCTGTCGCCCACGCCCGGCATGGACCAGCCGCGCGCCCCGGGGCAGGCGGCCCAAAAGACTGGCGTCGAGAATGTTTTCGGTTTCTGTGGTGAGGGGCAGCAAGCATATTAGGAGATCGGTACGCGCTAGAAAGGCGTCAAGATCCGTGAAGCATTCCACTCCGTCGATTTGTCGCGGGCTCCTCGCCCAGCCGGCTAGGGGAAAGCCGAAGGGCCGCAGCGCCGCCAAGGCGGCCTGTCCCAACTGGCCAAGGCCCATCACGCCGATCCGTCGTTCGCCCGCCGGCAGGTTGCGCGCTGCCTGCCATAGTCCGGCGCGCTGTTGTCCGATATAGGCTGGCAGGTCGCGATGCAGGGCAAGCGTGGCCAGGGTGATATACTCCTGCATCTGTTGAGGAATGCCTGGTTCGAGCATTCTCACCACGCCGACATGGGGGGGCAGAGCTGCAAGGTCGAGCTGATCCACACCCGCACCCACCGAAAAGATCAGCCGCAAGTTGCGGTAACGGGCGAGATCGGCAGGCACTTTCCAAGTCACCAGCCAGCGCACCGCCATCGGATCGGGGGCCTCTCCGATGTGGAATTCGAGTTCTGGAAGTGACGCTTCGAAGGCGCTGCGGAATACCGCCCCGCGCGCCGCATCAGAAAGATACAACACCGAACGGCTCACCGTTGGTTCGGTTTCTCCTGAGTGGGTGGGGTCGAGTTGGGCGATCGAACTGTTACGCATGGGTCTCTCCTGAAAGTTATCCGAGGGCATGCGCCGCGAGCGCGAACCGCCGGAGGGGGTTAGCGAGTGTCGTGGTACCGCCGCGCTGCATGGATATGCCGCCGCCCACGGGCGCGAGCCCCTGCGCGGTCAGCCAGGGGGCCAGACCCGCGGATTCCGTGGTGTCAACGCGCATGAAGCCGCGGGGGGCTTTCGCGAATAGAAATCCAAGCAAAAGGTGCGCCGTCTCCACGGTTTCGGCGACCACCGGTCCCACCAGTTGGCCCCGACCAAAGCGTCTCAGGCACGCATATCCGACGACGCCCGCGCCTTCGCGGACCACCGCGATACGGTCTTCATGCATCAAGAGCGTAATCAATGCCGCGCGGTTAGCGCCAGTGGCCTGGCGGTCTAGCGCCTGGATTGCGGGCCGATCGGCGGCGCCCGCCCAGTCCACGCCACCCGACAAGACCTGCGCCACTGGTAGCCCCTGATGCTGGAGGACGCGGTCAGTGGCGATAAAGCCAAGCTTTTCAAAAAGCGGCAAGCCGTCTTTTGTTGCGGTCAGCCGCCATTCTGGCACGTCCACCCAGTCCATAGCGCGCGTCAACAGTTGCCGACCCAGCCCGCGCCCGCGCATCCGGGCATCGACGATAATCATGTTGGCCATGGCGACAGCGCCAAACCGCGTAGCGAGTGCAGTGCCGACCACCGCCCCCCTGGACAGGGCGACCACCCCGCGGCCTAGCCGCAACAAAAGATGCCAGTCCTCGCGGCGGTGCGGCCATACTGCCTCACGCGACAAGCGTAACGCTCCGTCCAGATGAGCGGCTGTGAAGGCTTCGAAAGTGATCGTATCGGTCATCGAATGCCTGCTGACTGAGTAGTTTGAAATTAGGCGAGGTCGTGGCGCAGGTGCATCGGCAGGACGCGTCCCAGCGGAATGTTCCGCTGTTAAGGTCTCGGCAACCGCAGGAAATTCCATGCTCAGTAGCTGCCGCTCAGCAAGTCCAGCCGCCGCAGGCTCAAGTCTAGGCCGCAGGTCGGAGATTTGCGATATCTCGTCCGGCATATGGCGTGGGTGGGCTATTAGCGGGTGGACAGCCTTGCTAGCGGGTGGACTGCTTGCGCCGTCCACAATGCGCATGTCGTGGAGTTACCAAACCCAGGGCCGCATTCCGCTGTGCCCACCGCCTGGCCGAGGATGTCCACTAGATGATCCTGTTGACGGTGATGCCGGAGGGTTGGGCATAGCCATCGGCCAGGTATTCCTCGTCACGCGGGGCGGCGGGCAGACGCTGCCGCCCCACGTCACTCTTGGCTCGGGTCAACGTACCGTGATGTAGATCTTGCGGACCGTCTCGATGGTCCGCCAGGTGCCGACGTAGCCGGGCTTCATCACAAAACTATCACCAGCCCGGTATGTCACCGGCGGCTGGCCGTTCTCGGTGAGTTCGACCACACCTTCGAGAATGTGGCAGAATTCGAAAACCTCGCCCTTGATAGAATGAGTGAGGCCCGGAGTAGCTTGCCAGACGCCGGATTTGATCTTGCCGTCGCGAGCCTCATCCATCGCCCAGGTGCTGAATTCCGGCGTGCCTTCAATCAGGCGTTCGGGACCGGGCAGGGCATGGGTGGGGGTGAAGGTGGGGTTGTGGTCAATGGTCTTCAGCAAGGTCATCGTTCTCTCCTGGTTGCCGGTCTCGCCGGTTCGGCCGGTAGAGTAGCCGCGGCAAGCAAAGCACCACTGCTGATGTCAAGGACGCGAGCGCAGATTGTGCCAAAGAGCGGGAGGAGAAAGCTGAAAGTTCTGTGAGGAGCATCCAGGGACGGTTTGGTGAAATGACGGACTCAAGTTCAAAATGCATCTCAGCACATTCGCGCACAGAGCCTCTGGGGGCGTTGAACATAGTGTGTTGGCGTGCCTAGTCTCTGCGAGAGCATCTTGCCGCATCCCTCTAGCCTCAAATTCCTGGGGGCGGGAAGCTCGCGGGTGGGCACGGTCTAGGCGGCGAGCGTTCGTTACTCTCGGGGTAGGATCCCTGTGTACTTCGCCGCACGCCGCAGTTGGTGGGGTGGGCCGCATTCAGTCCTCCGGATGGCGGTCTCGACAACCTGGTCCCACAAAGTTGAGAACTCCCGGTGCACTATTCTCGCACGTGGGTCGGTGCATCGCATCGCCAGGGAAGCCGAGCCGCGATCCCCTGTCTGAGCACCGTTCCGCGCTCGCCGGGGCCCCGTCCGTGCTTTTCCTCTAATCAGGGGGGGGCTGGAATTTAATGCTTAACTGGCCGGTCATTCAGCCAATCCTGCCGTCAAGGGCTGAGGTTCAGTGACTCTGTGGCTCAAAAACCGTCAATCTCTTGGACCAGGCCGCATGGGCCGGATTGCCGAGAAGCGCGAAAGGGAGGCTAGCCAATGCTAGCACGCATCGATGCGGTTGCGACCACGGACGTGGCGCTCTCAGTGAGCGATCTCACCGTCAGCCTGCCGTTGGACATGGAGCGGCAATATGCGGTCGAGAACCTGTCCTTTGATCTCAAGCGTGGTCAGATCCTTTGTATTATCGGGGAGTCCGGCTCGGGCAAGTCGGTCACCGCCAATGCCATCATGGGCCTCCTGCCCAAGGTGATCCGCGTTACCGGCGGCGCTATCGATCTTGAGGGCCGCAGCATAATGGGTCTGCCGGCCGGCGAACTCCGCAGTCTGCGCGGTCGCGTCGTGTCGATGATCTTTCAGGATCCGCTATCGGCACTCAACCCGCTCATGACCGTGGGAGATCAGATCACGGAAGTCATGGCCGCCCATGGCATCGGAACGTCTGAATCCCGACGAAGCCGCGCCATGGAAATGCTGGCCGAAGTCNATGACCGTGGGAGATCAGATCACGGAAGTCATGGCCGCCCATGGCATCGGAACGTCTGAATCCCGACGAAGCCGCGCCATGGAAATGCTGGCCGAAGTCGGACTGCCTGATCCGCCGCTGATGTACCTGCAATACCCGTTCCGCCTCTCTGGCGGGCAGCGGCAGCGCGTGATGATCGCCATGGCGCTGGTGCTGGAACCCACGATCCTGATCGCAGACGAACCGACTACCGCGCTTGACGTAACCACCCAGGCGCAAATCCTGAAGCTGATCCGCGACATCCAGCGTCGCAAGGGCATGAGCGTCATGTTCATCACCCACGATTTCGGTGTCGTGGCCGAGATTGCTGACAGCGTCGTGGTGATGGAAAAGGGCCACATTGTCGAACAGGGCAGCAGCGACCAGGTTCTGAAGTCGCCGACCCACCCATACACCAAGCGTCTCATAGCCGCCGTTCCCCGTCTTGCAGGGGCCGACCGCACCCACACAAAGGCGGCCGACAAGGAGCCGATCCTCAAAGTGGAGGGTTTGGTCAAAACCTATCGCAGTGGCAGCGCTATGTTCCGCACGCAGCGCATCGTGCCTGCCGTGAACGATGTCTCGTTCAGCCTCATGCCGGGCCGGACCCTCGGAATTGTTGGCGAAAGCGGGTCTGGCAAGTC
>NZ_LMEM01000015.1 GCF_001426345.1 Devosia sp. Root436 | reverse complement strand
CGTCGCATGCGCCAGAAAGCTCGTCATCTTCGCAAACACGGTCCTGCAAAGAGACAAGCCATGGACCGCATCACTTAATGGTTGCTCATGGTGAGGCGGGAGCGCAGCGACCCTCGAACCACGAGGGCGTGGCATTGGCCCGCCGCAATCTTCGCCCCATTCCCGCCGCCAACATTGCCAAGGTTTAATGTTGGCGCAACCTCGCAGAAAGATCGCCCGTTCCATACCTAGGCCCACAAGCTGTTGAGGGCTTGCCGAAGGAGAATGATTACATGCGCTCGACCATTCTGAAGCGTACCAGCCGCTGGCTCGGGGCGTCCGCCCTGGCGCTGCTGGTCGGTATCGGTGGCGTTTCCACCGCTTTCGTCATGACCGGTCAGGCCGCGACTGCCCAGGTGCAGAACGCCGCCCAGATCACGGTACCACAGGCGGCACAGCCGCAGGCCGGCTTTGCCGACCTCGTGGAAGCGGTGAAGCCTGCCGTGGTGTCCATCCTTGTCGAAGCCGAGGAAAGCCCGCGCAACGTGCAACGCCGCGGCGGCGACTTCGATTTCAACTTCCCCGACCTGCCCGAAGGGCACCCCTTCCACGACTTCTTCGATCAGTTCGGTGGCCAGGGCCCACGCGGCGGCCAGGAATCTGCCCCGCGTCACTACATGGCCGCGGGTTCCGGCTTCATCATCTCGGCTGACGGCTACATCGTCACCAACAACCATGTTGTCGAGGATGCAACCAAGGTTACCGTCGTCTTCGACGATGGCACCGAAAAGGTCGCTGAAATCGTCGGAACCGACGAGCGCACCGACCTGGCCGTGGTCAAGATCGATGGCGCGGACCTGCCCTTCGTCAATTTCGAGAGCGATGCCAGCCGCGTCGGCGACTGGGTGGTTGCCGTGGGCAATCCGTTCGGCCTCGGCGGCACCGTTACCGTCGGCGTCATCTCGGGCTCCGGCCGCAATATCGGCGGTTCCAACTATGGCGATTTCCTGCAGATCGACGCCGCGGTGAATACCGGCAATTCGGGTGGCCCGGCCTTCAACACCAAGGGTGAAGTCGTCGGCGTCAATACCGCCATCTATTCGCCCAATGGCGGCAATGTCGGCATCGCCTTCGCTATCCCTGCCGCCACCGTCAAGGGCATCGTCGCCCAGCTGATCGACAGCGGTACCGTGACCCGCGGCTATCTCGGCGTCGGCATCCAGGATGTGACCCGTGACATCGCCGACGGCGTCGGCCTTGCCGATGCCAAGGGCGCTATCGTCAGCAATGTCGCCGAGGATGGCCCTGCCGGCCCGGCGGGCGTCAAGTCCGGCGACATCATCACCGCGGTCGATGGCGACAAGATCGACGACGCGCTCGACCTCAGCCGCACCATTGCCGGCAAGGCGCCCGACTCCACCGTCGAACTGACGGTGTGGCGTGACGGCGCCGAGACCAAGGTTTCGGTGAAGCTGGGCAAGCTCAACGAGGAAGCCCTTGCCCAGGCCGGCCAGGGCCAGAACCCGGTGCCGCCGGCTCCGCTGCCGAGCGAGACCAGCGTCGGGCTGAGCCTGGTGCCCAACGCCGATGGTTCGGGGGGACTGCTGATCCAGGACGTCAAGCCGGACTCGGCTGCTGCCGAAAAGGGTCTGGCCGTCGGGGATGCAATCCTCGAGGTCAACAATACGCCGGTCAACACGCTCGAAGAGTTCGAGGCGGCGCTTGACGCGGTCAAGGCCGAGGGTCGCGGTACGGCCCTGGTCAAGGCCAGCCGCGATGGCAATGATCGCTTTATCGGCCTGCCGCTGGCGGCCGAGTAACATGAGCATGGCCCTGGGGTTCCCCCCGGGGCCTCCTATTCTCACCGGGTCATCCCCGCGAAAGCGGGAATCCCCCTTATGATCGTAAGGGAGATTCCTGCTTTCGCGGGAATGATGCGGTGACAGGGCCAGGGCATGGGAGCGTAGTGGTGAAAATCCTGCTGATTGAAGACGACCGGGAAGCCGCGAGCTACCTCATCCAGGCCCTCGACGAAGCCGGCCACATCACCCATCACGCCGCCGACGGCGAAACGGGCTATGCCATGGCTTCGGGCATGGACTACGACGTGCTCATCGTCGACCGCATGCTGCCGCGCCGGGATGGCCTTTCCATCGTCGAGTCGCTGCGCGCCGAAGACGACAAGACGCCCGTGCTCATTCTTTCCGCCCTTGGCGAGGTCGATGACCGCGTCACGGGCCTGCGGGCCGGCGGCGACGATTACCTGACCAAGCCCTATGCCTTCACCGAGCTGTTGGCCCGCGTCGAAGTGCTGGCGCGCCGCTCCAGCCCCTCCGAAGCCGCTACCAGCTACGAGGTAGCCGGCCTCAGCCTCGACCGGTTGTCGCGCAAGGTCGAGCGGGATGGCGAGACCGTGTTGCTGCAGCCGCGCGAATTCCGCCTGCTCGAATACCTGATGAAGAATGCCGGCAAGGTGGTGACGCGCACCATGCTGCTGGAAAATGTCTGGGACTATCACTTCGATCCGCAGACCAATGTCATCGACGTTCACATGTCGCGCCTGCGCTCCAAGATCGACAAGGGCCACGCGACCCCGCTGCTGCATACCGTGCGCGGCGCCGGCTACATGATCCGCGAGTAGATATTGACCCGCTTCGCCCAACTTTGGCGCACCTCCACGGTCAGGCTGACGGCGACCTTCATCCTGATCTTCTCCATTTTCGCCATCCTGCTGCTGGCCTTCATCACCTGGCAGTCGAGCGTCACCATCCAGCGCCAGCAGGCCGATGACATCGACCGCGAGGTGCGGGTATTGCAGCGCATCGACGCCAACCAGGGCATCCGCGCCTTGGCCTTTGCCGTCGATCGCATTGCCCGCTCGCCGGGCCCGGGCGTCTATTATCTCGGCGACGCGACGGGGCAATACCTGCTCGGCAATGTCACCGATGTACCGGCCAATGTGCTGATCGAGCCGGGCATCTACAGTTTCGACTATGAGCGGGCCAATCCCTTCATCGATCCGCCGCCCGAGAATGCCGATCCCGACGGGCCAGAGCGATCCGGTTTTGCGGTGGTCCGTTCGGTCGAACTCAGCAATGGCATGCGGCTTGTCGTGGGCCGTGACGTGGTGGAGCGTCGCGGTTTTTCCGCCATCATCGTGCAGAGCTTCCTGTTCGGCGTGCTCGGCATCATCCTGTTCTCGGTGGTGGCCGGCGGCGTCACCGCCCGCCGCGTGCTCAAGCGCATCGACACCATCCGCGATACCTCGACCAAGATCATGTCGGGCAATCTCAGCGAGCGCGTGCCGGTGACCCGGCGCAACGACGAATTCGATGGCCTGGCCACCAATCTGAACGCCATGCTCGACCGCATCGAGCAGTTGCTGCAGGGGCTCAAGGAGGTCACCGACAATGTCGCCCACGATCTCAAGACGCCGCTTACCCGCCTGCGCAACCAGGCCGAGACAGCTTTGCGCGATGGGGCCAGCGACCAGACCCGCCAGCAGGCGCTGGAAACCACCATCGCCGAGAGTGACCGCCTGATCCAGACCTTCAACGCGCTGCTGATGATCGCCCGCGCCGAGGCCGGTGCGCCTTCCGGGGCGCTCGCCGATGTCGATATCAGCGCCGTGGTGGCCGATGTGGCCGAGCTCTATGGGCCGGTGGCGGAAGACGAAGGCATCGTGGTGGAAACCGGCATCGATGCGGATGTGCACCTGCATGCCAATCGCGAGCTGATCGGCCAGGCCATGGTCAACCTGCTTGAAAATGCCGTGAAATATGCCAAGCCTGAAGGGGAAGGGCAGGGGCGCATCACCGTCGGCCTGCGCCGGCAGAATGATCGCGTGCTGATCGAGGTGGCCGATAACGGGCCGGGCATCCCCGAAGCCGATCGCAAGCGGGTGTTGGAGCGCTTCGTGCGGCTGGAAAAAAGCCGCTCCGAGCACGGTTCGGGCCTCGGCCTTTCGCTGGTGGACGCGGTGGCCCGGCTGCATGGCGGGGAATTCCGGATCGAGGATAATGCGCCGGGGGTAAGGGCAGTGATCGATCTGCCCACCTGACCTTCTTCCCCTCGCCCCTTGAGGGAGAGGGTGGTTTTCCGCGTCCAGCGGAAAACCGGGTGAGGGGTGCTGCGCTCTCCCATGCTTCGGAGTTCGTGGAGGCAACCCCTCATCCGCCCTTCGGGCACCTTCTCCCTCAAGGGGAGAATGGAAGGTGGTGGCAAGCCCACCTTGCTCGTCGCCTCCCGCCAAGCTATCCCTCGCTCATGGCCATCAAGCTCTCCGCCCTGCCGCCCATATCGACGCCGTTTTTCGATGCCTGGCTGGCTGAACTCCCGTCGGACCAGCGGGCGGCGCTTTCCGCCGCTAGGCCCACTGTCGGCTCGCTGCTCGAATCGGCGCCCTATCTGCTGGCGCTGGCGCAGGAGAACGCCGAATGGCTGGTCGCCACCCTCGCCGATACGGCGGACGGCGCCTTTGCCGACATCATCGATATCGTCGAGACCCTCGGCGGCACCGCATCCAGTGAGGAAGCGCTGGCCCCGGTATTGCGCATCGCCAAGGGCCGCACGGCGCTGCTGGCCGCCATAGCCGAAACCGGTGGCGCCTGGACGACTGCCCAATCCACCGCTGCCCTGTCGGATCTCGCCGATGCGGCGCTCGATGCGGCACTGAACCTGTTGATGCGCCAGGCCGCCGAAAAGGGGCTGCTGGCCATTCCCGCTGCCGAGGCGACTGCCGCCCGATCGGGCCTCGCCATCTTCGCCCTGGGCAAGCATGGCGGGCAGGAGCTCAACTATTCGTCCGATATCGACATCGTAGCCTTCTACGATCCCGACAGGGGCGTGCTCGCCGATCCGTCCGAGGCGACCAAGGTCTATTCGCGCATGGTGCAGCGGCTGGTCGCGCTGATGGAAGACCGGCAGGCGCATGGCTATGTGTTCCGCACCGACCTGCGGCTGCGCCCCGATCCCGGCTCGACCCCCGTCGCCATCTCTTTCGACGCGGCTCTGGCCTATTACGAAAGCCGCGGCCAGAACTGGGAACGCGCCGCCTGGATCAAGGCCCGCGCCTGCGCCGGTGACCTTCAGGTGGGCGAGGCCTTCCTGCGCGAGATGGCGCCCTATGTCTGGCGCAAGCATCTCGACTTCGCCACCATCGCTGATATCCAGGCCATGAAGCGGCAGATCAACATCGCCAAGAATGTCGGCGATATCCGCGTCGAGGGCCATAACGTCAAGCTCGGCCGCGGCGGCATCCGCGAGATCGAGTTCTTCACCCAGACCCAGCAATTGATCGCCGGTGGCCGCGACAAGACCCTGCGCGTCAAGCCCACGGCACATGCGCTGGCGGCCTTGGCCGACGCCAACTGGATCACCCCGAAAGCGGCCACCGAGCTGACGCAGACCTATTGGTATCTGCGCGGCGTCGAGAACCGGCTGCAGATGCTGCGCGACGAGCAGACCCATATCATGCCGGCCTCGGCCGAAGAGGTGGCCATCATCGGACGGCTGATGGGCGAGCCCGACCTGCGGGCCTTCGAAACCAGCTATCGCGCGGCCCTGGAGCGCGTAGTGGGCTATTACTCAGAACTGTTCACCGAAGGCGAGACACTGGGCAGCGGTGAGGGCAATCTGGTTTTCACCGGCAATGACGACGATCCCGGCACGGTCGAGACGCTGTCCGCCATGGGCTTTGCCGACCCGTCCAAGGCCATCGAAATGGTGCGCAAGTGGCACTATGGCAGCTATGCCGCCACCCGCGCCGCCGCCGCCCGGGCGCATCTGACCGAATTGCTGCCCGCTTTGCTGAATACGCTGGGCGGCGCCGGCAATGCCGATGAAGCCCTGGCGAAGTTCGATGATTTCCTGTCTCGCCTGCCGTCCGGCGTACAGCTTTTCGCGCTGCTGCGCACCCATCCCGACCTGCGCACATTGCTGGTCCAACTGATGGCCTCGGCGCCGCGCATGTCCGAGGCGGTGATCCATCGCGCCCATGTCATGGACGGCCTGATCGATCCGGCTTTCGCCAACGAAATCACCCATCGCGATGTGCTGGTGGCCAAGGTCGATGCGTTCCTGGCCGAGTCACGGTCCTACGAGGAGGTCATCGACCGCGCCCGCATCATCGGGCAGGAGCAGAAATTCCTCATCGCTGCCGGCCTGCTTTCGGGCACGGTCAGCGCGGCGGGGGCGGGCGAGCAGTTCGCCGCCCTGGCCGAAACGCTGGTCAATCGCCTGTTCGGCAGCGTCCGCACCGAATTCGAGCGCCGCCACGGCCAGCTTGCTGGCGGGCGCGTCGCCCTGCTGGCCTTCGGCAAGATGGCCAGCCGCGAGATGACGGTGACGTCGGACCTCGATTTTATCCTGCTCTACGATGCCCCCGATGCGGAATCCGACGGCGACAAGCCGCTGACCACCAACCACTATTATACGCGCCTGACCCAGCGCCTCGTCGCAGCGGTGACCTCGCCGACTGCCGAAGGCGTGCTCTACGAGGCCGATATGCGGCTGCGGCCCTCGGGCAATGCCGGCCCGCTGGCCACCAGCCTTTCCGGCTTCCGCGCCTATCACCGCGACAATGCCTGGACCTGGGAACACCTGGCGCTGAGCCGTGCCCGCGTCATCGCCGCCGACAACGCCTTTGGCGCCGAGGTCGATGCTGCCATTGCCCAGGTGATGGAACGTGCCCGTGACGTGCCCAAGACCATCGACGATGTCGTTTCGATGCGTGCGCTGATGGCCAGGGAAAGGCCGGCCCGCCACCCCTTCGATCTCAAGCTCGCCGAAGGCGGACTGGTCGATCTCGAATTCATCGCCCAGTCTGCTCAATTGGTGGCCGGCGCCACCATTGGCCTGCCGCAGGCGCCCACGGTCCGCGTGCTCGCCCGCCTGGCCGAAGCCGGGCTGGTGCCGGAGGGCGCGCGGCTGGCGGAAATCCATGCGATTTATGCAACGGTGCTGCAGGTCATGAGTTCGGCCCTGATCAGCCCCTTCAAGGACGAAGCCTGGACCGGTGCTTTCAAGGAATTGCTGGCGAGCCTGACGCACTATCCCGATTTTGTGCGGCTGGAACTCGACCTGGTGCAGATGCGCGGCGAAGTCAGCGCTGCCGCTGCAAAATGGTATGAAAAGGCGCGGAGGTTGTAGATGGTGCAGCAGAACACGCCAAAATCGGTTCTGGCGATCGGGATCGACCCAGCCTTCGTCGATCTCAGCACCATGCCTGGCTTTACTGCAGACGTTGTGCGGGCCTATCTCGATGCGCAGATCAATCGCATCGCTGAATTCGGCTACGACGTCGAGAGCTGCCTTATCGACCTCGGCGACACGGCCGAACGGGTCGTCGAAAAGGCGCTGCGGTCGAAGTCGTTCGACTGCGTGGTTATCGGTGCGGGATTGCGGGAGCCACCCGAACTGCTGCTGCTTTTCGAGAAGGTGATCAACCTGGTCCACACGCTCGCGCCGGGCGCCAGGATTGCCTTCAATTCCAATCCGACGGATACGGCAGAAGCGGCCGAACGCTGGCTTGGATCGCCGGACTAGGTCTCGGTCCGCCGCATTGTTCGGCATGCTCGATATGCCATTCGATGCGCTGGTCGATATTGGCATTCCTGGGCATGCGGTGCGTTTCGTGCCAATCCCGGTTGATCATGTCAGGCCGCTTTCATGGTTTCCGATGCGGGCAAGGGGAGCGAAATCGCGACGGTCGTGCCCAGTGACGGACTGGAGTCGATAGCCAGGTTTCCCCCGCTCAGCTCGGCTATGGCGCGGGAGATGGAAATACCCAGGCCCGGCCCTATGCCTTCGCGGGTAAAGGTGGAATCGCCCAGCGCAAAGGGCTGCGACAGGCTCGCCAGCCGTTCCTCGCCCATGCCCATGCCGGTATCGGTGATCTCGATGACCACGCCATCGCGCGCGGCGAAGGCGTTGAGCGCCACCTTGCCGCCCGATGGCGTGAAGCGCAGGGCGTTTTCGACAATATTGGCGACCATGCGGGAGAGGCCCAGCCGGTCGCCGTTCACCACGGCCGCACAGGGCTCGCCGAGCATGAAGAGCACACCCGCCCGCGACGCCTGGGCCTGGAAGCGCTGCATGGTGGCATCGAGCAGGTCATCGATGGAAACCGGCTCGCTGCGCAGCGGCTTCTGCCCGCTTTCGAGTTCGACAAGATCGAGAATGGTGGCAAACGACGCCAGCAGGTGTTCGCCCGAGCTCTTGATCGACTGCACATAATCCGCATAGCGCGCATCGCCCAGCGGTCCATAGGTCTGGTGCCGCATCAGCTCGGCAAAGCCGATGATGTGGTTGAGCGGGGTGCGGATATCGTGGCTGAGATGGGCGAGGAAATTGGTCTTGGAGCGGCTGGCGGCCTCTGCCTTGAGCTTTTCCTCATGGTAGCGCCGGGCCAGCAGGCGTTGCTCCTGTCGTATGGCGTGGAGCATGGTGTCGGTCTTCCTGGCCTCGGTCACGTCGCTGATCAGCGTCATGATGGCCCCGTCGCCCAGCGGCCTTTCATCGATCAGCAGGCAGGAGCCGTCTTCGCGGTGCAGCTCCACCACCTTGTTGCCGTCGTCCTCGTTCACCAGCTTGATGTAGCCGCCCATGGTCAGCCGTTTCACCGCGTCGGGATAGCTGGTGCCGAGGCCGATATCGAGCCGGCTCCGATATTGCTCATTGCAGACGATGAGCTTGCCGCTCTTGGTCCAGCAGGCGACACCCATCGGGATCGCGGCTGCCAGCGTGCGGTAATTGTGGCGCTGCACCATGTCGGGCATGTCGTTACGTCGCCGCCGCGCCGCCAGCAGCACGATCAGGCCCACCAGCCCGAACGCCGCCGCGCCCCGCTGGCCGATACCGGACCAGGCACGGGTCTGCTCGGTTTCGAGCGACAGCACGCCGTGCGGCGTTGCCGGTATCCATTGACTGGTCAGGGCATTGCCCGGCGCCGTCGATGGCGCCAGCAGGCTGGCGCGGGCGACGACGGGGAAACGCTGGCTGGAGGCGTTGACGACCGCGCTGGCCGCTTCCGGCGCCATGCCTTCGATTTCCGACGCCAGCACATGACCGACAATGGAGAGCTCGTGGCGGGCATCATCGAAGGTGCGGACTGTGTCATAGACCACGAACAAAGTGGCGGCCGTCAGGGCGGTGAGTACCACGGCGATGGTGATCGGGGAAAAGCTGATGCGGAACGGCTGCGTCGAGGGCATTTGCCCCCCGCTCACCGGGCGGCGCAAACCCGCCCGAACCTTGCCAGCGCCGAATCCGGTAACGCTGGCGCCGGATGCCTCCGCCGACCACATATAATTCTCCCGATCTGTAAGGCTGTAGCAGCCCGCCCGATTTGCCCTTTAACAAACAATGAATCACCCCGACTCGCCTGTCCAGACCCCCTTCCGGTGGCCCGGAGGGGCGTTCTGCAAAATCGCGAGTCGTCAGAATCACTTAGCGGTGAAGAAAAATTCTTCTAACAATGGTGGAGGTTTAGGGCGCCGGGCAGGGCGGCCTTATCCCGCCAGCATGCGTGTCAGGATGTCAGCGGTGTTCCGGCTCAGCATGCCACTGGCGGAGAGGCCCGTCAGCGCAGCCTTGGCCGCCTCGCGGCGGGTGCTTTCCAGCATCGGCCAGATGCGGAACCCGGTCAGCACCCGTGCCGCCACCTGCGGATTGACCTTGTCGATCTCGGTGACGAAATCGGCCACGAAACGGAAGCCGGCGCCGTCGGCGCGGGCGAACTGCGTCGGGTTGTTCATGACGAACGTGCCCACCAGCGAGCGCAGCCGGTTGGGGTTGGTGCGGGGGAAAGCCGGATCGGCCAGGATCGCCTTCATGTCCTCCACCACACCATCGCGTGGCGCCGCCGCCGTCACGCTCAGCCACTTGTCCAGCACCAGCGGATCGCCGGCGAACCTGGTCCGGAAGTCGGCCAGCAGGCGGGGTGCAAGCTCGGTCGTGCCGTAGACGCTGGCCGAAAGGGCGGCCAGCCGGTCGGTCATGTTGCTCGCCCCGTCATACTGCTGGGCCGCCAGCAGCGCAGCGCCGGAGGCTTCACTGGCGATGAGCAGACTCAGCATACGGTTGCGCAAGGCGCGACGGCCGGTGCTGGCCGGATCTGGTGCATAGGGGGCGGTGCTGGCCAGCGCGTTATAGGTAGCGAGCATCGGCCGGGCCAGCGGTTCGAATACCGCCCGCAGCAGCCTGTTGCGCACGGCATGGATTGCGTCGGGGTCGATATCCTTGCCGATAGTGCGGCCGATCAGCTGCTCGTCCGGCAATGCCAAAGCCAGGGCTTTGAAGGCGTTCTCCAGGGTATCGCTGGCCAGCGTGTCGCCCATGGCCTGGCTCAGTGCCGCCACGGCCGCATCGCTCCACGGCTTGCCCTGCACCGCATCGACGGCCAGCGCCATGCCGACATCCTGCAGGGCCTGCCAGCGGTTGAACGGATCGCTGTCATGCCGCGCGAGGAACAACTGGTCGTCCTGGCTCGCGCCGGTTTCGAGGATTACCGGGGCCGAAAAGCCGCGCAGCAGCGACGGCACCGGCCGGCTGGGAATGCCGGTAAAGGTCACCTCGGCGGCGCCATCCTTGAGCACGATCATCTCGTCGCGCACTTCGGCGCCGCTGACCCCGCTCCAGCCCATCGGGCTGCCATTGGGGCCGATCAGCCCGAACTTGATCGGCAGCACCAGCGGCGCCTTGGTCGGCTGCCCCGGCGTCGGCAGGGTCTCCTGCTTGAGCTTGAGCGTATAGGTCTGCTTGTCGGCGTCGTAGTGCTCGGCCACGTCAAGCCGCGGCGTGCCCGCCTGCAGGTACCAGGTCTTGAACTGGTCGAGGTCGATATCGTTGGCCTCGGCAAAGACGGCGAGGAATGCCTCGATGGTCGTGGCTTCCCCGTCATGCCGCTCGAAATAGAGGTCCATGCCCTTGCGGAAGCCGGCTTCGCCCAGCAGCGTCGCCAGCATGCGCACGATTTCGGCGCCCTTTTCGTAAACCGTGGTCGTGTAGAAGTTGTTGATCTCGCGATACTGGTCCGGCCGCGGCGGATGGGCCAGCGGCCCACCATCCTCGGGGAACTGCGCCGAGCGCAAGGTCACCACGTCCGAAATGCGTTTCACCGCCCGGCTGCGCTCGTCGCTGGTGAATTCCTGGTCGCGATAGACCGTCAGCCCTTCCTTGAGGCAGAGCTGGAACCAGTCGCGGCAGGTGATGCGGTTGCCGGTCCAGTTGTGGAAATATTCATGGGCGATGACCCGCTCGATGCCGTCATAATTAGCGTCGGTGGCAGTGTCCGGCTGGGCAAAGACCAGCCGGTCGTTGAAGATATTGAGGCCCTTGTTTTCCATCGCCCCGAAGTTGAAGTCGCTGACGGCCACGATGTTGAACACGTCGAGATCGTATTCGCGGCCGAAGCGGCGTTCGTCCCAGGCCATCGAGCGCTTGAGGCTGTCCATGGCCCAGAGGCACTGGTTCTCCTTGCCATGCTCGCAATAGATGGCGAGGGCCACTTTGCGGCCGGAGGCGGTGGTGAAGCTGTCCGATATCGAGCCCAGATCCCCCGCTACCAGCGCGAACAGATAGGCCGGCTTGGGGAAGGGGTCTTCCCACACGGCATAATGCAGCCCGTCGCCGGCATCGCCTTTGTCGATCAGATTGCCATTGGCCAGCAGCACCGGCGCCAGGTCGCGCGGCGCCGTCATCCGCACCTTGAACACCGCCAGGTTGTCCGGCCGGTCGAGATAGTAGGTGATACGCCGGAAGCCCTCGGGCTCGCATTGCGTGCACCAGGTGCCGCTGGAGCGATAAAGCCCCATCAGCTTGGTATTGCCCTCGGGCTGGATGGTGACTTCGGTTTCCAGCACGAAGCGGCGCAAAGGCGGCTGGACCACGGTGAGGCCATTGGCATCGGTGGCATAGGCCGAAAGCGCCAGCGGCAGCCCGTCGATGGCGATGGAGCTCAGGTTCAGCTCGTCGCCATCAAGCACCAGCGGCGTGCCCGGCTCGGTGCCCTCGCGCGGCTCCACCGTCAGTTGCGCCCGCACCCGCGTATTGTCGGCGCCGATCTTGAAATCCAGGTCTACTGACACGATCCGGTACGGGCTCGGTGTGTAGTCCTTGAGAAAGATGGTGTGTTCGGTTTCGGTGCGCATGTACTTTGTTCCGCAAAATCGTCGGTCTGAAATGTGTCTGCGCCGCAACAGTAGACTCGGCGCTTTCGTGTATCCTGATCGGCCAGCGACCGCTTCGGTCCACTCTTCTACGCCAATTGGGACGGCATTGGGGAGAGGGCTGTTGACGGTTGCGGCACGCTGCTCCTCTGCGCCAATTGTGGGCGTATCGAGCGCGGTATCCGAAATTCCCGGTCGGCATCGCATCGGCCCGTTCGTCCTGGTTCCATGGGCTGGAATCGGAGACGCCGTCTTCGCGATGCGGCCATGGGCAAATCACTGGTGACGACTATGCTGCGTTGGTTCGAACGACGTCTTGACCCCTATCCCGGCGGCGATCCGGTGGAGCCCCCCAAGGGCCTGCTGGCCTTCTGCCTGCATTACAGCCATGGCGCCAAGAAGTGGCTGGCGCTGATGGCCTTTGCCGCCGCCGCGGTGGCCATCGGCGAAATCATCATCTTCGGCTTCATCGGCGACGTGGTGAACTGGCTCGCCGGGGCAAACCCCGACACGTTCCTCCAGACCGATGGCTGGAAGCTCGCCCTGATGGGCGCGATGATCGTGCTGATCCTGCCCGGCTTCGCGCTGGTCTCGACGCTTACCATGCACCAGACTTTGCTGGGCAATTTCCCCCAGCGCATCCGCTGGATGAGCCATCGCTACCTCATCCGCCAGTCGATGAGCTACTTCCAGGACGAGTTTGCCGGCCGCATCGGCGCCAAGCTGATGCAGACCTCGCTCGCCGTGCGCGAAGTGGTCATGAAGCTGCTCGACATGCTGGTCTATGTCGTCGTCTATTTCACCGGCGCCGTGGTGCTGGCTGCTGCTGCCGACTGGCGCCTGGCCGTTCCGTTCCTGGTCTGGCTTGCGGCCTATGTGTCGATGATGATCTATTTCATCCCGCGCATGGGCAAGATTTCCCAGGCACAGGCCGATGCCCGCTCGATGATGACGGGCCGTATCGTCGACAGCTACACCAACATCGCCACGGTGAAGCTCTTCTCGCACTCCAATCGCGAGGAGACCTATGCCAAGGAGGCGATGGACCAGTTCCTCGACACGGTCTACCGGCAGATGCGCCTCTTCACCGTGCTCAACATGCTGGTCCTGTGGTCCAATGCGCTCCTGCTGGCTTCGGTGGGCGGCGTGGGTATCTGGCTGTGGATGCAGGGCCTGATGACCCCAGGTGCATTGGCGGTGTCGCTGGGCCTGGTCATGCGCTTCCAGGGCATGAGCCAGTGGGTCATGTGGGAAATGTCGTCGCTGTTCGAGAATATCGGCACGGTGAAGGATGGTATTTCCTCCATCTCGCTGCCGCGCATCGTCTCGGACGATGGCGGCGCCGAGCCGATCGGCACCGTCAATGGGGATATCAAGTTCGAGAAGGTCTCGTTCCACTACGGCAAGAAGACCGGGGTGATCGACGATCTCAACCTGCATATCCGCCCCGGCGAGAAGATCGGCCTGGTCGGCCGGTCCGGCGCCGGCAAGTCGACCATCGTCAACCTGCTGCTGCGTTTCTACGACCGCGCCGAGGGCCATATCCTCATCGACGGGCACGATATCGCCAAGGTCACGCAGGACAGCCTGCGCGCCAATATCGGCGTGGTGACGCAGGACACGTCCCTGCTGCATCGCTCGGTGCGCGACAACATCCTCTATGGCCGCCCTGACGCGACCGAGGCGATGATGCGCGAAGCTGCCGACCTGGCCGAAGCGTCCGACTTCATCATGGGCCTGGGAGACGCCTCCGGTCGCAAGGGTTTCGACGCCCATGTCGGCGAGCGCGGCGTCAAGCTCAGCGGCGGTCAGCGCCAGCGCATCGCCATCGCCCGCGTGCTGCTCAAGAATGCACCGATCCTGGTATTGGACGAAGCCACCTCCGCCCTCGATTCCGAAGTCGAGGCCGCCATCCAGGGCCAGTTGCAACTGCTGATGAAGGGCAAGACGGTGATCGCCATAGCCCACCGGCTCTCCACCATCGCCATGATGGACCGGCTGGTGGTTCTGGACAAAGGCCGCGTCGTCGAGACCGGCAGCCATGCCCAGCTCGTCGATACCGGCGGCATCTACAGCCAGCTCTGGCACCGCCAGTCCGGCGGCTTCATCGACGCCGACCAACCCGAAGAGGCGGCGCAGTAGGCTTTCTACCCTCTCCCCTTGAGGGAGAGGGACGACAGAATTCTGCGTTCAGCAGAATTTGTCAGGGTGAGGGGTTCTGCGCTCGCCCATTGCTTCAATGTCGAGGAGGGCGCAGAACCCCTCATCCGCCCTTCGGGCACCTTCTCCCTCAAGGGGAGAAGGGAAGAAGCCAAACCAAAGGAGAACCCAGATGGGTGACATCATCACGATCCGAGCCAACGGCACCACCAACCCCGGTGTGGGCGCGTCCCGCCAATCGAAACCCTCCGATCGTCACCGAACCTGACCTGAGAACCCATCCTCCGTCAGGCGCGGCTCAAAATAATGAGCGAAAAATGTTCAACCGCGTCATCGACTATTTCGACCATCTCTACTCGCCCACCGCTCTGGCCGAAAATCGCCAGCCGCCCATGGGCCTCCGTCCTTTCGTCAGCTATTTCATCGCCCAGTTCCGCGCGGCCTTCATCATCCGCATCGTGCTGGTATCTATCGGCTCCATCGCCGATGCGCTGATGCCCGTCTTTGTCGGCCTCGTGGTCGGCATGCTGGCCACGACCAATCCAGGCGATATCTTCGACCTCCACAGCCAGACCTTTCTCTGGATGATCTTCGTCGTCGTGCTGGTTCGCCCGCTGACCTTCCTGCTCGACACCCTGATCCGCAACCACGGCATCGTTCCCAACCTGGTCGATCTGGTGCGCTGGCAGAGCCATTGGCACGTCATCCGCCAGAGCTGGACCTTCTTCCAGAACGACTTTGCCGGCCGCGTTGCCAACAAGATCATCCAGGCCGGCGAAGCCATCGAAATCGGGGTCAATCTCACCATCGACGCCGCCTGGTATGCGCTCGTTTTCGTAGTGGTGGCCATTGTCGTGCTGGCCCAGCTCGATCCGGTGCTGCTGGTGCCCATCGGTGCGTGGCTGCTGCTCTATGCGATCCTCTTCACCATCACCATGCCGCTCATCGCCCGCTATTCCGAGGAACTCTCGGAGAGCAAATCGGTGATGACTGGCCGGATCGTCGACAGCTACACCAATATCCAGACGCTCAAGACCTTCTCCACCGGCGACCACGAAGACCGCTACGTAGCGGACTCCATCAATGATCACGCGGTGAGCTTCCGCAAATTGATGCGGGTATTCACCTACATGTGGTCGACACTGTTCCTGCTCAATGCGGGCCTGGTGGTCTCGGTCACCTGGCTGGCTCTGGCGGGCTGGAACAATGGCGTGCTCACGGCAGCAGCCGTAGCGACGGCCATTCCCTTCGCCCTCCAGATCATGAACATGAGCGGCTGGATCCTCGAAATCGGCTCCAACATCTTCCGCCAGGTCGGCAATGTCCGGGACTCGATGGATACCATCGCCCAGCCCCTGACCATGCTGGACAAGCCGGAAGCCAAGCCGCTGGCAGTCAGCAAGGGCGAGTTGGCCTACGACAATGTCAGCTTCAACTACTGGCGCGGGAAGGAAGGCTCGGTCATCGATGCCTTCAACCTGACTGTCGCGCCGGGCGAGAAGATCGGTCTTGTCGGCCGCTCAGGCTCGGGCAAGTCGACGCTGGTGAACCTGGCTCTGCGCATGTTCGACGTGCAGGACGGCGCCATCCGTATCGACGGGCAGGATGTTCGCGACGTCACGCAGGAAAGCGTGCGCGCCGCCATCGGCCTGGTCAGCCAGGACACCTCGCTCCTGCATCGTTCGGTCCGCGAAAACCTCAAATACGGCCGCCAGTCGGCCAGTGACGAGGAGATGATGCGGGCCGCCGAGCAGGCCAAGGTGCATGACGTGATCATGGGGCTGGTCGATCCCAAGGGTAACAGGGGCTACGACGCCCATGTCGGCGAGCGCGGCGTCAAGCTGTCCGGCGGCCAGCGCCAGCGTGTCGCCATCGCCCGCGTGCTGCTCAAGAACGCGCCGCTCCTGGTCTTGGATGAAGCCACGTCGGCTCTGGACTCCGAAGTGGAGGCGGCGATCCAGGAACAGCTGACCACGCTGATGCAGGGCAAGACGGTGATCGCCATCGCCCATCGCCTCTCCACCATCGCCGCCATGGATCGCCTGGTGGTGCTGGAACAGGGCCGCATCGTGGAGGAGGGCACCCACGCCCAGCTCCTCGCCTGCGGCGGCCACTACGCCCACCTCTGGGAACGCCAGTCCGGCGGTTTCCTCGATCTGGAGGCGGCGGCCCAATAGGTCCGCCGCGTCCACAACCCCGATGTTACCCCGGCAGGCCGGGGGCCATCCTGGGATCGTCCCACGCTCACTGAGCGATGAAACATCTCAGGATGGATTCCGGCCTTCGCCGGAATGACATCGGTGGTTGAGATAGGGAAATGGTGGTTCGGCTCAGCCTGCGGCCCCGAAAATCTGTCTGCGGTGCTGCTGCCAGCCCTTGTTCTCGCCGGCAATATGCTCGAACACCTTGTCTTCGCTCATCGGGCGGCCGAATAGATAACCCTGCATCACCGTGCCGCCGAGCCCCAGCAGGGCATCGAGCTGCTGTTCGGTTTCGATGCCTTCGAACACGCAGGAAATGCCCAGGTTCCGGCAGAGATCGACGGTGGTCTTGATAATCGCCCGGCTGGTTGGGTCATCGGTCACTTCGGCGACGAAGCTGCGATCCACCTTGATGCGGTCGAGCGGCAGCTTCTGCACATGCGTCAGGCTGGAATGGCCGGTGCCGAAATCGTCCAGTGCGATGCGCGAACCCAGCGCCAGCAGCGACAGCAGGCCCTCATTGGCCTGGGCCATGTCGCGCATGACAGCTGTTTCGGTGATCTCGAAGTCGATACGGCAGGGTTTGCCAGCCTGTTCCACCAGCCTGGCGATGGCTTCCATGGCCGTGGTGGAGCTCAGGTCATGGGCCGAAAGGTTGACCGACAGGCGCAGCGATTTCGGCAACCTGGCGGACACGGCCAGCGCCTTGCGCAACACGGTCTGGGTAATCTTGGAAATCATTCCGGTCCGCTCGGCCAGGGGAATGAATTCGCTCGGGGAAACCTCGCCCAGCACCGGGCTGCGCCAGCGGGCCAGCACTTCGTAGCCGGTCGTCCGGTTCAGCGCGATATCGAATTGCGGCTGGAACAGGATGTGGATTTCCCGGTCGAGATCGGCAGTGTGCAGGGCATGCTCCATCCGCCGCACCCGGCTCAGTTCATCCGCATGCCGCTCCGAAAACACCAGGGCGTGCCCGCGCGCTTCCCGCTTGGCCACCCAGGTTACATAGTCCGCACGATCGAACAGCGTTTCGGCCGTATCGCCGGGTCTCGACGCCGCAAACCCGGCCGACGCCGACAGATGCACCGTTCCCAGCTTCAGCTCGAACGATGGCCGCATGGCCGCGGTCAGCACATCCCCGCTTGCCTGCAAAGCTGCCTCGTCGGTCGCTCCCGACAGGATCAGCGCAAAACTGTTCGAACCCAGCCGGGCTACGAAGGTCGATGTTTGGCGCAGCATATTGATGCGGTTGGCAACCTCGGCCAGCACCCGGTCCCCGGTGATCTGGCCGAAGATGTCGTTGACCGACTTGAAGTTGTCGAGATCCAGCCGGGCCACGGCAATCTGTCGGTGCTCGCCATCCACGCTGTCCAGAATGGCCTGCAGATGCCGGTCGAAGGAGCGCCGGTTCGGCAATCCGGTCAGCGCGTCGATATTGGCGAGCCGGTAGTTTTCGTCCGACAGACGCTGGGTTTCGGCCTGCTTGTGTTCCATCTCGGCGCGCGAGGCCACCAGGGCGCTGAAATCCCGATAATTGTTGAGCAGCACCGTCATCAGCGCGGCCATCACCAGCAGCAGGTTGATGGCCAGCGCCAGGAAAACCCAATTGCCGCTGGTTGTGAAAAATGCGGTGAATGGAATGACGACGCACAGCGCCACCATTGTTGCCGCGCCGCGCAGATGCATCAGGCAATAGACACAGCCGATGCTGGTAATCCCCATATAGAACGCGACATGCGATTGCTGGAATGGCCCGCCATAAGGATAAAGGCTCAGTGCCCAGGCCGAGAAACTCACGCCCAGCCCGGCCGCAACCCACACCGTACTCGCCAGCAGCCGCCTCGCCCGGGCATAGCTCATGGGCTTGCCTTGCGACCGCCACCAGGTGACGACGCGAATGGCGCAGGCCAGCGCCAGCAATGCAGGTATGTAGAGCCGCAGCAGGTCCGGTGCATCGGTATGGGTCGCGGCCAGCGCCAGCGAATTGACCAGCAGGATGCCATACATCAGCGGAACCTGCTGGCTGAAGGCAAGTGCCTGTGCCTGCACCAGTTCCGGATTGTCCGGAACGGCAAAGTATTGCACCAACCTCTTGACTGCCGACATGGCCGCGACGAGCTCCTTGCTCACCCTTCGAGGTTATGCGGCCAAACCCTAATACATATGTAAACGGCAAGGCACGATTCAGGCGTTTGCGGCCAAATTCGACCATCTCAACGCTGCAATACGCCAAAAAATTCCATCGCTTCACCCATTGGAAGGCGTCGCGAGACCGGCTAGAACCCCTTGCAATCGATTGCACCGGAATTTCCCGGTATCGACATCGCGCAGACCCGGCATGATTGCAGATGCCGCGAGGAGACGTCCATGGCCGTTGCCGCCAGCTATTCAGCCCTTGATCTCAAAGGCATTTTCTCCCTGTCCTCGCCCACCAGAGACATCAACGCGGCAATCACCCTGCCGGGCGACGTTCATACCGCTTTGCTGGCCGCCGACTTCATCCCCGATCCCTATTTCGGCGAAAACGAAAAGACGGTGATGTGGGTCAACGAAACCGCCTGGTCGGTCGAGCGCAGCTTCTCCGCTTCCGCCGCCGATATCGACGGTTACCTTACGCTGACCCTGGCCGAGGTGGACTGCATCGCCACTATCCTGCTCAATGGCGAGGTCATCGCCAAGACGCAGAACAGCTTTATCCGCAACGATATCGACGTCACCGGCAAGGTCCGCCAGGGCGACAATACGCTGCGCATAGAATTCGACATTGCCCCCGATGTCGCCAAGGCCCGCGCCGACGCCCACCCGTTCCCCATTCCCTTTACCTACAACTATCAGACCAATGGTTTGAAGGGCATCCATATGAACTTCATCCGCAAGGCGGCGTGCCATGCGGGGTGGGACTGGGGCATCTGCCTCATGCCAATAGGTGTTTACGGCACCATGAGCCTGCGTAAGTCGCGCCTGGCCCGGCAGGACAGCGTCCAGGTTGACCAGGCCCATGGCAACAAGTCGGTGGAACTGTCGATAAAGACTCGCCTTTTCGCCTTCGCCCATGGTGAGGTGGAACTTGAACACACCATCGATGGCCAGGTCGTCGCCGACAAGGTCGTGGTCAATAAGGGCGAGAACGTCTTCACCCACAACGTCACCATCCACGATCCCAAACTGTGGTGGCCGGCCGGGCAGGGCGAACAGCCGCTCTATGAGCTCGTGACCAATCTCGAAGGCGAAAAGACCACCCGCCAGATCGGCCTCCGCAAGCTCGAATGGATCGTAGAGAAGGACGAGATCGACCATTCCTTCAAGTGCCGCATCAATGGGCGCGACATCACCATGATGGGCGCCAACTGGATTCCCGCCGACGCCATCCCCTCGCGCATCACGCCCCCGGTCATCCGCGACCTGCTCGACAGCGCCAAGGCCGCCAATATGAACATGCTCCGCATCTGGGGCGGCGGGCAGTACGAGCCGGACTATTTCTACGAGCTCTGCGACGAGCTCGGCATCCTCATCTGGCACGATTTCATGTTCGCCTGCATGAGCTATCCGTCCGACCGGCCCTTCCTCGACAATGTCCGCACCGAAATCACCCAGCAGGTCCGTCGCCTCAGCCACCACGCTTCGATCGCCCTCTGGTGCGGCGACAACGAAGTCATCGGCTCGCTGCACTGGTACCCAGAAACCAAGGCCGCGCCCGAGCGCTATGTAGCCAACTACGACCGTCTCAATTCCATGCTCGGCAACATCGTCGAAGAAGAAGACCCGGCTCGTCGTTTCTGGCCGTCCTCACCGTCCATGGGCTATCTCGACTTCTCCGACGGCTGGCACGCCGATACCCGCGGCGACACCCATTATTGGGACGTCTGGCACTCGGCCAAGGCCTTTGAGGCCTATCGCACGGTCAACCCGCGCTTTGCCTCCGAATTCGGCTTCCAGTCCTTCACCTCGATGAATGTCATCGAGACCTTCGCCGAAGAAAAGGATCGCAATCCATCCTCCCCGGTCATGGAAAACCACCAGCGCAACAATGGCGGCAATGCGCGCATCCTCGAAACCATGACGCGCTATTTCCGCTTCCCGCGCGACTTCGACCAGATGGTGTTCCTGAGCCAGATCCAGCAGGGTCTCGCCATCAAGACCGCCATCGAATACTGGCGCTCCACCAAGCCGCGCTGCATGGGCACATTGTTCTGGCAGATCAACGACATCTGGCCGGTCGCCAGCTGGTCGAGCCTTGATTACGGCGGGCAGTGGAAACTGCTGCAATACATGGCCAGGCGCTTCTTCCTGCCGGTCAACATCGTCGCCGTGCCGAGCAAGGACAATGCGGACATCACCTTCCGCGGCATCAACGACACGGGCAAGCCGATCTCGGTCGCGCTCGAAATCCGCGCCGTCAAGGTGAGCGGCGGCGATCGCGTCGTCTTCTCGGGCAATACCGCCATCGGCCCCGACGCCGCCATTTCCATCACCACCTTGCAGGCCGCCGATCTGGCCGCCGACGAATTCCTGTTCTTCTCCTGGCGCGATGCGTCCGGTAAGCTGCTGGGTGAAAACGATTATTTCCCCAAGCCCTACAAGGCCTATGAACTGGTCGATCCCAAAGTGCGGGCCGCCTGGTCCGATGTCGATGGCCAGCTCGTGCTGAGCCTTGCCAGCGACAGGCCGGCTTTGTTCGTCACCGCGACGGTCGATGTGCCGGGCTATTTTTCGGACAATGCCGTGACCCTGCTGCCGGGCCGTCCCACCGCACTGACCTTCACCCCCCGCCACGGCGCCAAGCCCTCACCGTCGGAACTGGTCCAGTCGCTCAAGGTCCGCAATCTCAGCGAGACATTCTAGGGCAGGAGTCCGACTCTAAATGCACAGTTGCGTCCTAGGGCTTGCCCCGAGGGCCACTCCCAACACGGCACAAGCGGAGAATGGTCCTTGGGTCAAGCCTGGGACGCAACTGTGCAAGCGACTCTTGCAACTTCCATACAAGTTGTCATTGACTCCGTGCCCTCGATCTTCCATCGCTGATGGCCCGCGTCCGCGCTGGCGTCACCAGCAATGCCGCCTTCCCCGGATATCCGATGACCAGTCTTGCCTCGCGTCGTGCCGTCATATTGACCTGGATCTAGCCAATGGCTCACGCTGTCCTACCCGTGGAAAGCCGGGCCAACCTTGGCATTATGCTGGTGCTGGCGTCCCAACTCGTGCTGCTCGTCCTCGACGTTTCAGCCAAATGGCTGTCGGTGGAGGGGCTCCCCACGTCGGAAATCGTGTCCGTGCGCTATGGCATGCACCTGATCCTGCTTCTGTTACTGTTCCTGCCGGTCAGCGGGTCGCGCCTGTTCGTCAGCAACAACTGGAAGCTCGAAGTCCTGCGCGGCATGTGCCTGCTGGCTACGACGGGCCTCAATTTTCTGGCCATGCGCTATTTGCCGCTGACCGTCACCAGCGCCATACAGTTCACCTCGCCATTGATGATTTGCGCCATGTCTGGGCCCCTGCTTGGCGACAAGGTGGGCTGGCGCCGCTGGATGGCCATCGGCGTTGGTTTCCTGGGTATTCTGGTTATTGTGCGGCCCGGCACCGAGGCATTCCAGCCGGCCGCGCTACTCAGCCTTGGCTGCGCTTTCTTTCTTGCGCTGTTCTCGATCATGACGCGTAAGCTTGCCGGCGTGGATACCGCGCAGACGCAGCAGTTCTATGCCGGCGCCACACCCGTCATTCTGCTCCTGCCCATAGCGTTCACCGACTGGGCTTGGCCCAGCCAACCCATATCCTGGCTGGCCTTTTTCATCATGGGTGCCGCCGGCCTGGGCGGGCACTACCTCAACTCGGTAGCGCACCGCTTCGCTTCCCCCGCGATCCTGGCGCCGTTCAGCTATCTCAGCCTTGTTTATCTGTCGCTGGCCAGCTGGCTCATTTTCCAGCAGCCGCCAGATCAGTGGTTCATTCTGGGCGTCTGCATCATTGTGTCGAGCGGCCTCTTCATCTGGCTGCGCGAGCGGGCGTTGGCCAAAGCGGAATCAGCCGTCGAGGTGGGTGAACGCTAGCGTTTCCTGGGTGATGGCGTCTCGCCAGCGTTGCGCATAGGCGTCGAATCCCGGCAACTCGAGCGGCTCGATTGGCCTGCCCGGCGCGTTCCGCTGCTCGCCCGCGCCAAACAGCATGCTGGCGCCCAGGCTCGTTCCGGTCGCATCCCCCGACGCACTCACGGGGACGCCCGCCAGCCGCGCCAGCGCCTGTCCGAACAGGGCATTGCGCGCCAATGGTCCTTCGATGACGATCTCGCGTCCCAGTCCGCAGAGGTCAAGGCAGGCTCGCGTCATGAGCGCCAGGTAGAGCGAGGCTGCCGCCGTCCGCTCGGCCGCCGTCTCCGGCTCCCGCGTCCAGCCGCCCCTGCCGGCAGGGAACGGTCCAACTCCAGGCATGAACCCCGGTTGCACGCGAATATCCTGCGCGATGACCCGTGCAAGATCACTGCTATCCGGCTCGACGATCTCGGGCACCAGCTGATCGAATTCCCGCCCGCCCATGAACCGCGCCGTCGGCACCGCCCGCCCGAAGGCGTCGACATTGGCGAGGCTATCCCGCGCCGGATCGAGCCGCCCGGTGTCGCCGCCAACCGTCATGGCGATAGCCCAGGTGCCGGTCGAAAGGATGGTGAAGGGCGCCTCATGCGTGCCCAGATGCGGCAGCAGCGAGGCGTTGGAATCGTGGATGCCGCAGGCGACCGGCGTATCGGCCGCCAGCCCGGTCGCAGCGGCCACTTCGGGCAAGATGGACCCCAGCACCGAGGCCGCCGGTTTGATCGCCGGGAACAGCCCCGTCCAGCCCTGCGCTCCGACCATGCTGGAAAACGCACCCCGTCCCGGCGCCCACAAATCGGTATGGCACCCCAGCGACGTCACCTCACTCGCCATCACGCCGGTCAGTCGCCATGCCCAATATTGCGGATAGGTCAGGATCGCCGTTGTCATCGCAAAAGCCGCCGCATGCGCGCGCGATTGCCAGAATAACTGCGCCCCCAGATTGAGCCCATTGGGCAGGCGCGGCGACAGGCTTTCGGCAAAATCCGGCCGCGCGGCGGCATAGGCTGCGGCCGTCTCTTCGGCCCCACTATGTTCATAGTCCAGCACCGGCATGGCGAGGCCGCCATCCGCTATCAAGGCAGCCGTCGCGCCATGCGTGGTGATGGAAATCCCGTCCACGCCGTGCTCGGCCTGCAGCGCCCCCAGGCTATCGAGGATGAAGCCCCACAGCATCTCCACATCGGCATGCGGATAAAGCCCGTCGCGCCGCACGACATTGGGTGTGCTGCGCGCCCCGACCTGCTGGCGCGTCGTTGCGTCGATCAACACCACCTTGGCATTGGTCTTGCCGATATCGATGACGGCAATGGAGCGGGGCAGGGACATGGCGGGCACTCGACGATTCCGTTGCAGCGCCAATACTGGAAATCGCGCCGCCACGCTATCGCTAACATGTTAGGCGGCCCGCTTCGTCACCGGACGCGACATAATACCCGTTGGACTGATCTATCCTTCGGCGCTAGCGTTGCGGTGTGGATCGCCCGTGGGAGGAGTTCGAGATGAACGCGTTCAACAGTCTCCACTGCAATGGCTGAGCCCAGTGTGCATTTTTCCATCAAGCGCATCTACGAGCCGCGCGCGCCCGGTGATGGAACGCGCGTGCTGATCGATCGGCTGTGGCCGCGTGGCATGACCAAAGCCGAGGCCCGGATCGACCAATGGCTCAAGGCGGTGGCGCCCAGTCCGGCTCTGCGAAAATGGTTCGGGCACGACCCTGCCAATTGGGCCGAGTTTGTCCAGCGCTACCGCGCAGAACTCGCCGCCAATGCCGAAGTGGTCGACCAGTTGCGCGCAATGGATGGCAAGGTCACCCTGCTTTATGCCGCCCATGACCAGCAGCACAATCACGCGCTGGTGCTGCTCGATTTTCTGCAATCGCCGCGAAAGGCCTGAAATGACTTTGCTCCACAGCCCTGTCTGCGACCTGCTGGGCAGCAGGATTCCCCTCGTTCTGGCGGGGATGGGTGGGGTCGCCCGCGCCGAACTCGTATCTGCCGTTACCGCAGCCGGAGGCTTCGGCTTCCTCGGCATGGTGCGTGAACCGCCCGAATTGATCCAACGGGAAGTCGAGCGCCTGCGCCAGTCGGGGCATCGGCATTTCGGCGTGAACATCATTCCCGCCGCCACCGACCCGGCCTTGCTGGAGCGGCAGGTGGCGACCTGCATCGAACTGGCTGTTCCCGTCGTCGGCACCTTCTGGGATCTCGACGAACAGGTGACCCGGCGCCTGCGCGACGCCGGGATCACGGTAGTCCATCAGGTGGGATCGGTCGACGAGGCCATCGAGGCCGCGCGCGCCGGCGTGGAGATCGTCATCGCGCAGGGGCGCGAGGCGGGTGGCCATGTGCGCGGCGTGCGGCCGCTTCGCGATCTGCTGCCTGATGTAACCGCCGCGGTCACTATCCCCGTCCTGGCGGCGGGCGGCCTGGCGACCGGCGGCGATCTCGTGACGGCCATGGCGCTCGGCGCCGCCGGCATCGTGCTGGGCACCGCCCTGATGGCCACCGAAGAATCTTTCGCCCACGCCTACCACAAGCAGCGGCTGCTGGCGGCCGATGCCGGCGACACGGTGCTGACCAGCAGCTTCCACATTAACTGGCCGCCCAATGCACCGGTCCGCGTGCTCAAGAGCGCCGTTACCAGCGGGGCCAGCGGCGATCCGCATGCGCCCGGTCGCGTGGTCATCGGCGACGAGGAGGGGCGCCCGATCTACCTGTTCAGCACGGACTCGCCTTTGCGCTCGATGACCGGGGACTTCGAATCCATGGCCCTTTATGCCGGCACCGGCATTGGCCGCATCCGCGACATCGGCAGCGCCGTGGCGCGGCTGCAAAATATCGTCGCCGAGGCCGAGGCGCTGCTGACGACCGATCCTGCGGAGACCGACTATGACGATGTGGAGGTCAGCTCGTCCGTCTGCTACGCCGGTGAGATGAGCGGCGCCTATATGGGCGAGGCGGATTTGGCCGACGATCTCTGGCTGCTCGACGCACAGATGCAGGCGGCACTGCGCTCCGCTTTGGCGCAGGGCGTCAATCCTGATGCCGCGAGCCAGCCGCCCTTCGCGGCAAATGCGGCGGCGCTCGCCAGTTGGTCATTGCAGGTACGGCAATTGGCGGCCGGCGAGGGCGTTGCCACATCGCATCCCATCGTCTCCGCCAAGCTGCCGCCTCGCGCTTTGCTGCTGCAGGGCCTTGGCGCCCTGGTGCCACGCATCACGCGGCCAAGCCTGCGCAACCGGCTGGCCCGGCTGCGGCTTTTCCTTCAAACAGAAGAGCACGACGTTTCGGCGTGAGCGCAGACGTGGGGGAACCTTTCGCGCCCCTTGTCGTCCAATGGTCGGAAAAGCGAACGATCGGCATCGACATGATAGTGACCGGCACAGCCACGGATAGTGAACAGGCCCTCGTCGAGCAGGCGCGGCAGGGCAGCGAACCCGCTATCCGCCGGCTGATCAAGGCCAATAACCAGCGGCTGTTTCGCGTGGCGCGCGGTGTGCTGCGCAATGATGCTGAGGCCGAGGATGTGGTGCAGGCGACCTATGTGAAGGCCTTCACCCATCTCGCCACCTTTCGCGGAGAATCGCAGTTCTCCACCTGGCTCACCCGCATCGCCCTCAACGATGCGCTGGGGCGGATGCGCAAGCGCCGGATCACCACCGAACTGACGGCATTGGACGCCGCGACCGAGGCCGATACGGGCCTCGCCGCCCTGTTCCCGATCTCCCTTGTGCCCCTTCCGGCCGATAGCGAGGCTGACCGAACCGAAATGCGAAAATTGCTTGAACACGCCATCGATGAATTGCCGGAGGCCTTCCGGCTTGTCTTCATCCTGCGCGACATAGAGGGCCTCTCGGCAGCCGAGGCCGGCAGCCAGCTCGATATCAAGGCCGAAACCGTCAAGACACGTCTGCATCGCGCCCGGCAATTGCTGCGGGCCGCCCTGGAAAGGCAAATCGCTGGCGGATTCGCCGAGGTCTTTCCCTTCGACGGGGCCCGCTGTGACAACATGGCCGACCGGGTCATCGCTGCCCTGGCGGCTGGCTGAAGCCCACCCTTCATGTCGCCTTGAACGCTGCCTAAAAATTCAATAGGCTAGTTCTACGGTTGAATGGAGCTTGCTGTGTTGGAATTGACGATCCGTTCGGACGATTGTCCGATCTTTGTTTCAGTCGCCGAGGCGGGTGGGCAAGCCCCCTGGATGGTATTTTCCAACTCGCTGATGACGGATCATCGCATCTGGGACGCGCAGGTCGCCCACTTTGCCGGGCGGTTCAATATGCTGCGCTACGACCAGCGCGGACATGGGCGGTCGGGCGTGAGCGAGACGGTCGATTTCGACATGCTTTCAGGCGATGCCCTGCGGCTGCTCGATCATTTCGAGATCGAAACCTGCATCTATGTCGGCCTCTCCATGGGCGTTCCCACCGGGCTCAATCTGACCAGGCAGCATCCCGGCCGCGTGTCGCACATGATTCTGTCGGACGGGCAGATGGCAACCCAGCCGGCCGGTCGCCAGACCTGGCAGGGTCGTATCGACGCGGCCAGGGCGAACGGCATGCCCTGGGTTGCCGGCGATACCATCCAGCGCTGGTTTGCCGCCGATTTCATCGCAGCCGGCGGCGCGGAGTCGATGCTGGCTTCGGCGCGACAGATGCAGGTCGAGGGCTATTGCGCCTGCGCCGCGGCGTTGCAGGACTATGATTTCGCTGCCGCGGCGGCGGGGCTCACCATCCCCGTGCAATTGCTGGCCGGCAGCAATGACGGCGCCATGCCGCAGACCATGCAGGTCATGGCCCAAACCATCCCCAACGCGCGGTTCAACATCATCGAGGGGGCAGGGCATATCCCCAATGTCGAGCAGCCCGGCCGCTTCAATGCTGCCATGGATTCGTTCTTCGCCACCCATAAAGTCTAAAAACCATGTAATTGACTTTTATAGGGCGCCGCGGTACCCCTGTTGCTGACTACGCATCGGGAGAGGTGAATGAAACTGCATTGGTCACCGCGATCCCCTTTTGTCCGCAAGGTGATGATCGTGCTGCACGAAACCGGTCAGCTCGACCGCGTGGAGCGCGTTCGAACGGTAGTGGCTGTCGGCACCCCGCCGGGGCCCGATATCCTCGATGACAATCCGCTCGGCAAGATTCCGGCGCTGGTTCTCGATGACGGGCGGTGCCTCTTCGATTCCCGTGTCATCTGCGAATATCTCGATACGAGGCATGCCGGCCAGAGGCTGCTGCCGGACGATGGCGAGGCGCGGCTGACCCATCTGCGCTGGCAGGCGCTTGGCGATGGCGTGACCGACATCCTGCTGCTGATGCGTACGGAATATCTGCGTGCGCAGCCCGATGCGACCATTCTCGAAGGGTTCCGGCGCAAGCTGTTTGCCAGTTTCGGACGCTTGGAAGCGGAGGCGGAGCAATGGGTCGCGACGCCGTTCGGGCTGGGCCAGATCAGCGTTCTCTGTGCCATCGGTCAGCTCGACTTCCGCTATGCGGGCAGCAACTGGCAGGCGGCCTATCCGGCGCTGGCCGGATGGTACGACGCCTATTCGCAGCGTGACTCCGTCAAGGCGACGGCGGTGGTGGACGATGCTCCACCCACCGGCGAGGACACGCATTCTCTCTTGGACTTTTTGCAGATCAGGTAATGGCTGGACCACTTTCTGGAATTCGTGTTCTCGACCTCAGCCGCGTGCTGGCCGGCCCCTGGGCCGGGCAGGTGCTGGCCGACCTCGGGGCTGACGTGATCAAGGTTGAGCGCAAGGGCGTCGGCGACGACACCCGCGGCTGGGGCCCGCCCTATCTCAAGGACGAGGCGGGCGCGGACTCCCGCGAGTCCGGCTATTACCTGTCGGCCAATCGGGGCAAGCGCTCGATCGAGCTCGATTTCAACGATCCCGCCGATATTGCCATCATCAAGACCCTGGCGGGCCGCTCCGACGTACTGCTGGAAAATTTCAAGGTCGGCACGCTGGAGCGCTATGGCCTCGGCTATCAGGAGCTGTCGGCGCTCAATCCGGCGCTGATCTACTGCTCCATCACCGGCTTCGGCCTGACGGGACCGCGCAAGTCGCAGATTGCCTATGATTTCATGATTCAGGCCATGAGCGGCCTGATGAGCGTGACCGGCGAAAGCAACGATCGGGGCGGCGGGCCGCAGAAGGTCGGGGTGCCGATCGTCGATATCATGACGGGAATGTATGCCTCCATCGCCGTGCTTGGCGCGTTGGTCGGCCGCGCCGGCAGCGGCAAGGGTGAGCATATCGATGTGGGCATGCTCGACGTGTCGGTGGCCATGCTCGCCAACCAGGCCATGAACTATCTGGTGTCCGGCGACAAGCCGGTGCGGCGCGGCAACCGCCATCCCAATATCCAGCCGCAGGATGTGTTCCCCGTCGCCGACGGGCACATCGTGCTGGCCGTCGGCAATGACGAGCAGTTCCGCCGTTTTGCCGAGGCGCTGGGGCAGCCCGAACTGGCGACAGACGAGCGCTACGCCACCAATTCGGCGCGCGTGCTCAACCTCGATACCCTGCACCCGCTGATCTCGAAAAAGCTGCTGGAAAACAGCCTCGACGACTGGCTCAGGCGGTTCGAGGAACACGCCATTCCCTGTGGCCCGATCAATGACATAGAGCGCGTGTTCAACGAGGAGCAGGTGATCCATCGCGGCATGCTGATGCGGCTGAGCGATGCGCAGGGCCGGACGGTGCCGCAGATCGTCAGCCCGATGAAGTTTGCCAATCAGAGCCTGAGCTTTACACGGGTGCCGCCGCGGCTCGGGGAGCACACCGCGGAAATCCTGGCAGAGATCGAGAGCGAAAAGGTCTAGTGATGAGTCAGGATTACGGTTTTTCCGTCTCGGCCAATGACAGGGTCACCCTGCCATCGGCGCAGGACATGTCCCCCGAGCAGCGCGTGATCCATGACGCGGTGGTCAACGGTCCGCGCGGGCGCATGGTCGGGCCGCTGCGTGCCGTGATCCACAGCCCGGAACTGGCCGACAAATGGCAAAAGTTCGGCGAGTTGCTGCGCTACCGCACCGTGCTGCCCGAACGCCTCTCGGAACTGGCCATTATTGTGTGCGGCCGGCGCTGGAACAGTGATGTCGAATGGGCGATCCACAGTCGGATCGCCAGCGCGGCCGGCCTGTCCGAAATCGTCATTGCGGCGCTGGAGAATGCGGTGACGGTGCCCTTCACCGATATCGAGGAACACGAAGTATACGAGTTCTCGCGCCTGCTGCTGCTGCATGGGCAGGTGTCGGACGAGGTTTACGCCGCTATCCGCCGGCGCTGGGGTGATCGCGGCGTGGTCGAACTGACGGGCCTCGTGGGCTATTATTCCATGGTCGCCCTGATGGTGAACACGCATCTTGTTCCAATCCCGGAGGGGGAGGGGCCCGGCATCCGACCGCTCGGCGCGGCATTGACCGATCTCCCCGCCAGCGAGTACCGGCCATGACCATTCGTGACGAACACATCTTCGAGGCAACCAAGGATCTCTATTCCTGGGCGCTGCGGCGTGTTCCCGACGACACCAAGGCGGCGCTGGCGCGGGCGCGCGAGAGCGAAACCAACGAGACGGCGCGCAAGACGCTCAACATGATGCTGGCAAGCGCCAATGCAGCCGAAACCGCCGACCGCTATGTCTGCTCGGATTCCGGGGTTCCAGTCTACTTCGTCAAGATCGGCACCAAGGCCGACTGGAATGCCAATATCAAATCCGCCATCCAGGCCGGTTTCGCCCATCTGGTCGAGACCATCGATCCGCCTTTGCTCAAGCATGTCACCAATCCGCTCACATTGGAGCGTGGCTATCAGGGCAAGGACATGCCCATCATTACCTATGATCTGATCGAGGATGCCGATTACATCGAGATCATCTGTTCGCCCAAGGCGCTCGGCTCCGGGCGCTGGGCGGCGATGGAGCTGTTCACCTTCCCTACGCTGGAGACGATCGAAACCTATATCCTCGACGTCGCCATCAAGGCCGGTTCGCAGCATTGCCCGCCCGTGGTGATGGGCGTCGGCATTGGCGGCACGTTCGACTATTGCGCCAAGATGGCCAAGGAGGCGACTTTGCGCGAGATCGGCACGCCGCATCCCGAAAAGCTGGTCGCCGACATGGAGGCGCGGCTCTACGAGGCGGTCAATGCCCTCGGCTACGGCCCGATGGGAACAGGCGGCGATACGACGGTGCTCGGCGTTCATGTGAACTACGCCGCCGGGCACGGCTTTACCCCTGTCGCCGTCGCTTTCAACTGCTGGATCAACCGCCGCTCGCGCGCCCGCATCCACAGCGATGGGCGCATCGAGCGCCTGGAGTAGGCCGGTGCGCACGATTACCCTGCCAGCCTCGCGCGAAGATGTGGCCAGCCTCGAACTGGGCGAGATGGTGACGCTGACCGGACCCATCGTGGTCACGGCCGGTATTCCAACCCATCACCGCATCATCGAGCATATTCGCAGTAGCACGCCGACGCCGATCGCGCTCAATGACACCGCGTTCTTCCATCTCGGCAGCTATAGCCGGGAGACGGAAAACGGCTTCGAAATTCTCTATATGAACCCCACGACCAGCACGCGCTTCAACGCGCTGATGCCCGAGATCATCCGGCATTTCAACCTGCGCTGCGTCGGCGGCAAGGGCGGGCTGGACGACGAATGCGCCAGGGCGCTGAGGGATGTCGGCGGGGTCTACCTGTCGTTTCTCGGCGGCGGCGCGCCGATCCTTTCTGCCGCCATTCGCAAGATCCGGCACGTCGCCTGGGATGATTTCATCTCCCACTATCGGCTGGTCGAACTCGAAGTGGAGGCCCTGGGCCCGCTGACGGTGGCCATCGATGCCAGGGGCAACAGTCTCTATCGCAATCTCGATGACGGCGCCGCGCAGAAGCGTGCCGCCATTCTCGAACAGCTCGCACAACGCCGGACCACCGGCCAATAACGATCCAGGGCAACCTGGCCGGAGGACAGATGCAACTCACCATGGCCGAAAAGATCGTCGCCCGCGCCGCCGGTCGCGACAGCGTGGTACCCGGCGAATATGTGACGGTGTCGCCCGCCTATACCGTATGTCAGGAAATCTCCTGGGGCCCGCGCAAGCGCATCATGGAGCAGGCGGGCAGCAAGACGCTCAAGCGTCCCGACAAGGTGGTGATGGTAGTGGACCACACCACCTCGGCCGGCATGGGCACGCCCTACTACCAGGCTCATCGCGAGATGCAGGATTTCGCGCGCGAGAGCGGCGCCAGGTTCTTTGGCGCCGGTTCGGGCCTGCGCCATCTGGTGATGACCGAGCGCGGCTTTGCCAAGCCGGGCGACCTGGTCTTCTCCGACGAGCCCAATATTGCCACCATCGGGGTGGTCGGCGCGCTCAACATCGCCATGTCCTCGGAAGTCGTCGTCTCCCAGCTGACCGACGAGAACTGGATGATGGTGCCTCGCTCGGTGCGCTTCAACCTGCGTGGCGCCTTCGCCAGGGGCGTCATGACGCGCGACCTGGTGCAGGTCATCATCCGCGACTTTGCCCAGACCGATCTATTGAGCCAGTCCTGCATCGAATATGCCGGCCCGGCCATTGCCGGTATCAGCCTGGACGAGCGCCAGTCCATCCTGGCATGCTCCTATCATGCCGGTGCCGACAGCGCCCTGATGCCAGTGGATGAACTGGCGCTCGCCTATGCACGCGAGCGCGCACCCGATACGCTGGTGGAGGCCATTGCCAGCGATGCTGGCGCCCATTTCGACTATGAGCGGGACTATGACCTCGGGCTGGTCGAGCCGATGATTTCGCCGCCGCCCGAACTGCACAATGCCGCTCCTGTCAGCGATTTCGCCGGCTTGCGCATCGACCAGGCGGCCATCGGTTCCTGCGCCAATTCGCGGCTGGACGACATGCGCGCCGCGGCCGAAGTGCTTAAGGGCCGGACCATCGCGCCGCATGTGACGTTCTACATCACGCCCGGCAGCCGCGAGGTCTATGCCAAGGCCGCCAGTGAGGGACTGTTTGAAATCTTCATGCAGGCGGGCGCTACCGTGCTGGCCCCCGGCTGCACCACATGCTGGGGCTATGAGGGCTTCCTCAATCCCGGCGAAGTGCAGCTTTCTACCCACCAGATGAACTATCACGGCCGCAATGGCAGCCGTGAGTCACGGTCCTACCTGTCCAGCCCCTACGTCGTGGCGGCAGCAGCCGTGGCGGGGCAGGTGGTCGATCCGCGCAAGGTGCTTGCCGGCTCAGCGTAGCTTGATATCGAACCGCACCAGATGGCCCTGGTAGATGCCCTTGGCAATCAGCACGGCAAACCCGTCCACATCGACGACCCGGCGATAGACATGGGCGACCGGCGCGTTGAGCGGCATGTCGAGCGCCGAGGCGGTTTCGACATCGGCGGTGCTGATGATCAGGGTCTGCTGGGCGTCGGCAACCTGGAGGTTGGGAATGTCGTGCACCAGCCGCAGGGCGGTCTTGGTGACGACATCTTCCGCCGTGATGTACTGCCGCAGCCGTTCGTCTATGCACACTTCGGTCAACAGGAATGCCGTGTCGTCCCGCCAATGGCGGCGCTGCAGCCGGCGATAGGCGGGGGCGAGATTGCCGATCAGGTAGGGCACGTCGGACAATTCGACATTGGCTTCGTCGGTCAGTACCTCGATGCGGGCGTCGACCGTGGGCTGCAGCAGGCCCGACCAGTCGGTGCCGACCGTGCACCACAATTCGGGCTGCGAACGGCCCCGTACAAACGTGCCCTTGGCGCGGAACCGCTCGATCAGGCCATCGCGCTCCAATTGGTCGAGCGACTGCCGGATAGTGGCACGGGCCACGCCGTATTCGGACGACAGTTCTTCCACTGTCGGAATCTGCGCGCCGACCTTCCATTGCCCGGAATCGATGCGCTGGCGGAATAGCGTGGCCAGTTGGATGTAACGCGAGACGCTGCTCCGATTAAGATCCACTCCGCTCATTGATGCCCCTTCGCGATCGACCTGCTCAATTCAGATATATACTCCCGCGCCGGCCGACAGACAGGCCTGCGATTGTGAGCGATGCTGCACTGGCGTTAGCGCCCGACAAACACCGGCGATCTTTTCTCGACAACGGCTCGCGCCGCTTCTCTAGCATCCGCCGTGGCCATCAGGCGAGTGCTGTAGGTCTGTTCGAGCTCATAGCCGTCATCCACGGGCATGAATTCGGCCCGGTTCATCGACTCCTTGCCCAGCCGCAGCCCCAGCGGCGCCTTGCTGGCGATCAGCTGCGCCATCTCTTCGGCCGCCGCCAGCAGCGTTTCGGCGGAATGGATGGCGTTGACGAAGCCGAAGCGATGCGCCTCCTCGGCGGAAATCGGCTTGGCGGTAAACACCATCTGCCGCAAAATTCCCTGCGGGAGGTGCCGCCCCATATGGGCTGTGCCGCCACAGCGCCCGACATTGACCTCGGGCAGGCCGAATGTGGCATTGGGCGAGGCGAGGCGGATATCGCAGACCGAGGCCAGCACGCAGCCTGCGCCCAGTGCCGGGCCGTTGACGGCGGCGATGACAGGCACGGCGGCATGGCGCACCGATGCAAAGGTCCGGCGCACGATCCTGGCCCGATGCGGATCTTGCTCGACTGTGGCAGTGACGAATTCCTTGAGATCGAGCCCCGCGCAGAATGCCCGGGTCCCGGTGGCGGTGAGAATGATGCAGCTGATATCGGCATCCGCGGACAGCGCGTCGAAGCGATCGGCAATCTCGCCATAGAGCTCCATGGTCAGGGCGTTTGCCGGCGCCCGGTCGATGATCACCTTGGCAATCTTGCCGTCGCGCTCCACGATCAGGGACATCGCAAATCTCCTCGTCAAATATCATTCTGGCCATAAAAGCTATAAAGCTAGCTAAATGAACATTTTTGAATTGACAACCGATATCCGCCTGCCCCAGCTTAAAAGCTCAATAACGTGCACTTTTGTCTAAAAGAGAGAATATGTCCAGAAAGCCGGAGGCTGGCATCGTCACGATCGAAGCGTCAGGCGGGGCAGAGCGGATTGCCGTCGTCTTGATCGACTTTGCGCCGCTCAATATCGGTTCATCGGCGATGCGGGCAGCGCTGCAGGACGCACTGCTCGACCTGCGCGGCCGCGAACTGGATGGCGCCATATTGGTCGGGGTGGGCGCAAATTTCGTCGCCGGCTCCGATATCCGCGAGTTCGACGCTCCACCTGTCGCGCCGCACCTGCCCGATGTCATCGCGCTGATCGAACAATTGCCGTTTCCAGTAGCGGCGGCGATCCGCGGCGCGGCCCTGGGGGGTGGTTGCGAACTGGCGCTCGGCTGCGACTGGCGCATCGCTGCCGGCGATGCCGTCCTGGGCCTGCCCGAAGTGACGCTCGGCCTCATCCCGGGCGCGGGCGGAACGGTGCGGCTGCCCCGGCTGGTCGGGCCGCCAGCGGCACTGGACCTGGTGACGACGGGTCGGCGGCTCGACGTCGCGCAGGCTCTCGCCATCGGCCTTGTCGATCAGGTGGCGGAAGGCGATCTGATCATCGCAGCGCGCCGCTGGATAGAGACCCATCCACGCAAGCGGCGTTGTATCGACCTCCCGGTCCCGGATTTCGACCCCGTGGCGCTGCAGCAGGCAGCCACGGCTTTCAAAGCGAAATCGCGCGGGGCCGATGCGCCTCCCGCCGCTGCCGAAGCCGTTCTGCGTGGTCTGGATTTGCCGCCTGTCGAAGCGCTGCAGCGCGAGCGTGCCGACTCGCTGCGCCTGCGGGTCTCGCCGCAGTCGAAGGCCTTGCGCTATCTGTTCCAGGCCGAGCGCCGGGCCGGCCGGCCGGCCCGCGGTGTCGCGCCGTCCGAGATTACCCGCGTTGGTGTGGTCGGGGCAGGGCGCATGGGCAGCGATATCGCGCTGGTCTTTGCCCGCGCCGGCCTGGCAGTCCGCCTGGTCGAGGCCGATCCCCAGACCGTGGCGCGTGCCATGGCGCATATCGCCGAAGGGGCCGGGCGCCTCGTCCGGCGTGGCGAACTGGCCTCGGCGAGTGAACTGCTCGATCGCATCGGCATCGTGCCGCTCGAACAATTGGCGGATTGCCAGCTGGTGGTCGAGGCCATTCCCGAAGACCTGGCGGCCAAGCAATCGCTGCTGGCGGCTCTTGCCGGCATCGTCGGGCCCAAGGCGATCCTGGCGACCAATACCTCCTATCTCGATATTGATGCGATTGCCGCAGTCATACCTGGCCGCGAGCGCGTGGTCGGCATGCACTTCTTCAATCCCGCTGCCGTGCTCAAGCTGGTGGAGATCGTTCGCGCTGGCCAGACCAGCGAAGCGGTCGTCGCCACCATGCTGGGACTGGCGCGCCAATTGGGCAAGTTGCCGATTCTGACGGCCGTGGGCGAAGGCTTCGTCGGCAATCGCATCTTCGCAGCCTATCGCCGGCAGTGCGAATATCTCATCGAGGACGGTTGCCTGCCTGAACAGATCGATCGGGCGATGCAGAATTTCGGCATGGCCATGGGCCCGTTCGCGGTGTTCGACCTGGCCGGTCTGGATATTGCCTGGGCCATGCGCAAGCGCCTGGCGGCCAGCCGTGATAGCGCGGAGCGCTATGTCGATATTGCCGACCAGTTGTGCGAACGCGGTCGTTTCGGCCGCAATGCCGGCAAGGGCTGGTACAACTATGCCGATGGCAAGCCGGTGCCGAGCCCCGAGGTTGCCAGCCTTATCGAAGACGCCTCTCGCCGCCAGGGCAGGCCGCGCCGCAGCTTCGCCGACGAGGAGATCGTCACCTCCCTGCTGACGGCGATGAGCAATGAGGCGGCCTGGGTGGTGCATGAAGGTGTGTGTGCCCAGCCCGAAGATATCGACGTGGCTCTAGGCAACGGCTTCGGCTTTCCGCGCCACGAGGGCGGGCCACTTTATTGGGCGTCGCGCCAGAACCCGATCCTGCTCGCCGCGCAATTGGCGGGCGTAACTGAAACCAGTGGACGTCCCGTCGCGCCGAATTTCGCGGCGGTGGTGGCAAGGATATCCGGCGACTCGGCTTAGGTTTGAAAGCCCGCCAACGCCGGCTGTCCTTGAAAAGGCTATTAAACTGATCTATAGGTCAAATGGTCGTCGCAAGTACGGCAACCTAATTGGGAGGAAAACATGAAAAAGCTCATCGCGTTGAGCGTCGTCGCAGCTCTGACGGCGGGCGCAGCCTCGGCCACCTATGCCCAGGAATACCCGACCCGCCCCATTACGCTGGTCAATCCCTATGCTGCCGGCGGGTCCGCTGACCTGATCGCACGCACGATCGGCGAATATATGAGCCGCATCCTGGGACAGCCCGTCGTGGTGGAAAACCGGACCGGAGCTGCCACGGCCATTGCCGCAACCTCGGTTATCGCCCAGCCTGCCGATGGCTATACGCTGCTGCTGGCCGGCTCGCCGACGCATGTGATCACGCCCGCCCTCAATCCCGATGCCGGCTATGACGGTATCGCCGATTTCGACTTCGTCTCCCTGGTCGCCAGCGTTCCCAACGTGCTGGTCGTGTCCAAGAATTCGGGCATCACCACGATCGACCAACTGGCCGAGCGCGCGCTCGAGGCTCCCGACACCGTGTCCTACGCCTCGGTCGGCAATGGCAGCCTGCCGCACCTGACCGGCCTCATGTTCTCCGAGGAGATCGGTGCCCAGATGCTGCATATCCCCTATCCGGGCGTGGCGCCGGCAACCGTGGATATCCTGGCCGGCAATGTCGATACCGGGTTCCTCAACGCCCCGGCGCTGATCGCTCATATCCAGAGCGGCGATCTCGTGCCGCTGGCCGTTGCGGCCACCACTCGCGCCAGCCAGTTGCCCGATGTCCAGACCATGGGTGAACTGGGTTATAACGACTATGAGATGGGCACCTGGTATGGTGTTTCGGCTCCGGCAGGCACGCCGCCCGAGGTGATCGCCAAGCTCGATGCCGCCATCGGCGAAGTGATGGCCAATCCGGAAGTGCAGGAACGCCTGCAGCAGTCCGGCGTCGACCTGTTCTACAAGAACACTGCCGATTTCGAGGCCTTCGTCGCCGCCGATGCGAAAACCGTATTGGGCCTGATCGAGTCTTCGGGCGTCAAGAACGCCCAATAAGCCTGACCAAGGGACGCCTACGGGCGTCCCGACCATGGGGGATCAGTGGTGACCACGATTCAAGGCCGTGCCTGGAAATTTGGCGACAATATCAGTGCGGATGACGGCATCATCCAGTATTCGCAGGTTCCAGACCTCGGCAGCTTCGACATTCCGGCTCTCAAGGCCATGTGCTTTGGCACGCTTCGCCCCGAATTCGTCGGCGAGGTCCGTCCCGGCGACCTGGTTGTTGCGGGCAAGAATTTCGGTCACCACAGCCACCCGCATGCCTGTGTCGCCATGAAGCAAAGCGGCATCGCCGCCGTCATCGTCGACAGCACGGACTCCGCCTTCATACGCAAGGCACTCAATGTCGGCCTGCCGATCGTTTCGTGCCCAGGCGTGACGAAAATAGTCGCTGATCACCAGACCGTGTCGGTGGACCTCGCCGCGGGAACTGTGCGCAATCTCGAGACAGAAGATAGCCTGCAATTTCGCCCCTTCGCGCCTCAGATGATCGAGGTCTGGCGGGCGGGCGGCCTGGCTGCAGCACTCAAGCTGCGTCTCAACGCGGAGCATGTAAATTGACTGAACAGTCTCAATCCCGCCCGGTTCTAAATCGTTGGGAACTGGGGGCCGCCGCCATCTTTTTCCTGCTTGGCCTCTACATGGCCATCGAGGGGAGCCACTACGGCCTCGGCTCGATCACGCGCATCGGACCGGGCTTCTTCCCGGTCAGCATCGGCGTGCTGCTGATGCTCCTGTCGGTCGGGGTGGCCTTCGAGGTGCGCCACAGCCTGGCCGCCGCGCCGAAAATTCCCATGCGCATTACCCTGGTCATTGCGGTGGCGCTGCTGTCCTTCGCCCTGCTGGTCAATACCGCGGGTCTGATCCCGGCCATCTTCGCCGTGGTCTTCATCGCCCGCTTTGCCGAACCTGGCAACAATGTCGTCGCCTCCGCGATCCTTGCCGCGGGCCTGGCGCTGGTCGGCTGGCTTGCCTTCATCGTCGGCTTCAACCTGCCGCTCAAACCCTTCTGGTGGTGATCCATGGACCTGTTTGCAAACGTCGCCCTGGGCTTTGAACGCGCGCTGTCGCTTGATGCGCTGCTCTTCTGCTTTCTCGGCGTCGCCATCGGTACCTTCGTCGGCGTGCTGCCCGGCGTCGGCGCCATGGCGGCCGTGGCGCTCTGCCTGCCGATCACCTTCTACCTCGATCCCACCGTCGCCCTGATCATGTTGGCCGGCATCTTCTATGGTGCGCAATATGGCAGTTCCACGGCTTCCATCCTGCTCAACATTCCCGGTACCGTCACCTCTGCGGTGACCTGCCTCGACGGCTATCCGATGGCCCAGCAGGGCAAGGCGGGCGTGGCGCTGTTCATGGTGACGATGACCTCGTTCATCGGCGGCTCCATCGCCATTTTGCTGATGATGCTGTTCACCCCCACCATTGCTGCATTCGCCCTGCGGTTCTCCTCGGCCGAATATTTCATGATCATGGCGATGGGCCTCATAGCCGCCGTCACCATCTCGCAGGGCTCGACCCTCAAGAGCCTGATGATGGTGGTGGTGGGCCTGGCGCTGGGCACCGTCGGCACCGATACCGGCTCGGGCGCCATGCGCTTCACCTTCGGCATTCTCCAGTTGAGTGACGGCATCAGCCTCGTGGCCATCGCCATGGGCCTGTTCGGGGTGGCCGAGATCATCTCCAGCATCGGGCGCGATGTCAGCAAGTCCGTCGTCGCCAAGGATATCTCCTTCCGCTCCATGTTGCCCAGCAAGGCCGAGATCAAGGCGTCGGTCATGCCGACGCTGCGCGGCACCGGCATCGGCGCAGCAATCGGCGCGCTGCCGGGCGCCGGCGCCACCGTCGCCACCTTCATGGCCTATGCCCTCGAGAAGAAGGTCGCCAAGGATCCGTCACGCTTCGGCAAGGGCGCCATCGAGGGCATTGTCGCTCCCGAATCCGCCAATAACGCCGCGGTGCAGGCCGCTTTCATCCCGACGCTCAGCCTGGGTATACCCGGCGACGCGCTGATGGCCTTCCTGCTGGGCGCGATGATGATCCACGGCATCGTTCCGGGTCCGCGTTTCCTCGTCGACCAACCCGTCATGTTCTGGGGCCTGGTCGCCAGCTTCTGGATCGGCAACGTCTTCCTGCTGATCCTCAATATTCCCCTGATCGGGCTGTGGGTCCGCATCCTGGCGATCCCCTACCGCTTCCTCTATCCGGCCATGCTGTTCTTCATCTGCATCGGCGTATTCGCCATCAACTATCAGGTGTTCGACGTATTCGCGGTGATGGTGTTCGGCTTTATCGGCTTCGTCATGACCAAGTTCGGCTATCCCCCGGCACCGATCCTGCTCGGCTTCGTTCTCGGCCCCATGATGGAGGAGCATTTCGGCCGGGCGTTGCTGATGTCCCGCGGCTCCTTCGATATCTTCTGGCAGCGCCCGATCAGCGCCGTTCTGCTGGCGATCAGCCTGCTGCTGATCGCCTATTCGATGAAAGGCATCTTCCTGCGCGTTCGCAGTGGCGCTCATGCCCCCGAGGAAGCCAGCCGTGAGCTCTAGGCCCGAGATTCTGGTGGTGGCGGCCATTCCGCCCGAAATCGAGCAGCGTCTTGCCGCCGATTTCACGCTCGTCAAGGCGCGCCCTAAAGTAGGCGAGACCCTGCCGCACAGCGTCATGGTCACCACCAGCATGGCGGGTGCCGACCGCGCACTGATGGAGAGCCTGCCCGATCTGCGGCTCATCGCCTGCAATGGCACCGGCCTCGATCTCATCGATCTTCAGGCGGCCGGTGAAAGGGATATCCTGGTCCGCAACACGCCCGACGCCGTTACTGAAGACACCGCCGATTTCGGCATTGCCCTGATCTACGCCACCCTGCGCCGGGTGGCCGAAGCCGACCGCTTCGTGCGCGCGGGCCGCTGGAGCCGCGAGCGCATGACGCCATCGCGACGGGTGTCCTCATGCCATGTGGGCATTGTCGGCCTGGGCAAGATCGGCAAGGCGCTGGCCCGCCGCGCGGCCGGGCTTGGTCTCGACGTGTCCTATACGGCGCGCTCCGCCAAAGCCGAATTGCCCTATGCCTATTACCCCAATGCCCCGGCGTTGGCGGCAGCCGTCGATGTGCTGGTCCTGTGTTGCCCGGGTGGCCCGGAAACTGCGGGGCTGGCCAATCGAACTGTGCTCGACGCCCTCGGGCCGCAGGGCTATCTCATCAATATCGCGCGCGGATCGGTCGTCGATGAGCCCGCGCTGCTCGCGGCGCTGGAGGAAAGCCGCATCGCCGGGGCCGGGCTCGACGTCTTTGCCAGCGAGCCGCAGATCGACCAGCGCTTCTTCGCGCTGGAGAATGTGGTGCTCCAGCCCCACTATGCCAGCGTGACCCATGAAACCCGTCGGGATATGGCCGACACGCTGCATGCTGCCATCAGCAAGCAGTTCGCTGCTTCCTCGTTTTGACGCGATCGGACCGTTCCAGCCATGTTCTACCAGCCACAAGACGGGCATGGCCTGCCCCATGATCCTTTCACCTCGCTCGTCGCCCCGCGTCCCATCGGCTGGATTTCGTCGGTCAGCGCCGATGGGCTGGTCAATCTGGCGCCCTACAGCTTCTTCAACGCCGTGTGCGGGCATCCGCCAATGGTCGGCTTTGCCTCCGAGGGGCTCAAGGACACCGCGAGGAACATTATCGAGACCGGCGAGTTCGTGGTCAACGTCGCCACCTCGGCCCTGGCGGAAGCGATGAATCTGAGTTCGGCCCGGCTGCAGCATGGCGAGGACGAATTCGCCTTTGCCGGGCTGGAGCGCGCCGACAGCCGCACCGTTCGGCCGCCCCGCGTCGCAGCGGCCCCCGCCGCGCTCGAATGCAAGCTGGTCAGCGTCACCGAGATAAGCACCATGGATGGCCTGGCAACCGGCAACCGCTTCGTGATCGGGCAGGTTACCGGCATCTACATCAACGACGAATGCCTGGTCGACGGGCTGTTCGACATCGTGCAGGCGGGCGTGGTGGCGCGACTTGGCTACCGGAACTATGCGCGCGTCACCGACATATTCGCCATGATCCGGCCCGACGACCGGAACCTTGGGCGGTAGCCACTACGGGGCATGGAAATGGCGGCCGACGGCCTTGAAGAGCAGCAGGTCGGCCAGGGAATCCTCTAGCGTCATGCGGTTCGGCGTGCCGTTGACGATGCTGTCGCGGAACGCATCGAGCTCCACGCGGAACGGGTCTTCGTAGACCGGGCCGTGATTTTCGGTGCCCGTATCGGTGTCGCTGGACGAGGTGATTTCCAGCCGCGTCGGCAGGTTGCGGATATAGGGCGTGTCATAGTTCATCTTGAAATGCTGGTTTTGGGTCAGCACTTCGATGCCGGCGTCAAACCGGGAGACGGCCAGCAGCGGCCTCCTGCCGCACCGGCATGGTGCGGACCGGCTGCGGCGCCAGCCGGCATCCGGTTCCTGCATCTGGGCGTCAATACCGCCCGCCCCGTCCCCGACGTGCCGCCCATCTTCCGCTGGCGCGCCCGATGGTTCGGAACTGGTCGTGATGTATCAGGCCTCTTACGGCGCGACCGATTTTCCTGCCGGGGCCGATATCGGCCTGAGCTTTGCCCATACCAACGACAATATCGGCCCCCAAAGCGCTGGCCAGACGGTCGAAGCATTGCGGCACATTCGCCACGCCTGGCCCGACGCCGAAATCACCGCCTCGACCCTCGATGCCTTCGGCGCCGAAATGTGGGCGGGACGGGAGCAATTTCCGGTGCTGGAACAGGAAATCGGCGATAGCTGGATCCATGGCACCGCCAGCGATCCGGAGAAGCTGGCCCGGTTCCGCGCTCTGCAACGGCTCTGTGATGGTTTCGACACCATCACCCCCGAGCGCCTCGCCTTCGGCCGCGGGCTGACGCAGGTGGCCGAACATACCTGGGGCGTCGATATCAAGACTTATCTACGCGACGAAACGGCTTGGACCCGCCCCGACTTCGAGGCAGCACGACGCAGCGACTATCGCTTTGCCTATACCGAACAATCATGGGCCGAGCAGTGCCTCGATACGCCTCAAGGTACGGGGCCGTGGTCCCTGTTCAAGCTGGGGCTATGGAACGATGGGCGGAATATCGTCCGCGGCGGCGGTGGCCAGCTCCAGGCCGTCGCGGCGGTGCGCGCGCCCGTCGGAACCGGCATGCTCACCGCCACGCCGCTCGACAGCGCCCTGGTGGCGCCGGCGTCGGCACCCTTCATGCCCTTTCAGCCGAAGTGCCCGATTTTACCAGGGGCCTCCGTTTCAACCTCTACAACAACAAGTGGGGCACCAATTTCCCATGTGGTGGGAGGGCACGGTTGTCTTCAGAATGGTCCTGGCGCTGCAAGCGTCATGAATCGATGGTCCGCAAGGGCGCGCCGGAAATGAAGGCGGCGATATTGTCGGCGATCTGGCCGTAGCTCAGGCGGTAATTGTCCTCGGTGACATAGCCCAGATGCGGGCTGATCTGAGCGCGTTCCAGGCTGCGATAGGGATGGTCGAGCGGCAGCGGCTCCACATCGAACACATCAAGACCGGCGCCGCCGATGCGGCCGTCGCGCAATGCGGCGATTAGCGCGGCCTCATCGATGATCGGGCCGCGCGAGGTGTTGACGAGGAAGGCCGTCGGCTTCATGCGTGCCAGGTCTGCAGCGCCGATGATGCCCCGGCTGCGCTCGCTCAACTGCAGATGCACCGAGATATAGTCCGAACGGGCGAAGAGCTCGTCCTTGCCGGCATAGGCGGCGCCGGTGCCCTCGCATTTCTCGGCGGTCAGGTTCTGGCTCCAGGCGATGACGTTCATGTTGAACGCCTTGGCAATCGTCGCCACCCGGCTGCCCAATCGTCCCAGGCCGACAAGACCCAGCGTCTTGCCGTCGAGGTCATGCCCCAGTGTCGTCTGCCATGGCACGCCCGCCTTCATGCGGGCATTCTCGTAGCCGACCTTGCGGTTGAATTCGAGCAGATGGGCAAAGACCAGTTCGGCGGTGGGATGCGCCGCCGATTGCGTGCCGCTGACCACGACGCCACGCTCGCGCGCCGCCGCAACATCGATGGCGGCGTTGCGCAGGCCGGTGGTGCAGATGAGCTTGAGCCGCGGCAGGGCCTCGATCACCGCCCGCGGAAACGGCGTGCGTTCGCGCATCAGGCAGACAATGTCGAAATCCTGCAGCGCCTCGATCACCTGCGCCTGGCTGCCAAGCGCTTGGTTGAACACCGTGATGTCGGCGCCGGATTTGCTCCAGTCGGCCATGGTCAGGGCAACATTCTGGTAGTCGTCGAGTATCGCGCAGCGCAAAGCCATCTCGTCAGCCTTTCTCGGCGAGCCTAGAGGCTCTGGACCCACATTTCGGAATGGACTTCATAGCCCTTGTGGGCGTTGCCGGTCATGTGCAGGAAGCCGGGAAAATGCATATGCATGCCCGCCACCAGCAATTGATCGGTCGATGCCATGTCGAAGGCGCGCAGGCGCGTTGCCACGGCCTGGCGCGCATCGCTGTCGGGCTCGACATGCACCTCGGGGCGCGGCACCTGCACATCGGGGATGTGGAAGATATCGCCCCAGACGAAAAGCTGCTCATTGCCCGACTGGATGATGTAGCCGGTGTGCCCGGGCGTATGGCCGGGCAGGGGGACGGCCGTCACCCCGGGAAAAACCTCCCCCACGCTGTCGCGGCGCCGGTTCATATAGGGCGTGATCTGGAAGCGGGCGCCCATGAAGAAGCGATCCTGATGGCGCGGCACGGCAATGCTCATGGCGCTGTCGTCGTGCCAATGCTTGACGTCGACCTCCGACACCACCAGCTCGGCATTGGGGAAATTCGCCGTGCCGTCATCGGCCGTCAGGCCGTTGGAATGATCAGGATGCATATGGGTCAGCATCACGGTGTCGATATCGGCGATATCGACACCGGCCCGCTTGAGATTGCCGAACAGCTTGCCCTGCAGGTCGGTCATCTGCGTGCCGCAGCCGGTATCGATGATGGCCACGCGGCCGGCCGAATGAATGACGAAGCAATTGACCGAGATATGGGGCGGCGCCGGCCGATAGGCCGCCTTGAGCAGCGCCTCGGCGGCCTCGGGCTCGATTTCGCGCATCATCGCATATTGGGCGTGGACGACGCCGTCGCTGACGGCGGTCACCACGATGTCGCCGATGCGGCGGCGGTAGATTCCGGGAACTTGGATCGTGGGTGCGTCGGTCATAGCGGTGCTTCTGTCAGTATCTGCGGATGAGAGGCCAGGATTTGGCCGAGGAACTGGCGGGCGCGCTCGTTCTTGGGCGCGCCGAAAAACTCGTCCGGCGGTGCAACTTCGGCGATCTCGCCGCGGTCCATGAAGATGACGCGGTCGGCGACGCTGCGGGCAAAGCCCATTTCATGGGTCACGACCACCATGGTCATGCCGGTCCGGGCGAGATCGACGATCACGTCGAGCACCTCCTTGACCATTTCAGGGTCCAGCGCCGAGGTGGGTTCGTCGAACAGCATGACCTTGGGATTCATGCAGAGGGCGCGGGCAATGGCGACACGCTGCTGCTGGCCGCCCGAAAGCTGGGCCGGCAGCTTGTGCGCCTGGTCGGCGATATGCACGCGCTCGAGATAGGTCATGGCCAGTTCGCTGGCCTCGGCAGGCTTCATGCCACGTACGCGCATGGGCGCGAGCGAACAGTTCTGCAGCGCCGTCAGGTGTGGAAACAGGTTGAAGCTCTGGAAAACCATGCCCACCTCGCGGCGCACATCGGCCACGTTGCGCATGCTGCGGCTGACCTTCACGCCATCGATGACGATCGTCCCCTTCTGATGCTCCTCGAGCTGGTTGAGGCAGCGGACCAGCGTCGACTTGCCGGAGCCCGACGGGCCGCAGATCACCACCTTTTCGCCGCGCCCGATTTCCAGGCTGACATTCTTGAGCACCTGGAAGGAGCCGCCATACCATTTGTCGACGCCGGTAACTTTGATGATGGGGTCTGTCGCGGTCATTGCGGATAGTCCTTGGAGATTGCACGGCCGGTCGCCCGGCCGTGCGGGATTGGTCGAATCGATCAGAACGTCGGCATCGGGGGCAGTTCTTCCAACGGCGAGCCGAACCACGTCTGGTTGATCTCGCTGAGTTGGCCGTTGGCGACGATCTCGGCGATGAAGGCGTTCACATAGTCGAGCAGCTCGGTATCCTCCATGCGGATGCCGATGCCATTGCCCTGGCTGTGCAGCAGGAACTTGCGCTCGATATTGAGCTCGGGGTGGTCGCGCTGCAGCATGGCAAGGTGGATCGAGCTGGCGCCGGTAACTTCCACCTGGCCCGAGATCAGCGCCTGCAGCGAAGCCGGATCGTCTTCGAAGCGCATGATGTTGGTTCCGGCAGGAGCCACCTGCGTCAGGAAAGTGTCCTGGCTGCCGGCGCGCGTGACGCCGACAGTGTATTTCGGCAGGTCTTCCGGCCCTTTGACTTCACGCTCCTTGGGCGCCATCACCATGATGTCGAGCGTGGAGTAGGGGTTGGAGAAATTGACCTGCTTGGCGCGCTCGGCATTGATGCCGAGGGCGGCGATCAGCACGTCGACACGGTTGGTCAGTAGATAGGGAATGCGATTGGGCCCGGTCACCGGAACCAGCTCGAGTTCGACGCCCAGCTTTTCGGCCAGCAAAGCGGCGACATCGTCGTCATAGCCGGCGGGGTTCTGGTTCTCGTCGACGCCCGCGAAAGGCGGGAAGTCGGTCAGTACGCCGACCACCAGCTTGCCCTTGGCCGTGATTTCTTCGGGCGTCAGGGCATAGGCGGCGGGCGCCATGCCGGCCATCAGGCCGGCGACGAGCATCAGGCTCGCCGTGCGGCGGGTGATCTTTTCAAGAATAGTCATAGGCGTCTCCTCCGTTTCAAACGTTGAACCAACTACCTGTTGAGCAGTAGTTTTCTTTCCATATAGGAAGAATAAAGCGACAGCGGCCAGCAGATGCAGAAGTAAACTGCTCCGACGATGCCGAATATCGCAAATGGGGTGAAAGTCATGTTGTTGATGATCTGGCCGGCGCGGGTCACTTCGACGAAGCCGATAATCGCAGCCAGCGACGTTCCTTTGATCAACTGCACCAGATAGCCAATGGTGGGTGGAATGGCGATGCGCGTGGCCTGCGGCAGCACGATTTCGAAGGTGCGCGGCACGTAGCTCAGTCCAAGCGCCGTAGCGGCCTCGGATTGGCCACGCGGCACCGTCTGGATGCAGCCGCGCCAGATATCGCCCAAAAATGCCGAGCCGTTGAGCGACAGCCCGATAGCGGCCGCGGTCAGCGCGTCGATATTGAAGCCGAACAGGCTCGGCACGAAGAAGGCGAGGAACAGCTGCATCAGCAGCGGCGTGCCCTGGAATACCCGCACGATCGCAATGGCCGGCAATTCGAGGGCACGTTTGCCGCTGGTCAGCGCCAGCGCGATCAGCATGCCACCGATGGCGCTGCCGACCAGGGCGATGGCGGCCAGCAGGAACGTCCAGCGCACCGAGAAGATGATGAAGAAGATTTCGTTGGGTCCGAGTTCGCGCATGGCTCACCTCCCCTGCGGGCTGGCCAGGAAGCGCCGATCGATCAATCGGAACAGCATCCAGAACAGGCATGAGAGTAGGAAGTAGATAACGGTGACGGTGAAATAACCCTCGAAGCTGCGGAAGGTGCGCGAGGTGATGTCGTTGGCCGCTCCGGTCAGCTCCGTCGCGGCGATGGTCGAGCACACGCTCGAATAGAGCATGGTGAGGATGAACTGGCTGGTCAGGGCCGGATAGATGGCCTGGATGGCCGGCTTCAGCACGACGTAACGGAACACCTGTAGCGGCTGCAGCCCCAGTGCCCGCCCGGCCTCGAGCTGCCCCTTGGGGATGCTCTCGATGCCGGCGCGCACGATCTCGATGCCGTAGGCGGCAAAATTGAGCGTCAGCGCCAGCACGGCCGTCACATTGGGCGACATGCGGATGCCGATGCTGGGCAGGCCGAAAAAGATGATGAACAGCTGCACCGGGAACGGCGTATTGCGGATGATCTCGATATAGGCGCTGATGATGAACCGCACCCATTTGGGCGCCGATGTCTTGCCCAGCGCTCCGATCACCGCGATGAGCAGGCCCAGCACCATGGCGGCGGCTGAGAACCAGATGGTCTGCAGCGCGCCATTGAGCAGCAGCGGCCAGGCTTCGAAGATCGGGCCGAAGTTGAACTTGTAGGTCATGATGCGTCGGCGAGGATCATCCGCGCCCCCTTTTCGGCAATCATGATGGTGGGCGAATTGGTGTTGCCCGAGGTGATGCGCGGCATTACCGAAGCATCGACGACGCGCAGGCTGCTGACGCCCATCACCTTGAGCGAGGCATCGACCACGGCATCGCCGTCGCCGTCCACGCCCATGCGGGCAGTGCCGACCGGATGAAAAATGGTGGTGCCGATCCGGCTGGCGGCCTCGAACAGGTCCGCGTCGGTCTGGTAGCGGTTGCCGGGCAGGTACTCGACCGGATTGAACCGTGCCATGGCCGGCTGCGCCATGATGGTACGGGCGCGGCGGATGGAATCGGCCGCGACCTGGCGATCATCGGCAGTCGACAGATAATTCGGCGCGATCAGCGGAGTGTCACTCATGCCGCTGCCGCGCACATGGATCGAGCCACGGCTGCTGGGCTGCAGATTGCAGACGCTGACCGTGATCGCCGGAAAGTCGTGCATGCCCTCGCCGAACTTGTCGAGCGACAGCGGCTGCACATGAAACTGGATATTGGGCCGCGCAAAGGCGTCCGATGAACGCGTGAAGGCTCCGAGCTGCGACGGCGCCATGGTCAGCGGCCCGCGGCGGCGCAGGGCATAGTCCACGCCCATGAAGGCCCGGCGGACCAGCGAGCGGTAGAGCATGTTGAGGGTAGGGACGTTGTCGACCTTGTAGATCGGGCGCAATTGCAGGTGGTCCTGCAGATTTTCGCCGACACCGGGAGCGTGGCGCACTACATCGATCCCGAGCGCTCCCAGGCGCGTGCCCTCGCCAATGCCGGAGCGCTCCAGGATGCCGGGACTGGACACGGCGCCGGCCGACAGGATCACCTCGCGCCGCGCCGCCAGCACGCGGCGCTGGCCGTTCTGATGCACGACGATGCCGGTGGCGCGCTTGCCGTCGAACAGCACCTTGTCGGCCAGGGTGCCGGTGAAAACCTTGAGATTGGTCCGGGCGAGCGCCGGCCTGAGGAAGCCGCGCGCGGCGCTCCAGCGCACGCCGTCCTTCTGGTTGACATCGAAATAGCCGCAGCCTTCATTGTCGCCGGTGTTGAAATCGGCGGTCGGCGGAATGCCGGCTTCTTCGGCCGCCTCGATGAAGCGGTCGAGAATTTCCCAGGAAAGGCGCGGGCGGTCGACACGCCATTCGCCGCCCACCCCATGCAGCGCCGTTTCGCCGCGCCAGCTGTTCTCGTGCTGCTTGAAGATGGGAAGCACATCGTCCCAGCCCCAGCCCTCAAGGCCCATATCGCGCCAGCCGTCATAGTCGGCGGCCTGGCCGCGCATGTAGATCATGGCATTGATGGCCGAAGAGCCGCCCAGCACCTTGCCGCGCGGATAGGCGATGACTCTGTTGTCTAGGCCCGGCACCGCTTCGGTGGAATACATCCAGTCCGAGCGCGGATTGCCGATGGAAAAGAGGTAGCCAACGGGGATGTGGAACCAGATCCAGTTGTCGCGCGTGCCGCCCTCGATCAGGGCGACCGTATAGCGGCCGCCTTCGGACAGGCGATTGGCCAGCACGCAACCGGCCGAGCCGGCGCCGGCAATAATGAAATCAAAACTCTCGGCGACCTGTTCTACCGGCACGGCCCGACCGCCACGACAATGACGGCCTCCCCCATTTTCTTGATGCCCGATTTGTAGTGTGCGAAAATATTCTAGTGTAGAGGAAAGTTTGCGCAGAGCCTGTGGTGAAATGCTACAACCACATTCATTGCGACGGCTGGAGCACCGATCATGCGGTTCGACTGGAATGACATGCGCTATTTTCTGGAAGTGGCGCGGCTGGGTACGCTGAGCGCCGCCGCGCGAACCCTTGCTACCGATCATGCGACGGTGGCGCGGCGGATTCTGGCGCTCGAAAAGGCCCTGTCCCAGACCCTCTTTCATCGTAGCCCATTGGGCTACATGCTGACGCCCAATGGCGAGGCACTCCTGCCGGTAGCCGAACAGATGGAGGCGCGTGCCTCCGAGGCGGTGTCGCGCATGGGCCGGCCGGAGCTCGGCCTGAGCGGAACGGTGCGGCTGGTTACCCCCGAAGGCTTCGGCAATCATTTCCTCGCCCATCACCTGGGGGCGTTCGCCGCGGCCTATCCGCGCCTTCAGCTCGAACTGGTGACGATCCAGCAGATTCTGTCGCTGTCCCAGCGCGAAGGCGATATTGCGGTAACGCTGTCGCCGCCGCGCACCGGCCGCTTCGCCGTCGGCAAGCTCGCCGACTACTATCTGCGGCTCTATGCCGGCGCCGGCTATACCGAGCGCGCCGAAACCATTGCGCGGCGCAAGGATCTGAGCGCCCACGATTTCATCGGTTATGTCGACGAACTCATCTTCACCAAGGAACTCGACTATCTGGGCGAGGTGCTGCCCGGTCTGCGCGCCAGGCTGCAATGTTCGAGCCTTTTCGCCCAGACTGTCGCAACCCGGGCCGGTCTCGGCCTCTGCGTGCTGCCCACCTATCTCGCGGGGCCTGACGACGACCTGCAGGTCGTGCTGGCCGGTGAGGTGCTGCTCAAGCGCTCCTATTGGGTGAGCGCCCATGAGGAAATGTCCAATATGCCGCGCATCAAGGCGGTATGGGGCTTTCTCGAACGCATCTGCCGCGACGAGCCCCATTTCCAGCTTCCCCGATAGCGCATAGGCCCTCATGGCGTCCTCGCCGCCACGGTGGCCCGCTCGACCAGCGGGATTTCGAGCTTGGTGATCATGGCGCGATGCGAGCGGTCCAGAAGCGCCATATCCACCAGCAGTTCCACCGCCCGGCGGCCCATGTCGTAATTGGGCACGTGGCAGGTGGTCAGCGGCGGACGCAGGTGGCGCGAGAGTTCGAGGTCGTTGTAGCCGATCACCGAAACATCGCCGGGCACGCTGAGCCCGAGGTCGGAAATCGCTTCCATGGCGCCCAGCGCCATCAGGTCGTTGGCGCAGAAAATCGCCGTCGGCGGCAGCCGCAGCTTCATCAGCTCGATCGTGTGGTCGTAGCCGCTGGCCGAGGTCCAGTCGCCCTCGCGTACCAATTCCGCGTCGGCGCCGATATCGGCGGTCGCCAGGGCCTCGCGATAGCCCTTGAGGCGGTCGCGCGAGGCGTCCATCCAGGCTTCGCCGCCGATGATGGCGATGCGGCGATGACCCTTGGACAGCAGATGCTGGGTGGCGGCGAACCCGCCGGCCACCTCGCCCGGCAGCAGGGTAGGGTGGAGGCGGTCGGCCGTATAGCAATTGACCAGCACCGTCGGCAGAGCCCTCGGCACGATCGGCGCCTCGACCTCGCGGGTAAAGTGCGTGGCATAGATGATCCCGAGCACCGAAGGCTCGCGGGCGATGGCGGCCAGGGTTTCGGTCTCAATGGCCTGGTTGCCCCGCGTCACATGCACCTGCAGCAGGCACTCGGCCGCCCAGGCCGCGTCGCGCGCGCCATCGACATGCAGCACCGGATGCGGGCTCAGCGATAGCTCGTCGACCACATAGGCGATGATGTTGCGGCCGGTCCCTGCGGCGGGTGCCGCCTTCTTGCGCGCCCGGCGCTCGGGCAGGTGGTAGCCTAGGGATTTGGCGGTCGCCAGCACATGCTGGCGTGTTGCCTCCGAAAGCCGCGCGCCCGGCGGATCGTTCAGCACCAGCGAAACGCAGGACTGCGATACCCCCGCCGCCCGCGCCACATCGATCATGGTCGGTCCCGTGGGGGACGCTTTCTTTGCCATGGATTCTCCGTCGGCGCGGTCTCCTTCCGCGCACTCCGATCATTCATATTCGCAAAAATATGAGCATGCAATGAGCTAACGAGAAATTTAGATGGTTGGAAAGATGGGTAGATAATGCTTTGATATCAAAAGGAAATTGTCGAATGAAATCGATTGAACCGCAGGGCCTTGCCATCCTCGATTGGCGCTGGTAGCCATTGCAAAGTTGATAATATTAGCAGGGAGGGAGCCGATGGAGCAGCGGGCGATAGCGCACGCCGATCTTCCGATCGCCGTTCTCACGGCGTCGGACGATATCCTTGGCGAATGCCCGAACTGGGCCGAAGAAGAAGAGGCGCTTTACTGGATCGATGTGCGCGGCAAGCTTATTCGCCGACGCGACCATCGGACCGGCGAACTGAAAAGCTGGCCCGCGCCCGATCTCATCGGCTGCCTGGCATTGCGCCGCAAGGGCGGGGCGGTGGTCGGCCTGCGCCAGGGCATCGCCACTTTCGATTTTGCCACCGGCGCCTTCGCCATGATCTCCGAGCCGCATCCGGGCCAGCCCGACATGCGCTTCAACGATGGCCATTGCGACCGCCAGGGGCGCTTCTGGGCCGGCAGCATGAACGACGTCACCCGCCAGCCGGTCGGCCACCTCTATCGCATCGACGAGCGCGGCACGACGCGCATGCTCGATCTCGTAGTGGTGCCCAACAGCCTCTGCTGGTCGCCCGATGGCACGGTGATGTATTTCGCCGATGGTCGCGAACCCATCATCTGGGCCTTCGATTTCGATACGCGAACCGGCGACCCCTCCAATCGCCGCATCTTCGTGGATACCGGCGATTTGGGTATTCCCGATGGCGCCACTGTCGATGCCGAGGGTTGCCTGTGGAGCGCGCAATATGGTGCCGCCGCCATCAATCGATTTTCTCCCGAGGGGCAGTTGATCGGAACCATCCCGATGCCGGTGACGCAGCCCACCTGCGTCGCCTTCGGCGGTCCCGACCATGCGACGCTCTTCGTCACAACCGCCCGACAGCGCCTGTCGCCCGACATACTGGCCAGGGAACCGCTGGCCGGCGCACTGCTCTCCATCGTTCCCGGCGTCCGTGGCCTTCCCGAACCGAGATTTGCCCTATGACCACCACGATTTTCGGCAGCGGCGAGCATCAGTATCGCCTCGATGAGGGCTGGGGACGCCTGCCCGATGGCTGGATGCTCGGCGATGTCGCCGCGGTCGGCGTCGATGGCAAGGACAATGTCTATGTCTTCCATCGCGGCGAACATCCGATGATCGTGTTCGATCGCGACGGCAATTTCCTGCGCTCCTGGGGCGAGGACATCTTCAACCGTCCCCATGGCATCAGCATGGGTCCGGACGACACTATCTTTTGCACCGACGATGGCGACCACACCATGCGCCAGCTGACGCTGGACGGCAAAGTGCTGATGACTCTGGGCTATCCCGGCAAACCATCGGCCTACCAGAGCGGACAGCCATTCAATCGCTGTACCCACACCGCCCATGCGCCCAATGGCGATTTCTATGTCTCGGACGGCTACGGCAATGCCCGCGTGCATAAATATGCGCCGGACGGGCGGCATATCCTGTCCTGGGGCGAGCCGGGCACCGATCCGGGCCAGTTCAACCTGCCGCATAACCTGGTCTGCGACGAAGACGGCTATGTCTATGTCGCCGACCGCGAGAACCACCGCATCCAGGTGTTCGACGGCAACGGCAAATACGTGGCGCAGTGGAACAACCTGCATCGTCCCAGCGGCCTCTACATGACCCGGGGCAAATGCCCGATCTGCTTCATCGGCGAGATCGGCCCTTACCTGCGCGCCAATTTCGGCTGGCCCAATGTCGGCCCGCGCGTCAGCATCCTGTCCTATGAGGGGACGCTGCTCGCCCGCATCGGCACCGTCCCCTCCGCCGGCACCGGGCCGGGCCAGTTCATCTCGCCCCACGGCATCGCCGCCGACAGCCGCGGCGATATCTATGTCGGGGAGGTGTCCTATACCGGCTGGCCATCGCTGTTTCCGAACGAGCCGATACCCGAGGGCCTCCGCTGCCTGCAGAAATTCGTGAAGATCGAGACGCCGCAGAGCGCCGCCCCTGAGGAGAAATGACATGCAATTTTATGAACTGACCACCCTGACGACACCGGTCGGCTATCAGCGCGGCGAAAAGCTGGCGCGGCTGCTTTCGGGCGTCACCAATGCCCTGGCCGAACCGGGTTGCGGCGGCACGCTGCTCGGCTCCTGGCTTTCCGAATTCAGCCCGCAGAACCGCATCCTGGTGCTGCGCGGTTTCGACAGCCACGATGCGCTCCATGCCGAGCGGGAGCGGGTGCTGCGCCTCGCCAAGCCGTTCGGCGGCGATGAGCTGGTTGCCATTTCCATGGAAAGCTACGCCCAATTCCCCGACCTGCCGCCGATCGGGCCTGCCGATTTCGGCCCGGTCTATGAGTTCCGTACCTATAATCTGAAGATCGGCGGGCTGGTGCCGACGCTGGAAGCCTGGGGCAAGGCCATCCCCAACCGGGTCAAGGTCTCGCCTTTGGTGACGGTCATGTACGCGCTCGATGGCCCGCCGCGCTTCACCCATATCTGGGCCTACAAGAGCTTCGAGGACCGCCTGGCCAAGCGCGCCAAGGCGCTGGATCTCGGCGTCTGGCCGGCCAAGGGGGCGCCGGAATGGCTGATGACCGAGATGAAGTCGGAATGCTACCTCCCCACCTCCATCTCGCCGCTGCAATGAGTACCGGCTTGCTCATCGCGCCGCAGGCGCTGCGGGGCTGGGCCACGCGCTTGTTGGTCGCCCGCGACCTGCCGCCGGCGGATGCCGCGCTGGTCGTCGATGCACTGGTCGATACGAGCCTGCGCGGCGTCGATACCCATGGCCTCGCCCTGCTGCCCAATTATTTGGACCTGCTCGAAAAGGGGGTGACCAATCCTCGCCCCCAGGTCGACATCGCTTCGCATGGCGCCTTCCTCAAGGTGGATGCGGATCGGGGATTGGGGCAGGTGGTGGTCACCCGCGTTTTGGATCGGGCCATCGACATGGCCCGCACTTCCGGCTCGGTCGCCGCCACCATCGGGCAGGTGGGTCATCTGGGCGCATTGGGCTATTTCGCCCGCCGCGCCACCGACGCCGGTATGATCGCACTGGTGCTGCAGAACGGGCCGGCGCTGATGGGCCTGCCGGGCTCGACCGCGCGCGCTATCGGCAACAACCCGATCGCTTTCGGCATACCGGCGCCCGGTCGCCCGCCTGTCATCTTCGACGTGGCCACCAGCGAGGCCGCCTATGGCAAGCTGCTCGGCGCCTCGGCAAGGAACGAGCCCATTCCCGGTGGCTGGGCCATGGACAGCCAGGGGCGACCGACCAACGACGCGCGGGCCGCGATGGATGGAATTCTTCTGCCCTCGGGCGGGGCAAAGGGCATTGGGCTGGCCATGCTGGTGGAGGCACTGGCGGGCAGTCTCAGCGGCACCCGTCCCGCCGCCAATGGCAACATCTTTGGCGCCTTCCTCATGGTGGTCGATCCGTCCGCCGGCCATGCCGGCTTTGCGAGCGATCTGACCCAATGGCTCGATCTCTATGCCGCCTCCGGTCCCGATGCGCGCTATCCCGGACAGCGCGCCCAGGCCATTTTCGAGCAGCGTTCCCGCGACGGCATACCGGTCGCGGCCGGGCTGCATGAAAAGCTCGTCGCCACCGGCAGGACTGTCGGCATTCCGCTCACCGCCTGATGCAAGGGAGAAGATGATGGTCAGTTTCCGGCTTTCCAACCCCACCGAGATCCTGTTCGGGCCAGGGCAGATCGCGGCCTTGCCCGAGCTGCTGCCCGCCGATGCGCGCGTGCTGCTGCTCTATGGCGGCGGCAGCATCAAAACCAATGGCGTTTATGATTCCGTCGTCGCGGGCCTTGCCGGCCATTCCTGGGTCGAGTTCGGCGGCGTCGAAACCAACCCGGTCTACGAGACCATTGCGATAGCGGCGGACCTGGCGCGCGCCTCGCGCAGCAATTTCATCCTCGGGGTTGGCGGTGGTTCGGTCATCGACGCGGCCAAGTTTCTCGCCGCGATCGTTCCCATCACCTGCGGTGATGCCTGGGATGCCCTGCGTACCGGGCCGGCCCCCACCAATGTCCTGCCGGTGGGCGCCATATTGACGCTGCCGGCAACTGGCTCGGAGAGCAACGCCGTTTCGGTCATCTCCCATGCCGGCCGGCATCTGAAACTGCCCTTTGCCAACCAGGCGGCCCGGCCGCGCTTCGCCATTCTCGATCCCGCGACCATGAAGAGCCTCAGCCGACGCCAGCTGGAAAACGGCGTCGTCGATGCCTTCACCCACATACTCGAGCAATATCTGACCTACCCGGTCAACGCGCCGGTGCAGTCCGGCTTCAGCGAGACATTGCTCGATGTCCTGATCGAATGGGGCCCGAGACTGCTCGACGAGAACAGCGACGAGGCCCGTGAAAATGTCATGTGGGTGGCCAACCAGGCGCTGAATGGCCTGATCGGCGCCGGCGTGCCGCAGGATTGGTCCACCCATATGATCGGCCATGCCATCACCGCCCTGCATGGCACCGATCATGCCCGGACCCTGACCATGGTGATGCCCAGCGTGCTGCGCAGCCAGCTCGATGCCAAGCTGCCGGTCCTGGCGCGCTATGCAAGGCGGGTCTGGAAGCTTGATATAGCCGATGACATTTTGGCCGCGGAGGCCGGCATCGCCGCCACCGAAGCTTTCTTTGCGCGCATGGGCTGCCCCACGCGCACCGCCGGCCTCGACGCGGACGCGGTGGTCGATCATATCGCGATGGCCGGACAGTTCCCGCTGGGCGAGAATGGGACCATCGACGCCGACGTCGTGCGCGACATATTGCGCCGCGCCGCCTAGCCGCGGCAGAGGAGTTGCCATGAAGAAGCTCATCAATGATCCCCGCCACCTGGTGCGGGAACTGCTGGAGGGGACCGTCGATCTGGCGCCCGGCCTGGCGCTGCTGGAAGGCGAGAATGTCGTCATCCGCCGCGAGCTGCCGCCACCGGCCCAGCGCAAGGTGGCAGTCCTGTCGGGCGGCGGCAGCGGGCATGAGCCGGCCCATGCCGGCTATGTCGGCGCTGGCATGCTGACGGCCGCCATTGCCGGGGACGTCTTCACCTCGCCTTCGACCGACGCCGTGCTTGCGGCGATCCTCGCCGTCTCCGGCCCGGCCGGTGCGCTGCTGGTGGTCAAGAACTATACCGGCGACCGGCTCAATTTCGGGCTGGCTGCCGAACTGGCGCGGCAGCAGGGCATCCCGGTCGAAATCGTCGTCGTGGCCGACGACGTCTCATTGCGCGCCATGGTCGAGCGCGAGCGCCGCCGCGGCATTGCGGGCACGGTGCTGATCCACAAGCTGGCCGGCGCCGCTGCCGAGGCCGGCCGCCCGCTGGGCGAGATTGCCGACATCGCCCGCCGCGCCGCCGCCGATATGGGCTCGATGGGGGTGGGGCTGGGTGCCTGCATCGTCCCGGCCGCCGGCGTTCCCGGCTTTGCGCTGGGCGAAAACGAAATTGAATTCGGCCTCGGCATCCATGGCGAAAAGGGCGTTGAGCGCACCGCCATCCGCAGCGCCGATGCCATCGTCGAAGCGCTGCTCGATGCCATCGTTTCGGATCTGGCATTGGCGCCCGGCGCCCGCGTCGCCCTCCTGGTCAATGGCCTCGGCGGCACCGCACCCATGGAACTGGCCATCGTCGCGCGCGCCGCTCTGGCGAATTTGCGGAGCCGTGGCGTGGCCGTCGAGCGGGCCTGGTCGGGCAATTTCATGACCGCGATCGAAATGCCCGGCTGTTCGCTGACCTTGCTGCCGCTCGACGCGCAGCGTGACACACTGTTCGATGCCGCCACCGACGTACCGGTCTGGCCCGGCAATGGCCGCATAGCCTCCCAACGCGCCGTCGTACCGGCGGCACCGCCGCCGGCCGTACCGCCCGGTATTCCCGGTCCATTGACGCCGACCCTGCGGAAGCTGGCTTTGGCGGTCGCCCAGGCATTGGAAGTGGCCGAGGACCGGCTGACCGATCTCGATGCCAAGGCGGGCGATGGCGATCTCGGCGCCAGCATGGCGCGCGGCGCCGCTGCCATCCGCGCCTTGCCGGATGACAGCTTTGCCAATCCAGGCCGCCTGCTGGCCGATCTGGGCAATGCGCTGCGCCGGGCCATCGCCGGCAGCTCCGGTCCCTTCTACGCCACGGCTTTGTTGCGGGCCTCTGCCCAATTGCGCGACGTGCCGGAACCGCGCGCTTCCGACTGGCTCGCGGCTCTTGAGGCAGCCATTGCCGCCATCACCGATCTGGGCGGGGCCAAGGCAGGCGACCGCACCATGGTCGATGCGCTGCTGCCCGCTTTGGCCGCCGGACGGGCAGGGGCCAGTCTCGCCGGCATCGCGGCTGCCGCCGAAATTGGCGCCGAGGCCACCACCGCCATGCACCCGGCACTCGGTCGCGCCAGCTATCTCGGCGAGCGCGCCATTGGGACACCGGACGGTGGCGCCGTGGCCGTCGCCACCTGGCTGCGAGCCCTGGCGGAGGCTATCCGATGAAGTTTGCCAGCATTTCCACTGGCCATGGCCCGCGCTATGGCATCGTCCGCGCCGATAGCCTGCAATTGGTGTCCGGCGAATGGCAGCAGCGCTTTCCCTCGCTGCGCCACGCCATTGCGCACGACGCGCTCCATCAGATCGCCGCAGCGGCGAACGGGGAGACCCTGCCACTCCATGACCTCACCTACCTGCCGGTCATCCCCGATCCCGGCAAGGTGATCTGCGTCGGCAAGAACTATGCGGCCCATGCCGCCGAAAGCGGCGACGAGCCGGCCAGCTTCCCCAATCTCTTCGCACGCTTCACCGAAACGCTGGTTGGCCACCGCCAACCCATGATCCTGCCTCGCCTCTCGTCGGATTTCGATTATGAAGGCGAACTCGCCATCGTTATCGGCAAGGCCGGCCGCCATATTCCGGCCGCGGAAGCCCTTGCCCATATCGCCGGCTATACCTGCTTCAACGATGGCTCGCTGCGCGACTACCAGTTCGGCCATTCATTGCTGGCCGGGAAGAACTTTGCCGCAACCGGCAGCCTTGGCCCGGTCATGGTGACGGCCGACGAGGTGCCCGACCCGCAGGATCTGCAGGTGCTGACGCGGGTCAATGGCGAGACTGTCCAGCACGGCTTTACCCGGGACATGATCTTTGATTGTGCGGCGCTGGTGGCCTATGTCTCGGGCTTCATCGCGCTCGCTCCCGGCGACATCATTGCCACCGGAACGCCCGAAGGCGTCGGCTTTGCCCAAAAGCCGCCGCGCTGGCTCAAGCCGGGCGACCGCGTGGAAGTCGAAATTCCCGGTATCGGCCTGCTCGGCAATACCATCGTGGCCGAACCGGCCTAGACCGGCTTGGTACCGCCTCGGTCCTATAGTATAGGTCGCCGCAACCGAAACACCGCCCCCGCTTCGGATCGAACGGGTCGCCTTTGCTTGCAGGACGGAGCGCACACCAAACCGTGCAACGCATTGATACCGCACAGACAGCCATCGTGAATCGCGCCCGCCGCTTTTCCGTAGCCCCGATGATGGATTGGACCGATCGTCATTGCCGGTTCCTCCACCGTCTGCTGACGCGCGAGGCTTTGCTGTTCACCGAAATGGTCACCAGCGCCGCCATCGTGCATGGCGATGCCCAGCGCCATCTGCGCTTTGACGCCTTCGAGCAGCCCGTCGCACTGCAATTGGGCGGCTCCGACCCAGCCGAGCTGGCCAATGCCACGCGCCTCGCCGAGGCCTTCGGCTATGCCGAGATCAACCTCAATGTCGGTTGCCCCTCCGATCGCGTGCAGTCGGGCCGCTTCGGCGCCTGCCTCATGGCCGAACCCGACCTGGTGGCCGATTGCGTGCGCGCCATGCGCGAAGTCACCGACCGGCCGGTGACCGTCAAATGCCGCATCGGCATCGACGATCAGGATACCGAGGAAAGCCTCGACCGCTTCGCCGATGCCATGGTCGCCTCAGGCGTCGACGCACTCTATGTCCATGCCCGCAAGGCCTGGCTCAAGGGCCTCTCCCCCAAGGAAAACCGCACCATCCCGCCGCTCGATTACGAGCGCGTGCATCGCCTGCGCGCCCGCCTGGCCCCGCTGCCGGTGATGATCAATGGCGGCCTCGAAACCCTCGAAGCCGCCGAAGCCGAACTGGCCCACATGGACGGCGTCATGCTCGGCCGCGCCGCCTATCACAGCCCCATGCTGCTGGCCGAAGTCGATCGCCGCTTTTTCGGCGCCACGACCGATATCCCCACGCTCGAGGCCATCATGCAGGCCATGGCCGGCTATGCCGACCGCGAGGCTGCCGGGGGCACGCGCATCAACAATATCGCCCGCCACATGCTCGGCCTCGCCAACGGCCTGCCCGGCGCCCGCCAGTTTCGCCAGATCCTCAGCGTCGACGCCTGCAGGCCCGGCGCGGATTCGTCCATCATGTTCCGCGCGCTGGACGCCGTCACTCGCCCACGCCTGGCGGAGGCGAGTTAGGTCCAAACCACGCCCTCGTGGTTCGAGGGTCGCTGCGCTCCCGCCTCACCATGAGGGCTACTTTTGGCTCGGTGTTCCAGTAGCCCTCATGGTGAGGTGCGAGCTCTTCGCGAGCCTCGAACCACGAGGGCGTGGCACATCAATCCAGCAGCTCCAGCGAATTCTGCGTCACGCTGTAGCGGCTGAGCGTTTCCAGGAATGTCATGCCCAGCAGGCTCGTATCCAGCGCGCCGCTTTCGGTGATGAAGGCCACCACGCCCTCGCGCGCAATGCCGCCCACCTCGATGCGGTCGAGCCGCACCCGCGCCGCCCGCCCGGTGCCATTGGCGGTGGATACCGGAATGGTGAAGGCCAGCCCCTTGGTATCGATCCCCGCCGCCTTGGCATCGGCGATGGTCAGCACCACGGCGCTGGCGCCGGTGTCGAAGATCATTGGCGTCGTATGCCCGTTGACCGTGGCGTTGATCTCGAAATGCCCGCCCATGCCGCGGCGGAACGTGGCGCTGCCGGCCTCGGCATCGATCACCGCCACGCCCGGGCGGAATTCTCCGGCAATGCGCGCCGCCACGCCCGTCAACTCATCCCGATAGGCATAGGTCAGCGCCGCGACCCCGAAAATGCCGGCCCACAGCAACACGCCGCCCATCAGTTCCGAGGCCTTGCGCCGCCGCGTGAACAGCCCGCCCGCAAACACGATCAGGATCACCAGCAAGGGCACCAGTTGCCCCGTCTGCGCCTGCGTCAGCCCCACCATGCTGCCGGCATCGGCGCTGATGAGCAGCGCTATGCCCACCGCGATGACCAGCGCAATGCCGATGAAGATCATGCCTGCGCCTCCGTCCGGTTCGTGTTGTCCTTCAAGACGATAAAGGCATCGCCCACGCCAATTTCAAGGCTGGAACCGGCAGAAGGTTCCCTGTCAGGCAAACGGCAGCAATCCCGCCAGCACCGCAATCTCCACCAGCGCCCCCAGTGCCCCGATCAGGTCGCCGGTCTGCCCGCCCACCAGTCGCCGGCATAGTGCCGTCCACCCCGCGATCACCGCCACGGCCAGCAGCAGCGCCACGCCAAGCCCCACGAGACTCGTCGCCGGCCCGCCCAGCAGGAACAGCAGCACCGATGCAAACACCCCGCCCACCGCAAAGCCCCGCAGCGGCAGCCGCCCCGCCGTCGCCGATGCGCCGTCCGCCCGTGCCGGCGGCAGCGCCACCGCCACCCATAGCGCGCCCGAGCGTCCGGCAATGCTGGCTGCCAGCCACATCGCCCCCGCTACCAGCGGGTTGATCGCCGCGACCGCCCCCAAAGCCGTCACCCGCAGCAGCAGGAACAGGCAAAGCGCCGCCACCCCATAGGTGCCGTGCCGGCTGTCCTTCATGATCTCCAGCCGTCGCTCGATCGTGTGCCCGCCAAACAGCCCATCGGCGGCATCAGCCAGGGCATCCTCGGCCATCGCCCCGCTTGCTGTCACCATGGCGCCCACCGCCAGCGCCGCTGCAAAATAGCTCGGCAGCCCGACCAGCACGCCACCGATCAGCAGCAAGGTGGGCCCGATGCCGATGACCACGCTGGCCAGCGGCAGCGCCATGGCGATGCGGCCCAGGTCCGGCGTCTGATGCGGCGTTTCCCCTGTCGGCAGCCGCGAAAAGAAACGCAAAGCCATGATGAAGTCATCGCGCAGCCCGATGCCCCCGGCAGGCGCGCGGGGGCCGCTCGGTTCGGCTGGTTCGACGGAAGGTTCATCCAGGTTCAATTGCTTTTCGTCCTGCAATCGGCAACAAGTCCCGTCCTTCCTAACCCGAACCAGACCGACTCGCCATGCCCCCGATCAGCCCCGCCTATGCCGATGTCATCGAGCTCCTGACGCTGCCGCCCGATGGCGACGAAGCCGCGGTGGCAGCCGTCCGCGCCCGCGATGCGCAACTTACCAAGCCGGCCGGATCGCTCGGCGCGCTGGAGGGACTGGTCGAATTTCTCGCGCGCTGGCAGGGCAGGGCACAGCCCCGGCTCGACAACCCCATGGTCACCATCTTCGCCGGCAATCACGGCGTCACCGACCAGGGCGTCTCCGCCTTTCCGCGCGAAGTGACGGCCCAGATGGTCGCCAATTTCACCAATGGCGGCGCCGCCATCTCCCAGATTTGCGCCCTCCACGAAATCAACCTGCGCGTGTTCGAGCTGGCCCTCGAATTGCCCACTGGCGATATCACCCTCGAACCCGCGCTCGACGACAAGATGTGCGCCGCCACCATCGCCTATGGCATGGAAGCCATTGCCGGCAAGCCGGACCTGATCTGCATCGGCGAAATGGGCATCGGCAATACCACTGTCGCCGCAGCTATCTACGCCGCACTTTATGGCGGCACCGGCGCCGATTGGGTCGGCCGCGGCACCGGCGTCGATGATGCAGGGTTGACCCGCAAGGCCGATGCCGTCGATCGCGCCCTGGCCCGCCATGCCGGTGAGCTTGATCATCCGCTGGCCATCCTGGCCCGCCTCGGCGGCCGCGAAATCGCCGCCATGCTTGGCGCCCTGCTTGCCGCCCGCCACCAGAAAGTGCCCGTCATCGTCGATGGCTTCGTCGCCACCGCGGCAGCCGCCATCGCCCACGCCGTCAATCCGGCCGCCATCGACCACTGCATTTTCGCCCATGTCTCGGCTGAATCCGCCCACGCCCGCGCCTTGCAGGCCATGGACCGGAAGGGCCTGCTCGATCTCGGCATGCGCCTCGGCGAAGGCAGCGGCGCCGCCCTGGCCGCCGTCCTGGCGAAAACCGCCCTCCACCTCCACAACAACATGGCCACCTTCGAAAGCGCTGCCGTCAGCGGCAAGGAAGGTTGATTTGCGATTTGTACCTAGGAGTGGTACATTGGTGCAGATGGTGGTGATCCATGATCGGCAGCTTTCGCGACAACTGGCTTGAAGCGTTCTTCGTAGATGACGTGAGGTCGTCGCGCATCCCGCCTGATTTGGAGCAACGCCTGTTTCGGAAGTTGCAGATGTTGGATGACGCGGTTTCCGAGCAGGACTTGCGGGTGCCGCCGAGCAATCACTGCGAGAAACTGCGTGGTCAGCTTGATGGCTGGCATTCGATCAGGGTCAACCAGCGCTGGCGGCTGATCTTTCGTTGGGCCGATGGCCAGCTTGATCAGGTTTATCTCGATGATCACAGCTATAGGTGAGGTCGATCATGTTGCAGACGACGCGTAGGCCGGTAACGGTGGGAGAAATTCTGCTGGAAGAGTTTCTCGGGCCATTGGGGCTGACCCAGGGGGCTTTGGCTGATGCCATGGGCGTACAACGCAAGCACGTGAACGAGCTCTGCAACAACAGGCGGAGCGTCACGGCGCCGACGGCGCTCATCCTTGCTCGGGTTCTCGGTACGACGCCCGATTTCTGGCTGAACGTGCAGCGTCGCACCGATCTCTGGAACGCCATGAACGACCCGCAGGAGCGCGAACGCATCGAGCGCGCGCATCCCCTGAATACGGCTGCCTAACCCGCTTCCGAGAAGATTTCGAGCTTGTTGCGCTTCTCCACCACCGGCGCCAGCGCATCCATGACCCGCGCCCGCGGGAAGGTGGCGATGACCTCGGTGCCGAAGCGCAGCTTGCTGAACAGGTCGAACCGTCCCTGATGCAGTTCCATGATCTTCTGCACGATGGGCAGGCCCAGCCCGGCGCCCTGTTCGGCCGTCTTCTGCGCCAGCGAGCCCTGGCCGAATGAGGAGAGCACGGTCTCGATCTCATCCTCGGGAATGCCCGGCCCGTTATCCTTGACCGAGATGAACTGCCCGCCATCCCCGCTGCGCGTCACCACCAGGGTCACCTTGCCATGTTGCGGCGTGAACTTGATGGCGTTGCTCAAAAGGTTCAGCACCACCTGGCGGATGGCGCGCTCGTCGCCCCAGAGCTTGGGCAGGTTGTTGCCGACATTGTAGACCAGCTCGATGCCCTTGGACTTGGCGCGCAGTTCCATCATGCGGCGGCAATCCTCGGCGATATCCACCAGCGACACCACTTCCTCATTGAGCTCATACTTGCCCGCCTCGATGCGGCTCAGGTCGAGCAATTCGTTGATGAGGTTGAGCAGGTGCTGGCCGCTGCCATGGATGTCCCCGGCATATTCCTTGTATTGCGGCACCTGATGGGGCCCCAGCAGTTCCGATTTCAGCACCTCGGAAAAGCCGATAATGGCGTTGAGCGGCGTGCGCAGCTCATGGCTCATCGTAGCGAGGAATTGCGACTTGGCGATATTGGCCTGTTCGGCATGCCGGCGCGCTTCGTCCGACATCTGCCGCGCTTCTTCCAGCTCGCCGATCAGCGCGTCTTTTTCCGCCTGGTGCGAAATGGTTTCGAGCTCGGTCCCGTGCAACTGGCGCGCCAGGTAGACGAAGAAGATTTCGCCGCAGATGGCCACCGCGCCCAGCGTGTAGTTGAGCGTGCCGCCTAGCGCGATGAGGTTGGCCGAAACCGTCAGCGTCACCGGCAGCGTGCTCATCAGCGTGGCCGGGGGCAGGGTATGGGTTGCCACCGAATTGGCCGCCACGCTCACCAGCACCATGGCGAACATCACAGGCGTCAGCGTTTCGGGCTGCGCAACCAGCGTGAACAGGGCCAGCATCGACCAGGCCAGGCCATAGACCAGTTCGCCGGCAATGAATGTCGTGGTCCACTGGCTGGCATTGAACTTGCTGGGATCGCTGGTCTTGAACCGCCGCGCCATCAGGATGACGATCAGCAGGCTCAGGATCACCAGTCCGGCCCAGAGCGAGGTGAAGACCACCGGCACCCACAGGCTCGACACCACGGACAGGATGACCACGATAGCCGCCATCGGCAGCGCCGCATTGATGCGGGACTGCGCATAGTCGTGCATCAGTTCGAAATCGAAATCGGCGCGCGTGCCCGAGCTCGAGGTCAGGCGCTGGCGCGCATCCAGCACGGTCTTCTGCGCCGCGCGCTTGCCGTCGCGTCCCATCTGTGAACGGACGTCATCGATGACAGCCGGCTGCGAGGCCATGGAACTCGTTACTCGTTACTAAATGATGCGAACAGAACACGCATTCGCTACGCTACGCTCAACACTAGCGAGCGCGTAGTTAACGGGCGGTGAAATCCTGCAGCGGCGAAGTCGGCGCAATACCATCTTTCGCGGCCCCGGCGGGGCGATCCTGGCCATCGTTGTCCTGGTCGTCCTCGCCTTGGTTGCCGCTGCGCTCGATCGCCCACCTTCCCCGGTTTCCGGCCGGGGCCGCGCCAGCGATGGCGACAGCTTCCGCCTCGGCGACGATCGCATCCGCCTGCTCGGCCTCGATGCGCCCGAACTGGCCCAGGCCTGCACCAATGCCGATGGCCGCAACTGGCCCTGCGGCCGCGTGGCGCGCGACCGAATGGCGGACCTCCTGGCCGCCGGCCCGGCCGATTGCCGGCCCGAGGATGTGGACCAATATGATCGGCTGCTGGCCACCTGCCTTGTCGCCGGCCGCGATCTGGGCGCCGTGATGGTGGCCGAAGGCCTTGCCGTCGCTTCGGGCCGCTACTGGACCGAGGACGCCGCCGCCCGCCGCGACCGTCTGGGCATCTGGGCCGGCGACTTCGCTGCCCCTCGCACCTGGCGCGACGACCACCCGCGCCCGCAGGGCATAAGCGGCTGGCTCTCCGGCCTGGCCTTCTGACCCGATGGCCCGCAGACCTCACAGCGAGCCTGTCGAACCCCGAGGTCGGGCGGACGAAGCCGGATGGTTAACAAACCCCTCACGCAGTCCCATCACTTCCCAGGCGCAAGATTATTGCTAATCCGGCGCGGACGTGGCAGGTATTTCGCCAATTTCGGACTGAATTGAACCGAAATCGGAAATCTGATTTCGCGGGGGTAATATGGCGCTGGACAAGATCGACCGGAAAATTCTCACGCTTCTGCAGAAGGATGCCACGATGCCGGTGGCCGAAATCGGCCGCAAGGTAGGTCTCTCCACCACCCCATGCTGGCGCCGCATCCAGAAGATGGAAGAAGACGGCGTCATTCAGCGTCGCGTCGCCGTGCTCGACCCGTCCAAGGTCAATGTCGGCGTCACCGTCTTCGTTTCGGTCAAGACCAACGAGCACAATGACGCCTGGATGCGCAAATTCGCCGGCGTCATCGATGAATTCCCCGAAGTGGTCGAGTTCTACCGCATGAGCGGCGAGGTCGATTACTTGATGCGGGTCGTGGTGCCCGATATCGGCGCCTATGACGCCTTCTACAAACGGCTCATCAGCAAGATCAATCTGACCGATGTCAGCTCCGCCTTCGCCATGGGCCAGATCAAATATACCACGGCCCTCCCGCTTGATTTCGCCATCGTGGTCGACGACGACAAATGAACGGCCTTGTCGGTTTTGAACATGTCGGCATGACATGTGGGGACCTGGATCGCACCATCGCCTTCTATTGCGGATTGCTGGGTCTCACCCTGGCCCTGCGCAAGAAGAACGAGCGCGGCGAGATGGCCTTTCTCGATACCGGCAGCGGCATGCTCGAAATCGCCTGTCCCGATGCCGACATCGCCCGCTCGCGCGACGTGCCGCCCCATGAAGCCGGCATGCGCCACCTGACCTTCGCCTTCGAGAGCGTCGACGCCATCTTCGAAAAGCTGGCTGCCGCCGGCGTCGAGCTCATCGAGCCGCCGCGCCCGGCCTATTTCATCGAAATGATCAAGCGCGTCGCCTTCGTCCGCGACCCCGACGGCACCATCGTCGAACTGATCGAACGCGCCGATCGCAGGAGCTAGGACAGGCTCGCCTTGCGCGGGCGGCCGCCCTTGGCGCCATTGGCGCGACTGGCGGCCACCTTGGCTGCCGAGCGGGATTGCCCGCCCTTGCGCTGGCCCGCCATGAATTGTGCTGTGCCGAAAATGCCCTGCATCAGCCCGGCAATGGTAAAATCGATATCCCGGCTTGGCCAATGCAGGCCCGTCTCGCCGGCCAACTCGACCTCGGCCAGTTCTGCATCTGTGGCGTCCTCCAGGCCCTGTAGCGCGCGGGCCGGCACCAGCAAGGCTGCGCCATTGGTGAATTCCACGATGAGCCGTGCCGTGCGCTCGTCGAACCGCACCGCCGCAGGCACGGGCATATTTGCCCGTTCACCTTCGCCACGCCGGGTCGCCGCCTCGTACCGGCTGTCTTCGAGCTTGATGTCACCCATGGATTTCATGCCACCTTTCAAGGAACGCTTCGCGGTGTTCCTGGACGATGCCGAGCGCCCGGACGAGGTCGCGCCTGCTCATGCCGCGATTGGAAATTGCCGCGACTTCAACAATGTCGATCCGCGCTTCCCCGTCGCCATAGACATTGAGATGCGCCGGTTCATGGTCGTTGGTGTAGATGACAAACCGGAAGCCAGCGACGCGGAGTACCGTAATCATCGGTAAGATAACCTAACTCGTTGGGTTATTCAAGGTTGAGACGGCCTCGCCCAGCACATCCAGCAAATCCCGCCGCCCGCCATCCGGCAACGCCAGCCGCAGTCGTTGCACGCTGTGGTCATTATAGAGGCTCACCATGAAGTCCTCGACGCCAAGGGCGCCATACTCGGCCAGCGGTACTTCAACCGCCTCGATCACGACAGCCAGATCCGTCGACCCGGCGCACAGCGCCATGATCAGCCCGAGGGCAGGGGAGCCCGCCGCCAGCTCCGCCCGAAATGCCAGGACATCCTCCGCATCCGGCCTGGCCGCGAACATCCGGTCCACATAGGCGTCCACCAGCGCCGCGACCAGCATCGCCTTGCGCCGCGACAGCGGCGCGGCCTGCGCTGCCCGACATTCGGCTGCCAGATAGGCCCGATGCTGGTCCAGGCTATCCAAGATGCTTGCGGAAGAAGTCGAGCGTGCGCGCCGAGGCCTTGGTGCAGGCCGCCTCGTTGAAATTGCCCGGCCGGTCGCTGTTACAGAAGCCGTGCCCGGCCGGATAGGTATGGATCCCCACATCCGGATACCGCGCCTTCAAGGCCTCGATCTGCTCCAGCGGAATGCCCTTGTCCTGGTCGCCATAGTGCATTTCCAGCGGAATGGTCGGCGCCAGGTCGATATAGTTGGGCACGCCCCCGCCGTAATAGCCCGACGCCGCGCTGAGCCCCATGCCGTGATGCGCCGCGCGCCAGCTCACCGCCCCGCCGAAGCAATAGCCGGTAATGCCCACCTTGCCGCCGGCCTTGGCCGCTTCGATGGCTGCGGCCACGTCGAGCAGCGCCGTCTGGTGGTCGAACTGCTTCATAAGCCCGCCAATCACCTCGAACTGTTCGGGCGTATAGCTGTCGCTCTCGTAGCCGAACTCCACCCGGTCGAACATGGCTGGCGCCACCGCCAGATAGCCATGCCGGGCGAAACGGTCCACCACGCTCCGTATCCAGGTATTGAGCCCCCACACCTCCTGGATGAGCACCACCCCGCCGCGCGGCTTGCCCTCGGGCGCCGCACGATAGGCATTGAGGGTAAAGCCGTCGCTGGCTGTCAGTTTGATCCGTTCGCCCATTCTAGCCTCCCGTCACATTCATATGCCGGCCCAAAGCCGGTTCCGGCCGCGTCCTGTCGATCACGAAATCATGCCCCTTGGGCTTGATCAGCATGGCGTGGTCCAGCGCCGCATCGAGCGCTGCCATGCCGCCCTCGCGCAAGGCGTCACGCAGATTTACCTGGTCGTCCTGCCCCAGGCACAGATAGAGCTGTCCGGTCGCCGTCAGGCGCACCCGGTTGCAGCTCTCGCAGAAATTGTGGCTCATCGGCGTGATGAAGCCGAGCACGCCCCCGGTCTCGGCCACATGTACATAGCGCGCCGGCCCGCCGGTGCGCTTGTCGAGCTTGCTCAGCGTATAGCGTCGCGCGAGCCGCTCATGCAGTTCGCGCAGCGGCAGATAGCTGTCGACCCGATCAATCCCCACTTCGCCCAGCGGCATGCCCTCGATCAGCGTCAGCCCCATGCCGCGCCCATGCGCCCAGGCCATCATGGGCTCGATCTCGTCGTCATTGACCCCCGCCATCGCCACCATGTTGATCTTGATGGCGAGCCCCGCCGCCTGCGCCGCGCCGATGCCGTCGAGCACATCGGCGATCCGCCCCCGCCGCGTGATGGCGGTGAAGCGCTCCGCATCCAGCGTATCGAGCGATACATTGAGCCGCCGCACCCCGGCATCGGCCAGGCCCTGCGCATGCTTGCGCAATTGGCTGCCATTGGTGGTCAGCGTCAGCTCATCGAGCCCATGCCCGATCTGCCCGCCCAGCGTCCTCACCAGGTCCATGATGTCGCGCCGCACCAGCGGCTCGCCGCCGGTCAGCCGGATCCTGTTGACGCCCCGCGCGATGAACGCCCCGGCAATGGCCTCGACTTCCTCGAAGCTCAGCACGTCCTTCTTGGGCAGGAACGTCATGTCTTCGGCCATGCAATAGACGCAGCGGAAATCGCAGCGATCCGTCACCGAAATGCGCAGATAGGAAATACGCCGCCCGAACGTATCGACAAGCGGCCGGGCAGGGGGCACGTGAACAGTCATGCGCTGAACCTATCGCCAGTCGAGCCGCTTTCAAAGCCGCCACAAACAAAAAGGGCCACCGAAAAACGGCAGCCCCTGCAATTTTTCGCTAGGACCAAGTCAGCCCGGCATCATCCGAATGACGCCGGTCCTAGTGGTTGACGACGATCAAGGCGCCGACCTGGACCCGCTCGTAAAGATCGGTGACGTCGTCATTGGTCAGCCGGATGCAGCCGGAGGACACGGCCTGGCCGATCGACCAGGGCTCCGACGTGCCATGCACGCGATAGAGCGTCGAGCCGATATAGAGCGCGCGGGCGCCGAGCGGATTGTTGGGGCCGCCTTCCATATAGGCCGGCAGGTCCGGCACGCGCTTGCGCATCTGCGGCGGCGGCGTCCAGCCCGGCCATTCGGCCTTGCGGGTGATCCGGTGCGTGCCCGACCAGGTAAATCCGTCGCGGCCGACACCGATGCCGTATTTCATGGCCTTGCCGTCTTCCAGCACGAGATAGAGCCGCCGCTCGTCGGTCTCGATGACGATGGTGCCAGGCTTGTGGTTGGTTTCGTAGGTGACGATTTCCTTGCGGATCGGGCTGCCGCCGCGCGGGCTCGGCGCCAGGACGGATTCGTCCACCCAATTGCCGCTGCTGCGATCGTATACCAGCGCAGCCGTGGCGGGCACTACGCTGCTAGCCGACAAGATAACCGAAAGCCCTATAGCTATCGTTGACTTGATATTGAACATCTGACGACTTGGCCTCTGGAATAGAATGGGCATTCGACTCGCCCACCTGACAATTGCGGTTGTTACGCGCTTTGCATATGAGCGAAAAGAGGCGGATGCCTCGGATTTGCCGCACTCGCGCCACCTTCGCAAAATTGTGTTGCCGGCAAGTTACAGTTCCTGTTCACCAATCCGTGATCCCTGCTGCGCTGCGGCATTGACAGATGGCTCGGCCCCTGCAATTGCCCGTCGCCATACACTGTGCGAGGCAACCATGAGCGAAGAGCTGAAGCGTCAGGCGGCCGCGATGGCGATTGCCGACCTGCGACCTGGAATGCGGCTTGGCCTCGGCACCGGCTCCACTGCCCGCCATTTCGTGGACTTGCTCGGCCAGGAGGTCGCGGCGGGCTTCGAGTGCATCTGCGTTCCCACCTCCGAGGTAACGGCCCGCCAGGCGCAGTCGCTCAACATTCCCCTTTCCGATCTCGAAACCCTCGACCGGCTCGACCTGACCATCGATGGCGCCGACGAGATCGATCCTCACCTCAATCTCATCAAAGGTGCCGGCGGGGCCCTGCTGCGCGAGAAGATCGTCGCCGCGGCATCGGACGCCATGGTGGTCATCGCCGACGCCTCGAAAGTGGTGCCGGTGCTCGGCCGCTTCCCGCTGCCCATCGAGGTCAACCGCTTCGGCCTTGGCGCCACGCGGCGTGCCTTGGCCGAGGTGCTCGCGGACCATGGCGCCGAAGGTGGGCTGCGCCTGCGCGAGACCGCGCCGGGCGCGTCCTATGTCACCGACGGCGGACACCTCATTCTGGATGCTTTTTTTGGCCGCATTTCGCGGCCAGAAGCGCTGTCGCGCGACTTGCTCGACATCGCCGGGGTAGTGCAGCACGGGCTGTTCCTCAAAATGTGCAAGACGGCTTATGTGGCGACCCCGGATGGCGTAAAAACGCTGACGAACGGCACGAACTGATGGATCGGGACAAGATGGGTATTTCGATGATGACCGGTGTTATGACGCGCGCCAAGGCGCTGTTGGCTGTGGCTTTGAGCGCTGCCATGCTCGTGGTTGCGGTTCCCGCAATGGCCCAGGAGGTTCCGCCCGAGCAACTGGCGCTGGCCCGCAAATATGTCGACCTGACCGACCGCGGCGCCGTCTACGAGGTCACCCTCGTCGAGATCGGCATCGGCACCCTGCGTCAGCTCACCGCGCAGAATCCCGAGATTGCCGAGGAGACCGACCTGGCCGTCGGCAAGGTTCTGGAGGAATACAAGGACCGCAAGGGCGAACTGCTCGACCAGTTCGCGCGCGTCTATGCCGTGCGCTTCACCGCCGAAGAACTGCAGGAAATCGTCGCCTTCTACGAAACGCCGACCGGCCAGAAGCTGGCCCAGGCCAATTCCGAGGTGAACACCGATCTGCAGGCGGTTCTCCAGGTCTTCACCAACAACACCCGCTCCGAATTCTTCGCCAAGGTCCGCGCCGAGCTGCGCGCCCAGGGCTTCGAAGTCTAGCGCCGCGATATCTGGCAGCCGTCCGTCGGCTCCTGCCCGCCCTCCCTTTGCGGGGGGGCGCCTGGCCCGCATGGCCTTGGCAAAGCTGGGGAGGGGGTGTGTTCACCGCCCGCCCTCCACCTGGCCAGTGACAGTGCAGTCCTCCTCGCTGGCCTACCGCATACCAGCAATCAGGCCCCGCCTTGCGCGGGGTCTTTTTTTATGCGAAGTGCCAACCGATATTCATCGTCATATACCGATGATTGCACAGGGAGCCGCCCGATGACCGATAGCTATGATCTCGTCGTTATTGGCGCCGGCTCCGGCGGCGTCCGCGCCGCCCGCATGGCCGCCACCTATGGCGCCAAGGTCGCGATCATTGAGGAATTCCGCGTCGGCGGCACCTGCGTCATCCGCGGCTGCGTCCCCAAGAAGCTCTATGTCTATGCCTCGCGCTTCCACGACCTGTTCGACGTGGCGTCCAGCTTCGGCTGGCAGGTCGATGCCAGCTTCGATTGGCCGACCCTGGTCGCCGCCAAGGAAAAGGAAATCACCCGGCTCGAAAGCGCCTATGTGGCCAATCTCGAAAAGCCTGGCGTCGAGATCATCAGGGATCGCGGCCTCGTCACTGGCCCCAACGGCGTCCACCTCGTCAGGCAAGCCCGTGACTTGACGGCTAAATTTATCCTGATTGCCACCGGCGCGCATCCGCATATCCCGCACATTCCCGGCGCCGAACTGGCCATCACCTCCAACGAGGCTTTCGACCTGCCGGCTTTGCCCCACTCCATCCTCATCGAAGGCGGCGGCTATATCGCGGTGGAGTTCGCCACCATCTTCGCCGGCCTTGGCGTCGATACCACCATCATCTATCGGGGCGACTGCGTCCTGCGCGGCTTCGACGAAGACATGCGCCGCGGCCTCGAAGCCGGTCTCACCGACCGCGGCATCAAGCTGATCTACCAGACCACCATCAAGTCGCTCGCCAAACACGGCAACGACATTTCCGCTACCTTCAGCGATGGCGTCACGGCTCCGTTTGGCGCCGTCATGTTCGCCACCGGCCGCACCCCCAATGTGCGCGGCCTCGGCCTCGACAAGGCCGGGGTCCAGCTCGAATCCTCGGGCGCCATCAAGGTCGATGCCTGGTCGCAATCCACCGTGCCTTCCATCTACGCCGTGGGCGACGTCACCGGCCGCGCCGCCCTGACCCCCGTCGCCATCCGCGAGGGCTGGTATTTCGCCGAGACGGTATTCAACAACAACAGGCTGGCGGTCGATCACTCCCAGATCCCCACCGCTGTCTTCTCCGATCCCGAAATCGGCACGATCGGGCTCACCGAGGCTGAAGCCGCCACTCACGGCGATATCGACGTCTACGTCGCCCGCTTCCGCCCGATGATGAATACGCTCTCCACCCGCACCGAACGGATGATCCTCAAGCTCATCACCGAAAAGGACGGTGGCAAGGTCCTGGGCTGCCACATCCTGGGCTCCGGCGCCGCCGAAATGATCCAGCTCGTCGCCATCCCCGTGGGCATGGGCGCCTCCAAACCCGATTTCGACCGCGCCATCGCCCTCCACCCCAGCGCCGCCGAAGAACTCGTCACCTTCAAGGCCCCCACTTACACCTACCGCAACGGCGAAAAGATCGGCGGCTAGCGTGGCACCACCCCGACCAATGGCCACCCCGTTTCCCCTTGTCCCGCACCCCCAGCCTTGGTATTCCGCCCTTCAGCAGCAGTAACGCGCGTGAACGAGACCTGATATGACCACCTGGACCCCCGATAGCTGGCGCGCCAAGCCGATTTCCCAGGTGCCGGCCTATCCCGATCCCGCCGCATTGGCCAATGCCGAGCGTCAACTCGCGTCCTTCCCGCCACTGGTCTTTGCCGGCGAAGCCCGCGACCTCAGGACCCGCCTCGCCGCCGTGGCGCGAGGCGAAGCCTTCCTGCTGCAGGGCGGCGACTGCGCCGAGAGCTTTGCCGAACACGGCGCCGACCATATCCGCGACTTCTTCCGCGTCTTCCTGCAGATGGCGGTGGTGCTGACCCACGGCGCATCCAAGCCCGTGGTCAAGGTCGGCCGCGTCGCCGGCCAGTTCGCCAAGCCGCGCTCCGCCGATACCGAGACCATCGATGGGGTGGAACTGCCCTCCTATCGCGGCGACATCATCAACGACATTTCCTTCACCGAAAAGTCCCGCGTCCCCGATCCGGACCGCATGCTGCAGGCCTATCGCCAGTCCGCCGCGACGCTCAACCTGCTGCGCGCCTTCTCCATGGGCGGCTATGCCGAATTGACCCGCATCCACGAATGGACCGTGGGTTTCATGAAGGGCTCGAACTGGTATCCGCGCTACGAGGAAGTCGCCCGCAAGATCGACGACGCCATCACCTTCATGGGCGCCCTTGGCCTCAATCCCGACAATACGCCGGCCCTGCGCCAGACCAGCTTCTTCACCAGCCACGAAGCCCTGCTGCTCGGCTACGAGGAAGCCCTGACCCGCCGCGACTCCATCACCAATGACTGGTACGCCACCTCGGGCCACATGCTGTGGATCGGCGACCGCACCCGCCAGCCCGATGCCGCCCATGTTGAATACTTCGCCGGCATCCACAATCCCATCGGCATCAAATGCGGCCCCTCGCTGGGCAATGACGACCTGCTGCGCCTGCTCGACCGGCTGAACCCCACCGACGAAGCCGGCCGCATCACCCTCATCAGCCGCTATGGCTCCGACAAGATCAACGATCACCTGCCGCGCCACATCGAAACCGTGCAGAAGGCCGGCCGCACCGTGGTCTGGTGCTCCGACCCGATGCACGGCAACACTGTCAAGGCGTCCACCGGCTTCAAGACCCGCCCCTTCGATCGCGTGCTGTCGGAAGTGAAGGCCTTCTTCGAAATCCACCGCGAACTCGGCACCTATGCCGGCGGCGTGCATATCGAGATGACTGGCGACGATGTCACCGAATGCACCGGCGGCAGCGTCTCGGCCGTCACCGAAGCCTCTCTTTCGGATCGCTACCACACCTATTGCGACCCGCGCCTCAATGCCAGTCAGGCCCTTGAACTGGCCTTTCTCGTCGCCGAGGAAGTCCACGCCCAAAAGCCCCCGCGCCAGCATCTGGCAGCCGGCGAATAATTCGCCTTTTCGGGTGAACCGCATGGAAGGCCGCGCGTTTCCAGTTGGGCGCGCGACCTTCTTTATGTGTTAGGTTGCCGTTGCATCGGTCGTCATGGAAGCCGCTTATGCCAAAGTCTCTCTTCCCGGCAGCCACCCCCGAGACGCGCCAGCGCCTCGAGCAGGACGACACGCTCAAGCTGATCAACGATTTCGATTGGGCGGGAAATCCGCTCGGCCCCATTCCGGCCTGGCCGGAAAGCCTCAAGGGCGCGGTGCGGCTCATGATGGCGGCATCCATCCCCATGGTCATGCTGATAGGCCCCGAGGGCATCCTCGTCTACAACAACGCCTATGCCGCATTCGCCGGTAATCGTCACCCCGATATCTTCGGCATGCCGGTGCGCGCAGCCTGGCCCGAAATCGCCGACTTCAACAGCCACAAGCTCGATCTGGGCCTGCGGGGCGAATCCCTGATCCTGCATGATCAGGAACTGGTGCTGAACCGGCATGGCCGGCTCGAATCCGGCTGGATGAACCTCCACTACAGCCCCGTTCTCGATGAAGCCGGACAGCCCCTGGGCACGCTGTGCACCGTGCATGAAACCACCGAGCGGGTCGCCCTCGCCGAGGAACGCGAACTGGTCTCCCAGGAGCTCAGCCACCGCATCAAGAATATCTTCGCCGTCCTTACCGGCATTATCAGCCTCTCGGCGCGGAGCCGCCCCGAGGTCAAGACCTTCGCCGACGAACTGCGCCGGCGCATCTATGCCCTGGGCGAGGCGCACGACTTCGTCCGTCCCCACAGTCATGTGTCCCACCCACCCGACAACCAGGGGTCGCTGCAATCGCTGATCGACCGGCTGATGCAGCCCTATTGCGTCGATGGGCAGGCGCGCATCGTCTTCCACGGCGAAGATGGCGCTATCGACGATGGCGCCGCCACGCCCTTGGCGCTGCTGTTCCACGAGTTGGGTACCAATGCCGCCAAATACGGCGCCCTGTCCGCCGCCGGGGGCAGGGTAGACCTCACCGGTCGCGCCGAAGGCCAGCGCTATCACCTGACCTGGAAGGAAACGGGTGGTCCGGTCATTGCCGGCGACGCCGAATTGTCCGGCTTCGGCTCGCGCCTGATCGCCCTCAGCATCGAGGGCCAGTTGCGCGGCAAGCTGCGGCGGGTATGGGAGCCCGACGGGCTGCGTGTCGAGATCGACCTGCCCGTCGATGCCCTGCGTCGCTCGGCCCGCTTGCAGCAGTCCTGAATTCAGCTCAGCGCCAGGTCAAATAGCTTGAGGCGGGCAGGGGGCGTCGCCTCGGCGGCGTCGCGCCGCGCCACGGCATAGGCCACGGCGGCCCGCAGTTCCGGGTCGGTTACCGGCTTGGGCAGCACGCCCACCGTTCCGGGTACTCCCTCTCCCAGTTGAGATGGATTGGCGGTCATGAACAGCACGGTCACCCCATGCGTCTGCGCCAGGATATGGCCGATGCGCATGCCCGTGGGGCCGTCCTGCAGGTTGAGATCGACCAGTGCCACATCGGCCTGCGTCGCCAGCGACAGCGCCGTGCGTTCATCCGCGGCGATGCCGATGGCGGTAAAGCCCATCTCCTCGATCACATATTCGATCTCGGTTGCGACGAAAATCTCGTCTTCGACCACCAATATTTTCCGCGTCATCATACACTACTCTCAGTCGCACTCGCCTGCTGGCTTCGGGGCAACTCCTCAGCGTGTCGTCGGTTGCCCGCTCGGGCGCATATTCGGGCGCCGTCCGATCAAACTTGCGCGCACGCAGTTACTAAACTCCCAATCTTCCTGCCTTTCGCGCTTAGCGGAAACTTAACCCTAATGATCGATAAATACCGGACGACCTGCAAGTGGACAGATCCAGGAGGATTCAATGAAGCGCTCTCTCTGTGGCGCCGTGGCCATTCTGGCGATCTGCCTGGCTGTCCCGGCATTGGCCGCCGACTATTTCGAGCCCTATCCCGAGCTGCGCCCGGCCTATCCCGATACCTGGGAGCAGCCCGATGACTCGATCCGCTTCGAGTTCGGCGCCGCCTACTGGTATTCCTGGGGTGGCCAGAATGCCGGCTTCACCTCGGCTTTCGGCCCCGTCAGTCTTGACGTGCGCGACCAGACTCATATCGGCGAACTGCACGGCAAGATCGAGGATCTCTCGACCCAGACCTATGTGGCTGGCCGCGCCGGCCTCGGCTTCCACACCACCGGTACTTACGATATTTCCCCGGCCGCTGCCGGCAATATCGGCACGAATTCGCGCATCGGCTATGCCGGCGCCGACTTCGGTTGGCTCCCCTTCGGCACCATGACCGACGGCTTCGCCGTCGGCGGCCTTGTCGGCTACCACTACTGGAAGGACGCCCCCGATATCGGCACCGGCCAGTATGCGGTTGGCGGCAATCCCGCCACGCTCGGCGATGCGCCCGACGACTTCGATATTCACGCCCTGCGCCTGGGCGTCAGGGGCACGGCCGAGTTCGACATGTTCGACATCCAGGCCGAAGCCGCCTGGATTCCCTATGCCCATGTGACCGGCGCCCTGGGCGGCAGCGCCCCCGGTGGCTTCAACTTCCCCGGCGTTGGCGTGCCCGTCTACGAAAATGCCCAGACCACGCTCAGCGGCCGGGGGCAGGGTGTCATGCTCGAAGCCATGGCCGGTTTCCACCCCACCGAAAACCTCGTCATCCGGGCCGGCGGCCGCGCCTGGTATCTCGAAGGCAATCTCGACGCCGTCTTCAACGGCACGGCCGGTGGCGTGGCCCAGCCCACGATGACCCTGCCCTCCACCTATGCCTCCCTCTTCCGCTACGGCCTCCGCGCCGAACTCACCGGCAAGTTCTAGCTGCACTACTCTATCGGCTCCTGCCCCTCTCCCCTTTAGGGAGAGGGTGGAAATCCGCGTTCAGCGGATTTCCGGGTGAGGGGTGCTGCGCCATCCCATGCTTCAATGCTCGTGGATAGCGCAGCACCCCTCATCCGCCCTTCGGGCACCTTCTCCCTCAAGGGGAGAAGGCAAAGAGTCCAAACGCCAGAAGCAAACACTCCACCGCAAGGGCGAGGCAGGAGAGCCCTCAAAACGACGGCCCGCCGCACACCCCTATGGCCCATCGCCCATCCCGATGCTATTGGCAGGCACATCGTTTCGCCCACCAGTTAGGCCCAGCCCCGTGACAGACCGCCTCCGTATTGCGCTCGCCCAGCTCAATCCCAAGGTCGGCGATATCGCCGGCAATCTGGCGCTGGCCCGCACAGCGCTATCGGATGCCGTCGCCGCCAAAGCCGACATTCTCATGCTGTCCGAACTGTTCCTCACCGGCTATTTCCCCGATGATCTGCTGTTCAAGCCGAAATTCGTCGCCGATGCCATGCAGGCCGCGCGCGATCTCGTGGCGGACACATCGGGCACCGATGTTGTCCTTGTCCTCCCCACCGTTTGGCTCGAAAAGACCGGGCTGCACAATGCCGTCCTGGTTGCCGAGAATGGCCGGATCATCGCTGTCAGGCTCAAGCGCGAATTGCCCAATTCCGACGTCTTCTATGAGAAGCGCTATTTCACATCAGGCCCGCTGACCGAGCCGGTGACCATCAAGGGCGTCCCCATAGGCATCCCGATCTGCGAGGATATCTGGCACCCCAGCGTCTGCGAGCATCTCGCCATGCGGGGCGCCGAAATCATGCTCTGCCCCAATGGCTCGCCCTACTGGACCGACAAGCAGCATGTCCGCAAGGATCTGGTTCGCGCCCGCGTCGCCGAAGACGATGTGCCCATGCTCTATCTCAACCAGGTCGGCGGCCAGGACGAGCTGGTTTTCGACGGCGCCTCCTTCGGCATGGAGCCCGGCAACCGGCTGGTCTTCCAGGGCAAGTCCTTCCAGACCGATTTTATCGTCTCCGACTGGGTGCGCGGCGAAAGCGGCTGGACCTGCGCCAGCGGCGCAGTCACCGAACTGACCACCACCGACGAAGCCCCCTGGCTCGCCTGCGTTCTCGGCCTGCGCGACTATGTCCACAAGAACGGCTTCAAACAGGTCGTGCTCGGCCTGTCTGGCGGCATAGACAGCGCCGTGGTCGCCGCCATGGCCGTCGATGCCTTCGGCCCCGCAAACGTCCACTGCATCATGCTGCCCTATCGCTATACGTCGGAAGCCAGCCTCAAGGATGCCAGGGACTGCGCCGAGCGGCTGGGCGTGCGCTACGACATCGTCTCCATCGGCAATCCGGTCGATGATGCGCTGGCCGAGCTGGCCCCCATCTTCGACAATCGGCCCGCCGGCCTGGCCGAGGAAAACATCCAGTCACGCATGCGCGGCGTCGTGCTCATGGCCGTTTCCAACAAGCTCGGCTCCATGCTGCTGACGACAGGCAACAAGTCCGAAATGGGCGTCGGCTACGCCACCATCTACGGCGACATGAATGGCGGCTACAACCCGCTCAAGGACATGTTCAAGATGGAGGTCTATCGTCTGGCCGACTGGCGCAACCGCCACGTCCCCGGCGATTGCCTCGGCCCCTCGGGCGAGATCATCCCGGCCGCCATCATCGCCAAGGCCCCATCGGCCGAGCTGCGCCCGGACCAGACCGATCAGGACAGCCTGCCGCCCTATCCCGTGCTCGACGCCATCCTGAAAGGCATTGTCGAGGATGAACTCTCCATCGCCGAAATCGTCGCCCAGGGCTATGACCAGCCGCTGGTGGAACGCATCGAGCGCCTGCTCAATATCGCCGAATACAAGCGCCGCCAGGCCGCGCCGGGCCCCAAGCTCACCGTCAAGGCCTTCGGCCTCGGTCGCCGCTATCCCATCACCAATGGCTACAAGGACCGGGTGATCGGATGACATCAGTTCGTTGGGCGCCGTCCCCCACTGGCCGCATCCATCTCGGCAATGCCCGCCCGGCACTGCTGAACTGGTTCTATGCCCGCCGCCATGGCGGCACATACGTCCTGCGCATGGACGATACCGACCATGCTCGCTCTACCCGTGAATTTGCCGACGGCATCGAACTCGATCTGGCCTGGCTCGGCATCACGCCGGACCTGCTGGTCCGCCAGTCCGACCGCACCGCGCTCTACGATGCCGCCGTCAAGACCCTGATCGCGGCCGGCCGTCTCTACCCCTGCTACGAGACCGAGGACGAGCTCGACCGCAAGCGTGCACGCGCCCGCCTTCTCAACAAGCCGCCCATCTACGATCGCGCCGCTCTCAGCCTCACCGCCGAAGATCGCGCCCGCCTCGAAGCCGAAGGCCGCAAGCCCCATTGGCGCTTCCGCCTCGATGGCCGCCCGGTCCATTTCGACGACCTCATCAAGGGTCCGCAGACCGTCAACACCGCCTCCATGTCCGACCCGGTCCTGGTGCGCGAAGACGGCTCCTACCTCTATACGCTTCCCTCCGTAGTCGATGACATCGATCTGGGCATCACCCATGTCATCCGCGGCGAGGACCACGTCTCCAATACCGGCACGCAGATCGAAATTTTCGAAGCCCTCGGCGGCGCCATTCCCACCTTCGGCCACCATAACCTGCTCACCGATGCCGAAGGGCAGGGCTTCTCCAAGCGCCTGGGCTCCCAGTCCATCAGCGATTTCCGCGATGCCGGCTATGAATCCATGGCCGTGGCCATCATGGCCAGCCTCACCGGCACCAGCCTGCCCATCGAGACCTACGAAACCCTGGACGAAATCGCCAACCGGCTGGATTTCTCCATGATCTCGCATGGCGCCGCCCGCTTCGACCCGGCGGAACTCGACAGCCTCAATGCCCGCCTGCTGCACACCTTGCCCTATGAAGGCGCCGCCCCTCGCCTCTCCGCCCTCGGCCTCGAAGGCGAAGCCATGTGGCTGCTGCTGCGCGACAACCTGCGCAAGTTTCACGACATCGAGGAATGGGCCAAACTGGTCACCGGCCCCCTGGAGCCCGTCATTGCCGACGAGGACCGCGATTTCCTCGCCCTCGCCAAGGCCATGCTGCCTGCGGAGCCGTGGGACGAAACCACCTGGAGCCTGTGGACCGACGCGCTCAAATCAGCCACCGGCCGCAAGGGCAAGGCCCTGTTCCTGCCGCTGCGCATGGCCCTGACCGGCCGTCACGACGGCCCCGAGCTTAAGTCCCTGCTCCCACTGGTTGGGCGTAAGGCGTGTCTGGACCGACTACCCTGACCACCTTGTCGCCGAACTGCACCAATCGCATTTCGGTCTCGGTTTCTGCCTGAACCGGCCGCGTCACCGGCGTTTCGCCGGGGCCGGCCGGACGCGGGCGGGGCAGGGGCACATCCACCAGAACAGCCGTTTCCAGTGGCGCTTCGATCGGCGCCTGCACCGGCGCCACGCCGCGCGGATCGCGCAGTGGCAACGGGAAGGTCACCCCCTCCACCTCGATCATCGTGCGGCTCGATCCATCGGCCCGCGTCGCCACGCTCAGCTTGCCGTCCGCCTGCGGCGCCACCTTGCAACTGGCCCCGGGGCTGGTGTCCAGCGCGTCGCGATAGGCAAAGGCCGTCGGCAGCGCCGTATAGGGCTCGCCATACTGGTTGCGCATCTGCTCGGGCTCCTGGCCCGGATTATCGTAGAAATAGAGGTCCACCGCCGTCGTCGGACAGCTCTGCTGGCAAGTGATCGCGTCATTGCCAACGTAGTCGGGCAGGGTGGAATAGCTGATCGGCCAGAAATAGCCGTCGCTCAGCCGCACGCAGACCGTTCGCACCGTCTGGTAGCCCTGATAGCCCCAGTAATCCCCGCCGTCGATCATCTGCCCGTCGGTGAAATCGCCCTGCGATGTTGTGCCGAAAATGCGATCGAACACCGACTGCCGCTCGGTGGTGAATGTCGCACTCGATCCCTGGTTGGCGCCGCAGCCAAATCGCGCCATTTCCTGCAGGATCGCCTCGCGCTGCGCGCCGACCGCATTGGCGGTCTCTACCTGCTGGGCAACCCCTGCGGCCACCTCCCGCAGGCGCAGCACTTCCTGGCCGATCTGCTGGCATTGTGGCGTCAGCGGAATGCCCGCCTTGGCGGCGTCATTGCACCCGTCGCGCACATAGCGGCTTTCCATGGCCTGCACGTCGCGCTGCGCTTGCCGCGCCGCCTGCGAATTGCCGCCCATCTGCTGATAGGCCGAATTGCCGTCGAACTGCCGCAACGCTGCCTCAAGCTGGAAGCATTGTGCCGCCTGCGCATAGACGACGTTGACATCCAGCAACACGCAGATCGCTGCCATCGCCGTCAATATCAGGGCGCGTACGCCGTTTCTGCCCAAGCCTGTCCATCCTCTTCGCGGCGCGCCGCGCGCCGTTCGTTCCGGCCTTAAGACAACGCTAGGACCGATTGCAACATTATACTGGCGCCGCCGTTGCCACGGTAGCGCTGCAAGGCCACACGTTTGCGAGATTTGACCGCGATGAAGTTAGCCACCCTCCGCAACGGCCGCCCCGATGGCCAGCTCGTCGTGCTCTCGGCCGACCTCACCCGCTGCGTCTCCGCCACCCGCATCGCCCCCACTTTGCAGGCCGCCCTGGACGACTGGAACGCCCACGCCCCGGCCCTTTCCGCCCTTGCCGCTCAGCTCGATGCCGGCGCCATAGCCGGTCAGGCCTTCGACACCGCCCAGGCACTGGCGCCGCTGCCACGCGCCTATCAGTGGATCGACGGCTCGGGCTATCTGAGCCACCTCGAACGCGTCCGCAGCCTCAAGGGCAGCAAGGACGAGGAGCTGCAATCGACCCGCCCGCTGCTCTATCAGGGCGGCTCCGATTCGCTGCTCGCTCCATCCGATCCCATCGCCATCACCGATCCCGATCTCGCCCTCGATTTCGAGGCTGAAGTCGCCGTCATCACCGGTCCGGTGCCCATGGGCGCCACCAGGGCCCAGGCCGCCTCTGCCATTCGCCTCGTCACCGTCTGCAACGACGTCTCCTTGCGCCGCCTCGTCGCCGATGACCTGCAGAACGGCTTCGGCTTCTTCCACGCCAAGCCCGCCACCAGCTTCGCGCCCGTTGTCGCCACGCCGGAAAGCCTCGGCACGGCCTGGCGCGATAATCGCCTCCACCTGCCCATTCGCATCGAGGTCAACGGTACGCTTTACGGCCAGCCCAATGCCGGCACCGACATGCACTTCGACTTCGCCGACCTTATCGTCGAAGCCGCCCGCACCCGCAATCTGGCTGCCGGCACCATCATCGGCGGCGGCACCGTGTCCAACCGCCATGACGAAACCCTGCCCATCAAGCGCGACGGCATCGGCTTCGGCTGCATTGCCGAGGCTCGCACCGTGGAAAAACTTAAATACGGCCGCGCCCGCACCCCCTTCCTCAAGCCCGGCGACACCATCCGCATCGGCGCCCTCTCCCCCGACGGAACGTCCACCTTCGGAGATATGATGCAGACCGTGGAACTGGTTTCTTCACCTCTCCCTTCGGGGGAGAGGTCGGCGCGCAGCGCCGGGTGAGGGGGCCTTTACTGGGTGAGGTGCGTGGGGAAGGCCCCCTCACCTGCCTTGCTTCGCAAGTCGACCTCTCCCCCAAAGGAGAGGTTAGAGGCTAACACCTTGCAATCGCTGATAACATTCCCGTGTAGGCGTTGGGCCTGCAGCCCTGCCATGCCACCTTGCCGTCAGTCTCAATGAGGGTGCACTCATGTCGATCAAGCATATTTCCGCCATGGCCATCGCTGGCCTGCTGGCCCTGGGCGCCGTTGCCGCCATGGCGCAGGACGCTTTCGTTCCGCCCGCCACGCCCGAAGAGGCCGTGACCATGCGCAAGGCCCTGATGCGCGAGGATGGCGGCCTGATGCGCACGCTCAATGGCCTGTCCGGCGCCGAAGCCGCCGCTGCCGTCAATACCGTCCTGACCAACTACACCCATATTCCCGCGCTCTTCCCCGAAGGCTCCATCGTCGGCGACAGCAAGGCGCTGCCCGCCATCTGGGAAAACTGGGACGCCTTCAACGCCATTCTCGAAACCGGCAAGACTGCCGCCACCGAAGCCATAGCCGCCGCCGAAGCCGGCGACGCGACGGCCTATGCCACCGCCCTGCGCGCCCTAGGCGGCACCTGCGGTCAATGCCACCAGCAATTCCGGAGCTGACTTTCTCACCTCTCCCTTGGGGGAGAGGTCGACTTGCGAAGCAAGGCGGGTGAGGGGGCCTTTCCTCCTGGTTCAGAATCGCCTCCAAAGCGATTGGGCGGCTCGGTGGAGCCGCCCTTTTTTCTTTTCGGCTTGATTTCCTTGCCTGCTCCGGCCAATCTCACCGCCATGAAGACCGGCATCATTCTGATTAACCGCTGCATTATTACCTGCTAACCACTCGTTGGCGGCGCGGTCTTCTTCATCCCGAATTCTTTGATAGCCCGAAGAGCCCGCCTGCCAGCGTAAATCCGCATGGCCAGGAACGGACGCTATGACCACGCCGCAGCTCAAGCTCTACAACACGCTCACCCGCCAGAAACAGGACTTCCGTCCGATCGATCCGGCTAACGTGCGCATGTATGTCTGCGGCCCCACGGTCTATGACTTCGCCCATATCGGCAATGCCCGCCCGGTCATCGTCTTCGACCTGCTGTTCCGCCTGCTGCGCCATGTCTACGGTGCCGGGCACGTAACCTATGTGCGCAACATCACCGACGTCGACGACAAGATCAACGCCCGCGCCTTGCGCGATTTCCCCGATCTGCCGCTCAACGAGGCCATTCGCCGCGTCACCGAGAAGACCGAGACGCAGTTCCTCTCCGACGCCAGGGCGCTCGGCGCGCTCGAGCCGACCATCCAGCCACGCGCCACCGACAATATCGACCAGATGCAGACGCTGATCGCCGAGCTGATCGCCCGCAATCATGCCTACAATGCCTCGGGCGAAGTTCTCTTCGACGTTAAGTCCATGCCCGACTACGGCCAGCTCTCCGGCCGCAATCTTGAAGACAACCTCGCCGGCGCCCGCATTGCCGTCGAGGCCCACAAGAAGAACCCGGCCGACTTCGTGCTGTGGAAACAGTCGTCCGATAGCGAACCCGGCTGGGACAGCCCCTGGGGCCGCGGCCGCCCCGGCTGGCACATCGAATGTTCGGCCATGTCCGAGCGCTATCTCGGCCAGACCTTCGACATCCATGGCGGCGGGCTCGACCTCATCTTCCCGCACCACGAAAACGAGATCGCCCAGTCCCGCTGCGCCCATGGCACTCACGCCATGGCCAACGTCTGGATGCATAACGGCTTCCTGCAGGTCGAAGGCCAGAAGATGAGCAAGAGCCTGGGCAATTTCGTCACCATCAACGATCTGCTGGAAACCGGCGCCATGGGCGGCCGCGCCTGGAGCGGCGACGTGCTGCGCCTCGCCATGCTGATGACCCATTATCGCGAACCCATCGATTTCTCGGTGCGGCGCCTCGAGGAAGCCGAAGCCAAGCTCCGCGACTGGCAGCGCGCCGCCCGCGGTGCCGAACTGTCCGGCGGCGATGCCCCCGATCCGTCCGTGGCCGGGGAACTGGCCGACGACCTCAACTTCCACCGCGCCAGCGTGGCATTGGACTTCATCGCCAGGAAGGCCGGCCGCGACGAGGGCAATGCGAAACATTGCCTCGCCGCCACCCTGCGCTTCCTCGGCTTCGGCCTCGACAGCCTCATCACCTCCGACGACGGCTGGCAGGAGCCCCCCCACATCGCATCGGCCATCGCCGCCCGCCTCGCAGCCCTCAACACCAAGGACTTCGCCCGCGCCGACTCCATCCGCAACGACCTGGCCAGCCAGGGCATCACCCTGATGGACTACAAGGACGAATCCGGCCAGCGCCAGACAAAATGGGAGATGAAGCGGTGACGCCTGAGTTTGCGGACCCAACCCCTCACCCGTCTCGGCCTGCGGCCGATCCACCCTCTCCCTCAAGGGGAGAGGGGAACACCGCGGCTGCGGCAACCACGGAACCCCCTTCTCCCCTTGAGGGAGAAGGTGCCCGAAGGGCGGATGAGGGGTCTGCGAAGTCTCCACGCGCCCGGAGGGATTGGCGAACCGATAAGACGCCTGTATTGCGTAGGTTCGCAAAGTCCATGCGTCATGAGCCGACAGATGCCGAAGCCAAGCTATGGCTTCTTCTCCGCGACAGACGTTTCGCGAACCACAAGTTTCGCCGCCAGCTTCCGATAGGCGACTATATCGCGGATCTTGTTTGCCTGTCGCACAAGCTCATTGTCGAAGCCGACGGCTCCCAGCACGCTGAATCCACGACCGATCCCGCCCGCGACGCCTATCTCCGCGCCCAGGGTTTCCGCCTTCTCCGCCTCTGGAACAACGACATCCTCGCCCGTCCCGAACTCGTCCTCGAAGCCGTCTGGCACGCCCTTCAGACCCCCACCGGCTCCCCTTCTCCCCTTGTGGGAGAAGGTGCCCGAAGGGCGGATGAGGGGGGCTTGGGCACCCCATCGGAGTTCTCCTCATGACCGGTTCCCAGCCCCTCACCGGCGGCTGCCAATGTGGCGCGGTGCGCTTCAGCGTGACCCGCCTCGGCCGTCCCTCCATCTGCCATTGCCGCATGTGCCAGAAGGCGTTCGGCGGTTTCTTCGGCCCGCTGGTCACCGCCCACAATGCGCAATGGACCCGTGGCGAACCCAAATGGTTCCAGTCGTCCAACGCCGCCCGCCGTGCCTTTTGCGGCGATTGCGGCACCCCGCTGGCCTATGAAACCCGCTTTGGCCTCGAACTGGCCATCGGCGCCTTCGACGATCCGGTGGCCGCCGCCCCGGTGATCCAGGTCAACCTGGCCGACAAGCTGCCCTTCTTCGATGGCCTGACTGCTCTTCCGGAGCGCCGGGAGTCCAGCGACGAGTGGTGCGATTTCCTCGCCGGCATCCATTCCAACCAGCATCCCGACCACGATACCGATGACTGGCCGCCCAGTGGAGATCGCTGATGGACCGCTACGCCATGGAGGTCAGTGGCGGCTGCCAATGCGGCGCCGTGCGCTATCACGCCACCGAAATGTTCGACAATGCCCATATCTGCCACTGCCGCATGTGCCAGAAGGCCGTCGGCAACATCTTTGTCGCCCTGGTCGCCGCCCCGCGCGAGGCTATCACCTGGACCCGCGGCACCCCGGCGCGCTTCCGCAGTTCCGAGCATGTCGACCGCGGCTATTGCCGCGATTGCGGCACGCCGCTGTTCTACGACAATACCGAGGGCAACCGCGTCAATTTCACCATCGGCTCGCTCGACCATCCCGAGCTGTTCCCGCCCCATGCCAATACCGGCAATGAGGCCCGCGTTCCCTGGTTCGACACGCTGACCAGCATCGAACATGGCGGGTCCACCGAGACCGGCCAGGAAGCCTGGGCGTCCGCCATCAAATCCACCAATCACCAGCATCCCGACCACGATACCGATCGCTGGCCCGAGTAACCTGAGTACGTCCAATGTCCAAAGACCGTCTCTACCTGTTCGACACCACCCTGCGCGATGGCGCGCAGACGGCCGGAATCGAGTTTTCGCTCGAGGACAAGATTTCCATTGCCCGCATGCTCGATGATCTCGGTGTGGACTATGTCGAAGGCGGCTATCCCGGCGCCAACCCGGTCGATACCGAGTTTTTCGACCGCAAGCGCACCACCAGGGCCAGGTTCACCGCCTTCGGCATGACCAAGCGGGCAGGGCGCTCCGCCGCCAACGATCCGGGCGTGCAGGGTCTGCTCAATTCGCTGGCAGATGCCACCTGCTTCGTCGCCAAGAGCTGGGACCACCAGGTCAAGGTCGCGCTCGAAATCACCCTCGACGAAAATCTCGACAATCTCCGCGATACCGTCGCCGCCGCCGTAGCAGCGGGCAAGGAAGCGCTGATCGATTGCGAGCACTTCTTCGATGGCTTCAAGGCCAATCCCGATTATGCCCTGTCCTGTGTCAAAACCGCTCTCGATGCCGGCGCCCGCTGGGTCGTCCTCTGCGACACCAATGGCGGCACCATGCCCTCCGAGGTGGCGGCAATTGTTACCAGTGTGCTGACAATAGCGCCGGGGTCGCGGTTGGGAATTCACGCCCATGACGATACCGGCCAGGCGGTCGCCAACACGCTGGCGGCCGTGGATGCCGGCGTTCGCCACATCCAGGGCACCCTCAACGGCATCGGCGAGCGCTGCGGCAATGCCAATCTCGTCTCACTTATCCCCACCCTGGTTCTGAAGCCTTATTATGCCGACAGGTTCGAAACCGGCATCGACGCCACGCGCCTCCCGCGCCTGACGCAGATTTCGCGCGCCTTCGACGACCGGCTCAATCGCGCCCCGGCGCGGCAGGCGCCCTATGTCGGCGCCTCCGCCTTCGCCACCAAGGCCGGCATCCACGCCTCGGCTCTGCTCAAGGACTTTTCGACCTACGAGCATGTGCCGCCCGAAAGCGTCGGCAACGAGCGCTCCATCATGGTCAGCCAGCAGGCCGGCAAGTCCAACCTGCTGACGGCTCTGGCCCGCCACGGCATCGAACTCGGCAAGGATGATCGGCGCCTCGAAAAGCTCCTCGCCACCGTCAAGGAGCGCGAATCGCGCGGCTATTCCTATGACGGCGCCGACGCTTCCTTCGCCATTCTCGCCCATGAGGTGCTCGGCACGCTGCCCAGCTACTTCACCGTCGAGAACTATCGCGCCAGCGTCGAGCGCCGCCACAACGCCCAGGGCGAGGAGATAACCGTCACCGAAGCGGTGGTGAAAATCCGCGTCGAGGGCGAATTGCTGATGTCGGTGGCCGAGGGCAACGGCCCCGTCAACGCCCTGGATTTGGCCATGCGCAAGGACTTGGGCAAATATTCGAGCCGCATCGAGGACCTTGAACTGGTCGACTTCAAGGTGCGTATCCTGGACGGCGGCACGGGCGCGGTCACCCGTGTACTGGTCGAAAGCCGCGATGGCACCGGCGAGCGCTGGTACACCATCGGCGTTTCTCCCAACATCATTGATGCGTCCTTTGAAGCTCTGTATGAATCGATCACCTACAAGCTGTTGAAAACTGAAGCGGCGCAGGGGACGACAGAGAAAGTGGCTTAACCGGGTAGCTCGTCCGCGGGACGACTGCCACAATCGTCCTGGAGGACAAACTGGCCGAAACCGCTCCGAAACAACCTCTTGCGCTCACCATCGGGGCGGCGGCGGTTACCCTCGCAGTCATAATCGGTGTCCTGGCGGGTCCTTCCGTCGTCACCTGTTTCAATTCCGAAGATGGCATGGGCGTTTGCCTGCGCGGCAAGATGACCGATGCCGGCATCCTGCCCAGGTCGCCCGCTATCGCCACGACCGAAGCCGAAGCGCCTGCGGCCGACGAAGTCGCGGTTGTGGAGCCCAGTGCCGCAGCCACCGTCGGCGAGCCTGCGCTGGATGTTACCCCAGCGCCAGCTATCCCCGACGACCTGATCGCCGCCACCTTCGGCCTGCTCCGCGCCGAGCCCGATGGTTCCGTGGTCATCGCCGGCAGCGGCACGCCCGGCACCGAGATCGAGGTCTATTCCGGCGAATCCCTCCTGGGCAAAGCCACCGTGGAATCCAGCGGCGACTGGGTGCTTGTCCCCGATGCGCCGATCCCGCCCGGCGGCACCGAAATCACCCTGGCCGAAGCCGGCAAGACCGGCCGCGCCGCCCAGTCCTTCGTCGTCGTCATCAACGACGACAAGACCAGCGAGCCGCTGGTCGTCGCCAGCACCCCCGGCGCCATCAGCGAAGTGCTGCAGGGCCTCGACCGCCCCGGCGCCGAAACCACCACCCAGCTCGCCGCAGCCGACCCGGTCGCGCCGCCGGCCGCCGCTCCGGCTCCTGCCGCGACGCCGGCTCCGGCGCCAGCACCCGAACCAGCTGCAGTCCCTCCGGCCGAACCGCCTGCTGCGCCCGCAGCGACCGAGCCGGCCGTGCCCGCCGCAACCCCGCCGGCTGCGCCTGAATCTCCGGCCGCCGCCGCCGCCCCTGCTGCCGAACCGCCTGCGGCGCCGACTAGCGAGCCCCCGCCAGCCACGGAACCCGTGCCTGCCGCAGAACCGGCACCAGCCGAACCTGCACCGGCGGCCGAGCCGTCCGCGCCTGCTCCGGAGCCGTCAGTCGCGGTCGCCGCCGTCGAGCCAGCCACTGCGCCGGCCGCGCCGGTTGCCGAAACGCCTGCTGCCGTGCCGGTAGCGAAGCCTGTCGCTCCCGAAGCTCCGGCCGCTGTTGCAGTTGCCGTGCCGCCGACCATCGACGCCATCGAAATCGAGGGTGATCGCACCTTCTTCGCCGGTGCCGGTCCGGAAGGCGCCACCATGCGCCTTTATGTCGAGGATAGTTTCATCGCCGATGCGGTGGTGACCGATGGCCGCTGGCTGGTCGAGGCCGGCAAGGTGCTGACGCAGCCCGAACAGCGCGTCCGCATCGACATGCTTCAGGCGGGCAGCGCCGAAGTGGCCGCCCGTGCCGAGGTCGATTTCGTCGTGGAACTGCCTGTGGCAGACGCTCCGGCCGCGGTCGCCGAGGCGCCCACACCCGCACCCGCCGAGCCCGCAACCACCACCGCCGAGGCTGTTCCCGCTGCCGAGGCCGTTCCAGCCGCCGCACCCGCGGAACCCGCTGCTGCGCCCGCCACCACTCCGGCCGAGCCTGCTGCTGTCGAACCGGCCCCTGCCGCCACCGCCCAGGCCGCTCCCGTCGCGGCTGAACCCAAGGCCCCGGCTCCAGCGGCCGAACCGGCGCCTGCCGCCGAGCCCGCCGTGCCCACTCTGGTCGCGGTAGCCGTGGGTGGTCCCGATGCCGAGCGTTTCGCTTCCGGCAAGGCCATCATCCGCCGTGGCGACAATCTCTGGACCATTGCCCGCCGCGTCTATGGCGAGGGCATAAAATACACCACCATCTACGACGCCAATACCGGCCAGATCCGCGATCCGGATCGCATCTACCCCGGTCAGGTGTTCGATCTGCCGAACTAGCGGAGCGCTTCCAGCAAAAGTGTGAGCGGTATTGAGGTTCGGAAGCGCTGCAATACGCAAAAAACCATCGTACAAAATGGCCCGCCCTCCGGCGGGCCATTGATTATTTGCCCGCGAGACCCCATTTTATCGTCAAATGACGATCAACCAAGATCAGGCCATGCACGACGACGATATTGCCAACATCATGCGAGCGATGGGCCACCCGGTGCGCCTCAATATCCTGCGCATCCTGGCCAGGCAGGAGCGCGGCGAATGCTGCTGCGCCGACGTCACCGACGAGCTGACCCTGGCCCAGTCCACTGTCAGCCAGCATATCAAGGTGCTGCTCGATGCGGGCCTGATCGAACGCAAGCCGCGCGGCACGCGCAATTGCTACATTGTCCAGCATGACCGGCTGTCCGCCCTGGGTGCGGCTTATTCCGGCATGATTGCGGGATTTAGTCCCGCTCCATCCAAATTGGAAGCGGAACCCGCCTGATGTCGTCTGACACCGCCGAGAAGAAGCCGTCCGTCAGCGCGGACGAAGGATCGCTGTTCTCTACAGTTCGCAACCTGTGGGCCTATATGTGGCCCGCCAATCGCCCGGATTTGCGCCTGCGCGTGATGCTGGCCGTCGGCGCGCTGCTGCTGAGCAAGGTCGCGACTACCCTCATTCCCTTTGCCTATAAGGGCATTATCGACAGCCTTGATGGATCGGCGCCCAACGGCGCGCTGGTGCTCGGCCTGGCTGTGCCCATCGTGCTGGTCATCGCCTATGTCCTGGGCAACGTCATCGATGCGGGCCTGCAGCAATTGCGCGACGTCCTGTTCGCCAGCGTCGGCCAGCATGCCGTGCGCAAGCTGGCTTTGCAGACCTTCCATCATCTGCATCGCCTGTCGCTGCGCTTCCATCTGGCGCGCCGCACCGGCGGGCTGAGCCGGGTCATCGAGCGCGGCACCAAGGGCATCGAAACCGTGGTCCGGTTCGCCATGCTCAACATCGCCCCGACCATCGTCGAATTCGTCATCACCGCCGTCATCTTCGTCTGGATGTTCGGCATCAGCTATCTCGGCGTGCTGGTGGTGATGATCTGGGGCTATCTCTACTTCACCATCAAGGCGTCGAACTGGCGGATTTCTATCCGCCGCGACATGAACAATTCCGATACCGATGCCAATGGCAAGGCCATCGACAGCCTGCTCAACTACGAGACGGTCAAGTATTTCGCCAACGAGAAGATGGAAGCCGAGCGCTACGACCAGTCCATGGCCGGCTACGAGCGCTCCGCCATCCGTATCTGGACCTCTCTGGGCTTCCTCAATTTCGGCCAGGCCGTCATTTTCTATACCGGCTTCCTCATCATCGCCATCATGTCCATCCTGGGCGTCATGGATGGCACGCTGACCCTGGGTGATTTCGTCCTGCTCAACACCTTCCTGATGCAGATCTACCGGCCGCTCAACTTCATCGGCTTCGTCTACCGCGAATTGCGCCAGGGCCTCACCGACATCGAGGAAATGTTCAAGCTGCTCGACCAGGCTCCCGAAGTGCAGGACAAGTCCGATGCCCGGCCCCTGGCCGTCACCGGCCCGGTCATCCGCTTCGACAATGTGACCTTCCACTACGATCCCGAGCGCCCCATCCTCAAGGGCGTCAGTTTCGAAGTCCCGGCCGGCAAGACCGTCGCCATTGTCGGGCCCACCGGCGCCGGCAAGTCCACCATTTCGCGGTTGCTCTATCGCTTCTACGATGTCAGCACCGGCTCGATCACCATCGACGGCCAGGATTTGCGCGACGTCACGCAGGAAAGCCTGCGCTCGGCCATCGGCATGGTCCCCCAGGATACGGTGCTGTTCAACGACACCATCGGCTACAACATCGAATATGGCCGCCCCGGCGCCAGCGCCGAGGATGTGCGCGCCGCTGCCGCCATGGCCCAGGTCGGCCCCTTCATCGAAACCCTGCCCAAAGGCTACGAGACCCCGGTGGGCGAGCGCGGCCTCAAGCTCTCCGGCGGCGAGAAGCAGCGCGTCGCGATCGCCCGCACCATCCTCAAGGCACCGTCCATCCTCATCCTCGATGAGGCCACCTCGGCCCTCGACACCAAGACCGAGCGCGACATTCAGTCGGCACTCGACGTGGTGTCGCGCAACCGCACCACCGTCGTCATCGCCCACCGGCTCTCCACCGTCGTCAATGCCGATGAAATCCTGGTGCTGCGCGACGGCGTTGTCGCCGAGCGCGGCCACCACACGGCGCTGCTGGCCCATGATGGCCTCTACGCCCAGATGTGGAACCGCCAGCGCGAGGCCACCGAGGCCGAGGAAAAGCTGCTGCAAACCGCCAACGACCCCGACGGCTTCGTAAAACGCGGCCTGCCCGCAGCGGAATAGGGCAGGGTGCTATTGGCACCCCCAGAGACCTCATGGTGAGCTTGTCAAACCACGAGGTCGAGCGAGTGATTGTGTGGTGCCCCGCCTCGTGGTTCGACGGGCTCTGCCGGATTTTCAAGCGCATAACATTGCAGCTCTAGCCCTCTTCGGACTCGGGATGCTCTGCCTCGTATTTCGCGTCGAACTCTGCCTTGATGGTTTCGACACTGATGGTCCGCATTGTCGCCTCCGCCAAAGAGATTGACCTGAAAACAAAAAGGCCCGCATCGCTGCGGGCCTCTCCTCTTGCTGTAACCCAGCCTATTCGGCCGCTTCCGGTCGGCTGACCACGGTCACGCCGTTTTTTTCCTTTTCCACCAGCCCGGCATCCGGGCTGACGATATAGCGCTTGGCGCCATCGGCATCCTCGGGGATTTCCACCGCCATGCCGTCAAAGCCCGCCGGCACCGCCTGCGCCGTCCGGCCGCGGCCGGTGACAAAGCGGCCCAGCCGGGCGAACTGATGCCCAAGCCACTTGATCTGGCTCCACATCACGCTGGGCGCGGTGATCATGACTGGCACCATGATCAGCGTCAGCGCGGTCGAGAAGAACAGGCCCGAAACCAGCGCTGCCGAAAGGTGGATGAACCACGACCCGGCAAGGCCGCCGATGACGATCTCGCGGCGGATGAAATCGAACTCGATATTCGCCCACATCGGGATCACGCCCAAAGCCGTCAGGAAGGCGGTGAGCAGCACCGGCCGCACGCGCTGGGCGGCGGTGAGCAGCATCGCCTTGACCGGCTCCACATGCTGGTGCCGGTTATAGTCGTTGTAGGTGTCGATCAGCACGATGCCGTTCTTCACCACGATGCCCGCCAGCGCCACGATGCCGAGACCCGTCATGATGGCCGAGAAGCTCATCCCGGTCGCCAGCATGCCCAGGAGCACGCCCGCCACCGACATGATGACCGTCGAGAGCGTCACCATCACCTGATAGAAGCTGTTATATTCCAGCAGCAGGATGAAGAAGATCAGGAACATCGCCATGCCGAAGGCCTGGATGATGAACGCGTTGGCGTCGCCCATCTGCTCTTCGGCGCCGCCATAGGCGACCGTCACCGTGTCGGGGAACGGCTGCTCATCGATCCACGCCTTCAGCTCTTCCACGCGATCGGCGGCATAGACGCCTTCGGGCAGGTCGGCCAGCCCGGCGGCCACCGGCATCTGGTACACTTGGTTGCGCCGCGAGATATTGGCGACCTTGGGTACAGCCGTCCGCTCGATGAAGTTGCTGACCGGGATCATGCCCTGCGCCGTGGCAATGCGCATGGAGTCGAGCGCATCGAACGTCCGCTCGTCTTCGGGCAGGCGCACCTTGATGTCGAGTTCCTTGCCGGTCTCGGCATCGCGATAGGTGCCCAGGTTCACGCCCGAAGTGACGAGCTGCACATAGGGCGCCAGCTCGCGCACGCCGATGCCGTACTTGCCGGCTTCATTGCGGTCGATGGTGATCTGCCAGTCGATGCCGGGGGAGGGACGGCCGTCTTCGACGTCCACCGTATTCGGCATGCCCTCGATATGCTCGCGGATCGCGGCCACGACCGGCACGAGGTCGTCATAGTTCGTGCTTTCGACGCGCAGGTTGATGTCCTTGCCGGCCGGCGGGCCGTTCTCGGCCGCCAGCACCTGGATATCGAGACCGGCAAAGCCCTTCACCCGCTCGCGGATGTCGGCGAAGATTTCCGCCGCCTTGACGCGATTGTTGTAGTTGACGAGCTGCAGCTGGAAATTGCCGATCGTGTCCGGCGGCGTGGTGCCGAAAGCACCGGTCGAGCCGAACTGCATGATCACGTCCTGGATGCCGTGCACCTGCATGATCTCGTCGCCGATATCGCTCATCATGTCGCGAATTTCTTCCGGCGAGTAGTTGCCGCGACCCACCACGGCAACCGTGGCGAATTCGGGCTCGGATGCCGGGAAGGCCTCCGTGCCGGTTGGATTGGTAGCATAGGTCGCGAAGATGCCGATGATGATGGCAAAGCCCACCGCCAGCGTCGGCAGCGGCCAGTGCAGCAGGTGCTCCAGCGTCCGCACATAGATGCCGGTCAGGCCCTTGACCTTCTTGGAATCGAACTTGTCCGCGTACATCACGGTGTCCGCGGCTTCCTTGGCCTTGGGGTCGACATGGCTCGAGGCGATGACCGCGCCGATGACCGGCATGAAGATCAGCGCCGAGATCAGCGAGGCCACCATGACGATGATCACGATCATCGGCAGGTAGCTCATGAACTTGCCGATAATGCCCGGCCAGAACAGCAGCGGCACGAAGGCGCCCAGCGTGGTCGCCGTAGCGCCCACCACCGGCACGAACATCTTGCGCACCGCCAGGATGAACGCTTCCTTCTTGGAAACGCCTTCCTGCAGCTTTCGCTCGGCATATTCCACCACCACCACGGGGTCGTCGACGAGCACGCCCACCGCGATCACCAGGCCAAACATCACCATCATGTTGATGGTCATGCCCAGGGTCTGGGCCACCAGGAACGCCATCATGAACGAGAGCGGGATGGACATGCCGATCATGATCGCCGGCCGGATGCCCAGCGTCGCCACGCAGGTAATGAGCACCAGCGCCACGGCGGTCAGCACGGCCGCTTCCAGCGACCGGAACAGCGAGGTCGTGGTTTCTGCCTGGTCGAGGAAGAAGCTGTAATGCACGCCCGCCGGCCAGTCCTTGGCCACTTCTTCAGTCGTCGCCCGCACCTTGTCGGACACGTCGATGATGTTGGTGCCGAGCTTCTTGCTGACGCCCATGATCAGCGCCGGCGAACCGTTCACCGTCGTATAATCGGTGGCGTCGGCCAGCGTCCTGGTGATGGTGGCGACATCGCCGAAGGTTACGACGGTATTGCCGTCCGTCTTCAGCGGCAGCTCGAACACGTCCTGCGCGTTGGTGATGAGGCCCGGAACTTCGATATTGAACGAGCCCTGGCCGGTATTGAGCGTGCCGCCCGCCACCACCATGTTGTTCTTGCTGAGCGCGTCGAACAGCTGGCTTGCAGTCAGCCCATAGGCTTCGAGCCGCAGCAGGTCGATCTTGACTTCGAGGATTTCGTCTCGGGCGCCCGACAGCACGGCCTCACGCACTTCGGCAATGCCTTCGAGCGCGTCCTGCAGGTCTTCGGCGCGGCGCACCAGTTCCTTTTCGGGCGCGCTGCCATAGACGGCCACCGAGATGATCGGCATGCCGACCAGGTCGATTTCGGAGACCACCGGGTCATTGGCGTCGTCGGGGAGCTTCGACTTGAGCGCGTCCATCCGGGCGCGCGTGTCCGACAGGGCCTGGTCCTTGTCCGTGTTGATGTCGAATTCGAGGAACACCGAGGCATGGCCGGTGGTCGAGGTCGAACTGATATTCTGCAGTCCCGGCAGGCTCGCCAGTTCTTCTTCGGCCGGCTTGGCCAAAAGGTTCTCGGCGTCTCGCGGGGAGACGCCGGTCTGGCTGATCGAGACGTAGAGATACGGCACGTCGATCGCCGGGAAGCTTTCCTTGGGCAACGACACATAGGCCGAAATGCCCGCGCCCAGCATGATGACCATGACCGTCAGGACGACGCGGGGCATCCTGAGGATTTTGACGATGAAGTCGACCATGATCAGACGCTTTCTTCGCTAGCGGTGGGAGCTTCGGCGGCCGTGGCATCCACGGCCTGGCCGGCGGTGACGTTTTCCTGCCCGACGGTGATGACGTCGGCGCTGAGCGGCAGGCCGGTGACCCACACGCCCTCGCGGGTATCGCTGACGATGGTGATCGGATGGAACGCCACCACGCCGTTCTCGACGGTGCGGACGCCCAGCGTGCCTTCATCGTCCAGCGTCAGCACCGACTGCGGCAGCAGGTGGCCCGGAGCGGTGCCCAGGGTCACGATGGCTTCGGCCGTTACGCCGTCACGGATCGACAGGTCTTCATTGGCGAATTCGATCTCGACCGGAAATGAGCGTGTCGCATTGTCTGCCACCGCGGAAATGAACGTCACCTTGCCATCCACCTTGGCGCCGGGGACGGTGGTGATGACGGCGTCGAGGCCGACCTTGGCGAGCCCGATGCGGGCTTCCGGCACCTGGCCGAGGAACAGCATTGGGTTGAGCTGGACGATGGTGGCGCAGGGCTGGCCCTGGCCCAGCAAGGCTCCAGCTGTCGCCAGGGGGTCCTGCACGACGCCGGCGACCTTCGCCTTGATTTCGGTGCGGTTGAGTTCGGCTTCGGCATTATCGAGCCCGGCCTGGGCCGCCGACAGCGATGCCTGGGCGCCGCTCAGCGCAACTTCGAGGTCACGCGCCGTGTTCGGCGCCGCCAGCCCCTTGGCCCGCAGTTCCGCATTGGTGTCGAAATTGGCCTGAGCCTGCTGCAACCCGGCCTGGGCCTGGGCCAGGCCGGCACGCGCTTGCGATACGGCAGCGACGCGGGTGCCCTGGTCAAGCGTGCAGAGCAGGTCGCCCACTTCCACGGACTGGCCCTTGGTCACATGCACGGTATCGATGATGCCGGCGGTCTCCGCCACGGCTCCGACCGTGGCCTTGGCCTGCGTGCGGCCACGCAGCGGCACGTCGATCTTCATCGGCTGGGCCACATAGGTCACGGTCTGCACGGTCGGCAGGGGTGCGGATGCGCCGCTCTCCGCCTCGTTGCGCTGGGCAACGGTCAGGTGCGGATCGGTGGCGGGATGGGGATGCTCGGCCAGCACGCCGGCTTCGGCCAGCGTGGAGTGGAGCGGCCCGTCTTCCTGGCCTTCGATCACCGAGATGATGGGCTTTTCGCCATTGCCGGGCCCTTGCCCGCCGATTACCAGGGTACCCGTTGCCAGCCAGCCGCCGATCCCGAGCAGGATCAGCAAGGCTACGCCATAGGAAAGCAGTGCACGCATAGAGAATTCGCCCCTTTACTCAGCCGCGTCTTTTTTCGGCTCGGCTCGCGCCAAAGTGATCAGTTCGTGCATATGGGAGCGCATATGCCGTTCGGCAACCTCCATCATCGCACGTCCGTAATTGATGACCCATGTGTCGGCCGCATTGCTGGTGCGTTCGGCGAACGCTTCCTCCAGCTTGCTGTGACCCTCTATGGTCCGTTGCAGGAATTCGTTGGCCCTTGTTTCCACCAATTCGCGCGGCAGGATATGCGCGAAGCGGGCAAACAGCAGGAACGGGCTGCGGAAAACGTCGTCGCCCAGGGGGCCTGCCAGTTCCTCGGCAAAGGCCAGACGGCCCGCTTCGGTGATGGAATAGACCTTCTTGGCCGGCTTGCCGGTCTGCTGTTCGGTCCGGCTGACGACCAGGCCCTCGTCCTCGAGCTTGGCGAGGGCGGGGTAGATCGAGCCGAAGCTCGCTTCGATGAAGTACGAGCATTCGCCTTCGACGCAAAGCCGCCGGATTTCATATCCGGTCGCTTCGCCCTCGTAGAGGATCGAAAGACAAAGGGTTCTGACGTTCATGCGCTAACTCCACCGGGCCATATGCCGGGCCGATATATGCCGGTCCTCTATAGGTTCGGCGTGAATCGCGCAAGTTCTGAGGCACTACAGATCGGGTAGAGCAGTTAAGATCAGGTTGCATGGCTCGCCTTTTCAGGCCAGCAATCGGGCCATTTCCGCGGCCGCCCGCTGCGCCAGTTCACTGCTCGACGCTGCCACGAAATACGGATTGAGGAAGCCCAGCTCCCCCTTGCCGTAGCGCATGCGCTGGCCGTCCAGCGTCACCACTGCGCCGCCCGCTGCCTCCAGCACCGCTTGCCCGGCAGCCGTGTCCCACTCCGAGGTCGGGGTAAATCGCGGGTAGAGCTGGGCATCGCCGCGTGCCAGCAGGCAGAATTTCAGCGAGGAGCCGACCGACACATCGGCCTCCACATCCAGCGTCTGGCACAGGGATGCCAGCGCCGCGTGGCCGTGCGAGCGGCTCGCCACGATCCGCAGCCGCGTCGCCGAAGCCACGGAAATCAAACGCTTTTCCCTGGCCGTTCCGCTCAGCGTGTCGCAAAACCAGGCGCCCGTCGCATCGCCGATGAAAGTCTCGCCCGTCACCGGCGCCAGCACCACGCCCAGCACCGGCACGCCATGTTCCACCAGTGCGATATTCACCGTGAACTCGCCGTTGCGCTTGATGAACTCCTTGGTGCCATCGAGCGGATCGACCACGAAGTAGCGGTCGCCCAGCACCGGAATGATTCCCGCCGCCACGCTTTCTTCCCCGAGCACGGGGATGCCGGTCGGCTTGAGATAGTCGAGGATCACCGCCTCCGCGGCAGCATCGGCTTCGGTCACCGGCGAGCCGTCGGCCTTGGCCACTGCGGCGATGGGGCGCGCATAGACATCGAGGATGACTCGCGCTGCCGCGATGGCCGCATCGAGTGCCAGCGTGGTCAGGTCGCTGCTGGTGGAAGTCTGCATTGTTGCTGCCATCTCAGCGTTCCACCACCACGTCGAGGCCAAGGTCCAGCGGCCTGGCCGCCATGGTGATCTGGCTGGTCGAAATATAGTCGACTCCAGTCTCGCCGATCGAGCGCACGCGGTCCAGTTTCACCCCGCCCGATGCTTCCAGCTTCGCCCGCCCGGCATTGATCGCCACGGCCTGCCGCAGCAGCTCATTGCTCATATTGTCGAGCAGCACCACGCGGGCTCCCGCTGCCAGGGCCTCTTCCAGCTCCGCCAGATCGGTCACCTCGATCTCGATGGCCACCAGATGTCCGGCAAATGCCTCCGCCGCCTGGTAGGCCGCCGTCACGCCGCCGGCCACGGCGATGTGGTTGTCCTTGATCAGGATGGCGTCATCCAGCGAATAGCGGTGGTTGGCCCCGCCGCCGCAGCGCACCGCATATTTCTGGAATGCCCGCAGCCCCGGCGTGGTCTTGCGCGTATCGCAGATTTGCGCGCCCGTACCGGCCACCGCATCGGCATAGTCCCGCGTCAGCGTGGCGATGCCGCTGAGGTGATTGAGGAAATTCAACGCCACGCGCTCGGCCGACATCACCAGCCGGGCAGGGCCGGTTACCGTGGCCACGAGGCCTCCCGCCGCGATCCTGTCGCCGTCACCCACCTTGGGCGAAAATTCCACGCCATCGCCCACCAGCCGGAACGCCGCCGCCGCCAGGTCCAGCCCCGCGATCACTCCTGGCTCCCGCGCCGACAGGCTCGCGGTGGCTTTTGCCTCGGGCGCCAGCGTTGCCTGGCTGGTCAGGTCACCCGCCAGCCCCAGATCCTCCTCCAGCGCAGCCGCCACCGCGCGCTCCACCAGCAGGCGCGGCAATTGGGCAGGCAGGCGGTTGGATCGTGACATCGGCAGGTTCCTCAACTCTGGCGCTGCTCTACGCGCGACTGCTCATGCTGGCAACGGTCTCCTGGCTCTCCCTTCGGGTGAGAGGTCGGCGCAGCGCCGGGTGAGGGGCCTTTTCTTGACTCGATGTGGGGAGACCCCCCTCAAGCAATCTTCCCGAAAGGAGAGAAGGAAAGGCCGCCTCTAAACGCTGTGCTTCATCGTATGATCGGCCTCGATGATGCCCTTGGTCAGGCTTCCGGTCGTCGGATAAAGCGGGATCAGGCAGGCCTGCAGCGCGTGATAGATATCCGGCTTGCCCACGAACAGCCGCGAGGTCGGCGTCAGGTCTTCCTTGAGCTCGCTGAGCCAGCCGCCGCGCTGGTGGTCGATGACGTGGTTCTCGGCATAGTCCCACAGCTTGCGATACCAGGCCTGGAAATAGTCCTCGTTGTCGAAGGCCGAAATATAGGCCGCCGCCCCGATGGCCTCGCTCACCGGCCACCACAGCTTTTCCCGCATGATCGGCTTGTTGTCCCAGTCCAGCGTATAGAAGAAGCCGCCGTGCTTGTCGTCCCAGCCTAGTTCGATCGACTGCTGGAACAGTTCGCGCGCTGCCCCGGTCATCCAGCTCAGCCGCTTCTCGCCCAGCACCCAGAGTTGATACAGCAGCCGCGCCCATTCCAGCCAGTGCCCCGGCGTCGTGCCGGAGGGGCGGAACATTTCATTGCCCTCGTAATTCTTGTCGAGCACCCAGTTCTCGTCGAAATGCTCGGCCACCCGGTGCCCCAGCGGCACCGCATTCTTGAGGATGATCCGTTCGGCGATCCGCTCGGCCTTATTGAGATAGTCGCGATTGCCCGTCGCCTCATACGCCGCCATCAGCGCTTCGGTCATGTGCATGTTCGCATTCTGCCCGCGATAGGGCAGCAGCTGGGACCAGTCGTGGTTGTACTCGTCCCGCACCGTGCCGGTCTTGTCGTCCCAGAACCGGGTATTGATAACCTCGGTCACGTCGGCGAGCATTTGCTCGGCCAGCGGGTGCCCCACCAGCTTGGAACTCGACGCGGCCAACAGCACGAAGGCATGGCCATAGGCCTGCTTGGACCCGTTGCTCACCCCGGCATCGTCGAGGCTCCACACATATCCGCCGCGCCGCGCGTCGCGATGCTTGTCCCAGATATAGCGCATGCCATGATCGACGATCTCGTCCGATCCGGGCCGCCCGATCAGGCTGCCGATGACCGCGCAATGTACCATGCGCGTGGTGACGTGGATTTGCCTGGTGGCATTGTCGGCATCGAGCGGATTGCCCTCATCGTCCAGTTCGAAGAACCCGCCCTTCGGGTTCATCGACGGCGCCTCGAAGAAATCGAACAGGTTATTGGCCTGCCGCATCAGATACTGCCGGTGAAACGGCCGGTTCGGCCACGGGCTCGAATTGGTCTTGGGCAGCGTCAGCTTGGCGTCGGTCATGATAACTCCCGGCCGGCAATCTCACGCACCGGCTCCTCATAAGTCGAGCTATAGCGGGGGCTTAGCAACGTTGCAATTCATCCGCGATGTCATTTCGGCGAAGGCCGGAATCCATCCTGATATCTCTCCCACGACCAGGGGATAGCGCCGTACTACGCCCGCTGATACCACTCCTCGACCCGCTCAACCTCTTTTGCCGACCCCAGAATCACCGGCACCCGCTGGTGAATCCCCGTCGGCACCAGCTCCAGTATCTTCTCCCGCCCGGTCGTGGATTTCCCGCCCGCCGCTTCGAGGATCATCGCCATCGGATTGGCCTCGTACAGCAGCCGCAGCCGCCCGCCCTTGCTTACGGTCTCACTGTCGAGCGGATACATGAAAATCCCGCCCCGCATCAAAATCCGATGAATGTCCGCCACCATCGAGCCGACCCAGCGCATATTGTAGCGCTTGCCCGCCGCCCCGGTTTCCCCTGCTACATTCTCGGCCACATAGCCGCGCGTCGCGTCGTCCCAGAACCGCTCCCGCGCCGTATTGATCGCATATTCGCCCGATGCCGGCGCCACCGTCACCCGCTCCTGCGTCAGCACAAACGTCCCCGAACCATCCAGCGTGAACACCGTGGTCGATGTCCCGAAGCTCAGCACCAGGCTCGTCGCCGGCCCATAGGCGGCATATCCCGCCGCCAGTTGCGCACTACCCTTCTGCAACAACCCTTTGCTGGCATCCAGAACCGAAAAGATCGTGCCGACAGTGACGTTTACGTCCAGATTTGAAGACCCGTCCAACGGGTCCGTCGCCACCATGAACCCACCCTGATTCTCGATGTGAACCGCTTCATCCAGCTCTTCCGACACCAGAATCGAAATCTCGGGATTTTGCTTTATGTGATTCAAAACAATGTCGTTTGAGATCACATCGAGCGCCTTCTGCGCCTCCCCCTGCACATTGGTCGCCCCGGCGAGCCCCGTCTGCCCGGCAATCGGCGCCAGCCGCAGCACGGCGGCAATCCCCGCACTCGCCGCCGCCATGGTGGCGACAACCGAAGCGAGTTTGGGATCGACGGGCTGGGCAGCAAGCCATTGGGCAAGGGTGGTGGTCATAAATACACTCCGGAAGCGGCGGTTTCAGTCTCCCGATGCCGCAGTCTGACACAAGGCCGACTTTCGCATGGTGCCACGCCCTCCTTCGACAGGCTCAGGATGAGGGTGGTTCGAGGGTCGCTTCGCTCCGCCTCACCATGAGGGCGTGGCACTGTACCCCTCAAACCTCCTGCGCCAGATCCGCCAGCAACCCCGCCGCCACGCTCAGCCGCGACACCGTCAACTCCCCCTGCGTCAGTTCCGCCACCGCCGCGGCCGTGCGCGCGATGCCTGGCCGTGCCGTCCATCCGGCGAGTCCGCTCTCGCTCTTGAGCACATCCGCCGTCAGGTCGCGCTGCGCCCGCATCAGGTTGGCCAGCGCCCGGTCCAGCGCCATGCGGTCGAACCGGTCGCTGAGCACGATCTCCCGGCCCTGCTCGATCACCGGCCACAGCGCGAATGCCGCGAACACCCCAAAGAACGCCGCCGCCCCTTCTGCCACCTTCACGCCGGAACGTTCGCTGACCAGCACGATATCGCTGGCATAGCTGAGCACCGAAAGCTCGGCGATCCGTTGCGCCAGCGCCTCGGGCACGCCCTTGCCCACCAGTTCCGCCACCCGCCGGGCAATGCCTTCGGCCAGTGAAGCGGGTAGGGCGGTCCCCAGCATGGCCTTGAGCGCTGCGACGCCCGCCGCATGCCGCTCCACGAGCCCGGCCAGTCCCTGCGTCACATCCGCATTGCGCAGGAACCACAGGCTTTCCTGCCGCAGCAGGTCCATCACTTCGGCATAAAGCTCGAGCTGCACCGCCCCGGCGACCTGGCCATCCAGCGCGTCGATGGCCGTGTTGAGCTCGCTCAGCCCATAGACGTCGCGCGTCGCCGCATAGGCCAAGGCCACCTCGCCCGGGCTGGCGCTGGTCGCCGCCGTGAGTTCGGTGACGAAGGCCGGCCCGCCGCGATTGATCATCGCATTGGCCAGCACCGTGGCGATCACCTCGCGTTTCAGCCGATGCTGCGCCACTGCCTCGGGATAGGCCATGTGCAGCGTCTCGGGGAAATAGCGGTAGAGCTCGCCCGCCAGATACGCGTCGTCGATCGATTTGCCCTCCAGCAGGTCCGCGTAGAGCGTCAGCTTGGCATAGGCCAGGATCACGGCCAGTTCCGGCCGCGTCAGCGCCTTGCCACTCGCCGCCCGCGCGTCCAGCGCCGTATCGCCGGGCAAAAATTCCACCGCCCGGTCCAGTAGCCCGCGCTCTTCCAGCCGCTCGATCAGCTCGCGATGGTCGGGCAATTCGCCCAGCCCGCTGCGCTCGGCCAGCGATAGCGCCAGCCCCTGCAGGTAATTGTTGCGCAGGCACAAAGCCGCGACCTCGTCGGTCATCGTTACGAGGAAATCGTTGCGCGCCGCGATGGCCAGCGATCCGTCCGCCAGCTTCGGCGCCAGCGCGATCTTGATGTTGACCTCCAGGTCCGAGGAGTTCACCCCGGCCGAATTGTCGATGGCATCGGTATTGATCCGCCCACCCTTGAGCGCATATTCCACGCGCCCGCGCTGCGTCACACCCAGATTGGCGCCTTCGCCCACCACCTTGGCCCGCACGTCGCTGCCGGTAATGCGGATCGCGTCATTGGCCCGGTCGCCCACCTCGGCATTGGTTTCGAGACTGGCACGGATATAGGTGCCGATGCCGCCGAACCATAAGAGGTCCACCTCGGCCTTGAGAATGGCCGTCATCACTTCCGCCGGCGTCGCATGGCTCGCCGTCAGTCCCAGGGCCGCCTGTATCTCCGGTGTCAGCGGGATCGATTTGAGCGAGCGCGGAAACACGCCGCCACCTGCCGAAATCAGCCCCTTGTCATAATCCTGCCAGCTCGAACGGGGCAGGGCGAACAGCCTCTGCCTCTCGGCCATGCTCACCGCCGCATCGGGATTGGGATCGATGAAGATGTCGCGATGGTCGAACGCTGCCACCAGCCGCGTCTGCGGCGACAGCATCATGCCATTGCCGAACACGTCACCGCTCATGTCGCCCACGCCGACAACCGTGAACGGTTGCTTCTGGATATCGCGGTCCATTTCGCGGAAGTGGCGCTTCACCGTCTCCCAGCCGCCGCGCGCGGTAATGCCCATTTCCTTGTGGTCATAGCCGGCCGAGCCGCCCGAGGCGAAGGCGTCGCCCAGCCAGAAGCCGCGCGAAATGGCGATCCCATTGGCCGTGTCCGAAAAACTCGCCGTGCCCTTGTCGGCCGCCACCACGAGATAAGGGTCATCCCCATCCCGTCGCACCACGTTCTGGGGTGGCACCACCGCCCCATTGACCAGGTTGTCGGTCACATCGAGCAGGGCCCCGATGAAGATCGTATAGGCGGCCGTGCCCTCCGCCTGGAACGCCTCGCGCGCCATGCCGGCCACCAGGCGCTTGGGTGCAAAGCCGCCCTTGGCGCCGACCGGCACGATCACTGCATTCTTGACCTGCTGCGCCTTGACCAACCCCAGCACTTCGGTCCGGAAATCCTCAGGCCGGTCCGACCAGCGGATGCCGCCGCGCGCAATGGCGCCAAACCGCAGATGCACGCCTTCTACGCGCGGCGAATAGACCGAGATTTCCCGATAGGGCCGCGGCGCCGCCATGCCGTCCACCTTGGCGCTGTCGAACTTGATCGCCAGCGCCGGCATGCGATTGCCATTGCTGTCCCGCTGGAACGCATTGGTGCGCACCGATGCTTCCACCAGGTTCTGGAACCGGCGGATGATCGTGTCCTCGTCCAGCGATGCCATGGCATCCAGCGCCGCCACGATGCGCTCCCGTGCCGCCTCGGCCCCAGCCTCGCGGTCGGCCTGCGCAGGGTCATGCAAGGCGTTGAACAAGGCCACCAGCGCCGCCGCCGCCTCGGCCTGCTTCACCAGCACCGCCGCGATATAGCGTTGCGAATAGGATGTCCCCACCTGCCGCAGATAGCGCGACAGCGCCCGCAGCAATGCCGCGTCGGTCCAGCCCAGTTCCGTCCGGCTCACCAGCGTATTGAGCTGGTCGCTCTCGGCCAGTCCGACCCACACCGCCAGCAGCCCCGCCTCGACCGCTGCGCCGCGCGCCGCATCGAAGCTCACGCCATCGGCCGGTTCCAGCACCATGTCGTGCAGATACCGCTCCACCCCGTCGCGCGGCACGATCGTATAGGTCCGCTCGTCGATCACCCGGAACCCGAAGGCTTCCAGCATCGGCACGCGGTCGCTCAGCGGAATGGCGCTTTCGCGATGATAGAATTTGAGCCCCAGCGAGCCATCGGCCCCGCTGCGCTCCCGCAGCTTTATGGCCACGCCCGCACCATCGCCCAGCCCGCGCAGCACCTCGATATCGGCATGCGCATCGGCGGCGGTATTGCGCGACTGGTATGCGGTGGAAAACGCCCCGCGATAATCGCTGATCGCCGCCGGATCGTCCGCCGTCGCTGCCAGCATGTCGCCGAAATTGGATGTCAGCGCATCCACCCGGGCTTCGAGTTCCGCCCGGCTTGGCTGCGGCGTCGGTCCCGCCACCCGGCCGATGATCACATGCAGCCGCACCAGTTCCCCTTCCGGGAAATGCGGATAATAGGCCGAGACGCGCCCGTCATAGACCTGCGCCAGGTAGCGCGCGATGCGGGCCCGCGCTTCCCCGTCATAGCGGTCGCGCGGCACATAGACGAGAATGGAGACGAAATTGTCGAACCGGTCGATGCGCGGCAGCACTCGCACCCGCGGCCGATCATAGAGCCCGGCAATGACAGTGGCGAATTCGAACAATTGCTCGATGCCGATCTGAAACAGCTCATCGCGCGGATAGGAATCCAGCGCACTCAGCAGCGCCCGCCCGTCATGGCCCAGCGGATCGACACCCGACCGGCGCATCACTTCGGCGATCTTGCGCCTGATGATCGGCACATCGGTATGGGGCGTTGCCTGCGCCTGCGCGGTGAACAGCCCGACAATGCGCAATTCGCCCACCGCCTTGCCGCCATCGCCGAAAATCTTGATGCCGACATAGTCCATATGCGCGCGCCGATGCACCTGCGCCCGCACATTGGCCTTGGTCACCAGCAGCGGCTCGCTCGACGTCATGAACGCAGCGTGCTGCGGCGTCGATTCCACGAAATTGGCTCCGCTGCGCAGCACCCGCACATCCGCGTCGCGCAGGATGCCCAGCCCGCTCCCGGCCACCGGCTTCAGCGCGTCGCCATCAAGCCGGTAGTCCCGCATGCCCAGGAACGTGAAGTTGTGCTCGATCAGCCAGTCGAGAAAGCGCAGCGGCTCGTCCTTGGGCGTGATCGGACTCCGCTCCAGCGTGGCGATGCCCTGGCGCAGCCGCTCCAGCATGGGTTGCCAGTCGCGCACCGCGCGCGTCACCTCGGCCATCGTGGTTTCGATTTCCGCCGTCAGCGCCGCGACATCGGCCACCGGGTCGCTGTGGATATGCAGCACGCTCAGCGCCTTGCCATTTTCGCTCACCGCGCCGCCCTCGATGCGCACCACGGGGTGGGTGAACATGCGCACCGTGCCGCCGGCAGCCCGCAGCGCCGCCAGCGCGCTGTCGACGATGAACGGCATGTCCGGCGAGATGATATCGAGCACCAGCGGATCGCCCGATTTCTGCGGCAGCGTGGCCGTCAGCCGGCTGTTATCCCCCCCATAGGCGAGCAGTTGGGCATAGGAGTGCCGCAGGGCCGCCTCGAATCGCTGCGGGGACTGGCGCCCCAGGTCCTCGCTGTCCGTCGCCAGGATGGCGGCCTTGAAAAAGCGCGCAAAGCCCGCATCCTCCATGACCAAAGCGGCAGCCCGGTCCAGCAGCGCCGGACGGTTCGATTGTCCCATATCCATTCAACGACTCCCCAACTCGCAACGCGCAGTCTAGGCAGCCCGCGCGCCCCTGTCTGCCATCCCTTCGCACAATAGAGCCGCCGCGCGATCCTCCAATGACAATCCTGGTCGCGTTAGCCTTCTGGTCATACTCTGGAATGGGTTTGCGCGCGACCGGCCGATTTGCAGGTTGTCGCGAGCTCATTCCCGTTTTCGGCGTCCCGGCAGCAAACTATTTTCTTCTCGCGGCGGATGGTGCGAGCCATCGCCTTGCGATACCCGACTGGTCTGATAGTCTTTTATTCATTCGATCTCAGCGGAGACAGAGATGAAGAACGCACCGAAATTCATTGCCTACGCCGCCCTTGCCGCATCGCTGACGATGGGCTTCGCGGTCACGGCGCACGGCCAGGATCGCACCCTGATCAATGTCAGCTACGATCCGACCCGTGAACTCTATCAGCAGTTCAACGAGGCCTTCGTCGCCCACTGGCAGCAAACCACCGGCGAGACCGTCGCCGTGCAGGCGACCCATGGCGGCTCCGGCGCCCAGGCCCGCACCGTCATCGATGGCCTTGAGGCCGATGTGGTGACCCTGGCGCTCGAATCCGACATCAACGCCATTTCCGATGCCGATCCCACGCTGATCCCGGCCGACTGGCGCGGCACCTTCGAAAACAACAATGCCCCCTACACCTCGACCATCGTGTTCCTGGTGCGCAAGGGCAATCCCAAAGGCCTCAGGGATTGGGGCGACCTGATCCAGGATGGCGTTGAGGTCATCACGCCCAATCCCAAGACCTCGGGCGGCGCCCGCTGGAACCTGCTCGCAGCCTGGGCCTGGGCCAAGGCACAGCCCGGTGGCTCCGATGAAACCGCGCAGGCCTTCGTCACCGAACTCTACAAGCACGTCCCCGTGCTCGATACCGGCGCCCGCGGCTCCACCACCACCTTCGTCCAGCGCGGCATCGGCGATGTCCTGCTCGCCTGGGAAAACGAGGCCTATCTGGCCCTCAACGAACTCGGCCCCGACGCCTTCGATATCGTGACCCCCTCGATCTCGATCCTGGCCGAACCTCCGGTCGCTCTGGTCACTGGCAATGCCGAAAAGAAGGGCAATACCGACCTGGCCCAGGCCTATCTCGAATATCTCTATTCCCCCGAGGGCCAGGCGATCGCCGCCGCCAACTATTACCGCCCCTTCAAGCCGGAACTGGCCAATCCCGATGACATCGCCCGCTTCGGCGACGTCAACCTCGTGACCATCGCCGATTTCGGCGGCTGGCGCGAAGCCCAGCCCCACTTCTTCGGCGACGGCGGCATCTTCGACCAGATCTACACCGGCACCCCGGCGCAATAATCCTCCCAAGATGCAAACGCCCTCATGGTAAGGTGCGCTTCTTCAGCGCCTCGAACCACGAGGGCGTGGCACAATCAATGCACCGTCGTCGGCCCCACCGGCTCAATCTCTTCCCCGTCTGCCCCAGTCTTTGGCCCGGCCCAGAACACCAGATACAGCAGTTCCTCCCCATCCGCGTCGGTGATCTCGATCGAGCGCGGAATCCGCGTATCGCCGCCGGTGCTGGCCGCCTGCTCGACAATAGCCTTGGCCAAAGCCGCCGCATTGTGCTCGGCCGCCTCGAGGTCGGGCAACTCGCTGCCATCCCTGTCGGGTATCAGCTCGTCATCGGTGCGATAGTGAAAATAGAACCGGGGCATAAAGGCCTCCCTTGGCGGAGGAAACGCCAGGGCGGGCAGGGAAGTTGCCGGCGCGGCGCAATCGATTGCAGCTTGGCAGCTTCGCGCCGCTCAGTCGAGCCCGCCCACGGCATGATAGCCGTGCCTTTGCCACAAGAGCGGCGAGCGACCGGTCGTCGTCTCCGCCTCGATGACCGCCCCGGCGAACAGCACATGCGTTCCAGTCTCGATCGCGCCGATCACGTCGCAATCCAGCGCCGTCACCGCCCCCAGCAGCATCGGATGTCCCGAATGCCACTGGCTCCATTGCCCGGTATTGAACCGCTCTTCCGGTTCCACTCGCCCGGCAAAGGCGTCGGCCACCTCGGCCTGGTCATCGGCCAGCAGCGCCAGCGAGAATCCGCCCGTCTTGGCGATCAGGTCGGCCAGCCGGCTCATGATGTCGATGGAAATCAGCAAGGTCGGCGGGTTCATCGACAGCGACAGCATCGAGGTCACCGTCCGCCCGATCTGCTCGCTGCCGCGCCGCGCCGTCACCACGCTCACCGTCGTCGCCATGCCCGCCATGGCGGAACGGAATTCGGCATTGCCCACCACCGGTTGCCGGGGCGGACGCAGGCGCATGGCGTCGGGCAGGTCGAAATCGGCCATTGCTATAGTCACGATCCTTCTCCGGGCTGTTCCGAGAACAGGTCGCGGAGCTTGTTGGGCACGCCTTCCATGGCCTTCGCATTGGCCGGCGCAATACCCTTTTCGGTGATGTTCGGCCAGACCCTCGCATATTTGCGATTGAGCGCGATCCACGGCGCCAGTTCCGGCTCCATATCCGGCTTGATGGCGTCGATGGGACATTCCGGCTCGCACACGCCGCAATCTATGCACTCGTCCGAATTGATGACCAGCATGTTCTCGCCCTCATAGAAACAATCCACGGGGCAAACCTCCACGCAATCCATATGCTTGCAGGCAATGCAGTCTTCGGTAACGACATAGGTCATCGGCACAATATTCCTACACCCACGGTGTCATCCCGGCCTTGAGCCAGGATCCATCCCGAGATCCCGCCACAGCCGCAAGGTGGATCGCTCTTCCACCGGACGTTGGCGGGACAACATCGAGTTTGTTTGTGGGGGGCGACCTAACTCAAATTCGCTTCCGCAAACTCGTAATTCGCCAGCTTGTCGAGGAAGTTGCTCACATAGTCCGGCCGCCGGTTGCGGAAATCGACATAGTAGCTGTGCTCCCACACATCGAGCCCCAGCAGCGGCTTGCCTTCACCCGTCGCCAGCGGATTGGAGCCATTGGCCGTCTTGGTCACCTTGAGCTTGCCGTCGCTCCCCAGCACCAGCCAGGCCCAGCCCGAGCCGAACTGGCTCGTCGCCGCGGTCTTGAACTGTTCCTTGAACGCTTCGACCGAACCAAGGTCACCGACGATCTTGGCTTCCAGCTTCCCCGGCAGCGCCCCACCCTTGGGCGACAGCGCATTCCAGAAATGGATATGGTTCCAGTGCTGCCCGGCATTGTTGAACACCGCCGCCAGCTCCGCCTTGCTGTTGGCGAAAGCGATGATTTCCTCCAGCGACTTGCCGGCCAGCGCCGCATTCTTTTCCACGAATCCGTTCAGCGCCGTCACATAGGCCTGGTGGTGCTTGTCGTGATGCAGCTCCAGCGTTTCCTGGCTCATGCCGCGCTCGGCAAGGGCGGCGTGGGCATAGGGCAGGGCGGGGAGTTCAAAGGCCATTTTCGGCTCCTGTCAGGCGTTTGGTGGTGCGACAACGGCGGCGCTTGCATTCCAATGCTGTGCCGTCTAATTTCCAAGTGATGACTTTGAAAACATCTGACACCGATATGTCAAGCCAGAACTTGGAAAATCCGTCCCCGGGAAACGTATCGTGGTCGCCGCGCAGCCCTGCCGAGCGGGTGCTGATGGCGCTCAAGATGCACGGCGCGCTGTCCGCCGCCGCCCTGGGCGGCAAGCTCGGCACCACGGGGGAAGCTGCCCGCCAGCAACTCGCCCGCCTGGCCGACGAGGGCCTCGTCATTGCCACCAGCGAGGCGCGCGGGGTAGGGCGCCCCACCCAGAGCTGGAACCTCACGCCATCGGCCCAGTCCCGCTTCCCCGACACCCATGCCGCGCTCACCGTACAACTGCTCGGCATTGTCCGGAATTCACTGGGCGAGGCGGCCCTCGACACCCTCATCGCGACCCGTGAAGCCGAAACGCGCGCCGTCTACGAAACCGCGCTGGCTGATCGCAGCAGCCTGCGCGACAAGGTCGCGGCCCTCGCCGCCCTGCGCTCCGCCGAAGGCTATATGGCCGATTGGCGCGAAGAGGCCGACGGTTCCCTGGTCCTCATCGAAAACCATTGCCCCATCTGCGCCGCAGCCACCGCCTGCCAGGGCTTCTGCCGCGCCGAGCTCGACGTCTTCCGCTCCGTCCTTGGCCCGGAGGCCGAGGTGGTGCGCGACGAGCACATCGTCGCCGGCGGCCGCCGCTGCAGCTATGTCATCCGCGAGACAGACGCATGAGCGACAGCAATCCCCGCCCGCCCGCCGGCACGCGCCATCAGCGCGTCGGCTGGGAAACCCCCGCCGGGCTCGACGAAGCCATGATCCGCGCCGTCGTCGATCGCTTCTATGCCGATGTGCGCCGCGATCCTCTGATCGGCCCCATCTTCAACCGCATCATCGCCCCCGAAGCCTGGCCGCATCATCTCGATCTCATCGCCGATTTCTGGAGTTCCATGCTGCTCGGCACCGGCCGCTATGGCGGTCGCCCGATGCCCAAGCACATGGCCATCCCCGAACTGGCCGATCCCCATTTCATGCGCTGGCTCGCCTTGTTCCGCCGCACGGTGGAAGAGCTCTGCCCGCCCGACATTGCCGCGCTCTTCGTCGAACGCTCCGAGCGCATCGGCAACTCCTTCCGCATGAACATCGCCATGCGCCGCGGCCAGGACATCACCGCCATGGCCCCCCTGGAACGCGAAACCCCGGTGTGGACGCTGCCGCGCTGAAGGAGCTTCAGTCGTCAACCCTCTCCCCTTGAGGGAGAGGGTCAGAAAATCCTCGTTCAGAGGATTTTTCTGGGGTGAGGGGTGCTGAGCCATCCCATACTTTAATGCTTGTGGCGCCAACGCTCATCCGCCCTTCGGGCACCTTCTCCCGCAAGGGGAGAAGGAAGAAGCCGCGCCACAATTTGCTGCCCACCCCGCCGATTTCCCCTGCAACCCCCCACCAGAATCTTCCCCACACCTCACCGGCAGAATTTTTTTCCGCCCCGCCTCGCCCAAACGCCACCCGCTCGCTTTGATAAACCCGACCATTCCACTAGGGTCACCAGCGCCGAACCGGGTTGAGAGGTCGACATGAACTGCGCCGCCAAAACTGCCGCCATCAGGGCTGCCGCTTGAGCACCGCTGTTTCGACTGCGCGTAAGGGCGGCCGCTTTCGCCGGCCCAGCGTCATTCCCGGCTTCGGGCTGACGCTCGGCTTCACGCTGACCTATTTCTCGCTGATCATCCTGATCCCGCTGCTCGCCTTGGCCATCCGCTCCGCCGGTCTCGGCCCCGAGAGCTTCTGGCAAGCCGCGACCGACGCGCGCGTGCTCGGCTCGCTCCGCGTCAGCTTCGCCACCGCGCTCATCGCTGCTGGCGTCAACGTGATCTTCGGCACCGTGATCGCCTGGGTGCTGGTGCGCTATCGCTTTCCCGGCCGCCGCATCTTCGATGCCATCATCGATCTGCCTTTCGCATTGCCCACCGCCGTCGCCGGCATCGCGCTGACGGCCATCTATGCGCCCAATGGCGCCGTCGGTGCGCTGTTCGCCCCACTCGGCTGGCGCATCGCCTATACGCCGGCCGGCATCGTCATCGCCATGATCTTTATCGGCCTGCCCTTCGTCGTCCGCACCATCCAGCCCATTCTGGAAGAGGTGAGCCATGAGGTCGAGGAAGCCAGTGCCACCCTGGGCGCCAGCCGCCTCCAGACCATCACCCGCGTTATCCTGCCCAGCCTGACGCCCGCCATTCTCACCGGCTTCGCCCTGGCTTTCGCCCGCGGCGTGGGCGAATACGGCTCCATCATCTTCATTGCCGGCAACATCCCCTTCGTGTCCGAGATCGCCCCGCTGCTGATCTATATCCGCCTGCAGGAATTCAACTATGTCGGCGCCACCGTCATCGCCACGGTCATGCTGCTGCTCTCCTTCGCGCTGCTCTTCGTCATCAACCTGATCCAGGCCTGGTCCCGCCGGAGGTATGGTTATGGCAACTAAGCTGCGCGCTCGCCGCCTCCGCCGGACCTCCCCCACCAGCGAAAGCCGCCTCGTTCAGTTCCTGCTGATCGCTATCGCCCTGGCCTTCATGGGCGTCATCCTGCTGCTGCCGCTCTATGCCGTGTTCCACGAGGCATTCATCAAGGGCGTCGGCGCCTTCTTCGCCGCGCTCGGCGAAAAGGATGCGCAGGCCGCCATTCGCCTGACGCTGCTGGTCGCCGCCATCGCCGTGCCGCTCAACGTGGCCTTCGGCCTTGCGGCCTCCTGGGCCATCGCCAAATTCGAATTCAAGGGCAAGGCCTTCCTCATCACCCTGATCGACCTGCCCTTTTCGGTCTCCCCGGTGATTTCGGGCCTGGTCTACGTGCTGCTGTTCGGGGCAGGGAGCTTCCTCGGTCCCTGGCTCAAATCCTATGGCATCGAGGTGCTGTTCGCCTTGCCTGGCATCGTGCTGGCTACCATTTTCGTGACCTTCCCCTTCGTCGCCCGCGAGCTGATCCCGCTGATGCAGGATCAGGGCACCGGCGACGAGGAAGCCGCGCTCTCGCTCGGCGCCAATGGCTGGCAGACCTTCTTCCGCGTCACGCTCCCCAATATCAAGTGGGGCCTGCTCTATGGCGTGCTGCTGTGCAATGCCCGCGCCATGGGCGAGTTCGGCGCCGTTGCCGTGGTTTCGGGCAAGATCCGCGGCCAGACCACCACCATGCCGCTGCAGGTGGAAATGCTCTACAACGAATACAACGCCTCGGCCGCTTTCGCCCTGGCGTCCTTGCTGGCCTTGCTTGCTTTGGTCACGCTGGTACTGAAGACGGCACTGGAATGGCGTTTCGGCAACGAAATCGCCGCCGGCCACTAAAGGGATTTGGGGTTTTATGGAAGTTCGCGTTCAAAACGTGCGCAAGGAATTCGACCGGTTCCCGGCGCTTCATGATGTCTCGCTCGACATTCGTTCGGGCGAGCTGATCGCGCTGCTCGGCCCCTCCGGCTCGGGCAAGACCACCCTGCTGCGCCTCATTGCCGGCCTCGAAATGCCTACCCAGGGCAAGATTTTCTTCGGCGATACCGACGCTTCCGAAAAGACCGTGCAGGAGCGCAATATCGGCTTCGTGTTCCAGCACTATGCCCTGTTCCGGCATATGACGATCCTTGAAAACATCTCCTTCGGCCTCAAGGTCCGCCCCCGCTCCAGCCGCCCGCCGGCAGGCGAAATCCGCCGCCGCGCCCTCGAACTGCTCGATCTGGTCCAACTCTCCGGCCTCGAAAAGCGCTACCCCAGTCAGCTCTCCGGCGGCCAGCGCCAGCGCGTCGCCCTGGCGCGCGCCCTCGCCATCGAGCCGGCGGTGCTGCTGCTCGACGAACCCTTCGGCGCGCTCGACGCCCAGGTTCGCCGCGAACTGCGCAAATGGCTGCGCGAGATCCATGACCGCACCGGCCACACCACCGTCTTCGTCACCCACGACCAGGAAGAAGCCCTCGAACTCTCCGACCGCCTCTGCGTCATGAGCCAGGGCAAGATCGAGCAGGTCGGCACCCCCGACACGGTCTACGACCACCCGACCTCGCCCTTCGTCTTCGGCTTTATCGGCGAATCCAGCACCCTCCCGGTCACCGTCGAAAATGGCGAGCTCTGGGTCGGCGGCCGCGCCATCGGCATCCCCGCCGGCGATGCCAGTCCGGGCGAGGCGCGCCTGTTCTTCCGTCCGCATGATGTCGACCTGATCGAGGCCGATGCCTCGCTGGCCGGCGTCGTCAGCACCGCGCGCCGCGTTGGTGGCACACGGCGCGTCGAACTCGAAATCGGCGGCGCCGGTCACCTTGTCGAGGTCGATCTTCCTTTCGACCATCCGGCCGGCGAAAAAACCCGCCTCGCCTTCCGTCCCCGCCGCTGGAAACTGTTTCCGGCCGGCTAAGGCATCGGACCGAAAAGCGTAAAATCCGATGCGACAACAAACAGATAGAGCGGCACATTGCCTTCGATGGAACGAACGCCGCTCTGGCGCTTGCTCGATGGTATCGATTGCAATGGCGGCGGTGCCGGTCTCCGGCTAAGCCTCGGGCCTGCCTGCAAAAACTCTTCTGCCATTAGTATTCTGGCGACGGATTTCGGCCTATGCTCGGGCCCTCGACGCACGAGAGAGTCCAGTGTCCGAACCGGTTGCTGCCTTGGCTGACGGATTTTCGCGGGGAACGCACCTGTTGCGTGCGGGCCTCTGCGATGAGGCCATGGTGGAGTTTCGTGCCGTCTACGCCGATGCCGAAGCCGCCGACGATGCCGGCCTTATGGCCGCCTGCCTCTGCGAAATGGCCTGGTGCTGCTACAAGCTGGGCCAGGTCGAGCAGGGCCTGGAATGTGCCATGGGCGCTGTCTGGCTGCGCGAGCGGCAGGACGACAAGGCCGAGCTTGCCCGCGCCGTCGCCGTCAAGGCCATCCTCTTTCTCGATCTGGGCTTCAGCGACGAGGCGTTCGACCTTGCCGAGCAGGCCGTCGATCTCGCCGGCGCCGGCGGCGATTCCGCCGTGCTTGCTTTCGCGCTCAATGCCAAGGGCATCGTGCTGACGGTCTGCCGCGAGCTCGACATGGGCATGGCGCTGATCGAGCGCGCCGTGTCGCTTGCCGCCGATCAGGCCAACATCGCCGCCGAGGCCTATTACCTGCTCAATCTCGGCTTCTGCCACGCCAAGATCGCCGAGGAGGCCGACAAGTTCGGCCAGACGGAGCGGGCCATCGGCGAGCGCGAAGCCGCGATCGACCTGACCGCGCAGGCTATCGAAAAAGCCGATGCCAGCGGCGACTACTGGAGCCTGCGCGTCGCCCTTGGCAACACCGCCGAAATGCTCGGCCTGCAGGGACGCTACGACATGGCCCTGCAATATCTGGATCGTAGCGCCAGGCTGCCCGGCGAGCCCGGCATCAGCCTGCGCATCCACTATCTCTATACGCTGGGTGACGTGCTGCTGCGCGCCGGCCACCTCTACAAGGCGCGCATCGCCGTCACCGATGCGCTGGCCCTGGCCGATGAAAGCCACCAGGTCGACCATCAGGTCAACGCCGCCCACAAGCTCGCCACCATCCTCGAAGCCATCGGCGACACCGCCGCAGCCCTGGCGCTGCACAAGCGCTTCCACACCCTCTATGTCCTGCAATCGGGCGAAACCGCCCGCCGCCGCGCCCGCATCGAGGAAATCCGCGCCGAAACCCAGCAATTGCGCAGCCGCGCCGCCACCCTGGCCGATCAGGCCATGAGCGATCCGCTGACCGGCATCGCCAATCGCCGCAGCTTCGACCAGATTCTCAACCGCCTTGCCGGCACGCCCGTCGCCATCGCCATTGTCGATCTCGACCATTTCAAGACCGTCAACGACCGCTTCTCCCACATTGTCGGCGATGCGGTGCTGCAGCGCGTCGCTCGGGCGCTGGTAGCCCAGATCGGCCCCCACGGCCACGCCGCGCGGCTTGGCGGCGAAGAATTCGCGTTGGTCTTTCCCGATGCGCCCGAAGCCACCGCCGCGGCCTTCTGCGAAGGCATCAGGGCCGCCATCGGCGCCACCAACTGGTCCGATCTCACGCCCGGCCTCGCCGTTACGATCAGTATCGGCCTCGCCACCGGTGATGGCACCACGCCCTCGGGCGATCTGCTGCAGACCGCCGATAACCGCCTCTACATCGCCAAGGCCAATGGCCGCGATCGCCTCGTGTCCACCGATAGCCCGGTCATCGCCCCCATGCCCGCTCTGGCCGGCGAACGCCGTCGCTGGCGCGCATGACCGCGGCCTTCCGCGCCTTCGAGCAGCGCCTGGCACGCTATGCCGATCCGGCCGAGACGGGCAGGGCGCTGCACGATCTCGCCGCGGCGGTCCTACCGGCCCGGCTCTTCACCCTCACCGCCATCGACATGGCGGCGATGCAGGTCCGCCGCGTCTATTCCAGCCACCCCGATGTCTATCCGCTGCTCGGCACCAAGCCGCTCGTCATCGACGACTGGTTCCGCGCCATGCAGACCGAGCGCCGCATCACCGCCATCAACAGTGCTGCCGGCATGGAAGGCGAGTTCCCCGATCTCACGCTGATCCGCTCCCTGGGCTGCAACAGCTCGCTCAGCATCCCCATCATGGCCGGCAACGATCTGCTCGGCACCATCAATGCCCTCGACGCCGAAGGCAGCTACCCGCCGGAACCAATCGACAGGGCCGCCGACCTGATCATCCCCGCAACGGCCGTGTTCCTCATCCTCCGCGGTCATTTCGCGCTGTAGTGCCACGCCCTCGTGGTTCGAGGCGCTGAAGAAGCGCTCCTCACCATGAGGACTACTAGAACACCGAGCTACAAGTAGCCTTCATGGTGAGGTGCGAGCCCTTCGCGAGCCTCGAACCACGAGGGCGTGGCGCAATCCCTCCGCAAAAAAAATATCTCCCTAACCCCCGCTTGCAGCAAAAAAATTTTGGTGCTGGAATAGTCGCCATGTCAGACATTTGCGGCCGACCATCCTCCGCGACGCCATCACCCACCGGGGCGCCCTGACATGCCCGCCTACATCCTGCAGCGCCTCGGCATGATGGCGATTACCCTCTGGGCCATCGTCACGCTGACCTTCTTCCTCATGCACGCCGTGCCCGGCGGCCCCTTCGTCTCCGAGCGCATGCTGGCCCCCGAAATCGAGGCGGCGCTCAATGCCAAATACGGCCTGGACCAGCCCATCTGGGCGCAATATCTGAGCTATCTGCGCGGCATCGTGACGCTCGATCTCGGCCCGTCCTTCAAATATCCGGGCGTTTCCATCAACACCATGATCGCTACGGGCCTGCCGGTTACCCTGCGCACGGGCCTGCTCGCCGTCATTGCCGTGGTCGCCCTTGGCGTGCCCCTCGGCATCGTCGCCGCGCTCAACCGCAACAAATGGCCCGATACCACCGTCATGCTGATCGCCACCATCGGCGTCGCCATCCCCAGCTACGTCATCGCCACCGTGACGCTCTACATCTTCGCCCTGCGCCTCGGCTGGGTCCCCACCTTTGGGCTCGACGACTGGCGCGGCTATATCCTGCCGGTCTTCGCCTTGTCCGGCTTCTGGATATCCTTCGTCGCCCGCCTCACCCGCTCGTCCTTGCTCGAAACCTTCGAGCAGGATTTCATGACCACCGCCCGCGCCAAGGGGCTGCATCCGGGCCAGGTGCTGTTCAAGCACGGCCTGCGCAATTCACTGGTCCCGGTCGTTACCGTGCTGGGCCCGGTTGTCGCCAATCTCATTACCGGCAGCTTCGTCATCGAGCAGATTTTTGCTTTGCCCGGCATCGGCCGCCAGTTCGTGCTCTCCATCACCAACCGCGACTATACCGCCATCATGGGCATCACCATCTTCTACGCCGCCGCCCTCATGGTGATGATCCTCATTGTCGATCTGCTCTATGCCGTGCTCGATCCCCGCATCAAGCTGACGAGCGCCGCCGCATGAGCGATATTGCCCCCCAGATGTGGGAACGCCTGCCGCCCGCCGATGCCGCCGCGGCCACTACCGCTCCCAGCCTTACCTATTGGCAGGATGCCCGCCGCCGTCTCTGGGCCAACAAGCCCGCCATGGTCTCGATTGCCTTCATCGCCCTGCTGATCCTGGCCGCCATCTTCGGTCCGCTGTTCAGCCCCTTTACCTACGCGGACCAGAACCTGCGCCTCGCCAATATCCCGCCCGCCTTCGAGGCCTATGCGGTAACGGACGGGCAGGGGGGCACCACCCGTTTCTTCCTCAACGCCTCCAACTTCAACCTCTACGAGGTCGATGCCGAAGGGCACGTCCTTGGCCTGCTGCGCGGCGAGCGCAAGGACATGCTGAAAAAGTCCCAGGCCTTCATCTTCGGCGATACCACGCTCACGCTCGACTACAGCAGGCTCCCCGCCCGGCTGGTCGCCGCCGATGGCACCACCATCAGCCCCTCCGGCTGGTCATGGAACCGCACCTACATCTTCGGCACCGACCAGCTCGGCCGCGACGTTCTCGTCCGCCAGCTCTACGGCGCCCGCATTTCCCTCACCGTCGCCTTCGTCGCGACCCTGGTGAACTTCTTCATCGGCATCTTCTATGGCGGCATTGCCGGCTATATCGGCGGCAAGCCCGACGCCATCATGATGCGTATCGTCGAGATCATCGCCACCATTCCGCTGACCCTCTACGTCGTCCTGCTCATGGTCGTGTTCGATAGCGGCCTCTATTCCATCATCATCGCCATCGGCTCGGTCTTCTGGGTCGACATGGCCCGCATCGTCCGCGGCCAGATTCTTTCCCTCAAGAGCCAGGATTACGTCGCTGCCGCCCGCACCATGGGCGCTTCCACCACCCGCATCCTCACCCGCCACCTGCTGCCCAATTCCATCGGCCCCATCATCGTTACCCTGACCATGCTGATCCCCTCGGCCATCTTCATCGAGAGCTTCATGAGCTTCATCGGCCTCGGCGTTACCCCGCCGCTGGCCAGCTGGGGCACGCTGACCTCGGAGGCGGTCGAGACCATGCGCGCCTATCCGCACCAGCTCTTCTTCCCCGCCGCCGCCATCAGCCTCACCATGTTCGCCTTCAATTTCCTCGGCGATGGCCTGCGCGACGCACTCGACCCAAGGTTCCGCCGATGACCCTTCTGTCCAGCGAGCCAAAAGTAGTCCTCATGGTGAGGTGCGAGCTCTTCGCGAGCCTCGAACCACGAGGGCGTGGCACCCTCCCATCCCCGTCGTCGCAGCCATGAACCCCGTCCTCTCCGTCCGCGATCTCAAGACCAGCTTCTTCACCGAGCGTGGCGAAGTCCAGGCCGTGCGCGGCGTCAGCTTCGATGTCCATCCCGGCGAAATCCTAGGCATTGTCGGCGAAAGCGGCTCCGGCAAGTCCATCACCGCCATGTCCATCCTGCGCCTGCTCAAATCCAATGGCCGCATCATCGGCGGCTCGACCTTTTTCGACGGCCAGGATTTGACCGACCTGGCCGAAGCCGATCTGCGCGACATCCGCGGCAACCGCATCGGCATGATCTTCCAGGATCCGATGACCAGCCTCAATCCCACGCTGTCAGTGGGCGAGCAGGTCATCGAAACCATCCTGCGCCATCGCAAGGCCAGCCGCGCCGAAGCCCGCGCCCGCGCGGTGGAACTCTTCGAACTGGTCCGCATCCCTTCCGCCGCCGAGCGACTCAAGTCCTACCCGCACGAATTTTCCGGCGGCATGCGCCAGCGCGTCATGATCGCCATGGCGCTCGCCTGCGACCCCAAACTCCTCATCGCCGACGAGCCCACCACCGCCCTCGACGTCACCATCCAGCGCCAGATTCTCGGCCTCCTCAAGGACCTGCAGGCTCGCCTCGGCATGGCCATCATCCTCATCACCCACGATCTCGGCGTCATCGCCGAAGTCACCGACCGCATCGTCGTCATGTATGGCGGCCTCGTCATGGAAACCGGCCCCGTCAGAGACCTCTTCAAGGCGCCGATGCACCCCTATACGCAGGGCCTCCTCGCCTCCGTCCCCGACCTGCGCGACGACACCCACCGCCGCCTCACCCCCATCCCCGGCTCTCCCCCGGACATGGCCCACCCGCCATCCGGCTGCCCCTTCACCCCCCGCTGCCCCCACGCCATGCGCCAATGCGCGGCAGAACTGCCCCCCATCTTCGGCGCAGGGCAGGGCGCCAGATGCTGGCTGCACCACCCCGACGCGCCCAGGGTCACCGGCCTCAACGAGGTGGCGGCATGAGCGGCTACTCCCCAATCCGTCGGCTCTTGCGTCCCCTCTCCCCTGAGGGGAGAGGGTGGCCGGAGCGTAGCGGAGGTCGGGTGAGGGGTTCACAGCCCGTGAGGCGCTCCCTGGCCACCACCACCCCTGAACCCCTCACCCGCCGCTGCGCGGCGACCTCTCCCCTCAGGGGAGAGGTAAAGGGGCCTTCGTTATGACCCAGCCCCTCGTTTCCATCCGCGACCTCCACAAGCATTTCCCAATCTCCCGCGGGCCCTTCGCCCCGCGCGCTACCCTGCGCGCCGTCGATGGCGTCACCCTCGACATCTTCCCCGGCGAAACCCTTGGTCTTGTCGGCGAATCCGGCTGCGGCAAGTCCACGCTCGCCCGCACCCTCATCCGCCTCCACCGCCCCACCTCCGGCAGCATCGCTTTCGACGGGCTCGACATCGCCACCGCCCCCGAACGCGACCTCAGCCCGTTCCGCCGGCGCGTGCAGATGATCTTCCAGGACCCCTATGCGTCCCTCAACACCCGCATGACCGTCCGCGACCTCATCGCCGAGCCGCTCGAAATCGCCCGTATCGGTACCCCGGCCTCGCGCACCGCAAAGGTCCACGAACTCCTCGCCCGCGTCGGCCTCCACGCCGATCACGCCAATCGCTTCGCCCACGAATTTTCCGGCGGCCAGCGCCAGCGCATCGGCATCGCCCGCGCCATCGCGCTCGAGCCGGACCTGGTCATCTGCGACGAGCCCATTTCAGCGCTCGACGTCTCCGTCCAGGCCCAGGTCGTCAACATGCTCGAAGACCTGCAGGACCAGCTTGGCCTCACCTACCTCTTCATCACCCACGATCTCAGCATGGTGCGCCACATCTCCGACCGCATCGGCGTCATGTATCTCGGCAGGATTGTCGAGCTCGCCTCCGTCTCCGATCTCTATGCCCGCCCGAGCCACCCCTATACACAAGCGCTCCTCGCCTCGATTCCGGTGCCCGATCCCACCGCCACTCGCCCCACCGACCCCATGCGCGGCGAAATCCCCAGCCCTCTCCACATCCCCACCGGCTGCCGCTTCCGCACCCGCTGCCCCCTGGCCACTGACCTTTGTGCTAGCATGGAACCCGAACTCCGCGACCTCGGCCACGGCCACCACGCCGCCTGCCACTATGCCGAACAGGTGGCGGCATGATCGGGTCACCAAGCCATCGGCTCTTGCGCCCCTCTCCCCTGAGGGGAGAGGGTGGCCGGAGCGAAGAGGAGGTCGGGTGAGGGGTTCAGCGCTCATGAAGTCCACCGGATCAGCCCGGCCGCTGAACCCCTCACCCGGTGCTTCGCACCGACCTCTCCCCTGAGGGGAGAGATGAAGACACTACCGGGGCAAGACACCCCCACAACAGGAGAGAACAAATGACCAAGCATTTCCTGCCGCTGCTGACCGCAGCCTTCCTCGCCTCCGCATCAGGTGCCTTCGCCGCCGGTGAACTGACCTATGTGGTCAATAACGAGAGCGCCAAATACGATCCCGGCACCACCGCCGAAACCTTCGCCGCGCCCATTATCGGCAACACGTTCGAAGGCCTGGTCCGCTTCGACGCCAACAACGAGATCGTCCCCGCCCTCGCCGAAAGCTGGGACATTTCCGAGGATGGCTTGACCTATACATTCCACCTGCGCGACGCCAACTGGTCCGATGGCAAGCCCGTCCTGGCCGGCGATTTCGTCTATGCCTGGAAGCGCGTTCTCACCCCGGCCACCGGCGCCATGAACGCCCCCATGCTCTTCTCCATCGTCGGCGCCGAGGAAGCCTATGGTGCCGATGGCGCGGGCGACATTTCCATCTCCGCCCCCGACGACAAGACGCTGACCTTCACCCTAAAGCAGCGCGTCCCCTACATGATGCAACTGCTGACCTACACGACCTTCTTCCCCGTCCGTCAGGACATCGTGGAAGCCGATCCCGAAGGCTGGACGCGCAACCCCGCCACCTTCATCGGCACCGGCCCCTTCCGCGTCACCGAGTTCAACCAGGGTGAATCCGTCGTCTTCGAGAAAAACCCGGAATATTACGACGCCGACGCTGTTTCCCTCGATAAGCTCACCTTCCGCCTGATCCCCGATCCCGCTACCGCACTCGCCGCCATGGAAGCCGGCGATGTCGATGGCATCGAATCCGTTCCCGCCCCGGAAATCCCGCGCCTTTCGGTCGAGTCCGATGCCTTCATGGTCGTCCCGGCTTTGGGCACCACCTATGCCTTCTTCAATCCGCATCAGGCCCCGCTCGACAATATCAAGGTCCGCCAGGCCCTCTCCATGGCCATCGACCGCGAGGAAATCGTCGAATTCGTGCTGCAATCGGCCGACATTCCCGCCCTCGGCCTCGTGCCTCCCGGCATGACCATTGCCGGCGAGGAGTTCACCGAGGGCCGCGACACCTTCGGGCTCGCCCCCACCGCCGAAGTCGAAGAAGCCCAGGCTATGCTGGCCGATGCCGGCTATCCCAATGGCGAAGGCTTCCCCGATACGCTTTTCGTCACCTATTCGTCCCCGCCGATCGAAAAGCTGCTCGAAGCCATCCAGCAGATGTGGAAGCAGAACCTCAATATCGACGTCGATATCCAGGCCACCGAATGGCAGGTCTTCTATCCCGAGGTGCAGAAGGTCGAATACCAGATCGCCCAGATGGGCTGGGGCGCCGATTATCCGCACCCCATGACCTTCCTCGACAATTTCGTCACGGGCAGCCCCAACAACCTGGCCAACTGGTCCAACGCCGACTACGACGCGGCCATCGCCGCCTCCAAGGCCACGGGCGACGAAGCCGAGTCCCTGGCCGAAATGCGCAAGGCCGAGGCCATCCTGATGAACGACCACGTCATCCTGCCGCAATACCACCGCAACAACTACATGATGATGAGCCCCAAGGTGATGGGCTTCTGGCGCTCCACGCTGAACGTTCCCTATTTCCGGGACGCCAAGATCGAAGAGTAAGCAGCACAGGGTGTCGGTCTGCCCCGGCACCCATCAACCACCGCGCTGGCCTCACCCAAGCGCCCGAAAAACACGATGTCATCCCGGCGCAGGCCGGGATCCATCCTGAGGTCTCCCCGCGTCCTCGCAGGTTCAAGCATCTCAGGATGGATTCCGGCCTTCGCCGGAATGACCCGGTGGGTGAGGAAGCGAAGGAAGGTTCCCATGTCCGTAACCGAAATCCGCCAAACCCTCCGCGCCCACAACCTCGCCGACGAGTCCACGCTCGTCCACGGCCTCATCACCGCCACCGGCCTCGACCCCGACGCCCGCACCGCCATCTCCGCCCATGCCGAAGCCCTCGTCTCCACCGTCCGCCAGGGCAACCGGCTCGGCCTGATGGAGTCCTTCCTCGCCGAATACGGCCTCGCCACCGACGAGGGCGTTGCTCTCATGTCCCTGGCCGAAGCGCTGCTCCGCGTGCCCGATGCCGAGACGGTAGACGCCCTCATCCACGACAAGGTCGGCGGTTCCGACTGGACCACCCATTTCGGCGCCTCGTCCAATCAACTGGTCAACTTCTCCTCCTGGGCGCTCAGCCTCACCGCCGATGTGCTCGGCGATCCCGAAATCGGCCCCCGCAACGCCCTGCACCGCGCCATAGCCCGCCTCGGCGAACCGGTCATCCGCACCGCCGTCGCCCAGGCCATGCGCCTGCTGGGCTCCCAGTTCGTCTTCGGCCGCACCATAGACGAGGCCATCGTCAATGCCCGCAAGCCCGAAGCCCAGGGCTACCGCTATTCCTACGACATGCTCGGCGAAGCCGCCCGCACCGCCGCCGACGCGTCCCGTTATTTCGCCGCCTATGGCCGCGCCATCGCTACCCTGGCCCCTCATTGCACGGCCACATCCGTCCGCGACAATCCCGGCATTTCCGTCAAACTCTCCGCCCTCCACCCGCGCTACGAGTTCGCCCAGCGCCACCGCGTCATCGCCGAACTGGTTGATCTGACTCGTCAATTGGCCCTGTCAGCCAAGGCCGCCAATATGGGCTTTAACATCGACGCCGAAGAGGCCGACCGCCTCGATCTCTCCCTCGACATCATCGCCCAGGTCCTCGCCACCCCGGATCTGGCAGGCTGGGACGGCTTCGGCGTCGTGGTCCAGGCCTATGGCAAGCGCGTCCTCCCCCTGATCGACTGGCTTGACGCCACGGCAAAATCCCTCTCCCGCCGCATCATGGTCCGCCTGGTCAAGGGCGCCTATTGGGATGCCGAAATCAAGCGCGCCCAGGTGCTCGGCCTGCCGGGCTACCCGGTCTTCACCCGTAAGGCCTCCACCGACATCAGCTATATCGCCGCCACCAGAAAGCTCCTGGCCGCATCGAGCATCTATCCCCAATTCGCCACCCACAACGCCCACACGGCCTCCGCCGTCCTCCACCTGGCGGCCGAAGCGGGCAGGGCCCCCGACACCTACGAATTCCAGCGCCTCCACGGCATGGGCGAGCGCCTGCACGACGTCCTGCGCACCACATCGGGCACCCGCACCCGCATCTACGCCCCGGTCGGCGCCCACAAGGATCTCCTCGCCTATCTCGTCCGTCGCCTTCTCGAAAACGGCGCCAACGGCTCCTTCGTTTACCAGATCGCCGACGAAGCCATCCCGGCCAGCGTCGTGGCGGAAGACCCGATAGCCAGGATCCTCGCTCTCGACCCGATCCCCAACCCAGCCATCCCATCCCCCTCGTCCATCTTCGCCCCCCGCCAGAACTCTACCGGCCTCGACCTAACCGACCCCATCGCCTTCCCTGCCATGGAATCCGCCCGAGCCGCCTTCGCCATCACCCAATGGCACGCCGAACCCCTCTTCACCTCTCCCTCTGGGGGAGAGGTCGGCGCGAAGCGCCGGGTGAGGGGGCCTTCCTCTTCGCTCCTGAACCCAGCCAACCCCACCGACATTCTCGGCACAGTCGAGGAGGCGACGGCTGAGGATGTGCAGTCCGCCATATCAGCCGCCTCCGCCTCCTCCTGGGCCTCCACCCCCGTCGCCACTCGCGCCAATCTCCTCCGCACCACCGCCGAGCTCTACGAAGCCAACCGCCCCGAACTCTTCGCCCTCCTCGCCCGCGAGGCCGGCAAGACCTGGGCCGATGCCGTGGCCGAAATCCGCGAAGCCGTCGATTTCCTCCGCTACTACGCTGCCGAGGCAGAGGCCCAACCTCTCGCCCCGCCACGCGGCCCCATCGCCGCCATCTCGCCGTGGAATTTCCCGCTCGCCATCTTCACCGGCCAGATCGCCGCCGCCCTGGTCGCTGGCAATCCCGTTCTCGCCAAGCCGGCCCCGCAGACCCCGCTCATCGCCTTCCGCGCCGTCCAGCTCATGCACCGGGCCGGCATCCCCACCGACGCCATCCAGCTCCTCCCCGGCGCTGCCGAAGTCGGCACCGCACTCACCGCCGATCCGCGCATTGCGGGCGTCGTCTTCACCGGCTCGCTGCCCACCGCCCGCAAGATCGACTGCGCCATGGCCGGCAACCTGGCGCCCACGGCGCCCCTCATCGCCGAAACCGGCGGCCTCAACGCCATGATCGTGGATTCCACCGCGCTCCCCGAACAGGCCGTGCGCGACATCCTCGCCTCCGCCTTCCAGTCCGCCGGCCAGCGCTGCTCCGCCCTCCGCGTCCTCTACGTCCAGGAAGACGCCGCCGCGCGCACCCTGGAAATGCTCAAGGGCGCCATGGACGAGCTGACCATGGGCAATCCCTGGCACCTCGCCACCGATATCGGCCCCGTCATCGACGAAGCCGCCAGATCAAAAATCCAGGCCCACATCGATACTTACGAGAAAAACGGGAATCTGATTCATCGCTTGAACAACCACCAAAAACCCAGAGAACCTCATGGTGAGGCGCGAGCCCTTGCGAGCCTCGAACCACGAGGTTCGGGCACGCTGGGGTCGGGCACCTTCGTCCTGCCCACGGTCCTGCGCATCACCGGCATTGCCGACCTCACCGAAGAAATCTTCGGCCCCGTCCTCCACGTCGCCACCTTCAAGGCCGACGAACTGGATTCGGTCATCGCCGCCGTCAACGCTTCGGGCTATGGCCTGACCTTCGGCCTTCACACCCGCATTTCCTCCCGCGTCCGCCAGGTCTCGTCGACCGTCCGCGCCGGTAATATCTATATCAACCGCAACCAGATCGGCGCCGTCGTCGGCTCCCAGCCCTTCGGCGGCGAGGGCCTGTCCGGCACCGGCCCCAAGGCCGGCGGCCCGCATTACCTGCCGCGCTTCACCTTGGGCCACGGCCTTGCCCAGACAGCGCCGCTGCCGCTTCCCGGTCCCACCGGCGAAAGCAACATCATGCACACCGCCCCCCGCGGCACGCTCCTCTGCCTCGGCCCCACGCCGTCCGACCAGCAGGAACAGGCCACGATGGCCGCTCTGTCAGGCAATACCGCCATCCTGGCCGATCTCGACCTCGACACCCTGACCAATGCCCCGACCTTCGACGCGGCGGCTTATTTCGCCGACGACGCCAATCTCCGCGCCATCCGCATCGCCCTCAGCGCCCGCACCGGCGCCATCCTGCCGCTCATCACCGCGCCCGGGCAGGGCGCCCGCCTGCTGGTCGAGCGCCACGTCTGCATCGACACCACCGCAGCCGGCGGCAATGCCAACCTCATGGCGCGGGCGGGATAGGGCCAATCGACATTCAGCTCATCGGGCGCAATTATGCCGATTTCACCGGGTCATTCCCGCGCAAGCGGGAATCTCCCTTACGATACGGCATAGTGAAACAGAGGTTCCGCTTTCGCGAGCCTGCCCTCGTGATAGAACCTTCAACCAGTCCAGTTTGAGCCCATCATGAACCCCACTCTCACCACCCGCATGGCCAACCTTCGCGCCCGCATGGCCGCGACCAGGACCGACCTCGTCGTCATCGGCCCTTCCAGCCACATGCTCTACCTGGCCGATCTCTCGCCGCATGGCGATGAGCGCCCCGTTCTGCTCATGGTCTCGCCCAGCTATGCCGGCCTGCTTATGCCCGCGCTCAATGTCGATAGCGCCCGCCAGCACACCGATCTGCCCTTCTTTCCGTGGGCCGATGCCGATGGTCCTCATGCGGCGCTCGAAGCCCTGCTCGACGCATCGGGCGTGCCGCGCATCAGCCCCTCCATCGTGCTCGATGAAACCATGCGCGCCGATTTCGCCCTGCTGGTCATCGACGCGCTCCCCGGCGCCCACCGGCGCTTCACCCAGGATACGGTCGGCTATCTCCGCTCCCGCAAGGACGCGGATGAATACGACGCCCTCAAGCGGTCGGCCGTGCTCAACGATGCCGCCATGGCGGCCGGCTTTGCCGCCTTGCGCCCCGGCATAACCGAGCGCGAAGTCGCCGCCGCCATCCGCGCCTTCTACAAGGCCCATGGCGCCACCACCGAATTCTGCTCGGTCTGCTTCGGCCCCAATGGCGCCTTCCCGCATCACCACACGGGCGATACCCAGCTCAAGCCCGGCGACGCCGTGCTCATCGATACCGGCGCCCGCATCCACGGCTATCCCTCCGACATGACGCGCGTCGGCTTCCTCGGCTCCGCTCCCGAAGGTTTCGGCCAGATTCACTCCATCCTCGATCGCGCCGTCGATGCGGCCATCAAGGCCGCCAGGCCCGGCGTCAGGGCCAGCGACGTCGACAAGGCCGCCCGCGATGTCATCACCGCGGCCGGCTACGGCCCCAACTTCCTGCATCGCACCGGCCACGGCCTGGGCATCGACATTCACGAGACCCCCTACATCACCGCCACGTCAGATACTGTGCTGGAAGACGGCATGGTCTTTTCCATCGAGCCCGGCATCTACCTGCAAGGCCAGTTCGGCCTCCGCCTCGAGGAAATCGTCATCATCCGCAACGGGATGGCCGAGGTGCTGTCCGAAATGCCCAGAACGGCCGTAGTCGGCGGCTAGTCACAACGCTCTCCACACTCTCGGTGTCACCCCGGCCTTGAGCCGGGGCCCATCCCGAGATTTAGCTACAGCCGCAAGGTCCATCGCTCGGCATCTGGCGGCAAGACGGCCATCTCAGGATGGATCCCGGCTCAAGGCCGGGATGACATTGCGACTGATCCACGATCCGAGGCCTCAATGCCCCCAACGCTCATCACGCCCCGCCTCATCCTCCGCGCCCACACCGCGGCCGACTTCCCCGCCTGCTGCACCCTCTGGGCCGACCCTGAAGTCACCCGCTTCATCGGCGGCCGTCCCAGTACGCGCGAGGAAGTCTGGTCGCGCATCCTGCGCTATGCCGGTCATTGGCAATTGCTCGGCTATGGCTATTTCTTTGCTACCACCCGCGACACTGGGGCCGTCGTCGGCGAATTCGGCCTCGCCGATTTCCACCGCGAGATCATGCCGTCCTTCGGCGATACGCCGGAAGCCGGCTGGGCCATGCTGCCGCACTATCAGGGCAAGGGTCTCGCCTACGAGGCCCTTGCCGCCATCCTCGCCTGGGCAGACCAGTCCATGCCCCGCACCGTCTGCATGATCGATCCCGCCAATACCGCCTCGCTCAGCCTGGCCGGCAAGCTCGGCTATGCCCAATATGCCGGCACCACCTACAAGGATCATGCGACGCTCCTGTTCGAGCGTCGCAGGGGCGCGTGACCACCCGCCAAATGCTAACAGTCTGCTAACCTATTCGGCCATGCGTGAACCCGATTCAGACCTTCACCCGCACCATCTGGTACGAGTAGGGCGGCAGCGTCACGCTCAGCGATCCACCCTCCAGCCGGGCGCCGGAGCCCTTGCGCGGCGCCACTTCCGCCTGGTTCCGCGCCGTATTCACCGCCTCCAGGTCTCCATGGGTCATCACCTGGTGGTCGATCACCTTATCCCCGGCAAACCCTTGCAGGCTCACCGCCACATCGATGGCCTCCGTGCCATGCCGGTTGACCAGGAAAAAGCTCAGCACGCCTTCGGCCTCGTCATGCACCCCTGATACGTCCACATAGGGCGTATCGTCCTGGTGCAGGCTGTCATAGCCCGGCGAATTGACGATGAGATTCAATGCTGTACCGCGCCCGAAGCGCGAAGCGAAATAGTACGGATAGTAGATCGTCTGCGCCCAGGCCGGCCCGCCCTTTTCCGTCATGATGGGGGCGATCACATTCACCAGCTGCGCGATGCAGGCGATCTTCACCACATCCGAGCGGCGGATGAAGGTGTTGAGGATCAGCCCCACCATCAGCACGTCTTCGAAATTGTAGATGTCTTCCAAAAGCCCCGGCGCATGCGGCCAGCCGCCATTGCCGTCTAGAATGGCCCGGTCCTGCTTGTTGGAGTGGTACCAGACATTCCACTCGTCGAACGAAATGGTGACGTCGCGCTTGCTCTTCCGCTTGGCCTTCACCTGCAGGATGGTGGAGGCCACCGTCTCGATATAGCGATCCAGTTTATGGTTCAGCGCCAGATAGTTGGCCGTGTTCTTCTCGCGATTGGCGAAATACATGTGCAGGCTGATATGATCGACATGATCATAGGTATGCTCCAGCACGATCCGCTCCCAGTCGGGATAGCTCGCCATGTCCGAATTGGACGATCCGCAGACGATCAGTTCCAGCGATTTATCGAACATGCGCATGGCCCGCGCCGTGTTGGCGGCCAGCTTGCCATATTCGGCCGCATCCTTGTGGCCGACCTGCCAGGGCCCGTCCATCTCGTTGCCCAGGCACCACATTTTGACGTTCCAGGGTTCCTTGCGGCCGTTCCGGATGCGCAGGTCGCTCCAGTAGCTGCCGCCGGGATGGTTCACATATTCGAGGAAATTGCGGGCCTCATCGACCCCGCGTGAACCCAGATTGACCGCCAGCATCATCTGGGTGCCGACACTGGCGCACCAGTCGGCGAATTCATGCACGCCCACCGCGTTGCTCTCGGACGTATGCCAGGCCAGGTCGAGCCGCGTCGGACGCTGCTCGCGCGGCCCGATGCCGTCCTCCCAGTTATAGGCGGAAACGAAGTTACCCCCGGGGTAGCGAACCACGGGTATATTGATATCCCTGACCAGCTTGGCCACATCCCCGCGCATGCCGTTTTCGTCGGCGGTGGGGTGGTCGGGCTCATAGATGCCTTCGTAGATGGCCCGTCCCAGATGTTCGAGAAAGGCTCCATAGACCCGGTCGTCGATCTTGCTGATCGTGAAATCCCTGTGCGCGACGACCGATGCCTTCACCTTGTCCTCCAACCAATCCCAATGTTCTGATTTATATCAGTTATACAGTTTTAAACGAGGCCGTCAGGGTGGCGCAAGAATAAATATGACTTTTGCGATCGACCGCCCACAAACTATTCGCTCTTTCCCCACCCTCCCCCTTGAGGGGCAGGGCTTACAATTGGTAGCTCCACCACGATGTCATTCCGGCGAAGGCCGGAATCCATCTTGAGATAGTTCAGCTTCCGCTGGGTGTGACTAGACCTCAGGATGGATTCCGGCCTTCGCCGGAATGACATCGCGTAAGCTACCGCTTCCCTACCGCTCCGTCTCCAGCCGCATGATGATCTCCTGGTCGTAATTGCCAAACCCGCGCCCGAAAATATTGATGCCCCCCGGATGTTTAGCATCATCCTTCACCCCGATCCGCAACCGGATCGAGTGATGGTTGCCGAGGTCCAGATCCACCAGCGAGACCGGCGAAATCCTGACCCCGTCGACATAGCTGCCATCTTGCGTCACCCGCCAGCTCTTGAGCTTGCCATATTGGCTGCCCCGCAGCTTCCACCAGTCCGGCGTATAGACTCCGCGCTTGTCCCCGAAATCGCCGGGGCTCATCCAGGTGCCGATTTCGGTGCCGTTGACCGATAGCGTGATATCGCTCGGCCAGTCCGCCGAGGTTCCGGGCACTTCGCTGCTCAGCTCCATCGAGAATTCCATCGTCTCGATCGTGTTCTGGCTCAGCCTGGCATTGTTGGGAAACTGGTATTCCACATAGCCCCGCGTGAACCAGATCAGCCCGGCCTTCATCCGGTCCGGATCGAGAAACGTGTCCGGCACGTCCAGCAGGCCGATTATCCCATCGGCCGAGCACAGCCCGCACGGTGCCGATACCGCGCAGCTCGTATAAAGCCCGATCGGCATCGCCACCTCGATCGTGTTCGATTTCAAGGGCTTGACGTCGTCCTTGAACGTCACCAGCACTTCGTCGAACAGCGAATGGCAGATTTTCTGGCTGCCCTTGCGCGCCTTCTGCGTCTCGGTGCGGATCAGCCCGGCACTTTCCAGGATTTGGATATTGGTCGATACGGTCGACTGCGGCAGCGCCAGATGCCGGGCAATGTCATTGCCGTTCATCGGCCCCTGCATATGCAGCAGCTTGAGGATGCTCACCCTGACCGGCGAAGCCAGTCCCTTGAGCACGTCGATGCCGTCTTCGGGGTCGATGACGAGGAAATTGCGGCTCATGGGCGATCCAGGATGATTTCGTTTCAGTAATGCCTATCAACATTCCTGATACAATCAACCGGGCAGCTACGACGCTTCCAGCGCCGAACCGATCAGGCTGAGCCGGCACTGGTCCTGCAGCGCCCGCACATAGACATTCTTGGCCATGAACAGCGCCTGCCCGAAATAGACCTTCACCGGCGGAATGACGTCGATCTTGACCTGCACCAGGTCATCGTCCTCGGGGCCGACGCACCAGGCCGGTATGATGGCGAAGCCCAGCCCGCTCTCCACGCATTTCTTAAGGCTTGAACTGCCCGAGGCCGAGGTCGAGGCCTCGGTCTGGCCGCCCCCTTTGGCCAGGAAATCCATGGCCATGTTGCGCAGCGTCTGCCCCGGCTCATAGGTGACGAGCGGCCGTCCGCGCGACCATTCCGGAATGTCGGCCGCCCGCGGCGGTGGGCCCCAGCTTCGCGGATAGACCAGGTTGAGATGATAGGTTCCGAGCAGGCTCTGCGGCACCACCGGATCGCCGAAGAACCGCTCGTTGATGCAGACATCGAGACTGCCGTTCTTGACCAGTTCGGCGAGCGAGGTGTCGCGTTCATAGGCGATCACCTCGACATTGGGGAACTGCGCATGGAACTCGGCCAGCACGGCAGGCAGCAGATAGTAAAAAATCGCCTGCGGCAGGCCGATGCGCAGCACCGGGCGCTGGCTGGCTACCACCAGCGACAGCCGCTCCAGCATGATTTCCAGCTCCGGATGGAGCAGGTTGTAGAGAGCAACCCCGCGCGGCGTCAGGCGGATTTTCTTGGCGCCCTGGTCGGATTCCACCAGCCGCTCATGCATTTGCTGTTCCAGCCGCCGCACATGATTGGCGGCCGATTGGTAGCTCAGGTTCAGCTCGCGTGCCGCGGCCGAATAGGATCCATGCCTCGCCACGAGGTAGAAGGTCTGGATCAGCGTCAGGTTGATTTCGGCCATGGGTCAGGCTCCTGGCGCAGATCATAGAGGCCGCCCGCAGCCGGGCAAGCCGAGGCAGGCCAAAAGGTCTACAAAAATGCTGCGCTTCACCCCCGTTTCATTTGTATCGACGCTTTCCTCGCCCCCGGACCATTGTGCAGGACCTCGTTCAGCTCGTGTTCCCGAATGCCTCAATCGACAAGCGTTTCGCCTCGTTCCCCAGGGTCTGTAGCCATCATCGGCGCCGGCATCGTCGGCATGTCCGCGGCTCATTTCCTGTCGCGGGCCGGCTGGCGGGTCACGGTCTATGATTCCGGCGTCGTGGCATCGGGCGCCACCGGTTCTGCCGACGGTGCGGTTTCCGTGGCCAGCAAGAAGCCGGGCCCGCTGATGACCCTGGCCGTCGCGGCCGTCCGGTTCTACGAACACCTGGCGGAAACCGGGGTGCTGGTGGACGAATTCATCTCCCGCTCGACCTTCATGATCGCCTCGCAATCCGACGAACTGGACGTGCTCGAGAGCCAGTCTGCCCAGCTTGAAGCCGCCGGCGTGCCGGTGCGTCTGCTCAAGGGCCAATCCCTTGCCGAAACGGTCGGCGCCGCGGCACCCTCGGCGCTGGCGGCGGTGGAGGTGCAAGGCGAAGGCCATGCCGTGGGCTACCGCGTCGTCGAGCGGTTGCGCCGGCTTGGCGGCTTCACCATCAGGCGGCACTGCCGGATTGTCGGCCTGCGCCAATCCGGCGGCAGCGTCAGCGGCGTGGTGACCGAACAGGGTGTCGAGCCGGCCGATGCCGTGCTGCTGGCAGCCGGGCTCGGGTCGATGGATTTTCTCGCGGGCTCCGGCCTGATCCGCCCGCGCAAGGGGCAGTTGATCGTCACCGACCGGGCCGGCAGGGATACGCCGCGCTTTCCCGGACCGCTGATGTCATGCCGCTACTTGGTCAGCAAGGGCAGCCATCCGGCCGGCAAGCTGCCCGAATCCCGTTCGCTCGGCCTCGTCGTCGATCCCCTGAGGACGGGCCAGTTCCTCATTGGCGGTTCGCGCGAAGACCGCGACGACAAGGACACGGCCGATGCCGATACCGTCGCCAGCCTGCTGCGTGACGCCGTGGCGCTCTCCCCCTCGCTTGCCCGGCTTCGGGTTATCAGGGTCTTTGCCGGCGTCCGCGCCGCGACGCGCGATGGCATGCCGATCGTCGGTCGCGTCGGGGGCGCCGACAATGTTTGGGTCGCCACCGGGTTCGAGGGCGATGGCATCTGCCTGGGTCCGCTGATGGGACACCTGTGCCAGCAGATGATCTGCGGCCGGCCGGCAGACCAGGATATCTCCGCCCTCGGTGCCGACCGTTTCGGCCTGAAACTGGCGGATGCGGCATGACCAGTACCAGCCAGGCATTCTTGTTCGACGGCAAGGCAATCCCCTTCGATAGCAACGAAACCATCGCCATGGCGCTCGATCGCGCCGGCATCCGCACGCTCGGCGCAGGGCAGGGCAACAGCACCGGCCGTTATTTCTGCGGCATCGGCACCTGTCAGGCCTGCACCGTCTCGGTCGATGGCACCCGAATGGAAGCCTGTCTCACCCCAGCCCGCATTGGCCTGCAGGTCGAGCGTATCGCGTCGGTGTCGCTATGAGCGATAGGGAAGTTCTCGTTATCGGCGGTGGCCCGGCCGGCGTTGCGGCGGCGCTGGAAATGGCGCGCGGCGGCCTCAAGGTAACGCTCTGCGAGCAGGGCCCCCGGCTCGGCGGCGCCATCCATCGCCAACCCGACGATCCGTCAAGGCGCGTTCGCGTGCCCAAGGCGCAGCGACAGCGTTGGCAGGCCCTCGCCGAGGCCCTTGCGGCGAGCCCGGTGACGGTCCTCTGCCGGCACATGTTTGCCGGTGTCGAAGGCAGCGGTGCCGTGCTGCTTGAAGATCGCGCCAGCGGTCGCATCGTCACCCGGCATCCGGCGGCGCTGGTGCTGGCGCTGGGCGGCGTTGAACGCGCAACCCCCGTGCCGGGCTGGCAATTGCCGGGCGTCGTCACTGCTGGCGGGTTGCAGATGATGATGAAATCGACCGGAAGGGCACCCGATGGCGACGTATTGCTCGCCGGCTCGGGCCCGCTGCTCGTGGCAGTCGCCGCGCAGTTGACCGCGCTCGGCAAGGCGCCTGTCGCCGTTCTGGAGCGCAGCACCAGCGCAGTATCTTTGCGCGCCCTTGCCGGGTTGATCCGGGCTCCCGCCTATCTCTGGGAGGCTGCGGGCTATCTGTTGCCGCTGACAAAAGCTGGCATACGCCTGCAACGCGGCGCGTCGGTGCGCTCGATCGTGCCGGCCGGTGATCGGCTGTCGGTCACCATCGTCGACACTATCGGCCTCGAACAGCGGCTGGTCGTCGACCGGGTGGCTCTGCATGATGGCCTGCTGCCCAACGGCAACGGCACCACCCCCGCGCCCAACGGCCCGTTCACCGTGCTGGCCGGCGATTGCCGGGAAGTGCTGGGCGGGGTCGCCGCCATTGCCGATGGCCGCCTGGCCGGGCTGGCCGTGCTCGCAAGGCTGGGACAAGCCGCTCCTGACTTGGCCGGCGCGGCCGCCACGCTACGGCGCGAGCGGCGCACGCAATCGGCCCTCAATACGCTGTTCGACTATTCCGGCAGCGATGCGGCGCATCTGCCTGACGACACGGTGATCTGCCGTTGCGAGGGGCGCACGCTCGGGCAGCTTCGCGGCATGCTGGCAGCGGGTGACCGGGTTTCGGCGCGCGAGATCAAGCTCAATGGCCGCTTCGGAATGGGGGCCTGCCAGGGCCGCTTCTGCGCCGAATGGGTGGCTGCATTCGTGGCCAGCCAGCGCGATGGCCAGCCCCCGCAAGTGGCCGAAATCGTCGGCAGCCGTTGGCCGGTCAAACCGGTCCCGGTTTCGGCCTTCGTCGACCTCCCCCCTTCCAGTCCATCAGAGTGAGTGCCGTGTCCCCATTGTCCCAGCTTGTCAAAAAATCCGATGGTGACCGCATCGACGTCACCTCTCCCTATGACGGACGCATGGTAGGCCAGGTCGCCCAGGCCGGCCCCGGCGCCATCGCCGATGCGGTGTTCAGCGCCCATGCCGCACAGGCCGAATTCGCCTTCTCGACGCCGGCGCAGCGCCGCGACCTGCTCGATGCCCTTGCCGCCGCCATTGCCGGCGAGGCGGAAACGCTGGCCCGGCTCATCTGCGCCGAGGTCGGCAAGACCATTGCCGAAGCGCGCAACGAGGTGCGGCGCGCGCAGAACACCCTGAAACTGTCGGGCGACGCCGCCACCTTCCTCGATGGCGAAGTGCTGCATTGCGGCATCGTGGCCGGCGGCGCCAACCGGCAGGCCGTCATCACCTATGAGCCCGCAGGCGTCGTCGGCGCCATCACGCCATTCAACTATCCGCTCAATCTTCTCTGCCACAAGCTCGGACCCGCCATAGCGGCCGGCAATGGGGTAGTGGCCAAGCCATCGCCCAAGGCGCCGCTCGCCGCCCAGCGCCTGGCCGAGCTGGCCATCCAGGCCGGCTTCCCCGTCGGTCTGTTCCAGGTCGTCCATGGCGGCGCCGCCGAAGCCGTGGCCCTGGCTCGCGCCCCGGTCGACATTCTGAGCTTCACCGGTGGTCCTTCCGCCGGCCTTGCCCTCAAGAACGCCGCCGGCCTCGTCCGCTGCCTCATGGAACTGGGCGGCAATGACCCGCTTTTCGTCATGCCCGACGCCGATATCGCGGCAGCGGTGCAAACCGCCATCGCCCAGCGCTACGAGATCGCCGGCCAGAGCTGCGCCGCCGTAAAGAAACTCTATCTCCACGCCGATATCCACGACGACATGCTCGACGCCGTGGTCGAGGCCGCCCGTACCATCCGCCATGGCGATCCGCTCGACCCTCAAACCCAGATGGGTCCGGTCATCGACGCGCAATCGGCCACGCAGGTCCGCGCCCGCATCGATGCCGCCACCGCCTCCGGCGCCCGCCTGCTTGTAGGCGGCGCGGGGCAGGGGGCCATGCTGGCGCCCACCGTCATTGCCGACGTTCCGCCCCACAGCGCTCTTTTTGCCGAGGAAACCTTCGGCCCGGTCATTTCGGTCCGGCGCTTCACCGATGTCGGCGCCGCTATTGCCGAGGTCAATGCCGGCGCTCATGGCCTGCAGGCCGGTGTGTTCAGCAACGATCATGCCGTGCTCAAGCGCTTCGCGCGCGAATTGCGCGTCGGCGGCGTGATGATCAACGAAGGCCCCGATTTCCGGGCCGAGCACGTCCCTTTCGGTGGCATCAAGAGAAGCGGTCTCGGCCGCGAAGGCGTGCGCATCGCCCTGCGCGAAATGAGCGAAACCAAGGTCGTGATCGACTAGGGCGTCGGACCAAAAAGTGCGCGGCGGTTTTCGGGCGATTCCGACGCGCAAACAAAAGGATAGCGGCCAATCATGCGCATTGCAGTCTTTGGCGCCTCCGGGCGCGTCGGCACCCGTCTCGTGGAAGCCATCCTCACCGATCCGGGGCTGGAACTGGCGGCCGCGCATGTCTCGCCCGGCTCGGCCTGGATCGGCCGCCAGGTCGGCAGCACCGTCATCGAATACCGCCCGGCCGAAGCCGCCATCAATGCCCATTGCGATGCGATCATTGATTTCTCCTCGCCCGCAGGCAGTCTTTATCTGCAACGCATGGCCGGCCAGCGCCCGGTCCCGATCATCATCGGCACCACCGGCTTTTCGAGCGACGACCTGGCCCGGATCGACGCCGCGGCCCGATACCGCCCCATTCTGATGGGCGCCAATTTTGCTCTGGGCTTCACCGCACTCGCCCGCAATGCCTGCCAGTTTGCCGCCGCCCATCCGGGCGCCCGGGTCATGATCGAAGAGACCTACCATCGGCGCAAGAAGCGGGCTCCGTCGGGCACCTCGCTCTTGCTGGCGCGGACGGTGCGCGAAGCACAGGCCAGCGCATCCGGCATGGAGCTGCCAGCGCCCGAAATCCACGTTCACCGCCTCGGCGATACCGTCGGCATCAACGAGGTGCGTTTCGATCTGGGCGATTCCGAAATCCGCTTCACCTTTTCGGTGCAGACCATCGCCGCCTACGCCCGTGGTGCGCTGGCCGCGGCCATTCGGCTGGTCGAGTCCGGTGCCGGCCCCGGCCGCTACGACGCCTTCGACATCTGACATTTTTCCGGGATAAAGGCCGCGACAATGAACGAACTGACCAATGTGTTCACCGGCGTATTCACCGCTCTGGTGACGCCCTTCGACGACGACGGCATCGACTATCCTGCCTTCGACCGGCTGGTGGAATCCCAGATCGAGGCCGGAGTGAAGGGCCTCGTCCCGGTCGGAACGACCGGTGAAGCGGCGACGCTATCGAAAAACGAGGCGGCGGCGCTGGTCGCGCGCACGGTCGCGCTGGCGCGCGGGCGGGCCTTCGTGCTCGCCGGCGCCGGGTCCAACAATACTACGCAGGCCGTAGAGGCCGCCCGCGCCTGCGAAGCCGCCGGGGCCGATGGATGCCTTGTCGTCACCCCCTATTACAACCGGCCCAGCCAGCAAGGCCTCGAGCGGCACTATGACGCCGTGGCGCGCGGCACCGGCCTGCCCATCATGCTCTATAGCGTGCCGGGTCGCTGCGGCGTCGAGATCGCGGCCGATACCGCGGCCCGCCTGGCCGAGCGGCATCGCAACATCATCGGTATCAAGGAGGCCGGTGGCCGGGCCGAGCGCATCAGCGATCTGCGCGATGCCTGCGGCCCCGATTTCATCCTCCATTCGGGCGATGATGCACTGACGCTGCCCTTCCTTTCGGTTGGCGCCATCGGCGTGACCAGCGTACTCTCCAATTATGCGCCTCGGGAAATGGTCGACCTCGTCGCGGCCTGGCATCGCGGCGACCGCGCCAGGGCGCTGGCTTTGCATGATCGGCTGTTCGCCCTGTCCAAGGCCATGTTCATCGAGAGCAATCCGGTGCCGGTCAAGGAAGCCCTGGCGCTGGACCGGCAGATGGCCGGAACCGTGCGTGCGCCGCTGGCTCCGCTGGCCCCGGCCAGCCGTTCGACGCTGGTCGCCGCATTGGAACGGTTCGCCGGGGCGAAGAAATGACCGCCTGCTCTTCCAAGAAATGCCACAAGTGCGGACTGTCCGTTTGCATTGATGCCACCGGGACACAACTGCACTCTGAAGACCGGAAAGATTGGTCCGTCATGACCGTTCCGCCAACATCGTTCAGAGGGAGAACACGATGAAACGACTGATTACGATACTTGCCGCCGCCTGCGTGGCCATGGGCCTCGCGGCCGCCCCGGCTGTCGCCCAGCAGAGCACCATCGACCAGATCAAGGAACGCGGCGTGCTGCGCGTCCCCGCCATTCTCAACGAGGATCCCTATTTCAACAAGGATCCGCGCACCGGCGAATGGCGCGGCTTCGTGATCGACATGGCCAGCGATATCGCCACCACATTGGGCGTCGAGCTCGAAGTGGTCGAGAGCACCTGGGCCAATTCGATTCTCGACGTGCAGTCCGGCAAGGCCGATATCGCCCTGGCGTTGACCGCCCTGCCGGCGCGCGCTTTGGCCATCTCGTTCTCCGCTCCGACCTACTACAACAGCTTCGTCATCGTCTCGCCCAAGCCCGAACTGGCTTCGGCCACCTGGGCGTCGCTCAACGACCCCGCCATCACCCTGGCGGTGGATTTGGGCTCTTCGCAGGATCTGATCACCCAGCAATACCTGCCCAAGGCCAATGTGCTGCGCTTCAAGACCCGCGACGAGGCCATCCTGGCCGTCGCCAGCGGCAAGGCCGATGCCATCGTCAACACGGTGCTGAACTCGGTGGTGATGGTCAAGCGCAACGCTGCCCTGGGCCAGGTCTATGTGCCCCAGCCGGTACTGTCCTCGCCCTCGGTCATCGGCATCAACTACAATGCCGATGAGCAGTTCAAGTCCTTTATCTCGGCCTGGGCCGACTACAATCGCCGCGTCGGCAACAACCAGACCTGGATCGTCAACGGCCTGGCGCCGTTCGAGATCGGGCTCGATGACCTGCCCGACAATTTCGATCTCGGCGGCTAGTCCGCACTGCCGGGGCGGGTTTCGCCCCGGCTGACTTCTTGAAGGATATGTGATGCCGTACAAATGGGATTTCAGTGCGGTCCTGCAGTATTGGGACCTGTTCGCCTGGGGGCTGTGGCTGACTTTTGCCTATACGCTCGGCTCCATCGTGGTTGGCGTCGTCATCGGCATGATCATCTGCTTCGGGCGGCTGTCCCGCTTCCCGGTGATCAGCGGTCTGTCGCGGGCCTATCAGGAGGTGTTCCGCTGCACGCCGCTGCTGGTGCAACTGATGTGGTTCTACTACGCGCTGCCTCTGCTGCTTGGCATCACCATCGAAAACTACGTCGCGGCCATGCTGACCCTGTCGCTCTATGCGGGCTCCTTCTATTCGGAGATTTTCCGCGGCGGCATCCTCTCCATCGACAAGGGCCAGACCGAGGCGGCCAAGGCCATCGCCATGTCCGACCGGCAGGTGATGTGGCGCATCGTCATCCCGCAGGCCTTCAAGCGGGTGCTGCCCTCCTTCATCAACCAGTCGGTCATCCAGTTCAAGAATACCTCGCTGATCTCGGTGATTTCGGTGGGTGAACTGGCCTACATGGCCGCCGTCGTCAACGGGCAGACCTATCGCCCGCTGGAGGCCTTCACCGTCGTCGCCCTGCTCTATTTCGTGGTCCTGTTCCCGATGACGCAGGCTGCCGACTATGTCGAACATCGCATGCGGGTGAGTGACTGATGGACGCGCCAGCAATTTCAGGAGAAGCGACCATGCCTCTGACCGATGTCGAGCCGGTCCTGACCGTCCGGGGCCTGGAGAAAAGCTACAACAAGCTGCGGGTGATCAAGGGCGTCGATCTCGATCTGCATCGCGGCGAGGTGCTGGCCATTATCGGCCCCTCGGGCTCGGGCAAGTCGACGCTGATCCGTTGCCTCAACCTGCTCGAAGTGCCGACCGCCGGCGAGATCGCCTATAACGGCCGCCGCGTCGAAAACCGCTTCCAGTCGCGCGGCGGCAATATCGGTTGCGGCGAGTTGCGGCGCCATGTCGGCATGGTGTTCCAGCACTTCAATCTTTTTCCCCACAAGACCGTAATGCAGAACATCTGTGAAGGTCCCGTCGCCGTGCTCAAGGAGCCGCGCGAGGAGGTCGAGGCACGGGCGCTGGAACTGCTCGGCAAGGTCGGCCTGCTCGACAAGCGCGATGCCTATCCCAATCACCTCTCCGGCGGCCAGAAGCAGCGCGTCGCCATCGCCCGCGCCCTCGCCATGCGCCCCGACGTGCTGCTGCTCGACGAAGTGACCAGTGCGCTCGATCCCGAACTGGTGGGCGAAGTGCTGCAGGTCATCCGGCTCCTGGCGCATGACGGCATGACCATGGCCATCGTCACCCACGAAATGGCCTTCGCCGCCGATGTGGCCGATCGCGTCGCCTTCATCGATGGCGGCGTCATCGCCGAGCTTGGCACGGCCGAAAGCGTCATTCGCAATCCCGCCAGCGAACGGCTGCAGGCCTTCCTCGGCCGGTTCAACGCCTGATCGGAGTGTGGCATGAAGGTCCTGATCATTGGCGGTGGCCGCATCGGCCTGGCGGTGGCGGGCTTGCTGGCGGGCTCTGGCGGACATGAGGCGGAAATCGCCGACATCACCGGCGAAGCGTTGGATCATGCCGGCCAGCGCGGCTTCCGCACCCGCCATCTCGACGCGTCCCGCCTCAAGGACTGCGTGGAAGCGCTGGCCGGCTTTGACATCGTCGTCAATGCTGCGCCGACTCGGCTCGCTCCGGCTATTGCGGCGGCGGCCATCGCGGCCGGCGTCCACTATGTCGATACCGCCGAAGACATTGCCCCGGTCAGCGACCTTGCCGCCGCTTCGGCCCATGGCAAGGTGATTCTTCCCGGCTGCGGCCTGTCGCCGGGCCTGGTCGCCAATCTCGCCGCCGAACTGGTCGACGCGCTCGAAGGCCCCATTGACATGGTCGTCCGGGTCGGCGGCCTGCCGGTGCATCCGTCCAATGGTTTCGGCTATGGTCTCTCCTGGGACGTCGATGGGCTCATCGCCGAATATACCGGGCTGTGCGAGGGCATTGTCGAAGGCCAACTGGTCAGCTCCGCGCCCCTGCAGCAATATGAAAGCTTCGTGCTCAATGGCCGCCCCTACGAGGCCTTCAGCACAGCCGGCGGCCTGGGCAGCCTCTGCGCCGCCCTCCAGCACAAGGTGCGCAATCTCAGCTTCCGCACCATCCGTTATCCCGGCCACCTGACCCTGGCACGGTTCCTCTTCGAGGATCTCGGGCTCAAGCGCCGCCGCGACATGCTGCGCACGGTGCTCCGCTTCGGCGTGCCCGACGTGGTTCAGGATGTCGTGGTCATCTTCATCAGCGTCCGCGGCTTCCACCAGGGCGTGCCGGCGGAGCGCTCCTATGTCCGCAAGATTTACCACGAGCCGATGCGCAGCCCGTTCCCGGTCACCGCCCTCAGTCACACCTCGGCGGCCCATCTCTGCACCATGATCGACCTGATCGAGCAGGGCCACATAAAGGGCAGGGGCGTCGCCCGCCACGAAACCATCCCCTTCAAGCTCATCAGCGAAAACCGCTTCATGGCGCCGTTGCTGAACTAGCCTGCCTGCGACCGGGCATGACAATGCTGACCAAGCTGCCAACTCCAGAAACGATACTGGGTCGCCAATTCACTTTGGATGGCAGGGGACGACGGAACAGCGCGGAAAACCGGGATTGGATTGCAGCACAAAATGCAACAAAAGAGGCGGCTATACCGGGTGGCCTGTCATCTAAGTCGCTGATTTCACTTAAAAAAAGAACTGGCTGGGGAACCTGGATTCCATGTGAGAACGAGTCCTCACAGTAAGTAATTGAAAATACTAAGAAAAACTCGGTCTCAGAACGCTTGTGTGGAAGGTTGAGTGGCAGTCTGTGTGGAAGTTCCACCCAATCGGCACTGTAGTCAAGTGACCGCTTCAATGCCCGGGTACCATGCACCAGAGGCCGTGACATGGTGGCTCAATCGAATGGCAGCGATCCGTCGGCTCGAAGTGCAGGTACTGGAATGTTGTCTCTCAGAAACATTGCGGTCATGGCTGACATGACTGCATCGCCCCCACTGCTTGTCACTCCATCCGCCACCATGCGCTGGAGATCACTAGCATCAGCCTCGGTGTCGCCCATGGGCCAAAGTGCCGAAGTCGCTAAACGCCGCTTGCGCTGCATGAGGCTATGCAACAGGCAGTCGAAAGAGTGCTCACGAAATCCAGGATGAATGGACATGGGCACATGCACGCTGACTGGCCGAGTCTGCCCAATGCGATGAACACGGTCGTTACACTGCTCTTCCACGGCTGGGTTCCACCAACGAGAAAGGTGGATGACATGGGTTGCCGCAGTGAGCGTCAATCCGGTGCCAGCAGCCTTAGGGCCAAGGACCAAGAGATCAAAGCCGGGCGCATCGCGATACATCTGGAAGCGGTTGACGATCTCTTGGCGCTTCTTGATGGGAGTGTCGCCGTTGATCAGATCCACCCGCGCAAGCCCAAATTCTGCCTTGACCAGCTCCATGAAGCGGTACTGCATCTGTCGGTGTTCAATGAAAACTAACGCGCGCTCCTGCTCCTTTTTGATTGTCCGCAGGATATCAAATGTAGCTTCCAGCCGGGCCGAGGCGGCGATCATGTCTTCATTTGCAGCTATGGCCTGAGGATCGGGATGGACTGAGACGCTTCGAATGTGATGCAGCATCTTGAGCGCGGCACCTGGCCCGCCTTGGGCCAGCTTTAGCTTGGCATCCTCATAGCTCTCGGCCTGTTGGCGCGGCATTTCGCGCGGATGTAATTGGCGCGTCTTTTCGGGGAGGTCGTTGGCGGCAGCCTGCTTTAGTCGTCTCAGTGCCAGAGGGGGCACTTTACCGCTAGGCATGAAGACTCGTGAATGCAGCTGAGCCATATTTTGCGGAGTGGTCTCAGAATAGGCTCGGCGGAATTCGCCCAAGCTATCAAGGCTTCCTGGCGTCAGCTGATCCATGATCGCCCACAAATCCTGCGCGCTGTTCTCGATCGGTGTCCCAGTCAGGCCAATTCTGAAATCTGCATTGATCGTGCGGGCAGCCTCGGCACGCATGCTAAAGGGATTTTTGATGGCCTGAATTTCGTCGAAGACCACAGCAGCAAAGGGAATTTGGGCCAGCGAGTGCTGGTAGTTGGTCAGGGTCGTATAGGTTGTCAGTATCCACTGTCGATGCGCGCGACCTTCTTCGATCGCTTCGTGGAGCGAGCTCAGGTCAAGCTTGGCGACGCCGTCGTCGATGTCCATGCCTCTGGCGCCTGTCACCTTGCGCGATCCAGTTCCGGCTCCATAGAGGCGGATAACGCTACCAAGGCCTGGCTCCTGCAGGTGCCCGCTGACCTCCTGTTCCCAATTAATCAGGAGCGAAGTTGGCGCCACGACCAGAATTGGCCGACTGGCCGCGCGGCCAGACTGCCTCATGTTGTCTTGAAGCCAAGAGAGGAAGGCGATGGTTTGTAGCGTCTTGCCCAGGCCCTGCTCATCCGCGTTGAGCACGCCCGGAAGCCCGGCAGTCCACGCGTCAATTTGCCAAGCCAGACTATCAACTTGGTGAGGCTTAAGAGCCGTCTTTACAATGGTAGGCACTGAAGTGCCGATCGCCGGTGCCCTTGGGGTTAGGTTAGCGATCCAGTGCAATTCGTCAGTATTGTCTTCGGTCTCAAGAACAATGGGTCTGGTCTGGGCATCAGGGAGACCGTCCTGTTCTGGGAGGTCTGCTCGGTCGGCAATATGTTTGTCGATCGTAGTCAAGGTCTCGGCGCGTGCGGGAACAGCGAGATCGTCAACCTGCACTTGTGCAACGCCACTTTCGATCGCCGACGCAATCGCGACACGAAGATCGTCCAGCGCCGAGCTGGGCATATCTGCCAGTAGCTCTGCAAACTTGCGGCCGAAATCTTCGGGCATCCATGTGCTGGCTTCAAAGTCGATCGGGGCCGCTCGCTTTTCGAAGATTTTGATGCCAACCACACGCTCCGAAAATTCATGTGTTTCCACCAGTGCAGGCCCGGCGATCGCCTCTATGGCCTCCTCTTCGCCAACAGGGTCGAGGCCATCGAGCTTGCCGTCACGCCGTAATGCATCCTCGACGGCCGCAGTAATGGCAGGACGCGGATTGCGAATGAAATTCTGTCGTTCGGATTGCGTCGCTCTCTGCATCTTGGCCATCACCTCAAGCACCGGCGATGCTGAGCGATCTATGACCAGATAGCTTCCAGGAGCGATGCGATATGCAGGTAGTGCGCCGCGGTCGCGCACTCGTTGCTGGAAGGTCAGCAGGTCGCGATCCTGCAATTCGCCTTGTGCCTCAAACGGAGTAGCCGCCTCCTCCATCCCAACGCGTTCTAGTGTCTTGCCCGAGAAGGGGACGACATTGAAATCAGAGCCATCGGCGTTGGGCGAGATGGAAAATCGATCCGCCAGATTGACCGAGAGACCGGAAAGAAAGTCAGTCATCGAAACCTTGGCGGTGTGGTCAGCGCCGGCCACACGGACGCCTGGATCGAGCGCTTGGCGAAAGCGTGCCAACGCCTCCCAATGCGCAGCATCGTCCTGACCGCCCGGCTGGAATTGCTCAGCCACTTCCACGGCCTCAAGCAGCCAAAGCGGCACGCGTCGGTCGCCGTCTGAGGTGGTCAGGATAGCGCCAGTGCGCTTGGGCAGCTGTCGCTGTCCGGCCTTGGTCCACTCATGGCGCAGCCGGAAAGAGGGCGACCCAATCACCCCTTCCACATCGGTGCGGAAAGTCAGGTCGATGACTGGCGGAAGGTTCAGTGCCTCGGCGGTTTTGCTCGTTACCGCAGCCGCGAGCCGGTGCGACATGCGGATCTGTTGGCCGGTAATCTCCAGGGTCTCGCCCGTCTCATCGGCAAGCGCCCGAAGGTCGGCAACAGCGTAAATCAGTTCGCGGTCACTCAACGGAAGCCGTCCCAGATCCTGCGGCTTGCGTCCGATCAGACGCTGCAACAACCCGCCACCACTCTCCAAGTGAAGGGAGACGGAATGTGCATCGTAGGCCAGCGAAAAAGCCATCGGTTTTCCTAGATATGTTCGAGCACGCGGCCTTGCCAATCACCCAAATGCATCGTCGACCACGAGCCCGGCAAGTCTCTGATGTCTTGGCAGTCGTATCGGTCTTGATAGAGCTTGGGAACGCGCTTCCCGTCATCTCGAAAGACATGCACCTTAAAAGAATGTGAGCCTTCGACTACGATTTTTTGGCCTATCTGCAGTACGAGAAGAGATTTCTTATTGTCGCCACCGCCTGCGATTTGTTTGCCGTATCGAAGGAATTTATTGCCTGCGCCTTTTTGGCGGGCATAGGATGCAGCTTCCGGACTGAAGGCGACCCAGGCTGCGTCTATGCGCTTTTGCTGGTGTAGTCCCAGCCAGAACTTCCGCCTGGGCTCCCACATGTGATTATCTTCGACCGCTGAGACGACATCGAGGAAAAAGCGGATGTTTTCGCCGGTCAGCCAACGGATGATGACGTTTCGCAGCTGTTCCGGGACCGTCTCCCAGGCGCCACCTCGGTGTACCCGCGGGTCGCCATATAGCGTGATAAGCGCTTCGGTGAGAAAGCGCTCGTCATCGGTCGATGGCGCACGGCTCTGCCATGGGGACAACAGCGCGCTAATCGCCTGGGCAGCACCAGATGCCCGAGCCTGTTGACCTTCGGGCTTCAACCATCCGATCAACCGCTCCATACCCGAGCGGTGGTCTAGCTGCGGCGCAAGTTGCTCGACGAAGGCAAGATGAACATGGTCCATCAGGCCTGGTGCATGCGGACTGCGCAGCCCTAAATGTCGCAGATCGTCCCATGGAACAGCCATTCTAACCATCCGACTGGCCAGAGCAGAAGGCGCGACCCTGGCATCCAGCAGTTCGGGAACACTCCCGAGTAGGGCAGCCCATCGCGCACCAATCTTGGCGCGGGACCGATCGAGCGCGTTGGCCAAAGCGGCGGTGTGTGCCGCGCCAGGCTCATAGCTACCGATAAACACGGCAACCATGGTGTTGAGGAAGGTTCGACGATCGCTGCTTTCGATCTCCTCGCAGTAAAATTTTCGCAGGGCGGCAAGGTCGCTACGCTCGCGACGAGCCTGATCAAACAAGGCTACAGCAGCCGTGGTGACGAGCGACATCTTTGTGTCGCTCCAGTCGCCCGTTTCCAGCCTCTTTTGCATCTCTTGGACCAGTCGCTCCCGGTCTCGATCTGGCGGTTCAACCACCACATCCGGCCAGCGAGCCATGATTCGATCAGTAGTGGAGGCCAACCTGTTTATCGCCGCCAACGCGATTGGGTGAAAGCTTGCCGGCTTAGCCAAAAAGCGCGCGAGGCTCATGGGCTTTCCAATCCCACGCCAGCTTGCAACTCCTCACGAATACGCTCGATTTCTTCCGAACTCCCCGGCGTGAACATGATGATACGCAAATCAATGCGGCGGTTGGTGGAGCGCCCTTCGGACGTGTCGTTGTCGGCTATCGGTCGCATCTTGCCGTATCCTGCAACGGAAAGCACAGGTTGTTCGCGATAGTTTTGGTGGCTAACCAGATTTGGTTGGTTTCCTACCATCTCCGCATAGGTGGTATTGGCGCGCTCTGTAGAAAGCCACAAATTGGAGATGTCAGCACCTGTGGAGTCGGTATGTCCCTCGATTTGCACCGCCTCGATAATCACTCCGTTGGGGTTGCAGCCGGTGTCCCAGGCAGAGAGGGGGCCAAGCGTGTAGCAGGGCAAAATCTCGTTCAGGCGAGCCGCAATGCGCTGGACGACCATAACGGTTCGCTGATCACGCAACGCCGATGAGCCACTGGCAAACAGGCCATCACCCTGAAAGCGAAGCGCATCATTCTCGGCACTGATCACCACATTGAGGTCAGGAAATTCTTGCAGTAATTGGTCACGCAACCGCTCAAGAATGTTCCTACGTTCACTCGCGGTCTGGCCGATATAGACTTCCAGAGGATCGATCTTCTCCGCTTCCACCAGTCGAAGCTCCAGCTCAGCGATACGCTTGAGCAATTCTTCGATCTGACTGGTCTGATCAGCAATCGTTTGATCTTTCTGGGCGATAAAGACTTTCTGCAATTCGATTGTCGCCAGCGCCTTGTCATAGTCTGACTTGAGGACGGTTTCCTCAGGGTTGAACTGGCTGGCGAAGAAGGCGAGCAGGATCATGATGATAAAGAGGAAGCTCACCGTCATGTCGGTCATCGACACGAAAGCAGATTCTTCTTCCTCCTCGCGATGTTGTCGACGAGCGCCGCCGCGCATCAGGATTTCCTGGATTGCGGGGCGAACTGCTCGGCCTGATCGACAATTGCTTGCATCACATCAAGCGCCGGATTGAGGCGACCCTGCAGTTCACTGACATGGCCGCGCATGGAGTCCACAGCACTCGCCACCTGCGTGGTATAGATCTCGAAAGCCTGACCGAGCTTGCTATCCATGTCGTCGAGCCGGTCGCCCTGACCCTTTAGGCGCTCCAACATTGCCGACACGCCCTCGAGTCCAGCCTCGATCGCGCGAGCCTCGGTGCTAAGGATTTGCTTGGCCGCGTTGAGCGCATCGAGCGCGCTGCTGGCGGTGGCCTCTGCTGAACGCGAGACCGTCGTGGCGACATTTTGCGTACTGTCTGCCAACTGCCGTATTGAACCTTCGATCCGCTCGCTGGTCGCGCGTATCGGGACAGCGGCTGTCACCAAGTCTTGGCTGGCCGTGCGGAAAGTTGAGGCCGCCTGTACCGATGCCTCGGCGCCCGAGCGCACGCCTTCCGAGAGCATTCGCATTTCGGAACTGGCGCCGGCGACTTGGCCGACCAACCCATCCATCTGGCGGGCGATTTCGCCCAGCGGCGCCAGCAATTGTTCGGACGCCTTTGACGTCAGCTCGCCCGTCAGGCGGGCTATTTCCGATCCAGAGGCTTCGATCCGCTCGCGCGCCGCTGCGCTTCCACTCAGCGAAGCGCTTTCCATCTGTTCCTTGAATGCGGTACCGGCTTGTTTCAAGTCCGCTGCGGCCGCGCTCATGGCCCGTGCGCCCTCACCAGTATTTTCACGGATGCCCTGAAGCGTCTCGTTCATGATCGACAGCATGCGATCGGCGCCTTGGCTGAATGCACCACCGGTAGCGTCGGCCGCCGCTGTCATAGTAGAACGCAGATCGTCCACCGCTTGGGCCACTCGGGCCACGGCAGCGTCCATCTCGCCGCCCATCCGGCCAGAGCTGGCGTCCATTCGCTCCGATAGCGCTCCAATCCGCTCGCCGGCCTGGGCGAGTTTGTCGCTGGCCTGACCAAGCGCCTTGCCCACGTCGTCAGAAAATCGAGACGACAGGTCCTGGACCAAGCTGCCCACGCCTTCGGTCCCCGCTTTGCCCACTTGGTCAAGAAGGGGCGCCATGGCGGCTGAAATGCTATTGGAAATGGCGAGCGGGATATCCTCTCGCAGGGGCCGCCCAAGTTCGGCAACCAGTTCCATACCGATGGCGCGGAAATGCTCCCGTTGCTCTCGAACCGCAGCAAGCTGCTCAACCGCCAAGGACTCGAGGCTGATGAACGAAAGCCGCTGCTCCAGGCTGTTTGAGACGCTGTGGGCCGTATCTTCCAGGCGAGACATGCCGATACGCAGCACAATCGTGAAAATGATGGAGCAAAACAGGCCGGTAAGGGACATGATGAATTTGGCCGAAGCCACATTCATTAACCGGCTCATGCTTTCCTCATTGATGTCAGACAGCCCCTGCAGCGCCGCGACTAGTCCGAGGAAGGTAAGGAATAGCCCCGCGGTCACGAAAAGCCCGGGGACGATCCGCCAGAATCCGGCGCCAAATCCCAAGTCCTCAACGTTGAAAAAGATTGACGGCCGTGCCGCATTGCGCAGGACGTATTCATTTTCTCCGGTCTCGTAAGCGACCAAGGTTTCCCTGAACTCCGTCCAGTGTTCAGCGACGCTCTTTGCCGATCCTCGACGCCCGAAGCTTTTGATCCGACTGTCGAGCTCCGCAATGTTTCGGCTCAGCTCGGCTCCGTCCTTGTATTTGCGCACCTCGGCCCGAAGGCGGGCCAGTGCCCGCCTTTTACTGCCGACCCTAAAGAGGAACAGGCCTACTGCTAGGGCGAGGAAAGCCACCAACGCTAGGCTAACCAAGCCAGGGGCATATTCCTCCCGGAGCCATCCAGCGACGCCGAGTACAAGTGCGCGGACATACAGCCCGATTGAAACCAATGAATCCAAAATAATGACCCCACCCAACGGTGAATTAGTATTGCCTTACGATTGGGCGGCGCAAGCTGCAGCCGGCTTCCTCCAGGAGATTATACGCGGTCAACGGGCGAAATCTCTCGACCTGTCCGCGAGTTCGGACTCGTGAATCTGTCGGAGCCTGTCTCGACCCCAATCCGAATCCTGCGCATAGTGCCAACACTTCAGGGGGGTGTTTCTTGGCTATATTCACGACGACTGCGTATCCGCTTATCTCGCTTGTTGAAGACATTGCGCTCGGCAAGATTGGTCTGCCAGATATCCAGCGGCCCTTTGTCTGGCCCAACAAGAACGTCCGAAACCTCTTTGATTCCCTTTATCGCGGCTATCCTGCCGGCTACCTGCTATTTTGGGAGACCGGGGCGGACAGCACCGCCAGGACAATTGGGCAAGGTAGTCACCACTCAGCTCCCGCCCTTGCGATAGTCGACGGCCAGCAGCGACTGACATCGCTCTTTGCCGTCGTTAAGGGACGAGAGGTCTTGCGTGCGGATTTCAAGCGAGAGCGCATACGCATTGCCTTCAATCCGCTGGTGGAGACCTTTGAGGTCACCGATGCTTCGATCTTGAAGGACAAGGCCTATATTCCCGACATTTCGGTCTTGTGGGCGCCTGGAGCGAGCCTATTCAAAATTGCGGGCGCCTATGTCAGTGAATTGGCGAACGTACGTGCCCTCACCGACGCCGAAAAAGAACTAGCCCAAGAGGCCATAGGCCGCCTGCATGCTTTGACCTCGTATGCATTCACCGCCCTAACGCTCAACGCGTCCGTCAAGCCGGAAGAGGTCGCCGAGGTCTTTGTCCGCATTAATGGCGAGGGCAAGAAGCTCAACCAGTCCGATTTCATCATGACGCTGATGTCGGTGTTTTGGGACAAAGGCCGTGCCGAGCTTGAGGATTTTGCCCAAGCGGCAGCTGTTGCTGGCCAAGGGACGCCATCGGGCTTCAACCACTACCTCAAGCCATCACCCGACCAGTTGCTGCGCGCGACGGTAGGGCTTGGGCTGAAAAGGGCGCGTCTCCAGAACGTTTACAGCGTGCTGCGCGGCCGCGACGCCGTGACAGGCGAGGTTGATGTCGCCAAGCGTGACGCCCAGTTCGATCTGCTCACACAGGCCCAAGCTCGCTCCCTCAACCTCTCAAACTGGCACCATTTCCTGAGCGCGCTCAATCTTGCTGGCTACCGGCACGAAGGTATGATCTCATCTGAAACTTCGATCATCTATGCCTATGTCCTCTACCTAATCGGATTGGTCGACCATGGGATCGACAAGCAGGAGCTCCGACAGGCCATTGCCGAGTTCTTTTTCATGGCGTCCTTGACTGGCCGCTACACCAGCAGCCCGGAGACCAAATTCGATTTTGACCTGGCGCAATTGCGCGGCATTCCGGACGGGAAGGCATACCTGGCCAAGCTCCGAGAAATTTGCGCAACGACGCTGACGAGCGATTACTGGTCTATATCCCTGCCCAGTGATCTGGCGACGTCGGCATCCCGTAGCCCATCGCGCTTTGCGTATCAGGCCTCGCTGATCCTGCTGGGCGCTCGGGCCTTGTTCAGCCCGCTCAAGATCTCGGACATGATCGACCCGTCTGTCAAAGGGACGAAGGCCACGTTCGAACAACACCACCTGTTCCCTCGTGGCTATCTGTCCAAGATTGGGATCACGGATCTCCGCCAGGTCAACCAGATCGCCAACTTCGCGCTCGTGGAATGGCCGGACAACGGCAAGATCAGTGACCAGGCGCCGTCCACTTACGCGCCGAGCTGGCATGCAGCCCTTTCCTCTAAGGATAGGACCGACATGATGCGCTGGCATGCCCTGCCGGCCGAGTGGTGGAACATGGAGTACCAGGATTTCCTGCGCGAGCGGCGCAGCCTCATGGGCAAGCTGGTCCATGACGCGTATCGGAAGTTGTGCGGCGATATCGAACCAGAGGCAGCGGTAAAGCTGTCAGTCCAAGAACTTTTGGCATCAGGTGAAACAGACACCGTCGAGTACAAGTCTACCCTGCGCACCAATCTGCACACCGGCGAGGTGGACGAAAAAATGCACATGGCGATGCTGAAGACCCTCGCGGGCTTTCTCAATGCCAAGGGCGGCACGCTGATGATCGGTGTGGCTGACGACGGCAAGGTCGTTGGTCTCAGCGCCGATGGCTTCGCCAGCGAGGACAAGATGGCGCTTCACCTGGTCAATCTGATCCGTGACCGAATAGGCGACCTGTTCTTGCCCTACATCCATCCCCACTTCGATGAGCAGGAGGGCGAAAGGGTGATGGTGGTTCACTGTGAGGCCGGGCCAAAAGCCGCCTTCATCAAGGATGGAGCGGCCCATCGATTTTTCGTACGCGGTGCTAATGCGACTGCCGAGTTGTCCGGCAATGCCGTGACAGACTATGTGAAGGTAAGGTTCCCGTGATCCATCGGATTCGGTGCCGTTCGGACCGTGTCGCGGGACCATCTAGTTATCGATTTGCCTGTGGTGCCGGACAATGGTCCGGCACGACAGCTATGAGTTGAGGATTTTTGCAGTATGAACGCGGTCGAGATCGAACAGGCCGTATCCGAGCTGACCGAGCAGCCATTTGACGCAGCGGAATTTCCGTTCGCGTTCCTGCGCGCCTTTGGCAACAAGGACACCACGATCAAGCGCCTGCGCTCGGGCGAGTCCAACAAGTCCGATCTGGACGGCGTGCTGCAGACCAATCATATCCATATCAAGGTCGCCGAGCCCGGCACTGTCGCGGCCGCGTTCGAGGCGCTGAAGGCCAGCCCAGCCGCCAAGCGGTTCAAGGCGAGGTTCGTGCTCGCCACCGATGGGGTCGAGCTCTATGCCGAGGACCTGACCTCGGATGAGGCGCCGGTGATCTGCGCCTTCGCAGATTTTCCTAACCACTTCGGGTCTTTTCTGGCGCTGGCGGGCATTTCCACCGTCAAGCAGGTGCGCGAAAGCACCTTTGATATTCGTGCCACTAGCCGTCTCAACCGGCTTTATGTCGAGCTGCTCAAGGACAATCCGGATTGGGGCACGGCGGCGCGGCGGCCGGACATGAACCATTTCATGGCCCGGCTGATCTTCTGCTGCTTTGCCGAAGACACCGACATCTTCAACGGCAAGCGCCTGTTCACGGCCACGGTGGAGCAGTTTACCGAGCGCGATGGCGGCAACACCCACGAGGTGATCGGCGCCATCTTCACCGCTATGAACACGCCGACCCAGCACGACGGCGCGCCAGATGGCCGCTATCGCAAGGCGGCGGGCCTGCGGCCCTGGGCCGATGCCTTTCCCTATGTGAATGGCGGGCTGTTTTCCGGCAGCACCGACGTACCGCGCTTCTCGCGGATCGCGCGCTCCTATCTCATCAATATTGGCAGCCTCGACTGGACCCGGATCAATCCCGATATTTTCGGTTCGATGATCCAGGCGGTGGCCGACGACGAGGAGCGTGGCGCGCTGGGCATGCACTACACCTCGGTGCCGAATATCCTCAAGGTGCTCAATCCGTTGTTCCTCGACGACCTGCGCGATAAGCTGGACGAAGCCGGCGACAACGGCCGCAAGCTGCTCAACCTGCGCAACCGCATGGCCCGCATTCGGGTGTTCGACCCGGCCTGTGGCTCGGGCAATTTTTTGGTCATTGCCTACAAGCAGATGCGCGAGATTGAGGCCGAGATCAACCGGCGGCGCGGCGAGGAGGGCAGAGCCAGCGATATCCCACTGACCAATTTTCGCGGCATCGAACTCCGCCACTTCCCCGCCGAAATTGCGCGGTTGGCGCTGATCATCGCCGAATACCAGGCCGACGTGGTCTATCGCGGCCAGAAGGAAGCCTTAGCGGCATTCCTGCCGCTCGATCAGGAAAACTGGATAGTCCAGGGCAATGCACTACGGCTGGACTGGCTAAGCGTATGTCCGCCGACGGGCACCGGCGTGAAGCATCGGGCGGATGATCTGTTCGAGACGCCTTTGAACCAAGCTCAGATTGATTTTGAGAATGAGGGCGGGGAAACATATATTTGCGGAAATCCTCCTTATTTGGGTAGCAAGTGGCAATCAGCGCAACAGAAAGATGATCTTCGGGCCATTTTCGAAAGTTATACGGACGCCTGGCGGTCATTGGATTACGTTGCTGGCTGGTTTCTAAAATCAGCGGAATACGGCACGCGGACAAAAACTGTTGCCGCACTTGTTTCAACCAACTCAATTTGCCAAGGGGTCCAGGTTCCGTATTTGTGGCCCATATTGTTTTCGTGCGGTTACGAGATCGAATTTGCACATACAAGTTTTAAGTGGGCAAATCTGGCCAGCCACAATGCTGGAGTTACGGTCGTGATCGTAGCTATATCTAACCGTGGTTCAAATAGACGTCGTCTATTTTCGCTCGATGACAATGGTCAAACCGTTGTCAAAGATGTTCCTTACATCAACTCCTATCTTATTCCTGGTGTCGGGATTGAAATTCAACCATCGCGCTATTCCATAGCTTCGAACGCATACATGGACTTGGGGAACATGCCCAAGGACGGAGGCAACCTTATCCTATCCGCTGACGAGGCAGATAAAGCTGCACATGCCGATCCGTCGATCGCGAAGTTCATTCTGGATTTTGTCGGTTCGCAGGAGTTTGTGAAAGGCATCGTCCGCCGCTGTCTGTGGATCGAAGACTCGCAGGTTTTGGAAGCACGACAATCCGCTTTCATTGATAAGCGACTTGCCGACGTGCGCGATATGCGCCTCGCAAGTGACGCAGAGTCAACCCGCGCCTTCGCCAGCAGGCCTCATCGCTTCAAACAGATTCAGGGTCGAGGCGTAAGGTCAACTATCGTTGTGCCAAAAGTTACTTCTGAAAATCGTCCCTATTTGCCCGTAGGTTTATTATCTAGCAATTCAATCGTCTCCGACAACGCTTTTGCTTTATATGATGCCCCAACTTGGAATTTGGCATTAATCGCTTCGCGGATGCATTTGATTTGGATTGCTACTGTGTGTGGCAAGCTAGAGACTCGCTACCGCTACTCCAATACTCTTGGCTGGAACACCTTCCCCGTCCCACCCCTCACCGAGCGCAACAAGGCCGACCTCACTCGCTGCGCGGAGGACATCCTCCTCGCCCGCGAGGCGCATTTCCCGGCCACCATTGCCGATCTCTACGACCCCGAAGCCATGCCCGCCGACCTGCGCGCCGCTCATGAGCGCAATGACGCAGTGCTGGAGCGCATCTACATCGGCCGCCGCTTCCGCAACGATACTGAGCGGCTGGAAAAGCTGTTCGAACTCTACACCAAAATGGTTGCCAACGACGCAGCCAAGCTCAAGGGCAAAGCCCGGAAAGCCCGCGCCGATGGCTGACCGCACTTACCAACCCGGCGGCGACGCCAAGGCCATTTCCGAGATCGCCAAAACCCATTTCAGTGACGACTATGCCAAGATGTTCGAACATCATGGCTGGCCCGAACGCGGTGCGGATATGATGCGCAAGGTTCAGGCCCGCGTGGTCGAAAGCTATGGCAGCGTCCGCGCCTTCGAGGCCCATTTCAGCAAGGACAAGGTATGAGCATTGAGACCAAAGCCGTCCCGTCTGTTTCGGTCTCCTATGCCCGCAATGGCACCTCGACCAAGGCCAATGAACTCGGTATGCGCCCGATGCAGGAGCGCGCCTATGATCATCGCGGCGAGCAATATCTGCTGATCAAATCGCCACCCGCCTCGGGGAAGAGCCGCGCGCTGATGTTCGTGGCACTCGACAAGCTGCACAACCAGGGGCTCAAGCAGGCCATTATCGTCGTGCCCGAAAAATCCATTGGTTCGAGCTTCAACGATGAGCCTTTAAGCCAATACGGGTTCTGGGCCGACTGGGCGGTGGTGCCGAAGTGGAACCTCTGCAATGCCCCGGGCGAGGACGGCGGCAAGGTCAATTCGGTCCGCGCCTTCCTCGACAGCGATGACCGTATCCTGGTGTGTACCCACGCCACCTTCCGATTCGCGGTTGATCGCTTCGGCATCGAGGCCTTCGACGACCGACTGATCGCCGTGGACGAATTCCACCACGTCTCGTCCAACCCGGACAACAAGCTTGGCGCCCATCTCGGCGCCTTCATAGCCCGCGGCAGGGTGCACCTGGTGGCCATGACGGGCTCTTATTTCCGAGGCGATTCCGAGGCTGTCCTGTCGCCGACCGACGAGGACAAGTTCGAAACGGTGACCTACACCTATTACGAGCAGCTCAACGGCTACGAGTATCTCAAGCACCTCGACATCGGCTATTTCTTCTACTCGGGCGCCTATGCCGACGACATCCTTAAGGTGCTGAACCCGAACGAAAAGACCATCATCCATATCCCTAGCGTCAATTCGCGCGAGAGCACAAAGGACAAGATCCGGGAGGTCGAGCACATCATCGACGCGCTGGGCGCCTGGGAGGGCGTCGACGACAAGACCGGCTTTCAACTGGTCCGCACCGGCGAGGGCAAGCTGCTGCGCATAGCCGACCTGGTCACCGACGATCCAGGCAAGCGCGACGTCGTCTCGTCGGCGCTCAAGGACTCGGCCCAGAAGAACAACCGCGACCATGTCGACATCATCATCGCGCTGGGCATGGCCAAGGAGGGGTTTGACTGGATCTGGTGCGAACACGCGTTGACCATCGGTTACCGATCCAGCCTCACCGAGATCGTCCAGATCATCGGCCGCGCCACACGGGATGCGCCCGGGAAGACGCGCGCGCGCTTCAGCAATTTGATCGCTGAACCAGATGCTACGAGCGAAGCCGTGACCGAGGCGGTCAACGACACACTCAAGGCCATCGCCGCCAGCCTGCTGATGGAGCAGGTGCTGACGCCACGCTTCGAGTTCAGACCGAAGAACCCCAACAACGAGGCGGCACCGGGCTTCGACTATGGCGAGGGTGGCTACGACCCGGACAAGGCCAATATCGGCTTCAACGAAGATACGGGCCGCATCCAGATCGAAATCAAGGGCCTGGCCGAGCCAAAGAGCGAAGAAGCCAAGCGCATCTGCCGCGAGGACCTCAACGAGGTCATCGCCACCTTCGTGCAGGATAAGCGCAGCCTGGAGCGCGGCCTGTTCGACAGCGAGATGGTGCCCGAAGAGCTGACGGTCGCGCGCATGGGCAAGATCATCAAGGACATGTACCCCGAGCGCGACGAGGAAGATCAAGAGGCCATCCGCCAGCACGCCATTGCCGCACTGAACATCACCCAGCAGGCCAAGGGTGCATTGATCGGTGGTCCCGCTGTCGGTGGCGGGGATGAGGAAATGCTCAACACCGCGTTTATTCAGGGCGTGCGCCGCTTCGCGATGAGCGTCAAAGAACTCGATATTGACCTGATCGACCGCATCAATCCTTTCGGGGAAGCCTATGCGATCCTCGCCAAGGCCATGAGCGAAGAAAGCCTCAAGCAGGTTGCTGCCGTCATCGCGGGCAAAAAGGCCAGCCTGACGCCCGAGGAAGCGCGCGAACTTGCGCGCCGAGCCTTGCGGTTCAAGCAGGAGCGGGGACGGCTGCCCTCAATCGCGGCGCAGGACCCATGGGAAAAGCGCATGGCCGAAGGCGTCGCCTTCCTCGCCCGCATGAAGGCCGAGGCCGCCCGTGTCTAAATTCACCGACGAAGACGATGCGCTTCTGGGCGAACTCGGCGTCGAGGTCGAGCTCGAGCAACACGCCAGCCGCTCCCCCAAGGAGGAGCGCATCATCGCAGGCTTTGAGGATATTCAGCGCTTCGTCGATGAGCATGGCCGCGCGCCCCTGCACGGCGAGGACCAAGACATCTTCGAGCGGCTGTACGCGGTCCGGTTGGATCGCTTGCGTGAACTCCCGGACTGTCGCGCACTGCTGGAGCCGCTCGATCGGCAGGGCATATTGTCTTCTGTCGCCGCGACGCCGGCCGCGGTCAAGGATCTGGACGACGATGCCCTGCTAGCCGAACTCGGCGTGGATGGCATCGGTAACGACGACGTCACCAATCTGCGCTTCGTGCGCTCAGGTACCGAAAAACGTGCCGCCGAGGAGATCGCCAATCGCGAGAAGTGCGAGGACTTCGAGCGGTTTGCGCCGCTGTTCGACGCGGTACAGGACGATCTCGACACTGGAGCCCGGGTAACGCGGCCGTTCGTGAAGGACGCCGGGTTCCTCAAGGCCGACATCACTCAAGGGCAGTTCTTCGTTTTGGGCGGCCAGGTTGCCTATGTTGCCGACGTCGGCGAGCCGATCAAGGCACCCAATGGGGAAACCGACGCCAGGCTCCGTGTCGTCTATTCCAATGGCACTGAGAGTAATCTGCTGCTGCGTTCGCTGCAGCGGGCACTGTACAAGGACGAAGGCGGTCGGCGGATAACCGAGCCCAATGCTGGACCGCTTTTCGCCGACACGCGCGATGAAGATGACCTGGCAAGCGGCACCATCTATGTCTTGCGCAGCAAGTCGGATGAGCCTTACGTCTCCCAGCATCGCGATCTCCTGCACAAGATAGGGGTGACCGGGGGCGACGTTCAGCAACGTATTGCCAATGCCAGGCTCGATGCGACGTTCCTTCTCGCCGATGTCGAAGTCGTCGCCACTTATCGCCTGTTCAACATCAACCGCACGAAGCTGGAGAATATCATTCACAGGGTGTTCCGGCACGCGCGGTTGGATCTGTCGATAGCTGATCGGTTCGGCAACCCCGTGGTGCCGCGGGAGTGGTTCCTCGTGCCACTGTTCGTCATTGACGAGGCTGTCGAGCGGATCAAGGACGGCTCCATTGCTGAGGTGCGATACGATCCCCAGACCGCCAAGCTTGTGGTCGACTGAGGCTTGCTCCTCACAATAGAGGGCATCTCTCTTTCTCGGCTACGCCTCATGGGTGAGGTGTTCTGGTGTGATCGAGGTGTTCTTTCTGCGTCTGTCTCGAACCGGCCGCCCCTCGCGCGATGCGCAGGGCGGCAAGCTTCGCCGGTTCGAGCCAGCCGTCGAATGCCCGACACGACCGCCCTTCGCATCACAATGTGATGCAGGGCGGCAAGCTCTCTTCGTTCGTCATGCCGGTCATCCGAGCATCTTTCCGAAGGGGAAAGATGCTGTCCATTCCAATGTCAAACCGCCCTTCGCTTACCTTCGGCAAGCAGGGCGGCAAGCTCGCTAAAGAAGCTCGTTTGACATCGTAATGGCCGTATTCTCGTGGGGTTTCCCGCCACGACAATACGGCCAGGAAGAACACCGGCTTTTGAGCTGAAGAACACCTTCTATCAGTCGGGTAAGATGCCCTTTTGCAGTCGGGTAAGATGGGCTTGGTTCAGGAACAGGCTGACCGAAATTTACGAGTGAGCAGATTAATTTGCGGCGAAACTTGAAACCCTGAGATCTGGAGTTATCTGGTTTACACAGAGACAAACACCGAGGGTGTTATGACGCTCGACGAGCTACGCCAATTTTCGGCGGACCAGATCAAGGACATGAAATTCGACTTGGCTCTGAGCACCCAGGCGGACTACGGGCGCATCAATAGGGCGGTCGGTGGTGACTTCGTGGCCTATCTCCGTTCGGCACCCAACAGCACTTTCTACAAAAGGAAAGCTGCACTCCTTTGGCGCCTAAGGTTCTCGTTGGCGGAGAGCATAGCCGACATCGATGAAGCCTCGGCCCGAGGTGAGACCAACCTCGGGTGGCGCCTGGACCAGGCGCGTGTGTACGCAGAGCTGGTCAAGAGCATAGCGGCTGAAACCCGAAAACAGTCTCGCTCACAAAAAGGCAAAAGCAAAAAAATCGGCCTGAAGGCTTTGAGCAAGACGGGAGATTTTCGGGACCGACTTGTTGAAGCGGCAGGGAAAGCGGGGCTCATTGGCATACTTGTTCTTTCGATCGCGGGTGTGCGCCCGGCAGAGATTGAAAGAGGCGTTACGCTGCAGGCGTCCGGTGACCACGGGTTGGATATCCACATACGTGGGGCAAAGCATACCGAAGCCACTGGTCACGAGCGCCGCGCTCAACGGCATGATGCGCGCAAGTGGAACCTCACCGCAAAGCTTTTGGCTTTGGTAAAAAAAGCCGGCGGTAAGTTGCTGTTTTCTCGTAGGCCCGACTTGCTGCGCGACGACATCAAAAGAGCAGCCGCGAGAGCAAAGTTGCCGCTAACCATCAGCCCCTACACGCTTCGTCACCGGTTCTCTGCGGACCTAAAGAAAGCAGGTTGGTCACCCGTTGAGGTAGCAAAAGCTATGGGGCATGCGTCCACAAGGACTGGCGGGAGATACGCTCGAAAGCAATCGGGCGGAAGCGGCACCGGCAGCATGACGGCAGTGTGGACGTCGGGGGAGGTGAGGGAGTTCGGCAAGCCAACACCGGAAGAATACGCCAAATTGGGAAGTCCAAAGTCCAATGTGTTGGCCTTTGAGGAGCCGGAGCCGTAGTTAAAGTACAACAGATTGAGTTTTCTCTCATCCCGCCCATTTGAGCCGTTCAGGCACCCCTGGCTGATGCCTGAAAGCAGACGTCCCACCCCACCGGCCGCTACCGGCAGAGTGGGTTAGAGGCGACAGCATTAGGCTGATACAGCTGTGACGTTCTTGCATCAGCGCTTCGCCGATTGCAGGCCTCTAGCAGTAGTCGTCCATGGATTCCCCAAACTGCTCCCCGGCCAGTGCGCAAAAGTGCTTCAACGCGCCTTGGAGGGTGTAAAAGGTGAACTCACTGCGGTGAAGGAAGCGGCCTTCGAGGACAGAGATGTGGGCCACTGCCCAATCCTTCATGGCCTCGCCATCAAAGCGCGTGAGCACGATCAAATCGTCGTCCCGAAGCCGGTGTTCCACCACTAGGCTGGTGGAAAGATTATTCTGGGCGAAAATCGTGCCGAACGACAATCTTGAGGCGTAGAGCATCAGACCGTCGTCCGTGAACTCATCTGGGCAGCATGGGAATTCGGTTGGCACCTTCCATCGCGCCTGGACCGCCAGTGGTGTCAACGAGGGATAAAGGGATTCTGGGTGGTCAATCATTCAGCAAGCCCCAAAAATATCGTAGCCAAGGAAGAGCTTGCTGAGAATATTCCTTCGGTAAAGCCCTCAAAGGGACGATGTACGCCCTCCTGTCACTAAATGCATATGCAGTTACATGTCACAAAGGAGTACGATGTTGCGTCAATGACACACATTGGCGAAGCCACACGCTCTGGGAGAAGCAATATCCGAATCACATCGCTGCCCAACAGCAAGGCAGCCAGTGTCTCCAGAGACCGCTCTTAGCAGCCTCGCGCCCCGTTCCAGCCGTTCAGTCGGGTCACGCGACTACCTACCAAGGGACACGCCACCGTCGTGTCTCGGTCATCTTAACCTGTCTTAAAATGAACTGCCGTCCTACTACCTTCGATCATCTTGCAAACATCGAACGAGATTGAAATTGCTCCCTGACTGGATGGGTGACGGCTGGACCCTGCTTTGGTTCACAGCGTCAGTGTTTGCCGCGAGTCATGTCTTGGCTCACTTCGTGCGTTACAAAAAGCTCCGGTTTTGGGTAGGATACGGCTCTCTTTTCTTGGGCGGAGCTGCGCTAATCACGAGTTTTCACTCGGGACTAACAGACGTCAACGCAGTCAGAGAGGAATTGGCAAAGGATAGATTGGGCCGGGCAGGCAGGGAAATTCTCGATCGGGTTGCATGGTCGGAAGACTATCTCTGTAACTTTCCGGCAGTGAAGACATCTTCGTCGCCCTCAGATTTCGACGAGATCAACGCGGAGCGGGTCCTTGCCTGTCATGTGTTCCAACAAATTGGAAGCTATGCGACGACGCAGTGGGATTCTGCATCCTCACCGTTTGCACCCACAGATGATGGCTTGAGTGAAATCACCGACAGGATATGGAGACAGTCCATCGAACGGCTCGAAGAGGCTTCGGCGGAACATGCGGCCGCTCTAGAAGCGCTTTCCCAATTACACGTTCAGGCTTGGCCCTTGTGGTCTGGCCTTGAGCCGTTCCTGATATCCGCATCATGGTCGGTTGGGCTGGCGCTGATGGTTCCTGTTCGAAGGCGTAAACGCACGCAGGTTCCATAAGCGCGACAAATAGTAATTGGTAGCTTGGGATGACCTAGGCGGTAAAGCGCCCCATTTCAGCCGTTGAGACCGTTATTGAGATAAACCAAAAGCGGACAAACTGGTTTGCATGGGGGCGTGATGACAGAAAATAGCGAATGGAAGGCGATAGCTGCTAGGGTAGAGGGTTTTGTCGATGCGGTGCGGCTGTGGTCATCCTTCCACGGTGGGATTGCCAATGGCAGCCAGGGAAAGCAGCTGTTCCCGATCGCCAAAAGCATCTACGGCACTTTGATCGCATACGCCGGTTCGCCAGGAGCTGTGCTTCCTTCGACCTCGATAAATTGGGCCTCAATGTTGCGGCTTCGCGCGATCTTCGAGGTCGATATGCAAACCAATCTCGAGGGATTTGTCGGTGAAGCTGCAGTTCTCCTCCACAGCATTGTTGCCGAGACAAACTACCTAATATCCGATCGGGACGCGATTATTCGGTCTCTCTCGGAGCGCGCCTTCCTCCATCTGCAATGGCTTATCGCTGCCGACCCGGACGCCAAAAGGAAATGGTCGGAGGCTTTCAATTCTGGTGAGACGCAATGTGAAAAGTTAGGTGCCGCCCACCTGCTTTGGCACGGAATCTATGCTTTCAAGGCAGTGAGTGGCAGGGCCACCGATCTAGTGTTGGGCGAGCAGCCTTCGACTGGTTCGTTGGGGTTCACACAAGGCTCTATCCTTACCGAGTGGAAGGTTGCTCGTTCTCAAAAGATAGAAAATTTGGCACATGATGCGGTGTTGCAGGCGGAAGCGTACTCCTCCAGCCTATTGGGCGGGACTGAACTCAGGACATTGCGATACATCGTCATCGTTTCGCAAAAGAAGATGCTGATGCCCGCCGATCACCCAAGGGACGGGCGTGTCTATCGACACATAAACATTGCCGTTGAACCTGACAGCCCGTCGGTGGAAGCGCCCCGGATGGGAAGGGCAGAGCGAACCGCATAGCCTGCATGTCGGGCTCCTCGATCGCGTTGATCGCTTTACGGGGTCGGAGCCTCGAGCAAGGTCGTCCGTCGAGCGCTTCGAGGGGGAAAAGCGAGGCAAGGCGATCTTAAATCCTTAGGCGACTACCTTCAGTAGGGACCTCGGTCCAGCCGACGCAAAAACAGGCGTGCAGTGATCAGGTTGACCTGAAGGCGGAAAGTGGCGTCCTCCTCCTCCGACAAACCCGGATGTCCGCCATGTGGATGCATGCGATTCATCAATCCTTGGACGAACTGCGGCTTTTGACTGTTGGCGTGCCATTCGTTGTAATCTGAAAGAAGGAATGGAGGGGTCACACCAGACCCCAGGAAATCCCGTTTTTGCTTGCTGTCCATGCCGGCGGTGGCACCCAACCTGTCGGCGGTCTCGTTGAGATAGCTCTCGAAGAAGTTGCGGAGTTCGCCGTTCGCGCCAGACCATTCGCCGCGCTGAAAGGCGGACGTTGCCCGCGACAAATGGCCGGCGGCAACAACGAGACCATGCTTCTGAAGGAGCTGCAGTACTTCGCTTTCAGCCTCCCGCATGTTGAGACCTGGGATGTCGTTCGGCAACATCCTGACCAGGGTAGCGGGTTCCGACGGCATGCGGCCGAAGCCAAACGTTTGGGCCGGCGGCGCAGGTTCAATGACATCGAAGCCATCGAAACGAAGTCCTGCCTTTAGCCGGAGCCATGACGGCTTGTCGTAGGCGCCGGAGTAATTTTCCAGCGCTCGCTCTACCAGTGCCCGCTCGATCGTAACGAGTCCTGAAGTGGTGATGACCTTGCCCAACTCTTCGATCGCTGCACTTGATAGTCGCGCGATCCTGTCAGACTTACTGCTGCCACCACCGCGATGCGCAAGGTTCCACTCGACTTCGATGACGTTGATGTCGGAATGGGAATGGGTGTCCGAAATTACTTCCGCGGCGGCGACGATAGTCATTCGATTGAATTCGGCCATTGCAGTTTTTCAAGAATTCTAGTGAATCGGAAAATGAGCTGATCAGCTTATTCATTGAGCCAGTTCTTTCGGCCACCGCAATCGCTTTCGCGAGCCTCAATTGTAGGCGTCATAACCGACACATCGGCGCAAGTAGACACGGATGCGCTTTTGCCATTTCGTTTGCCATCCCGGTTGTGCGAACTCTGTCGGTGGGACAAGGGGATGCATCGACGATATGGGACATCACTACGTTCCTCGGTTCTTGCTACGGGAATGGCTTGTCACCGTGGGCAAGCAGCGTGTCCTTAACCGAGATTGCTGTGGAAAGAGAGGGTTGTGAGGGTCTCGCGAGGGTCCGAGCGAGGTTTACGGCTCAGTGCCGGCGACCCACTCTAGCCCTCCTTGTTGGAGGTCAGCATGACGAAGGACGAAATTCTAGAAGCCATACAATTGGGTGATTTCGACGGCACTGAATTTGCCGAGATCGCCGGCACGGCCTTGACGGCGGCACTCGACGGCGGGGATGTCGAAATCGACGACATCATCGACGAGGTGGACATGTCGACGAGCGGCCGTTTGTCCGCATCGCTTGTTGAGAGGTACAGGACAGAGGAGACGATCCACAGCCTCATCGGTTTGGTAGTCCAGCGCGCCGGTCCTGGACGCACCACAGACCAAGTCCACGAGATGGCCCTGCATCATTGGACACTGGACGGCCTGGAAGAGGTCGAACGGACGTTCGCCGCAGCACTTCGTGACATCCGGCAACGCGAGAAGCTGCAACTCCCTTTCCACACGACGCCGTCTGACCTGAAGTGATCCTCCAGCCGGGCTCCCGGGCGTCCAGCGTCAATGGACTACCAGGAGCTCATTTTGAAAAGCCTGCCATCGTCACCTTCATCGTGGAGGCGGAGCACGATCTCCGACGGCGTGAACACTGGATCGTTCGCTTCACGCGGAGGCAGGTCGGAATCGATCAACGTGATGATCGACTGCAGGCCCATACCTGTGTAGCGGCGGATTACGGCGAGCAGGTTTTCCTTCTTCCGGTCGTCCAGGGACTCGAACACGCCGTCATGGAAAGCAAAGCGCGGAAACGCTTCGTCGAGATGGGCACGCAATACTGCAAGGTCGAAGGCGATGCACAATAGCTTTTTGTAGCTGTAACCGCGATCTGCACTGGTCGCGATGCCAGCGTCGTTCAGCAACTCTGCCCTGAAATCCAAGTGTCCGTACTGGTTCACGACGACGCTGAGTAGGGCCTGGTGATCGATGACGTCTTGAACGATTTCGTTGAAGTAGATGCGGATGCGAGAGAACAAGCTCTGCTCGTCGGCATTCTTCGCTTCCACTTCGGCCTCAATCGCTGATTGGAGGTGGCTCTTGTCATCCTTGAGATTACGGATGTCCGTCCGGAGCTGGGCCAGGCGCTGCACGAAGCCGCGTTGGCGTTCCAAACCTTCGATATCGGCACGCAATGTGACCAGTTCGTTGGCAAGACGCTTGTATTTGTCGAAGGCGTCCGTGCTGCTGAGGAAAGCCAGCATTCCCGAACGTCGCTTGCCCAGGGTGTTGATCTCGGTATTCAACGATTTCAGCTCCGCCTCGATCTCGGCGCGCTCTTCAACCAGATAGCCGTGCCGTTCTTCGGTTATCGCCTTGTTGAAGTCGATGAGCTGCTTGAAATCCCGCTTTATCTGCCCCGCGAACAGCACGCCGGCTTCGCGGAACAATTCGGCGGCGTCTTCGGGATCGAACAGGATTTGATCCTCTTCGAGCGAGGCGATAACTTTTTTCCGGTTCTGGGTAAGCGAATAGCGACGTTGATTGAGCAGAGCCAGGCGCTCGTCGACCTGATCGACGAGCTGTTTGGTGACAGTCTTGTCCTGCCCACGGAAATCGAAGGCATCCAGCAACCCCTGCTTCTTCTCGACTTCCTGCCGCTTAAGCAGGAGGAGGCCATCCACCTTGCCGGCGTCCTCGATTTCACCGCCCATTTCCTGCCGGATAGTCAGAGCCTTTTGCTCGGTCTCTTCGAGCTCAGCTTCTTTGGCGTAGTGCCGCGTCAGCAGGTCAGCATCGAAACCGAGAATGTGAGCAAGGAAGGGCTTCCATTCGGCATGAGCGTTGGCGAATTTGCTTAGCTGGAAAACGTCACCGTAGTCTTCCTGCGACCGCAGGAAATACCCCAGGCCCTTACGATAGGGCCACGGCTTCACGGCGCGGAAGTCGAGGAAACTGTCCAGAAGGTCCTTGGCCCGGTCGAATGGAACATCGCAATGGTCCCATTCGAGGTCAGGAAGCGTCGAGAAGTCCTGATCGCGCGCGAGATGCTTTTTGAACGCTATCTTGGTGGCTTCCGCAACGCTGCGCCGGACCGTCACATAGCTTCCGTCGAGCAATTCGATCTCGAGAAAGAAAACGAAGTCTTCAAAAGTTTCGAGATGTTTGAACAGGAAGAACTTGGCGTTTCGACTGGCGAGAAAGCCAAAGTCCAGCATCCTCCCCAATGTGCTCTTGCCGAGGTTATGCGTGTCGCGATCGCGATTTTCCGGCAGCCGAATTTCGGCCAGGACTACGTTGAGATCCGGTTCGAACAGCACGGCCCCGAACACGTCGGGACGACTGGAATAAAGCTTAGATGGCTTCATTCTGCCCTACATATTCGATCGCGTCGGTCTTGGGATGGTACTCGATCAGACCGAGCAGAAAGAGGAAATTGAGCGAGGGCAAGAACAGGACGTCGCCGCCGACCACATTCTTGCGAATAAAAGCGAGCAGCGCCTCGTAACCACAGAGGCGCAGTGCGCGCAGCCGGGTCAGTATCATAAGAGCGACATTGACCACGGTGCGATCGGGATGGGCGTGTTTGCTAGGCTTCAGCATCGGCGACCTCCCCAATGTCGCAATTCCAGTACATGTAGAACAGCACAGCGCGCGTCAGTCGCTTGTGTTGCTTTTGCCTAAGGACCGGGTCTCGAGCGAACAACAGGTCGAGCAGATACTCCATCACAGAGTCGAAATTTTGGAAATCCTTCCGCTTGGTGATGATCTTCAACTGGAATTCTTCTGCAGTCACTTCGTATGATTTCAAAATGTCCAGGTTTTCCGGTGCCGCCAGGAACGCCCGGATCTGCGCCGTGTCTTTGAGGTAACGTTTCCGGAGTTCCTTGGCGTATTGCTCGCTCATATTGTTGAGCTTGTTTTTCAGCTCATAGGAGGTCCGCTCGCTTGGAGGAGCGTCAAGGACAGCCGTCAGGTCCGCTTGATGGCCAGCAATGGCCTCCACGACAACGGCTAACTCGTCCGACGAAACGATCAGGGGCGAGTCCACCGGGTCAAGATCGGCAAGGGCCGGAACCTTGGGGAACCGCTTCATGTATGATTCAAGCTGCTGGGTACCACAGAGGTAGATTGAGCTTTCGGAGATGCCGCACGCCTTGGCGATGTGCCCGGTGATAGCCTGATCGGCATTCCCCGAGAGACGCCGATTGGCGAACAGCATGTAATGGTCCAACTGGTTGGCCGCGCGTAGCTTGCTCACACGCGGGACCTCCTTGCCGACCACGGTGTCCGCTGAATTTGCACTAAAGAAGTCGGTCTCACTGAAATGGCGGTTATATCCATTCGTGTGCTTGGCCTGGATGATGACCGTGCCGATCCAGGGAGAGGCCTTGCTGGGATGAAGTTCGGCCGTGCCGACGAACTTGGCGTCTCGGCCGCCGTCGGGTCCTTTTGCGAAACCTTTGACAGAACTGCCGAGCAGATGCTGGCAGAGAAGCACGATCAGCTCCTCGAACTGATCTTCGCTGAGGTCCTCATATGCGAACTTCACATTGCCCCCGCTTGTCGATTCCGAGCCTCGTTATGCCAACCATGGGCTAACATGGTTTCATCGTTGAGCAAAATTTCCAGTGGGGTCGAGAGAGGCCGGCTGATCACGCGCAACTGAACGGCCCGCTGGCGTGGGTGCTGTCCCAACTACATCAATCGCCTGCCTGTTACTGCCCGGTCGTTGAGGCCTCAATACTCGGACACCGTTCCGTTCTGCCCACAACCGGTTTCCAACAGGCGGTTAGATATGTCGTTACTCGCGGGACATCTCCCATGAGCTCTCAATTTTGGGACGAAGGAGGTATTCATGAACAAGGATTAGCGCGAGGTCGCACGCAGATACGGTCTCGAGTAGAGATATCCTGGTCCAGGACGCAGCCCAACTCTTACAGGCGATCCGCCTGATCGGGAGTCTCAACGCCTTCGGCAACGACTCGCATCCCGAGACGCTGGGCATTTCAACACCGAAAGCCGAGCCGAGCCGAGCCGAGCCGAGCCGAGCCTGCATGGCAAAGAGCCGCCGCTCAATCAAGGCGGCGACCCTCATTTTTCTCGTACGGGCCAAAACGGGGGAACCGCGTGCTGGCCTCGTGGCCCTAGGCCGAAGTCAGTTCGTTGGCGCGCAACAGATCGGCGTACAGGCCTCCCTTCACCCTAAGCTCCACCGGCGGTCCAACCACCCTGTCCGGCACCGCGGCAGCAGCAGCAGTGATCGCGTTGGCATAGTCCGTTAGCGTGCGGAACGCCCCACCGCGGACAGTCTCTCGTACGTCCATATGAACCGTCGGGATCAACGCTCCCCGGATGGCTGCTTTCCAACACGCGCTGCCTAGAAGCGGACAGGCTGCTTCCGTGAAGAGTTTCGGCTGCCGGCAGGCGCCCGAAAGTCCCCGAAGAACGAACCCGCGAGCCACGGGATGGGAGCTATGGGTTTTTCCCGATTTGGCCAGTCTGGGGGCCGCCCAAATGGTGTGATCGGGCTGCAGCGCCAGGGGTGGATAGGTCAATGTTGCGGCCGCTGAGTTGGAGTCTGCCGCGACAGATAGAGCTTCCGTGAAGAGTTTCGGCTGCCGGCAGGCGCCCGAAAGTCCCCGAAGAACGAACCCGCGAGCCACGGGATGGGAGCTATGGGTTTTTCCCGATTTGGCCAGTCTGGGGGCCGCCCAAATGGTGTGATCGGGCTGCAGCGCCAGGGTTGGATAGGTCAATGTTGCGGCCGCTGAGTTGGAGTCTGCCGCGACAGATAGGGCCGAGCGAGCGGGTGATGACGATCCATGTATGGAGGGGCGCGAGGTCTCTCGCAGGCTGCGATGGTGTTATCGCGGTCTGAGGACGTGATCGGTTAAGCCGGGTCATGGACGGTCTCCCGGGTTGGTGGTCGGGCGGTTGGCGGCGCCCGCGGCTGGCACCATGCAGCGAAGGTCTCGATGATCACCATGGTGCCACCGCAGCAGGGACAAGGGGGGCGCGGGTCTGAAGTCTCGGCGGTCGGCGGTTCGTCCGGCGCCGGCGCCACCTCAAGCAGATCGCGGACATGGGCGAGAGCGTCCTTACGGGATGAGCCGGCGAGCAGGCCGTAATGCCGGATGCGGTGGAACCCGCGCGGCAGAACGTGGATCAGGAAACGGCGGATGAACTCGTCGGCGGTCAGGGTCATGACCTGCTGCCGATCGGCGCCGCTGCGGCGATAGTTCTTGTAGCGGAAGGTCACCCCGGCCTCGTCGAACGCGATGAGGCGGCTGTTGGAGATGGCGACCCGGTGGGTATAGCGCGAGAGATAGGCGAGCACAGCCTCAGGCCCTGCAAAGGGCGCTTTGGCATAGACCACCCAACGCTTTCTGCGGACCGGGGCGAGGTGACGGACGAAGGCACGGCGGTCGCTGATCCCTGCCAGTTTGCCGAAGAAGCCGAGCTTTCCGGCATCATGGAGGTCGAGCAGCCTGATCAGGAACAACCGGCGGAACAGCGCGCCCAGAACCCTGACCGGCAGCAGGAAGGCCGGGCGCGACGAGAGCCACCGCCCATCCGGTGCTATGCCGCCACCGGGCACGATCATGTGGATATGGGGATGGTGGGTCATGGCCGAACCCCAAGTGTGAAGCACGGCGGTGATGCCGATGCGGACGCCCAGATGTTTTGGGTCGGCGGCAATCGTCAGCATGGTCTCGGACGCCGCCTTGAACAGCAGGTCGTAGACCAGCGCCTTGTTGTGGAAGGCGATATCGGCGACCTCGGCCGGCAGGGTGAACACGACGTGGAAATAGCCGACCGGCAGGAGATTGGCCTCCTGGGCCTCCAACCATGTGCGTGCCGCCGCGCCCTGGCACCGCGGACAGTGCCGGTTGCGACAGGAGTTGTAGGCGATCCGCTGATGCCCGCAGTCGGAACAGGCTTCGACGTGACCGCCCAGAGCTGCAGTGCGGCAGGTCTCGATCGCCGACATGACCTTGAGCTGGCTGAGGCTCAGATGCCCGGCTTGGGCCGCGCGATAGGCTGGACCGGCAGCCCGGAAGATATCGGCAACCTCGATGGTGGTGCGCACCAGCTCAGGGGTCGGGTGGTTCCTCCGTCGGAACGAAGATGCCCAGGCGGTCGAGCGGACTGGTCACAGCCCGCACCGTGCGCGTTGCCACCTTGGTGTAGAGGGCGGTGTTCTCCAGCTTGGCGTGACCGAGCAGCGCCTGGATAATGCGGATATCGACGCCGTCCTCCAGGAGATGGGTGGCAAAGCTGTGCCGCAATGTGTGCGGCCCAACGCGCCTGGTAATCTCGGCCGCATGAGCCGCCTCGACGACCACACGATAGAGTTGCCTGGTGCTGATCGGCTTGAGGGCGTGCTGGCCCGGAAACAGCCAGCCGTCGCGGTGCAGCACGCCCTGGCGATGGCCGACCTGCCACCACTGGCGCAGCAGGGTGAGCAGATCGGGCGAGAGCATGGCATTGCGATATTGCCCACCTTTGCCGCGCTCGACCCGGATCAGCATGCGTTCGCTGTCGATATCGCGCACCTTGAGCATCGCGACCTCACCCACGCGCAATCCGGCGCCATAGGCGACCGACAGCGCCGCCTGGTGCTTGAGACTGGTGGTTGCGTTGAGCAGGCGCGCCACCTCGTCGCGGCTCAATACCACCGGCAGGTTACGGGGCCGGCTCACGCGCACCAGCTTGCGGGCCAGATCGGGTCGGTCGAGCGTGTTGGTGAAGAAGAACCGCAGCGCCGAGACCACGCTGTTCATGGTCGGCACGGGAACATCGGCCTCGCTCTGGGCGAGCTGAAACTGGCGCACATCCTCGCTGGTCGCCGTGTCCGGCGATCGCCGCAGGAAGCTGGCGAAGCGCCCCACGTCACGGATGTAGTTGCGCTGGGTCGCCACCGAGAAGTGGCGCATGGTCATATCGTCGATCAGCTTCTGGCGCAGCGGGCTGACAGGGCTATTGGGAAGGGGCGTTGTCATCGTTGGGCTCCTGGGTTGAAGGAGCCAAAAGGGAACGCCTGAACCAGGCGATCCTCAATCAAGCCGTGACGCTGGTGCCTTGCCATCACCTCACCACGCGCACCCTCCCGCGCAGCGGGTTAGTTC
>NZ_LMEM01000014.1 GCF_001426345.1 Devosia sp. Root436 | reverse complement strand
AAACACGGTCCTGCAAAGAGACAAGCCATGGACCGCATCACTTAATGGTTGCTCATGGTGAGGCGGGAGCGCAGCGACCCTCGAACCACGAGGGCGTGCCCCTATTTCCCCACCCCAGCCACATCCTCCAGCAGCCGCACGAACGCCATTCCCGCCACCTCAAGCGCACCGGAATTGTCGACCCGCACCGTGCTCACCGGCAGCCCATCGCCCACCTGGCGATCCAGTCGCTGCCGGATGGATTCCTCGGTTTCCCGCCCGCGATTGGCCAGCCGTTCCGCGATCACCTCGCGGTCGGCTGTCACCGCGACCACCAGCGCATCGGGGTAGCGCGCCATCAGCGCCGGGATCATGCCGCGCGACAGGTTCGCCACCACGGCGCGCCCGGCCCGGAGATCGTCTTCGAGACTCACCGGCAGGCCATAGCGCAAGCCATGCGCGTCCCAGCTCAGGGCGAATTTTCCTGCCGCCTCGGCTTCGGCGAAGGCTGTTTCATCCAGGCTGTCGTGGTCCTCGCTGCCGCCATCGGCGGGCCGGGTCACCACGCGGCGCACGAAGGTCACGCGCCCGCCGGCTTCCAGCCGGGCGCGGGCAAAGCCGATCAGGCTGTCCTTGCCAACTCCGCTCGGGCCCACGACGGCGACGAAGGTGCCGCTCATATCACCCGCCGGCCCTGCCGCCACACCGTCAGTACGATGGGAATGCCGTCCTCGACGCGCACATGCACGAAGTCGGCGCGCTTGCCCACGGCGATCTCGCCGCGATCATGGAAGCCGGCCGCCTCGGCGGGACGCTTGGTCACCAGTTGGATGGCCTTGGATAAACTTATCCCCTCCACATTATCGGCGAGCGAAAATGCCGATTGCAGCATCGAGAAGGGGATGTAGTCCGAGGACAGGATATCGAGCAGGTCGGCCTCGGCCAGCGCCCGCGCCGACACATTGCCGGAATGCGAACTGCCGCGCACCACATTGGGCCCGCCCATGAGAATGGCCAGGCCCGCCTGACGCGAGGCTTTGGCGGCTTCGAGCGTGGTGGGGAATTCGGCGATATGCAGCCCCAGTTCCACCGCCTCTTCCACATGGTCGCGGGTGGCATCGTCATGGCTGGCCAGCACGATGCCCTGGTCGTGGCACATCTGCGAAATGGCGCGGCGATGCTTGCCGGAATGGGCCATCGACTGCGCGTTGCGCCGGGCCGTGAAGGCGTCCAGCTCGGCGTCGGTCATCTTGGTCTTGCCCTGGTAATAGACCTTGTAGGCGTCGAGGCTGGCAAACTGGCGCTGGCCCGGCGCGTGATCCATCAGCGAGGCCAGCCGTACCAGCGGATCGTCCTTGATGGCGAGGAAGCTATCGAGGCAATCGGGCGCCGAAACCTCGCAGCGCAGGTGGATATGATGCTCGGCCCGCAGCCGTCCGGCAGCCATGCCGGCGCCGATCGCCCCGGCCAGGATCCTCATTTCAGCGGCGCTGACATCGGTATCCTCGTCGAGCCCGATGCGGATGGCGTCGAGCACCGTGGTTATCCCCGAGGCCGCGATCTGTGCATCATGCGCCTGCACCGCCGCCACCGGGTTCCAGCGCACCCGCGGACGTGGCGCGTAATGGGTTTCGAGATGGTCGGTATGGAGCTCCACCAGCCCCGGAATCAGGTAGTCGCCATCGAGATCGATCCCGCTGCGGCTCGGCGCGCCGATATCGGTGATGATGCCGCCATCGACCCGCACCGAGCCGTCCAGAACCTCGTTGGCCAGCACGATCCGGGCATTGGTAAGCACCAGCTCTCCGAGGGCGACAGTGTTCATTTCAGGCCGATCCTGCATGGGTGAGACCGATGCTCCGCTAGTCCAGTTCTATGACGATTCAACGACATGGCGACAGCTATCTCAGGCGTTTTCCGGTGGCGCGGCTGAACGGGTGCAGCGCCGCGACGGGAAGGCTGAAATCCAGCCGGCCGGTTTCGGACAGCACCGAGCGGCCCTGGGCGACGATGACCATGGCCTGGTCCAGCCCGGCCACCCGCACATAAAGGTGGCTTTCCCCGCCCACCGGCTCGATCAGTTCCACGACGCCGCTGATGGAAATATCCCCGCCCCCGGCCGGCCCCATCATAATGGCGTCCGGGCGGATGCCGACAATGTCGGTTCCGACCGGCAGCGACGGGGGAAAGGCCGCGCCGGTCAAGGCGCGCAGCGTCTCGATATCGATCAGGTTCATCGGCGGCGAACCGATGAAGCCGGCGACGAACAACGAGGCCGGGCGGTCATAGAGTTCGGTCGGCTTGCCGACCTGCTCGATATGGCCGCCATTCATCACCACCAGCCGGTCGGCCAGCGTCATGGCTTCGAGCTGGTCGTGAGTCACATAGACGCTGGTGGTGCCCAGCGCGCGCTGCAGGCGGCGGATTTCGATGCGCATCTGGCCACGCAGCTTGGCGTCGAGATTGCTCAGCGGCTCATCGAACAGGAACGCCTTGGGCTGGCGCACGATGGCCCGGCCCATCGCCACGCGCTGGCGCTGCCCGCCCGAAAGCTGGCGCGGCTTGCGGTCGAGGAATGGCGCGATTTCCAGCGTCCGCGCCGCGGCTTCGACGCGGGCATCGATCTCGGCTCGTGGCGTACCGCGGTTCCTGAGGCCGTATTCGAGGTTCCCGCGCACCGTCATATGCGGATAGAGCGCGTAGTTCTGGAATACCATGGCGACGTCGCGCTCGGCCGGCTCGCGCCGGTTCACCACCGCCCCGCCGATGGAAATCGTGCCGTCCGTGATGGTTTCGAGCCCGGCGATCATGCGCAGCAGCGTAGACTTGCCGCAGCCCGAGGGCCCGACCAGCACCACCATCTCGCCATCGGCTATGGCCAGGTCGAGTCCGTGGATCACCTCTATACCGCCGGGATAGGTCTTCTTGACGCCGGACAGTTCGATGGCGGCCATGTTATTTCTCCGTTTCGACCAGGCCCTTGACGAACAGGCGCTGCATGAAGACGACGATGAGGACGGGGGGCAGCATGGCCAGCACCACGGCGGCCATGACCAGGTTCCATTGCGGATCGGCATCGGCAACGGCGGCCATGCGCTTGATGCCCATGACGACCGTGTAGAACTTGGTGTCGGTGGTCACCAGCAGCGGCCAGAGATACTGCATCCAGCCATAGATAAAGAGGATGACGAAGAGCGCGGCCATGTTGGTCCGGCTCAGCGGCAAGAGGATATCTCGGAAGAATTTCATCGGCCCGGCCCCATCGACGCGCGCCGCTTCCATCAGCTCATCCGGCACGGTGAGGAAGAACTGGCGGAACAGGAAGGTCGCCGTCGCCGAGGCGATGAGCGGGATAGTTAGGCCCGCATAGGAATTGAGCAGGCCGAGATCGGCGACCACCTTGAAGGTCGGGATGATGCGCACTTCGACCGGCAGCATCAGGGTGATGAAGATCGTCCAGAAGGCCAGCGTGCGCAGCGGGAAGCGGAAGTAGACGATGGCATAGGCCGAGATGATGGAGATGGCGATCTTGGCCACGGCGATGGCGATGGCCATGACCAGCGAATTGGCCAGCATCAGCGTCAGCGGCGGCGCGCCCGAGGTGGACATGCCCTGGCTCAGCATCTGCCCGTAATTGTCGAGCAGATGCGGGCCGGGCAGCAGCGGCACCACGCCGCGCAGGAACGCGCCCTCGTCATGGGTCGAGGCGATGACGGCCAGGTAGACCGGGAAGGCGATGACGATCACGCCGACGACCAGCACGAGGTGGGTCAGGACATTCAGCCAGGGGCGGTTTTCGACCATGGTGCCGCTCCTAATACTGCACGCGCCGCTCGACGAAGCGGAACTGCACGACGATCAGGATGATGACGATGAGCATGAGCAGCACCGATTGGGCTGCGGACGAGCCGATGTTGAGGCCGAGGAAACCGTCGGCATAGACTTTGTAGACCAGGATATTGGTCGACTGCGCCGGGCCGCCCGAGGTGGTGGCGTCGATGACGCCGAAGGTGTCGAACATGGCGTAGTTGATGTTGACGATCAGCAGGAAGAATGTGGTCGGTGACAGCAGCGGCACGACGATGGTCCAGAAGCGCTTGAACGGCCCTGCCCCATCGATGGCGGCCGCTTCCGACAGCGAGGCGGGCACCGATTGGAGCCCGGCGACGAAGAACAGGAAATTGTAGGAAATCTGCTTCCAGCTGGCGGCCAGCACGATGAGGATCATGGCCTGGTCGGCATTGACGCGGTGGTTCCAGGTCACGCCCAGCTGGCCCAGCAGGTAGCTGAGGATGCCGATGGAGGGGTTGAACATGAACCACCAGAGAATGCCGGCCACCACGGGCGCCACGGCATAGGGCCAGACCAGCAAAGTCGTATACACCCGGCCCGAGCGCAGCAGGCGGTTGACCGCTACGGCGAGGATCAGCGACACGCCCATGGCGATGGCAGTCACCAGCACGGCAAAGATCAGCGTGCGCCAGAGCGAATTGAGATAGAGCGGGTCGGCCAGCAGCTTGGCGTAATTGCCGAACCAGATGAACGTGGTCTTGAAGCCGAACGGGTCTTCGCGCTCGAACGAGGATTTGACGGCCTGCAAGGCCGGCCAGATGAAAAAGACCAGCGTGATGGCCAGTTGCGGGGCCAGCAAGCCATAGGGCAGCCAACGGTTCGGAAAGATCGTGCGCTTGGTCTGCATGGTTTCCTCAATCGCGGCTGCTGTTCCAGGGGTACCACTGGGCGTGGGCTCCCTCTCCCCTGAGGGGAGAGGGTGGGGTGAGGGGTTCAGTGCTAATGAACACAGCATTGGTCTAGGCGGCGCTGAACCCCTCACCCGACCCTTCGGGTCGACCTCTCCCCTCAGGGGAGAGGTGACTTCCGCAGAGGGTTCCGGAATACTCGTCCGAGCCCCATTGTTTGCTACTGATTGGCGGCTTCGAATTCGCGCAGGATTTCGTTGCCGCGGGCAACGGCTGCGTCGAGGCCTTCCTGGCCGGTCTTGGCGCCGGCCAGCACGGCTTCGAATTCCTGGTCGATGGCGTCGCGCGCCTGGGTCAGGTTGCCGAAGCGGATGCCCTTGGAATTGTCCGAAGGCGTGCCGCGGGTGATCTGGCCGATGGCGATGTCCGAACCCGGATTGGCCGCGTAATAGCCCTGGCTCTGGCCCAGTTCGTAGGCGGCATTGGTGATCGGCAGGTAGCCGGTGAACTGGTGCCAGTCGGCCTGCACTTCAGGCTGGCTGAGATAGGTAAAGAACGCAGCGGCGCCGGCATATTCTTCCGGCGACTTGCCGTTGAGCACCCACAGGGTCGCGCCGCCGATGATCGAGTTCTTCGGCTCGGCGATCACGTCGTCATAATAGGGCAGCGGGGCAAAGCCGACTTCAAAGCCAGTGGAGTTGGCGATGACACCGGCACGCGAGGCCGACGAGTTCATGTAGATGGCGCATTCGCCGGTATAGAACAGCGGCGCTGCATCGGCCCCACCGGCCGGGCCGCCATAGCGGAACAGGCCTTCCTTGCTCCATTTGGCCAGGTTGTCCCAATGACGGGCCTGGGTTTCGCCGTTGAAGGTGAATTCGGTGGCCAGGCCACCGAAGCCGTTCTGCAGCGTGCCATAGGGCAGGTCGTGGATGGCCGAGAGGTTTTCGGTCTGGATCCAGCTTACCCAGCCGCTGGTGAAGCCGCAGGTTGCAGCGCCGGACTCGACGATCTTCCTGGAGAATTCCTCGACTTCGGCCCACGTCTTGGGGGCGACATCGCGGTCAAGGCCGGCTTTTTCGAACACGTCCTTGTTGTAGTACATGATCGGGGTCGACGAATTGAACGGCATGGACAGGATGTTGCCGTCGGTGTCCGAATAATAGCCGGTCACCGGGGCGAGAAAGCCGGCCGGATCCCAGGGCTGATTGTTGTCGGCCATGAGCTGGTAGACTGGGTAGACGGCGCCCTTGGCGGCCATCATGGTGCCGGTGCCCACTTCGAAGACCTGCACGATGGCGGGCTGCTCGTTGGCGCGGAATGCGGCGATGGCGGCGGTCAGGGTCTCGGCATAGGAGCCCTTGAACACCGGCGTCACGACATAGTCGGATTGGCTGGCATTGAAGCCGGCGGCGATTTCTTCGAGCTTGGTGCCCAATTCGCCGCCCATGGCATGCCACCAGGTGACTTCGGTCTGGGCCAGCGCGATGCTGGACGAAAGGGCTAGTGTCAGGGCGGCAAGGCCGGCTGCGAATGAATGGCGAACCATCGGGTCTCTCCTGGCTGTCGGAATATCAGCAGGAGCGTCCTGCCGGCCCGTCTGATCGCGAGCCCGGCGTGCCTAACAATGGCGATTGACAGTTGGGTGACGCGGACAAGACGGTTCGGTGACAGTGCACAGCAGCGGCGGGCTACCGCCGTTCCTACCCCGCCAGATAGCCGAACTGCGCCTTGTGCAGCACGGCATAGGCGCCGTCGCGGGCCAGCAGCGCTTCGTGGCTGCCTTCCTCGGCGATGCCCGTCTCGCGGCAGCCGCGAGCAGAGCGTCGTCTTGCCTGCCCCCGAGGGTCCGACAATGGCCAGCGTTTCGGCTGCCGCCATACATTCGAGGGCTTCGAGCGGCGACATGCGGGTGGAGCTCAGCGTACCGGCATAGGAGGCCATCAACGCTGCGCGGACCGCGGCAAAGGTGACGCTGCGATCACTGGAGCGATATTGGCTCAGTAAGTCGTCCTGCCGCCTGACAGGTCGAACACGCTGGCCGTGGTGAAACTGTTCTCCCTGCTCACCAGCCAGGCCACCATCGCCGCCGCCTCGTCGACTTCGAGGAAGCGCCCACGTGGAATACGCACCAGCATATAGTCGATGAATTCGGGGGTCAGCGTATCGAGAATGCGCGTCTTGGCCGTGGCTGGCGTAATGGCATTGACCGCGATATCGAACTTGGCCAATTCCTTGCCCAGCGACTTGGTCAGCCCGATGACGCCGGCCTTGGCCGCCGAATAGGCAGACAGGTTCGGATTGCCCTCCTTGCCGGCCACCGACGAGATATTGACGATGCGCCCGTAATTGGCCGCCTTCATCGAGGGGATCACCACCTTGTTGACGTAGAAGGTGCCGTTGAGATTGATCTCGACCACCCGCCGCCACTCGTCCGGGTCATAGTCTTCCAGCGTTGCATTCTGCCCGGCCACGCCGGCCGAATTGACCAGGATCGAGACCGGCCCCAGCTCGGCCTCTACCTCGGCATGAACCCGCTGCAGGCCCGCGAGGTCGGTGATGTCAACCAGCTTGCTCGATGCCGCGGGTCCCAGATTGTCCAGCGCCAGCGCCAACGCTTCGGCATTGCTGTCCCATAGGCTCACCCGTGCGCCGGAAGCGATCAGCCGCCGGGCAATGGCAAAGCCGATGCCCTGCGCTCCGCCGGTGATCACGGCAATCTCGTTGCTGAGGTCGATATGGTTCATCACCTGGCACTCTTTCGGGCTCGTTCCGCCGACCATACCGACGTCGTCCACGGCTTGTCCATTTGGCCGGCTAAGTCGTGGATTTCGGCGGCGACTGATCGTGCAGCTTGCGGATATGGCGGGCCATGAGCCAGACGGCCCCGACAACGAACGGGGCCGACAGCGACAGCGCCATGGCCTTGTCCCAGTGCAATTCGCCCAGGGGACCGGCCATCACATAGCTGAGAATCCCGAGCATGTAGTAGCTGATAGCGATCACCGAGAGGCCTTCGACCGTGCGCTGCAGCAGAAACTGGCTGCGGGCGGTCCTGGCGATATTGTCGAGCAGCGCCGCATTCTGCAGCTGCGTATCGACGCCGATGCGCACATTGAGCAATTCGATGGCCCGTTCGATCTTGGTCGAGGACTTTGCGAGGCGCTTCTCCACCGCGGCGCAGGTCGCCAGCCCCGGATCGACGCGATTGCCGAGAAAGTGGGTGAGCGTCGAGCCGCGCGTCGTCGATCTTTCACGCAGCCCCGCCAGCCGGACACCCAGAATATCGCCATAGGCCCGGCCCGCCGCGAAGCGATAGTCGAGGCGCTCGGAAAGCTGACCGTTGCGCACCGACAGGTCCTGCAGAGCGTTGAGGCTGGCCTGCCGGCTTTCCGGCGTGGCGGCGTCTGACAAAGCGGCCATCAGGTCGGTCAGCTCAAGCTCGATCGCCCGAAGATCGGGTGCTGCGCTGCGGGCAAGCGGCAGGCCCAGCAGCGCCATGGTGCGGTAGGTGTCGATTTCGAGCAGCCGCCGGGCAATGATCGAGCGTCGCAGGGGCGTGAGACCGCCCGCGGCCAGCTCGAACCGCGTGAAACTGTCGGCGTCGGGCACGAAATCCGTCGCGACCTGGCCGCGCCCGTTTTCGATGTCGGCGAGGCACAGGCTGGGCAGCTCAAAGCCGGGGAGCAGCCGGTCCGGCACGGTTTCATCGGCGATAACGTCGATCCGCGTCGCGCCGATGAGCAGGCCTTCGCCGATCGCCTCCAGGCCGAGCTCCGTGGGAAAACTCTCCGCGTCATCGAGCGGCCCGCGCCAGGTTACCGTGACGAATTCGGTATGGAACTCCCACGTCACCTGCCGACGCCCGGGGGCGAAACTATAGAGGCGGCTGGCCGGCATCGGCATTTTGTAGCCGCGTGCCTGGCAGAACAGCACGAAGCGGTCGAAGGCTTCCGACATGGCGCCGGGCCGGGAAGGCATGACGAAAACCAGCCGGCGCAGCCGACAGCTTGCTTCGATGAGCTCGACCGGGCGCGCATGGACTTCGTCCATCAATGCCTGTCGGTCTGGGTGTTCGGCAATCATGTTTCACCAGGTCCGTGTGGCGGTATCAGGTCCATGCAACGCCCGGTTCGGCAATTGGACCTTTGGCGCTGGCGCAAAGCGTCAGTCCGCCAGAATGGGTTTGCTGGGCAGGTTGACCGGCGGCATGTCGGAAAAGGTCAGGCTGTTCATGGCCGTGGTGTCGTCGAAGCGCCCGCCCTGCCCGGTCGAGGAGCCGATATCGGACCCTTGCGAGAAATCGCCGGTATCGGTGCCTTCGCGCGGCGCGTCCTGACGCTCGCCACCAGTCGACTCAGTGGCGGCGAACTGCCCCATGATGTTGCTGCCGCCATTGAGCTCGCTCTGGGCCTCGGCGACCTGGACGGACAGATCGACCTCGTAGGGCACCTCATAGGCGCGGGGCGGCGATACGATGACCTGGTTGTCGTCTATTTCCTCGATCCACAGATAGATATGCCCCGGCGTGCCGCGCAGCATGTCCGGCTCGATGATCCGCGTGGCCACCAGGTTGAACCGTTCCGGCAGGCTGCCCGGCGCGGCCCAGCCCAACAGGCCCGAGATCGAAAAATAGCTGCCGACGCAGGCCGCGACGGTGAGCAGTATGGCGGCCAGCTTCACCCACCAGCGCCAGAGCGAGACAAAGTTCAGGCTCAGCAGGAGCACCCCGAGAACCGCATAGGACAGCACCGTCAAGCCGATGGAGGCCTCGATCATTTGCGCACCGCCTGGATCAGCGAGAGCTGCCGCGTGTTGACATCAGAGACATTGCCTGCGGCATCGAGCGTGAAGCGCACCGCTGTTTGCTCATCGCCCTTTTTCTTCAGTATGACGGTGTCGTAGTAGACCACGCTGAGCGTCGGGTTGATCTTCTCGACCTTGACCGTCACCGGAACCGGCCCCGCGCTCGGATTGAGGTAGTGGTAGAGATTGACCACATATTCACCCGGCACGATGCCGCGAACCGTGACCGTCTCCTGATTGAGCGGAAACTGGATTGTCTGCCCGTTGACGGTGACCTCGTCGAGATAGTTGCCGCGGTCGTCGCGGTCGAGCGTGACGAGGCCCTTCTGCATGGAGTGGTACCAGACCACGTTGCCGCTGGGCTCCTGAACGTAGGTGTCGATATCGTCCTCGTTGTTGTCCGGCCAGGTGACGGTGATGATCATCTCCGCCTTGGTGTCGATGACCCCGGTTTTCGCCTCCGGGCGGATCAGCGCGAAGGCGATGAACAGCATCACCGCAAAGCCAAGCAGGGCGTTGAACAGGATGTCGGTGAACGGCACGAATGTACCGTCGTCGCTGGCGCCGGAGAACAGACTAGGCTCTTGCATCCGGCCCCGACTCCAGCGCCGAAACGACATATATTTCGGTGGTTTCGACGATGGTGTCGAACAGATCGGCGATGGCCGCGTCGAGCATGTAATATTCCAGCTTGAGCAGCAGCGCCCCGGCAATCCCGGCGACGGTCACGTTGAGCGCGATGGCCATGCCGCTGGTCATGCCGCCCAGGGCGCCGCGCAGGGTATCGGCTTCGAAGGAGGTCAGCGCCGAGATCGGGATGAGCATGAGAATGAAGCCGATGGCCGTTCCCAGCAGCGCCAACCGCAACAGGGCTTCGGAGACGAACAGGCCCAGCCTTTCCCTGCTGCGGAGACGATCGGCCAGCAGGCGCAGCAACAGGCTCTGGTCCACCGGTCCTCCGGCCTGCAACTGCGCTTTGCGGACCAGTCCCTCGATATGCCGCCCAAGCACGCCCGAGGGCAAAGCCGTTCCGGCCGCCGTCACCACGCCTTGCGGGCCGATGGAGAGGCGGGTTCCCCGCTCGGCGTCGAGGATGGCGCGGGCCTGCCTGGCGGCAACGAGCTCGCGTGAGATGACGATGGTCTGGTAGAAGCAATGCAGTGTCGTGCCGACCAGGATGGCGAAGATGATCAGCGACACTCTGGTATGGTCGGTTTCGATCACCAAATCGAGCAGGCCCATTCGCCACAATATGACCAGCCCGGTCACAGCGATGACATTGACCAATACTAGGCGCAATAGCGGTCCATAGTCGGCGCGCGCCTCCGGCGGCCCGATGAGGACGCCCCCGTCACTTGTCATATTTCCTCCGCACAGTTGACCCATTCGGGCTTACCCAAAGCCCGCGCGCCCACCTGCCTGCAAGTTGCAGCGGAGCCGTCAGACTTTCGCACTAGAGCGTGATCTGACAGTGGATTTCCTGATGAGATACATTATCTTAGCCATCAGGAGGCCACCCTGCAGGATATCACCCTCAAGCAGCTCGAAATTTTCAACGCCGTTGTTATCGCCGGTTCGATAACCAAGGCGTCGCGGCGGATCGATCTGTCACAACCCTCCATTTCCCAACAGCTTGCCAAGTTGGAAGAACGCCTGGGCTGCCAGCTCATCGTTCGCAACCGTACAGGCGCCGTGGTGCTGACGCCGGCCGGCGATTATTGGTTCGCCGCCAGCACGGAAATGCTGGGCCGGCTCAAGACGGTGTTTTCCGAGCACGACCAGCGCTTTGTCCGCAACAACCTGACAGTTCGCATGGGCCTGACGCCCACCATGCGGGGGCGGTTCGTCTCCGAGGCGGCAAAGATTGCCTCGAGCCAGGAAGGCTTCGTGAAGTTCGAGGTCAAATACGCCATCACCTCGTCCGAGCTTGTGGAAATGCTGCGCCTCCACCAGCTCAATTGCGCCATCGTGTCGGACGAGGCGGTCGTGCATGATCGTAATGCCTTCGCAATCACGCCACTGTTTGAAGATCACATTGCCTGGGTCGTGCCCGCCAGTGTGCAACCATCCGAAATTCGGGCGGCGCTGAGCGCCAACAAATCCGTGCAGCTGGCCGCCCCATTGCAGCATTTTGTCGATATGGACCCCCAGATCAGCCTGCGCGACCGGTCGCTGGAATGGTACAGGCACAGCCTACCCAATGCGGCTGCGACCTATTCGGCCAGCACCTATCCCCTGGCAGTCGACATTGTCGCTGCTGGCCTGGCGACTGCGCACTGCCCGATATCGTTGCTGCCGAATCTCCCCCATTCGATCCGACAGAAAATCCACCTCCTGCGGATCAAGGACATGACGCGGCAGGTGGTGCTGGCAATGCCGAAGCACCTGCTGTCACTGCGCTCCTATGCGCAGACCTATAATGGGATCGTCGATTTCTGCCGCAACGAATATGCCGCGGAAATGACCCCGAACGACCAGGAATTCATGCAGGTCGCATAGCCTCAAGGCAGGGCTCTTCGGTTCTACCAATACTTTAGATAGGCAAAATCCGGCGCGTGAGAGTGTCAACCTACCCATCCCACTAAGATGCACCAAAGCGTTGGGGGGAGAGGTAAAATCATGATCCGCAATAAACTTTTGATCGGCGTCGCTGCCGCCACACTCATGTCGGCCATGCCGGTTTTCGCCGACGATGCCACGCCGGAGCGTCTATCGGCTGCCGGCACCGAAGCCGAGGCCGGAAACTGGCTGATGGTCCACCGGACCTATGACGCCAACCGCTTTTCACCGCTCGATGACATCACCACCGAGAACGTCTCCGGGCTGAAGCTCGCCTATGCCGTCCCCCTGGGCGGCACCGAGCCCGCCGGCTTCGGCGTAGGCGGCTTCGAAGCCACGCCCCTTGCCAAGGATGGCTTCCTCTACATCGTCGACCCCTGGGGCACCCCGTACAAGATCGACGTATCCAGCGGTAAGCGCGGCGACGTCGTCTGGATCGGCGAGACCGGCGTCGACAAGGACCCCAACCGCCCGATCCTGTTGGCCAGCCGCGGCCTGGCGCTATGGAACAATCTCGTGGTCGTGGCGCTCAACGACGGCCGCGTAATGGCCTTCGATGACGAGACCGGCGATGTGGTCTGGGACCAACAGATCGCGACCGAGCCGGGCGAAGGCTTTACCAATGCCCCGCTCGCTCTCAAGGACAAGATCCTGGTCGGCCAGAGCTATGGCGACTGGGCAACGCGCGGCTGGATTGCAGCACTCGATGCGGCCACCGGCGAAGAAGTCTGGCGTTTCTATACGGTTCCGGAGCCGGGCCAGCCGGGCAGCGAGACCTGGCTATGCGACGAAACCGGCAATCCCGATTGCTGGAAGACCGGCGGCGCCGCTGCCTGGGTCACCGGTTCCTACGACGAAGCCACCAACACGACATATTGGGGCACGGGCAATCCGGTGCCGATGTATGATCCGGAATACCGCCCCGGCGACAACCTCTATTCCAACTCCTCGGTGGCGCTCGACGCCGACACGGGCGAGCTGAAATGGCACTTCCAGTACACGCCTGGCGACTACATGGACTATGACGAGGTGGGCGTGCAGTTGCTGCTCGACACCGAAGTCGATGGTGAGGCCCGCAAGGTTCTGGCTCACTTCGGACGAAACGGCATTTTCTACACGCTCGACCGGTCCAACGGGTCGTTCATCAATGCCAGCCCCTATGTGAACAAGCTCAACTGGACCGCTGGCATTGACCCCAAGACCGGCAAGCCGATGGAATATGACAGCAGCAAGTCGCTGCAGGAATACGCCGCCGGTGCCTCCCGTCGTGGCGGCGAAAGCGTCGAGACCTGCCCGAACATCCAGGGCGGCGTGAACTTCTGGCCGACCGCCTACGATCCGACCACGGGCATGGCCTATGGCGCCGGTATCGAAGGCTGTTCCGACCTGACGGTCGACGCCGTTGCTCCCGAAGACGTGGTGGCCGGCGCGAGCTTCTCGGGCGGTTCTTCGGCCGCTTCGGGCCTGCAAACCGGTTCCATCTTCTCCTACAACGTCGCCACCGGCGAACAGACCGCCAAGGTCGAACGTCCGTATCCGAACTATGCCGGCGTCATGCTGACCCCCGGCCTGCTGTGGACCGGCGAGCTCGATGGAACGTTCGGCGCCTATGACAGCAAGACGCTGGAGCAGAAGTGGAGCATGAACCTGGGCACGCCGTTCCAGGCGCCGCCGATTGCCTTCAGCGTCGGCGACAAGGAATATATCGCCATCGCTGGCGGTGGCATCTCGATCGCCGCCTTCGGCTATCCCGAGCTTGAGAGCAAGGCGGCCGCCAACATGCTGTACGTCTTCGAACTCTAGTCACACCGCAATTTGGACGCTGCCGGGTCGTACGCGACCCGGCAGCAATTTTGATGAATGGATATCCGATGTCTTTGTTCTCCCGAATTCTGACAGCCGCAGCGGCGCTCGCCATCGTGGCCCCGCTGGCGCTCACCGCCATGCCAAGCAATGCCCAATCCGATACCCCGGCGGGCGACTTCATGGGCTACCCGGTTACCGAGTATATGGATGTGAGCCTGCTCGAGGGGGCCGATATCGAAAAAGGGCACGACGTCTACAATCGCGTCGGCATCTGCCTCAGTTGCCATGGCTGGAATGGCGACGGCATGGGCAAGAACCCGCGCTCGGAGGGCGACGCCGCCAAGCTACGCGAAAGCCTGCTCGACACCCAGGGCTTCATCGATATCATTTCCTGCGGCATCCCCGGCACGCCGATGCCCTATCACAACAACCAGGCCTATAAGGATGGCGATGTCTGCTATGGCATGACCGCCGCCGATTTCGATGCCGCCGACATGCCGCGCAAGGGCAAGTCGATCCGGCCGGCCGACATCATCAACCTCGTGGCCTATCTCCAGACCCACGTTCAGGGCGCAGGCGAGACGACCCTGGCGCAGTGCCAGGACTATTACGGCGACAGCGCCAGCAAGGTCTGCGCCGGTCTGGAGTAGATCCAGTGCCGCGTTTGAGGCCTTTGACGATTGCCTTGTGCATGGGGCTGGCCGGAATGGCCAGCCCTGCAAATGCGCAGTTCGATCCCGCGCTGGTTCCGGTGTACTCGATCTGGAACGTCACGCTGGGCCGGCCCGTCTCCCAGATTCCGGCAATGGAAGTGGTCGAGATTTCCTGCGGCACCAATGGCGGACCGCCCTCGGTCAAGCTGGCCGCAGGATTTTCCGACTTTGCCCGGTGCCCGGCAGAACCATCGGGCCTGCACGAAGTCTATTTCGAAAACGACGACGAGATCGACTATCTCGCACGCGCCCAGGAGGCGGAATACAAGGTGCTGCAGGGCGGCACCTCGATCTATGCCCATCCGGTCATGGTGTCAGTACTCGTCGACGACGACGCCATCGTGCGCGGCATTCGCATCGTGACCGACGAGAGGGCCAGCACCCGCGAGCGGCGCGTTGCGGTGACGCTGGCGCGCAACCTCAAGGGACGCTACGGCAGTTGGAAGCAGACATGCGACGACCTGCCGCCGCGCGCTGGCGAAAACCCTGTCGGCAACCAGTTCATCCATGAAATCTGCACGGCGGAAAGCCCTGACGGGACCGAACGCATGCGGCTCGAATCGAGCTTCCTGCGCAAGAAGGGGCAGGACGCTTTCAATACCGACACCCAGCAGCTCAACGTTGGGTATTTTCAAAGCCAGACGCGGCTGGAGGTTGTTCAGACACCCTACGAGCCGAGCCTGCCGCCGAGTTGAACTAGTTCTGCTGATGCCCGTCCTGCATGAAATTGTGCAGCATCTTGGTCTGGGCGAAGGCGCTGTCGGATATGCGTGCGCGGGTAAAGCGCGACCCGGCGACAGTGGCGCCCACGAAGCTGACGCCATCCATGTCCGCCCCGTAAAAATCGGTCAGCGTAATCACCGCATCGTCGAAGATGGCCCGCGCCATCTTGGCATTGGAGAAGCTACCATTGTCGATCCGGACCGCGGTAAAGTTCGACCGGCCAATGCTGGAATCGTTGAGATTGGTGCGCAGCATCGATGCCCCGCTGAGGTCCGCATTGTTGAGGCGTACCTCCTTCATCACGGCGCCGTCGAGATTGGCGCCCACCAGGGTCGCGCCGGTCATGCGCGCATGCTGCATCCGGGTATTGGACAGGTCCGCGTCGGTGAAGTCGGCACCGGACAGCTGCGCCTCATAGAAATAGGCACCCGTGGCCGTGGCGCCCACGAAGCTGGCGCCGCCGAGGTTGGCCAGGTTGAAGTTGGTGCCGGTGACATCGGCATCATCGAAAATGGCGCCGCTGAGCACAGCCCGGTGAAATGTCGCGCCGCTCAGATTGGCGCCGCTGAAATCAACACCGCTGAGATCCGCCGATTTGAAACGGGCATCGCTGAGATCACAGCCAACGCATTCCTTCCGTGCACCGCTCAGCAGGTCTTCCACCGGGCCCGCCATTGCCGGCGCAGCGCTCCAGACCATGGCTGTCAATGCCGCAAACGCAATCATCTTCATCGGTTGCCTGCTTCCTGTTGTGCGGCATCCTAGCCGAGGGTGCCGCACATGTGTAACGAACAAGAATATTGGAGAATTCGATGAGACCAGTCCTGGCCGCCCTGTTGGCCTCCCTCGCGCTCGGCTGCGTCCCCGCAATGGCTGCGGAGGGCGATACGGTCACCGGACCGGGGCGGACCATCGACGCCGATATCATCATGGTCGACAACCAGCGCGTCATCCTCTGGGGCGTGGATGCACCCGAGCGCGATCAGATCTGCACCGTCGGCAGCCAGAAATGGGCCTGCTGGGATGCGGCCAAGCAGGCGCTTGACGGGATTCTGGCGCGGGGAGACGCAACATGCGTCCTGACGGGCGTTGCCGACCCCTTCGGTCGCAGTCACGGAACCTGCACCATCGATGGAATGGACGTGGGCGAAGCCTTTGTCGGCACCGGCATGGCGCGGGCCTATCTCGACCAGACCGACGCCTATCTGGCGGCCGAGGAGGCAGCCAAGGCAGCCGGACTGGGCGTGTGGCAGGCGGGCGCCAAGGTCGACGATCCCTGGGCCTGGCGTAAGCGCAATCCCGGCGGTTTTCGCTAGAGCCGGCGGTGCGGTTCCGTCATCGGGCGGCTGCCGCCCGTCAGGGCGACATAGGCTTCGGCCAGGGTTCGGGTCCCGGCCGCGGCGATGACGTCGGCCGGCGTGCCGGCAAGGACCACGCGTCCCTTGTCGATCAGCACGATCCAGTCGGCCGCCTCCACCTCGTCGACCAGATGGGTCGACCACAGGATCGAGGTGCCATGCGCATCCCGTTCGCGCCGCAAATGCTCGACCAGCGCGAGGCGAGCGGTAGTGTCCAACCCTACGCTCGGCTCGTCCATCAGCAGCAATTTCGGCTGATTGATCAGGGCCCGCGCGATTTCCACCCGCCGCTGATTGCCGCCCGAGAGCGTGCGAACCAGCCGATCGAGCAGATCGCCGATATCGAGAAAGCGCGCCACCGCGTCGATCCGCTCGGCGAGGAGCTTGCCGGACAGGCCGAAGAGTTGCCCGTGAAATCTCAGATTGGCGCGCGTGCTCATATCGAGATCGACCGACCTGGCCTGAAACACCACGCCGAGCTGCCGCAGAATATCGGAGCTCGCATCGCCATAGCTTTTCCCCAGCACCGAGACCGACCCGCCATCGGGCGCAAACAGTCCCGCCGCAACCTGGAACAGCGTCGACTTGCCGGCACCATTGGGGCCCAGCAGGCCGACAATGGCGCCCTCCCCGACCGAGAAGCTGACCGCGTCGAGGGCTTTCAGCGCGCCATAGGATTTGCTGACGGCGTCGAACGAAATGACGGGGGTGGTTGCCTGCATTCTAGTCTCCGTCGCTTTCCAGGGCGCCGTCCAGCATGGCCCGGTAGCGTTCAAGGGTCGCCTGGTCGCGTTCCGCGCCGGCAATGGGCAGCGACATATCGGCCACTATGCACGCCGGGCGATGGCCGAGCAGGACGGCCCGATCCGCCAGCGCCGCGGCATCCTCGGTGAGATGGGAAACGAAAACCACGGTGGGCCGGCTTTCCGCTACCAGCCGCGCGAAGAGTGCGTGAATTTCACCCACCAGCGTCCGGTCGAGCGATACGAAAGGTTCGTCGAGCAGCAAAAGCCGCGCATTGACCACCAGCGCCCGCGCCAGCGCAACGCGACGCTGCATGCCGCCCGACAACTGGTAGGGGTAAAGCGCGCCGGCGCCGGCCAGCCCCACCCGCCCCAGAACCTCCATCGCTTGTTCGTGGGTGCAATCGGGATCGGCGGCGCGAATGTTGTCGATGGCCGTCAACCAGGGCAGCAGGCGGGGGTCCTGGAAGACAAAACCGGGCGTGGGCGCGGCCCTGGCGGCCTGGCCACCGATCTCGACGCTGCCGGAAAAATCGGTATCGATGCCGGCAATCATGCGCAGTAATGTCGATTTGCCGATGCCCGAAGGGCCGACAAGCGCCACCACGCTCGACGGCGCAATGTCCAGTCGCAGTCCGGCAAAAAGCGCGTCCGGCGCGCCCGGAAAACGCTTTTCGGCGATGTCGATCTTCAATTCCGGACCGGTCGCCATCTCAATATCCGTCGCTCGAGCGGCCGCATGATGCCGTATTCAAAGGCCAGGACAACCAGGATGAAGGCGGTCGTATAGGCCAGGATGCCCGAAATGTTGAAAAACTGGAACATGATGCTGATGCGGTAGCCGATGCCGCCATCGCTGCCCAGCACCTCGAAAACCAGCACGATCTTCCAGATGAGGGAGAGCCCGGTGCGCGCCGCCGCCAGCACGAACGGGGTCAGTTGCGGGATGAAGATCAGCCGCAATCGCCGCAGCGCCGACATGCGGAAAACGGTCCCCAGCTCGTCCAGATCGTCGGAGAAGCTGCGGACGCCCTCGCGTACCGTCGCGATGACCAGCGGCACCTTGTTCAGGATGACGGCAAGAATGAGCGACAACTCGTTCAGCCCCAGCCAGATATAGAGCACGATGGCGATGACGATGGCCGGCAGGTTCAGCCCCACCAGCAGCCAGCCCGAGAACAGCCGATCGACCCAGCGGACCCGGCCGAAGGCGATGCCGATCGCCGTGCCCAATGCCATGGCAATGACAAAGGACATGGCTGCGCGCCACAGCGTTTTGCCCAGGTCGCCCAGGAGGCGCCCCTCGGTCGCGGCGTCCCACATCACCTGCGCCACCATGATCGGCGACGGGAACAGGCGATTGACGATGATCATGGACAGCACCTGCCAGATGGTCAGCAGCAAAGGCAGGGACAACACTTCCAGCGCGCCGGCACGAGGCCGCCACGCGCTTGAAATGCGATGTTCTGAACCGTCGTTCGAGGCTATTTGCGGTATCCCCGCCAGAAGGTGCCCGGATCCAGCTTGGAGTCTTCGCCAACCAGTTCGGAACCACCATATTCGGCCATCAGGGCGAATGCCTCCTTGGCCGCGCCCATCTTGGTGGGATTGTAGCCCGTGACGATGCCGGCGCGATAGTCGTCGCGCAATTGGGCAAACAGCGCGTCGTCGCCCTCGGCCCCCATCAGGCTTTGGAGCGGGGGCCAGGCGCTGTCGTCATTGAGCAGCAGGTCCTTGGCCTCGAACGAGGCATCAAGGAAGGCCACGATGGCTGCCTTCTTGTTCTTGGCGGTTTCGTCGGTGAAGGTCCAGCCCAGCAATGGCGGCTGCTCGGAGACGCCCAGCGCCGACAGCATGTCGGCCACCGACAGCAGTTCGATGGCGCCGGCCACCTTTGCCCGCGCATTCCACTGCCAGAAGTTCAGCGCCGCATCGGTGCCGCCATTGGCCAGCAATTCGTTGACCAGCGGGGGGGCGCCATAATTGGCTGAAACGTCGTCCACCAGCTTGGCGCCGGTGACGCTGTTATAATAGGCCTGAAGGGTTACCCAGCTCTTGTCCACCGGGCCGCCCGCCACCGCGATTCGCTTGCCCTTGAGGTCTTCGACCTTGGTAATGCCGCTGTCGGGGGCGACCATCAGGCCACCCACGGCAAGCGAGTGCGGCACCATGGTCACCTTGTTGCCCTGGCTGCGCTGAATGGTCACCCAAACGAAGTCGGACAGGATGACATCCACTTCGCCCGCCTGCAGGGCGATCTGCCCGGCGCGGCTGTCGGCCAAAGGCCGTATTTCCAGCTCCAACCCATGCTTGCTGGCCAGCCCATTGGCCACGATGGTTTCGATTTCCCACTGCACGGTGCCCGATTCCTGCACACCGACGACAAGCGTATTGGCCCCGCCATGCTGGGCCCAGGCCGGCGCCGCCACAAGTGTCGCCAAAGCCGCGAGCCACAATTTTGCAAAAAGGCGCATTTGGCCTCCCCTCCATTCGATTGAACCGTACCGCTATCACCCAAGCTCATCGGCGAACGCAATGTAAGATATTGAGGCTCAACGATTGCGGGGCGCCAAACCAGCCAACACAGTACCGCAGTTTATTTGAGCGTAAACCGGAACGCCGGTACAGGAGATTGCATGTTGGGTCTGAAGCGCATTTGGGCGGGGGCAATGATTTTGGCGGCGCTGGCCACGCCGGCCATGGCGGAGGGCAATCTGGCAGCGAATGCAACGCGCCTGCCCGACCTTACGATCGACAGTGCCAATCTGACATTCTCGGAAACCAGCTTCGAACTCGAAACCGGCAAATACTACCGTTTGCGCATCGTGCATGATGGCGGCGAGGAACTCGCCGTGGTCGCGCCCGAGCTGTTCCGCAACTCCTGGATCAACCAGGTGATCGTTAATGACCTCGAAATTACGCCCTATGGCCTCTACAGCGTCGAGTTCGACGACGAGGGCACGATCGACATCTGGTTCGTGCCTATTCGTCCCGGCGAATACAAGTTCTGGGCCGATGGCTATGAAACCCGTGGCCTGGCCGGCACGTTTATCGTGAAATGACCATGAAACGGATATTCGCAGGCGCCTTGGCGCTGGCCTCCCTATGCCTGTCCGTTACGGTAGCCGCGGCTGCCGGGACGGGCCTGATCTTCGTGTCCAATGAAAAGAGCCACGAGGTCGTGGTGCTCGATGCCGACTACAGCATCGTCAAGCGGATCGAGACGTCGCGCCGGCCGCGCGACATGCACTTCAATGCAGACAAGACCCTGCTCTATGTCGCCTGTGGCGATGACGACGTCATCGACGTGATCGATGTGGCGACATTGGAAGTGGTGGACAGCATCCCCACCGGGCCAAGCCCGGAAGTGTTCGCCTTTTCACCGGACGAAACGCAGATCTTCGTCTCCAACGAAGAAGACTCCCGCCTCGAAGTGATCGACATGGCGAGCCGTCTATCGGTGATGGATATCCCCACCGGGGCAGAGCCGGAGGGTGTTTTGGTGATGCCCGATGGCAAGACGGCCTATGTCACTTCCGAGGTGGCCGACATGGTCCATGTGGTGGATGTGGCAAGCGGAGCCGTGACCAAGAATATCCTGGTCGGCACCCGCCCGAGGCGATTTATGCTGACTCCCGATGGCAGCGAGCTCTGGGTCAGTTGCGAACTGTCGAGCGAAATATACGTGATCGACACGGCGACCAACGAAATCAAGCGCGACAGCCTCATCTTCGTGCCGCCTGGCTTCCGCGAGGAAGATGTCACCCCGGTCGGCATGGCGATCACCAAGGATGGCAGCAAGGTGCTGCTGAGCCTGGGGCGCGCCAATCACATCGCGATCATCGATGCCGCCACCCACGAGGTGCTGAAATATGTACTCGTCGGCAAGCGCGCCTGGTCGGTCGATCTCTCAAGCGACGAGACGCGGGCCTATGTGGCCAATGGCCTGTCTGACGACATCACGGTGGTCGATATGGCCAGCATGTCGGCCATCCAGTCCATTCCTGTCGGGCGCGTGCCGCATTCGGTGGTGATCGATGACTAGGTTCCTGGGTACAGCGGCACTGACCCTGGGATTGCTGACCGGCACCGCCGCGGCGGCCGAGGTGACCATCGGCTATCTCGGCCTCACCGACGACGCCCGCTATCATCCCGATATCGTCTATACGCGCATCGAGATTGCGCCGGGGGGCAATCCCATCGACGGCGCAATCATGGGCGTGGACGATCTGGCGGTCGTCTCCGACGCAGTGGGGCAGACCGTCTCGCTCGATCACGTCGAGGCTGCCGATGCGCCTGGGCTGATCGCCACGCTCAATGACATGGTGGCCAAGGGCGAGCATTTCGTCATCCTCGACCTGCCGGCGGACCTCGTGGACCAGGTGGCGGCGGCCGCGACCGAGCTGCCGGTCACCCTGGTCAATGCAACGGCGCCGCAGGACTATCTGCGGACCCGCTGCTATCCAAACCTGCTGCACACCGCCGCCTCGGACCGCATGAATGCGGATGCCCTGGTGCAACTGCTGCGCACGCGAAACTGGACCCGCATCCTCATGCTGGTGGGCCCGCACGAGCGCGACGCCGAAATAGCGGCGTCCTTTCGCGCTTCTGCCGAACGGCTGCGGCTCGACATCGTCGACGAGCGTCAGTTCACCCTCTCCACCGACCCCGCCAACCGCGAGGCCAATAACACGCAGCTGATTACCGGCGGCGCCGACTATGACATCATCTACATCGCCGACAGCGAAGGCGAATATGCCCGCTACCTGCCCTATGACACCCAGCTGCCACGTCCGGTGGTGGGATCGACCGGGCTGGTCGCCAGCGAGTGGCAATGGTCGTGGGACCGGGACGGCTCGACCCAGGTCACGGTGCGCTTCGAGGAATTGACCGATGGGCGCCGCATGACGGGGCAGGACTGGTCGACCTGGATGGCGGCCAAGTCCATCGTCACCGCCTATGCCAAGGCGCGTTCGGACGACCCGGCCGACATTGCCGCCTATCTGCGCGGCAGCCGCCTGCGCATGGATGGCGCCAAGGGCGTCCAGCTCAATTTCCGCGAGTGGGACGGGCAAATGCGCATGCCCATCGTGCTGGCCACCCATAACGCCGTCATTGCCGAGGCGCCTCTCGAAGGGTTCCTGCATCAGACGACGACCCTCGACACGCTGGGCACCGACCAGCCCGAACATCAATGCCAATAACGCTCGCCCATATGTGGCTGGGGCTTTACGCCATCGCCTGGCGCGAGGTGGCAAAGTTCATGCGCCAGACCGAGCGACTGCTTTCCGCGCTGGTGCGGCCTGCACTCTGGCTGGTGGTCTTTGCGACCGGGCTGCACGATCTGCTGGGGGTGTCGATCGTCGAGCCCTACCGGACCTATACGCCGTATCAGGAGTATATCCTTCCGGGCCTCGCGGGCATTGTGGTGCTGTTCCAGTGCATGCAGTCGGCACTGTCCATGGTCTATGACCGGGAAGCCGGCGTCATGCGGGTCATGCTGGTGTCACCGCTCCCGCGGGGCTTCCTGCTGTTCGCCAAGATCATGGGCGCCACCATCCTGTCGGTGCTGCAGGTCTATGCCTTCCTGATCCTCGCGCGCCTGTTCGGCTATCATTTTCCGCCCTGGGGCGAACTTGCCGTGCTGCCGGCCGTCGTCCTGTCTGGCCTCATGCTCGGCGCCATCGGACTGCTGGTGTCGGTCTATACGCCCAAGATCGAGAATTTCGCGGGTATGATGAACTTCGTGGTGTTTCCGATGTTCTTCCTGTCCTCGGCCCTCTATCCGCTATGGAAACTGCGCGAGGCGGGGGCGGAGCCTATCTACTACCTGTCGCTGGCCAACCCCTTCACCCATGCCGTCGAGTTGATGCGCTATGCCGCCTATGGGCAGGTCAACTGGGTGTCTCTTGCCGTGGTCGTTGGTTTTGCAACCGTTGCATTCCTGCTGGCAGCCCATGGCTACAACCCCCAGGCCGGCGCCATCCGCCACGTCAAGCGTGACTAAAGCGCGTCGCGATCCTTTAGATACGCTCGGCTCCAGGCAAAACAAAACCGGCAGTGCCAGGCACTGCCGGTTCAAACCCGAGCGGCGAGCGCTACTGGATCTGGCTGTAGAATTCTTCGAATTTGTCGGCCACCTTGGGCGGCACCCGCGCGGCCTTGAGAGCGTCAAGATTGGCTGGGGCCTCGCCCACCACGATCATGCCCACCATGCCCATGGCGAAATGCGGCAGGCACTTATAGGCGTAGGCGCCCTCGACATCGAAGGTCACGCTGAACTCTTCGTTGATCTTGCCCTTGAAAGGCTCGGCCCCTTCGGGGATCATGTCCTTGATGGTTTCGGCATTGTGTCCCTTGTCGACGGGAACAAACTTCACGGTATCGCCGGGCGCGATCTGCAGAAACGCCGGTTCGAAAACCATGTTCCCCGCTTCGCCCTTGTTGAGCATATGAACTTCGAACTCAGCGGCGCCAACCGAAAAGCTGACAAGACTGAAAGCCGCGACAGCCGCCACGGTAAAGATGGACTTCAACATACGTCTCCTTGCTACGTGATCAGCCGATCGGGATTTTCACACAGCGGTTTACAGGTCGGGTCGCATTCGGCGCGCCCGCGTGCCACCAAACTACAAGCGGCACGGGGAAAGAGGGCTTATTTAGCTTATTGGCAAACCCAAGACTGTGTCAAAACGCACAGGGAAACCGGCAGTTCCATGAGATCGCGCAAGGGGATGGACTGAATTGAGGCGGCGCAGGCTTGTTCTGATCCTTGCAAATACGGTGTGGCTGCTGGCCGTGCTTGGCCTGGCGGGCTGGGCGCTGTCGAGTGACGCAAGGCGTACCGCTCGCGTGAATGGATTATGGGCAGAAATGTCCAGCATTCAGGATGTCGATGCCGCCATTGCCGACTATGCCGCCCAGCTTGCCCGGTTTTTTCTGCTGGGCCGGGATCAGCAGGCCGATCTGCGCAGCGCCAGATTGTCGGTCGAGCGGGCCTTTGTCGGCTTCGCCCAGGCGGCCCGGACCCAGGTCGCGATAGCGGCGGACGGGGATGAAACCCAGGATGGCTTGCGCGACGTCGAGAACGCCCGCCGCATGCTCGAGCTTTACCATGCCATCGACCAGGCCGCCGCACGCGCCATCGTGCTCGATCGGGACCAGCAGGCGGCACAGGCCATGGCGGTCTATGAGGGCGAGGTAAACTTTCGCCTCACCACCGAGTTTGCCGCCCTGCTCGACGACGCCCGCAGTGGCGGCCAGGCGCGGATCGACGCCGCCGGACGGACCGCTGCCATGGCCCGCCAGCAGTCGTTGATCGCCTGGAGCCTTGTCGCTGCAAGCGGCGCGATCCTGCTCGCGCTCACCGCTCTTGTGCTGTGGCGAAGGCCCTCGCCCGCCGCCGACACCCTGGCACAGGCCTATGAAGCCCGGGCCGAGGAGCTGCGGGACAGCAATCGGCGCTTGCGCGAAACCGACGCCAGGCGGGGGCAATTCCTCGCCGATGTCAGCCACGAGCTGCGCACGCCCCTGACCATCCTGCGCGGCGAGGCCGATGTGGCGCTGCTGCCCAAAGCGGGACCGGACGAGCAGCGCCGGTCGCTCGAACGCATCCAGGACCAGGCTGCCGAGCTTGGGCAACTCTTGGATGACCTGATCGCCTTTGCGCGTTTCGAGGGCGAAGCGCTCCCCCTGCGCCTGGCATCGGTCCTGCTCGGGGATCTGCTGGCCGCCGCCGTGGACGATGCCGAGGCGCTTGCCGAGCCACGCGAGGTGGTGCTCGAACTTTCCATGCCCGACAAAGGGGTCTGGGTTTCGGCGGAGGCGCGGCGGCTGAAACAGGCGCTGATCATCGGCATCGACAATGCCATCAACCATTCGCCGCCGGGCAGCACGGTGAAAGCGTCGCTCTCGGCCTCCGAAGCGGGCGCGGAAATCAGGATATCGGACCAGGGTTCCGGCCTGTCCGAAGAGGACGAGGCGCATGTGTTCGACAGGTTCTACCGTGGCAGCGGCAGCACCGGCGCCGGGCTGGGCATCGGTCTTGCCATCGCCAAGGGCATTGTCGATCAACATTCCGGAACAATCACATTGACCAATGACGATAGAGGCGGGGCCACATTGACCATCGTGTTGCCACTCCATGCCGGGCCATTGCCGTGAAGATACTTGTGATCGAAGACGACCGGCGCATTGCCGCCTTCCTCGAGCGCGGCCTGTCGGCCGAGGGTTACCATGTCAGCGTGGAGCGCGACGGGCGGGACGGGCTCGAGCGCGTTCGTGCCGACCAGTTCGATCTGGTTATCCTCGACCGCATGCTGCCTTATGTGGATGGTCTCGAAGTGTGCCGGGTGATCCGCGAGGAGCAGGTGCCGGTCACGGTCCTGATGCTCACCGCCAAGGACAGCTTGCAGGACAAGATCGAAGGCCTCAAGGGCGGTGCGGACGATTACCTGACCAAGCCATTCGCCTTCGACGAGCTGCTGGCGCGCATCGTCGCCCTGCGCCGCCGCAATCTCGGCCACGATCACGCCCGGCAGATCCGTGTCGGCGATCTGGTGCTCGATACCGCCGCCCATCGCGTCACCAAGGCGGGCGAGCCGCTGCACTTGACCCTCCGCGAATTCGAGCTGCTGGCCTATCTCATGGCCAATGCCGACAAGGTGGTGAGCCGCCAGCGGCTGCTGAACAGTGTCTGGGACTATGGCTACGATCCCGGCACCAAGATCGTCGATGTCTATATTCGCTACCTGCGCAGGAAGATCGACCTGCTGGACCAGCCATCGCTGATCCAGACCGTGCGGGGCGTTGGCTACATGATGTCCTCGCGGCCGGACGAGACTCTCTCTCCAAATTCTAACCAGAGCCTCAATAGGCCCTAACCTGACGCAGGTAGCATCGCACCCCATCGGCAGGCCGGTTGCCTGCGGCGATGGAGTGACGCTATGGACGAATGGCCCCCAGTTCGCTGCCCCCGCTTCGATGGCGAGCGCATGGAAAGCTATCGCCGGCGTTATGAAAGGGTCTCGGAGATCGTGACCAAGTTCCGCCGCGGCCTCTATCCCGCCGAGGTCGCCGACGAAATGGAAGCCCTCCTCGATCGCCTTCGCTCTCCCGAACTGGCAGAAGAACAGGTCTAGACATCCGGATTCCGGCCGTCAGCTTCTGACCTGAGCCCAGCCGCCGCTCCGCTCGCTCTCCAGGATCGCGTCGAGTACGCACATGGACCGGATTGCGTCTTCAACGCCGTAGGGCAAGTCTTGCTGCCCCAGCACCGCCAAAGCGAACGCTTCCGCCATGTCCGAATACTGATCGCTGGGCGGGATAATTTCGCGGCGCGACAGATGCCCATCGACACTGTGGCCGGGGTCGATGAGGATAGAAGTGGCGTCACCCTGCCGCGGCGTGAACGGAACGCAGATTTCCGCACGCGCCCTGGTGCCGAGTATGTGTATCGACTGGGTGCGGCTCAGCTGGGTGGACACCATGAAGACCATCTGCCGGCCGCCGCCGAAATCGGCGATGACGCTGGCCTGCCTGTCGGTGCCGAAGGCAGGATCGCGATCGACAAGCGCCACGACACGCAACGGTTCGGCCTCGAAGAAGAAACGGCCGCTGGTGACGGCGTAGCCGCCGATATCCAGCAGTCCCCCGCCGCCGGTCTCGCCTCGGTTGCGGATATTGGCGGGATTGACGTTGTGGTAGTTGAAGGTCGCGTTGAGCCCGCGAACCGTGCCCAGTTCGCCCGAGCGCACGATCTCCCGCATGCGCAGCCACTGGCCATGAAAGCGCACCATGAAGCCTTCCATGATCAACCGGTCCGTCCTGGCGCCCCGCAGCTTTCTGGCCTCTTCCGCATTGACGGCGATAGGTTTCTCGCACAGCACATGCTTGCCGGCGGCATTGGCGGCCAGGGTCAGCTCGACATGCAGGTGGTTGGGCAGCGGGTTGTAGACGGCGTCGATTTCCGGATCGGCCAGCAGGTCCTCATAGGATCCGTAGGCCCTGTCTATCCCCAGCGCCTGGGCGGCGGTGCGCGATGTGTCCAGCGTGCGCGAGGCAATGGCGACGACTTCCGAATGGGGAGATTTCTGGATAGCGGGAATGACCTTGGTCAATCCGATATTGGCAGTCGACAGAATCCCCCACCGCACCTTGCCGGACATGTGTCTCTCCGTCCGCTCAGGGCGCCAGCGTCTTGATCAACGCGGAATGGTCCTGGTCACCCAGCCCTTCGGCCAGTGCCTTGTTCATCAACTGCTGCAGGCTGGCCGAATGCGGCAGATAGAGGTCGAGCGCCTTGGCAGCCTCCATGGCGAGGCCGATATCCTTGCGATGCAGGCGAATGCGGAAGCCGGGATCGAAAGTCTGCTTGACCATGCGGTCACCATGCACTTCGAGAATGCGCGACGCGGCAAAGCCCCCCATCAGCGCTTCACGCACCTTGGCGGGATCGGCGCCGGCCGCCTTGGCCAGCAGCAGGCCCTCGGCCACCGCCTCGATAGTGAGACCGACGATGACCTGGTTGACCACCTTGGCCGTCTGCCCTGCCCCGACTCCGCCGATGCGGGTGATGTTCTTGCCCATCAGGTCCAGGAGCGGGCGCGCGCGGTCGAAATCGGCTTCCGATGCGCCGACCATGATGGTGAGCGATGCCGCCTTGGCGCCGACCTCTCCGCCGGAGACCGGGGCATCGACATAGCCGGCGCCCAGCCCGGCGATGCGGGCCGCAAAATCCTTGGTAGACACGGGGGAAATCGAACTCATGTCGATCACCAGCTTGCCGTCCGAGAGACCCTCGGCAACGCCCTCGGCGCCAAACAGCACCGCTTCCACATCCGGCGTATCGGGCACCATGAGGATGATGACATCGGCCGCCGCGGCGACCGCGCGGGCGCTGTCGTGAGCCTTGCCGCCTGCCTCGACGAGATGCCGGGACACGTCCTTGACCCGATGCAGATGGACCTCATGCCCGGCAGCAATCAGATGCCCCGCCATGGGCCGCCCCATGACGCCCAGGCCGATGAAACCGATCTTCATGCGTGTATGCTCCAATCCTTGAACCAGCCCAGCCCGGCGCTGGTGCCGGCCAGCGGCTTATATTCGGCGCCGACCCAGCCGGTGTAACCAGCCGCGTCCAGCGTCTTGAAGATATTGGCGTAATTGATCTCGCCGGTGCCCGGCTCGTTGCGGCCGGGATTGTCGGCGATCTGCACATGGGCGATGCGCGATTGCAGCCGCCTGAAGGTCGCCAGCAGTTCACCCTGCACCACCTGCATGTGGTAGAAATCGTATTGCAGGTAGAGATTGTCGTGGCCGACGGCGGCGGCGATACGTTCGTAGTCGTCGGTGGAATTGACGAGGAAGCCCGGAATATCGCGGGTATTGATCGGCTCCAGCAGCAGCTTGATGCCGGCCGCCGCCAGGCGCGGCGCGGCGTAGCGCAGATTGTCGATCAGCACCGCCTCCAATGCCGCGCGATCGTGTCCCGTCGGGGCGATGCCGGCGAGGCAATTGACCTGCCCGCAATCGGTGGCGGTCGCATAGGCGATGGCCGTGTCTATGCCCTGGCGAAACGCCTCGACCCGATTGGGATGACAACCGATGCCGCGCTCGCCCGCCGCCCAGTCGCCCGCCGGCAGGTTGAACAGCGCCTGGGTCAGCCCGTTATCGGCCAGGATGGTCTTGAGATGGGCCGGGGTCTGGTCATAGGCGCCGACATATTCCACCGCCGCGAACCCGTCCGCCGCCGCTGCCGCGAAACGGTCGAGAAACGGCAGGTCGGGATAGAGCATGGAAATATTGGCGGAAAAGCGCGGCATGGTCAGGCTCCCTTGAGCGGGCCGGGATAGCGGGTAAAGTCACCGCCCCGGCAGGCCTTGAGATAGTTGAGCGCATGGACCTGGCCGACCATTTCCAACTCCTCGCGATAGACCGGATCGTGCCAGCCCTCGATATCGATGGAGCCCGACCAGCCGGCCAGCCGCAATTCGGAGATGACGTCCGTCCAGTTGGTGTCGCCGAAGCCGGGCGTGCGCATCCACACGGCTTTTTCCTTGCCACCATAGCCCTGCGACCTGATCACGTCCCAGCGAATGGTCGCGTCCTTGCCATGCACGTGGAAGAATTTATGCGCCCATTTGCGGATTTGTGGGATGGGATCGATGAGATAGACCATCTGGTGGCATGGCTCCCATTCGAGCCCCAGATTGTCCTCCGGCACCGCGTTGAACATCAGTTCCCAGGCGTCGGGATTGTGGGCGATGTTCCAGTCGCCGCTTTCCCAGTTGCCGCGCATGGCGCAGTTCTCGAAGGCGATCTTGACGCCCTTGTCGGCGGCGCGCCTGGACAGCTCGGACCAGACCTTCTTGAATTGCGGCAGGCTTTCCTCGATGGGCCGGTTGCGGATGCGGCCGGTAAAGCCGGCGACGCAGGTGGCGCCGAAATGGTGGGCATTGTCGATCAGGGCTTCCCAGCCGCGCAGGGTGTCGATGTCCTTGGGCTGTTCTTCTAGGGGATTGCCGAACATGCCCAGCGTCGAGATGGTGACGTCGCGGTCTCCGATCACGTCCTTGAGGCGCTTGGCCAGTTCGGGCAGGTCCTTGTTCACGGTCTGCCAGAAATAGGGCTCGATGCTTTCGAAGCCATGCGGCAGGATCTTTTCGAGATACCCCACCGGATCGGGCTCGTGCCCGCGGATCATGGTGCCGATGCGAATGGCTTTGGGGTCTATGGCCATGAAATATCTCCTAGATGACGATTTCGACGCGCCCGCCCTGCCCGACGCTGTCGATGGCGCCGAGAACCATGGCGAGGCTCTTGATGTTTTCGTGTCCGACGGTTTCGGGCAGCGGCCCGCCGCGCGTGGCGGCGATGAAGTCGGTGATGACGCCCAGATGCCCGCCGATGCGGTCGGCGGGATCGAGCGCGGGAATGGCGACAGGCTCGATGGCGGGGAGTAATTGGCCGCCGCCCGGAACACTGCGCTCGGCACGAATGTCGTCGGCGCCGTCCCAGACTACGCTGCCCGTCGTGCCGACGATGCGCCAGGCGCTCTCCCAGCTCGTGCGCAGGCCGGGCGCACACCATGAGCCGCGATAGGTGAAGACGGCGCCGCCGGCGAAACGGAAGCTGGCAAGCGCCGAGGAACCCTCCCGGTACCAACTGCCGGCCGGGTTCCACTCCTCGGCATAGACCGAGGCCGCCGCGTCATCGGCGACGAAGCGCGCCGCGTCGAAAGTGTGGATGGCCATATCGAGCAACAGCACGTGCGCCATCTGCTCGCGGAAGCCGCCGAAATGGGGATCGAGGAAGAAATCGCAGTGAATGGCGGTGAGCTCGCCGATGGCGCCGGAGGCGACCAGCCGCCGGATGCGCCGGAGCTGGGCCAGATAGCGCCGGTTCTGCACGACGACATGGAGACGGCCGGCCGCCCTGGCGCGCGCGACCAGGTCGCGGGCCTGTTCCATGGTTTCGGCCATGGGCTTTTCCGACAGCACATGCGCGCCGGCCGAGAGGGCCGTCGAGACGATCTCGTGCCTTGCAGCCGGAATGGCGACGTCGAGCACGATGTCCGGCGTCAGCCGCGACAGCATCGCCTTGAGATCGGTGCCGATTTCGGGCGCGATGCCCTGCTCTTCGGCGCGCTTTTCGGCATTGGCCGGGTTGATATCGACGATGCCGACAATGTCGACGCCGCCAATGGTCTTGATGGCTTCGAGCCATTTGCGGCTCATGGCGCCGGCACCGGCGAGTACGGCTTTCTGATGGATGGTCATGGTCTCAGGCGCTGGGTTGCAGATCGGGGTTGAAACGGGTGCGGTGCAGCATGCGCTTGTGGCGCGGATCGGGATTGGGCACGGCCGAAATGAGGGCGCGGGTATAGTCGGCCTCGGGTGCGGTGCAGATTTTTTCGGCCGATCCCACCTCCACCACCTTGCCGCGATGCATCACCGCCACGCGGTCGCAGAAATACCGGACCACCGAAATGTCGTGCGAGATGAAGATGAAGGACAGGTCGAGCCGCTGCTGGATATCCAGCAGCAGGTCGAGAATCTGGCTGCGGATCGACACGTCGAGCGCCGAAGTCGCCTCGTCGGCGATGATCACCCTGGGATCGAGCGCCAGAGCGCGGGCAATGCCGATGCGCTGGCGCTGGCCACCGGAAAAGGCATGCGGATAGCGCTCCATCACCGCCGGATCGAGCCCGACCAGTCCCAGCAGCTCGGCCACCTTCTCCTCGATCTGCCTGGCCGTATGGCCACCGGCGACGACCAGCGGATCGCCGATGATCTGGCCGATGGTCATGCGCGGATTGAGCGAGGCGAAAGGGTCCTGGAAGATCAACCGAACATCGGCATGGAATTTCCGCAAGCCGGACTTGGAGAGAGCCGTGACATCGACATCCCGCCCCTGGCGATCCCTGTAGAGCACCTGGCCCGAACTCGGCTCGACCGTACGCAGGATCAGCCGGCCCAGCGTGGTCTTGCCCGATCCGCTTTCCCCGACAATGCCGAGATTTTCGCCGGCATTGAGGGTGAGGCTGACACCGTCCACCGCCTTGACGGCGAATTTGCTGGTGCCGAGGAACCCGCTGGCGCCCCCATAGACCTTGGTGAGGTTGTGCATCGTGAGGATCGGGCCCGGTTCGCCCCCTTGCCCGGCGCGAACTTCGGCCGCCTGTTCCAGCTTGAGAGTCGAGGCCAGCAGGCGCTTGGTATAGGGGTGCCTGGGGGCGTGAAAAATGTCGTCGACCGAACCCTGCTCGACGATCTTGCCGAAGCGCATGACGGCGACATCGTCGGCCACTTCAGCAACGACGCCCATATCGTGGGTGATGAGCAGCATGGCCATGCCGCGCTCGACCTGCAGGCGCTTGATGAGATCGAGGATTTCGGCCTGGGTGGTCACGTCGAGCGCGGTGGTGGGCTCGTCGGCGATCAGCACGTCGGGATTGCAGGCCAAAGCCATGGCGATCATGGCGCGCTGGCGCATGCCGCCGGAAAATTCGAATGTGTAGCGGTCCGCCATTTCGGCTGGATTGGGGATTTCCACCTGCCCCAATAGCGCGATAGTCGCGGTGCGGGCGGCGCGCTTGTCGAGCCCCGCATGCAGGCGCAGCATTTCGTCGATCTGGCTGCCAATGGTGTGGACCGGCGATAGCGACGCCATCGGCTCCTGGAAGATGAGGCCGATGTGGGCGCCGCGCACGGCACGCACAGCCTTGCTGTCGGCCGCCAGCGGGGCGAGATCGAGCTCGACACCATCCTTGCGCAGCAGGATGCGGCCGCCGGCCATGCGGCCGGGTCTGTCGACAATGCGCAGCAGCGCTCGGGCGGTTACCGACTTGCCGGAGCCGCTTTCGCCAACCAGCGCCAGGGTGCGGCCGCGATGGAGGTCGAAGCTGACATTGCGCACGGCATGCAGGATATGGGTGCGCAGGTGGAAATCGAGCGACAGGTCTTCCACGCTCAGGACGGGACTATCCATGTTCGCCTCCTCAGCTTTCATAGGGATCGGCGGCATCGCGCAGGCCATCGCCGAAGAAGTTGAAGGAGAGCACCGCGATGACCACCGCCAGACTCGGCCAGATCAGCAGCCAAGGCGCGGTGGAAATGGAGCGGATATTCTGGGCATCCTGCAGCAGCACGCCCCAGCTCACCACCGGCGCCTTGAGGCCGACGCCGAGGAAGGACAGCGAGGTTTCCGCGATGATCATGGAGGGCACGGCCAGGGTCACCACCGCCAGGATATGGCTGGTAAGCGAGGGCAGGATATGCCGGAAGATCACCCGCCGCTCGCTCGAGCCATCGAGCTTGGCCGCGGTGACGAAATCCTCGTTGCGCAGGGCGAAGAAGCGGCCCCGAACTTCACGGGCGAGCCCGGTCCAGCCCAGCAGCGACACGATGACGGTGATGACGAAATAGACCTGCACCGGCGACCAGGTCAGCGGAATGGCCGCGGCCAGCCCGAGCCAGAGCGGGATGGTGGGCATGGCGCTCACCACCTCGATGATGCGCTGCACTACCGTATCCACCCAGCCGCCGAAATAGCCCGAAATACTGCCGAGCACGACGCCAAGCATGAGCGACAGGCAGACGCCGATCAGCCCGATCGACATGGAAATGCGGGTGCCGTAGATCAGCCGGCTCAGCAGGTCCCGCCCCAGGCGGTCGGCGCCAAGCAGATACATGGGCTGGGTTGGGTCGAGCGGCCCGACCAGGTGGCGGTTGCTCTCGAAAAGCCCCCAGAACTTGTAAGCCGGACCTTCGACGAAAAAGCCTATCGGCACGATGATCGAGTCATCGACCACGAAGGTTCGGCGCAAGGCTTCCTGGTCGATCTCGACCTTGTAGCCCTTGATATGGGGCTGGAACGCGCCGTCGGGCGTGAACAGGCCGATGCTCTGCGGCGGCGCATAGGTGAACTGGGCCCGGCTGGTATCGGGCAGGCCCGGCGCCAGGAACTCGGCGAGGGCGCCGATGAGATAGAGTGCCAGGATCAGCCCACCGCAGAATACGGCCAGCTTCTGGGCCAGAAACTTGCGGGCGATGAGCGTCCATTGGCCGGCTGCGGCATCCGATGTCGGGGCGAGGCCAGGCTTGAGGCCGCTGATGGCGGGGCCGTCTTCAAGCGCGGCATCGTCGAGGCTGGGGGTCATGGTCATGGCCGATACCTCAATTGTAGCGGATGCGCGGATCGAGCAGCGCAAGCAGGATGTCGGAGACCAGCATGCCCACCAGGGTCAGCACGCTGAGCAGCAGGATGAAGCTGCCAGCCAGGTACATGTCCTGGGCCACCAGCGCCCGCAGCAGCAGCGGGCCGGCCGTGGGCAGGTTGAGCACGATGGCGGTGATGGTGACGCCGGACACCAGTTCGGGCAGCACCCAGCCGATGGCGGAAACGAAGGGATTGAGCGCGATGCGCACCGGGTATTTCACGATCACCTTGTATTCGGGCAGGCCCTTGGCCCGCGCCGTGGTCACATAGGGCTTGGACAATTCATCGGTGAGATTGGCGCGCAGGATGCGGATCATCGCGGCGGTGCCGGAGGTGCCGATGACGATGATGGGAATCCACAGATGCATCATCAGGTCCCAGAGCTTGGCCCAGCTCCAGGGCGCATCGACATATTCGGGCGAGTAGAGGCCGCCAACCGACTGGCCGAACACGCGGAACGAGACATACATCAGCGTCAGCGCGAAGATGAAATTGGGCACGGCCAGGCCGATGAAGCCGAGGAACGTGAAGACATAGTCGCCCACCGAATGGCGCCGCACGGCCGAATAGATGCCGATGGGCAGCGAGACCGCCCAGACGAACAGCAAAGCGGCAAAGGAGAGCGCCAGCGTCGTGCCCATGCGCGACCAGATCACCTCGGCGACCGGCTGGTTCCATTCGAAGGAAAAGCCGAAATCGCCGCGGAACAGAATGCCGGCCATCCACTTGCCGTATTGCAGCCAGATGGGCTGGTCGAGCCCGTATTGCGAGCGCAGGCGCTCGACGGTGGCGGCATCGATCGGCGCGCCGCCATCGGCCAAAGTCGACATCAGCGAGGTCAGGTAATCACCCGGCGGCAGTTGGATGATGGCGAACGAGATGATCGACATGCCGAACAGCGTCGGGATCATGTAGACCAGCCGCTTCAGGATATAGTTCAGCATTGCCATTCCTCCAGGCTTGGCACAGTCAGGTCCAGCTCAACTGGACCACTTCCATGGTTTCCAGCCCCGGCACATCCACCACGGCGCGGCCATCCACAAGTTCGAAAGGAACATCGCGCCCGGCCACCAGCAGCCTCGCCTTGCCGACCTGACGCCCCCCTGGCACCTCAATCGTGACTTTTAGCGGACCAACCGGCCAGGTTTCGCGCAGCGGGCCCTTCATCATCATCGGATTGGTGAGGTTGAGCAGGCACAGGGCCCTGCCCTCTTCACCCTCATGCAGGGCGACATCGAAGACGCCACGTCCCTCGATCTCGATTTGCGGCGCCTTGCCCAAGGCCCATTTGACGGCATTGGCGATCAGCCGGCCCTGGTCGGGCGCCAGATAGGTCCAGAACACCTCGCCGATATTCCACGGCACATAGACGACGCGCCCGCCCGCCGCGGTGGTGCGCGCCACCACGCCCGCGCCCTGCGGCGGCAGGCGCGGATAGACTTCCTCCATCGGCAGGTCGGGGAAATCAGGGACGGTGAGGAACGGCAGATCGACATCGCCGGTGGCTTCGACGGCGATGAGCTTGGTGCCCCCGATGATGCGCTGCGCCGTGCCGAAACCCTCATTGATCGGGTGCAGGCCGTTGAGCGCGACATAGCTGTTGCGCACCCCGCTGCGCGGCGGACTGGTCATGGTGACGCCGAACACGTCGGCGAGACCGAAATCGGCGCGGGCCGCGCCCTTTTCGTCGTAGAGCGAAGTTTCATGCGCTGCGACGACACTGCCGCCGGCGGCCACATAGTCGCGAATGGCCTGGCACTGCGCGTCGGAGAGATAGGTGGCATTGGCCAGGATCACCAGTTTGAAACGTCCCAGCGCTTCGGCAGTCATCACCTGGTCGGACAGAAATTCGAAGGGCAGGCGCGCCTCGACCAGTGCCTGGTAGACGCCAAGGTCGTTGAGCTCGGCCAGGTGCCGCTTCTCCGGTGCCCAATGGCGCAGGGTGGTGGCCGGGTCGATGACGGCAATCTCGGCCGTCGGCTGCATCGTGCCGAGCACCGGTTCGAGATCGGCATGCAGGCTAAAGGAATCCACCACCGGCTCGACCCAGCGGTCGTCGGGAATGCAGGCATTGAACTTGGTGAACCAGGGGAACAGCCCCTGGGTGATGCCGGCATGCACCCATTGCTCGATCTCGGGACCGGTCTGCACCGAATCCTTCCAGCGCGGCTCCTCTTCGGGGCCGATGGAGGTGATGAGGCCGACCGGACGGTCGCGGAAGGTGGCGCGGATGCGCTTGCCGTTGCGGCCGGCCGACCAGCCCAGTTCCACATTGCGCCGGCCTTGGTGATCGACGAACAGGATGGGGCAATGCTTCTGGATAACCGACAGGTCGAATTCCATGAGCGAGGAGCCGCTCATATTGGGAATGAAGCTGGCATGGGGGCGCACGGCTTTGACGGCATCGTCCCAATGGGCCACGAGGCGGGTGAGCACGGTGCGGCGCCAGGCCGCCCAGGCTTGCCATACGGGGTCGTCCGCATTGCTGCCTTCTGGCAATTCATAGCCGCTGGCGCTGCGGAAATTGCCCTCGCAGGCCTTGCAATAGCAGACGCCATGGCCCTGCCAGCGGTTTCCGAACAGGGCGTCGATGTCGTATTTTTCGGCGATCTCGACGATCACCTGGGTCATGAAGTCGAAATTATAGCTCGAATATGCGCAGGTGACGTAGATGCCCGGCAAAGCCCAGTGTTCGCGCGGCTTGCGATCCTTGGTCAGCGACACCCATTCGGGATGCGCCTTGGCGGCGTCGGCATGGATGGCGTGCGGATCGACGCGGGCCATGACATGCATGTCGAGCTTGCGCGCTTCCTCGACCAGCGTGCCGAACGGGTCGGTATCGCCGAGATATTTCGAGACATAGTGCAGCGGGATTTCGCTCGGATAGTAGGCGATATAGCCACCGGCCGAGAGGCAGAGGGCGTTGGAGCGCGTGCGCTTGAACACATCGACCCAGAAGGCCGGATCGTAGCGCTGCGGATCGTCTTCGACGAAGGTGAGCTGGGTCCAGCGTGTCGCAGTCTTGTACCAGTCTTGTGTCCGCAATTCGGCTGCTGGTCGGTCTTCGAGCTTGAGCATCGGGGCGTCCGGGTCTTGGCGTGAGAAAATCACGCCGGCGACGACTGGCGTCGCCGGCGCGCAGTGCTGACGTTGGGAGGGGTCAGCTGATGAAATACTGTTCCGGGTTGGTCGGCGCCGGCGTCGGATAGCCCCAGGAATTGGGCATGGACTTGGCCATGTTATGGATGTGGTTGGCGACGATGCCATAGCCGTTGAGCGGCAGGGTCACGCCGAAAACGTAGAACTGATCGGCGGCGATCTGCAGGATCTGCGCCATCAGTTCCTGCTGACGGGCCTGGTCCCCGGTCTGACGCAGTTCGTCATAGAGCGCGAACTGCTGCTGGGTGGCTTCTGGCGGCTCGACCGCGTCGGGCGAGGTGGGATCATTGTACCAGATCTGCCAGCCCTTGGCGTACATGGCCTCGGTGGTGTTGGGGAAGAAGTAGCGCGGATCCAGAATGGCCGCGATGCCGCCATTGCCGCCGAACTTGTGCACCGTGGCGTCGTATTCCCCGCCCTGGCGCACCCGCACTTCCCATAGCGAACGGTCCATGGTGCGCATCTGTGTGTCGATGCCCGCGGCACGCAGCATGGGCAGCACGAGCTGGAAGGAATCCACGAACGTCGTGCGCACCTGGTCGATCTCGAAGATGATGGTGAGGCGCTTGCCATCCTCCATCAGCCGGTAGCCCTCGCCATCCTTGTTGGGCAGGATGGTGTCGAGCAGCTCATTGGCCTTGGCCAGGTCGAACTCGGTGTATTGAGTGGCCAATTGCTCGTTATAGAGCGGGTCCTCGGGGCGAATGGCCGGCTGGGCCGGCGCGCCCTGGCCGATGAACACCGTATCGATCACCGCCTGCCGGTCGATGGCGTGGGACAGGGCGATGCGGAAATCCTTGTTCTGGAACAAAGCCCGCTTGACCGGATCGACATGGGTCAGGTTGAGCTGGAACACCATCTCGTTGGGTTCGGTGGAGGTGGTTGTATAGAAATCGTAGCCGCCGGCCTGCTTGCCATCGAACAGCACCGCGCGGTTGGCCGGCGTGCAGATCCACTGGTCGATCACGTCGATCTCACCCTGCAGGGCCTTCAGCAGCAGCACCTCGTTATCGGCCGCCACGGCATAGGTGAGCCGGTCGATATAGGGGAGCTGGTTGCCCGCTGTATCGACCTTGAAATAGTAGGGATTGCGTTCGGCAATCGAATATTCCGCCGATTCCCCGATGGGCTGGGTGATCATCCAGCCGTAAAGGGTCGGCATGTCCTTGTTCTTGAAGATTTCGCCGTCCACGGCGATGCCGCTCTTGATCTGGAACAGTTGCACCCAGCCGGTCAGGCCCTGGTCGGTCGCCAGCTTGTCGGCATCGGGATTGTACTTGATGTGGAACTGTTCGAGGTAATGGCGCGGCGCCCGCGTCGAGCGGTCGTCATTGGCCCAGGCCAGGCGCAGCGGCAAGAGGCCATTGGATTCGGGGAAGACGATGCGGAACGTGGTCTCATCCACCTTCTCGAACTTGGCGGTGCCGCCATCGAGCGTACGCAAAGGCGTCGGCGGGCTGACCGTCAGCTCCTCGTTGAGCAGCACATCCTCATAGAAGAACATGATGTCGTCGGTGGTGAAGGGCTGGCCGTCGGACCATTTGTGGCCCTCGCGCAGCTTGAACGTATAGACGGACGCATCCTCATTGGCCTCGAAGCTCTCGGCGACATTGGGGATGACGCCGGTCCAGTCGGGCGTGTAGCGCACCAGCGGCTCGTAGCCCTGGTAGCGATGCATCATGTTGAGCGAGCCGCCACCCACCAGGGCCGTGCGCAGATCGCCGCCATAGGTGCCGACGCTCTCGAGCGGCTGGACCACCATGGGATTGACCGGCAGACGCTCGGCGACCGGCGGCAGGGTACCGGCCGCCACTGCTTCGGCCAAAGCCGGAGCCTCCTTGAGCTGGGATTGGGCGAAAGCCGGAATGGCCGGCAGGATCATGGCCGCACCGGTGGCGGCCAGAAATGCTCTGCGACTGATAAGGGTCATGAATTCCTCCTGCACCCGGGCACCTAACGCAGCGCTCTTCGGGCTAACGCAAGCCTTTCAAGCGACGATTGTTAGGTCAACATATTTTACAAAAACGTTTACGGTGTGGATTTCTAATAGCTAACATATTGATTATTCGATACTTAATCGAATTTCACTACAAAACATTGCGCAAACCAATTGATGTGATAGAACCTAACAAAATCATGGTGGACCGATGAAAAAAGTCACGCTGCAGGACATTGCGGACAATCTGGGCGTCTCCAAGTTCGCCGTATCCCGGGCGCTCGCCGGCAAGGGTGGCGTCAGCGCCGAGACGCGCGACAGGATCAACGGCAAGGCGGTGGAACTGGGTTATCTGCGCGCCGTGGACGGCGCCGCCAAGCGACCCGCCATCCACATCGTCTTCAATGACCACGATCCGGTAAACAGCGAATTGTGGATGCAGATGCAGAACGGCATCCAGACCGAAGCGTCCCGATCGGGCTACGAGGTGCAGATCCACTGGACGCGGCAGGCCGAGCAGGTCGGCAATATCGTCAGGGTCAGTTCCGGCATCGTGCTGGTCGGCCAGCATGAGCCCGAGACGCTTGATACCGTAAGGCGCTCCGGCAAGCCGGTGGTTCGCCTGGGCTGGGTGTTGCCGCTGGAGCCGGTCGACCAGGTTGCCGGCGCCGATCACGAGGCCGGCAATGCCATCGGCCAGTATCTGCTGTCCAAGGGGCATCGCCGCATTGGCTTCGTGCACGGCGCGCGGGTGCTGCGCGGCCGCATGGAGCGCCTGTTCGGACTGCGGGAGGCGCTGCTGCCGCAGGACGATGCCAGCGTCTGCGAAATACAGTACGAAGACGAGGGCTTTACCGGCGCCTTCCTCGCGCTCAAGGCGGAGGGCGAGATGCCCACTGCCCTGTTCTGCGCCCATGATGGCCTGGGCGTGCACGTTATCTCCGAACTGCACCGGATGGGTTACCGGGTTCCCGAGGATATCTCGGTGGTCGGCTACGGAGACTTCGCCGCCGCCCGGCAAATCTCGCCCATGCTCACCACCGTTCGGCTTCCCGGCGCCGATATGGGCGTCGCCGCGTTTCGTTTGCTGGTCGAGCGGATCAACAGCGGCAAGCACCAATTGCCGCCACAGCGCGTCATGCTGGTGCCCGAACTGGTGGAACGCGCCTCGGTGGCGATCCGTCCAGCGGGCACGCAGCGTTAGCAGTGATTGGCTGGGGTGCCAGGATTCGAACCTGGGAATGGCGGTACCAAAAACCGCTGCCTTACCACTTGGCGACACCCCAACGTGGCGCGGTTCCTACACGGTTTGCCCGGGCTTCGCAACACGGCCACAACACCGGTAAAAACCCTGCTCTAAGCGCTTGAACGGGACGGCAACCGCAGCTATAACCCGGCCCATCGCGACAGGCAGCGCGCGCCCTAAAACCGGCCCGCTGCCAGCAAATCCCGTGTCGCCTTCCTGACGGAGTATAGCGCAGCCTGGTAGCGCACCTGCTTCGGGAGCAGGGGGTCGAGTGTTCGAATCACTCTACTCCGACCAATCAACCCCGGCGTCTGCGGACGTCGGGGTTTTTTATGCCGGCAGAGTCAGAACTGGAGAGGCCGGACGCCAACCGCGCGAACCCGTAGCTAAAGCAAAGCCTGCTCGTTGCGGCCCATGAAGCGGAAGGCGATGTAGACGGCGCAGCCGCTCAGCACCAGCAGCACTGTCGACAGGGCCGCGGCGGTGCCGAAATCGCCATCGAGAATGAGCAGGTAGATGCGTACCGGCATGGTCATTGTGCTGCCCACATAGAGCACCAGCGATGACGACAGTTCGTTGATCGCCGTCACGAAACTGAGCATGCCACCGGCAATGATGCCCGGCACGATCAGCGGTACGGTGATGCGCAGGAAAGCCTGGAACGGGCTGTAGCCCAACGACACTGCCGCCTCCTCCATGCTGGGCGATATCTGCCGCAGCGACGAGGCGGTGGTGCGCACCGTATAAGGCAGCCGCCGGATGAAGACCGAGAGGATGATGATCGTCGCGGTCCCCGTCAGCACGATGGGCCCGGTATTGAATGCCGCGATGAAAGCGATGCCGATGACGATGCCGGGCATCACATAGGGCACCATGAAGGCGCCATCGAGCAGGGCCGTGTTGAAGTTGGTGCGGCGCGCCACCAGCACGCCGACCACGGTGCCGACAATGACGATAAGCACCACCGCGGCAATCGAAAAGGTCAGCGAATTGCGCACCACGTCGCCGAGATTAAACAGGATGCGCTCGTAGCTCTGAAGCGCGAAGCCGCTCTGGAACACCGGACCGCTGGTCTTGCGGAACGAATAGATCACCGAGATGATGACCGGCATGGCCCCGCACAGGCCGATGAAATAGACCGCGAAATGCGCCAGCACATTGCGCCAGCCCTTGAGCCGGATGCGGCTCGGCTTGTTGATCATGTTGCCGTGGTAGACGTTGCGGCGCGACATGTAGCGCTGCAGCATGACGAAGACCATCGACACCAGGATCAGGATCACGCTGATCGTCGTGGCCATCGACATGTTCGAGCCCACTTCGGCCGAATAGAGCGTGAACGCCTCGGTCGCCAGCACGTTGTAGCCGCGCCCCAGCAGCCGGGGTGTGCCGAAATCGGCAATGGCGTGGATCAGCGCCAGCAATCCGCCCGCGGTCAGCGCCGGAAACACCATCGGGAACGAGATTTTGAAGGTGCGTTGCAGCGGCGTCAGGCCCAGCCCTTCGGCGGCTTCTTCCAGCGAGCGGTTGACGTTGCTCAGCGCCCCCGAAACCATCAGGTACACGTAGGGATAGAATTTGAGCGAGAAGACGATGAGGATGCCGCCAACGCCGTAGATGGGCGGCATGTTGATGCCCAGGTCGCGCAGGAAGCCGCGCACCACCCCGCCCGCGCCAAACAGCACGATCCACGAATAGGCCCCGATAAAGGGCGGCGATACCAGCGCCAGGATGGCCAGCAGCGACACGAACCTGCCACCGCCGATGACGAAGCGCGACACGCAGAACGCCATGATGGAGCCGAGCAGCAGCGCCCCGAGCAGCCCGCCGAAGCCGACGACCAGCGTATTGACGAAGGCCTGGTGGAAGCGCGGTTCACCCAGGAATTTGAGGTAATTGGCGAATGTCGGATTGCCGCTCTGGTCATAGAAGCTCGAAACCAGAACCGAGCCGACCGGGATGAACAGCAGCACGAACAGCAGCAGCCAGGTGAGGATCATCACCACGGTCCAGAAATTGAAGCGTGGCATGGCGGTCACCCCTTCCGGCCGAGGCGCTGGCCCTCGGCATCGAAGGCCATCGGAGCGCTTTGCGGAACAACGACGGACACCTTTTCCCCGGCAGCCCGGCTCGCCGCCATGCCCGGATTGGCCAATTGCACCACGAGGTTACCGGCCGGCGTTTCCACCCCGACATGGGCCTCGCGGCCAAGATATGTAAACTTCGTCACGATACCGTCGAGCACTGCCGCATCGGCCGGCGCGGTGGCACCGGACGCGATCAGGCCGAGATGTTCGGGACGGACAGCCCATGCCGCGGCGCCGGCGGCCGACAGCCCGAGATGCCCGAGCATCGCATCAAGCGCCGCGCCGGGATTGAAGAGATTGAGCGTGCCGACGAACTCGGCAACAAATCGCGTCTGCGGGTTGCCATAGATGTCCTGCGGCGTGCCAACCTGCTCTATGCGGCCGGCATTCATCACGCAGATGCGGTCGGAAATGGCCAGGGCCTCTTCCTGGTCATGCGTCACGTAGATCGTGGCGATATCGACCTGTTTTTGAATATCGCGGATTTCCTCGCGCAGCTCGATGCGCAGCTTGGCGTCGAGATTGGACAGCGGCTCATCCATCAGCAGCAGCTGCGGATTGATCACCATGGCGCGGGCGAGGCCAATGCGCTGCTGCTGGCCACCGGACATGGCGGCCGGGAGGCGGTCTGCCAGGGCACCGAGGCGGACGGCGTCCAGCGCCTGGGTTACGCGGGTCTTGATCTCGGCAGCCGGGACCTTGCGCGGCTTGAGGCCGAAGGCGACGTTGTCGAATACACTGAGATGGGGAAACACCGCATAGTCCTGGAACACCATGCCGATATCGCGCTGGTGCGGGGGCACGACGCGCAGGTTGGCGCCGTTGAGGGTGATCTCGCCCGAAGTCAGGTCATTGAAGCCGGCAATCGATCGCAGCAATGTGGTCTTGCCGCAGCCGCTCGGCCCGAGCAGCGTGAAGAACTCGCCGCGTTCCACCGCGACAGACACGCCATTGAGCGCCATGAAGCTCTGCCCGAACTGTTTGGTGGCGTTGCTGACCGTCAGGTAGCTCATTGCGTCGTTCCCCCTGCGAGCGCTGTTGGTGCATATGACACCGACAAAGTTTCGTATTGCAACAATTTTCGGCGTGGTTCAGGATCAAATCGATCTTGGATTGATCGAAATCGAACGGGAGGACTCAAGTGAACATTCGTAAACGTACATTTCTGGCTCTGTCTGCCGCTGCGCTGATCGCGTCCACTTCCATGACCTCGCTGGCCTTCGCCCAGGATGGCACCGTGGTCATCTACACTGCCCACAAGTCGTCGATCGTCGATACGCTGCTGCCGATCTTCGAGCAGGAAACCGGCCTCAAGGCCGAAGTGGTCAAGCTCGGCTCGGGCGACATCGCCAAGCGCGCGCAGGCCGAAGCCGGCGCCCCGGCAGCTGACGTCATCTGGTCGATTTCGGGCAGCCAGCTCACCGAACTCAAGGATCTTCTCGAGCCCTACACGCCGCCCGAATTCGACAAGATCGACCCGCAGTTCGTCATGGACCCGTCCTGGACGCCCTATACGGCCGTGGTCTACGTTCTGGCGGTCAATACCGACCTGCAGCCGCTCGACAGCGCACCCAAGACCTGGGCCGAACTCGCCGATCCCAAATGGGCCGGCCAGATTGCCAGCGCCCGCGCCGATGGCTCGGGCTCGGCCATGCAGCAGTTGCAGACCGTGCTGACCGTGTTCGGTGACGAGGGCTGGGCCAAGTATGCAGAGATCGCCAAGAACTTCGTGTTCACCGACAGCTCGGGCGCCGTGCCGCGCTTCGTGGCCGATGGCGAAACCTCGATGGGCCTGACGCTCGAGGACAATGCACTCGAATATGTCCAGGGCGGCGCACCCATCTCCATCGTGCACCTGACCGACGGCACCGCGGCAACGCCCGATGGCGTAGCGTTGGTCAAGGGCGGGCCCAATCCGGAAGGCGGCAAGGCCTTCATCGACTGGGCCATGTCCAAGTCGACCCAGGAAAAGCTGGCCATGGATATCGGCCGCCGCTCCGTCCGCATCGACGTCGCCGGTCCCGCGGGCACGCCTGATCTGGCTGACCTGACCCTGGTCAATGTCAAGCCGCTGAGCGATTTCGGCGGCGCCGAAGCCGTGCTGGCCGAATGGCGGACTGCCATCGGCGAATAGGCCGGCAGCAGGTTTGACGACACACGACCAAAGCAGGACTAGATGAGGCAGCTTGAAGCATTTTCGCTGGGCAAGAAGTTCGGCCATCCGGAGACCAACGAAGACAGCCTCGTGGTCATGCCAAACCTCGGTTACGCCGTCATCGACGGCGTAACCGACCGCAACGGCACACGCTATGGCGGCATGCTCTCGGGGCAGTTCGCCTCGCGCACCGTCAAGCGGGCCATCGAGATATTTCTCCTGGCGCAAGGCCAGAAGGACCAGCCGCAACTGCAGTTCCAGGGCGGCGAGCATTTCGTCGACTATCTCGGCAAGGCCATTCATGCCGGCTATGCCGCCCATGGTGCCCTGGCGGCGGTCGAGGCTGACTGGAAGCTGCGCGGCGGCTGCACCGTTATGGCCGCCATGCTGATCGGCGATCGGCTTGAAATCGTCGCCGTCGGCGACAGCGGCATTCGCGTCAACGGCAAGGACACCCTGCAGGTGCTCAAGCCGCTGGACGACGTTACCGCCATCCTGCGTCGCGAGACCTGGCGCTACTTCGAGGCCCTCGGAAAGCCGACCGACGAATGCGACCGCCTTGCCGGGTCCATGACCTGGCAGGGGACACGCAACCAGCCGCATGACAGTGTGACGGCCAATGGCGACGTGGTGGCGGCAATCGAAGCCAGGGCCCTGTCAGCGAGCAGGGAGCACCTGCCCGGCGTGCCGGAAAGCGAATTGCTGCTGCTGATCCAGCACGGCATTTCCCACGGGCAAGGCAAATTTCAGAACGTCACTGAACCCGTGCTGGGCTATGGCGGCATCGATGGCTTCGCCGTGCCCGGTCGTTTCGTGGAAACCCGCAGCTATCCGCTGGCCGACATCCATACAATCGAGTTATTCTCGGATGGCTATTTCAAACCGGGCACCGGATTCGGCGTGGCGTCCTGGGAAGCCGCCTTTCAGGACGTCGAAGCCGAAGACTTTCACAAGATCGGCCGCTATATGAGCACCAAGGGGACCACGTCCACGCAACTGACGGACGACCGCAGCTATCTGGGTGTGCGCCTAAAATGAGCGGCGAAACCGCGCCCGGGGTGGGCGCCGGGCCTGGAATGGCGCCGCCCGAAACCGGTCGGGCGGGCGAGCGGCGGCAGGCAATCCTTCAGGCTGTGCGCGCGAATGGCGCGGCCTCGGTTGCCGAACTGGCCGCCCGCTTCGACGTCACCTACCAGACAATCCGGCGCGACCTTCGCACGCTCGAGCTGCAGGGTCTGCTGCAGAAGGGTTTCGGCGGCGCCTTCGCCTCGCCGGGCGTCGCGCACCATACCCATGACGAGCGCCACAGCATTCAGGTCGCGGTGAAGCGCCAGCTCGTCCTGGCGCTGGAGGAATTCCTCGTTCCAGGCGCCACCACTTTTGTCGGGCTCGGCACGACATTTGACAGCCTGCACGAAGTTCTGGCGCGTCACCCCGGCGTGCTGATCGCCACGCCAAACCTCGAGGTGGCCCACTCCTGCGCCCTCAAGACCGACGCGACGGTCTATGTCTATGGCGGCTATGTGCGCAACAAGGATTCTTCCGTGCTGACGCTGGCCGACGACAGCCGGCAGCGCTTCAAATTCGATGTGGCCGTGATCGGCGCCAGTGCCATCGATCGCGACGGCACTGTGCAGGAATTCGATCCGATGGAGGTCGATCTGGTCCGCTCCATCCTGCCCCATGCGCGGCAGGTCATCCTGGTGGCCCATGACGAGAAGTTCGAGCGGCGTGCGCCCCATGTCGTGACGCAACTCGCCGATGTCGATGTGCTGATCACCAACGGAGACCCGACCGCGCGTTTTGACGACCCGTCGGTCCTGGATCATACACGGGTCATTGCCCTGGCCTAGCGTCGGTCTGGTGCGGCACAGACGGTACGATGGATCGTTAGTCCGGAGCCAGACCGGGCTCGGGCTTCGGTCCCAGGAAGGAAACAGTTTCGAGTACGCGATCGATCATCTGCTGGGCCGCTTCCACCTGGGAGTGGAAATCCAGTACCCGTTCGGGAAGCTCGGCCCCCGCAACCTCCCACAAGGCAGTGCCAAGGTCCGTGCCGGTCTGGCTTACCCGGTGCGATATTTCGTGGAGCACGCGATGCGCCTCGATGCGGCCGATCCGGTCCGACAGATGGATCATCATCGCCTCGGTGTGGATCAGCCCATTGGTCAATTTCAGGTTTCGGTCCATGCGTCCCGCATCAACCTCCAGCCCCGCCAGCATTTCCTCGGCGAGGGATACGGCGCCGGACAGATGCTGGACGGCATCGCTGAGGGCGGCGCGCTCGCGGTAGCCATGCCCGATACCGCGCTCGTGCTCCTGAAGCATGGTGCCATACAGCACGCCAGGGACATGCTGTACGCTGCGCGCCGCTTCGATGATCGCCTCGCAGATCACGGGATTGCGCTTCTGCGGCATGGTTGATGAACTGCCGCGCCCCGCCGCGGCCGGTTCCTGGACTTCTCCGACTTCCGTGGACATGAGATGGGCCACATCGACCGCAACCTTGGCAAGCGCGGCCAGCAGCGCCGCGACGGCGCCGGCCAGGGCAACCATCCGGTCGCGGCTCGCATGCCAGGAAATGTCGGGTTCCACCAATGACAGGCGCTCGGCCAGCCGGCGGCGCACCGCCATGCCATCGGCGCGCAATGAAGCCAAGGTTCCCATCGCGCCCCCGAATTGCAGCACCGACGCCTCCTCCAACGCCCGGGCGAGACCGATGCGCGTCCGGAATATCTGGTCGAGCCAGACGGCAATCTTGTAGCCGAACGAGATCGGCACGCCGTGCTGCAACTTGGAACGGCCCACCATCGGCGTCCGCCGGTGCAGATCGCACAGCCTGGCCAGCAGGCGTTCCACCCGTGCCGTATCGGCCAGCGTGATATTCAGAACCTCGCGCATTTGCAGCACTTGCGCGGTGTCCATGACATCCTGCGTGGTGGTGCCGAAATGCACCCATTGCCCGCTCTCGCCTGCCCTGCTGGCCAGCATTGCGACCAGCGGCACGATCGGATAGCCGACGACGGCGGCGGCTTCGCGCAGCGCATCGAGGTCAAGGTTCTCGCGGCGGCAGGCGGCGACGATGGGCGCGATCGCCTCCCGCGGGATCACCCCGAGTTCGCCCTCCACCTCGGCTAGGGCAGCCTCGACGCGAAGATAGGCGTCGACTGTTCCGGCTTCGCCAAAGACATTGGACGCGCGCCGGTAGCCGGTGGTCTGGGTCAGCAGGCCAGGAGCAGTCGCTGCGAGGCTCATGGCATTTACTCTTCCTGGAAGGCCACGTCGCGCCTGGCCCTGATGCTGGGCAGCAGCACCATGACGAGCAGGGCGATGGCGCCAACCAGCAGCGCGCAGCTGATCGGCCGGGTGAACAGCACGCTGGCATCGCCACGGTTGATCATCAGGGCGCGGCGCAGGTTTTCCTCCATCATGGGCCCGAGGATGAAACCCAGCAGCAGCGGGGCCGGCTCGCAATCGAGCTTGCGCAGGACGTAGCCAACCACACCGAAGGCAGCGAGCAGGAAGACATCGAAAGTCGAATTGCTCAGGCTGAAGGCCCCGATGGCGCAGAACACCAGGATGGCCGGGAACAGGAAATGGTAGGGAATCCCGATCATGCGCACCCACAGCCCGATCATCGGCAGGTTCAGCACCAGCAACATCAGGTTGCCGATCCACATCGACACGATGACACCCCAGAATAGCGCGGGCTGCTCTATCATGACGGAGGGGCCGGGTTGGATGCCCTGTATGATCATCGCGCCTATGATCAGCGCCATGATGGAGTTGGAGGGCACGCCCAGGGTGAGCATGGGTATGAAGGCGGCCTGGGCACCGGCATTGTTGGCCGCTTCCGGCCCGGCAACGCCTTCGATGGCGCCCTTGCCGAATTCATCGGGAAATTTGGACAGCTTCTTTTCGACCGTATAGGAGGCAAAGGAGGCCAGCATCGCCCCGCCGCCGGGCAATATGCCCAGCAGTGAGCCTAGCGCCGTACCCCGGATGATCGGCGCGGCCATGCGCCGGATGTCCTCACGGTTGGGCAGCATCTTGCTGATCGCCCCATCGGACACCGAACGGCCGCTCTCATCGCCCAGATTGGCGACGATTTCCCCGAGTCCGAACACGCCCATGGCGACGATGACGAAGCTGATGCCGTCCTGCATGCCGGTTATGCCGAAAGTGAAGCGCTGCACGCCCGAATTCACGTCAGGGCCGATCAGGCCAAGCAGCAGGCCAACGATGACCGTGCCGAAGGCTTGAAGCAGCGAGCCATGCGCCAGCACCAGCGCGGCTACCAGCCCCAGGCTCAACAGTGAAAAATACTCGGCCGGACCGAACTTCAGCGCCACCTCGCCCAGGATCGGCGCGAAAAGCGCGATCAGCAGCGTAGCGATGGTGCCGGCAATGAAGGAACTGATGGCAGCCGTCGACAGCGCAACTCCGGCGCGGCCCTTGCGCGCCATCTGATAGCCATCGATAGCCGTGACGACCGAGGAGGGCTCGCCCGGCAGGTTGACCAGGATGGCGGTGGTCGAGCCGCCATATTGGGCGCCATAATAGATGCCGGCCAGCATGATAAGGGCGTTTTCCGGCCCCATGGTGAAGGTGATCGGCAAGAGGATGGCGATGGTCGCAGTCGGACCCAGGCCGGGCAGCACGCCGATGGCCGTGCCGAGAAACACGCCGACGAAGCAATAGAGCAGGTTGGTAAGGCTGCCGGCCGTTTGCAGGCCGATCAGGAGATTGGCGAAGATGTCCATGGGTCAGCCTCCGAACAGCGAGCCGAGCAAAGGCATCGGCACGCCGAGCCCCACGACGAAGACCAGCGCACAGGCCGCACTGAGGACGAGCATGCCGGCGACAGCGCGCAGCTCGATGCGGAAATGGCGGCTGGCCGCCGCTCCCACCAGCATCAGGGCAGGAAGGGCGATCAACACCCCGGAATAGGGCAGCAGCAGCGCGAACAGCACGGTCGAGCCGGAGACCAGCGCCAGCGCCTTCCAGTTGATGAATCCCAGCCTCATGTCCGGGTTTCCATCAGTTGTGGTGAAGACGCGGATGGCGATGACGCCCCCGATAATGGCGAGCATCGCTCCCAGTATGATGGGAAAGAAGCCCGGTCCCATATTGGATGGACTGCCAAACTCGTAGCCCAGCGACGCGATAATCGTGCCGATGCCGAGCGTGACGTAAAGCACTGCCGACCAGAAATCCTTGCGCTGCAGGATTTCACTGGCGAATGCGCTGCCACCTGGCTTGTATTCTGCTCTACCGGACATAGCGGATGGCCTTCCAGAGGGATGTTGGCTCACCGGCGGATGCCGGCGCGAAGCGGACGAGGCGGACGGGCAATCCATCCGCCTCGCACCAGGCTCGGGTCAGTCGGCGTGGATGCCGTTGTCGCGGATGATCTGGCCCCACTTTTCGGTTTCGCTCGCCACGAAGGCAGCAAACTCGGACCGCGAGGGACCGCCGGCGGTGACGCCGTCCTTGGCGAAGCGCTCCTGCACGTCAGGCTGTTCAAGCGCCGCCTGCACCTGGTCATGAATGGTGTCCAGCAGTTCGGGATCGGTCGCACCCGGCGCGAACATGGCGAACCAGTTGATCACTTCAAAGTTGCCGTAACCGAACTCGCCCACCGTCGGCACATCGGGGAAGGCGTCGCTGCGATGCGCGCTCGACACGGCAAGCGCGCGAATGCGGCCGGCCTCGATCTGGGGCATGGCCGAACTGGGATTGTCCCACATCGAGTCCACATGGCCCGACAGCGTGTCGGTGGCGGCGGCGCTGCCGCCCTTGTAGGGCACATGGATCATTTCGGTGCCGGTGACGAGCGCGGTCAGCGCTTCGGCCATATGCGACAGCGTGCCATTGCCGCCTGATGCCATGGTAAGCTGACCCGGATTGGCCTTGGCGAAATCCACCAGGCTGGCGAAGTCGGGATAGGGCTTGTCCGCCGCCGTCACCAGCACGAGCGGGTTGGAAACGACCAGGCCAACCGGCACCAGATCCTTGTCGGTATCATAGGGCAGTTCGGCAAACAGTGCAGGGTTGGTGGCGAAGCCCGCGCCGGTGATCAGCAGGGTTTGCCCGTCCGGTTCGGCCCGTGCCACCTCGGCGGTGCCGATCTGCGTGCTCGCGCCGGGCTTGTTCTCGACGATGAAGGACTGGCCGGTGCTTTCCTGAAGTTTCTGGGCGACGATGCGGGCGGCGATGTCGGTGATATTGCCCGGCGTATAGGGGACGATGATGGTGACCGTGCCTGTCGGCCAATCGGCCGCGATGGCCGGCTGGCCGAGCATCAGGACGGCCAGTGCGGTGCCGAGCGCGGAATGCAAGCGAAACATTGATTTCCTCCCTTGGTTATCCAGCCACCCTTAGCAACCCATCCTCCCGGAAGGGCAGCGAAAACTGGGCGGCTATCCATTCCAATCTGGAATAGTCAGGCTTGCGCGTCCGCTATCTCCTTTAGCCAGGTGAAGAATTTACGGGACACCGAGAGCTTTTCGTGGCGCACGAGCTGATAGTAATAGCCCATTTCCGGAAAGACGATTTCCTCGCCGATCCGCTGCAGCTGGCCCGCTTGCACGGCGTCGCGAACGAGAAAGCGCGGCACGATCGCAATGCCGAGCTTTTGCAGGGCGGCATCTATGATGAGGCCATATTGCTCATAATAGTGAAACCGCGTCGCGGAGAGGCTGATGCCATGCCGCTCTGCCAGCTGGAACCAGGCGGCCTCCACCTTCACATGCTGCAGCAGCGGATAGGTGACGATATCCCTCAGCGCCAGGTCCGCCGTGGCGATCGAGGGATGCGCGACCACCCAGAAGCGATCGCCGATCAGCCACTGCGCTGATGGCGGCGGACTGCCGCCGCCATTGAAGAATATCTCGGCATCGGTATCGGCATAGCGCTGGCCGGGCGCCGTCCGTACCCGAAAGACCAGTTCCTGGTCCGGGTGCCGGGCCACCAGGTCGTGATGAAACGGAATGAGAAAGCGCTGGGCAATGATGGGCGGCGCCACGATCCTCAGCGTGCCCGAGCCCTGCGAACTCACAAAGGCCTCGACTGCGGCATCGATGGTGCCGATGCCCTCGGCAATGCGCGACAGGAATATCCTTGCATTGTCATAGGGAATGACGCCGTCCTTGCTCCGCTCGAACAGGGGCACGCCCAGTTGCGCCTCGACCTGCTGAACGTTCTTGCTGACCGCACTCTGCGTCATGTTGAGAGCCTGGGCTGCTGCCGTCAGGTTCTGGCGGCGCAGAACCTCAAGGCAAATCCGCAAACTCGAAAGCCTGATATCCCGCATGAACCCCTCTGGCAGCCGCCTCGCCACCATGCCCCCCGGATCGCCAAACCAAAAAGCCCCCGCCGGAGCGAGGGCCTTATTTGGTGCGTTCAGCCTTACGAGCTTTCGCTTGTTAACAGCCGACCCGCCTTCTCTGAACTGCTAGGCAGTCCTAGCACAAAGCCAGAAAAACCACGTCAGTTCAAGTCCAAAGCATTCCGACGGCAACTACAAGACTACTTGCTTACCATTGTGAGCACAGTCAGGTTAGGAGCGGCGCTGGTGTGGACCCTGCGCCTATGCTACTCAAGGACTCATCCGGGTCTGGATGAGTGATCGGGGTATGGGTTTGGACGCCAATCCCGATCACTGCCTCTTTGGCAATTCCGTTAGCCGTAACCCTTAGCCGACCCATAGGCAACATATTTCTTTACGTACCTAATTATTCCTTATAAGACAACTTGATTACCATCAAACTTATAAGTGTTTGGAGGGCTCGTTGGTATCGTATTCTCTTGGACTGGACAAGGGCACAAATTCCATCGGCTGGGCCGCCCTGCGTCTCGACGAACAGGGCGAGCCTGTCGGCATCATCGAGGCTGGCGTGCGCATCTATGCCGATGGGCGCGAGCCCAAGTCCGGCACCTCGCTGGCCGAGGGGCGCCGCATTGCGCGCGGCATGTCGCGCCGCCGCGACCGCTATAAGCGCCGCCGCCGAACGGTGCTCAACACCTTGACCGAATTCGGCCTGATGCCGGCGACCAAAGCGGCGCGCAAGGCGCTGGTGGCCGAAACCAATGACCGGCGTTTCGGGGAAGTGGCCAGCAATGTCTATGCACTGCGGGCCCGCGCGCTGGACGAAAAACTGCCGCTCTATCAACTGGGGCGCGCGCTGTTTCACCTCAACCAGCGGCGGGGCTTCAAATCCAACCGCAAGACCGACAAACGCGATAACGACCAGGGCAAGATCGCCTCGGCTATTTCGCGCCTTGGCCGAAAACTCGATGAAGCAGGAGCACGAACCCTCGGCGAGTTCCTGCATAAGCAGCATGCCGCTGGCAAATGGGTGCGCGTGCGCCCGTCGCGCGTCCCCGGCGAGGACGACAAGGAAGAGGACGGCTATGGCTTTTATCCCGAACGCAGCTTTCTCGAGCGCGAATTCGCCGCGATATGGGAAGCACAGGCCGCCTTCTATCCCGAACTGCTGACCGAGGAACGGCGCGACCACCTGCATTGGGTGATGTTTTTCCAGCGCCCTCTCAAACGGCCGACAGTCGGCAAATGCAGTTTCCACCCGGATGAGGATCGCCTGCCCAAGGCGCATCCCCTGTTCCAGGAATTCCGGCTGATCAAGGAGCTCAATGAGCTGGAAGTCGTCCATCGTGGCGACCGGCGCGAAAAGCTGACGCCTGACCAGCGCGATAGGCTGTTCAACCAGTTGCGCACACAGCGCTCCTCGGCTTTCACCGCGCTGCGCAAGACAATCAAGGCGCCCACCGGAACCCGCTTCAACAAGGAGAGCGACGCCCGCGACAAGCTCAAGGGCGACGAGGTCGCGGCCGAAATGAGCCACAAGGACCGCTTCGGCCAGGCCTGGATCGGCATGCCGCTGGCCGAGCGCTGGGCGGTGGTCGCGATGCTGCTCGACACCGAAGACCCGCTGGAGGTCAAGGCATGGCTCGAAGAGCGCTATGGCTTTGCCGCCGACCGGATCGATGCCATTGCCGCCGCGAAACTCCCGACCGGCTACGGCCGCCTGGGTGAGACGGCGCTGCGGGACATGCTTGATGAGCTGAGAAACGGTACCGTCAAGGACGATGCCGGGCGCGACGTGGTGCTGACCGAGCGGCAGGCCATGGATAATATCTGGGGCGACAACCCCGCCCTGCAGCGCGCCGTGACCGATGCGCGCGAGCTTCCACCCTATCAGGAGGTTCTGGGCCGGCGCATTCCGCCGGGCACCGGCAAGCCCGCCGACCCCTATGACGTGCAAAAGGGTCGCCTGACCAATCCCACCGTCCATATCGGGCTCAACCAGCTCAAGCGCATCGTCAACGTGCTGATGCGCCGCCACGGCCGGCCCGAACAGATCGCGCTGGAACTGGCGCGCGACCTCAAGCTCAACGAGGAACAGAAGGCCGAGAAAAACCGGGAGATCGCGCGGAACACCAAGGCCGCGGAAGCACGAGGAAAGAAGCTGGAGGAACTTGGCCACGCGAACAACGGCTACAACCGCGTCCTGCTCAAGCTATGGGAAGATCTCAACCTCAAGCAGCCCGAAAACCGAGAATGCATCTATTGCGGCAAGGCGATCGGCATCGGCACGCTGCTTTCCAACCAGGTCGATATCGACCACATCCTGCCCTGGTCGAAAACCCTCGATGACAGCCAGGCCAACCGCATCGTCTGCCATGTCGAATGCAACAGGCAAAAGGGCAATCACGCCCCTGCCGAGGTGCCGCAATGGCATGATCGGTACGACGACATCCTGGCGCGGGCCGAGCGCCTGCCCCGCAACAAGGCCTGGCGCTTCGGCCGCGAGGCGATGAAGAAATTCAAGGACGATGAGAGTTTTCTCGCCCGCCAGCTGACCGACACCCAATATCTGTCGCGCCTGGCGCATGAATATCTGGGCGCGCTTTATCCTGACGAGGAACCGGACGAATGGGGCGGCCCCGCACGCCGAAACCATGTCCGCGTCATTCCGGGGAGGATGACCGAGATGTTGCGGCGGCAATGGGGCCTCAACGCCATCATCTCCGACCACAATCAGAAAAATCGCAACGACCACCGCCATCACGCCATCGACGCCATTGTCGTCGGGGTGACCACCCGCCGTCTGCTGCAGCGCATCGCGACTGTAGCAGGCGGGCGCGAGGCGCTGGCGCTCGAGGAAACCATCGGCAAGATCGAGCCGCCCTGGCCGGGCTTTTACGACGACGTGAAGGCTGCCATCGACCGCATCGTGGTCAGCCATAAGCCCGATCACGGCTCGCTGCCCAAACCAGGTAAGCCGGGCCGGACAGCCGGCCAGTTGCACAATGATACCGCCTATGGCTTTACCGGAGAAGCGCGGAACGGCGTGCCGATCATGGTGCACCGCGTCCCGTTCGCCAGCCTGACCGAAAAAGACATTCCCTCGATCCGCGATCGGCAGCTCGCCGACGCGCTCTATGCCGCCATATCGGGCATTTCCGGCAAAGCCGAGCTGGCGGCCGCGCTCGCCCGCTTCAGCGAGAGCGGACCCTATAAAGGCATCCGCCATGTGCGCGTGGTCGAGCCGGTCAGCGTCATCGCCATAAAGGACCAGGCCGGGAAGGCCTATAAGGGCTACAAGGGCGACGCCAACTATCGCTACGACGTCTGGGAATTGCCCAATGGCAAATGGACCCACGAGGTGGTGAGCATGTTCAATGCCCATCGACCCGACTGGCAGTCCGAAATCCGCAGCAAAAATCCCGCCGCCCGCAAGGTGCTGAGCCTGCACCAGAACGACATGGTGGCCTATGAGCATCCCCAGGATGGTTATACCATCGGACGGGTCGTGAAATTCAGTGCCGGCGGACAGATGGCGCTTGCCGGTAACCGGGAGGGCGGCGCGCTCAAGAGCCGGGATGCCGATCCAGAGGACCGGTTCCGCTATTTCTACAAGTCAGGTGGCGCCATGCGGGATGTACAACTCCGCCAGGTACGGGTGGATGAGACCGGACGTGTCTTCGATCCAGGCCCGCAGGACCGCGAGAGCCGCAACGCGCGCAAGCAGAACGACGCCGGTTAACACTAAATAAAGGAATAAATTTCGCGCTCAATAGCGGCGGCATAGTGTTGCCGTCATGGAGCGGATAGTCGACATAGAAACCGATGGCCTGTTTCTGGCGGTGCATCGCGGATTTTTGACCGTGAGCGAAGCCGGCGAGGAGCGCGGGCGTATTGCACTCGACGATATTGGCGCATTGATTGTGCATGCGCATGGCACCAGTTGGTCCAATAGCGTCTTCACGCGGCTGAGCGAGCGCGCTGTGCCGGTGGTCATATGCGGCACCAACCATGCGCCGGTCGCCTGCGTCTGGCCGCTGGAAGGGCATCACCTGCAGGCGGCGCGCATGCGGGCCCAGATTGCGGCCACCCGCCCGCTCGGCAAGCAGATTTGGGCCAGGATAGTGGCCAGCAAAATCCGCATGCAGGGCGACGTTCTCATGCGCCGCGGCGTCGAAGCCGGCGCTTTCGACATGCTCGCCCGCAAGGTTCGTTCCGGCGATCCCGACAATGTGGAGGCGCAGGCGGCGCGGCGATACTGGAAGGCCCTGTTCGGCCCGGACTTTTCGCGCGATCAAGACGCAGCCGGCCTCAATGGCCTGCTCAACTACGGCTATGCGGTATTACGCGCGATCGTCTCCCGCGCCATCTGTGCAGCGGGGCTGCACCCCACCATCAGCGTTTTTCATTCCAATCGCGCCAATGCTTTCGCCCTGTCCGACGACCTGATGGAGCCCTACCGCCCGCTCGTCGACGAATTGGTTCGGCGCCTTGCCACCGAAGGCGCCACCGAGGTCAACCCAGACACCAAGCGGCAACTGGCAGCCATTTCCACGCTCGATCTGACTAGTGGCGACATCGTCTCGCCGCTTGCGGTCCACGTGCAGCGCTTTGTCCATTCGGTGGCAACCAGCTTCGAATCCGGCGAAGCCCGACTCGCTTTGCCCGCCGGGCTTGTCTTCGCTGAGCGGCGCGAGGAGGCCCTCGATGACCCGGCGGGAACTTAGGGCCAATGCCGAACCTTCCCACCTCAGCGGATACCGATTCATGTGGATGCTGGTAACCTTCGATCTGCCTGTCGAGACACCGGCCCAGCGCAAGGCCGCCAACCGATTCCGCCACGACCTGCTCGATCTTGGCTTTGAAATGAGCCAGCTTTCCAACTATCTTCGCTTCTGCAACGGCAAGGAGCAGTTCGACTCCTACGTCCGCAAGATCGGTGCAAAGCTGCCGGAGTTTGGCAATGTCTACATCTTCCAGTTCACCGACCGGCAGTATGAGAACATCGTGCGATTCTCGGATCAAGGCCGCCGCCCAGCGAGAAAAAATCCGGACCAGATGGCACTTTTCTAAGTCCAGCCGCCAATTTCCAGACGCCGAAGTGACCGAAATCTCCTGTGTTTACAGAGATTTCGGCCAACATCGAGCCTAGCAGTTCAGAGAAGACGGGCCAACGGCAACCGCTCAATGGATCGAGCCATGTCAGGCGCTAAGCCTAGCAGTTCAGAGAAGACGGGCCAACGGCAACCGGGAAGCCGATCAGCCCATGAGCGAAAAGAGCCTAGCAGTTCAGAGAAGACGGGCCAACGGCAACACTGGGGCCGGGAGTACAAAGGCAACATCAAGCCTAGCAGTTCAGAGAAGACGGGCCAACGGCAACGACCGCTGCATTGAGGATGTTGTGTGCGCGAGCCTAGCAGTTCAGAGAAGACGGGCCAACGGCAACAGAGTGAGCGTGGGACCAACCACCTCCTACAGCCTAGCAGTTCAGAGAAGACGGGCCAACGGCAACCCTTGACCAGAACGCGGTCACCCGTCACCAAGCCTAGCAGTTCAGAGAAGACGGGCCAACGGCAACTGGTGTGGCGCCACGATCTGGGAAGCGGCCAGCCTAGCAGTTCAGAGAAGACGGGCCAACGGCAACTCAGGCAAGTTGTCATTCGCGCGGATCATGAGCCTAGCAGTTCAGAGAAGACGGGCCAACGGCAACCTATGCCTTCTGCTTGGGGATGGGGGTTAGTAGCCTAGCAGTTCAGAGAAGACGGGCCAACGGCAACTCGATATCGACGCTTTCAGTGCGGATGTATAGCCTAGCAGTTCAGAGAAGACGGGCCAACGGCAACACGCTCTCTGGGTGCACGAGAACCGCAAGGAGCCTAGCAGTTCAGAGAAGACGGGCCAACGGCAACGAAGACCGCTTTATCCGCGTCCGTTCATGGAGCCTAGCAGTTCAGAGAAGACGGGCCAACGGCAACATGACGCGGCCGCGATCCGGTCCTATGGCTAGCCTAGCAGTTCAGAGAAGACGGGCCAACGGCAACTGAGCGCCCAAGCGCCCATTGGCTTGATGGAGCCTAGCAGTTCAGAGAAGACGGGCCAACGGCAACGACTTAACCAGTGCAGCAACAACCGTCTTAAGCCTAGCAGTTCAGAGAAGACGGGCCAACGGCAACTCGATCAGCTTTTTGGCCGACATGGCGAGCAGCCTAGCAGTTCAGAGAAGACGGGCCAACGGCAACGGCCATGGAACTCTACGCCATGCCGGCAGCAGCCTAGCAGTTCAGAGAAGACGGGCCAACGGCAACCGAAATGCTTCGGCAGTTCGTGGCCGGTGAAGCCTAGCAGTTCAGAGAAGACGGGCCAACGGCAACGCTGAGATCGAGGTTCACATAGGCGCCTTCAGCCTAGCAGTTCAGAGAAGACGGGCCAACGGCAACGAGTGCTTTGCGTCGATCACGAGCCGACGAAAGCCTAGCAGTTCAGAGAAGACGGGCCAACGGCAACCCCGAAGTGCATCGACAGATAGCCGTCGCTAGCCTAGCAGTTCAGAGAAGACGGGCCAACGGCAACCCAGCCCATGTTGAGGCGGCAATCGGCCTGGAGCCTAGCAGTTCAGAGAAGACGGGCCAACGGCAACGGTCGATGCGGCGGCATCCAGTATGCCCTTCAGCCTAGCAGTTCAGAGAAGACGGGCCAACGGCAACCCCGCCGCAATGCGCCACGCCCCTACCCTGCTACCGTCTCGCGATAGTGGCGCAGGACGGCGTCGGCGTTGACGGCGGTGCAGATCAGGTGTGGCGGGCGGTTGGCCCAGTCGGGGTGTCCACCCTTGCGGGCCGCCGGCATCTGGATGGTCTGGCCGGCGGCGATGCCGTCGCAAACGACGCAGATGGGGCCGGAGCGTGTTTCGAACCAGTCGGGACGCAGCGCATAAGTCACGGCCAGCAGGTCGTGCCCGACCACGCCGGCAAGGCCCATGACGTCCTTGTAGAAGCGCGCATAGTGATCCGACATCTGGCGCAGCAACTCGCCATTCTCCCCGGCCTCGGCCGATAAAGCGGCGAGGTAGTCCTCTGTGAGGATGATGTCATGCGTCACATCGAGCCCCACCACCACGACGGGCCATTCGGCCGTGAAAACCTCGTCGGCGGCAACCGGGTCGCCATAGATATTGGCCTCGGCCGCCGGGGTAATATTGCCGCTGCGGCCTTCGTAGCCGAAGGCCCCGCCCATGATCACAACCTGTTTGGTGAGGCCGGCAATGGCCTTGTCCTGCCGCAAGGCGAGCGCCAGGTTGGTCATCCGCCCCACGGCAATGATCGTCACCTCGCCTGGATGGGCGCGCAGCGTATCGATGATGAACTGCGATGCCGTGCCCGGCTGCAGGCCCGTCTCGTCGACTGCCGGAATATCGATGTCACCCAGCCCGTTATGGCCGTGCACGATGACCGGCTCGGGCTTGACCTTGCCGTCAAGCGTCTGGCCTGCGCCCTGGATGACCGGCGCGGCAATGTGGAAGCGCTCACGCAGGAACAGCGCGTTGCGTGTCGTTGTCGCGATATCGGCATTGCCGACGACGGTGGTGATGCCGAGCAGTTCGATTTCGGGCAGCTTGCTCAGGTAGAGCAGCGCCATGGCGTCGTCGATGCCCGGATCGGTATCGAAGATGACCTTCATGGATTCGTCCAATGCTGTATCGCGCCCTGCCGTGGGGGCCTCTGCGCGGGGAAGAAAGGGAGGTGGAGCGCAATGCTCCATCGGGTGGCGGCATCAATCATGGCGGATGCCGCCCGTCAAGATGGTGCGGCCAGCATGGCCGGATTGACATTTGCCGAAGCGGGAACTAGCTAATCCTGACTTGGGAGATCATATATATCGTGACGGCAAAAGACGCCATCGCTGCCCTGCCGCTGCGGCAGTTTCTGGCGCCGTTGCAATCGGCACAGAACCTGCATCTGTCGATCGGCGTCGAACCTGTCGGACATGAGCCGGTTGTCGCATTGTCCCCCGCTGTCATCGACACGTGGCTGATCGAGGTCGGCCACGGCGCCACGGGCATGGATGCCAAGACCCGCGCCGCCTACCTGATCGGGGATATCGGCTGGGCGTTTGGCTGCGGCATGGGCGCCCTGCATCTGGCCGGCGGCCTGCCCGATATCGACGCCGCCGCCATCGCCGCGGCGCCGCAGTGGTATCGCTGGGAGGAGGACGGCGAGAGCGGCGATGCCCTGCGCTTCACCCTGCGGCTGCTGGCCGATCCCGATGCCGGCCATCGGCCGCTCGATGCCGCCGATATCCGGGCCCTCGCCATAGCGGCCCATGCGCCACTGATCGAAGCGCTCTTTGCCAAAACCCGGCTGGGCCGCGGCGCCATGTGGCGGCTGGTGGCCGATGCCCTGGCGGCGGGCTGGCTGGCGGCCGGCAAGCGGGTTGGCCGGGAGACCGACGCCATGCAGGCTGCCTCCGCCATCATCCACGCCCCCGGCTCGCCACTGGCCAACAAGCAGACCGGGTTCGTGGAGATCGTGGTGCGCGACGAGACCGATCCCGAGCGCGTCCTGGGCTGCGAATGGTTCCGGGCGCGGGGCGGCTGTTGCCGCTACTATACGACCGCGGAATCGGCCGGCGAATATTGCACCACCTGCGTCCTGCGCCCGACCGCGTCGCGCGACCAGCGCCTCCACGACCACCTGAAGGCCAGGCTGCAGATACCCGCCTGAGCGGGGCCGTACGCCCTATAAAAGCCCAGTGAGCAAATAACATTTTTAACGATGCTGTGACGTGGCGTTGTTCGTCGTGTAAAAGGGTTTGTATGAATAGGGGGCATGGACACGATCAGTCTTGGCCCAGGCGCACGCGCGTCGGGGCCAAAGCGTTGCGGCGGAGTTGGCTTTGCGGTCCCTATCGACATCTGCGCTCGCCGAACTGCTGGAGCTGACGGCCCGCATGCTGCATTCACGCGGCTACGCGGCCGATCTGTTTCCAGCGCAATGGACGGCCCTGCGCTATTTTTCCCGCGCGCCGATCAGCCAGCGTACCGCCAGCGAACTGGCGCGTTTCCAGGGCCTCGCCAACGGCCCGGTGAGCCGCACGGTGCGAACGCTGGTGCAGAAGGGCCTGCTGGCCAAGGCGGCGGAGCAGCCCAAGGGGCGCGCCGAGCTGCTCGAGCTGACCGGTGCGGGCCGTGCTATGCTCGACCAGGATCCGACCTTGGCGCTCGAGGACATCATCAGCGGGCTGGAGACCAGCGAGCAGGAATGCTTTGCCCGCTCGCTCGAACTCATCGTCCGGCGGCTATCGGTGCTGCGCTAGCGAGCCGAACAGTGCCCTGATATCGACGATCAGCTCGCCCATCTCGAACGGCTTCACATAGACCTTGCGGGCACCCCAGACCAGCGCCAGCGCCGCTGCCGTGGCGATGGAGAGACCCGGCCCGCCCCCGGTGACCACGAATATCTCGGCTGCCGGCGATATGGCCCGCATGGACTGGATGATCGCGATGCCGTCGGCGCGCGGCATCCACAGATCGGTCACCACCACGTCGAAGGCCTCGCGGCCCAATGTCTCGATGGCCTCCATGCCATCGTCGACCTCGACAACGGCAAAGCCTGCATCACTCAGCGCGTCTCGCAGCGGCCGGCGACTGTCGGCATTGGCGTCGGCAATCAGCACCGTGCGCATCGGTGCGTCAATCATGGTTCCCCCAGCCCAATAGCCAGCCGCCTTGCGGCGACACCAGAATATGCGCCCATCCGTTGCTCACTGAGCAGTAAAATGTCAAGCAAAAGGCCGGCGCGAGGCCGGCCTTTTCAGTCTTTTACAGAGGTTTAGCGCTTGGCCAGGATGTTCCAGGCGCCGGTTACAGTCAGCGCGGCCAGGGCCATCTTGAGGATATCCCAGATGATGAACGGCTGGATGGCGCCGGCATAGGCCGAGCCGACCACATTGTTCTGGTCGATCCAGCCGGCATTGCCGGACAAGGCCAGCAGCCAGACAAAGCCCAGCACCAGCAGCACGGCGTCGGCGGCGACCATGGCGGCAAACAGGGTCAGCGGCTTGCCCGAAGCGCCCCTGTCGGCGGCATAGCCGACGATGGCGGCCATCACCAGGAACCCGAGCAGGAACCCGCCGGTCGGGCCGACGAGATAGACCAGGCCCCCGCCGGCGGCGAAGACCGGCAGGCCGAAGGCGCCTTCGAGCAGGTAGAGCGCCACCGTGGCGACGCCGATGCGCAGGCCGAAGGCCGCCGACAGCGCCGCGATGGCAAAGCCCTGCAGCGTCACCGGAACCGGCCAGACCGGTACGTTGATCTTGGCGCAGATGGTGATGAGCAGCGTGCCGAGCACGACCGTTGCGAGATTGGCTGCCAGCTTGGCAGTATCGCCCTTGGGCTGGAATACGCCGAGCAGCGTGTTGGGCGTGGTCAAAGTCACGGCCATTTCATACCTTCCATGCTTGTCTGAACCGGCGTCCCCTCCCGGGCCGCGCTGTCGTTCAAATCACGACTTCTTTAGTCTCTCGACAAAGTGAGTGCAATGGCGTCACCCGTTCCGGCCCTGTCCTTCGACAGGGACTTCGACCCCCAGACCGGCCGCGCCGTGCCCGTTGCGTCCGGCATTACCCGCGTTACCGCGCCCAATGGGAGCGCCTATACCTTCACCGGCACCAACAGTTTTCTGCTGGGCCATGAGCGGCTTGCGCTGGTCGATCCGGGGCCCGACGATCCGGTTCATCTCGCCGCGCTGGTCGATGCCATCGGCGGCCGGCCGGTCGATGCCATCATCCTTTCGCATACCCACCGCGACCACAGCGCATCGGCTGCGCGGCTGGCGCGCGACCTGGGCGCCCCGCTCTGGTTCGGCGGCCCGCATCGCTTGTCGCGCCCGCTGCGCCGATTCGAGCGCAATCCCATCCGCAAGTCCTGCGATTGGGATCTGGTGCCAGACCGTACGCTGGTCGACGGTGAAGCCATCACCGCGGGCGACCTGCCCGTCACCGTCCACACCACGCCGGGCCACTGTGCCAATCACCTGGCCTTCGGCATTGGCGATATCCTGCTCAGCGGCGACCATGTCATGGGCTGGAATTCGACGCTGGTCTCGGTCCCCGACGGCTCGATGGCAGACTATCTGGCCTCGCTCGACAAGGTCATCGCCCTGCCCTGCTGCCAATATGTCCCCGCCCATGGCGGCCCCATCGCCGATGGGCCTGCCTATGCGACCGCTCTTCGGGCCCACCGCCAGATGCGCAACGAACAGGTGGTCGCCGCCGTCCGCGCCGGCGCCCGCACCGTTTCGGCGATCGTGGCGGCAATCTATCCCGCCCAGCCCTTGCCGGTCCGCCGCGCCGCCCGCCTGACCATCACGGCCCATGTCGAATATCTGGAGGGGCTTGGAGAACTGAGGGTGTCGCGGGGGCCGCTGGGGATGCGGATATCTTCTTCACCTCTCCCTTCGGGGGAGAGGTCGGCGCGTAGCGCCGGGTGAGGGGGCCTTCGCTCATACAACCCCACCCGCCGGACCGCCCTCGGGCTTGACCCGAGGGCCGTCCTCAACACGGCACAAGCGGCCAATGGTCCTCGGGTCAAGCCCGAGGACGGTCCGGCGATTGTTGAGACGCTACTCCACCGCCTGTTCCGTCTCCTCCGTCCCCGCCTCCAGCGGCATGTTCGCATTGGGATTGTCGCGCAGCAGCCCCGTCACCGCATCGTCCAGCGCCCCGAGGAAGTCCTCGATGCGCGTGCCGTTGGCGCCGAAGTCATGCAGCGCATTGAGCGAAGCCGAACGCATATCGACCACCGACGATGTAAGGTTGCCGGTCACGCGGATCACCACTTCCTCGCGCCAGCCCGGCAAGGTCACGATCTGGGCATTGACCTGTCCCGGATCGAACCCGGCGGTCGGCTCTCGCAACAGGCGGATGTCCCAGCCATTGGCGGCCACCAGCCCTCGCACCAGGCCGAAGGTCGGCACCAGGCCCAACGGATAGGTGCGCGTTTCGACATTGGGAAACACCGCCGCCATCTCCTCGGCCGAAAGCATTTTGGGCGCCGGCATGGCCTGCATGCCCGGCTCGAAGACCAGCGGCAGTAGTGCCCGATCGGTCGTGGAAATGTCCGTCACCGGTGGATAGGTCAGCATCAGGCTGCCGTACCAGGCAAAGGGCAACAGGCTCAGCGTGCCGAACAGCAGCCCGGCCAGCGCCCTGCCCCAGCCCTGGTCGCCGGTCTGCCATAGCCGCGCCAGCGCGACCAGCGCGGCCAACACCGCCAGCAGGGCCACCAGGCCTGCTGCCAGCGCCGCCACCAGGAACAGGTCGCTGGTGATCAGCCGGAACCAGTGCAGCAGCACCGAAATGATGACGAGCGGCACCGCGACGCTGCCCAGCCGGCGCGCCACAATTGCCCATTTCGATGTTCGGATCAGTATGCGCAATGCCGCCCCTTCACATGCGCCGCGAGATTACCCGCAAGGTATTGCGCGAATTTGAAGATTTCCCCGGCCAGCGATCATTTGCGCTTGGTCTTGGGATCGGGCGCGCCGCACATGGCGCGGATGGCGTTCCATTCCGCCGATGTGAACGGCGGCTCCAGCCCGGCCGGCCGCTGCTGGCTCAGTATCTCCAGCGCCGCCTTGCGGTCATCGGTCAGCGGATGCGTGCTGAGCAAAGCCAGCGCGCGGGCGAATTCATCGTCCGCCCCGACCCGGTTGATGAGGTCGGCCAGCCCGGCCGGGTTGAAATCCATGCGTTCGGCCACATGGCCGGCAAAGGCATCGGCCTGCCGCTCGGCATCGCGCGAGAAGCGGGCGTCGATGATGGTCGCGCCCAGGCCCGCCGCCACCGAAATGCCCGTCATGTCGCCGAGGATGAAGCCGATCAGCGCGCCGGTGCCGGCCGTGGAAATCAGCTGTTCCATGCCGTGCCGGTGCGCCACATGGCCCACCTCATGGGCCAGCACGCCGGCAAACTCATCCTGCGTCTCGGCCTGGTCCAGCAGCGCCGAAAAGAAGAAGACCTGCCCGCCCGGCAGCGCGAAGGCATTGGGAATGTCGGACTTGACCACCCGGATATCGAGCTCGAATGGCGATCCCGACCCCTCCAGCGCCGCCGCCCCGAACCGCGCGATAGCCCGGTTGGCGAGGCTATCGGGGTTGCTGTCGCAAACCTGGAAACCGCTCTCGTCGCCGAGGCTGGCCTGCATCTGCCGCGCCACGGTCTCGCCCAGGCTCCGTTCCCAGTCGGGCGGCACCAGTGCGGTAATGCGGCCGGCCAGCAGCGGCACGCCGTAGAGATAGGCGAGGATCACTGCCGCCAGCGCCACGGTGGCGGTCACCGCGATGCGGATTTCCCGCCCGGCCTGCTGCCGCCGCTTCTGATGCAGCACCGGCAAGGTCGCCAGCACCCGCGCCACATCCTCGCGCCCCTTGACCACCACGCGGGCACCGGTCGGCTGTCCATTGGCGCCCAGCCGCAATTCGTCCTTCCGGCCGTGCATGGCAAAGAGATCGGCCGTCGCCCAGCGCCCCAGCTCGGCGCCATCCCCGGCGCGGATCACCAGCGCCCCGGCCTCGTGGATGAGCCCCACGAGGTGAACCTCTGCCGTCAGCCCATCGTGAAAGCGCGCCGCGATGCTCTCGCTCATCAATAGGCTCCGACATTGAGCGCATCGGCCAGGCCCTCGCCGCCAAGGCGGGCATCCTCGCCCCGCGCCTTGACGTCACGCAGGCTGTCGAGCCCGGTGATGCTGGCGCCTTGCGCCACCAGTTTCCAGAAACCCAGCCCCAGGAACAGTTCCACCATCAGGCTGAAAGCGCCCAGCAGCAGCAGATAGCCGAAGACAATGGCAAGCAGCACGCTGAAGCTCCCCTGCAGGTTCTGCATGAACACCTGCAGATCGAATTCACCCCCCGCAAACGCCCCGCTCGCCACCGAGCCCAGCACGACCAGCCCGCCAATCGCCAGCACGACGTAACTCCCGGCCAAGGCGAGCCCGAACAGCACATATTGCCCGACCAGACTCCGCGCCCGCACCGAAACGGCAAGCGCTGCCTGTCCCAGCCGCACCGAAGAGAACATGCGGCTGATCTCGCGCGACTGGTAATAGAGCACCAGCAGGCCAATCAGCGCGACGGCGATGACCATCACCACGACGCCCCCGACGCTGGGCACGCCGCTCACTGGCACCCCGCCCATGGCCCAGCCCGTGCCCAATCCCGCCGCAGCGATCAGCGCGATGGCGACATAGGACACATAGAACGGGCGCGCGAGCTGCCTCCAACTGCCCGTAAAGCCGAATTGCCGGTCGCCATACCAGCTATGGCGGTAGCGATAGGCCCACAGGTTTGCCGCCATGAACGGATAGGCCAGCCCCGCCGTCGCCAGTACCAGCAGCGACCAGAAGAAGCGCCTGATGGCATAGCCCCAGGCGCTGCCGCCCTGATCGCAGCGTATGCCGCGCCACAGGGTCCGCGACAGCCGGAAGTCCCGCGCCCGGTAGATGGCATAGCCCATGAGGAACCAGACCAGCACCGCGACACCCGAATAGCCGACAATGGCCGCTTCGGACGATTGCGTGGAGAGATAGAAGAACAGCCCGTAAAGCGGCACGAACACCGCCAGCGCCATCAGGAAGCCGAGCAGCAGTTGGATGGCATTGCCGGTATATTCCAGCGGATCGCCATCGATCTCGGTATTGGCCCAATAGAACCGCCGCTTCCACGTCGTCAGCCAGAACCGATAGAGCCCGATGGTGGGAATGAGCAGCACATAGCCGCGCAGCAGCATGGCCGCCAGCTCTCCCCGCTTTCCGGTAAACTTGACCGGCACCGGCCGCTCCTGCCCCCAGACCATGATCCACCCTCAAGCCACGGGAGGGTTTTAGGCGAGGTGGTGGAGATTGGGAAGGTGCGTGCTTGTCCCGACAATGCGCACCAAGAGTGGAGTTCCCCCTCGCCCCTTGAGGGAGAGGGGGCAATTTCCTCGTTCAGAGGAAATTGCGGGTGAGGGGTTCTCTCCGCAAGTCCGGTGCTTGTGGAACAAACCCCGGGGAGGCACCTTCTCCCTCAAGGGGAGAAGGGAAGCTCCGTGGATGCGGCAACATTGTGCGCATCCCCTAAGGATAGAGCCTTTCGCTCCTCCAGCCGCCACTCGCGCGGGTGAACCTTACCCGGTCATGCAACCGGAACTCCCCATCCTTCCAGAATTCGATACTGTCGGGCACCAGCCGGAACCCCGACCAGTGCATTGGCCGCACCACCGGGTTTTCGCCGATTTCGGCGCTGATCTCGGCCACCCGCGTCAACAAGGCCGCGCGGCTCGAAACCGGCCGGGACTGCTCGGAGGCCGACGAGGCGATCTGGCTGCCCTTGGCCCGCGAGGCGAAATAGGCGTCCGCCTCCTGTGGCGTCACCACCTCCACCGGGCCGCGCATCCGCACCTGCCGCCGCAGCGACTTCCAGTGCATCACCATGGCCGCCTTGGGCTGGGCCAGCAGTTGCTTGCCCTTCTCGCTCTCGAAATTGGTAAAAAAACAGAACCCCCGCGCATCCCGCGCGTTGAGCAGCACCATGCGCACATCGGGCAGTCCATCGCCATCGACGCTGGCCAAGGCCATGGCATGGGGATCGTTGGCCTCGGCCTCTTTGGCCAAGGCGAACCACTCCTCGAACACGGCAAAGGGATCGAGGTCGGCACGGTCGCTGTCGTCGAACAGGCGCTCGGTCAGCGTCTGGAGCATGGTGGAATCATCCCTTCGTCGCGCATAACTGGACATTACCGGGGGCGGTGGCCATATAGGACTTGAACCTTGGGCGAAGCAACGCCCTCGACATTGAACGGACCAAATGCGCGATCCCTATACCGTGCTTGGGGTGCAAAGATCGGCGAGCGAGAAGGACATCAAGTCCGCCTATCGCAAGCTGGCCAAGAAGTATCACCCCGACCAGAACCCGGACGATCCCTCGGCGCACGGCAAATTTGCCGAGGCGACCAATGCCTATGACCTGCTGACCGATGCCGGCAAGCGGGCCCAGTTCGATCGCGGCGAGATCGACGCCGACGGCAACCCCAAATTCGCCGGCTTCAGTCCCGGCGGCGGCGGCGCGCGTGGCGCCCGCAGTGGCGGGGCCGGCGCAGGCTTTTCGGCCGAGGACATTCTCAAGGAATTCATGAGCGGCTTCGGTGGCCAGCCGCGCGGCGGCATGGGCAATGGCCGCGGCCCTACCGGCGGCGCCCAGTGGGACCCCTTTGCCGGCGCGACGGCCGGTGGCGGCCGCAGCATGAAGGGCGAGGATATCGTCGTCACCGCTGCCGTGTCGCTGGAAGATGCCCACAAGGCCGCCGCGGTCCCGGTGCGCATGCCTTCGGGCAAGGTGCTGTCGGTCAAGCTTCCCGAAAAGGTCGAGGAAGGCCAGCAGATTCGCCTCAAGGGCCAGGGCTCGCCCGGCCTGGGCGAGCCCGGCGACGCGCTGGTTACCGTGCGTTTCGAGAAATCCAAGCAGTTCCGCCGCGACGGCGCCGACCTGCGCACCGATGTCGCGCTGACGCTCTACGAAGCCGTGCTCGGCGCCAAGGTCCGCGTGCCCACGCTGGACGGTTCGGTCGAACTCAACCTGCCCCCCGGCGTCGATACATCAAAGGCCCTCCGCCTCAAGGGCAAGGGCCTCCATGGCGGTGGCGACTTGTATGTGAACCTACGGGTCGTCCTGCCCCCCGGCGGCGATCCGGATTTGGAAGCTTTGGCCCGATTCATGCGGGATCAAAAGCCGTACAAGGTTCGGGATTAGCCTTCCTTACCTCTCCCTTTGGGGGAGAGGTAAGAGCAGCCCTACCCCCGCGGCGCCGCCGCCCGTGCCAGCCGGTCATTGATCGCCTCGCCCAATCCCGTCTCCGGAATCGGCGCCACCGCGATCACCCCTACCCCCGCCGCATCCAGCTCATGCAGCATCGCAAACAGGTTCCGCGCTGCCTCGTGCAGATCTCCCGCCGGTGACAGGTTCCGCGTCACCCCGCCAAAATCCGGCCCCTCGCCAAATGCCAGATATGCCTCACCCTCGCGCGGTTCGGCATCGAGCCGCAGCAGCGCATTGGGCGCATAGTGGCTCGCCAGCATGCCCGGCGCCGCCACCGCCGCGTCCTTCTCCGCCACCGCGACGGTCACACCCAGCTTTCGCTCGATTTCCTCCCGCGCCACCGCCCCGGCGCGCAATTGCACCAGCCGATCCCCCTCGACCCGGACGATGGTGGATTCCACCCCCGCCCGGCATGGGCCGCCATCGAGCACTGGCACAATGCCGCCAAATCCCCGCCGCACCTGCGCGGCCGTCGTCGGCGACAGCCGCCCCGACGGATTGGCCGATGGCGCCGCCAGTGGCCGCCCCACGGCCGCGATCAGCTCCAGCGCCAGGGCATGGTCGGGAATCCGGATCGCCACGCTATCGAGCCCCGCCATAACCACATCGGCCAGCCCATTGCCCGGTTTCGCCGGCAATACCAGCGTCAGGCTGCCCGGCCACAGGCTCGCCACCTTCAGCGCCAGCGGCGAAAACACCGCCAGCGTCCGGGCCATATCAAGCCCGGCGCAATGGACGATCAGGGGATTGAAGCGCGGCCGCCCCTTGGTCTCATAGATCGACAGCACCGCATCGGCGTCGGTCGCATCCGCCCCCAGCCCATAGACGGTCTCGGTGGGAAAAGCGCAGAGCCGGCCCGCGCGCAGCAGGGCGGCGGCCTCGGCCACGGTTTTGGGGTCGGCGGCGGGTTCGGTCATGGCCGTTGTTTGACAATGCCGCCCTCGCGCGTCAAGACGAAGGGGACGAATCAGGAGACGTGAGCCCGGTGACCACGCTGCTTGTCAGCCAACCGAACTTTGCCGACCATGTCACGCCGCAGGGTCACCCCGAGCGCGCCGACCGCATCCGCGCGGTCGAGGATGCCCTCAAAAGTCCGCGCTTCGACAAGCTCCTGCGCCGCAACGCGCCATCGGGCGACCTGATGCTGGCCGAGTTGGTCCACGATTCCCACTATCTCGCCCATCTGCGCAGCGGCCGCCCCGCCGAGGGCATCGGCCAGCTCGACGCCGATACCTTCATTTCCGCCAATTCGCTCGCCGCCGCCGCCACCGGGCTGGGCGGCGCATTGGCGGCACTCGATGCCGTGCTGCTGGGCGAGGCCGACAATGCCTTCTGCGCCATCCGCCCGCCCGGCCATCACGCCGAAATCGCCACGCCGATGGGCTTCTGCCTCATCAATACCGTGGCCATCACCGCGCGCGAGGCGCAGCGCAAATATGGCGCCGAGCGCGTCGCCATCGTCGATTTCGACGTGCATCACGGCAATGGCACGCAGGACATTTTCAAGGCCGACCCCACCGTCTTCTACGCCTCCAGCCACCAGATGCCGCTCTATCCCGGCACCGGCAAGGCCAGCGAGACCGGCGTCGGCAATATCGCCAACACCCCCCTCGCGCCCAATACCGATGGCGAGAGCATGCGCGAAGCCTACGAGGCTCGCATCATCCCCGCCCTCCTCGATTTCGCCCCCGATCTCATCCTCATTTCGGCGGGTTTCGATGCCCATGAGCGCGACCCGCTGGCCCAGCTCAATTGGCAATCGGGCGACTATGGCTGGCTCACGGGAAAGTTGATGGATGCCGCCGCGAGGTGCTGCGGCAACCGCATTGTGTCGCTGCTCGAAGGTGGCTATGACCTCAAGGGCCTGGCGGGGGGTGCTTCGCACCATGTCGCCATGCTGATGGATGGCGCCACCGGGCGCCTTGCTGACCAGGAATGAGTACGATGGCCGACAATGAAGACGTCAAGACGCTGAGCTTCGAGGCCGCCCTGGCCCAGCTCGAGGAAATCGTCGGCAAGCTCGAATCGGGCCGCGCGCCGCTGGCCGAATCCATCGCCATCTATGAGCGCGGCGAAGCCCTCAAGAAGCATTGCGAAACCCTGCTTCAGGCCGCAGAAGCCCGCATCGAAAAGATCACCCTCTCCCGCGACGGAAAGCCCACTGGCACCGAACCGCTGGACGCGTAGACTCTGCCACGCCCTCGTGGTTCGAGGGTCGCTGCGCTCCCACCTCACCATGAGGGCGTGCCACCGAGGCAACATGACCAGTCCCAAATCCCTCCGCAATTTCCGCATCGTGCTCTGGGCGCTGGTTGCCGTGGTGGCCATCGGCGCCACCGCGCTCTACCTGTTCCGCCCCCCTGCCCGCCCGCTCGGCGTCACCGGGCAGACGTTCGAGCTGGCCTCGACCAAGGGCGGCAGCTTCACGCAGGATAGCCTCAAGGGCGTGCCGAGCCTCATCTTCTTCGGCTATACGTTCTGCCCCGATGTCTGCCCCACCACCCTGGCCGAAACCACGGCCTGGCGTGCCGCGCTCGGCCTGACGCCCGAGCAGCTTCGCATCATCTTCGTCACCGTCGATCCGGCCCGCGACACGCTCGACACGGTCAAGGGCTATGTCGAGGGCTTCGATCCGTCGATCATCGGGCTGGTCGGCAACGAAACGCAGACCGACGCGATCAAGGCCGCCTTTGGCGTGGTCGGGGAAAAGGCCGAAGGCTATGCCGAGGACGATCCCTATTATCTCGTCGATCACACCGCCCTGACCTTCCTCATTGACGCCGACGGCACTTTTGACGGCACCGTCGCCTACGAGGAAGCCACCGATACCGCCATCGCCAAGGTCAAGCGCCTGGTCGAGGGATGAGCGAGCGCATCCGCATCGATCTCGCCCTCGAACAGCGGAGCCTGGTGCCCAGCCGGGCCCGGGCCCGCGACGCCATCCTGCGCGGCACCGTCACCATCAACGGCGTCACCGCCCACAAGCCCAACCAGATGGTCGGCGCGGCCGACAAGCTGGCGCTCAGCGATCCCGCCGCCAACTACGTCTCGCGCGCCGCCCTCAAGCTGGTGGCCGGACTCGAAGCCGGTAGCATCGACCCATCGGGCCAGACCTGCCTCGATGTCGGCGCCTCGACCGGCGGCTTCACCCAGGTTCTGATGGAGCGCGGCGCTGCCCGCATCTACGCCGTCGATGTCGGCCACGACCAGTTGCATAGCCGCCTCCGGGGCAGCGACCGCGTCGTCAGCATGGAAGGCGTCAACGCGCGCGAGCTGACCCGCGAGACGATCCCCGAGCCCATCGACCTCTTGGTCTCCGACATCAGCTTCGTCTCGGTCACCAAGGTTCTCGCCGCGCCGCTGGCGCTCTGCGCGCCCGCGGCCGACGCGGTGATCCTGTTCAAGCCGCAATTCGAGGTCGGCCGGCAGAATATCGGCAAGGGCGGCATCGTGACCGACGAAACCGCAATCGCCGCCGCACTCGTCGAAGTCATCGCCTTCGTCACCGCACAGGGGTTCCGGCACCGGCTATCGGTGACCTCGCCCATTGCCGGCGGCGACGGCAATGTGGAAACGGTATTGGTGTTCGGGCGCCAATAACCAAAAACGCGATGTCATTCCGGCGAAGGCCGGAATCCATCCTAAGATGACATGACGCACTGCGAGGGCTGGAAAACCCCAAGATGGATCCCGGCCTTCGCCGGGATGACACCGCATCAGCGGGTAGTCCTGATCTCAGTTCCGCTCAAACCCCACAGCGCCATCCCGCCCGGTCTGCCCGCGATGGCGCAGCGCATGGTCGGCCAGCACCAGCGCCATCATCGCCTCGCCCACCGGCACGGCGCGGATGCCCACGCAAGGGTCGTGCCGCCCCTTGGTCACGATATCGGTGTCCTCATTGCCCGTCGTCACCGTCTGCCGCGGCGTCAGGATGGACGAGGTCGGCTTCACCGCAAAGCGGCACACAATGGGGTCGCCATTGGAAATCCCGCCCAATATGCCGCCGGCATGGTTGGAGAGGAAATAGGGCCGCTCTTCCCCGGAGCGCATCTGGTCGGCATTCTCGATGCCGGTCAGGCTGGCCGCCTCGAAGCCGGCGCCGATTTCCACTGCCTTGACCGCATTGATGCTCATCATCGCCGCGGCGAGGTCGGCGCTCAGCTTGCCATAGATCGGCGCGCCCCAGCCGGCCGGCACATGCTCGGCCACCACCTCGATGACGGCACCCACCGAATTGCCTTCCTTGCGGATGCCGTCGAGATAGTCGGCCCATAGCGCCGCTGCCTTGGCATCGGCACAGAAGAACGGGTTCTGGTCCACCTGATCCCAATCGAAATTGTTGTAGTCGATCTTGTGCGGACCGACCTGAACGAGACTGGCGCGGATGGAAATTCCCGCCAGCACCTGCCGCGCCACTGCACCGGCCGCCACCCGCGCCGCAGTCTCGCGCGCCGAGGTGCGGCCACCGCCGCGATAGTCGCGGATGCCGTATTTCTGGTCATAGGTATAGTCGGCGTGGCCGGGCCGGTATTTGTCGCGGATTTCCGCATAATCCTTGGAGCGCTGGTCGGTATTCTCGATAACAAGCGAAATCGGCGTGCCGGTCGTGCGCGGCCCGTCGGTGCGCTCGTCCTCGAACACGCCGGAGAGGATTTTCACCTCATCGGCCTCGCGCCGTTGCGTCGTATACTTGGACTGCCCCGGCTTGCGGCGGTCCAGGTCGCGCTGGATCATCTCGGACGTCAGGCTCAGGCCCGGCGGACACCCATCGACCACAACGCCAAGCGCCGGCCCATGGCTTTCGCCCCAGGTGGTGAAGCGGAAGAGATGTCCTGATGTATTGAACGACATGGTGCAGCCCCTTGGGTCGAGGCTTTCTAGGAGCCACGCGCGACAAGGTCAATCAACCCACGCTGTCCCAGGTGTTGGTCGCCGAATAGAGCGTCATGCGGCCCCGCACGAAATGGGCGACGGCGCCTTGCGGCGGCGGCCAGCTCACCACCTGGTCGCGCTCCACGCCTTCGACGAGATGGCGCAACACCCGCAGCACGCCGCCATGGGCCACGACCACTGCATGCTGGGTCAATTCGCGGGCGAAATCGAGCAAGCGCACCGCCACGTCATCGTAGCTCTCGCCCTGCTCGGGCCGGTAATGCCAGCGGTCATACTCACCCGCCAGTGCCTGTTCGCGCGCGATTCGGAATGGAGCCGCCCTTCATGCGTGCCGAACGAGATTTCGAGCAGCCGCGGATCGAGCACCACCGGCGGCAGTTCCATGTCGAAGGCGTCCCGCATGCGCTCCATGGTCTCGGCCGCCCGGCCCAGGGGCGATGCGAACCAGCGCAGCGACAGCGGATCGACATTGTCCCGTTCCAGCAGTTCGCGCAGCAGCACGCCGCTGGCATCGGCCTGCATGCGGCCCGTGTCGTTGAGGGGAATATCCTTGGTGCCCTGATAGCGCCGCTCGCGATTCCAGTCGGTCTCGCCATGCCGGGCAAAATAGAAATCCGGCCAATCCAGGGGTGTCATCGATTCTTCCCGCGCTGCGTGCCGGCCTTCTAGGTGCAGTGGACGCCCCAGGTCAACCGAGCCAGTTCTCGACCCGCAGATTGGGCACGCGGGAAAGCTCACGGATATTGTCGGTGATGAGGGTGAGATCGAGGGCGAGGGCATGAGCGGCGATGAAGAGGTCGTTTGGTCCTATTGGCGTGCCCATGCTCTCCAGATGGGATCGCAACTGACCGTAGTATTGGTCGGCCGGCGCCGCCGAAAGCGACCAGGCGGTCATAGACCGGACCGCTACCGGGGTTGCGAATGATTGCCGACACGATGTTGGTATCGAGCATGGCCTTGGCCAGACTCAAAGTTTCACATCCCGTAGCGGTCCCAGGTCATCGTCGGTGATGTCGGGCCATTCTTCCTCGGTAAGCGGCTCCAAGGCATCAAGCGCCTCTCGCAAGGTTAGCCCCTTTTCGACCTTGGCCTTGATGACAAGGGTATCGCCATCTTTCCGGATGGTCACTTCGGCATTGGCAGGCCCGAACTCCTTCGGGATTTCGACGACGTGTCGGTCTCCCTCGCGGACTATGCGCGTAATAATCTCGTTCACGGGCGCCTCCATCGGCTTCAGGCACATAACATAAGCCCGAACTGCACCCGCAACAACATCACCCCCGCAGCAGCTCCATCCGCCCCGGCGTGAAATGCATCACGGCGTCCTGCGGCGGCGCCCAGTTGATGACCTCGACGATCGGCGCATGCTCGATCAGCACCCGCAGGGTGCGCGCGATGCCGCCATGCGCCACCACCACCGAGGGTCCCTTGAGCACACTGGCAAACTCGGCCAGCCGCGCCTCGACATCGCGATAGTTCTCGCCATTCTCGGGCCGGTAATCCCAATAATCCTCGGTGCGCTCGCCCGGGGCGATAGCCATATTGGCCGGAAGCTGCTCGAACAGCTCCCCTTCCAGCACGCCGAAGGAAATCTCCATCAGCCGCACGTCGTACTTGACCTCGGGCAGGTGCGCATTGAATCCGGCGCGTACCCTTTCCATGGTCTCGCGCGTGCGGCCCAAAGGCGAAGCGTGCCATTCGAAGGCGTTGGGATCGAGCCCGCGCGCCGCGAACAAAGCCGCCAGCGTCCTGCCGTTCTGGTTGGCCTGGCCGCGGCCCTTGTCGTTGAGCGGAATATCCTTGCGCCCCTGATAGCGGCGTTCGGCATTCCAGGGGGTTTCACCATGCCGGACAAAGTAGATTTCCGGCCAGACCAGGGCTGTCATGATATTCCCGCGCCGCTGAGCCGGCGCGTCCTAAGGCTAGTGGAGTCGCTGCGCTGGTTGTGGCACATGGTGGATCAGTTCGCCACCAGCATGACGCCAAGTCCGGTTCCGCCATGACACTTTCCGCCGCCGACACCATTGTCCAGCTCACCGCGCTCATCGGCGCCAATGCGGTCATCGGCGAAGCCGGGCGAATGGCCCCCTATCTCAACGAACCACGCAAGCGCTTCCACCAGCAAGCCGCCGCCGTAACCCTGCCCGCCTCGATAGAACAGGTGCAGTCCATCCTGCGCTGGGCCAATGAGAACGGCGTCGGCATCATCCCGCAGGGCGGCAATACCGGGCTGGTGGGCGCCCAGGTGCCCCTGCGCGGCGACGAAGTCATCGTCAGCCTCGCCAGGCTCGACCATATCCGTGCCATCGATACCGCCGCCGGCACCATGACAGCGGAAGCCGGCGTCATCCTCGAAAATGCCCACAAGGCCGCCGAAGCCCAGGGCATGATCTTCCCGCTCTGGCTGGGCTCGCAGGGCTCCGCCCGCATCGGAGGCCTGCTCTCGTCCAATGCCGGCGGCGTCAATGTGCTGGCCTATGGCAATGCCCGCGAGCTCACCATGGGCGTCGAGGCCGTCCTCGCCGATGGCCGGCTCTATCGCGGCCTCAATTCCCTCAAGAAGGACAATACCGGCTACGACCTCAAGGATCTGCTGGTCGGCGCCGAGGGCACTCTGGGCATCATCACCGCGGCCACGCTCAAGCTCTTCCCCAAGCCGGAAGACTACGAAACTGCCTTGATCAGCATCCCCGGCCCCGAGGCCGCCCTCACCCTGTTCCAGCTGCTGCGCGGGCGCATCGGCGGCCGGCTCAATGCCTTCGAGATCATCCCCCATCTCGGCCTCGACATGCAGCTCCGCCATGGCATGCTCGACCGCGACCCCAGCGCCGGTCCCTCCCCCTGGTATGCCCTGATCGAAGTCAGCCGCATGGCCGGTGGCGCCCCCGGTGCGTTGATGGAGGCTATCGAGGCCGCCTTTGCCGACAATCTGATCGACAATGCCGTCTTCGCCGAATCCCTTGGGGACCGCACCCGCATGTGGGCCTTCCGCGAACAGATGAGCGAGGTGCAGTCAAAGGAAGGCGCCTCGATCAAGCACGATGTATCCGTGCCCATCGCCGCCGTGCCCCAGCTCATCGCCGAAGGCAGCGCCGCCGCCGAACGTCTGGTCCCCGGCATCCGCCCGGTGCCCTTCGGCCATATGGGCGACGGCAATATCCACTTCAATTTCAGCCAGCCCGTCGGCGCCGACGCGAAAGCCTTCATGGCCCAGGCCGACGAAATTCTGCACGAGGCGATCTACGAGATCGTGCTGCGCCTGGGCGGTTCGGTTTCGGCCGAGCACGGCATCGGCCAGCTCAAGACCGACCTGCTCAAGCAGGTGAAGGACCCCGTCGCGCTCGACATGATGCGTGCCATCAAGACCGCGCTCGACCCCAGGGGCATCCTCAATCCGGGGAAAATGCTGGGGTAGCGCCACAGTCACACCGAGGACACTCAGTCACGTAGCGGTGCCGCCTTGCGCCGGCGCGTCCGCAGGGCCATCTATGCGCCCATGCTGCTCAACATCCAATTTCTCGACGACGCCACCCGTCCGCCTCTGCAGAAACTCGAAGGCCTGACCGATGCCCAGCGCGCACCGGGCCTGCATCTGCGGCAGGTGCATGATCACCTGCGCGCCAACATGCTCACCCTCGGCAAGCTCATCGAGCGGGCCAATGCCGGCACGGTGAGCCAGGCCGAGATCGCCGCCGAAACCGCCGATCTCGCCATGGTCGCCAACTATCGCCGCTTCGGTAATCTGTGCGGCCAGCATTGCGGCATCGTCGAGATGCACCATTCCATCGAGGACTACGCCATCTTCCCGGCCTTGGCCCAGCAAGGCCCCGCCTTCAAGGCCATTGCCGACCGCCTGCGCGCCGAGCATGTCGTGGTCCACGAACTGCTGGAGCGGCTCATGGCTGCCCTCAACGCTTTGGCCGAAGAGCCCACCCCTGCCCGCTTCGAGGACACCAAAACCGTCTACCACGCCCTCGAACGCGTGCTGCTCTCCCACCTCGGCTGGGAAGAAGACGCCATGGGCGACGCGCTGGGCTATTTCGGGCTCGGGGGGTAGCACGATCTTGTCCCGCCCGCCGGCCCCACCCTCCCCCTTGTGGGGAGGGAAGCGAGATAGGACTTAGCGTCAGCTAAGTCCGTTGAATCGAGCAGGGTGGGGGTGTCAACGCTTCCGCGAACTCGGTGTCTGTGGCACCTCCGCCCCCCTCCCTAGCTTTGCTACGGCCCTGACCGGGCCTAGCTGCGCTACCCTCCCCTCAAGGGGGATGGTGTCGACTGAGGCTCCAGCGCCCCTCAGAACAAATCCAGTTGCCCGCCCGCCGCCTTCCTGCGCACGGGCTCCGGCTTCATCACCATCACCCTCTCGATCAGCCCCGCATCATCGTCCCGCGCCGAATTCACCCGCGTCGAGACCGGATGGAACTTCAGCGCCCCATCCGCCAGTGGCAGCGCCAGTTGCCCTGCCTCACGCGCCCGCACCGCGCGCACATTGAGCCAATCGTCGATATCGGCCCCCTCCAGAATCGCCGGCATGCGGTCGTGGATTTGCGAAAGCTGCGCGTTGGCCGCCACGGTGATCGTCGCCACGCTGTCGATTTCCTCGCCATTGGGCCCCATCCAGCTCGTATAGAGCCCGGCCAGCGCCATCGGCCGATCATCTTCCATGGTGATGTAATAGGGCTGCTTGGTCTTGTCCGGGTTGGTGTGCCACTCGTAGTAGCCGCTGGCCGGAATGATGCAGCGGCCATGCTTGAGCGAATCGCGAAAGGCCGGTTTTTCGGCCATGGTCTCCACCCGCGCATTGACCAGCAGCGGGAAATCGCGCGGATCCTTGACCCAGCCGGGCACCAGGCCCCAGCGCGCGAAATGCGCCTCGCGCCGCCCATGGGCTTCCCATATGGCCGCCACCGGCTGGGTCGGCGCGATATTGTAGCGCGGCACCAGGTCGATGGAATTGAACAGCCCGAATAGCTGCGCCATCATTTCGGGTGGCAGCGTCGAAGCGTAGCGTCCGCACATGGTCGCACTCCTGAATCAGCAAACAACAGGTAGTCTGCACCTGTCCGAATCGCAAATGAGCCACAAGTGACCGAAGACGTTCCCAACGCCGCCAGCGTCGCCCTCGTCCGCGACGGCAAGGTGCTGCTGATCAAGCGCGCCTATGCGCCCTATCAGCATCTGTGGACCCTGCCCGGCGGCCGCATCGAGCCGGGCGAAACCATCGAGCAATGCGCCACTCGTGAAATATCGGAGGAGGTGGGCCTCACCATCCGCAATCCCAGGCCCGTACTGGTGCAGCCGCTCGGCCGCGATGGCACATTCCGGCTGGCGGTCTTTGCCACACGCGATTTCTCGGGCCAGTTGCGTGCCTCCGACGAGATCGCCGACCACAAATGGCTCGACCCGGCGGCCCTCATCGCCCTGCGCACCACCAGCCGCCTCGATGACGTGCTTGCGAGAGCCTTCGCAGTTCTGGCGCAAGGGTGATAAGCAATCGCCATGAAGCGCATCCGCCTCGCCATCGCCCTGCTGCTTGCCCTGGGCACCGCCCCGGTCTTCGCCATCGATCCGCCTTATCAGCGGCAGATGGAGCGGCTCGCCGAGATCATGGGCAGCCTCTACTTCCTGCAGCCGCTCTGCGAAGCCGGCACCGAGGATTGGCGCGCCCAGATGGCCGAGCTCATCACGTTGGACGAGCCTGACGAAGACCGGCGCCAGCGCCTCGCCGGCGCATTCAACGTCGGCTACACCGCCTATTCGCGCTTCCACCGCGCCTGCACGCCGGCCGCGCGCGAGGCCCTGACGCGCCTATTGGTCGAGGCCGAGCGCATCGCGCGCGACATCCATACGCGCTTTGCCGAATAGGCGAGGGACGATTCCCCGCTTACATGCGGGCCTCTCCGTACAATCGCGCACCGCCTGTTAACCTTCGGGTTACTTCCTGCGCGCCCGCCTGCCCCCTTCATGCTACCCCCAGCGTCATGACCACGAGCAAAACCATGTTTGCACCCGCGTCCGGGGCTGCCGTCTTCGACCGCGAGCAGGGCGAACGGCAATTGGCGCTCGAATACCTGGCCGAAGCCTGGAATTGTGCCGAGGACGATGGTGTGCAGAGCGCGTCGCTGGCGCATGCCTCGCTGTTCGCGGCCCTTGCCACCTTCGTCAAGATGCACGGCGACGAGGCCACCGCCGATCTCATTGCCCTGCTGCCCGACCGCATCCGCTCCGGCGAATACAACCTCGACCGCATCCTGCAATAGGCCGGTCTGCCTCAGAACCGGCACGACCTTCGTGCTAGTCTCGAATCGTCCGCTACCGGGAGATTCGACCATGCGCCTCATCGCGACCATGCTCAGCGCCTTGCTGTTGTTCACGCCGGCCGCCCTGGCGCAGGATGAAGCCCAATACGACCCCTATGCCGACATGGTGGTCAGCGATGACCTGGCCGCGCTGCCCGCGCCGGTGCGTCTCAAGCGCCAGCAGTTGATCGAAGCGACGCGAACCGGCGACATCGAAAGCCTGCGCGCCATCATGGACGCGCAGGAGGCACCGCCCAATGTCAGCTTCGGCCTGCCCGACGATCCGGTGGCCTATCTTAGGGAACAATCAGCCGACCCCGAGGGCCGTCAGATGCTGGCTCTGCTGCGTAACCTGCTGGAAATGCCCTATGCCGTGCTGGGCGCCTCCAGTGATGCGCCCAGTTATGTCTGGCCCTATCTCGCGCTCGCGGACATCGAAAACCTCACCCCCGAACAGAGTGTCGACGCCTACCGCCTGATCACCCCCGAACAGCTCGAAGACATGCACCAGTTCGGCGGCTGGTTCTGGTGGCGCGTCTATATCGGCCCCGACGGCGAATGGCAGGCATTCGTGGCGGGCGATTGAATGCGGGCGCTGGGTGGAAGCATCGATTTCCTTCGCCCGCCAAAGCTGGCATGATGCTCCCATGACGATCACGCTCGATATTGCAGACGATCTGAAAGCCCGCGTCGATGCCATTGCGGCCCGGTCCAGCCTGTCGCCTTCGCAGGTCATTGCCGACGCTCTCGAAAATGGTCATTCGCTGGAATGGCAAGAGCGTTTTCTGGAGCAGGTTGCCGCTGGCCTGGCCGACGCGGACAGCGATGCTTTTGCCACCGATGACGAGCTTACCGCCGCTGTGAACAAGTACCGTCCCGCATAATGCAGGTCGCCTGGACGCGAACCGCCCTCCTTCACCTTGAAGAAATCCAGTACTTTGTCGCGCAGGACAGCCCGGCCGCGGCCTATGACCTGGCCATTGCGCTTACGGAGCGCCCCAATCGGCTGCTGGCCGGTAATCCGATGATTGGGCGCATGGGGCGGGCGTTGGGCACGCGCGAGCGCGTGTTGGGGGATTTGCCCTACATCATCGTCTATCGCGTCACCAAAAGGGTTGAAATTCTGGCTGTCGTTCACACGGCAAGGCTTTGGCCCGGCAAATTCGACTAGTCCATTTCCCCGCGCTGCCCACCGCAGTCGCGTTCTTGAAAATCATGCCGCACTGCGCCATGTCTTGGTCCCGTCCGGAGCCAAGAAGATCATGACCATCCATCTGCGCGCCGACCGTGCGCTGTTCCGTTTCTCCGGTCCCGATGCGCATAGGCTGCTCAACGATGTGGTGACCGGTGAAATTCCCGGCGCGGGCACTGGCGAAGGCGAGGTTGCCGCGGCCTGGGCCCTGCTGTCGCCCCAGGGCAAGATTCTGGCCGAGGGACTGGCCGGCCATGCCGAAGATGGCATCTGGGTGGACGTGCATCAGTCCGTGGCCGACGACTTCTTCAAGCGCATGAAGATGTATCGGCTTCGCGCCAAGGCCGAGATCGATGACCTGCGGGAAACCCATCGCGTCGGCTTCGCGCAGGATGAAGAGCCATCAGGCATAAGGCATACCGACCGCATGGGCCCGATCGATCTGGGCTGGCGTGCCATCGCCCCCATCGAGACCACTGCGGACTGGGTGCAGAACGACGCCTTCTACCAGGCCGAGCGCATCGGCGCCGGCATCGCCCATCAGGGCAATGACTTCCCAGCCAATGACGCCTTCGCCCACGATATCGGCCTCGATATCCTCGACGGCATCGACTTCGCGAAAGGCTGCTATGTCGGCCAGGAAGTCGTTTCCCGCATGAAGCATCGCGGCACCGCCCGCCGCCGCCCGGTTATCGTCCTGGGCGTGGACGCCCCCGCCGGCACCCCGGTCCTTGCCAATGGCCGCGAGGCCGGCACGCTCGGCCAAGTGGTCGATGGCGCGGCCGTCGCCATTCTCAGGCTCGACCGGATTACCGATCCCGAAGCGGTGACGGTGGCCGGCAAGAAGGTGAATGTTGCCCTTCCGGTCTGGGCGACCTACGCCTTTGGCGAGAGCGAAATGGTCGAATAGTACAAGTCGGGCGCGCTCGGAAGAGTCGCCACAGTTCTGCGAATCGAGCCCTGATGCTACTGTCGATGCTAACAGTCTGTTAGCCTTTGGGGACCGATGGCACGCACTAGCGCACGCGCCTGGCAACGTATGTTGTCGGGCCGCCGGCTCGATATTCTCGATCCCTCGCCGATGGATGTCGAGCTCTCCGACATCGCCCATGGCCTGGCCCGCGTCGCCCGCTGGAACGGGCAGACCGAGGGGGATTACCCGTTTTCGGTGGCCCAGCATTCGGTGCTGGTGCTCGAGTTATTCCGCGCCCACAGCCCCGATTGCGATTCCGTTTCTCAGGCCCAGGCCCTGCTGCATGACGCGCCCGAATATGTGATGGGTGATATCATCTCGCCCTTCAAGGCGGCCATGGGCGGCAATTATAAAGACGTCGAAAACCGCCTGCTGTCGGCCATCTACCTGCGCTTCTCATTGCCCGCTGCCATGCCGGCGGCGCTGGCCAGGCAGGTCAAGAAAGCCGACCGGGAAGCTGCCTTTTTCGAGGCCATCCACCTGGCCGGTTTCGAGGATGCGGAAGCCCGCAAGTTCTTCGGTGAGCCCAGCCTCCCGGCCTTCGACGTCGACGCCTTCGACCGGCTGATCCGGCCCTGGCCGACGCGCGAGGCGCATGACCGCTTCATCGCGGCCTTCGAGGCACTTTCGGTCTAGCGGCCAAGGGCTTGGCCCCTGTGGGGATTAACCCTAACCGAGGATCAACTTTGCCCTGGCCGGGCCGGTATGGTTTCTAAACCGTTAAGACAATGTTGCCATTCGCTTCATTTCGGGACGGAACGCCATGAACCTGCCAGATCGCCACCTCCTGCTCGGCATGACTGTCGGCGCCATCTGCGCCACCGCTCTCGCGGCCATCGGGCCAGGCATGGTTTTCGAGGCCTTTGGCGATGAATTCGCCGCAACCGGCGTCGATGCAGCAAGCCTGGTGAAATACGAGGATCGCGACTACGCCGTCGATTATGACGCCTCTGTCGCCACCGATCCGCTCTCCACCGTCAGGGTCAAGAAGGTCGAGGCCGGCAAGGTCAGCTACGTCACCATCACCACCACCGCATCGGGTACTTATTCCACCGACGCGATGTTCTCCAGCCACATCCAGTATCCGGGGATAAGTGTGGAGGCCGCCGAGCCCGACCGCAATTTCTTTCGCTACTGGACCAATGGCCGCTGGTCGTCCTTCAGCACCGGAAATGCCGGCTCTTTCTACTACTACGGCTCCACCCGCTAGCCGAACAGCCAACCGCGCTTGAACTTGTAGAAAATGTGCAATCCGATCTGGGTAACCTTGGTCATGCGGGGTGCCCAGGCCGGCCGGACATAGCTGGCGTGGTAGTGCGTCGCGTCGCCGACTTCGGTCAGGTAGAGCTGGCCATCGGTGTAGCGCCTGGCGATATCCTCTGCCTGCGCCCAGGACTGGCGATCGTTGATCGTCTCGGGAATGCCGTCGCAGGCGAAGGAGAACTGGCAGGAATTGCGCCGGCTCTGGTTCTGGAACACCACGCCGCAGATCGTATCGGGATAGCGGTAGTCCTTGACGCGGTTGAGCACGACCTGGGCCACGGCCACCTGCCCGCGATAGCTTTCCCCGCGGGCTTCAAAATAGATCGCCGTCGCCAGGCACCACAATTCCTTGTCCGATACCTGCATCACCGTGCCGGTCGAGAAGCCGCCGGTGACCGGGGCCGTGGCGCGGGCATAGGCAAGTTTCTCGGAGGCCATGACAGGCATTGGCGTGCTCATCTCCGGCGCGATGCCGGCAATGGCGTCGAGCGCCGCAGCGGTGGACGGATCGATCGACGCCACCGACATGCGCGGCCCGATCTCGACATCGCCGGTCGCCTCGATGGCCGCGTCGGCGATGCGCGACTGCCCAAGGGCCGCCGGATCGGCGGGTCCGCCACGCAAAGCGGCGAGACGGACACGGACCTCTGCAAAGCTGCGGGAAATGGCGAGCACGTCGACCGGCGGCCGCTTGCGATCGGTTTTCTCGGCCCGGTTGGGGCCGGTGAAGCTCGCCGTTTCGAACAGGTGGTCGACCGAACCGGTAATGACCGGATCGACGCCCGACCAGGAAATGCTCGCAGCGACAAGATCGACATCGGACGGCATGGCGTCAGCGAGGTCGGCAGCGGGGCCGAAGGCGCCGTTGGTGAGCCCGACATAGCCGAGGCCACAAAAAATCCCGACGACCAGCAACCTGGTGAAGGGATGTCGGCGAACCGCTCTAGCCGGGCGCGAACGCACCGACCGGTGGGAAGAGGCCATCAAACGCTACTCAACGCTACGCAACAAAACTACTGATCGGCGAAAGTGACGCTAAAATGCCGATATCAGCTATGATGTCTGATTAGGGTTAGCGGTGCGTAAACAGGCTTTGAGGCGCAGCAATGGGTTAACCATGGCGAGGGCCTGGCAGGAATGTGACCGGCGGTTCTGCTGCAGACGTCAGACGCCGCAGGCGCCCCGGACCGGCGCAACCTGGTCGGCAAAGGCATCGACCCGATAGCGCACGGTGAGCGAGCGCGAACTGACCGGCGTGACCCGCACGGTGAGGTTGGTCGCGCCGGCCACGCTCTGGATAAAGGCCAATGAATCGGCGGTGTTATTGAGCAGGATCGCGGTATTTTCGGCATTGACCGGCAGGGTGCGACTCCGCGCGGCCTGCAAGTCGAACTGCCAGGTGATGCCCGCATCGTTGCCCAGTGCCGACATGGTATTGCCGGCAAAAGCGAAGGCGACCGTCAGCACCCCGGCATCGCACGCAACCGTGATCGTCGCTGCCTCGCGGCCATTGGGCCGGGCGGGGATAAGCTGTTCGGATTCGAGGACCACCAGCGCGGCATCGGTGCCCGCCGCCGGCGCGGCAAAGGCCGCATCAAAGCAAGCCAGGCGGCCGGCATCATCAGCGATCGCGCTGCATTGGGAGCCGGTTGGCTGGGCCATCACGGCCGGAGTGGAAATAGTCAGCAGCGGCAGCAGCGCCAGAACCGGCAAAAATTTCACGTCGGTATGCCCCATCCCTTTTGCGCCGGCAGATGCCGGCTGGTCCCCTTCATATGGGGATCGTCGCTTCGCTATTTAAGCAGAAGCCTGCGCCAGCGTCAGCCGTGCAACCGGGACACGATAGGGTGAGCAACTGACATAGTCGACGCCCAAACCGGCAAAGAATTTCAGCGATGCCGGATCGCCGGCATGTTCGCCGCAGATGCCGATCTTGAGCCCAGGATTGGCGGCCCTGCCCCGCTCGATGGCAATGGCGATCATCTCGCCCACGCCCTTTTCGTCAATGCTGACGAAGGGGTCGCGCTCATAGATGCCCTTGCGCTGGTAGGCGGCAAGGAAGGTTGGCGCGTCGTCGCGGGAGATGCCGAAGGTCGTCTGGGTCAGGTCATTGGTGCCAAAGGAGAAAAAGTCCACCATCTGGGCGATGTCACCGGCGCGCAGGCAGGCGCGGGGCAGCTCGATCATGGTGCCGAAGGAAAACTTGACCCGATCGGTACGCAGCAGTCCCGAATTGGCGGCAATGGCGTTGACCCGGTCGCGCACCCAGCCAACCTCGCTGGCGGTGGAGACGAAGGGCACCATAACCTCAACCGCCACCGGTTCGGTCTGGGTCTCGCTGGCGGCGCGGACACCGGCCATCAGCGCCTGCATCTGCATCTGCAGCATTTCGGGATAGGTTATGGCCAGCCGCACGCCGCGATGGCCGAGCATTGGGTTGATCTCGGCGATCCGTTCCAGGTTTATCCGCAGGGCACGCACCGCAAGCCCGAGGGAAGCCGCCGTTTCCTCGATCTCTTCCTCGCTGCGCGGCAGGAATTCGTGCAGCGGCGGATCGAATAGCCGCACCGTCACCGGCAGGCCGTTCATTGTCGAGAACAAAGCCGAATAGTCACCCGTCTGATAATCGACCAGCCCGTTGATGGCCCGGCTGCGATCCTCCTCGTCCTCGCTGAGGATAACGCGGCGCAAGGCCACCATGCGCTCGGGTGAAAAGAACATATGCTCGGACCGCGCCAGCCCGATGCCCTCGGCACCGAAGCTCAGCGCCGTCATGGCCGATTCGACCGTCTCGGCATTGGTTCGCACCGAGATTTTGCGGCTGGCATCGGACCAGCCGAGCAGCGTACCGATGGCGCCGCCGATATGGGGCTGGGCCAGCGGCAACTGCCCGGCATAGACCTGCCCGTCGCTGCCATCGATGGTGAGGCGATCGCCGCTACGGAATTCGCGGTCGCCGATGCGGCAGACCATTTCATTGGTATCCACCGACAGCGTGCGCACGCCGGCAACGCAGGGCTTGCCGGTGATGCGGGCGATCACGCCGGCATGGCTAGTCATGCCCCCACGCGCCGTCAGGATGCCCGTGGCTGCCTTCATGCCTTCGATATCGGCCGGGCCGGTTTCGTTGACCACGAGGATACAGTGCTTGCCGCGCGCCCGCAGCCGCGCCGCATCTTCGGGGTTGAAGACGATGGCGCCGCTCGCTGCCCCGGGCGAGACACCGAGCCCGGTGGCGATCGGCGCGGCGCCTTCGGTGGAGCGCAGCCTTGGATGCAGCAATTGCGTCAGCCGGGTCGGATCGACGCGAGTCACGGCATTCTGAGCCGACCATATCTTGCGATTGACGCGATCGACCGCTGCTTCCAGCTCCGCGGCCGCCGTTACCTGCACCGGCCGTGCCGAGAGGAATTCCACCTGCCCGCGCCTGATGGCGACAAGACAGTTCATATGCCGGCCCGCCTTGGCGTCCAGCAGGTTGACCAAAGCGGCGATAGAATCGGACATGCGTGGCAGCGGCGCGCCATTGACCGGTGCTGGGCCCATGGCGCCCGTTACCGCATTGCGGGTCAAAAACTGCTCGATCTCGCCATCGGCCGCCGCCTGCACCAGCACGATCTGCTTGCCGCGATCCTCGTCCGAGCGGCCGGTCCAGCCCTGGCCAAAGCCATAGCTGTCGAATGCCGCCTTGATGGCCCTGGCCAGGGGGCGTGCCGGATCGACCGAATCTTCAGGATTGGCCGGCGCGGCAATCCCCACCTTGGCCGGCATCAATCCGCCATTGTGCGCCGCTGCCGACGTACGCACGACCAGCGTCGGCGGCTTGGCATCCTTTCCCACCAGCTTGAACAGGCAGGCAACCCAATGGGTGCGCAGCTTGGTTTCGCGTCGGGTGCGCTCGCCTTGCAGCGCCTCCCAGGCGGCACGGGTCAGTGCGATGGTGGGCACGGTGGGGAAGCCGGCTTCGCCGACACGGAAAATCCAGCGTGCCTTGCCACTCAGGAGCTTGAGCTGGCTGGCGGACAGATTCGCTTTCCCCGTGGCGGGAGCAATCGCGAACATTTCCTGCGCCAAGCTCACCGTTAAGTCCTTGCCATATTTGAAGACGCATATTGCCTATGAGCCGGTGCGACCGCAACAAGACTTGACTTGCCGAGGCGCTGAAAGCATCTGATCTCATATGGAAAAGCGGCCACAACTAGACATTCTGCTGTGTGCCCCGCGCGGATTTTGCGCCGGGGTTGACCGGGCTATCCAGATTGTCGAGCTCGCCCTCGAGAAATACGGCGCACCGGTCTATGTGCGCCACGCCATCGTGCACAATAAATACGTGGTCGATGGCCTGCGCGACAAAGGCGCGGTTTTCGTCGAGGAACTGAGCGAAATTCCCGAAACCGATGCACCGGTGGTGTTTTCGGCCCATGGCGTGCCCAAATCGGTGCCATCGGACGCCAGGAGCCGCAACATGTTCTTCCTCGATGCCACCTGCCCGCTGGTCAGCAAGGTGCATGTCGAGGCACAGCGGCATTTCGCCGAAGGCCACGAAATCGTGCTTATCGGCCACAAGGGGCATCCCGAAGTCGTCGGAACGATGGGCCAATTGCCGCCGGGGGCCATCACGCTGGTCGAAACGGTGGCCGATGCCATGACGTTCGCGCCGCGCGATCCCGGCACCCTGGCCTTTGTGACGCAGACCACGCTGTCGGTGGACGATACCCGCGAGATCGTTGGCGCGCTTCGGCAGCGTTTTCCTGATATCAACGGCCCACACAAGGAAGACATCTGCTATGCCACCACCAACCGGCAGGAGGCCATCAAGGCCGTGGCGCCGGAAGTGGATGCGATGATCGTGGTGGGCTCGCCCAATTCCTCCAATTCCCTGCGCCTGGTGGAAGTGGCCGAGCGGGCGGGCTGCAGGAATGCCATGCTGGTGGATCGTGCCGCCGAGATCGACTGGTCGCGGCTCGAAGGTATCAGGAGCCTGGGCGTTTCGGCCGGCGCTTCGGCCCCTGAAAAGCTGGTGGACGAGGTGATCGAGGCCTTTGCGCAGCGCTACGACATCAAGGTCGAGGCGCGCGTCACGGCCAAGGAAAACATCGCCTTCAACATTCCGCGCGAGTTGCGCACCATCGAAGCCGCGGTTGCGCGGTGAGCCACTTATCCCCGCATACATCGGCAGGCGTTAGCCTGACGGCTCCGGCACGCTCCAGGAGCTCTCATGACTGATACCGTCATCATCCATACCGACGGCGCCTGCTCGGGCAATCCGGGTCCTGGCGGCTGGGGCGCCATTCTCGAATATGGCGGCCATACCAGGGAGCTCAAGGGCGGCGAGGCGCTGACCACCAACAACCAGATGGAGCTGACCGCCGCCATCAATGCGCTCAACGCCCTCAAGCGCCCCTGCACGGTCGAGCTCCATACCGACAGTCAATATGTCAAGAACGGCGTACAGAGCTGGATGCATGGCTGGAAGCGCAATGGCTGGAAGACCGCCGACAAGAAGCCGGTGAAAAATCTCGAACTCTGGCAGGCGCTGGACGAGGCCACCAGACGTCACAAGATCGAGTGGAAATGGGTCAAGGGCCATGCCGGGCACGCGCTCAACGAGCGGGCCGATCAATTGGCCAATGAGGGCATGGCCCCGTTCAAGCCGAAGCGGCGGGATGATCGGCTGATGCCGCCGGTTTGACGGCTTATTACCACTTTCGCGAAAATGGTAATAAGGTTCTGTTACCACCTTCGCAAAAATGGTAATAAGAACCATGAAATCGATCGATACCAGCTATCAAGTCCTCTATTCCGAGCTTGCACAGCGCAGCCTGGACGCAGCATTTTCGACAGATTTCTCGATAGAGGGCCGCTTTATCCGCCAGGAAGCGAGCGGTCGCTTTTATTGGTATTTTGATACCGCCGAAGAAGGCGGCAAAAAGAAACGCCGCTATGTCGGACCCGTCGATGACGAAGCCATTACCCGGCGCGTCGAACAATTCAAAGACCTCAAATCGGACTACCGCGCGCGGCGAAAGCTGGTTTCCACGCTCATTCGCGAGGCCTATCTGCCGGCTCCACCTCAAAAGGTCGGCGATGTGGTCGAGGCATTGGCCAATGCCGGTTTCTTTCGGCTGCGCGGTGTCCTGGTCGGTACAGTGGCCTTCCAGTGCTATTCCGCTAGTCTGGGCATTCGTCTTCCCAATACCGCACTACAGACGGGCGATGCCGATTTCGCGCAGTTCCATTCAATTTCGATGACCGTTGGCGATACCACGCCCGATATGTTGCAGGTTCTGCAGAGCATCGACGCGACCTTCCGCCCGCTGCCGCATCTTAGTTCACCCATTGCCACGAAATTCGTCGCCCGCGATGGCTATAAGGTCGAGTTTCTTACCCCCAACACCGGTTCGGACGACCACCAGGGCAAAGCGACCACTATGCCCGCGCTCGGGTCAGCCGGCGCTGAGCCTCTTCGCTTCCTGGATTTCCTGATCTACGAGCCAGTCCGGGCGGTTCTCCTGCACAATGCGGGCGTTCCTGTCCTCGTTCCGGCGCCGGAACGATATGCCGTCCACAAGCTCATCGTCGCCAGCCGCCGCGAAGCTGATCGCGACGCCACAGCCAAACGCCGAAAGGACAGGCAGCAAGCGCAAATCCTGATGGAAGCGATGGCCGCAACCAATCAGGCAGTTGCGCTTGCCGACGCATATATCGAGGCGTGGAACCGGGGAGCGGCCTGGCGGGACGCCCTTTCGCGCAGCTTTGCCGCAATGAACCCTCAGACAGTCGCGTCCATCTTTCAGGCACTCGCCCGCGGCGTGAAAACGCTGGGGCAAGACCCCGCCATGTTCGACCTGCCCGGCTGACGACGGTTCGCCCGCACCAAGTTATGACCTTTTCGCGAAAAGGTTATAACCGATCGGTCCGCCTCTTACGCCCGCTTCGGCAACAGGCCTTTCACGGCGCGCAGGGCCGGCGCAATGGCGTAGCCCACGACCGGGATCATCGCGGCGCCCAGGGTCAGGCCGAAGACGAAATCCACGGCGGCGGTGGCGAACCAGCCCGCAACGCCGGCAATGGCGGGCATGGCGTGCTCGGCCCAGTGGGCAGCAATTTCCACGACCTGCTCGGGCCAGCCGAAACCAAACTGATGCAACCCATGCACGATGATACTGCCGCCGACCCAGGTCATTGCCGCCGTACCGACGACGCTGAGGATCTGCATGAAGACCGGCATGAATACCACCAGTCCGCGGCCAAAGGCGCGACCGGCGCCGGTGCGGGCGTGGCGTGCCATCCAGACGCCGAAGTCGTCACCCTTGACGATCAGCGCCACCACGCCATAGACGGCAATGGTGATGCCGACGCCGGCCAGCGCCAGAATTGCGGCGCGCGTCCAGAAATCGGGGATTTTGATGGCCGCCAGGATGATGGTCATGATCTCGGCCGAGAGAATGAAGTCGGTCTGAATGGCGCCTGCAACCTTCTGGTCCTCAAGCGACTGCGGCGCGATGGTCACCGATTCAAGCCCCGCTTCATGGACTTCGGCCCCATGCGGCGCCAGGGCGTGGAACACCTTTTCAGCGCCCTCGTAGCAAAGATAGGCGCCGCCGATCATCAATAGTGGGGTGATCAGCCAGGGCGCAAAAAGACTGAGTACCAGTGCCGCCGGCAACAGGAACAGCAGCTTGTTCCTGATCGATCCCCAGGCGATCTTGCCGACGATCGGCAATTCGCGATCGGCGGTGAAGCCCTGCACATAGTTGGGGGTGACCGCGGCGTCGTCGATCACCGCACCGGCCGCCTTGACGCCGGCCTTGGCCGCCTGCCCGGCCACGTCGTCAAGCGAGGCCGCCGCAACCTTCACCAGGCCCGCGACGTCATCGAGCAGGGCCAGCAATCCAACACTCATGGAATTATCCTTCGATAGCGCCGGATTGATTTGGCATTGGCGCAGGCGCAGCGCATCATCTGGTGATGATCCGCCCATTTGCAATCACCCTCGTCGCGCTTGCCCTGACAACTGCGCCGGCCTTGGCCCAGTTCCCGCCGCCGGGCATCTATCAATGCGTCGACATGAAGGGCGCCGCCTTCGGCACGCTGACATTGCTGGTGGCCGGCGACTACGATTTCGCATCAAGCGCCACCATCGGCGGTCGCGGCCAGATGGCGTCGTCGGGCAACAGCGTCAATGCCCTCACCGGCCCGCTGGCCGATATCGACCTCACCGGCAGCTTCACCACGGATGAGCGCGGCGAGGCCTCGTTCATGTTCACGACGACATTGGGCAGCGTGCTCTGCGCGCTGCCCGCCCGTTAGCCGGCGACTTTGGAGAAGTCGGCCACCAGGTGCATCGTGTCGCGCAGGCGGGCCAGCAGGTTGAGGCGGTTAGCACGCACGGCCGGATCGGCATCGTTGACCAGCACGGCGGTAAAGAACGCATCGACCGGGGCGCGCAAAGTCGCCAGCTTGGCCATGGCGCCCTTGTAGTCGTCCTTGCCGATATGGCTGGACACGGCGGCATGGACGGCATCCACGGCAAAGGCCAGCGCCGTCTCCTCGGGCAGCTTCAACGCATCTTGATCCACCGCGCCAGCATAGGCCTTGCCGTCCTTCTTTTCCTCGGCAGCAAGGATGTTGGCGCCGCGCTTGTAGCCAGCCAGCAGGTTCTGGCCATCGGCGGATGAAAGCAGGGCCGATAGCGCTTCGGCCCGCTGGGTTATCTGCAGGATGTCGTTGCTATCGGCCGAGATGACTGCATCGACCAGGTCATGCCGGGCTCCGGCATCGCGCAGGGAAACCTTGAGCCGGTCATGGAAGAAGGCCAGCAGGTCGGGCTCGACCTGGAGCGGAAAGCGCAGCCCATTTTCCGAAATGATGCGGATCACCCCCAGCGCTGCCCGACGCAGAGCAAACGGGTCGCGCGAGCCTGTCGGCTTTTCGTGGATGGCCCAGAAGCCGGTGAGCAGATCGAGCTTGTCGGCCAGGGCCACCGCGATGGACACCGGCTCGGTCGGCACCTTGTCGGTGGGGCCGAGCGGCTTGTAGTGCATTTCCACCGCGGTCGCGATGTCTGAAGGCTCGCCCTGCGCCGTCGCGTAGTAGCGGCCCATCAGGCCCTGCAATTCGGGGAATTCGCCGACCATGCCGGTGGTGAGGTCGGCCTTGGCCAGCATGGCGGCGCGCTTGGCGCGTTCCGGATCGGCGCCGACCTGAGGCGCGATCTCGCCAGCCAGCTTGACCAGCCGCTCGACGCGGGCAAACTGGCTGCCCAGCTTGGCGTGGAACACGGTTTCTTCTAGCTTGGGCAGGCCGTGCTCGAGCGGCAAAGCCAGATCGCCGCGATAAAAGAAGGCCGCATCGCTGAGGCGCGCCCGAATGACCCGCTCATTGCCCGCCGTGATCACCTTGCCCCCATCGGCCGCAATCGTGTTGGCGGTGATGATGAAGTTCGGCGCCAGCTTGCCGTTGGCGTCGCGCAGGCAGAAGCATTTCTGGTTGGCGCGGATGGTGGCGATGATGACTTCCTCGGGCAGTTCGAGGAAAGCCGGATCGAACGCGCCCATCATCACGACCGGCCATTCCACCAGTCCGGCGACTTCTTCCAGCAAGCCCTCATCGGCGATGACGGTCAGACCCTGCGCAAAGGCGAGTTGGTCGGCATCGGCGCGGATGATGTCCTTGCGGCGATCGATATCGAGCACCACCTTGGCGCGCTCCAGCGCCTCGACATAATCGTCGAAGCGGCGCACGCGGATTGCCGCGGGCGCGAGGAAACGGTGGCCGAACGTGGTCTGCCCGGCTTCCAGCGTGTTGGAGGCGAAGGGGATCACCACCGGCTCTTCATTTTCAGCGCCGAAAGTGGCCGTGATGGCGCGCAGGGGGCGCACCCAGTTGTAGCTGCCGCTGCCCCAGCGCATTGACTTGGCCCAAGGGAAATCGGCCAGAATTTTCGGCAGGATGCCCGACAGCAGTTCCACCGCCTCAGCACCCGGCCTGTTGATATGGGCGACGTAGAAGTCACCCTTCTTGGGATCGCTTTCCACCTTGGCCTCATCGATCGAAGAGAGTCCCGCCGAACGCAGGAAACCATCAATGGCAGGCTGCGGGGCGCCGAGTTTGGGGCCCTTCTTTTCCTCGCGCGTATCGGGCGACCGGGCCGGCAGGCCGGTCACCGTCAGCGCCAGGCGGCGCGGCGTCACAAATGCCTTGGCGCCCTCGTAGACCAGTCCAGCATCGACCAGCGCATTGGTCACGGCCTTCTTGAGGTCATCGGCCGCACGGCGCTGGAAGCGGGCCGGGATTTCCTCGGAAAAGAGTTCGAGCAGCAGTTCGGGCATGGCGGATACCGGTGTTGGAGGCGCGGTTTGCTTAGCTTGCGTGGCAGGCTATGTCTATTGGCGATTACCAGCCGCCACCACCACCGCCCCCTCCACCGCCCCCGGACGAGCCCCCACCGCCACCGCCGGAGGAGAATCCGGAGGAACTGGCCTGTACCGGCTGGGCGGCGACCATGGCCGCCGTCATGCTGGCCGCCGCGGCGCTGACCGCATTGGTCATGTTCGAAGCCGAGCTACCCCAGGCACCGCGCGAGCCGCTTCCGTGATACCAGCCGGGGCTATAGGAACCCGACGCATCGGCGACCGCATTGCGCGCCAGTTCTGCCTCGAAATGGCTGCTCCAGGGCTTCTCGACGCCCAAGGCGATGGCATAGGGCAGCATGCGCTCGAAGCGGCTGATGGTCATGGGCGGGGCGTCGGCCATGTTCATGCGCTCCTTTTCGGCGGTCTCGATATAGAGCTTGAGCCCGTCGATCTGGTCCATGACCTTGCGACCCTGCAGGGTCGGCGCGCGCATCAGCACCGCAAAGACGATGGTCACCGCGACGATGGTTATGGCCGCGATAGCGGCGGTGTTGACCTCGATGCTGCTGAAGCCATCGACAAATGCGCCAATGATGTTGAAGCCGAAAATGGCCAGCCAGAACACGCCGAAGAAGCGGAGGAAACCGAAAGACTTGGTCGCCCGCCCCAGCGCGCCAATGAGTACCCCGCCGAAAATTCCCAGCACCACAGCGCCGATCAGCCATTCCGGCGACAGGATATCCAGCAACACCATGCCCCCCAGCAGGCCGAGGGCCAGCACGAAGCCCAGCACCGAGTAGCCAGTATTGTTACGGAACCACAATGAGCGGTTCTCGCTCTCGATGGCGGCAATGAACTCGCCACGCTTCTTCTGCAGTTCCGGGCCGGTGCTCTTGTCGATAACGGTGGTCCGCTCGGTGCCGAGATAGTCGAACAGCAGCTTCTCACCCGCCGACAACGGCTCTTCTGGCTGCTTGCCGGTGGCCTTGATCTTGAGCTGGCCTGTCGCATTGTCGATCAGCACCAGCCCCTTGACCCCAAGGTCGAAGATGGCCGAGGTCAGCGCCACCCAGCCGGAATTCTCGAAGCCCCATTTATGCACGTAATGCACCAGCGGCGGCGAAAACCCCTTGGGCGGGTGGAACAGGGGAATGATCGTTCCCTTTTCCGGGTCGCGGCCAACGCGGAACCAGGCCAGCGCATTGTAGGCGATGGCGAGCAGCGCCGCGAGGACGGGCAGGATTACCTCATTCAAATCGCCCAGCCGCTGCTGGAAGGCGGCAAAGCCGGTGGGAAAGGCGATGATGCCCTTGTTGAAGGCCACGGCGATGGTCATGCCCTCGCCTGCTCCCAGCGCACGGCTGGCGCGGAAGGCCGCAGTAGTGTCGGAGGTCTGCTTGATCGACACGGCCTGTTCGGTCGAGCCGGCAGGGCCGGTATAGCCGGCCAGGTTCGAGATGACTGCGCCATCGGGCAGGGTCACGTTGGCACGCGCCGCCAGGATCGGGAAAATCCAGTAATTGCCGGTGGCGTTCCAGTAGAGTTCATCGTGGTCGGCGAATTCCCGCGCCATGCGGGTCATGGAGTAGCGGATGACGTAGCGGTGGATGCCGCGATCGAGGAAGGAATCCGGATTGCCGATCCATATGCGCTGGAAATTGCCCATGCGCTCGACGCGATACATCTCCTGGTCACCCTCGCGGGTGACGCCCGCCACCTCAAGCTCGGGCCGTACCTTGCCGCCATCGCTGCCCAGCATCACCACCGGAATGTCGCGGTAGATGCCGCGGCGGATTTCCAAGCCCTCGGCGTTGACCTCGATGGTTTCGGTGACATCCACCGAACCGTCGGCATTGAGCACGACATCGGAGGTGAACGAGCGGATTTCCTCGCTCGCCTGTACGGGAAATGTGAGGGCCAGGAGAGTGACAACCAGGGCACCGAGGCGCATCAAACCCACGAACCGACTCTTCATCGCCGCGTCATTCCCGCGAAAGCGGGAATCTCCCTTATGCTTAGCTGCGAGACGAAGGGAGATTCCCGCTTTCGCGGGAATGACCCTGTGGCCAGGCTGCTCATTGTGGTGAGCGTCGCTAGTTGAACTTGACCGAGGGCACGGTCCGGTCGGCCTCGTTCTCCAGCTCGAAATACTGCGCTTTCTGGAAGCCGAAGGGGCCGGCGATGAAGTTGGAGGGCACCGATTCGACCATGACGTTGAGGTTGCGCACCGCGCCATTGTAGTAGCGCCGCGACATCTGGATTTCGTCTTCCACGGTCTGCAGCGCTTCCTGGAATTCGAGGAAGGTCGTATTGGCCTTGAGGTCGGGATAGGCCTCGGCGGTGGCGATCAGCCGGCCCAGCGCGGAGGAGAGCTGGCCTTCGGCCTTGGCCCGCTCTTCGGGCGAGCCGGCCGCCGCGCTGGTCGCAGCCGCGCGGGCATTGGTCACCGCTTCGAGCGTTTCGCGCTCATGGCCCATATAGCCCTTCACGGTTTCCATCAGGTTGGGGATGAGATCGGTGCGGCGCTTGAGCTGCACGTCGATGCCCGACCAGCCCTCCTCTACCATCTGCCGGTTCTTCACCAGCCCGTTATAGACGCTGATGGCATAGAAAGCGGCCACGACGACAAGGCCTAGGATGATCCAACCGATCATGTGCGTGTCTCCTCATGCGGACCAGGATTGCGCCGGAGAGTGGCACTCCGCCGATTTGGGCGCAATGGGCCCATCTTGCCTTTAGCCACTACCATCACTACGTTCATGCTCATGATCAGAAACGCTGCACATTGGCTGGAAAATCCCCTCGCGGGATCTCAACCCTAAGCATGCCCGCCGCGCCGGCGCCTGCTTAGGGTAGGCGCGCCGCACATTGCAGCGCTTTCTGGCGCATCGATCCCGACATCATTCCATTCGCCGAACCGGCGCGCATGAGGCGCGAGGGCGGCCATAAGAGAACACACATCATGACGACCACCATTCACAACGACCTCAACCCCAGGATCGTGCTGGGCGCGGCGGATCATCGCCAGCTCAGCATCCTGGCCATGGCCGGGCTCACCCATCTGCCGGACCAGTCCGACACCCTGCTCCATGAACTCGAACGCGCCCGCGTGGTCGACGATACCAAAGTGCCGTCCGACATCGTGCGCATGGGTTCGACGGTGCATTACCGCACCGACAGCGGCCAGGAGCCGCGGGTGACGCTGGTCTATCCGGTGGATGCCGATATTGCCGAGAGCCGGATTTCCGTGCTGACGCCGGTCGGCACGGCGCTGATCGGCCTGCGCGTCGGCCAGTCGATCACCTGGCGCGACCGCGCGAACAAGCGGCATATGCTCACGGTGCTGGAGGTGACGCAGCCAGAGGTCACCCTCTCCCCTTGAGGGAGAGGGATGACGTTTTCTGCGTTCAGCATAAAATGTCAGGGTGAGGGGTGCTGCGCCCTCCCATGCTTTAATGCCAAAGGATGGCGCAGGACCCCTCATCCGCCCTTCGGGCATCTTCTCCCTCAAGGGGAGAAGGGGAGAAAGATCACTCCGCCCCGCCGCCGGCCGTTTGCAACCAGGCCTCGCCGCAGCTCTTGGCGAGTTCGCGGATGCGCAGGATATAGCTCTGCCGCTCGGTGACCGAGATGACGCCGCGGGCGTCGAGCAGGTTGAAGTTGTGGCTGGCCTTGACGACCTGCTCATAGGCCGGAATGGCCATGGTCTGCCGATTGCCCTGGGCGCCCTTGGCCAGGATCGCGCGGCATTCCTTTTCCGCATCATCGAAATGGCGGAATAGGATTTCGGTGTCGGCAGCCTCGAAATTGTATTTGGAGGATTCCTGCTCATTCTGCAGGAACACGTCACCATAGGTGACCTTGTCCTCGCCGGTGCCGCCGTTGAAATTGAGATCATAGACGTTCTCGACGCCCTGCACATACATGGCGAGGCGTTCGAGCCCATAGGTGATTTCGCCCGGCACCGGGGAGCATTCAAAGCCTGCCACCTGCTGGAAATAGGTGAACTGGCTGACTTCCATGCCATCGCACCAGCATTCCCAGCCCAGGCCCCAGGCGCCCAGCGTGGGGCTTTCCCAATCGTCTTCGACGAAGCGGATGTCATGCAGACTGGCATCGAGCCCGATCTCGGCCAGGGACTTGAGATAGAGTTCCTGGATGTTGTCGGGCGACGGCTTCAGGATCACCTGGAACTGGTAATAGTGCTGCAGCCGGTTGGGATTTTCGCCATAGCGGCCATCCTTGGGCCGGCGGCTGGGCTGCACATAGGCGGCCTTCCACGGCTTGGGGCCAAGCGCGCGCAGCGTCGTCGCCGTGTGGAACGTGCCGGCGCCCATCTGCATGTCGTAAGGCTGCAACAGGACACAGCCCTGCGCTGCCCAGAAATTCTGGAGCGTCAGGATCAGACCCTGGAAGGAGTTCCTTGGGTCCATATGCGACGGGCGGTTGGTCATCTGGCAGTCCCTGATTTCGGGACAAACCTCTAGTTTGACCGCCCGTCAGGGTCAACGGCGTTTGTCGTCGTCGCCCGGCCGGAACGTGCCATCCTCGTCGCGCTTGAGGTCGATGACGCCGGGCTGGGCCCGCTCGCGCAGGTCGCGTTCGCGGCGCAGGCGGCGGGTTTGCTCGTCATCGGCCTTGAATTGGCTGGTCCAGTCACGCCAGATTTTGCGCAGGCCCAGCCAGATGGCGATGCCGATAATGGCGAAGATCAGGACGCGGAGCAGCATGCCGGTCATGGCCTCGCCCGCAGGGAGCGTTCCTCGATGGTCGTGGTCAGGTCGGCCATGCTCGATCCTCGTTGCTTGCGGCCAGATTTAGGACGTGCCCACGACGATTACCAGACGAGCCGTGCCGTGCCACGAAAGATTGCATCGAATTCTGGGCGGAAGGCGCGGCCCGCTGCTTCGTGCAGGACGCGGCTGGCCAGCAGCGTCAGCGGCGCGCGTGAGCCCTTTATGCCGCGCACCAGCACCCGGCTGGCCGCTTCGTCCGGGCGCGGGCTCAGCGGCAATACCGTGACAGCGCCGAAGCGCTGGGTGAATCCGGCCAGCAATGGCGCCAGGCTTTGCGAGGGATAGACGAAAATCACCTCGCCGCCCGCCGCGGCAGCGCCGGCCGCTGTCTTGATCCACAGGTCGAGCCTCGCAGCGTCCATGTGCCGCGCCCCGGCCCGTCCGGCATCCGCCGCCAGCGTGCCATCGCCATCGGCAAAAAAGGGTGGATTGGCGATGACGCTGTCATAGCCGTTATCCACCAGCCCCGCCTTGCGCCGGTCGGCGCCTTTGCCGGTCACGTCGGCAATAGTGACCCGCGCCCGACCGGCGAGCCCGTTATCGGTGGCATTGGCCTCGGCCAGCGCCACCATTTCGGCATTCTGGTCGGCCAGGGTGGCCATGAGCCCGGCATTGAGCGCCATGGCAACAAAGGCCGCCGCACCCACGCCGCAGCCCAGGTCGAGCAGGCTTTTGCGGCCTTCCGCCACCGCCGCGCCGAGCAGCACGCTGTCAAGCCCGGCCCGGAAACCGCGGCTGGGCTGCGACAGAGTGAGCCTGCCTCCTAAAAAGGCATCGCGCGTTACTGTTTGGTGTTTTACAAAGGCTTTTGGCTGGTCTAGGGACATCGCACCCCGAAAGGCCGGTTTGGCGCGACCTTAATGGCCTCGTGCCGCAGGCTCAACCAGATTTGCCCCAAGGCAAACGAGGACGGAAACAGCAGTGTCAGTTCTGACGCAGATGAGAGAAGCGCCGGTGGCCAATCCGGTCGAACGGCTGCTCGAGTCGACCGCTGCCGATATGGCGCGGGTCAACGCGCTCATTCTGAGTCGGGCCGATTCCCATGTCGAGATGGTGCCCGAGCTCGCCCGCTACCTCATCGAGAGCGGCGGCAAGCGCCTCAGGCCCATGCTGACCGTCGCTGCCGCCCAGCTTTTCGGCAAGGGCAAGGGCAGCGCCATCAATTTCGCCGCCGCTGTCGAATTCATGCACAATGCCACCCTGCTCCACGACGATGTGGTCGATGAGAGCGACATGCGCCGTGGCAAGCCGGCCGCCCGCATGGTCTGGGGCAACAAGGCCTCCATCCTGGTCGGCGACTTCCTGCTTGGCCAGGCCTTCATGATGATGGTGGAAACCGGTGACATCGCCGCGCTTGGCGTATTATCGGCGGCTTCCGCCGTGATGGCCGAGGGCGAAGTATTCCAGCTCGCCAAGACCGGCGATCTCAGCACCACCCCTGCCGACTATGCCGAAGTCATCCGCGCCAAGACTGCCGTCCTGTTCCAGGCAGCCTGCGAAGTGGGCGCCATGTCGGGCGGGGCCGATGCCACCGGCCGCGAGGCTCTGGCCCGCTATGGGCTTGAGCTGGGCAATGGCTTCCAGCTTGTCGATGACGCGCTCGACTATGGCGGGCAGTCGGGCACGCTAGGCAAGAATACCGGCGACGATCTGCGCGAAGGCAAGATGACGCTGCCAATCATCCTGGCACTGGCCGATGGCAGCGAGGCTGAACGCGCCATCATTACGGCGGCGCTGGGCGATGCGCAGGCGAGTGCCGAGCAGGTTGCCGATGTGGTTGCCATCCTGGAGCGTCACAAGACGCTGGTGCGGACTCTCGACCAGGCCCAAACCCATGCCAGAGCCGCCCAGCAGGCGCTGGAAGTCCTGCCAGCCTCCGACATGCGTTCGCTGCTCGCCGATGTCGTCGAATTCAGCGTGCTGCGGGCTTATTGAGGCACGCCCAGGTTCGAGGCGCTAAGAAGCGCACCTCACCATAGGGCTACTTCTCGTTGTTCCAGTAGACCTCATGGTGAGGTGCGAGCCCTTCGCGAGCCTTGAACCACGAGGGCGTGGCACTAAGGCAAAATCAGCGGCGCTGCGGCAACCCAATGATCCGGGTTGGCCGCCCGCATCACCTGTGCTGCCTGATGCGCTTGTCCGCTGGAGCCGAACAAGCCGAACACCGTCGCGCCCGAGCCCGACATGCGCGCCAGCATGCAGCCCTGCGCCTCGGCTAGATGGGCAACGATATCGCCGATAGCAGGCACCAGTTTCACGGCCGGCGGCTGCAGGTCGTTGCGGGTTTCGGCGAGCCATATGCCCAGTTGCGCCGGACGGGTCAGCGGCGAGGGCAGTTCGGGCAGCGGATAATTGTCATGCGCGTGCAGCCGCCGGAACACGTCGGCGGTGGCTAGCGGCACCATGGGGTTGACCAGCACGATATGGCAGGCGGGAAATTCGGGCAGCGGCGCCAGCACTTCGCCGACGCCACGCGCCACCAGCGGCGTCGAGACCAGGCAGGCCGGCACGTCGGCGCCCAGTGTTGCCGCCATGTCGGCCAGATCGGACACGGCGATGGGGCGGTTCGACAACCCGGCCATCAGCCGCAAGGCCGCGGCGGCATCCGCCGAGCCGCCGCCAATGCCGGCTGCAACCGGCAGATTCTTGGTCAGATGCAGCGCCAGCCCGGTCCCCACCGCGTCAGGCCAGCGGTCGCGGAAGGCGGCAACGGCGCGCGTGACCAGATTGGTCTCGCCTACGCCCAGCGCCTTGGCAAAGGGGCCGCTGACCGTGAGTGTGTCGGCATCGGCCGGCGTGGCCTCCAGTTCATCGGCGACATCGGCGAACACGACCAGGCTTTCGAGGTCGTGATACCCGTCCTCGCGCCGATGCGTCACATGCAAAGCCAGGTTGACCTTGGCTGGCGCGAGCTGGATGAGCCGTTCTGCCATCCCTCTACTTAGTCGCGTTGGCTTCGGTCAGCCCTTCGGCGAGCTTGGGCGCGACGCGCTCCTTGACGTTGCCGACTTCGTCGACCGAAGCGGCCACGTTCCACTGGAACCTGGCTTCGAGCTTGCGACCCGCGCGCCAATAGGCATCACCGAGATGATCGTTGATCTCGGCATCGTTGGGGCGCAGCAGCACGGCCTGTTCGAGCGTGGTCACCGCCTCGTCGATGCGGCCGAGCTTGTAGAAGGCCCAGCCCAGCGAATCGACGATATAGCCATCCTGCGGTTGCGCTTCGACGGCTTTCTCGATCATCTCCAGCGCCTGTTCGAGGTGCATGTCCTGGTCGATCCAGCTATAGCCGAGATAGTTGAGCACCGCCGGCTGCTCGGGATTGAGGTCCAGCGCCTTGAGGAAGTCGGCCTCGGCCTTTGGCCATTCTTTGGCCCGCTCATAGGCGATGCCGCGCACATAGTAGAAGCGCCAGTCCGAAGGACTGTCGCCGCCGGTCAGCGCCAGCGCGGCGGTATAGGCCTCGGCCGCCTTCACGTACTGCTCGTCATAGCGCAGCAGGTCGCCCAGCACCGACACCGCGTCGAGATCGTTCGGACGGCTGGCAACGATGTTGTTGAGCCGGCGCAAAGCTTCCTTGCGGTCGCCGGTGGCATCGAGATTCTGCGCTACGCGCACCACGGCTGTCGGCTTCATCGGCGAAGTGGCGGGCACGGCGTCGTAGATGGTGTTGGCCGCGTCATGCTGGCCGGCCGTATCGAGCAACTGCCCCAGAGCCAGCGCGATCACGTCAGCCGAAGGGTCGAGATAGAGCCCCATGCGCAGGAAAACCAGCGCGAGATCGAGACTGCCATCGCGCGACAGGGCCACGCCAATGCCGTGGAACATTTCGGCGGCGCCGACCTGAACATTGGCCGCAAAAATCCCCGGACGCTGGCCGGCCTCGATCTGCTCCTTGACGATGGTCACCACAGGGTGGGACAGGCCCTGCTCTTCGAACTGGGCGATGACGTCCTTGGCTTCGTCGAAGCGGCCGGCATTGGCGAGGATGCGGGCATAGACTTCGACGATACGGGCCACATAGGGTTCCGCGTCGAAAGCTCGCCCAGCCAGCTCGATGGCGCTTTCGGTATCGCCCGAGGCCTCGGCCATCAGCGCCCGGTGAAACACCAGGAAATCTTCGAGCCCGGACTGGCCGAGTTTGTCGAGTTCGGCATCGGCTTCATCCTTGCGGCTGTCGCCAACCAGCGCCCAGGCGCGCAGGATACCGGCAGTGATGCCGGTGAAGCTATCCTGGCCGATGGCGCCCAGCATCTGCTCGGACGCACCATAGCGGCGCTCCTTGAGCGCTTCGGTGGCCACCACCAGTTCGGCCAGCTCATTGTCGGGATCGAGTTCGAGCAGGTGCTTGGCGGTCGATGACGCCTGCCCGATCTGCCCATCGGCCGCGAAGGCGATGAAGGCACGCTCGACCAGTACCGGATTGTCCCAGTCGCCCTGCGCCGCCTGATAGAAATAACGGGCGGCCTCGTCGGTGCGCAGATCGTGCAACGCCTGCTGGCCGGCCATATAGGCGCCGGTGACGCTGGTCCGGAACATCGGCAGCAGGCCAAGAGCGGTCAACGGATCGGTTTGCGCGGTCTGCACGAACTGGGCCGATTGCGCCGCATGAACGGCTGATACCGAGAGCAGCACGGCGATGAGCGCCGGGCGCGCGATGCGGGTCAGAAGCGATGTCACGAGGCTGGTTACTCCGTTGGCCTGTTCGGGCCGGTTCTGGCGGCGAAGATTGTCCGTTTTGGGACTGCGCCGCAAGGGCGCGCCACATAGCGTGATCCCGCACGAAATTCACATGCCACTGTAATTGGGTCCACTGCCGCCTTCAGGGGGAACCCAGGTGATGTTTTGCGCCGGGTCCTTGATATCGCAGGTCTTGCAATGCACGCAGTTGGCGGCGTGGATGCGGAATACCGGCGCCCCGCCTTCCTCGGCCATTTCATAGACTCCGGCGGGGCAATAGAGCGGCGCCGGCTCGCCGTAGACAGGCAGGTTGTCGCGCACCGGCACGGCGGGGTCGGCCAGGCGCAGGTGCACCGGCTGGTCCTCGTCATGGGCCAGGTTGGCCAGGTAGACCGACGAGGCCCGATCGAAGGTCAGCTTGTCGTCCGGCTTGGCATAGCTGCGCGCCGGCAGCGCGCCCTTGGGCTTGAGCCCCTGATAGTCCACCTTGCCGTGATGCAGCGTGCCGAGCAGCGAGCGGCCCAGAATGGCCGAGCTCCATAGCTCCACGCCACCCGCCAATGCACCCAGCACGGTGCCCAGCTTGGTCCAGAGCGGCTTGACGTTGCGCACGCCCTGCAGCTCCTCGGCAATGCCGGTGGCCATGATGCGATGACCGAAATCCCTGATGAGATCGTGCTGGCGGCCCTTGCCGATGGCCTCGGCCACCGCATCGGCCGCGCCGATGCCGGAGAGGATGGCATTGTGGATGGCCTTGAGGCGCGGCGCATTCATGAAGCCGGCCGCGCAACCGATGAGGCCGCCGCCGGGGAACGCCAGCGTGGGGATCGACTGCCAGCCGCCGGCCGTCACAGCGCGGGCGCCGTAGCTGAGGCGGGTCGCCCCTTCGAGCAGCGGGGTCACCGATTTGTGCGTCTTGAAGCGCTGGAATTCATCGAAGGGCGACAGCGTCGGATCGGCGTAGTCGAGATAGGTCACCAGCCCGACATAGAGCTTGCGGTCCTCGGCATGATAGACGAAGCCGCCGCCCGCCGTGGCATTGTCGAGCGGGAAGCCGAGATAATGGTCTACCCTGCCCGGCTGATGCTTCTCCGCCGGGATTTCCCAGACTTCCTTGATGCCCAGCCCATATTTCTGCGGCTCGCGCGCCAGTTGGTGGGTACCGATGATCTGCTTGGCCAGCGACCCGCGCGCACCCTCGGCGATCAGGGTATATTTGGCTTCGAGCGCGATCCCTTCGGCAAAGCCCGGCTTGGGATGGCCCTCATGGTCGCGGCCGAGATCGCCGGTGATGATGCCGCGCACCGGCCCCTTGCCGCTCGACAGCACATCGACCGCCGCCGTCATCGGGAAAATATCGACGCCCAGCTCCGCCGCCTGTTCGCCCAGCCAGCGCACCAGGTTGCCCAGGCTGACGATGACGCCGTTGCGGGTTTTCAACTGCGGCGGCACCAGCAGGTGCGGCAGGACGAAATCGTGTTTATCGGTCAGCAGGTGATAGGTGTCGCGGGTCACGTCGGGCCCCACCGGGGCGCCTTTGAGCCGCCAGTCGGGGATCAGCGCATCGAGGCCGACCGGGTCCATCACCGCGCCGGAAAGGATATGCCCGCCTACTTCCGCGGCCTTTTCAACCACGGTTACCGTGATTTCGGGGTGGCGCTGCTTGATCCTGATGGCCGCAGCCAGGCCCGACGGACCCGCACCGACGATCAGCACGTCGGTCGAAAGGGTTTCGCGTGAGCCGACCTCTGCCATATAGGAATGCCTCAATGTTTCGTCTGATCTGGCCGCGCCAAACGGGCTGTGACATAACAGACAACATGGCTCAAGATCGACCGCTAAATCACGACGAAATGCTAGCCGTGCTCGACTGGTATCGGGCTGCGGGTGTCGATGTCGCCGTCGGCGAGGAGCCGGTGGATCGCTTCGTCCAGCGTCCACCGCAGCGCGTGACGCCACCACCGGCAACCGCGCCCGCTGCGGAGCGTCCCGCCGAAACGCCCCTGCTCGGCGGCGACCCGTCCGAAGCGCGAAGCCTCGCCGCTTCGGCACAGTCGCTCGATGAATTGCAGGGCATTCTCGGCGCCTATGACGGGTGTGGGCTCAAGCTGCGCGCCACCCAACTGGTCTTTGCCGATGGCAACCCGAAAGCCAGGATCATGCTGATTGGGGAAGCGCCCGGCGCCGAGGAGGACCGGCAGGGCAAGCCCTTCGTCGGCAAATCCGGGCAGTTGCTGGATCGCATGCTTGATGCCATCGGCCTCGATCGGACAAAGGTCTATATCGCCAATACGGTGCCCTGGCGCCCGCCCGGCAACCGTACGCCCACCCCGGAGGAAATGGCGCTCTGCCTGCCCTTCCTGCATCGGCAGGTGGAACTGGTGGCCCCCAAACTGGTGATGACGCTGGGCGGCCCGGCCATGCAGACAATCTTCTCCACCACCAACGGCATCATCAAGATGCGCGGCAAGTGGTCGAAGGTCAGCATCGGCAACCACGAGGCCGACGCCATCCCCACGCTGCATCCGGCCTATCTGCTGCGCAATCCCGCCGCCAAGCAGCAGGCCTGGCGCGACATGCTGAGTCTCAAGCTCAAAATCGAGGCTTTAGGTCTCCAGACCCAATAATTCCGCCTGACCCAATTTCGCCCTGCCAATCGGGGAACGTCGCGCTATGGTGACCGTTGCGATTTGCAACGTTCCGATCCAGCACAATCGAAAGCGTCATGGCCTCTGTCATCAAGATTTATGCCCTGTTCCTGGGTTCCGCGCTGCTCATGTTCGGCGGCGGCTTGCAGGGCCTGCTGCTCTCGGTACGTGGCGCCGAGGAAGGCTTTTCGCTGCTGTCATTGGGCCTCATCGGCACCGGCTGGTCGGCCGGCTTCGTCGCCGGGTCGATCACGGTGCCGATAGTGGTGCGCAAGGTCGGCCATATCCGCGCCTTTTCGGTCATGGCGGCCATCGGCACGGTCACCATCCTGCTCAACCTGCTGCTGATCAACGATGTCAGCTGGATTCTGCTGCGCGCGCTCAGCGGCTTCTGCTTTGCCGGGGCGGCGATGATCGTCGAAAGCTGGCTCAACGAAGTGGCCGAAAACAAGAGCCGCGGCACTATCTTCTCGATCTACGTCACCATCAACATGGCCGCCTCGACACTGGGGCAAATCTCCATGTCGATCACCGGCACGGCCGGCTATGTCCCCTTCGTGCTGGGCGCTATCAGCTTCATCTGCGCGGTGCTGCCCACGGCGATGACGTCGAGCCCGCAGCCGCGCCCCCTGTCGTCGGCCAAGATCGATGTCGGTCTGCTCTACCGTACCTCGCCGGTCGCGGCCATCGCCGCCTTTTCGGTCGGCATGGCCAATGGCGCCTTCGGCACGCTCGCCCCGGTTTATGGCCACGAGCAGGGGCTCGATGCCGGCGGCATTTCGCTGCTCTTTGCTCTCGCCGCCATCCTGGGCGCCGTAGCGCAGATTCCGTTCGGACGCCTATCCGACCACATCGATCGGCGGCTGGTGCTGATCGGGCTCTCCGGTTTTGCGGCCGTGGTCGGCGCGCTCACTGTTCTCATCAATCCGGGCGCGAACTGGATGATGTTCGTGCTGTTCGCCGCCTATGGCTTTGCCGCCAACCCGATCTACGCGGTGGCCGTGGCCCATGCCAACGACTTCGCCAAGGATGGCGACTTCGCCAAGATCGCCGGCGGCATGCTGCTGATCCTGGGCATCGGCCTCGCCATCGGGCCGGCCTTGGCTTCGATCATCATGGGCGCCTGGTCGCCGGTTGGCCTGTTTATCGTCACCTCGTCCTTCCACGGCGCGCTGGCGATCACCGCCTTCCTGCGCATGCGGCTGCGCAAGAGCAAGGATGCTTCAGAGCGCGCGCCCTTCCAACCGATGGGCGGCGACCGCCAGGTGACGCCGGAAACCATTGTGCTCGATCCGCGGGCTGATAGTGATAGCCCCGAGATGGGGCACGCCGAAGAGCCTGTTCCCGAAGAACTGGCAATGCAGAACGAGGACAGGCGCGATGTTCAAGACGGCACGATTTGAAGACCGGGCGTTCAAGCCGCTGTCCATCGCCGTCATCGCCGTGTCCGACACGCGCACGCTCGAAACCGATACGGGCGGCGCGCTGCTCAAATCACTGCTGGAAGCCGACGGCCACGGCTGCGCCGATCGGGTCGTGGTGCGCGACGATATCCAGCTCATCCGCCGGGCGGTGCAGGGGTTCGTCGCCGACTCCAAGGTCGATGTGATCCTCACCACCGGGGGCACCGGCTTTTCCGGCCGCGACGTGACGCCCGAAGCCATCGAGCCGCTGTTCGACAAGCGCATGGAAGGCTTTTCGGTGCTGTTTCACCAATATTCGGCCACCACGGTCGGCACCAGTTCGCTGCAGTCACGCGCCACGGCGGGACTGATCGGCACCACCTTCGTCTTCTGCCTGCCCGGCTCGCGCGGCGCCTGCCGCGATGCCTGGGAGGGCATCCTTACCCACCAGCTCGACTACCGCCACAAGCCCTGCAATTTCGTCGAACTGATGCCGCGCCTCGACGAGCGCTGAATACCCCAAACAAAAACGGCGCCGGTGGGATACACCGGCGCCGTTGCAAGTTGGATCAGGCGATGGCGTCAGTGGCCGCCATGGCCAGCACCGCCGCCTTCGGGCTTGCGGATGAAGAATGCCGCCACGATGGCGAACAGCGAGATCACCGCCCCGACCAGGAAGGCAAGGCGGATGCCGCCGGCAAGAGCCTCGACCGGGTCGAGACCTGCAGTGGCCAGCGCCGCGGTGCGGATAGTCATCAGCGCGATGAACAGGGCAATGCCCGCCGCACCGGCCAGTTGCTGCACCGAACCGAGGACGGCGGAGGCATGGGAGTAAAGCTCCATGCGCACCGAGCCCATCGACGAGGTGAATACCGGCGTGAAGATCAGCGCGAGGCCGATGCTCAGCACGATATGACCGGCCATCAGCGCCCAGGGCGAGGTGTCCTGGCCGACCGTGGTCAGCGCCCACAGCACCGCCGAGACCAGGATAGTGCCCGGCACGGCCAGCACGGTCGGGCCGACGCGGTCGAACAGGCGCCCCACGACCGGGCCCATCAGGCCCATGATGAGACCGCCCGGCAGCAGCAGCAGACCGGTCTGCAGCGTATCGAGGCCGACGACATTCTGCGTATAGATCGGCAGCAGGATGACGGTGCCGAACAGAGCCATCATGGCGATGAGCATCAGGCTTACCGACACGGTGTAGTTGCGCGACTGGAAGACGCGCAGGTCAAGCAGCGCCTTGTTGTCGCGCTGCAGGCCGAGTTGCCGCCAGACGAAGGCGACCATGGCCACCACACCAACCGCGATCGGCAGCCAGAGCGGCATGGCGGTCGGCGCGTCGGCATGGGCGAAGCTCTCGCCGAAGCTGGATAGGCCATAGATCAGGCCACCGAAGGCAAAGGCCGACAGAATGACCGAGAATATGTCGAGCGGCGCATAGCGGGGCGTCGAGACATTCTGGATCTTGCGATAGCCCAGCACCAGGGCACCGATGGCAATCGGCAGCACCAGGATGAACATCCAGCGCCATTCCAGGTTGGCCAGGATGAAGCCGCCGATGGTCGGGCCGATGGCGGGCGCGACCGACATGACGATGGAAATGTTGCCCATGGTCTTGCCGCGTCCCTCGGGGGGAACCAGCGTCATCACGGTGGTCATCAGCAACGGCATCATGATGGCCGTGCCGATGGCCTGCACCACGCGACCGACGACCAGCAGCTCAAGGCCCGGCGACACCGCGCAGAGCAGCGTGCCCGCAGTGAAGATCGACATGGCGAGCAGGAAGATCGGCCGCGTATTGAGACGCTGCAGCAGGAAGCCGGTCACCGGTATGACAACGGCCATGGTCAGCAGAAAGGCCGTGGTCAGCCACTGCGCGGCGCTGGCGGCGACACCCAGATCGGCCATCAGGTGCGGAATGGCCACGCTCATGATGGTCTCGTTGAGAAACACCACGAATGTCGAAACCAGCAGCAGGGCGATGACCAGGTTATTGCGAGCCGCGTCGGTCTGGCTGACCGGCGGCGGAGCGCCGACAAGTTCGGCGTTGAATGTTGTTGCCTCGGTACTCATGATTCCCTCAGAACCTTTTGAATTGCGCTGTCACCAGGACGACGAGCGGCATCGATGGATTTCGACGCCACTCTGAAAAGATTCCGCGACATCCTGTGTCAGCAGCATCTTGGTTAAGTGCTAGCTTTAGTAATTCAGACCCGTGCCGGGGTCAATATTAAATTGTTCGCTTAAGCATTATCCGGTCTGACCGGCCCGCGAAAAAGGCCTGCCTGTTTAGGCTTGCCGCGGCCAAGCGTCCACCCACACAAACGCAATTCTGCGATGCGAAATTGTGTTTTTGCCCCTTCAAATCACGCCGGGCGTTTCCCATATAGCTGTCAGGCAGCGGCCCTTCGGTGGCCACGATCTTCCTGTCGTTCTTGCTTTGTTCTCATGGAACTGCTATCTGTCGTGACACGTTCTGCAGTCACGATTCGACTGCTGCGCGCCCCGCAGGAGATGTTTCATGGCCCTCTATCAGGCCCCCTCTTTCGAAGCACTGGAAAAGCTCAGCCGCAGCCGCGACGCCGATCTGGCGCGGCGCGAACTGCTGGACCCCGGCCGCATTCGCGGTCGCGGGGCGCAAAGCAATGCAACCGGGCGCTTCGAAAGGCAGAAGCGCGAAGGGTTCGACGATGGCTGGGACAATGTGGAGCCGCTCTCGATGTTCGAGACGGTGGAGCATGTCGAACGCGCCAAGACCATCATCACGACCAATGACAGTCCCGACATCGGCTTCGAGCGCTCGATCAATGCCTATCGCGGCTGCGAGCATGGGTGTTCGTATTGTTATGCCCGCCCCAGCCATGCCTTTCTCGGCCATTCGGCCGGCATCGAGTTCGAGCGCGACATCTATGTGAAGGTCAATGCGGTCGAGGCCCTGCGCGCCGAAATCGGCGCCAGGGGCTACAAGGTCAAGCCCATCGCCATGGGCACCAATACCGATCCCTATCAGCCGGCCGAGCGCAGGCACAAGCTGACGCGCGGCATTCTCGAAGTCATGCTCGAAACCCGCCATCCGGTGATGATCACCACCAAGTCGGCGCTGATCATCCGCGACCTCGATCTTTTGACCGAGCTGGCCAGGCTGGGCCTGGTAAAGGTTGCCATCTCAATGACCTCGATGGATCACAAGCTCAGCCGCAAGATGGAGCCGCGCGCCTCCTCCCCGGCCCGGCGGCTCGAAGCCATCCGGCTGCTCAGCGAAGCCGGCGTGCCGGTGGCGGTGTTTGCCTCGCCGATGATCCCGGCGATCAACGACATGGAGCTCGAACGCATTTTCGACGCCGCGGCGGCGCAGGGCGCCAAGAGCGCCTCGATGATCCTGCTGCGCCTGCCGGGCGAAGTGCGCGACGTGTTCCGCGAATGGCTGCTGCGCCATTTCCCCGACCGGGTGCGCCATGTGCTGTCGCTGGTGCGCGACACGCGCGGCGGCAAGGATTACGATTCCCGCTTCGGCACCCGCATGACCGGCGAAGGCCCCTATGCCACCCTGCTGCGTCAGCGCTTCGACAAGGCGCGTGAGCGCTACGGGCTCGATGCCAGGCTGCCCAGCCTGCGCAACGACCTGTTCGTTGCGCCGCGCCTGGAAGAGCGGCAGATGAGCCTGTTCTAGTATTGCGCCACCTTGCGCGCATAGCTGGCCATGAAGTCGAGCGAGGCGATGACGCCGCGCAACGACAGCCAGACCTCCTTGCTCGCCCCCTCGCCGCTGAGCGGCACGCTGAGCATCAGGGCGTTCCGCTCCTTCATCCGCTCGATCAACGCGGCCTTGCGGGCAGGATCGGCGACGAAGAACTGGTTGACCGTGTTGTAGCGCGTCTCGAGATCGGTGGTGAAATCCAGCGCTTCGGGCGCCTCGCCGCCAAAGGCGAGTAGCAGCGGCCGGCTCATATCGATTTCGACGCCATCGGCCGCCACCGTGATGGCCAGGTCGAGTTCGCCATTGAGGCGGTTGCGGAACAGGGTGAGCTTGTAGGCCGGTAGGTTGGCGCTGTTCAATTCCTGGCTGCCGGTGCTGGCAAAGCAGGAAAAGCCGTAATAATCAGTCGCGCTTTCGTCGATCACATCAGGGCAGGACGCCAGCCAGTCCCGATGGTATTCCCGCCATTCGCCAAATGGATGATGGAACGGCTCGGCCCCGGCCGGCAGGCAAGACACCAAGAGCACAATAAAGGCGCTGCCAATTCTGGCGATCATCGAATTCTCTTTGCTGGCGCCCCCCGGCGGAACGGACTATAGCAACCCGCCCCGGCCCGGCACAGGGCCAATTACGGAGAAACCGTCATGAATATCATCAAGCACAAGGGGCTCGTCATCTGCGAATTGCCGCCGCATGGTGGTCTTCTGGGTGGCGATCTCAGCGCACCTGACCTCATCGGAGAAGCCTACCAGGCCGACCCCGACATCATCGTGGTGCCCGTCTCCCGCCTTGCCCCCGGCTTTCTCGATCTCAGCACGCGAATTGCCGGCGAGGTTTTCCAGAAGATGGAGCAATATAGCCGGCGCCTGGTCATCCAGGGCGACATCGCCGCCGAGGTCGCGGCCAGCAAGGCGCTGCACGATTTCGTCTACGAGACCAACCGGCGCGGCCATCACCTGTTCGTGGCCGATCACGAAAGCCTCATCGCCCGCCTCGGTTGACTTGGCGCGTGGCGGGCGGATGCTGGCGGCATGCTGTTCGATTCGTCCATCCAGACCGAGCCCGACTATAGCCATGAGCGCGAGCTCATGGCGCGCGGCGTCCGTGTCGTCGCCGGCGTCGATGAAGCCGGGCGCGGGCCGCTGGCCGGGCCGGTCGTGGTTTCGGCCGTGGTGCTCGACGCCGCTGCCATCCCGCCCGGTCTCAACGATTCCAAGAAGCTGACCGAGGAACAGCGCGAGCTGCTGTTCGGGCAGATCATCGCCACCGCGCGCGCCATTTCGGTCGTCGTCGCGCCGCCCTCGATCATCCTCAGCCGCAATATCCGGGGCGCCACCCTATGGGCCATGGCCCAGTCGGCCAGCAGCCTCAGCCTCCGCCCCGACCGCGTGCTGATCGATGGCCGCGACGTGCCGATGGGCCTGCCCTGCGAAGGTCTGGCGCTGATCGGCGGCGACGGCCGCAGCGTTTCCATTGCCGCCGCCTCCATCGTCGCCAAGGTCACGCGCGACCGCATGTGCCGCATCATGGATGGCGACGCGCCTGATTTCGGCTTTGCCGGCCACAAGGGTTATTCCACCCCCCAGCATATGCGCGCCCTGGTGGAACACGGCCCCTGCCGCCATCATCGCGAGGAATTCGCCCCGGTAGCGGAAGCCTGGGAACGCGTGCGCGGCACGGTGCGGGTAGCCTAGCCCTTAACACCCCGCTAACCCTTTGAAAAAACGCTCTATTAACTCTGACGTTCTATAACGGTCGGGTTAGTACTGCGTTAGGGTTAAGTGTATGTTGCGTACCGCGCGTACGGCTCAGCGAGCCGCTGCGGAGGAGGCACCGCGCCTCCCGATCGATACTATTCTGGTGGGCGATTGCATCGACCACATGAATGCCCTGCCGGCCGGCTCGGTTGATCTCATCTTTGCGGACCCGCCCTACAACCTGCAGCTCGATCAGGGCCTTACCCGCCCCGACCAGAGCAAGGTCGATGCGGTGGATGACGACTGGGACAAATTCGACAGCTTTGCCCACTATGACGCCTTCACCCGCGCCTGGCTCAAGGCGGCGCGCAGGGTGCTCAAGCCCGATGGGGCGCTCTGGGTCATTGGCAGCTACCACAATATCTTCCGCGTCGGTACGGCATTGCAGGATCTCGATTTCTGGATGCTCAACGACGTCATCTGGCGGAAAGCCAACCCCATGCCGAACTTCCGCGGCACCCGCTTCACCAATGCGCATGAAACGCTGATCTGGGCCGCGCGCAGCCAGAAGAGCCGCGTCACCTTCAATTATGAAGCCATGAAGCTGGCCAATGACGACACGCAGATGCGCAGCGACTGGCTGTTCCCCATCTGCACCGGCGCCGAACGGCTCAAGGATGAAGACGACGAAAAGGTTCATCCGACGCAGAAGCCGGAAGCCCTGCTGTTCCGCATCCTCAATGCCACCACCAAGCCCGGCGATGTCGTGCTCGACCCCTTCTTCGGCACCGGCACCACCGGCGCCGTCGCCCGCAAGCTGGGCCGCCACTTCATCGGCATCGATCGCGAGGAAACCTATATCAACGCCGCGCTCAAGCGCATCGCGGCGATCCGTCCCGGCGTGTTCGAGGCCCTGCAATCGGTCACCCCGAAGCGCAAGGAAGCCCGCATTCCCTTCGGTTCGCTGATCGAGCAGGGACTTATTGATCCGGGCACGCAACTCTTCGACTTAACGAAACGTTACTCTGCCATGGTTCGTGCTGACGGCTCACTCGTCTCCGGAACGCATCAGGGCTCCATCCACAAGGTGGGCGCGCTGGTTCAGGGTTCCGAAGCATGCAACGGGTGGACCTTCTGGCACCACGAACAGAACGGGCGTGTATTGCCCATCGATGAGCTTCGCACGGGCATCCGTGCAAAACTTGATTTGCTTTCCGCCTGATCCTGACCTCCAATCACATCTCAGGCTCTACTGACTGGCCGCCGGTTTGCCCCGGCGGCCTTTTTATTGCCCGTTCGCCTTCTCGAGCGCCCTGCCGGCCTCGACCATCAACCGATCCCCAGGCCATCTCCCGGTGGTCGGGTCAGGATCCGATCGCCCGCTCGATCCGTCCCGCCAGCTCCGCACTCACCGGCACCATGGGCAGCCGCATTTCCGGGCTGTCGATCAGGCCGGAACGCCAGAGCCAATGCTTGATGGCCCCGGGGCTTGGTTCGGAAAACAGCAGGCGGGGTATGTCCACCAGGCGCTGCCAATCGGCCAGGGCATCGGGCTGGTCGCCCGCCCGCAGCTTGTTGCGAATGCCGGCGAAGCCGGATGTATGGACATGGGCCGAAGCGAGAATGGCGCCGTCGGCGCCGCTGGTCAGCGCACTGTAGAAATGGGCGTCTTCGCCGGTCAGGACAGTGAAACCGGCTGGCCTGTGGCGGATAAGGTCCAGGGTCTGGGCCGGGTCGGCGCAGCAATCCTTGACGCCAACGATATTGGACCTTTCGGCCAGCCGCAGCATGGTCTCGTTGCCCATGTTGACGCCGGTTCGGTAGGGAATGTTGTAGATGAGGATCGGCCGGTCCGTCGCGTCAGCCAGAGCCGAGAAGTGCTGGAACAGGCCCTCCTGTGAAGGCCGCGTGTAGTAGGGACAGGCGACCAGGTAGCCATCCATGCCCCAGGCCGCGCTCTGCTCCAGCGTCTTGGCGAGCTTGCCTGTAACGGCCCCGGACAGGCCGAGATAGATCGGGACGTCCCGTCCCGCTGCTTGGAGCGCGTCGCGCGTCACCGCCACGAGAAGCCGGGTCTCCGTCTCGTCGAGCGCCATGCCTTCACCGGTCGTGGCGCCAAGGATGAAGCCGTCGACCGGCTCGGCGGCATAGTGTGCCACCAGCCGGCGCAGGGATGTCTCATCGAGTGCGCCGTCGTGAAACGGCGTGATCAACGGCAGCCAGAGGCCGTGCAGGCCGGAAGGGGTATTCATGTTTCATCTCCTGTGGCCGGAGACGGAGCATGCATGCCAAAGCCCCGTCGAAACCGGCGGGGTCAACCTGATCGGAATGCTTGCTAGTAACTGCGCGCGACGACCATCAGCCCCGATGCGGGGCTTTTTTCGAGGTCTTGAAGCTGGCGTGGCGGCAATTCATGCCCTGAGCGTCGTCGATGCCCGATGCGTTGTCAATGGCAGTGCAAACCAGGCGGCAACCAGTTTCTTAACGATAACAGCCATCTCTGCGGCAGGATCGGCGCGGGCGAAGGCCGGTGTTAACTCGGCAGCGCCCAGCATTGGCGCCTGTGTTGTTTGGCTGGGGGAGCTTGCCATGACCGTTCTGGTTGGGCTCAACATCGTAATTGCCGCCTTGCTCGGATTTTCGTCAGCGCTCTGCGCCGGCGCCAGCATGGGCATGCGGGGCAATGTGCCGATGGCGTGGCTTGCCGTTGCCCTGGCCGCCGGGAGTACGCAGACCCTGGTCATGACCCTTGCGGGCGGCGGGGTGTGGGAAGTCGCCGCTGCCGCGACACTTGCCCCGCTCGGCTACCTCTGCGCCGGCCAGGCCGTAAGGTGGATGTCACCGCACGCCTCGCAGGGCCGCGCCCTTATATCGGTGGTCGCTGCCCTGTCCGGGCTCGCGGTGATCCTGCTGCTGCTCGACGTTCCCTTCTTCTATCAGGCGCTGAGCATCCAGGCGGCCTGCACCATTGCCGTCACCGATGCGATGATCCAGTGGATTCGGCAGGCGCAGCGTCGCCCGCTCGATACCATGCTGACCATAGGCCTCGGCCTGATCACGATAACCTGCGCCATCCGAATTCCGGTGGTGCTCGTCCTTTTTGGCGCGGACGCAACCTTTGCCGAGCTGCATGAATCGGTGTTCGAGACCGTGGTGATGAGCGTCTCGGGGCTGCTGGTGCCACCGGTCATCTTCCTGGTGCTGGCGCGCAATGTCAGCGACGTCATCGCTGCCTATCAGCGCCAGTCCGAGCATGATGGCCTCACGGGCCTGCTGAACCGCCGCGCCTTCGATACGGCCGCGGAAAACAGCCTGAGCGAGGGCGGCGCCGTGATTTTCTGCGATATCGATCACTTCAAGCTGGTGAATGACCGGTTCGGCCACGAGGCTGGCGATGACGTGATCTGCACCTTTGCCATTCTGCTGGCCCGCACCGGGCACCATGCCGGCCGCATCGGCGGCGAAGAATTCGCGCTGCTGCTGCCCGGCAAGTCGGCCGAGGAGGCATTTGCCCTCGCCGACATGATCCGGGCGCGCTTCAACGAAACCATGCACCCGATCCTGGCTGCCGGCGAACGGCTCAGCGCCAGCTTCGGCGTTTCCGAATGTGCCCCCGGCGAGTCGCCGCGCACCGCCTTCCGCCGCGCCGATGTGGCGCTCTATCAGGCCAAGGAAACCGGTCGCAACCGGGTGGTGGACTTCACGGCCGTCAAGAACCACCACGCCGAGGTTCTCGCGCCCCACTCGCCGCTGCAGGCCGCCTAATCGAGCCCGGCTTCGGCCAGCACCTTGCGGAACAGGGTTGGCAGCGCCTCGCCCCTGAGCGCCCGGCGCGCCGTCCACCAACCGCTGGCCAGCGCTTCGGGACTGACCACTGCCGACCACACTTCCAGCTCCAGCCGGAAGTGCGTGAAGACATGCACGATCCTGCCGCGATGCTGCCAGGTGGCCTCCACCGGAAAATCGGCGCGTGGCAGCACCGCCGCCCAGTCCGACCCGGGCACCTCGGTCATGCCACCAAGCAGGCCCTTTTCCGGCCGGCTCTGCAGGTAGACGTCGCCATCCGCGTCGACCATCACATAGGCATGGCCCTTGCGCACCGGCCGCTCTGCCTTGGCCGCCTTGAGCGGGTAGCGCGTCGGATCGGTAGTTTTCGTCGCAAGGCAGCCGGGCTGGATCGGACACAGCAAGCACGCAGCTGCCCGCGGCGAGCAGATGGTGGCACCCAGATCCATCATCGCCTGCGCAAAATCTCCCGCCCGCTCCGGCACTGAGGCCTGCAGCGCGCCGCGCAGTTCCTCCTTGGCTTCGCGCACTGGCACAGGCAGCGCATAGTAGCGCGCCAGCACCCGGTCGAGATTGCCATCGAGCACCGCGATACGCTCGTCAAAGCAGATCGCCGATATAGCGGCGCTGGTATAGGCGCCCACACCCGGCAGCGCCTGCAACCCCGCCGAACTCTGCGGAAACACCCCGCCATGTTCGCGTACCACAGCCTGCGCGCAGGCATGCAGGTTTCGCGCCCGGGCATAGTAGCCGAGCCCCGCCCATTCCTTGAGCACGCTGTCGAGCGGCGCTGCGGCCAGGTCGAACACGGTTGGCCACAGGCTGGTGAAGCGCAGGAAATAGGTCTTCACCGCCGCGACGGTGGTCTGCTGCAACATCACCTCGCTGAGCCAGATCCGATACGGGTCGGGCCGCAGGCCCCGCGCCCGGTCGGCCGGCGACACCCGCCAGGGCAGGTCGCGCGCATGCCGGTCATACCAGGCCAGCACGGCCGGCGCGTCGATCGGGGTGGGGTCGGGAAGGTACATGAGCATCGGGATACAGCGACCTCGCCTCTTCCCACAAGAGCGGCATGGCGATACTCCATCATCATGTCCAAGGACGACCTTCCCGAGCCCAAGCGCCGCAACAAGACCATGTCCGTCGCCGACATACTCGGCGGCGCGCTCGATCCGGTGCTCAAGAAGCGCGGCTTTGCCAGCCGGGACATCATCACCCACTGGTCGGCCATGGCGCCCAGGCCCTATGACGCGGTGGCCATCCCCGATAAGCTGACCTGGCCGCGCGGCGAACGCAGCGCCGAGGGCGCCACGCTGCTGCTGCGCTGCGTGCCCGGCCACGCGCTGGCCATCGCCCATGAGGGTCCCAGGATCGCCGCCGCCGTGAACCGCTATTTCGGCTTCGTGCTGGTGGGGGCCGTCAAACTCTCGGCCGAGCCGTTCACGCCAGGTTCAGGCGACAAGGCCGAAAAACACAGCCAACCGAGCCAGAGCGTCATCGCAAAGGTCGGGGCCCAGGTGGCCGAAGTGGCAGACGATGATCTGAGGGAAGCGTTGCGGACATTGGGTCACGCGCTATCCAGCAGATCGGGGAAGCGATAAGCGACCCATTATATGCGACAATGCAACCGGAGCGTTCACCGTAGGTTGATGAATGTGCCCACTTGCCCACACAATTGCCCCGTGTAGTGTCGCGCACATCAAAACAGGAGCGTTAGCCGTGAAATTCAACCGCCGTGACACCCTTATCCTGGCCGCTGCCGCATCGGCTCTGAGCCTGTGCGGGGTCGCCGCCGCCAGTGCTGCCGAGGGGGACATGGTCGATGTCGCCAAGCTGATGGCGCCCGCGGGCGGCGTGGTTGACCATGTGCAGGGCAGCGAAGCCGCGCCTGTCACGGTCATCGAATATGCCTCCCCGACCTGCCCGCATTGCGCCGCCTTCTCCAATGATGTGATGCCGGGCTTCGTGGAAGCCTATGTCAACACCGGCAAGGTCAGGCTGATCGTGCGTCCCTTCGTGCGCAACGTGCTCGACGCGGCGGTGTTCATGCTGGCCGAGGCTGCCGGCCCGACCAACTACCACAATGTCCTGGCGACCTATTTCAAGACCCAGACCACCTGGGCCGCCTCGCAGACCCCGCGCGACGCCATTCTCGAAATCGCCAAGCAGTTGGGCTTTACCCAGGAAACTTTTGATGCCGCATTGACGAATCAGGAGCTGTTCACCGGGATGGAAGCCTTGCGCGAACAGGCGCTCAACGAATTCGCTCTGGCAGGCACTCCGACATTTTATGTCAACGGCAAGACGCTCACTGGTGACAAGACGCTCGAGCAGCTCGCCGCTGAGATCGACCCGCTCATCCCTGCCGATTTCGTGGCGACTGCTCCCGCCGCCGAGGCTCCGGCAGCAACCGATGCCATGGCCCCTGCTGCGGATGCAATGGCCCCTGCACAATAAGCCTGGCGAGCACTGGCTCACCTTCTCCCCTCGTGGGAGAAGGTGGCGCGCAGCGACGGATGAGGGGGTCTTCCCACGCTTTCAGCTCGCGGAAAGAACCCCTCACCCTCGAAAATCCTCTGAACGAGGATTTTCTATCCCTCTCCCTCAAGGGCAGAGGGGAAGTGGGGAACCATGAAATTCTCCCGCCTCAAACTCCACGGCTTCAAGTCGTTCTGCGACGAGACCACGCTCGTCATGGAACCGGGCCTCACCGGCATTGTCGGGCCCAATGGCTGCGGCAAGTCCAATCTCGTCGAAGCCATGCGCTGGGTCATGGGCGAAAGCTCGTACAAGGCCATGCGCGCCTCGGGCATGGATGACGTGATCTTTTCGGGCTCCGGCAATCGCCCCGCCCGCAACTCCGCCGAAGTCACCCTCGTCCTCGACAACAGTGACCGCACCGCCCCCGCCGCGCTCAATACTGCCGATGTGCTGGAAGTCACCCGCCGCATCGAGCGCGAGGCCGGCTCGGTCTATCGCGTCAACGGCAAGGAAGTGCGCGCCCGCGACGTGCAATTGCTGTTTGCCGATGCGTCCACCGGCGCTCATTCGCCCGCCATGGTGCGGCAGGGCCAGATTGGCGAGCTGATCGCCGCCAAGCCCACCGCCCGCCGCGCTCTGCTTGAAGAAGCCGCCGGCATTTCGGGCCTCCATTCGCGCCGGCACGAAGCCGAGCTGCGCCTGCGCGGCGCCGAGGCCAATCTCGAGCGCGTCGACGACATCATCGCCCAGGTCGAGACCCAGCTCGAAACCCTCAAGCGCCAGGCGCGCCTCGCCACCCGTTATCGTTCGCTCTCGGGCGACATCCGCCGCGCCGAGGCGACGCTCTATCATATCCGCTGGGTTGCCGCCCGCTTCGCTGAGAAGGAAACCGAGGCGCAGCAGGCCGTTCTTGTCCGTGAGCTGGCCGATGCCACCCATCTCGAACTGCAAGCGCAAAAGAAGCTCGAAGCCGCCGACGCGGCGCTGCAACCCCTGCGCGACCGCGAAGCCGTCACCGGCGCCGTGCTGCAGCGCTACACGATCCTGGCCGAACAGCTCGCCGAGGAAGCCCGCCGCGCCGGCCAGCGCCGCGCGGAACTGGAAGACCGCATCCGCCAGCTCGCCGCCGACGGCACCCGCGAGCGCGAACTGGTGACTGAAGCCGAAGCGACACTCGCCGCCTATGCCGAGGAACAGGCGCGCCTCGCCAGCGAAGGCGAAGCCGCACAGTCCGATTTCGACCATGCCCGCACCGCGGCTGGTGTCGCCCGCGCTGCCGTCGCCAGTGCCGAGCTGGATGCCCGTGCTGCTGCCGATGCGCTGGCCCAGGTCCGGGCGCGCCGCGCCCAGGCCATCCGTTCGGCCCAGGATGCCATGGGCCGCATCAACCGCCTGACCCAGCAGATTGCCGAAGTCGAGAATGAGGCGCGCAATGTCGCCGCCAGCCTCGATGCCGATGAAACCCTCGCCCTCATGCGCGCCGCCCTCGCCGCCGCGCAGGCCCGTACCGCCGAAGCCGAACAGCTCGCCACGGTGGCGGAGGAAGCCACCACCGTGGCGCAGACCAGGCTCGATGCGGCCCGCCCGCGCCTTGCCGAGATCGAAGCCGCGCTCAATCGTCTCGAAGCCGAGGCCGCGACACTGGGCAAGATGCTCAATGTCGGCGCCAGCCTGTGGCCAGCCATTGTCGACCAGCTCAAGGTCACATCAGGCTATGAAACCGCGCTGGGCGCCGCTTTGGGTGACGATCTCGAAGCCAGCTCCGATGCCGGCGCGCCCATGCACTGGTCGGTGCCCGTCGATCACAGTGATGATGCCGCCCTGCCCCAGGGCGCCGAGCCACTGTCGCGCTATGTCACCGGCAGTCCGTTGCTCAAGCGCCGCCTCGACCAGATCGGTCTCATCGATGCCGCCGATGGCCCCGGCCTCATGCACGCGCTCAAGCCCGGCCAGCGCCTCGTCACCCTTGATGGCGCCCTCTGGCGCTGGGACGGCTTCATCGCCGCCGCTGATGCGCCGAGCGCCGCCGCGCAGCGCCTGGCCCAGCGCAATCGCTTGGCCGATCTCGATGAGGAGATCGCCCGCGCCAAGGGCGAGCGCAATGGCTGGAAGCGCGATGTCGAGGCGCTGACCGCCACGCTCGACACCGCCCGCCAGGACGAGCGCAGTCGCCGCGAGGCCTGGCGCGCCGCCCAGCACGCCATCGGCGCCGCCCAAACGGAAGTCGACAAGGCGCAGCGCGCCATCGGCGATCTCACCACGCGCCAGTCGGCGCTGGAGGAAGCCCGCATCCGCCTTGCTTCCAGCCTCGGCGAAGCCGAGGCCATCCGCGCCGATGCCGATCAGGCCTTGCTCGAAGCCGGTACCGAGGACGACGCGGCCCGGCTGGCCGACGCCCGCCAAGCCGTCCTCGGCACCGCCCGCGATCAGGCCGATCAGGCCCGGCTCAAGCTCGGCAGTTTCGAGACGGCCGCCCGCATGCGCGAAAGCCGCCTGGCGCAACTCGAACGCGACAGCCAGAGCTGGCAGCGCCGCCGCGATGGCGCCCTCGCCCAGCTTTCGACCCTCGACCAGCGTAGCGCCGAGGTCAGCGCCCAGCTTGCCACCGTCAACGAGACGCCCGATGGCTTCGCCGCCCGCCGGGCGCAACTCGACGACCAGATCGAGCAGGCCAAGATCGAACACAAGGCTGCCGGAGACAGCCTCAACGTCGCCCAGTCGGGCTGGCGCGACGCCGACAAGGCGCTCAAGGCTGCCGGTGACCTCCTGGGCAATGCCCGCATCGAGCTGACCCGTATCGAGGAGCGCATCAAGGGCTTCATCGCCCAGCGCCAGCAGATCGAGCGCCAGATCGAGGAAATTCTCGACATTCCCGCCAGCAAGACGCTGGAAGCCTCGGGCATTCGCGCCGGCGAGCCCCTGCCTTCGGAGGCCGCCACCGAGCAGAAGGTCGATCGCCTCAAGGCCGAGCGCGAACGCCTCGGCGGCGTCAACCTTTCCGCCGAAAAGGAAGCGGTGGAGGTTCAGGAAAAGCTCGACCTGATGGTCAAAGACAAGGACGACCTGATCGAGGCGATCGCCAAGCTCCGGCAGGGCATCCAGTCGCTCAATCGCGAAGGCCGCACCCGCCTCAACGAGGCCTTCGTCAAGGTCAACGCGCATTTCCAGGAGCTGTTCACCAGCCTGTTCGGCGGCGGTACGGCCGAACTCAGCTTCGTGGAAAGCGACGATCCGCTCGAAGCGGGCCTCGAAATCATCGCCCGCCCGCCGGGCAAGAAGCCGCAGACCATGACCTTGCTGTCGGGCGGCGAACAGGCGCTCACCGCCATGAGCCTGATCTTTGCGGTCTTCCTCACCAACCCGGCGCCGATCTGCGTGCTGGACGAAGTCGATGCCCCGCTCGACGACGCCAATGTGGAACGCTTCTGCAACCTGCTCGATTCCATGCGCCAGCGTACCAATACGCGCTTCATGGTCATCACCCACAATCCGATCACCATGAGCCGGGTCGACCGCCTGTTCGGCGTCACCATGGCCGAACGCGGCGTGAGCCAGCTGGTATCGGTAGACCTGACCACAGCCGAGAGTTTTCGCGAGGCGAGCTGATGTGCAACGGGTTGCAAGCGGAGCCCCAGCATCCTGCCCAACCCCCTCATTCCTCCCCACAGTGGGAGGGAGGCGCCAGATAGACCTTCAAGGAACATCTAGAATATTGTCGCAACTACCGGCCATGCTTCCCTCCCCCTTTTGTGGGGGGGAAAGAGGGGGGAGGCGAGTCACGCATGCCGACTTATCCCTCTTATCCCCCTCCCCAAAACCGCGCGTATCATCCTGCCATCCCTCCGCATGGGCGGCCTGCAGGCGAACAGTGGCGGAGGGCGCCGGGCCGGCATTCGTCGCCGCGCAGGTCCGAGTAGCGGCCGCTCCCTTCGAGCGTTTGGGAAGCGCGATCACCGTCTACTGTTCCAAAAGCCGGCGCCCCGAGGCGGTTTCCGTCTCACTAAAATTACTTACGAGGCGAAACCGCCTCGGGGCTCGCCTATCCATGACAACCGCGTCACAGGCGGCGCCTTGGCACGCCTCATTGGCGGCAGAATCCCTGCCCGCCTGCCCCGGCTGGCTCACGCCACCCTGTGGACAGCATGCCGCACCCCCGCGACAAGCTGATTTCGCTATATATATCAAAGCCTTGCGCCCGGTAAGGTTGTCTTGACACTCTCCAACCCCACCACTATGTTGCGCGCGACTTAAAAGGCGTCTCGGAAATCCGGGAGAAAGCCGGCCGAAGGGGAGCGAGCGGATGCCAAAACCGCAAGATGACCAGGGCCAGCCGGATAGCGCCAAAGGGGTGACGCGGGATCTGGCATCGCGCATCGCCTCTGCCAAGCGGGAACGCGATATCGAGGACAACAGAGCCTCGAGAAACGCCCCCCCGGAGATGAGCGGTATGGCGCGCGGCATGCGCATCGGCACCGAGTTCATCGCCGCGATCCTGGTGGGTGCCGCTATCGGCTACGCCATCGATCTTGGCCTGGGCACCAGGCCCTGGGGCCTGCTCATCATGTTCATGGTGGGCTTCGCTGCTGGAATACTCAATGTCACTCGCGTAGTGGCACAAATGAACAAGGCGGCGCCGCCGCCACCCGGTTCGGACCTCGGTCCGGATGTGGGCGAGGAAGACGACGACAGGTAGACCATAGGGGTTTGGGCGTGGCCGATCCGAATAAAGTAGATCCGATCCACCAGTTCGCGATCACTAACGTCTTCTCGACCGGCGAGGGCGGCTTCGCCTTCACCAACTCGGCCCTGTTCATGGTGCTGACGGTTGGTCTCATCGTCATCTACATGCTTGGCTCGACCGCGCGCCGCAGCGTGGTTCCCGGCCGGGCGCAGGTCGTTTCCGAGCTGCTCTACGATTTCGTGGCCAATATGGTCAGGGGTGCCGCCGGCTCCGAGGGGATGAAATTCTTCCCCTTCGTGTTCAGCCTCTTCATGTTCGTGCTCATCGCCAACATGTTCGGCATGATCCCGTTCTTCTTTACCGTCACCAGCCACATCATCGTCACCTTTGCGCTGGCCATGCTCGTTTTCGTGGTGGTCGTCGGCTACGGCATCTATCGCAACGGCTTCAAGTTCTTCAAGCTGTTCGTCCCTGCAGGCGTGCCGGCCTATGTGCTTCCCATCGTGGTGCCGATCGAGATCGTCTCGTTCATTTCGCGCCCGATTTCGCACTCGGTGCGACTGTTCGCCAACGTGCTGGCCGGCCATATCACCGTCAAGGTGTTTGCCGGCTTCATCATGTCGCTCGGGTCCCTGGGTTTTCTGGGGTTCCTCGGCGCCTCGCTGCCGTTGCTCATGACCATCGCGATCACGGCACTGGAATTCCTCGTCGCGGCTTTGCAGGCCTATGTGTTTGCGGTGCTGACGGCGATGTACATCAATGATGCGATCCATCCGTCGCATTAGACGTCAACCGATCCGTGGTCGTCACTGCGTTGACCCGGATCACCCAGCAGCTCAAAAGGAGCAGGATAATGGAAGCTGAAGCAGCGAAGTTTATTGGTGCGGGTATCGCCGCCATTGGCATGGCCGGCGCCGCAATGGGCGTGGGCAACATTTTCGGCAGCTTCCTGTCGGGCGCTCTGCGTAACCCGTCGGCTGCTCAGAGCCAGTTCGGTAACCTGATTTTCGGTTTCGCCGTGACCGAAGCCCTGGGCATCTTCTCGTTCCTGATCGCCCTGCTGCTGTTGTTCGCGGTCTGATTTTCCGCAACCCAGTCGAAGCGGCGGCCAGGAGGATTTCCTTCGGGCTGCCGTTTCCTTATACGGCCTTCTGGCCTGCTGCTTAATGGGTAGATCAATATGGAATCCGAAACTCCAGTAGCGACCGAGGGTCACGAGCCCATCGATGCCTCCGCTGAAGGTGGCGCTGTCCACGCGACGACCGAGGCTCATGGCGGCGAGGAGCATTCCGGTGCATTCCCGCCATTCGATCCTTCGACCTTCGGCACCCAGCTGATCTGGCTGGCGCTGGCTTTTGCCGTGCTCTACTTCACCATGAGCCGGCTGGCCTTGCCGCGTATCGGCGGCATCCTTGCCGACCGCAAGGCGCGCATCGACGGCGATCTCGCCGCCGCTGACAGCGCAAGGCAGAAAACCGATGCAGCGATTGCTGCCTATGAAGAAGCCCTGGCGACCGCCCGGAAGAAGTCTCAGGCCATTGCCGAAGAGACCCGCGCCGGCATCCAGGCCGACATCGACTCCAAGCGCAAGGCCGTCGAGACCGAGCTTTCCGCCAAGGTTGCGGCAGCTGAAACCAGCATCCAGGCCACCAAGACCGAGGCACTCGGCCATGTTGCCGAGATTGCCGCCGACACGGTGCAGGCTCTGGTCACGCAACTGACCGGTTCGGCCAGTGCCGACGAGGCCCGCAAGGCCGTCGCCGCCGCGGTCAAGGAGTAAACAGATGGATTTCTCATCGATCGATGCAACCACCTGGGCCACCATCTGGGCGACCGTTTCGCTGCTGGTCTTCATTGCTGTCGTCATCTATGTCGGCGTGCCGAAGATGGTCGCCAAGATGCTCGATCAGCGCATTGGCCAGATCGAAGACGACCTGGCCGAGGCCAAGCGCCTGCGCGAAGAGGCCGAAAACCTGCTGGTCGACTATGAGCGCAAGCGCGTTTCCGCCGAGGGCGAAGCCGAGGGCATCGTCACCGCCGCCAAGGAAGAGGCCAAGCGCCTGGCCGACGATGCCAGCGCCAAGCTGTCCGACCTGATCGCCCGCCGGACCAAGGCCGTGGAAGACAAGATCGCCCAGGCCGAGGCCCAGGCGCTCGGCGAAGTGCGCGCCAGCGCCGCCGAGCTGACCGTTGCGGCCGCGCGCATCGTGCTGAACCAGCAGATGCCCAGCAAGGGCGACGAGCTCGTCGCCAAGGCCATCCAGGATGTCGGCGCCAAGCTCAACTGAGCTTCACGCATAACAGATCAAGGGGCGGGCAGTTATGCCCGCCCTTTTTGTTTGCGCTACACTGGACGGCGGTCCCGCATAAATCGGTGGTGCAGTGGCTGTCGCCAATTGACGCCTTCCGGATTCTCGACCATGTTGCGGCCAACTGCGGGAGAGATTGGATTTTCTCCAGCGCCGAAGGAGCAACCGCCCCGGAAACTCTCAGGCAAAAGGACCGCAGTCAGGTCAACAACTCTGGAAAGCGGATCGGGTAGCCGGTCCCACCGAAGGAGCAACCGGCGCTCAGCCGGGAAATCTCTCAGGGCAAGGACAGAGGGGGCACGGAATATTCGCCGCAGGGCGAAGCTTGTCGTGTCGCTTTGTTCATTTCCGGGATGTGTTGATGGCCGAAACCTCGCCCACAGACCTCAAGACCACACCGCTGTTCGGGCGCCACCAGGCCATTGGCGGCCGCATGGTGCCGTTCGGGGGCTATTGCCTCCCCGTGCAATATCCGCCCGGTATCATGGCGGAGCACAAATGGACCCGCGAACAGGCGGGCCTGTTCGATGTGAGCCATATGGGCCCGAGCTTTCTCGTGCTCAACAATCCGAGCGGCGACGCCGAAGCCGATCATGCCGCCATATCGGCCATCATCGAGCCGCTGATCTGCGGCGACATAGCCGGACTCAAGCCGGGCCAGGTGCGCTACACGCTGCTGCTCAACGAAGCGGGCGGCATCATCGACGACCTCATGGTCGCTCGCTCGCCCAAATTCGCCGGCTCGCTCTATGTGGTGGTCAATGCCGGCACCAAGGAAGGCGACTTCGCCCGCATCGCCGCGGCGGCCGGCGACAGAGCCAAGCTGACCCGCGCCGATGATGGCGCCCTGCTGGCGCTGCAGGGTCCCGAAGCGGTCGGCGTCCTCGCCAGCCTCATGCCCGGCGTGGTCGAACTCGGCTTCATGCAATACGGGCCGTACCAGTGTCAGGGACAGACCGTCATCGTCTCCCGCTCCGGCTATACCGGCGAGGACGGGTTCGAACTGCTCTGCCCTGCCCCCTTCGCCACGACGCTGTGGGACGCGCTGCTCGCCGATCCCCGCGTCAAGCCGATTGGCCTGGGCGCCCGCGACAGCCTGCGTCTGGAAGCGGGCCTGCCGCTCTATGGCCATGACCTCGACGAAACCGTCTCCCCCATCGAGGCCGATCTCGGCTTCGCCGTCTCCAAACGCCGGCGCGACGCCGCCGACTTCCTAGGCGCGACCAGAATTCTCGCCGAACGCGAGAACAGGCCGAGCCGCATCCGCGTCGGCCTCATCGTCGACGGGGCTCCGGCCCGCGAAGGCGCCGAAATCCTCGATGCGTCAGGCAATGCCATCGGCGTCGTCACCAGCGGAAGTTTCGCCCCCTCGCTGGGCAAGGCCATCGCCCTCGGTTTCGTGCCGCCCGCCTATGCCGCACCCGGCACCAAACTCCAGGTCTCGGTGCGCAACCGCGCCCAGCCGGCCGAAGTGGTACCCACCCCCTTCGTGCCACATCGCTATTTCCGCAAAGCCAGTTGAGAGGCCAGCCATGACCACCAGGTTCACCCCTGACCACGAATATATCCGCGTCGAGGGTTCGACCGGCATTGTCGGTATCACCAATTATGCGCAGGAAGCTTTGGGCGACATCGTCTTCGTCGAACTGCCCAGCGTCGGCAAGGCGCTGAAAAAGGGCGACGAGGCCGCCGTGGTCGAAAGCGTCAAGGCCGCCTCGGAAATCTACGCCCCCGTCTCGGGCACCGTGACCGAGGTCAACGAGGAGCTTTCGGGCAATCCGGGCCTGATCAACGCCGATCCGGAAGCCGGCGGCTGGATCTACAAGATCGCCATCGCCGATGCAGGCGAGCTCGATGGCCTGCTCGATGACGCCGCCTATGCGGACCTGACGAAGTAAGAGGCACCATGCGCTACCTCCCCCATTCCGAAGCCGAACGCGCCGAAATGCTTGGTGTCATCGGCGCCGCCAATATCGATGCCCTGTTCAGCGCCGTCCCCAGGCGGGCGCTCAAGAACTTCGATCTCGGCCTGCCGGCCCATAGCCCCGAATTCCTGGTCGAAGCCCATATGCGGGCGCTGGCCGGCAAGAACCGGGCGGGGGCAGACGGCCCGTTCTTCGTCGGTGCGGGCGCCTATCGCCACCATGTGCCGGCGACCGTCGATCACCTGATCCAGCGCTCGGAATGGCTCACCGCCTATACGCCCTATCAGCCGGAAATCTCGCAGGGCACGCTGCAGATGCTGTTCGAATTCCAGACCCAGGTGGCCAAGCTCACCGGCATGGATGTGGCCAATGCCTCGCTTTATGACGGCTCCACCGGCACCGCCGAAGCCGTGCTGATGGCGCGGCGCCTCACCCGCCGCAACAAGATCGTGCTGTCGGGGGGCCTCCATCCGCACTATCGCGACGTGGTGAAGGCCTATCTCAAGGATGATGCCGATCTCGAATGCCTCTCCGCTTCGCCCGAGGGTCAGGGCGACATTCTCGACCATATCGACGAGCAAACCGCCGCCATCGTCATCCAGACGCCGGATTTCTACGGTCATCTGCGCAACCTCAAGGTGGCGGCCGATGCCGCCCATGCCAAGGGCGCGCTGCTGATTGTCGTCATCACCGAGATCGTCTCGCTCGGCCTGCTCGAAGCACCGGGCGCCTATGGTGCCGATATCGTGGTGGCCGAGGGCCAGTCCATCGGCAATGCGCTCAATTTCGGCGGCCCCTATCTCGGCCTCATGGCCACCCGCAAGGAGTTCATCCGCCAGATGCCCGGCCGGCTCTGCGGCGAAACCGTGGATGCCGAAGGTCAGCGCGGCTTCGTGCTGACGCTCTCGACCCGCGAGCAGCATATCCGCCGCGAGAAGGCGACCAGCAATATCTGCACCAATTCCGGGCTCTGCGCACTCGCCTTCTCCATCCACATGGCCCTGCTGGGTGAAGCCGGATTCACCCGTCTCGCCCGCCTCAATCATGCCAATGCCGGCAAGCTGGCCGATGCGCTGGCTGCGGTTGCCGGCGTCGAAGTGCTCAACAAGACATTCTTCAACGAGATGACCATTCGCACCAGCCGGCCGGCCGCTGATCTCATCGAGCGTCTGGCCGCCCGCGGCATCCTGGCCGGTGTGCCGGTCAGCCGGCTCGAGCCTGATGACCCCAGCGTTGCCAACCTCATCGTGCTGGCCGCCACCGAGCTCACCACCGATGCCGATATCGCCGCGCTCCGCGCCGCCCTTGCGGAGGAACTGCAATGAGCATGAACAATCATGGCCGCCCAACCGGCACCGGCACTTCGGGCTTCGCCTCCACCTCCGGCTCGGCTTTGCTGCCCAATGAGCCACTGCTGTTCGAGATCGGCGATACCGAGCATTCCGGCGTCGACCTGCCTGACGTCACTATCGCGACCGACCGCCTCGGCGGCTTCGAGCGCAGGATGCCACTCGATCTGGCCGGGCTCACCGAGCCCGAGGCGATGCGCCACTATGTGCGCCTCAGCCGCCTCAACCACTCCATCGACAGCGGGATGTATCCGCTGGGTTCGTGCACGATGAAGCACAATCCGCGCCTCAACGAGAAGATGGCCCGCCTGCCCGGCTTCGCCGATATCCACCCGCTGCAGCCGGTCTATACCGTGCAGGGGGCGCTGGAGCTGATGAACCAGCTTTCGCATTGGCTGATGACCCTCACCAATACCGCGGCTGTGGCGCTGACGCCCAAGGCCGGTGCGCATGGCGAACTGCTGGGCATGATGGCCATCAAGGCCGCGCAGGATGCCGCCGGCCAGGGCCACCGCAAGGTGGTGCTGGTGCCCGAAAGCGCCCATGGCACCAATCCGGCTACCGCCGCCTTCCTCGGCTACAGCGTGAAGGCCATTCCAGCCCGCGATGATGGCACGGTGGACGTGCAGGCGGTCAAGGATGCGCTGTCGGCCGACGTGGCGGCGATCATGCTGACCAATCCCAATACGTGCGGGCTCTTTGAACCGCAGGTGATCGAAATCGCAGAGGCGATCCACGACGCGGGAGCCTTCTTCTACTGCGACGGCGCCAATTTCAACGCCATCATGGGCGTGGTGCGGCCGGGCGATCTAGGCATCGACGCCATGCATATCAACCTGCACAAGACGTTCTCGACGCCGCATGGCGGCGGCGGTCCGGGTGCCGGCCCGGTGGTATTGTCCAAGGCGCTGGCGCCCTTCGCGCCAGTGCCGTTCGTCCGCAAGGATGGCAGCGGCCTAGAACTGGTCGAACATGCCGAGGGCGATGCCTTGGGTCGCATCACGGCCTTCCAGGGCCAGATGGGCATGTATGTCCGGGCGCTGACCTATATGCTGAGCCACGGCGGCGACGGCCTCGCCCAGGCGGCGCAGGATGCGGTGCTCAACGCCAATTACATCAAGGCCCGCCTGGCCCACGCCTTCTCGGTGCCGTTCGGCGACTATCCGACCATGCACGAGGCGCTGTTCGACGACAGCTTCCTTGCCGGCACGGGCGTCACCACGCTGGATTTTGCCAAGGCGCTGATCGACGAGGGCTTCCATCCGATGACCATGTATTTCCCGCTGGTCGTGCATGGCGCCATGCTGATCGAACCGACCGAAAGCGAGAGCAAGCAGACGCTGGATCGCTTCTGCGACGTCATGGAAGAGCTGGCCGCCGATGCCAAGGCCGGCAATGCCGCGCGCTTTACCGCCGCCCCGCTCAAGGCGCCGCGTCGCCGGCTGGACGAGACACGGGCAGCGCGCTCGCCTATCCTCAAGTGGGAACGGGCGGAGGAAACGCTCAAGGCTGCGGAGTAGCCCTTTCCTCTCCCCGTTGGGAGAGGTGGCTCGGCGAAGCCGAGTCGGTGAGGGGGATTCGTCGCCTCGACCAGCATGCTGGGCTTGACGACCGCTCCTCCTCATCCGGCGCTGCGCGCCATCTTCTCCCCGATGGGGAGAAGAATAAACCGCAGACTTATCCGCGGGCTCGTCAAATTCAGCGCTACTGGCGCGATGTCAGCCGCGCGTATCGAAACCGACCCAGATGGTGATTTCTTCGCCGCCCAGATATGGGATGGCGACATTTTCGATCACCTTCACGAATTCGGCCGAGCGGGCCGGGGCGGTGATGGCGACCGGCAAGGTGTACTTTTCAGAGAACACCGCTTGCCCGTCGCGCTCCACGGCGAAACGGATCGGCGCATTGACACTGGTCTGGTTGCCGGCCGGGCCAAGCAGCACGCGGCCGACGATACCCATATTGACAGTGATCAGCCCGTTCGACACCACGCAGTTGCGCGACGTTTCGTCGATCACGCCCTGATATTGCAGGGCCCGCGCATCGCCGGTGCGGCCATTGCCGTAATAGAACATGGCCTCGCTGCCGGGGCGAACGCGGATCGGCGGGCATTCGGTGGCGATGGCGGGCAGCGCATTGGTCTGCGCCTGGGCGACGGCGGCCGGGGTCGCGGTAGCATTCTGCAATTGCTGGTTCTGCGCGGCGTTGCCGCCGCCGAACATGCCCCCCATCGAACACGCTGCCAGCAGCGTCGCGGTGGCGCAGGCAGCGGACAGGCGCAGCATCAGGGAAAGGGGCTGGGTCATGGGGCGATCTCCTGACGCTACACTAGCTATTGGCGACTTCGAGCGCCATGAGGATGGCGGGAGCACCGCTGGCACTCACGCCCGGCGCATCTTCGACGAAAACGGCATCGACGACACCATTGCGGATCAGCATGGCGGAGCGCACGAAGCGCTTGCCCATGCCGGAACCCGAAAAATCCTTGGTAAGGCCGAGCGCTTCGGCAAGCTCGGCATTGCCGTCGGCGATGAAGTCGATCTTGCCCAATGCACCGGAAGCTTCGGCCCAGGCCTTCATCACATGATGATCATTGACCGATGCGCAGACGATATGATCGACCCCCGCAGCCCGCAACTTGGGCTCATTGGCGATGAAACCAGGCAGATGATTGACGTGGCAGGTCGGGGTAAAGGCGCCGGGTACGGCAAAGAACACCACAAGACCGCTACCGAGTACGGCGTCGCTGGTCGTGTCCGTTGCGCCATCGGCGCTTACAAGTTTTACCCGCACGGACGGAACCGGACTGCCGCGATCGATCATGAATAGATATGCCCCATGCCTGCGGCCACCAGGCGGCAGCCAGTCCTCGTCTCAAGTGCAATCGGGATAAGCGGCTTTAGCGCCGCCGACAAGGCCTATTGCCCCTTTCCTCCCTGCACGGTTCAGTCGGTTGCCGGCACCTTGATGATGCGCTTGACCTCGAAAGCTCCCTCGCCTGTCAGGAATGTGAGCCGAACGGGCTGGTTTTCCAAGTCCATTTCATCGGCTTTGCCCAGGATGGGAATGAGCACTAGGTTCGGTTCCGGGCTTTTTTGCGGCGTGCCGAACAGCGGCTCGCCGCTGTCGGTCGCGGCAATCAGCGAGGCTGGGTCGAGATCGTCGTCGGCAAGCTCGACTGCCAGCATTCCGGCATCGCTCCAAAGCTCGACATTGCCAACAGGTTGTGGGTCGCCCGGCCAGTCCATCGGCGTCGTGGCCAGTGCCTGGCGAATACGCAGCCCGTTGGGCTTGTCCGGCGCGGCATCGTCGAGCGGCAGGGAAAAGCGGGCCTGGGCCGGCACGCAGATATCCGAGCATACGCCCAGCACGGCGCTGAGTTCGATCTGCGGCGCATCCGGCTCCACATTCAGCCTGACCGGCAGGATGGTAGGGCCGAAATAGACATAGTCGAGATAGTCCGCAGTCTCATGCCGCGTCGGATAGGGCCAGAGAATCTCATGGTCGCGCACGCCGCTCGAACCGGAAAAGTCCAGTTCGGTCGGCAGGCCCGTCTCGCCGGGGACGCGCCAATAGGTCTTGTTGGTCTCGGGCATGGCGATCTCGAGCCCGATCAGCGTCGTGCCATCGGGCTTGATCTGCCCGCTGCTGATCAGCCGCAGGGTCACGCCCGGCGCGACTTCCTGCCAGGCGGTTTCGCCCGCCTGAGCGGGGCCGGCAAGCAGAGCGAGGCTGAGGGCGAGATAAATCGGGCGCATGGAGAAAGGCATTAGCGCAGGATCGCGTTTAGAAATAGCCGACGGCCCATCATGCCTTCGTGATGCCCCCACCCACAAGACCATCGTAACTTGGCAGGGGCATCGACCATGCCTACTATTGGCCCATGCACTCGCTCGAAGGACAATTTCTCGTCGCCATGCCTGATATGAGCGACGAGCGCTTCGCGGAAAGCGTCATCCTGCTCGTCGGCCATGGCAGCGAGGGGGCGATGGGCATCGTGGTCAATCACGAACTGGCCAATCTGCGCCTTGCCGACATTCTCGACGAACTCGACCTGGGTGACCCCGATGCCGTCATCCGCCTGCCCGATTCCATCCGCCAGCGCACCGTGATGCGCGGCGGGCCGGTGGAAAAGGGGCGCGGCTTCGTGCTGCATTCGTCGGATTACAGCAGCGGCAACAGCTATCCGGTGACCGAGGGTATCTGCCTTACCGCGACGCTGGACATCCTCAAGGCCATGGCCTTCGGTCCGGCTCCGCGCTCGTCGCTGTTTGCACTGGGCTGTTGCGGTTGGAGTGCCGGCCAGCTCGAGGGCGAAATCGGCGACAATGGCTGGCTCACGGCGCCCTTCAGCCAGAAGCTGCTGTTCGAAACGCCGGTGGAAGACCGCTACGAAGCGGCGCTGGCCAGCCTGCGGATCACACGGGCGACGCTGAGCCCCGATGCGGGACATGCCTGACACCCCGCCTCATTTTCCGAGCTGGGCTGCCAGCTTCTTGCCGAATTCCGCGCCGGTCATGGCCGCACCGAAGGCGAAGCCCTGGGCGTAGCGGCAGTTGAGCTGGCGCAGCCGCTCGATCTCGTCCAGCGTCTCGACGCCCTCGGCGATCACCATCAGGTCGAGATCGGTGGCCAAGGCGACGACGGCCTTGATGATCGGCCCCTGCGTGTGGGCGATGCCGGTAGTGCCTCCCATCTTCACGAAGGCCGCGGGAATCTTGATCGTGTCGAACGGGAAACGGTGCAGATAACTCAGCGACGAATGGCCGGTGCCGAAGTCGTCGAGCGCCAGCCCCAGGCCCAGATTGCGCAGGGCCTGCAGCATATAGGCGGAGTGTTCCGGATTGGTCATCACCTGGCTCTCGGTGATCTCCAGCTTGAGGTGGCTGGCCAATTCCTTGTCCTGGCTGACGAGGCTGCGCATGTCGTTGAGCAGGGTTTCGGTCGCCAGTTGTGTCGGCGACAGGTTCACCGAAATGAAGAATTCCTCGGGCAGGCCGAAGGCCGTCATCCAGTCCTTGGCCTGGGCAGCGGACTGTTCGAAAGCCAGGCGTCCGAGCTTTTCGATCTGGCCCGACCGTTCGGCCAGAGGCACGAATTCGTCCGGATTGACCACGCCGCGGGTGGGGTGAATCCAGCGCATCAGGGCTTCGGCGCCGGCAATCTGGCCGGTCTGGATATCGGTGACTGGCTGGAACTGCACATGCAACTCGCCCTGCTTCATGCCGCGCTCGAGGTCTTCCTCGCTGGCGCGGTTGTAGGCGGCGATAGACCGGGCGGAGGCGCGGTAGGCTTCGATGCGGTCGCCACCCAGGCGCTTGGCGTAATACATGGCGAGTTCGGCATCGCGCAGCACATCGGCGGCGGTTGCCGGGTTGCTGTCATAGATGGTGACGCCGATGGAGGCCGAGAGGGTGAGGTCCCGGTCACCGAAATTGAACGGCGCCTTGAGCGCCTTGCGGATCTGCTCGGCCGTCTCGGCAATCTTGCCGGCAGCCTGCTCGGAGGCAAGGATCACCGCGAACTGATCGCCGGTGACGCGGGCCACGGTATCGAGCGGACGCATGATGCGGGCGATGCGGCGCGAAATGGCCAGCAGCACCGAATCGGCGGCCGAATGACCGATGCGCTCCTCCAGCTCCATGAAGCGGTCGATATCGATGAGGAACACCGCCGGCTTGGTGCCGCCCGGCGTACGGGCGCGGACCAGAGCCCGCTCCAGCCGGTCGAGGAAGAGCTGGCGGTTGGGCAGGCCGGTCAGGCTATCATGCACGGCATCGTGCAGCAGGCGCTCGCGGGCGGCGCGATCTTCGGTAACGTCCTGCAATGTGCCAACGATGCGGTTGACCTGGCCATCGCCGCCCAGCACCGGCTTTACCCGCATGCGGAAGCTGCGATAGCTGCCATCGTGGCCGGCCACGCGCATATCGGCCGAGACCTTGCCGCGGCGCAGTTCGACCAGCGTATCGAAGGCGGTGCGGAAACGGTCGCGGTCATCGGGGTGGACGCGATCGAGCCAGCGCTTGATGGCGCCGCGCAGGGCGCCGCGCTTTTCGCCGAGGCGGGTGGCGAGTTCGTCGCTGACCGAAACGCGGTCGCGCTCGATATTCCAGTCGAAAACGAAGTCGCCCGAGCCGGTCAGCGCCAAAGCGCGCCGCTCCACCTCGGACAATGTACCGATGGAGACCTGCCCTTCCGAGAAGGCGTGCTGCACGGCGGTAAAGCCGAGCAGCATGACGATCAGCACGAGGCCGCCGCCCACGGCGGGTTGGGCCACGTCGTTGGACACCTGCCCGGTCACCACCAGCCAGGAGTAGAACAGCCAGGAAATCAGGATGATCCAGGTGGGCACCAGCAGCACGGCGCGGTCATAGCCGCGCAAAGCCAGCAGCAGGATGAGGAAGAAGCCGGAAACGCCGAGCAAAGCCAGGACCAGCCTGGCGATGGTTGCGGCGATGGCCGGCTGGAAAAAGGCGAAGGCGAAGAGCGCCAGGAACAGGGCCGCAAGGCCAAGCGCCAGGTGGATGAAGCGCAGATGCCAGCGGTGCAGGTTGAGATAGATGAACAGGAACCCCGCAAGCGTCGTCGCTATGCCCGCCTCCGCCGCCGCGCGCAGGGGTTGCATGCCGCCGGCAGGCAGGCCGAGGATGCGGCCGAGGACGCCGAAGTCGATCAGCAGATAGATGAGCACCGCCCAGGCGAAAGCCGCGGTGGCCGGAAAGATGCCGCGGCCCTTGACCACGAACATGATAGTGAGGAACACCGCCGCCAGCGAGGCCACGCCCAGCACCACGCCACGGAACAGGGTGAAGGAGTTCACATAGTCGCGGTAGCCATTGGGCTGCCAGAGGTATAGCTCGGGCAATTGCTCGCCCGAGAGCTCGGCCACGAAGGTCACGGTGGCGCCGGGGTCGAGCGTCACCTCGAACACATCGGCCTCGCTGTCGGCAAGGCGCACGGGGCGGATGCCGGCACTTGGCGTCAGGGCATTGAGCCGGTCGTCGCCCAGGTCGGGCTGGAAAATTCCCGAACCCGGCAGGCGGAAGAATGGCGCCACGAGCAGGCGTTCGATCTGCTGGTCGCTCTCGTTGCGCAGCGCAAACAGCGCGAAATTGGGATTGGTGCCCTGCTGGCTTGCCAGCACCTCGATGCGGCGGATGATGCCGTCTTCACCCGGCGCGGTGGACAATTGCACGCGGCCATCGGTGCCGGGCTGAATCTCGATCACCTGGGAGAGATTGACCGCGTTGACGTCTTCGGGAACCGAAATGACTTCGAAGGCGGCGGCGGGAGCGTGGGCGGCCAGCGCGAACGCAAGACACATCGCGAGTGCAAAGAGGTGACGCATCAGGGGCGATTATATCCTGCGGTAGGCTTCATTGTGGCAGCGTTCCGGCGAGAGGTTGCGGCAACCCGGCGCTGAACGGCATCCTCTTGGCGGGAGCGCCCTTTGGTAGCGGGGATTGGCGCGGGCGACAAGCATGGCGGACTGTTGCCGATTGGCAACAGTGAATAACCACAAGACATGCCGAAACGCCGCCTGTAACGCGGTTTTCACGGGTGATGGGCGGCCTTTGGACCAAGAACTGTCGACATAGAACGGACCAAGGGCCGCCCATCACGGATCTGGAGCCCGGCCAAACGGGCGCCCCCGTCTCCAGCCTCCCCGCCCGGCCCTGCGTCGGGGCCGCGTGATTGGCGGGGATGAGCACAGTATGCACCAGCTTTTGGAGACGGGGATAAAATGGATAAGTTGGGGCTTGTGACTTACCCCAACCCCCACCCTCATTCCTTCTCACCTATCAGGGGGAGTGTTCACATTGGGCGCGTGGAGCTTGGGCTCTTTCCCTTCTCCCCTTGAGGGAGAAGGTGCCTCCCCGTGTCGCTTCGCGCACGAGGACAGGCTCCGGGCGGATGAGGGTATCGAGCCCTCCGCCGACATGCAAGCATGGCAGAGCGCAGCACCCCTCCCCCGGAAATCCGCTGAACGCGGATTTCCACCCTCTCCCTCAAGGGGAGAGGGTAACCGGACTCATGCGTCCAAGGGTGGGGGTGGCCCGACCTACTTGCGGTCGTGGCGTGATCTCGGGATGGGTCCCGGCTCAAGGGTGGGATGGTGCCTACTCGCGGTCACGCAGTCTATACCCGGCGCAGATAGCGGGCCATTTCGTAGCGTTCCCGGGTCAGGCCGAACAGGACATGGTGTTCCCAGCGGCCGTTGATCTGCAGGTAGTTTTCGGCAAAGCCTTCCTCGGCAAAGCCGTTCTTTTCGAGAACGCGCCGGGAGGCGGTGTTACCGGGGAGGAAGGCGGCGTGGATGCGATGCAGGTCCAGCGTATCGAAGACGAAGGGCAGGCTGACGCCGACGGCCTCGCTCATCAGGCCCTGGCCGGCAAATTGCTGGCCCATCCAGTAGCCGAGATTGACGAACTGCGCCGCACGCCGGCGAATATTGGACAGGGTGATGCCACCCACCAATGTCTCCTGCCTGCCGGCAACCAGGAAGATGAAGAAGGAATAGTCGCTCCCCTCCTCCGCTTCCTCGCGGGCGCGCTTGACCCGGGTGGCAAAGACGCGGCGGCCCAGGTCGGCCTCGGTCCAGCGTGGCTCGAACGGCTTGAGAAAATCGCGACTGGCCCGGCGCAGCGCGTACCACGCCTCATAGTCGCCCATTTGCGGCAGGCGCAGCAGGACGCGCGGCCCGCGCAGGGTAATCAGGGGAGCGGGGGATGACCAGGGCCACAGCATGGCGTGTCGGACTCAGCGCTTGAGGTGATCGCCAATCGTGCCGATATCGGCGAGATTGCCGATGGGCCCGATGCCCGCCAGGGTGGGCGTGCCCTGCATGAATATCTGCTCGGCAACATCCTGCACCCGCCGGGCGGTAATGGCGTTGATGCGGTCCACCGTTTCCTGCATGGGAATGGGGCGGCCCCACAGAATCTGCTGGCGCGCCAGTTGGCCGGCGCGGGCCGAGGGGCTTTCCAGCGACATCAGGAGCCCTGCCCTGATCTGGTTGCGCACGCGGATCACCTCGTCTTCGGTGATATTCTCGGTGGCGCGCTTGAGTTCGTCGAGCACGACGGGAACCAGCTCGGCGACCTCGTCCTCGCCGGTGGCAGCGGCAACCCCGAACACGCCGCTATCGGCAAAGGCCCAGTGGAAGGAATAGACCGAGTAGCAGAGGCCGCGTTTCTCGCGCACCTCCTGGAACAGACGCGAACTCATGCCGCCACCCAGGATGGAGGCCAGCACCTGGGCGGCATAGAAACCGTCCGCATTATAGGCGCGCCCCTCGAAGCCGACGACGATATGGGCCTGCTCGTGCTCGGAGATCAGCCGCTCCTCGCCGCCATGATATTCGGCACGCTGCGGCGCGGGCGCCCCATTGGGCTTGAGGGTGGCGAAGCGCTCGCGCGCCACATCGACCAGCTGGTCATGGTCCACATTGCCGGCGGCGGCCATCACCATGTGATCGCCCACATAGTTGCGGCCCATATATTTGCGGATGGTGTCAGGATTGAATTCGCGCACCGAATCCACCGTGCCCAGAATGGTGCGGCCGATCGGCTGGGTGGGAAAGGCGGCTTGCTGGAACAGGTCGAAGACGTGGTCGTCGGGATTGTCTCGCGCCGCGCCGATCTCCTGGACGATCACCTGTTTCTCGCGAGTGAGTTCGTCATCTTCGAACAGGGAATTTTGCAGGATATCGGCGAGAATATCGGCGGCGAGAACCACGTCGTCCTTGAGCACGCGGGCGAAATAGCCGGTATGCTCGATGGAGGTGGCGGCGTTGAGATCGCCCCCCACATTCTCGATGGCCTCGGCAATCTGCAGGGCCGTGCGCGACGTGGTGCCCTTGAAGGCCATGTGTTCGAGCAGGTGCGAGATGCCATGCTCGGCCTTGCGCTCGCTGCGCGCCCCAGCCTTGACCCAGACGCCGAGGGAAGCACTTTCGAGATGCGGCATGTCGTCGGTCAGCACCACCATGCCGTTATCAAGGGTCGTCGATTGTACGCTCACGCGAGGCTCCTCCACGAGGCCTGGCGGTCGAGCGACCGCCTGGCCCCCGTTTCGTCAGGCAGCGCGCGTACGCGCCGAGATGAAGTCTTCGACCGCAGTCTGGTCATTGGCAAGGACGCTGAGGCGCTCCTGGCGGGAATGAAGATCGGCCAGCCAGGCCGGCAAAGCCGGCTCGATGCCGGAGGCGTCCTTGACGGCGGCCGGGAATTTGGCGGGATGGGCGGTGGCGAGCGTCACCATCGGCGTGGCGCCGAGATGGGCGCGGGCCACATGGGCGCCCACGGCGGTATGGGGATCGAGCAGGTAGGCGGAGGCCTTGAGGGTCGCGGCAATGGTCGCTTTCGTCTCGGCCTCGCCGGTCGTGCCGGCGGCAAAATCGCGGCGGATGGCAGCCAGCGCATTGTCCGGCAGGGCGAAGCCACCCGATTGCTTGAGGCCATCCATCATGCGGACCACGGCACCGGCATCGCGGCCGGCGGCTTCGAACAGCAGGCGCTCGAAATTGGATGAAATCTGGATATCCATCGACGGGCTGATGGTGGGGGCGACGCCATCCATCTCGTAGCGGCCGCTATCCATGGTGCGGCGCAGGATGTCGTTGGCATTGGTGGCGATGATCAGGCGATCGATCGGCAGGCCCATGGCCTTGGCACAATAGCCGGCGAAGATGTCGCCGAAATTGCCTGTCGGCACGGTGAAGCTGACCTTGCGGTGCGGGCTGCCGAGGGAAACGGCCGCGGTGAAGTAATAGACGATCTGCGCGACGATGCGGCCCCAATTGATGGAGTTGACGCCCGAGAGGCGCACGCGGTCGCGGAACTTGTGATTGTTGAACAGCGCCTTGACGATGTTCTGGCAGTCGTCGAACGTGCCTTCGAGCGCGATATTGTGGACATTGGCGTCGAGCACCGTGGTCATCTGCAGGCGCTGCACCGGCGAGGTGCGGCCCTGGGGGTGCAGGATGAAGATGTCGGTGGTGTCGCGTCCGCGGAAGGCCTCGATGGCGGCCGAGCCGGTATCGCCCGAGGTGGCGCCGACAATGGTCGCCCGGAGCCCGCGTTCGGCCAGGATATGATCCATCACCCGGCTCAGGAACTGCATGGCCACGTCCTTGAAGGCCAGAGTGGGCCCATGGAACAGTTCCAGCACGAAATGGTTGGGCTCGAGTTCGAGCAGCGGCGCCACCGAGGGGTGGCGGAAGGCGGCATAGGCTTCCTCGAGGATGGCCTTGAGCTTGCCCGGCGCGATCTCGTCGCCGGTGAAGCGGCTGATGATGGCATAGGCGACATCGGCATAGGGCTTGCCGGCGAAAGCAGCGATCTCGGCGGGGCTGAACTGGGGCCAGCTCTGCGGCACATAGAGCCCACCATCGGAAGCCAGGCCAGCGAGAACCGCGTCAGAGAAACCGAGCACGGGCGCCTGGCCGCGCGTTGAGACAAACTGCATTCGGGGGAAGAGCCCTTTTAGAATTGCTGCAACCTAGTCAAAGAGGGGCCGAGCCGCAAGTTTGCTGGCTCAACCCTTGCCGGCGGCGCGCTGGCGGGCGTACCAGAAGCCGAGCATGACGATGGCGACGATGGCAAAGCCGTACCAGGTATAGGCGTAGCCCAGGTGGTTGTTGGGGAACTCGACCACGGTCTCGCCGCCCTGCGGCAATTGCCCGGCGGGACCGGCCGGCAGGTCGATGTAGAAGGGCGCGATGGGCGCCAGCGCCGGATCGACCATGGCGGCAAGCCGGACGGGATCGCGTACCCAATCGATCCGGTCGGACATGTTGGGTTCCGGCGTCATGAAGCCGGCGGCTTCGCCGGGGCGCAGCAGGCCGGTGATGGTGACCTGGCTTTCGTTGCCCTCCCCGTCGGTGACGGCGGCTTCCTGGAAATCCTGGGGAACGAAACCGCGATTGACGAAGACCGTGCCGCCATCGGCCAGCACGAAGGGGGTGACCACCCAGTAGCCGGGGCCGGAGGCCGGGCCGCGCGCATTGGCCAGGCTGGTGAAGACCGTCACGGTCTGGTTGTAGCGGAAGCTGCCGGTCAGCGAGACCGGCTGGAAATTGAGCGCATCGAGATCGAGCGCGGCCCAGTCCGCGGCGGGAGGCACCGGCACCGGGGCGGCGCCCAGCCGGGCGTCCACGGCCGATATCAGCGCTTCCTTCTCGGCCAGCCGGTGCATCTGCCAGGTGCCGAGCCAGACGCAGGTGGCGGCGAGCGCCAGCATCAGCACCACGAAGGTCCAGGTCATGACCGGATTGTGGCGGCGCTCCTGGCTCATTGATGTCCCTCATGCGCGTCATGCCGATATTGCAGCGATACCAGCACGCCCTTGAAAGGCGGCAGCAGCAGCAGCGACAGGATCAGCGTCGCCGGGATCCACAGGATCAGGTGGATATAGGGCGGCGGATTGAACAGAGCGCCCACGATGAGCGCCAGGATGATGACGATGGGCGCCACGAGGAAGATCACGAAGATGGCCGGGCCGTCACCGCTATCGGCAAACTTGAGGTCGAGCCCGCAGGCCGCGCAGGTCGGCGCCACCTTGAGATAGCCGGCGAACAGCCTGCCCTTGCCGCAACGCGGGCAGCGGCACATGAGGCCGGTGAGGATGGGCGACGGCTGGGACAAGCGGCTCTCCAAACAAAGCGGGGCGCAGCTTGCGGCTGCGCCCCCGTAAATCGCGTCCGGGCGGACCTAGTGGTGGATCGCCACGCCCCAGCTGCCCCAGACATAGATCGAGGCAAACAGGAACAGCCAGACCACGTCCACGAAGTGCCAGTACCAGGCGGCGAATTCGAAGCCGAGGTGACGCTCGGGGGTGAAATCGCCCCGCAGCGCACGGATCAGGCAGACCAGCAGGAAGATGGTGCCGATCAGCACGTGGAAGCCGTGCAGGCCGGTGGCCATGAAGAAGGTGGCGCCATACATGTTGTGGCTGAAGGCAAAGCCGGCTTCGCTATATTCCAGCGCCTGCACGCCGGTAAACAGCGCACCGAGCAGCACGGTCAGCACCAGGCCCCACTTGAGGCCTTCGCGGTCGCCTTCGAGCAGCGCATGGTGCGCCCAGGTGACCGTCGTGCCCGAGGTCAGCAGCAGCAGCGTGTTGAACAGCGGCAGGTGGAACGGATCGAACAGTTCGACGCCCGTCGGCGGCCACATGCCGGACGTGGCAGCGACGCGCGCATATTGCTCGACGTCATCGAGGCGGAAGAAGCCGTCGAAATAGGCCCAGAAGAAGCCGAAGAACACCATCACTTCGGAGGCGATGAACAGCATCATGCCGTAGCGGTGGTGCATCTGCACGACCGGGGTGTGGTCGCCCTGGTTGGCTTCCTTGATGACGTCGCTCCACCACGCATACATGGTGTAGAGCACCCCGGCGAGGCCGACGAAGAAAATCCACGGAGTCCATTCGTGCATCCAGGAGATGGCGCCGATGGCCATCACCAGCACTGCGGCCGACATGACAAACGGCCATGGGCTGGGTTCGACCATGTGATAGTCGTGGTTCTTGGCTATTGCGGCCATGGTCAGCTTCCCTCGTTGTCTGAAGCGTAGAAAGTGTAAGAGAGCGTGATCTCTTTGATGGTGTCGAGCTCTTGGTTGTCGTCAAGCTCGGGATCGACGAAGAACACGATCGGCATGTCCACGGTCTCGCCGGGCTGCAGCGTCTGCTCGGTGAAGCAGAAGCATTCGATCTTGTTGAAGTAGACGCCTGCCCGCTCGGGCGAGACGTTGAACACGGCCATGCCGGTTATCGGCTTGTCCGAATAGTTGGTGGCCACATAGTTGACAGTATCGACCTTGCCGATGTGGTCGGTGATCGAGGCGGCGGGGTGCACGGTCCAGGCCAGGTCGTTGGCGACGTTGGAGTCGAAGCGCACTGTCATCTGGCGGGCGATGGCACCCTTGGGGCTATCGGCGGCAGTCTGCGGTGTGCCGCCAAAGCCGGTGACCTGGCAGAAGAGCTGGTAGAGCGGCACCGACGCATAGGCCACGCCGACCATGCCGACGGCGACGAACATGCCGACCATCGCCACGCGCTTGTTGCGGCGCGCCATTGCGGGGTCGATGCCGGGATGATGCAGTTCAGCCATCAGAGCGCCCGGTCGAACAGGGCCGGACCCATCTTGACGATGGTCAGCGCATAGAAGGTGAGCGCGAACAGCGCCAGCGCGATGCCGAGCGCAATGGAGCGGCGGCGGCGCAGCCTGGCGCGCCTGGCGGCAACCTCGGGCGGCTCGATCTCGACGCTGCGGATTTCGTCTGGAGCGCTCATAGGGAAAAGCCCCCGAAGCGGGTCAAAAGATTGTCGGTCATGAAGGCGAAGAACACGATGAACAGATAGCTCAGCGAGTAATTGAACAGCGTGCGGGCCGACTTGCGCATGGCCACGTCTTCGCGGGTCCGCAGCAGGCGCCAGGCCAGCAGGACGAACGAGGCCCCGGTGATGACAGCCACGGTGGTATAGACACCGCCGGCAAAGCCGAACCAGGTCGGCAGCATGGCAGCGGCCGCCAGGACCAGCGTGTAGACGAAAATCTGCAGCTTGGTGGAGGCTTCACCGACCACATTGGGCATCATCGGCACGCCGGCAGCGCCATAGTCGGACTGCTTGTAGAGCGCCAGGGCCCAGAAATGCGGCGGGGTCCACAGGAAGATGATGAGGAACAGCACAACGCTTTCGAAGGAGATCGTGCCGGTCACCGCAGCCCAGCCGACAACCGGGGGGAAGGCGCCTGCGGCGCCGCCGATAACGATATTCTGCGGCGTCGAGCGCTTGAGCCACATCGTATAGATGACGGCGTAGAAGAAGATGGTGAAGGCCAGCAATGCGGCCGCGACCCAGTTGGTCGCCAGGCCCAAAAGGGCCACCGAGAAGACCGACAGCACAAGGCCGAAGACCAGCGCCTCTTCCTTGCTTATGCGACCCGCCGGAATGGGGCGGTTCTGCGTGCGGCTCATGATGGCGTCGATATCGGCATCATACCACATGTTCAGCGCACCGGACGCGCCGGCGCCGATGGCGATGCAGGCCACGGCAATGATGCCGATGAAGGGATTGATGCCGCCCGGCGCAACGATCAGGCCGACAATGGCGGTGAACACGACCAGTTGCATGACCGACGGCTTCAGCAGCGCGAGGTAATCCTCCACGCGTGCTTCGCCGGCCATGCCGGGCAGGTTCCTGCTGTCGTCGATCAGAGCCACTGGCTTTGCCTTGGTTGGTGGAGGCGGGCCGCGCGAACGCGGCCCGAATGGGTCTTAGTGTGCGTTGGTCGAGTCGATCTTGGGCAGCGTGGTGAACTGGTGGAACGGCGGCGGGCTGGACAGGGTCCATTCCAGCGTCGTCGCGCCTTCACCCCACGGGTTGTCGCCCGCCGGACGTTTCTTACGGGAGGCTTCCCAGGTCGCATAGAAGAAGATCAGCATGGCGGCGAAGGTGATGTAGTAGCCGATCGAGGAGATGCGGTTGAAGAAGCCGAACGCATCCGGATAGTCGATATAGCGGCGCGGCATGCCGGCAAGGCCGAGGAAATGCTGCGGGAAGAAGATCAGGTTCACGCCGACGAACATGACCCAGAAATGCAGCTGAGCCAGGAACTCGTTGTACATGTAGCCGAACATCTTGGGGTACCAGTAGTACCAGGCCGCGAAGATCGAGAACACGGCGCCCAGCGACAGCACGTAGTGGAAGTGGGCAACCACGTAATAGGTGTCGTGCAGGGCACGGTCGGCGCCGGCATTGGCCAGCACCACGCCGGTCACGCCGCCGACGGTGAACAGGAAGATGAAGCCGATGGCCCAGAGCATGGGCGACTTGAAGGTGATCGAGCCGCCCCACATCGTGGCGATCCACGAGAAGATCTTCACGCCCGTCGGCACGGCGATGACCATGGTGGCCGCCACGAAGTAGCGCTGCACGTCGAGGCTGAGGCCGGTCGTGTACATGTGGTGGGCCCACACGACGAAGCCGACGAAGCCGATGGCGACCATGGCATAGGCCATGGCCATGTAGCCGAAGATCGGCTTGCGGCTGAAGGTCGACACGATGTGGCTGACGATGCCGAAGCCCGGCAGGATCATGATGTACACTTCGGGGTGGCCGAAGAACCAGAACAGATGCTGGAACAGCACCGGATCGCCGCCTTCGGCCGGCTTGAAGAAGGCCGTGTCGAAGTTGCGGTCGGTCAGCAGCATGGTGATGCCGCCAGCCAGCACCGGCAGCGCCAGCACAAGCAGGAAAGCAGTCACCAGCACGGACCAGGCAAACAGCGGCATCTTGTGCAGCGTCATGCCCGGAGCGCGCATGTTGAAGATGGTGGTGATGAGGTTGATGGCGCCCAGGATCGAGCTGATACCGGCCACGTGCAGCGACAGGATGGCAAAATCCATGGCAGGGCCAGGGTGGCCGACCGTCGAGGACAGCGGCGGGTAGATGGTCCAGCCACCGCCAAAACCGAGCGCGGTCGGGCCGGTGCCCTCAAAGAACAGGCTCAGCATCAGCAGGATGAAGGCGGGCGGCAACAGCCAGAAGGCAATGTTGTTGATACGCGGGAAGGCGGTATCGGGCGCGCCGATCATCAGCGGTGCGAAATAGTTGGCGAAACCGCCCATGGTGGCCGGCATGACCACGAAGAAAATCATGATCAGCGCATGCGCGGTGGTGAACACGTTATACATGTGCTTGCCGGCGTCGAGGGCTTCACCGCCTTCGATGCCGTAGACCATGGCGGCCAGGCCGTGGAAAATCTGGATGCCGGGCTCCTGCAGTTCCATGCGCATGACGCCGGAAAGCAGGCCGCCGATGACCCCCGCGAAGATCGCGAAGACAAGGTACATCACACCGATGTCCTTGTGGTTGGTCGAATAGACCCAGCGGCGCCAGCCGGTGGGCTCATGATGCGAGGACGCGTCGTGTCCGGTTGCGTGGGCTTCGAGGTGAGCGGTATCGGCCATTTATTGTTTCCCCTGACCCGTGTTCTTACTGCACTGCCGCAAGCGTAGCGCTGGCGGCGGCATAGTCGCCACCTTCAAACGCCGCCATGAAGGCTGCAAATTCTTCCTTGGTGACCACGCGCACGGCGATCGGCATGAAGGCGTGATCGCGGCCGCAAAGCTCCGAGCACTGACCGTAATAGATGCCGGTCTCGCGGGCGTTGAACCAGGTTTCATTGAGACGACCCGGCACGGCATCGATCTTGATGCCGAAGGACGGGACGGCGAAGGCGTGGATAACGCCGAGCGGATCGGCAGTGACCTGCACGCGCACGGTGGTATCGACCGGAACGACGAGTTCGTTGTCGACGGCCAGCAGGCGCGGCTGGCCCGGCTTGGTCGCGGTGCGATCTTCCTCGTCGAGAATCAGCGAGGTGAGTGCAACACCCTGGTCGACATATTCATAATCCCAATACCACTGCTGGCCGGTGGCCTTGATGGTGAGTTCGGGCGCAGGAACCTCGACTTCGCCAAACGAGAAGATGTTCGAGCCGAGATATTTGCGCTCCCCATCGGGCGTGGTGAGCTGGTCGCTCAGAACACCGAAGGACGGGATGGCGATGACGATCAGGATGACGACGGGCAGGACCGTCCAGACGATCTCGACCAGTGTATTGTGGGTAAAGCCGGCCGGCACAGGGTTCCGCTTGGCATTGAAGCGGAAGGCGATCCACAGCAGCAGCGCCAGCACGAACAGCACGATCAGGCTGATGGTCCACATCAGGATGCCATCGTGGAAGGCGGTGATGGAATCCATGATCGGGGTCACGGAGCGCTGCAGGTGGAACTGGCCAGGGAGCGGATGACCGGCAGTGTAGCCGGTTTCTTCCTGCGCGGCGGCCAGAGCTGGCATCAGCGCCATCGCGGCCGCCGAAAGAGCCCCCATCTTTTTCAAGAACTGCCCGGTCACCTAAACCCCCTGTCGACTTCAATTGGTGTGTCCACACCGGGATTGAGGGGCGAAAACAGCGGCATAGCAAACGCCGCCCCGACTCAACCTCGGAGCGAAAAACTCTGCCCTGACCTAAATCACATCGGAAACGCCAAGTCCATTGCGGCAAGCGGGGCCACAACTGCGTCATATTGCGCGGCACTGGCCTACCCTGTGCCTCACCGTCGCCGCAGTTTGGCTGCCATATCCCCAGCAAATCCGGGCCTTGGTTGACTTGGCCCCCTGCCTGTCGGAAACAGACAAAGCCTCGCGTTGGCACGCGATTCGTCGGGAGAATTGTAGAGTGAAGCGGATTGTGAAGCACTGTCTGGCCGGCATGGGCCTTGCTCTGGCCGTGGTTGCGGCGACGGCCGGCATCAGCTTCGGGCAGGGCGTGGTCCGCGCCCAGTATGGCGATTGGCAGATGAGCTGCGATACGCCGCCGGGCGCCAGCTTCGAGCAATGCGCCATCATCCAGAATGTGATGGCCGAGGATCAGCCCAATGTGGGCCTGTCGGTGATCGTGCTGCGCACGGCCGATCGCGAAGCGCGGCTGCTGCGCGTATTGGCGCCGCTCGGCGTGCTGCTGCCCAACGGGCTCGGCCTCAATGTCGATGGCAAGGATATGGGGCGGGTCGCCTTCGTGCGCTGCCTGCCCAATGGCTGCGTGGCCGAGGTGGTGCTGGATGACAGCCTGATCGAAACGCTGTCAAACGGGAGCAATGCCATTTTCGTGGTGTTCAAGACGCCCGAGGAGGGCATCGGCATTCCGGTGTCGCTCAATGGCTTCAAGGATGGGTTCGCCCAGCTCCCCTGATCCACGGAGGGACATTCATGACCGAGGAACATCGCGCAGCCCCCCGCCAGCGGGTGCTCAAGGGTGGCCGCATCGTCATCAATGACGGCTTCTCCACCTTTCAGTGCATGGTGCGGAACTTGTCCGAGACCGGCGCGCGGCTGAAGGTCGCCGGCATTGTGGGGATACCCGACACGTTCGACCTGCTCATGGATGACGGGCGCAAGTTCGCCTGCACGGCCATGTGGAAGACCGAGTTCGAGATCGGCGTGCAGTTCATCGGCCAGCCCTGACAAAAAAGCCGGACAAGTGCGCAGGGCACCGTCCGGCAAGTCATCAGGAAACGGGACCGGCGGCAAAACCGGCCCGGGAGATGGCACGAGCGCTCGCAAGGATTGATCGTACCAACAGGGAAGCGGCGGCGGAGGCATGCCGGCGCAAACTCGAAATCGGAACGTCGATCAGACGCGGGCGTTGCGGGCGCGGGCGGCGTTGAGCATCGGGCCGGCATGGGTGTTGCACGCCAGGGCGGCGACCACGTCGTCGCGCGAAATGCCCAGATCGCTCAACCTGCTATGATCGAGTTCCAACAGGGCCGACAGCGCTACCCGACGGGTACGAGCGGCTTGTGCCTTGGCGATCCAGCGCGCGAATGCGGCAAATGGATTGGCAGGCGTGGCGGCCGCAAGTGACCGCTCGCCGGGAAGCGAGAGAGCCATGGTAAGTCTCCAGACATGTGGTTGTGCCGAAGGGAGGTCGGCGGGGTTCGCCGCAGGGTCAATTGCGTCGATGCTGGTGACATTGCGCTCTGGACATCCATTCGTCTAACAAATAGATTTCATCCACTCTATCAATTTGGGTGATGGATTGTCGTCATGACCGCTCCCCTCGATCTCGACCAGCTCCAGAGCTTCTGCGCCATTGCCGATTGCGGCAGTTTCACCGAGGCGGCGCGCCGGGTGAACAAGACCCAATCGGCCGTGTCGATGCAGATCAAGCGACTCGAAGAACGCCTGGGCCAGACGCTGCTGACCCGCGACGGGCGCAGCGTGACACTCACCCTGCATGGCGAGGCGCTTTATTCCCGCGCCCGCAAGATGCTGCGCACCAATGCCGAGATTCTCGACCATTTCTCCGATGGCGACCTGGCCGGTTCGATCCGCTTCGGCGTGCCGGACGATTATGCGGTGCGGCTGTTGCCGGTGATCCTGTCCAGCTTCCAGCGCACCCATCCCAAGATCGCGGTCGATGTGGCCTGCATGGCCTCCGAGCACCTGCTCGAAGGCATGCGGGCGGGGCGCTATGACCTCATCGTCTTCACCCAGGGCACCGAGCAGAATTACGGCGAACTGTTCCGCACCGAAAAGATGTTCTGGGTGGCCAGCCATGGCGGCCGGGCGCTGGCCAGCGATCCGATCGCCATCGCCTGCGGGCCGCAATACTGCATCTGGCGCAAGGACGCGATGGAAGCGCTGGAGCGCAGCGGCAAGGATTATCGGGTGGCCTATACCTCGTCCAACGCCACCGCCATTTCCAGCGCCGTGCTGTCGGACCTGGCCATCGGCTTCCTGCCCGAAAGCGCGCTGCAGCCGGGCATGCGGGTGGTCAATGACGAGGTGGGCCTGCCCCGGCTCGGTGACGCCCAGATCGCGCTGAAGCGCGCCAGCCATGCCTATGGCGGCATCTATGATGCGCTGGCGAACCACATCGTGCAGTCGATGGGCAACCTGCCGGCGCCGCGGACAGCGGAAGCGGCGGAGTAGTGACGGACGAGACTCGGGGCCTTAGCCATACTTGTTGTAGATGGTGGAGTGACTATCCACGTCTATGAGGTCGAAACTACCATCGAAATTCTGTAACATTACGATCCGGAAATTCATGTCTACGCGGATTGTTCGGTAGTCACTGCCGCTAAGCTTTTCGAAGTGCAATGATGGATGACGTGGGTCGGCAAGGAACTGCTTCAACGATTTGAGCGCACGGGTGCGTTCTTCTGAGCCAAGCGCAGCAACACGTTTGTCGAAACGCCGCGTCCGATGCAGGGCGACCATCTATTCCGCGGCGAGCCCATTAAAGTAATCCTCAAGATCACCGATCGACGAAAGTGTACCTGTGCGTTCTCGCGCCTCCGGGTCAAACTCCCAGATCAGGGACTGCGCGCTGTGTCGAAGACGTCGCGCGCGATCCAGGTTTGTTGACATGATCGCATACCGTCGCTTCCGGAAAAACTTGGCGAATCCCCTATCTGCCTTGGAACGGGCAGCACCGCGAGCAAGGGCAAGCTCTGCCTCAGGTGACAGATATTGCCACTCGTCGACCATCTGGCAGACTTCCGCAACCTTGGAGACAATTAAGGGAAGTATATCGTTGCATACGTATCGGATGGCCTCATCGTTCCCGGCCTTCTGCGCCGCCAGCAATGAGGCCCGAAAGTTGTGGATGGTCGTGATCGTGTGGTTGCGCCACTCAACCATCAGCCGATCGATTTTTTCGAGCGACTTGATCAGTTCACGCGACGGGACACCACCGATGTCATTTGCGGCAACAACGTTTGGCGCCGCCGGCATACTTGCCGCCAACTCGTCAAACTCTTCCACATACGCGCGCAATGCCATCTCTACCTCACGGGCCAAGATATACGGCAATTCCGTCTAAAAACCAAACTGCCGACGCCGCTCTTGACCTGACTCGCCCGATGTCGCACCAGAAGGCATGGCCGAAGCCCTGACCAATGCCGCCGAATTTTCCGTCAGCGAGATTTCCCAGGCGGTCAAACGCATGGTCGAGGATGAGTTCGGCCATGTGCGGGTGCGCGGCGAAATCTCGGGCTTTCGCGGCCAGCATGCCTCGGGCCACGCCTATTTCACGCTCAAAGACGAAAACGCCTCGATCGATGCGGTGGTGTGGAAGACCAGCTATGCTAGGCTGACCTTCAAGCCGCAGGAGGGTCTTGAAGTCATCGCCACCGGGCGGCTGACCACCTTCCCGCGCTCCTCGAAATACCAGATTGTGATCGACAATATCGAGCCGGCGGGCGCCGGCGCGCTGATGGCGCTGCTGGAGGAGCGGCGGCGCAAGCTGCATGCCGAGGGCCTGTTCGCCCGCGAGCGCAAGCGGCCCCTGCCCTATCTGCCAAGGGTCATCGGCGTCATCACCTCGCCCACCGGGGCGGTGATCCGGGACATCCTCCATCGTCTTGCCGACCGCTTTCCCAGCCATGTGCTGGTCTGGCCGGTGCGGGTGCAGGGCGACACCTGCGCGCCCGAGGTGGTCAACGCCATCGAGGGTTTCAATGCGCTGCCGTCGGATGGCCCCATCCCCCGCCCGGACCTGCTGATCGTGGCGCGCGGCGGCGGTTCCATCGAGGATCTGTGGGGCTTCAACGAGGAAGCCGTGGTGCGGGCGGTTGCCGCCAGCGGCATCCCCATCATCTCCGCCGTCGGCCACGAGACTGACACGACGCTGGTCGATTACGCCTCGGATATGCGAGCGCCGACACCAACGGCCGCGGCCGAGGCTGCCGTTCCGGTACGGACGGAGCTGATCGGCTATGTCGACGACCTGGGCTCGCGCCAGCGGCAGGGGGCGCGGCGCATTGCCAGCAGCGCCCGTGACCGGCTGCGCGCCGCCAGTGCGGGCCTGCCGCGGCCGGCGGACCTGGTTTCGACCCAGCGGCAACGGCTCGACCATGCCGCCAGCAACCTCTTTGCCGGGCTGCGCCATTCGGTGCAGGACCATCGCGTACGGCTGTCGCGGGTCGAGCCGCGACTGGGGCCGCAATTGCTGGCACGACGGCAGGCGGAATTCGGCGAGCGATTGAAAAACCTGTCGATGCGCGCCGAGGCCGGCTTGCGCAAGACGGTCGACCGCTCGCGGCTGACCTACGATCCTCGCGCCGAACGCCTCGGGACTTCGGCCATCCGCCTGGTCGAGCGCAAGCGGGCACAACTCGATGCCACCGGACCGAAACTCTCGGCCAATGCGCTGCGGGCCGAGCTGCGCCATGGGCAGACACGGCTGGGGCCGCTGGGGACACGGCTTTATGCCAGCATGCTGCAGGGCCTGAGCCTGCGCGGCGTGGCGCTGGCCCAAGCCGGCAAACTGCTTGACTCGCTGAGCTACAAGAGCGTGCTGGCGCGGGGCTATGCCGTCATCAAGGATGCCGAGGGCAATCTGGTGCATGAACGCGAGGGGCTGTTGCCCGGCGCGCCCATCGCCATCGAATTCGCCGATGGCGAGGTTGGGGCGACGATATCAGGCAGTCCGGTCATAAAGAAGAAGCCACGCCCACAATCGGACAAGGACACTCAGGAAAGCCTCTTTTGATCGGCCCCGTTGCTCGCTATATCGGGGGGAAGGTTGAAGGAAAGCCAGCATGAACATCTTCGACAAGGGCTTCGCGCCCACCGAGGCGGTCATCCGCTATCTCGACGGCGACTATGTGGTGCTCAAACCCGGCAGCTTCGTGCGCTGCGCCATCACGCAGAAGCCCATTCCGCTCGATGAGCTGTTCTATTGGAGCGTCGACCGGCAGGAGCCCTATGCGGACGCCACGGCGGCCCATACCGCTTTCGAGCGCTTCGGCCGCGGAGCCTGATGGTGGCGGCCGAAGCGTCGGGCCAAAACCGGTTCCTGTTCATTTCCAACGGCCATGGCGAGGATGCCATCGCGGCCGCGATTGTTGCGCGTATGCCCAGTTCGGCGATCGTGGAAGCCTATCCGATGATCGGGGCGGGCAATGCCTATGCCGGCGTCTGCCCTATCGTGGGGCCGCGCGCCACGCTGGCCTCGGAGGGCTGGCGCAACGTCAAGGGCTCGTTGCGGCGCGATATCGCCACCGGCGGCCTGGGCACGGTGCCTCCGGCGCTCAACTTCCTGCGCAAGATCAAAGGCAAATATGATCGCGTGGTCGTGGTCGGGGACATGGTGGGCGTGCTGGCCTGCACCGTGACCGGCCATCGCGACCTCTACTATCTCGATGTCTACAAGACGGGTTCTGCCCGGCTCTATTCCAGCCCGGAGCGCTGGACCATCAAGCGCGCCTGCAGGACGGTGTTCTGCCGCGCCGATAATCTGGCGCGTTCGCTCGAACAGATTGGCGTCGATGCCCGTTCGGCCGGCAATGTGATGATGGATGCCATCCCCCATGGCGACTATGACGCGCCGTCGCGGCACACGCGGCCACTGGCCGTCACGCTGCTGCCGGGAAGCCGGGCGCTCACGGCCGAGAGCTTTGCCCTGCAGGTCAATGCGTTGCGCACCCTGCCGGCCGGGCTGCGCCCGGACGTATTCCTGGCCGTCGCCGGCAGCATCAGCGTGGATGAGCTCGCCAAGAAGACAGGGCTCAAGCGTACGTCGCTCCTGAGCACCGAACCAGCCGATCTGGGGGAATTGTCGGATGGGGATTTGACCATCCACATGGCGCGCGGCGGGGCGATGGGCAACCTGCTGGCGGCGTCGGACCTGGTGCTGTCGCAGGCGGGCACGGCAACGGTGCAGGCACTGGGGTTGGGCAAGCCGGCCATCACCTTCGTCAATCCGCGCGACCGGCGCTCGCGCTTCAATGACGAGCAGATGCTGTTCGGGGAAGCGCGGACGGTGGTTGCGGCGGAGGCTCCGGCCGTCGGGGCGGCCCTGCGCAAGCTGCTCGGTGATGACGAGGAGCGCCGGCGGCTGGCCAATATCGGCCGGCAGCGGATCGGCGGGCCGGGGGCGATGGCGGCGATCATCGAGGCGCTGGTTCAGTAAGTGTGCCACGCCCTCGTGGTTCGAGGCTCGCGAAGAGCTCGCACCTCACCATGAGGGCTACTGGGACACCGCGCTACAAGTAGCCTCATGGTGAGGCGGGAGCGTAGCGACCCTCGAACCACGAGGCGTGGCACTATCGCTACGGCTTGTGGGTTTCCGGTTCCAGCAGGCGGTGCAGGTGGACGATGAAGTAGCGCGTCTGGGCGCTGTCGACGGTCATCTGCGCCTTCTGCTTCCAAACCGCATAGGCCGAAGCATAGTTCGGATAGAGCCCGACGATATCGACCTTGTCGAGATCGGCGAAGGTCACGCCTTCGAGGCTCGAGAGTTCGCCGCCGATCACCAGATGCAGCAACTGCTTGGAGGGATCTTCTTTTTCAGCCATCGGTCAGGTCCGTGTGTGAAGGAATGGGCAATCCGGCATCGCCGGTGTCTGCAGCCGGACAGCCATAGACCTTGATCAGCGCCGCGTGGACCAGCGGTTTTAGGCTCATGTCGCTGAGCGCCGCAAGCGCCCCGTGGCGCACATCACGTCTGTTGAAACGAGGGAAGCCGACGCAGACATCGGCAAAGCCGATGCCTGTTTCCTCAAGGATCAGCGCCGCTGCGGCGATGTCCCAGTCCTGGCTGCCGCGGCGGGCGACGGCGCCGTCGAGCTTGCCGGTGGCCACCTGGACCAGCCGGTAGGCCAGCGAGGGATAGGCCGGGCCGCGGGTATAGTGGAGGCCGGCAGCCTGCATTTCCTGATGCACGGCGCCGGGCGCCGGGATCAGCGGGGCGGCGCCGGCCCGGCGGCTGCGCCGGATCGGCTTGCCATTGAGACGGGCGCCTTCGCCGCGCGCGGCTTCATACATTTCGTCACGCGCCGGGGCATAGACCACGCCCGCGACGGGGATGCCGTTCTCGACTATCGCCAATGATACGGTCCAGCTGTCCTCGCCGCGGAGGAACCCGCGGGTGCCGTCGATGGGGTCGACGACGAAGACGCGGTCGCAATTGAGGCGGCTCGGATTGTCGGCGGTTTCCTCGCTCAGCCAGCCGTAATCGGGGCGGGCCCGCAGGAGGGACGCGGCCAGGTAGCGATCGACCAGGATATCGGCCTCGCTCACCGGGGAGGAATTCTCCTTGGTCCAGCTCTTTACGTCGCGGCGGAAATAGCCGCTGGCAATGATGCCCGCCGCCACCGCGGAGGAGCGGAGCAGTTCGAGATCGTCGCTGTAAGTGGTGGCGGGAGCAGGCATTGCGGGCCTTTTAGGCTTGGCGCGGGATTGGAGCAAGAGGCGCGCCGCATGGCGTGATCGCGGCGGCAAATGTGGCAGGGTTAACAGGCCGGCAGCCCATGCGGTTAACCGCTCCCTACCCGGTGCAAGACCCTGCTAACCCTCTCGGAAAACAAGATAAACTTAACCGAACCGATTAAGGGGGCAGGTAAGGGGCCGGGGTATGGTGGGCCTACAAAGAGAGCACCAAAAATCAGCTCTCGAAGTTGACAGGAAGGCGAATTCAAATGGTTCATGGTGTCGCTATGGAAGGGACCTCGGTCGTTCTGGCTTTCGGCCGCCCGGCGCTGGCAGACCGCCGGTTCGTCGCGGCGAACGACAACGGCCCCAAGGACCCGGTCAAGACCGTTACCGTGCGCCGCATGCTCGAGCAGAGCGGCGTGGCCATCAAGGTCAAGGTGCCGGTGACCGAATTCATCGGCGTGGCCGTGGCGACAAGGATTTCCGAGGAAGGCGTGCTGACCAGCTCGATCGAACTGGTCCATTCCGACGGCGAATTGAACTATCGGGTGTTCGAGGAAGAGGGCAACCACAACGTCGTGGCCGAGTGGCAGAACTGGGGCAAGAAGCTCCGCCTGCCGCTGTTCATCAAGGCCGGCGACGGCGCCTACATGCCCTATAGCCAGCAGGTCGACGGGGTCATGGTGGGCAACCATCAGGGCCGCCGCAAGCTGGTGGCCGAGGCCGGTCGCCGCCCGCGTTTCCTCAACCGCCGCAAGCCGGGCATGCAGCCCGACGCATAGGTTTTCTGCTCCTCCAAAGCACGTTGAAAGGGTCGACCGGTGGTGCGGTCGGCCCTTTTGACGTTTGGGGTCGATTGGCTAGCAGACTGTTAGCATCTGGCGTCACCAAGCGGCCGAAAAACACGGCATTTCGCTAACGCGAACTACCACACCCACTCGGCTAACAGCGCGAGGGCCAGGACAATTCCGACATATTTGTTGCTGTCGAAGCGGAGCCGGGGATTGTCGGGCTCGTTCGCATCGACTGTCCAGACCTGCCAGGCCAGCATGGCGGCGGCCAGGAGCGACAAGGTGGCGAAGACGAGGCCACCACCCGCCAATACCGATGCCGCATTCCAGAGTATGAGGGCTCCGGCATAGAGCGTGGCGACTGCGGGCTTCACCCGGTCGCCGAACAGGCGGGCCGTGGATTTGACGCCGACGAGAGCGTCATCCTCGATATCCTGCAACGCGTAAATGGTATCATAGGCGATGACCCAGAGGATAGTTCCGGCATAGAGCAGCACGGGCGGCCAGGCGAGGGCGCCGGTCTGGCTGGTCCAGCCGACCAGGGCGCCGTAGGAAAAGGCGAGGCCCAAAAACGCCTGTGGCCACCAGGTGATGCGCTTCATGAAGGGGTAGATGGCCACCAGCACCAGCGAGGCCACCCCGGCCCAGACGGTGAAGCGATTGAACTGGAACAGGATGACCGAGCCGAGCAGGGCCTGGGCGATGAGGAAGGCCAAAGCATCGCGGGCGGTGACGGCGCCTGACGGAATCGGGCGCAGGCGGGTGCGGGCGACCTGCATATCGATATCGCGGTCGACGATGTCGTTGAACGTGCAGCCGGCGCCGCGCATGAGGATGGCGCCGATGAACATCAGCACGGCGGTCCACCAGTCGAAACCCTGGGCGGGGTTGGCGACGGCGGCGAGGCCGAGACCCCAGGCGCAGGGCCAGAACAGGAGATAGAAACCAATGGGGCGGTCCCAGCGGGCGAGGCGGCCATAGGGCTTGAGCCAGGCAGGGGCGTAGCGATCGAGCCAGTTGCCGCGTTTGGCGTCGGGAACGGAGGTGGGTGTATTGTCGGTCATGGGCGAGGCCTTCCACACGCTCCGCATTTCCCCTCGCCCTTGTGGGAGAGGGTTTGATTTTCTGCGTTCAGCAGAAAATCAGGGTGAGGGGTTCTCTCCACGCATACAGCGTTTATGGTGGCGCCCGAAACCCCTCATCCGCCCCTTCGGGGCACCTTCTCCCACAAGGGGAGAAGGGGAGCCCAGCCCTATGCCCCGTAGCCATGCCGCCCTGCCCCGCCTGTTTGTCGCGCCGGACCTTGCCGCGGGGGCGCAACTCACGCTGGGCAAGGAGCAGTCGCTGTATCTGGCCGCCGTGCTGCGGAAGTCGGTTGGCGACGACGTGGTGCTGTTCAATGGGCGGGATGGGGCGTGGCTGTGCCGGCTCGTCGGTGATTCCAAGAAGTCGGTGGTGCTCGAACTGGTCGAGCAGATCGCGGGGCAAACGCCGCGTTCGGAGCTCTGGTACGGCTTTGCGCCGCTCAAGACGGAGCGGCTGGATTATGTGATCCAGAAGGCGGTGGAGATGGGCGCCGGCACGATCCAGCCGGTGCTGACGCGGTTTACCCAGGTGTCCCGGCTCAAGCATGAGCGGCTGGTGGCCAATGCCATCGAGGCGGCCGAGCAATGCGAAGTGCTTGCTGTGCCCACGGTCGAGCAGGAGGTGACGCTAGAGCGGCTGCTCGATGGCTGGCCGGCGGAGCGGGCGCTGATTTTTGCCGATGAGGGCGAGGCTTCGTCTTCGCCGGTGACGGCGCTTGAAGGGCTTCGGGGCCGCCCGGTCGGCCTGCTGATCGGGCCGGAAGGGGGATTTGCCGACGAGGAACGCGCCAGATTGCGCGCCCTGCCCTATGTGGTGCCTGTCAGCCTGGGGCCGCGAATCCTGCGGGCCGACACGGCGGCCGTGGCGGCCTTGGCGGTTATTCAAGCTATCATCGGCGATTGGCGATAAAAGGCGATTGCTTTCGGCCCACGCAACGTTATGTTCCCGGCCAGTATTGAACACCTCAGTTCCAGAGGACTGCCCATGGCCGGCGCCGACACCCATTCGCCCAGAATCGAATCGCGGGCCGACCTGATCGAGGCCATGGCGCGCGGGGCCAAGCCCGAGAGCGAATGGCGCATCGGCACCGAACACGAAAAGCATGTGTTCCACACCAATCCGCTGCGGCCGGTGGCCTATGAAGGGCCTGACGGCATCCGCGCGCTGCTCGATGGCATCCAGGCCGAGACCGGCTGGCATCCGTTCTACGATGGCGAGAACCCGATCGGGTTGCGCAACGACGAGGTGGCCGGGGGCATTTCGCTGGAACCGGGCGGGCAGTTCGAGCTCAGTGGCTCGCCGCAGGCGGACCTGCATGGCACGGCGGCGGAGCTGGCCGAGCATATGCGGGTCAGCAAAAAGGTGGCGGCGCCACTCGACATTCATTTCCTGGGCCTCGGTGTGACGCCCATATGGTCGGTCGACCAGATCTGTTCCATGCCGAAATCGCGCTACGGCATCATGAAGCCCTATATGGAAAAGGTCGGCACGCTGGGCACATCGATGATGTTCCGGTCGGCCACGGTGCAGGCCAATCTCGATTTTTCCAGCGAAGCCGACATGGTCCGGAAGCTGCGGGTGGCGGTGGCCCTGCAGCCGGTGGCGACGGCCTTGTTTGCCAATTCGCCCTTCTCGGAAGGCCGGGAAAGCGGCTATCTCAGTTTCCGCAGCCACATCTGGCTCAATACCGACGATGCCCGCACCGGCATGCTGCCCTTTGCCTTCGACGAGGGGTTCGGCTTCGAGCAATATGCCGACTATGCGCTTGATGTGCCGATGTATTTCGTCATCCGCGACAAGCAATATGTGAATGTGGCGGGCGAAAGTTTCCGGGCGTTTTTGCGCGGTGAGCTGCCGCAATTGCCGGGCGAGAAGCCCACGATCAAGGACTGGGAAGACCACCTGTCGACCATTTTCCCGGAAGTGCGGCTCAAGCAGTTCCTCGAAATGCGCGGCGCCGATATGGGCGACGAGAAATCGGTGACGGCGCTGTCGGCGTTCTGGACCGGGCTGCTCTATGACCCGGTATCGCTGGAAGCGGCCTATGAGCTGATCGAACCGTGGACGCGCGAGGAGCGCGACGAGATGCGCCGCGAAGTGCCGCGGCTGGCGCTGATGACGCCGCATGACCGATCCAATCTCTACGATGTAGCGGCGCAGGCCGTGGGCATTGCCGAGGCCGGGCTGGTGCGGCGCGGCCGGCGCAACGCCCAGGGCAAGGATGAGACCATCCACCTGGCGCCGCTGGAAGAGACGATACGGCTGGCCAAGTCGCCGGCCCAGCGCTGGATCGACAAGTTCCGCGGCGAATGGGACGGGGATGTGACGCGGGTGTTCAAGGAAGCGGAGATGTAGGGGTTATGCGCTAACCCCTACACGGTGTCCCTGTGTTGAGCTTGGCTGCGCTTTGCGCTGCCGTTTCAGTCGACACCCTCCCCTTGCGGGGAGGGATCAAGGGTGGGGGAGGTTTGGCCCCGATATCGGGGCCAACCGACACCCCCTCCCAACCTCCCCCGTCATAGGGGGAGGTGCCGCCCGGTGGGTAGGGTGTATCGTAGCTCCATCAGCAGTCACGCACCCAACTAGCCGCGCGCCTGGTGATCCAGCTTCCTGATTTCGTCGTCGATGCAGCCGGCGGCCTTGCGGTTGGCGTGGTAGACCCACACGAGGAAGGCGATGGTGATGCCGGCGGGGATCAGGGCGCCCCAGACAAAGCCGTCGGCGAAGAGGGCGGAGCCGTAGATCAGCAGGAAGCCCGGGACGAAGGGCAGCACGTACCACAGCATAATCGAGCGCAGCGCGTCGCGCTGGCGCACCAGTTCGGCGCGGTAGCTGGCGAGGATCGCCGTGCCGCCATCGATGGACGTGCCGCCACCGGTACGGCGTTGCAGTTGCAGCGTGGCGATGCCCGCGCCGGCCGCCAGCAGCAGGAAGCCCGCGCCGGCCAGGATGGCGGACGGATCGAGCGGCCCGGACAGCAGCACGAAGAGGCCCAGCACCAGCATGACGGTGCCGGTAATCAGGCCCGCCAGATATTCCCAGCGATTGCGCTTGCCGATGCGGTCATCGAGCCGCCGCGAGCGGGTTTCGAGCAGTTCGGCGGTCAAGGTCTGCGGAGTCATAGCCTGTCCTTTCCAGAGGGCTTTGGGGTCAGGTGAGTTGAAATCGGGCGAGGTGGTCATAACGCTGCCTCCGGCTGAAATCCTTGCGCCAGCAGCGCCTTGATGCGGTGGATGCGCGTGGCGACGGCGCCTGACGACAGGCCCGTCACCTCGGCAATCGCGTCGGCATCGACATCTTCGAGATAGAGCAGCACGACCTGCCGATCGGTCGGCCGCAAGCGGTCGACCAGGGCATAGAGCCGCTCCAGGGTCAGCGCCGTGCCGGTGGCCTGTTCGGGCGTGGCCCGCCTGGTCGGCCGGTTCGACGCTGTCGATGTCGATCCAGTCACCGGCCGAGCGGGAGCGCACGGCCTTGTCGACATGGCGGGCGCAGACATTATGCGCCACCCGCCAGGTCCAGGTGCTGAGACTGCATTGCTCGCGGAAGCCGTCGAGGCTCCGCCAGAGATGGAGGTGGATGTCCTGCTCCAGATCCTGCCGCAAGGCGGGGTCCTTCTCGTAAACGGCGGCCAGACGCGCAATGGCGGCGCCATGCCGGTCGGCAATGCTCCGATACTGCGCTTCGCGTTTGGCCCGATGGAGCATGCCTCGCCTCTTTGCTCTACTCACAGGATCAACAGTCGCGGCGGCGACGGGTTTCTTACAAAAACAATTGCCACCTGTTTCCGGCTCGTGCATCACGCCCGCACAAGCACGGAGGCATGGCATGCGGGTTCTGGTGATCGGGTCGGGGGGGCGTGAGCATGCGCTGGCGTGGAAGATTGCGCAGTCGCCTGAGCTGACCAAGCTGTTCATTGCGCCGGGCAATGGCGGGACCGGGGCGGTGGCGGAGAATGTCGTGATCGACATTACCGACCACAAGGCCGTGACCGACTTCTGCAAGCTAATGGCCATCGACTTTGTCGTCGTGGGGCCTGACGCCCAGGTGGTGGCCGGACTGGGCGACGATGTGCGCGCGGCCGGGATCACCTGCTTCTGCCCGAGCAAGGCGGCGGGGCAGTTGGAGGGATCGAAGGGCTTCACCAAGGCGCTGTGCGACGAGATGGATATTCCCACCGCCGCCTATGGCCGCTTCGACAACGAGGCGGCGGCGTTGGCGTATCTCTCTACGCAGGGCGCGCCCATCGTCATCAAGGCCGATGGGCTGGCTGCGGGCAAGGGCGTGACCGTGGCCATGAGCGTCGAGGAGGCCGAGGCGGCCATTATCGACTGCTTTGCCGGGGCGTTCGGGGCGTCGGGCGCCGAAGTGGTGATCGAGGAATATATGGAGGGCGAGGAGGTTTCGCTCTTCGTGCTGTGCGACGGCAAGGACATCCTGCCGCTGACCACGGCGCAGGACCACAAGCGGGCCTTTGATGGCGATACCGGGCCCAATACCGGGGGGATGGGCGCCTATTCGCCGGCGCCGGTGATGACGCGCGAGATTTATGAGGACGTGCTGGCGCGGGTGATCTGGCCGACCGTGATGGGGCTGGCGGCGCGGGGGACGCCCTATCAGGGTGTGCTCTATGCCGGGCTGATGCTGACGGCGGATGGGCCCAAGCTGGTGGAATATAATGCGCGGTTCGGGGACCCCGAAACGCAGGTGCTTGTCATGCGCATGGAGAGCGACCTGCTACCGCTGCTGCATGCCACGGCGACGGGAACGCTGGCTGGCCATGACGTGGCGTGGAAGGACCAGTATGCGCTGACCGTCATCATGGCGACGCAGGGTTATCCGGGCGCCTATGGCAAGGGCAGCGAAATCAGGGGCGCCGAGGGGATCGACAGCGATATTCTGCAGGTCTTTCACGCCGGAACGCGCCGCGATGGCGCGCGTTTACTTAGCTCTGGTGGTCGCGTGCTCAACGTCACCGCTTTGGGCAGGGACGTGAAAGAGGCGCAAAGCCGTGCTTACGCAGGTGTGGAGCAGATTGTTTGGCCAGAAGGCTTTTGCCGCCGAGACATCGGCTGGCGCGAAATCGCCCGAACCGCGCCTTGAACCCTTCCTAAACTTCGGCGGCGTACCCTACCTCAAGACCGTCTTTGACGAGACGCCGCCCAAACGCTCGCCTACCCCGCTGCAACTGCGCGGCCGGGCGCTTGCCGAACGGCTGCGCAGCCAAGGCAAGGAGCGGGGCGGGATGGACACGGTTTCTGGACCTCGGATCGGCGTAGCGCTGGGTGGTGGGTCGGCGCGCGGGCTGACGCATATTCCCTATATCGAAGCCATGGACGAGCTGGGGCTCAAGCCCTCGGTCATCTCGGGCACCTCCATCGGCGCGCTGATCGGCTCGGGTTGGGCGGCGGGCATGACCGGCAAGGAATTGCGCGAACATTCCTATGAAGTGCTGGGCACGATGCGCACCATCGCCACCAAGCTGTGGGCGACGCAGATCCGCGGCATCAGCGGCATTCTCAAGAACGGCATTTCGATGCAGCTCGACGCCACCAGCATCGTCGATGCGTTCACGCCGGCCAGTTTTCCGCTCGAATTCAAAGACCTCAAGGTGCCGCTCTATGTGGTGGCGACCGATTTCCAGAGCTGGCACCAGGTGGTGTTTAATACCGGGTTGCTGCGGCCGGCCATTGCCGGGTCCATCGCCATTCCGAGCCTGTTCAAGCCGGTCGTCTATGCCAACCATATCCTGGTGGATGGCGGGGTGGTCAATCCGCTGCCGCTCGACCAGGCCGATATCGACACCGATTTCCTGATCGGTATCGACGTCAATGGCGACCCCTCGGAGGGCATCGCCAAGACCGACCACAAGGCGCTCGATATCTGGTTCGGCTCGGCCCAGATCATGATGCATTCGCTGACGGCGCATATGATGGCGGCCTATCCGCCCGATATCTATATCCGCCCGCATGTGGCCAATTTCGGCGCGCTGGAATTCTGGCGGGTGCGCGAGATCGTAGCGCATGCCGAAATCGAGAAGGAGCGCTTCAAGCGCATCCTGGCCGACAAGGTGGAGGCCTATATCGCCGGCAAGGTGCCGGTGGTGGAGAGCAATCCGGACTGAAACGACAACCGGCTTGTCGAATCCCCGGCAATGGGCTGGACTGGGGGTATGAAGGACAGGCTGGTCATTGCGCGCTGCAGCTGCGGGCAGGTGGAAATCGAGGCTTGGGGGAAACCCATTGCCAGCGTGATCTGCCATTGCGACGATTGCCAGGCGGCGGGGCTGGCCCTGGCCGCCCTGCCCGATGCGCCGCCGCTGCTCGACGCGGCCGGGGGCACGGCCAATGTGCTCTATCGCAAGGACCGGGTGACGCCGACCAGGGGCGGGCATTTGCTGGAGGCGCACAAGCTCACCCCGGACTCCAAGACCAACCGGATGGTGGCCAGATGCTGCAACACGCCGATGGCCGTCACCTTCGATGACGCCCGGCACTGGGTGCCGCTCTATCGCGACCGGCTGGAGGGCGCGGTGCCGCCGGTACAATGGCGGATCTGCACGAAATTCGCGGCGCCCGGGGTAGCGCTGCCCGGTGACGTGCCGGGGCATGCCATGTATCCGTTTTCCATGATGGCCGGGCTGGCGCTGTCGGCGGTGGCCATGCTGGTGGAGCGGTAGGATATCCGCCCTACCCTCAATTCATCGCCTCCCTCCCCCTTGAGGGGAGGGCTATTGCATATGGAGTGAAGCGCAAGTCACCTCTCCCCTCAGGGGAGAGGGAGCCCGCGCCCGGCGGAGGCGTCATATGCGATAGCTCTCCCCCTCAAGGGGAGGGAGGACAGGAACCGACAAGTCCGCGGCCTACTCCCGCAGGGCGCGGAAGAAGTCGCGCAGCAGGGTTTCGGAGCGGGTGGCGCCGAGGCCGGAGATGACTTCGGGGGCGTGGTGGCAGGTGGGCTGGGCGAAGAGGCGGATGCCGTTTTCCACTGCGCCGGCCTTGGTGTCCTCGGCGGCGAAATAGAGGCGGCGCAGGCGGGCGTGGGCGATGGCCCCGGCGCACATGGCGCAGGGTTCGAGGGTGACATAGAGGTCGCAGCCATCGAGCCGGCCGGTGCCGCGGGTTTTCAGCGCGGTCCGAATGGCCAGCATTTCGGCATGGGCGGTGGGGTCGCCCAGGGCCTTCATGCGGTTGCGCTCGGCGGCGAGGATCGTATCGCCCTCCATGACCACGGCGCCGACCGGGGCTTCGCCATTGGCGGCGGCTTCTTCGGCAAGCGACAGAGCGAGGTCCATGGGGGATTGGCTGGTCATGGCAGGTACTCGTCGGCGGGAATCTTGCGCTTTAGCGCTTCGAGCTCGGCCTTGGTCCAGCCGGGGGGCTGGGTTACCTCGACCCAGGCATCGATATAGTCGCGCGGGGCATAGACATGGCCGTAGCCTATGGGCGAGGTCTGCGCCAGCGCCATGTCGAGGGCCAGTTGCAGGAAGGTGACCACCGGATACCAGTTGAGGGCAGGCGACACGTCGGGGCCGCGCGGCTCGTCGAGCCAGGCCGGGCGGCGCCAATCGGCACTGGGATCGAAGAAGACGATGGGGTCGCTGGCATATTGCAGGAACACCGTGCGCATCGGTCCCCAGGGCACGGCGGGCCAATGGGCGGTGCCGGACTGGTTGAGGAAGCGGATGGCCGTGTCATTGCCGAAGCGCGGCAGCCAGGCGGGCGTATCGGGCTGACGATTGGCGGTGGCCCAGCTCCAGATGGAACTGGAAAAGGGCGGACCGGCCCAGAGCGCGCCCTGGAAGGGATCGCCCAGCACGTCATAGAGCTGGGTGGAGGCCTGCGAGGCCAGGGCGCCCAGGCTGAGGCCATAGAGATAGAGGCGCGGGCGATGGTCTTTCGGCAAGGCAGTCCAGTATTCATAGACCGCCTGGAACAAGGCCTGGGCGGTGTCGCTGCCATAGCCGGGCTCGACCAGCAGGGAGAGCCACGAGGTGAGATAGGAATATTGCACGGCGACGGTGGCGACATCGCCGCCATGGAGATATTCCAGCGTATCGATGGCGGCGCGATCGACCCAGCCGGTGCCCACGGGCATGACCAGGACCAGCACCGAACGGTCGAAGGCGCCAATGCGCTGCAATTCGGCCAAAGCCAGTTCGGCGCGGGCGCCGACACTCTCGGCCGAACGCAGGCCGACATAGGTGCGCAGCGGCTCGATGGCCGGCTTGCCCGTCATGGCCGATATGGCTGAGGCGGCGGGGCCGCTCTGCACATAGATGCGGGCATCGCGCCCGATCGTGTTCCAGAGGATCAGCGAGGCGCTGCTGCCGGTCTGGCGGGGTCTTGCGGGGGCGCCACCCTCGTCGGACACGACGGCATCGAGCCGTTCATAGAAGCGGTCGGCGGCCCGGAGGGCGCCACGCAGCACGACGCCATTGACCAGCAGCGCCAGCACGGCGCCGACCAGGAGCGCGCTGAGCAGCATGGCGGCGCGGGGCGGCATGGCGGCGGGGAGCTTGCCCCAGATGAAGCGGACCAGCATGACCAGCAGCTTGCCTGTCAGCATCAGCAGCAGCGCGACTGGCAGCGCGGTTGCGGCAATCAGCAGGGGCTGGCTGGTGGCAACCGGCGCCATGCCCATGACTGATCGTACCGAATTCTGCCAGAGATTGGCATTGCCCAGCGCAATGCCGACCACGGTGAGGCAGACCAGGGCAATGAGGAAGCCGAGCAGGCGCGTGATCCGCCCCGGCGGCACGCGCAGGCCGAGAAAGCCCCAGGACCAGTGGGCGAGATTGCCGATGCCATAGCCCACGGCAAAGCTGCAGCCGGAAAGGATGCCCTGCACCAGTTCGGTGCGCGGCAGCAGCGAAGGGGTGAGCGAAAGAGCGAACAGCACCGAACCGAGCAGCAGGCCGGGCGGCGAGAAATGGTAGGCCACCATGTCCCAGCCCGCATTGGCGCGGTGGCCCAGGGCATGCCAGCGCGATGTGCGCAGTTCCGTCATGGCGCTAGGTGACCCGGCGGTGGGGGATTGGTCAATCGGGGTGAGGGGTTCTGCACTCTCCCATGCTGCAATGCCAGCGGATGGCTCCGTGCCCCCTCATCCGCCCTTCGGGCACCTTCGCCCATAGGGGGAGAAGGGAAGCGCCCCTCCCCAAGGGGTTGAGGGTATCTCACCACGCGCACAAATCCGGGTCGGAAACCGCGGTCCCCTGCCCTATATTGGCCGCAGGAGAATCGCCCTTGCCCATCCGCCAGCTACCCGAAGACCTGATCAACCGCATTGCTGCCGGCGAGGTGGTGGAGCGGCCCGCCAGCGTGGTCAAGGAACTGGTCGAAAATGCCATCGATGCGGGCGCCGGCCGGGTGGTGGTGACCACGGCGGCGGGCGGCAAGGGGCTTATCCGCATCGAGGATGACGGGCATGGCATGGACCGGGCCGACCTGGTGCTGTCGGTGGAGCGGCATGCGACGTCCAAGCTCAGCGAGGACGAGCTGGACGATATCCGAACGCTGGGGTTCCGGGGCGAGGCACTGGCCTCGATCGGGTCTGTGGCGGAGCTGAGCATTGCCTCGCGGACGGCGCAGGCGGAGAGCGGGCTCAGGATCGAGGTGCGCAACGGGCTGCGCACTGGGCCGGTGCCGCAGGCGATGAACCGGGGGACCATCGTCGAGGTAAGGAACCTCTTCGCCAATGTGCCGGCGCGGCTGAAATTCCTCAAGACCGACCGGGCCGAGGCGGGGGCGATCACCGATGTGGTCAAGCGCCTGGGCATGGCCAATCCGGGCGTCCACTTCGTGCTCAATGGCAGCGACCGGACAGCGAGCAACTGGCCTTCCGTGACCGGGACAGGAGCCTTGCAGGCACGGCTGGGCCAGGTGATCGGCGACGATTTTGCGCGGAATGCCGTGACGCTGGCGACCAGCCGGCATGGCGTCGTGGTGGCGGGGCTGGCGGGACTGCCGACCTATACGCGGGCCAATTCGCTCAGCCAGTTCTATTTCGTCAATGGCCGCTCGGTGAAGGACAAGGTGCTGGTGGGCGCCGTGCGGGCGGCCTATGCCGATTATGTGTTCCGCGACCGCTTTCCCGTCGTGGCGCTCTATATCGCCATCGACCCCGGCGAGGTGGACGTCAACGTACATCCAGCAAAGGCGGAACTGCGGTTTCGCGATGCCGGGGCGGTGCGCGGCGCGGTGATCCGGGCCATTGGCGAGGCGCTGGCAGCGGCGGGGTTCAAGGCGTCGGGCACGGTGGCCGAGGATGTGCTGGGGGCGTTCACGGCGCCGGCCTATCAGGCGCCCTCGCCCGCCCCTGCCCCGACATGGCGGGCCGAGACCGTGGCACCGTTTGCCGGGTATGAGCGGGTGGGCGTAGGCAGCACCAGGCCGTTTGCGCCGGATTTCGGCGCCACGCTGGAAGGGCTCAACGAGCCCAGCGCGCGGATGGAGCCGGAGGCAGCGCCTGAACTGGTGGACTATCCGCTGGGCACGGCGCGGGCGCAGATGTTCGACAATTTCATCATTGCGCAGAATGGCGAGGGCCTGCTGCTGGTGGACCAGCATGCGGCGCATGAGCGGCTGGTCTATGAGCGGTTCAAGGCGCAACTGGCCTCCGGGCCGGTGCCGAGCCAGGCGCAACTGATCCCGCTGGTGGTGGAGCTGCCGGAGGAGGATTGCGCGCGACTGGAAGAGGCGGCGGGGGAGCTGGAGCGGTTCGGGCTTTATCTCGAACGGTTCGGGCCAAGGGCTGTAGCGGTGCGCGAGACGCCGGCTTTGCTGGGCAATTCGGACATTGACGGGCTGGTGCGCGACGTAGCGGACGGGCTCGCGGAATGGGAGAGCATCGCGGCGGTGAGCGACCGGATGGAAGCGATCATCGCCCGCATGGCCTGCCACGGCTCGGTGCGATCCGGGCGGCGGCTGCGGGTGGATGAGATGAATGCGCTGCTGCGCGACATGGAGGCGACGCCCCATTCGGGGCAGTGCATCCATGGGCGGCCGACCTATGTGGAGCTCAAGAAGAAGGATATCGAGCGGCTGTTCGGGCGGACGCGATAGTATAGAGTCGAGAGCCACGTGGCATAGAGGAGCCCTGATTCAGGTTGATGACTTGCTCCGCACGAAATCCCAAAACGCGCGCGGCATCCAACCACCCCGATCAGAGATGTCCGCGGCAACAACAAATACGTTGTCCCTATCGCCGATATGAGGCTTAAGTCGATTATACCAAGTTTTGGAGCTCTGTTTAGTCCAAACGAGCCACGTATTCTCCCGAAATTCAATCCAGTCGTTTGCTTTATTTAGAGCTTCAACGAATTTCTCCCGGTCCCTTTCGCGACCATTGGTATCCCAACTAACCACAACAAAACGGAAGTCACTCATCAGCTTCCCCCACTCCATCTGCGGGCAATGGGTGGGGCGACTTCACATCTTCCTCATTAGCTGTGCTAACAACCTGCCCTTCTTTTGTTGCAATGCGACGTTCGATCTGGCGAAGCGCTAGGCTCATCCTAAAGGTCATCACGACGCTGACAATCGCTCCAACTGCCGCAACTAAGACGCCGAGCGAAAAGCCTAGCTGAATCAAGTCAGGCATCGGTTATCTCCGAGATCGCGATACTAACAGTTGAGGCAACCACTCCAATTACAAAAAGCACCACGGACGTGCCCACGACATACACCTCATTGGGAAGCGATGCCGCGTTCCGCAGGAGCGCATAGAGGAAGACCGATAGCATAATTGTAAGGGCCGATGTTCCGCCCACGAAGATCATCAGCGTCTGGCTGCTTCGCTTAATTCCAATCAATTCGCCAATGCCAACTGCGCAGAAACTGGCCGCAAGCAGACACAGATCTCCCTGTCGTATCACTGTGTAAAGTCCGACTGGTTCAGAAGAACTCGCTGCCGCCCATATCCAGCTAGCCAGTAATGGGGCCAACGAAATTAGGACGGAGAACATCAGCCATTTTGCTACCTTATCTGGCAACTGTGCCCCCAAGATTAGGTCATACTAATGCATGGCAGCGCGGCTGGCATAAATCAAGGAGCGGCCAGCAAGTGGAGCCAAGGTTGGCTTTAGGATAGGTGGCGATGCGGAGCATTTGACACTCACAATCCCTCAGCCAAACACGCTCGCCCCACGATCAGCCACGCCGACCAGGCTCCTGAACCCGGCAAACAGTTCGCGGCCCATGCCGAAATGCTGGTCGCGCAGGTCCTGCACGGCCGGAGTGCGCGAGCGGAATTCCTTTTCGTCGCCGAGGAAGGTCAGGGTGCCTTCATTGGCGTCGAGGCGGATCATGTCGCCGTCGCGGATCTTGCTGATGGGGCCGCCGTCGATGGCCTCGGGGGTCATGTGGATGGCGGCGGGAACCTTGCCTGACGCGCCGGACATGCGGCCGTCGGTGAGTAGGGCGACCTTGAAGCCGCGATCCTGCAGGATGCCGAGCGAGGGGGTGAGCTTGTGCAGTTCGGGCATGCCGAGGGCACGGGGGCCGGAGAAGCGGACCACGGCGATCATGTCGCCGGTGAGTTCGCCGGCCTTGAAGGCGGCCTGCAGGCCCTCCTGGCCGTGGAAGACGCGGGCGGGGGCTTCGACGACGCGATGCTCGGGCTTGACGGCGGAGACCTTGATGACCGAGCGGCCGAGATTGCCGGTGAGGAGCTTGAGGCCACCGGAGGTCTGGAACGGGGTTTTGGTGCCCGTGAGGACCTTGGGGAGGGCGGATTCGCTGGGGGCGGGCTCGAAGGTCAGCTTGTCTTCGATGAGCTTGGCTTCGACTTTGTAGCCGGAGAGGCCCTCGCCCCAGACGGTCTTGACGTCTTCATGCAGGTGGCCGCTTTCGAGCAGTTCCTGGATGAGGAAGCCCATGCCGCCGGCGGCATGGAAGTGGTTCACGTCGGCCACGCCATTGGGATAGACGCGGGCGAGCAGCGGGGTTGCATCGCTGAGGTCGCTCATGTCGTCCCAGGTGACCTGGAGGCCGGCGGCGGCGGCGATGGCGATGAGGTGCATGGTGTGGTTGGTGGAGCCGCCGGTGGCGTGGAGACCAACCAGGCCATTGACGATGGCCTTTTCATCGATGACGTGGCCGACCGGAGTGTAGTTGTTGCCCAGCGCGGTGAGCGAGAGGGCGCGGACGGTGGCTTCCTTGGTCAGGGCATCGCGCAGGGGGGTGCCGGGATTGACGAAGCTGGCGCCGGGCAGATGAAGGCCCATGATTTCCATGAGCATCTGGTTGCTGTTCGCCGTACCGTAGAAGGTGCAGGTGCCGGCCGAATGGTAGGACTTGGATTCGGCTTCGAGCAGTTCGGCGCGGCCGACCTTGCCCTCCATATAGAGCTGGCGGACCTTGCTCTTTTCGTCATTGGGCAGGCCCGAGGGCATGGGGCCGGCGGGGATGAACACAGCCGGGAGATGGCCGAAGGTCAGTGCACCGATGAGCAGGCCCGGCACGATCTTGTCGCAGATGCCGAGATAGACGGCGGCATCGAACATGTTGTGGCTGAGGGCAATGGCCGTGGACATGGCGATGACGTCGCGGCTGAAGAGCGAAAGGTCCATGCCGGGCTGGCCCTGGGTGACGCCATCGCACATGGCGGGGACGCCACCGGCGACCTGGGCGGTGGCGCCGATGGAACGGGCCGCTTCCTTGATGATGTCGGGGTAGAATTGATAGGGCTGATGGGCCGAGAGCATGTCGTTGTAGCTGGTGACGATGCCCAGATTGAGCGACTTGGTGCCGGCGAGCTGGGCCTTTTCGGCGGGGGAGCAGGCGGCGAAGGCATGGGCGAGGTTGCCGCAGGAGAGCACGGCGCGATTGACGCCGGCCTCGCGCGCGGCATCGAGCCGGTTCAGGTAGTCCCGGCGACTGTCGCGGCTGCGCGCCGCGATGCGATCGGTAACATCCTGGATGGCCTGACGGACAGACATGGTGGCTCCTAACCTATGATGGCCTGGAACCCTTCGGTGGCCAGGGCGGTCGATTGGGGACCGCCGAGGGGACTTAGGGGCACCAGTAGACAGTGACGGCGTGGCCGGACCGCAGGACGGCACGAATGGGCATGTCCGCGACGGGACCATCGCCCAGAGCCGTGTCGAGCACGTCGGCCTTTTCCTCCCCTTCGATATGAAGGTACAGCCCGTCCGTGCGGAGGAGACGCGGAAGGGTAAAGGTTATGCGCGGCTCGCCCGCGCCGGGGGCGCGAATGGCCAGCGTGGGGCCATCGGCGCTCAGCGCTGCGTCGAGCGTATCGCCGCCGGGGAAGAAGCTGGCGGTGTGGCCGTCATTGCCCATGCCGAGAATGACGGCGGCAAACTGGTCAGGCAGGTCGGCGAGGAGCGCGTTGGTTTTGGCGACGTGGGTCGCGTCGGGCTCGGTGCCGCCCGAATAGAGCGGGAAGAAGCGAGCGGTGGCGGCGGGGCCCTGCAGCATGCGCTCGTTGACCAGGAGCGCATTGGAGCGGTCATTGGTGTCATCGACCCAGCGTTCGTCGACCAGGGTGACGATGACTTTGGACCAGTCGATATCCTTGGTCTTGCCGAGGGCCTGGAAGAAACGGGCCGGGGTGGAGCCGCCGCTGACGGCGATCGCCGCAATGCCGCGCGTCTCGATGGATGCGCGGATGCGATCGGCCACGGACTCGGCCAGTTCCCTGGCGAGGGTGGGCTTATCGGCGAATGTGCGGCGGTCGATGGTCATCTTGTTCCTTTGTGCCACGCCCTCGTGGTTCGAGGCTCGCGAAGGGCTCGCACCTCACATGAGGGCTACTTCCAGCTCGGGGTATCGACAGGCCTCATGGTGAGGTGCGCTTCTTCAGCGCCTCGAACCACGAGGGCGTGGCAAGATCTATCACGCATCATCCTCGTACCATGTCCGGCCGTCGCGTTCGATCAATGCGATGGCGCCCGATGGGCCCCAGGTGCCGGCCACGTAGGCCTGGGGCGGTTCGCTGGCGCGTTCCCAGGCTTCGCGGATCGGGTCGATCCATTTCCAGGCGGCTTCGAGTTCGTCGCGGCGCATGAACAGGGTCTGGCTGCCGCGGATGACGTCCATCAGCAGGCGCTCATAGGCTTCGGGGGTGCGCTCGGTGAAGGTGGCGGCGAAGCTGAGGTTCAGCGGCACTTCGCGCAGGCGCATGCCGCCGGGGCCCGGATCCTTGATCATCATCATCAGCTTGACGCCCTCGTCAGGCTGCAGGCGGATGATGAGCTTGTTGGCCTTGGGCGCGCCTTCGGCGTGGTCGAAGATGGAATGGGGGATCGGCTTGAACTGGATGCATATCTCGGAGACGCGGCTGGCCATGCGCTTGCCGGTGCGGAAATAGAAGGGCACGCCGGACCAGCGCCAGTTTTCCACCTCGGCCTTGAGGGCGACGAAGGTTTCGGTACGGCTGCCCCGCTTGTCGTCGGGCAGCTCATCCTGGTAGCCGGCGACGGATGTCGTCTCGGATTTGACGCCCTTATACTGGCCGCGCACGGTGTTGCGGGCCACGTCGCCATTGCTGATGGGCTTGAGGGCGCGCAGCACCTTGAGCTTTTCGTCGCGCAGGGCATTGGCGTCGTCGCTGGCCGGCGGCTCCATGGCCACGAGGCAGAGCAACTGCAGCATGTGGTTCTGGATCATGTCGCGCAGGGCGCCGGACTCGTCATAGTAGCCGCGCGTGCCGGCGCCGACCGATTCAGCCACGGTGAGCTGGACATGGTCGATATGGGCCGAATTCCAGATCGACTCGAACAGCGTATTGGCGAAGCGCAGGGCCAGGAGGTTCTGGACGGTCTCTTTGCCCAGATAGTGATCGATGCGGTAGACCTGATCTTCCTTGAAAATCTTGGCGACGCCGTCGTTGATTTCGACCGACGAAGCCAGGTCGTGTCCGAGCGGCTTTTCGATCACCACGCGGGCGTCGCGGCGATAGAGCTTCTTGCTGTGCAGGTATTCGGCGATGGGCTCGAAGAGGTCGGGCGCGACGGCGAGATAGAAGGCGCGGACCACTCCGGGATCGTCGCGCAGCTTGCTGCCGAGATCGCCGGATTCCTCGGGCTTGCTGGCATCGACCGGAACATAGGAGAAAATCTTGACGAAGCGGTCGATGACCTTGGCGTCCTGATATTCCTTCTCGACGAACTGGGCGATGGCGTCGCGCGCCGCTTTCTGGAAATCGGCGTCGGAGAGCTTGCTGCGCGAGGCGCCGATGATGCGGCTGTTGTCGTCGAACTGGCCATCCTTGAAGCGATGATAGAGGGCCGGGATCAGCTTGCGCTTGGTCAGGTCGCCCGTGGCGCCGAACACCACATAGTCGAAAGGCTGGACGGGAATGATACGGCTGGACACTGGGGCAAGTCCCTTAGTTTGACGCAAAGTTCTGCTGAGCGAGGATGACGGCCCCATGGAGGGGCTCGAATTTGGGCAGGGCGACGAAATTGCCGTAGCGCTGCTGGAGAATGGGGAACAGGCGTTCGCCGAAGCCACCGACAACGGCCATGACGCTGGCATTGTGCGACTGGAACCAGCGAACATAGGTGTCGATATAGCTCAGCTCGAGTTCCATCATTTTGGCGGCGACCGGGTCGCCCTTGTCGAAATGCTCGAAGAAGAGCGGCATGAGGCGGCCAAATTCGGCCGGGGCGCGGCCGACCAGCAGGTCATCATGCCCGTCCGAGCCGTCGGCGCCGACAATGCGCACATCCTTGGCGGTGCCGAAGGACCAGGTCATGACGGCCTGGTTGTCCCCGCCAAGCTGGGCAATGACCGCCCTGGTGAGCGGGGAGGCCCCGACCAGCCCGTCCTCTGCCTCTACGGCATAACGCACCAGTTCGCGGCCGAGAATGGCGCCGCTCATCTGGTCGCCAATGGGAAAGCCCCAGCCACCGGCCTGATGGCGCTGACCATCGACGATGGACATGGCAGCCGAGCCGGTGCCGACGATGATGACGCCGCCCTCCCCGCCATCCAAGGCGCCAGCATGGGCGATGTCGATATCGTCATAGACCTTGACGCCGGCAAAGGGCCAGGGGCGCGCGGCGAATTCGGCGCGCGCAGAATCCATGCGACCGCCGGCCATGCCGAAGCAGGCATAGGTATTGGCGGTTTCGGCATAATCGAGGCCGGCCGCCTTGAACACGTCGCGCGTGCCGTCGCTTATGGCCTTGAAGGCGGGCTCGCCATCGTCGATCTGCAGATTGGAACGGCCATTCTTGACTTCGGCGAGCGTTTTCAGATTCTCATCGGCCAGACGCACGCGGCAATTGGTGCCGCCGCCATCGACGCCAAGATAGTATCTGGTCACGCGAAAGATCTCCGAAGCTTGGAGGGATTCTAGGGTGTCGGTTCGGCGCGGACCATAATGCGAAAGATGCTAAGACGAAAGTAGGATAAGGCACAAAAAGCAGCCGCCAAGGGCGCTGACGGCGCGGCTTGCATGCGTGGATGGCGCAACCGGTTGGACGCTCGCGCTTTTTGCTGCCATAGGCGCCGTGGCGGACGGCGGAGGAGGGCATCGCAATGACAGGACATGTGCTGATTCTGGGCGGGGCGCGATCGGGCAAGACGGCCTTTGCCGAACAGCTGGCCATCCGCAGCGGCAGACGACCGGCCTATCTCGCCACGGCGGAAGCGCTGGACGCCGAAATGCGCGACCGCGTAGCCAGCCACCGGGCCGGGCGGGCAGCACAGTTCACCACTATCGAGGAGCCGCTGGCGCTATCGGATGCGCTGATCAAGGCAGCGGCGGATCATGACGTGATCCTGGTCGATTGCCTGACGCTGTGGATCACCAACCTGCTGCTGGCCAATGAGGACGTGGCCAAGGCGGTGAGCGAACTGGGCGCAACGCTGGTGCAGATCAAGGCGGCCAAGGTGATTTTGGTCAGCAACGAGGTCGGGCTGGGCATCGTGCCCGACAATGCCATGGCGCGGACCTTTCGCGACCTGGCGGGATCGGCGCATCAACGGCTGGCGGAGATTTGCGACGAGGTGCATTTCATCGTGGCCGGACTGCCGATGACGCTCAAGGGCGCGACTGGGCGGGAACCGCGGATACATGAGGCTTAGATTTGACGCTCGCCTGCCCTACCTCTCCCCTGAGGGGAGAGGTCGACCCGCAGGGTCGGGTGAGGGGTTCAGAGCTGGGGCCGGCATCGGGATATACCCACACGCTGAACCCCTCACCCTAACCCTCTCCCCTCAGGGAGAGAGGATCGCATCGTGGCTCTCTTTCGTTTAGGCCACCCAACCCAGCAGCCCAATCACCACGCTCACCCCCAGCAGCACATTCAGCGTACTGCGATACAGCTCCAGCGCGCGCAGGATGTCGCTTCCCACCAGTTCGGATTTGCCGGTCCCGAAGCTGGGCAGGTCGACCACCTCGCCATCATAGCTGCGCGCGCCCCCCAGCTTGAAACCCAATGCACCGGCGAAGGCGGATTCGGGCCAGCCGGAATTGGGCGAAGCGTGCTTGCGCGCATCCCTGACGGCGATGGCCCAGGCGCTGCCGGGGCTGGCATGTGGGGTGAAGAAGCAGGCCGCGGTGACGAGGATGGCTGTGAGGCGGGAGGGCAGCCAGTTGACGAGATCGTCGAGCCTGGCGGCGGCCCAGCCATAGTCGCGGTAGCGGGCGTTCATATGGCCGATCATGGAATCGGCCGTGTTGATGGCCTTGTAGAGGGCAATGCCGGGCAGGCCGAAGATGACCAGCCAGAACCAGGGGGCGACAATACCGTCGGAGGTGCTTTCGGCCAGGGTTTCGATGGCCGCGCGGGCGACCCCGGCTTCATCGAGCGCCTGGGGGTCGCGGCCGACAATGTGGCTGACCGCTTCGCGGCCGGCATCGAGCGAAGTGCGCAGGGCGGTGGCAACGGCCTCGACGGAGCGGCCGAGTTCCTTCTGCGCCAGGAAGGGCGTGGCGACGAGGATTTCGAGGACCCAGCCGAGTGGAAAGCTGCGCAGGAGCTGCTGCACCATCAGGGTAACGACAAGCGTGACCAGCAGCAGGATGCCGAGCGTGAAAATGCCGGCATCGCGGCGCTGGCGGGGCGTGCGCTCGCGCTTGTCGACGCCCTTTTCCATGAAGGTGATGAAGCGGCCCATCCAGATGACGGGATGGCCGATGAGATCGACCAGGCGCTGCGGATAGCCGAGCCAGCGTTCGAGCAGCAGCGCGAGGGGGGCGATGAAGGCGTGCATGGTGGCGTCCGTTTGAATTCTACCCGCAGTGTCACACTCCCGTTTACCCACGGCGTCATTCCCGCGAAAGCGGGAAACGCCCCTGGTGGTGCGTCCGAAGGGAGATTCCCGCTTTCGCGGGAATGACGCCGTGGTTTTTCTAGGGCGTAAGGGGTCCGGCAAGTGCCAGCAGGGCATTTATGTCCAAGTTGCGTTCCAGGTGCGCGGCGAGATCGTCAAGGGTTTGCTCGATGCTAGCCTCGTAGGCAAGATCGGGGCTGGCGGCATTGCCGAGCATGGCGCGGCGGAAGGGGTCGGCAGCGAAGAGGCCGTGGAGATAGGTGCCGGTGACGCGGCCGTCCATGCTGGTGGCGCCTTCGGGGGCCCCCGACACATGGGCGAAGGGGCGGGCCGTGTCGGGGCCGGAGGTGACGCCCATATGCATGTGGTAGCCGGATATGGCGGCGCCAGTGGCGGCGTGGGTGGCGTGTTCGACGCGGAGCTGCTTGACCGGCGTGAGCACGGTTTCGACGTCGAGCAGGCCGAGGCCGGGGCTGGTGCCGGAGCTGCCCTCGACGCCATCGGGGTCGGCTATGGTGCGGCCGAGCATCTGATAGCCGCCGCAGATGCCGAGGACCCTGCCGCCGGCCCTGACATGGGCCATGAGGTCGATGTCCCAGCCATTCTGGCGCAGGGCGGCGAGATCGCTGCGGGTGGATTTGGAGCCGGGCAGGATGACGAGATCGGCGTTGCGCGGCAGCGGCTGGCCTGGCTCGACCATGATGACGCTGACGCCGGGCTCGGCGCGGAGGGGATCGAGATCGTCGAAATTGGCGACGCGCGGCAGGCGGGGCACGGCAATGGTGAAGGCACCTGCCCTGCTGCCGGCATAGCTTTCCAGCGCGAGGACATCTTCGGCGGGGAGCTTTGCCGCGTCGGCGAACCAGGGAACGGGGCCGAAGCAGGGGACGCCGGTGCGGGTTTGGAGGAATGTCACGCCATCGGCGAAGAGGGCGGGATCGCCCTGGAACTTGTTGACCAGGGTGGCGCGGATGCGGGCGGCGTCGGCTGGGTCGATGACGGCGAAAGTGCCGACGAGGGAAGCGATGACGCCGCCGCGGTGAATGTCGCCGACCAGAACGACCGGGATATTGCCGGCCTGGGCGAAGCCGAAATTGGCGATATCGTTGGCGCGCAGATTGACCTCGGAGGCGCTGCCGGCGCCTTCGACGAGGACGATATCGGCAGTGGCGGCGAGGTCGTGGAAGGCGGCGAGGACTTCGGGCATGAGCTTGCCGCGTTCCTGCCAGTAGGCGCGGGCCGACATGGAGGCGCGGCGCTGGCCGCGAACCACGACCTGGGAGCCGGTTTCCTGCTCGGGCTTGAGGAGAACCGGGTTCATGGCGGTGATCGGGTCGCGGCGGGCGGCGCGGGCCTGGAGGGCCTGGGCGCGGCCGATTTCGCCGCCATCCGTGGTGACGGCGGCATTGTTGGACATGTTCTGCGGCTTGAAGGGGGCGACGCGGAGGCCGCGATTGGCCAGCGCGCGGCAGAGGCCGGCGACGAGGAGGGATTTGCCGACATCGGAGCCGGTGCCCATGAACATCAGGGATTTAGCCATGACGAGGGTTATGCCGCATCCACGACATGGGCGTAAGAGCCCATGACGCGGTTGATGGCGGCGCCCATGGGGGGGAGCGGGGTGCCCAGGGCGTCGGTGGCGGCGAAGAGGGGCGGCAGGCGGGATTGTTTGGCGGAGGAATAGTGGAATTCGTGGCCGTTGAGCTGGCCGGGCCAGGGCAGCGCGCCGGACTGGGTGAGGCGGCGATAGCCGAGGATGCGCTTGGGGCGATCGATGCGGGTGGTGACGGGGAGGAGGCCGGCCATGGCATGGCCCTGCCCGGCTTTGTCGATAAGCGTTTCACCCAGGACCATGAAGCCCCCACATTCGCCGTAGAGCAGCGCGCCCCGGTCGCGGGCGGCGTGGAGGCCGGATCTGAAATTGGTCGCATTCGCCAGCCTGGCGGCGTGGAGTTCGGGATAGCCGCCGGGGAGATAGACGGCGTCGGCAGCGGCGGCCGGGACTTCATCGAGCAGGGGCGAGAAGAAGCTCAGTTCGGCGCCCATGCTGCGCCAGCCATCGAGGATATGCGGATAGAGGAAGGCGAAGGCGTCGTCGCGGGCGATGGCGATGTGCTGGCCGAGAGGGGGCAGCGGCGCGGGGGACGAGTCGGGTTCGGCGACGGGGGTGGCGAGGGCGGTGAGGCGGGGGAGATCGATGTAGCTGGCGACAGCCTCGGCGGCGGCATCGAGGAAGGTGTCGAAGGCGGCGACTTCGCCGGGCAGGACGAGGCCAAGATGGCGTTCGGGGAGGGCGAGGGCCGCGTCGCGGGGGATGGCGCCGAGGCAGGGTATGCCGGTGGCGGTGAGGGCGTCGAGCAGCATGCGCTCGTGCTTCATGGAAGCGGTGCGGTTGAGGATGGTGCCGGCAATGCGCACGCCGGGGCGCCAATTGGCGAAGCCGGCGACAAGGGGGGCGACGGACTGGCTCTGGCGCTCGGAGTCGATCACGAGGATGACCGGAAGGGTGAGCAGTTCGGCAAGGTCGGCGGTGGAGCCGGTATGGTCGGCAGCGCCATCGAAGAGGCCCATGACGCCTTCGACCAACAGGAGGTCGGCGCCGGTGGATTGGGTGGCGGCGAGGGATTTGAGGCGGGCAGCGCTCATGGACCAGGGGTCGAGATTGACCGCCTCGCGCAGGGCGGCGCGGGCGAGGAAGGCGGGGTCGATATAGTCGGGGCCGGTCTTGGCGGGGGCGACGACGGTGCCGGCGCGGCGCAGGGCGGCGAGCAGGCCAAGGGTGATGGTGGTCTTGCCCGAGCCGGAGCGCGGGGCCGATATAACGAGGCCTGATGTCATGGCTGGTTCGCACCGAGCGTTGGCTCCCCTCCCCCCTGAGGGGAGGGGTTGGGGGTGGGGGTCGCCGTTCGAGGCAAGAAGCAAGGGACCCCCACCCCAGCTCTGCTACGGCCCTTCGGGCCTAGCGACACTACTCTCCCCTCAGGGGGGAGGGGGCGCAAACCAGGAGTCCCTTGCCTAGCCAAAGACATGCCTCCGGGCTTCGCCGACATACCAATCGAGCGACTGACGATAGGCGCTGACGGGGCCGAGAACGACGATGGCGGGGGTGGGCACGCCGGTCAGGGTGTGGGCCTGGGCCAGGGTGGTTTCGATGATGGACTGCTGGGGGGTGGCGGCGTGGGAGATCGCGGCGAGGCGGTCGGTGGCGGGGCGGCCGGCGGCGAGGAGCTTCTGGGCGATGGAGGGGAGGTGCTTGACCGCCATGAACATGACGATGACCGGGGCGGCATTGGCGATAGCGGCCCAATCGACCGAATGGGGGACGGCGCCGGTTTCATCGTGCCCGGTGAGGAAGATGACGGCGTGATTGGTGTCGCGATGGGTGATCGGGATGCCGGCATAGGCGGGCCCGGCAAGGCCCGAGGATATGCCCGGGACGATGCGGAAGGGCACGCCCGCGCGGACCAGGGCGCCCGCTTCCTCGCCGCCGCGGCCGAACATGAAGGGATCGCCGCCCTTGAGGCGCAGGACGCGCTTGCCCGCGCGGGCAAGGTCGATCAGTTGCAGGGTGATGTCGGCCTGTTTCGGCGAGGGCTTGCCGCCGCGCTTGCCGGCGAACACACGTTGTGTGTGTTCCGGCGCCATGGCCATGAGGTCGGGCGAGACGAGCGCGTCATGCACGATGACATCGGCCTGGCCGAGGGCGTGATAGGCCAGTAGCGAGACGAGACCCGGACCACCGGGGCCGGCGCCGACGAGCCAGACTGAGCCGGGCTCCAGCGGCGGGAAATCGGCGTGATCGAGAGCAGCGAAATGGCCTTGCATCAACGATAGCCTTTCCAGACAGCGTGACTCACACCCACCCTTGATCCCTCCCCACAAGGGGGAGGGAGGCGATGAACTGAGGGTGGGGTGGGGCCGCGCGAACGGCGCTCTTGTCGGCCTCGGCCCGAATGGGCACATTGACGAAAAGGAGCACCGCTAGAGCTATGAAAATCCTGATCCTGGGCGGCACGGGCGAGGCGCGGGAGCTGGCCAATCGGCTGGTGGCGATGGGGCATGAGGTGACGACCTCGCTGGCGGGGCGCACGCAGGACCCCAAGCTCCCCGAGGGCGGATTGCGCATGGGCAAGTTCGGCGGGATTCCGGGGCTGACGGCCTATCTCAAGGTGGCGGGAATCGAGCGGCTGGTGGATGCGACCCACCCCTATGCGGGGCTGATTTCCATCAATGCGGTGGCGGCGGCGCAGCAGGCGGGGGTGAAGCTGGTGCGCTATATGCGGCCGGCATGGGAGCAGCAGATCGGCGCGGAATGGACTACGGTGGAGACCGTGGCCGAGGCGGCGGCGGCGCTGCCACCCAATGCCGATGTGCTGTTGACCACCGGGCATACGGGACTGGCACATTTCCTCGAGCGGGACGATTGCCAATTCGTGGTGCGGACGATCGAAGCGCCGGCCATGGAGATGCCACGGCATGCCAGCCTGTTGCAGACGCGGCCGCCCTATTCGGTGAGCGACGAAGTGGCGCTGATGAAGCGCGAGGGGATCACTCATCTGGTCACCAAGAATTCGGGCGGCGGACAGACCGCGGCCAAGCTGGAAGCGGCAAAGCAATTGGGGGTCAAGGTGGTCATGATCGCGCGGCCGGTCTATGGCCCGGCCAATGAAGTGGCGAGCCTCGACGAGGCCATCGCGGCGCTGGATATCGGCGGCTGACCGAAGGCGGCGATGGTGAAGCCGGGGCGGCAATCGGCCAAGGCGCAGGTGGCATAGGCCGATTTGCGCTTGCCCAGGCGCAGTGGGCCGGCGGCGGCGGCGGCACCTTCGGCAAGGCCGAGCATCGGCAAGTCCCTGTCATCAAGCAGGCGCAGCGGCACGCCGAAATGGGCGGCGACGCTGAGCGGCAGCATGGTGCCCAGCTTGCGCCTGTGGGTGGCGATGGCGGCAAGGTGGCCGGAGGCCAGACCGGCCTCGGCGAGGCTGGCCTCGATCAGGCCGATCACCTCATCGGCCGTGGCGGCGCTGGCAAAGCCGATTCCGGCGACGATGCGTCCCGATAGTTGCGTCATCTCTCGCCTCGTGCAGTTCGGACTTGGTCCCCTGATTGGGTCGACCGCACCGAATTCTGTTTCAGTTCCATCGCGGGAACGCTGCGCGAATTCGTTGTAGGCGGGGGGAAGCGCGTGGTCAATCAATGGCTTGCGGCTGGGGCGATCCAGATCGGAATGCTTCTGAAAATGATTTGCAAATTCAAGGACTTGCTGCGAGCAACACGTGGGTCTATGGGCTGGGGACAGCCATACCGGAACCCCTGACGTGAGCATCACCGCAAACAGAACGCTGGCCATTGCCGGAGCGAGCCTGCTCGTGGGGCTGATCGTGCTCGGGCTGAAATTCCTGGCCTGGACCACAACCGGGTCGATCGCGCTCTATTCGGATGCACTGGAATCGATCGTCAATGTGGTGACGGCCGTGGTGGCGCTGATCGCGGTGCGGCTGGCGCAGAAGCCGGCCGATGCCGCCCTGCCCTATGGCTATCACAAGGCGGAATATTTCTCGGCGGTCATCGTGGGCGTGATGATCATCGTGGCGGCGATATTGATCCTGCGCGAGGCGGCGCTGGGGTTCATGGCGCCGGAACTGCCGGAGGCGCCGGTGCAGGGCCTGGCGGTGAGCGTGGTCGCCACCGCGATCAATGTAATCTGGGCCTATGTGCTGATCCGGCATGGGCGGACGGTACGCTCGCCGGCACTGGAGGCCGATGGCAAGCACCTGATGACCGATGTGGTTTCGACCATTGGCGTGCTGGTGGGGCTGGGCCTGGTATTCGCTACCGGCTGGGCCGTGCTCGACGCGGTGCTGGCCGGGCTGGTGGCGCTCAATATCCTGTGGTCGGGCTGGGGCGTGATCCGGCAGAGCGTGGGCGGGCTGATGGATGTGGCGGTGCCGGTCGAGACGCAAAAGACCATCCGCGAGGTGATCGCCGCCAATGCCGAGGGCGCCATCGAGGCGCATGACGTGCGCACGCGGCAGGCGGGAAAGATGACCTTCATCGATTTCCACCTCGTCGTGCCCGGAGCGATGAGCGTGGATGCGGCGCATGCCATCTGCGACAGGATCGAGGCCAAGCTGCGCGAGACGGTAAAGGACGTGCTGATCACCATTCATGTGGAGCCGGAGGAGAAGGCCAAGCATGCGGGGATTGTGGTGGTTTGAGGCGGAGGCCTTCTGGCCTCTTCCTGCTTACGCGATGTCATCCCGGCGAAGCCCGGGATCCATCCTGAGGTCTATCCGCACCCGGGGACGTTGCGCTATCTCAGGATGGATTCCGGCCTTCGCCGGAATGACATCGAGATTTTCGTGACTTGCACCCAACCTGCGACGCAGGCAGGATTCGGGGATGCGTATTCTGCTCATTGCCCTTTTCACCCTCCTCGCCGCCCCCGCTTTCGCGCAGGGCTGGGACCACTATGACAATGATCGGTTCGGCTATGGCGTGGATATTCCGCCCGGTTTCAGCAGCCAAGGAGAGAGCGAGAATGGCGATGGCGCGACGTTCGCGGGTGGGCGTAACCCGAGCTATCTGACGGTGTGGGGCGGGAACCTGACCGGGAGCTTCGAGGACGAAGTGAGCCAGCGCATGGCCTGGAGCGAAGCGGAGGCGTGGAACACGACCTATCAGGCGGTCACGCCGCGCTGGGCCAGTTGGTCGGCGATCAAGGGATTCCGGATCCTCTACCAGCGCATGGTGCTGCTGTGTGACGGGACGAGCTATGCGGCATTCCGGATGGACTATTCGGTGACCGATGCCTCGGAGATGGACCGGGTGGTGGAGAAGCTGGTGGGGAGTTTGCGGGGGAATTGCTGAGGGGCGTCACATCTCTCCCCTGAGAGGAGAGGTCGGCGCGCAGCGTTGGGCACTGTGCATTTCACCAGCACTGAACCCCTCACCCACCCTCTCCCCTGAGGGGAGAGGGAGTCCACGCTCAGCGGGCCTTGGCCCTAGAACTCGATGCCCTTCTGGGCCTTCACGCCGGCGCGGAAGTGGTGCTTGATTTCGGTCATTTCGGTGACGAGATCGGCGATTTCGATGATTTCGTCCTTGGCGTTGCGGCCGGTGACGATGACGTGCTTGTCAGCGGGCTTGTTGGCCAGGAAGTCGACCACTTCCTCAAGCGGGAGATAATCGTAGCGCAGGACGATGTTGAGTTCGTCGAGCAGGACCAGCTTGTAGCTCGGATCTGATATCAGCGCCTTGGCCTGGTCCCAGGCCTTGCGGGCGGCAGCGAGGTCGCGCTGGCGGTCGGCGACATCCCAGGTGAAGCCTTCGCCCATGGCATTGATGGTGACGAGATCGGGGAATTTGTCGAGCACGTCGCGCTCGCCGGTTTCCCAGACGCCCTTGACGAATTGCACGACGCCGACCTTGAAGCCGTGGCCCAAAGCGCGGAAGACCATGCCGAAAGCGGCGGTGGATTTGCCCTTGCCCTTGCCGGTATGGACGATCAGCAGGCCCTTTTCCTGGGTCTTGGTGGCGAGAATCTTGTTCCGCGCCTCGCGCTTCTTCTTCATTTTCTCGGCATGGTAGGCGTCGCGCTCCGCCTCGGTCATCAGGTCGGTTTTTTTGGCTGGTTTGTCGGTCAATTGGCGTCCTCCAGATAGGCGAAAGCGGAATTGGAGCGCGGCACCCAGAGGCCGCGTTGGCGGGCTTCGTTGAATTTGGCGATCAGTTCGTCATAGCCGTGCCGGTTGGCGGATCTGAGCCAGTCGCGCACTGCATCGTCCTCGACGAAGGCTTCGAAGGCCAGGTCGAAATGGTGGGTTTTTACGGCGCCGGTGGTGGCGGCGAAGGCGAACATGAAATCGACGGTGGCGATGATTTCGAAAGCGCCGCGATAGCCGTGGCGCTGCATGCCAGCGATCCATTTTGGATTGACCACGCGGGAGCGGATGACGTGGGAAATCTCTTCTTCCAGCGTGCGGATCAGCGGGCGCTCTGGGCGGGAGTGGTCGTTGTGATAGGCGGCGGGCTTTGCGCCGGTGAGGCTTTCGGCGGCGGCGGAAAGGCCGCCTTCGAACTGGTAGTAATTGTCTGAGTCGAGCAGGTCGTGCTCGCGATTGTCCTGGTTGTGAATGACGGCGTCGATATCGGATAGGCGGGCGGCAAAACGGTCGCGCTGTGGGGTGCCGGCGTCCTTGGCGCCATAGGCGTATTGGCCGAAGTCGAGGGCGCGGGTGGCGAGGTCGGACTTGGCGGACCAGGCGCCGGAGTCGATCATGGCGTTGAGGCCGGCACCATAAGTGCCGGGTTTGGAGCCGAAGATGCGGTGGCCGGCGGCGGCTTCGTCGGCGCCGGCAGCGAGGAGCCCGATTGCGTCCGAGCGCATGGTGGCGGCGATGGGGTTGTCCTCGGTGGGTTCGTCCAGGGCGCCGATGGCGCGGATGGCGCGGTCGAACAGGGCAATCTGTGCCGGGAAGGCGTCGCGGAAAAAGCCTGAAATGCGCAGGGTGACATCGACGCGGGGGCGGCCGAGCTTGGCCAGCGGGATGATTTCGTAGCCGGAGACGCGGAGCGAACCGGGGTCCCAGGTGGGGCGGGCGCCGATCAGCGCCAGGGCCTGGGCGATGTCGTCGCCGCCGGTGCGCATATTGGCCGTACCCCAGACGGAGAGGGCGACGGCGCGGAGATGGTGACCGTGATCCTGCAGGTGGCGGAGGACGAGGCTTTCGGCGGATTTCTTGCCGAGTTCCCAGGCTGTGGGCGTGGGGACGGCGCGGGAATCCACGGAATAGAAATTGCGGCCGGTGGGCAGGACGTCGAGGCGGCCGCGCGAGGGGGCGCCGGAGGGCCCGGGGGCGATAAATTTGCCATCGAGGCCGGCGAGGAGAGCGGCGATTTCGGCTGGACCGGAGGCGGCGAGGCGGGGGCGGATGGTGGATTGCACCGTGGCGAGGACGGCGGCGCTGGCGGTCCAGTCGGGGGCGGGCGAGAGAGTGCCGTCGACGAGGGCGCCGGCCAGATTTTCGAGATGTTCCACCACATCGCCCAGAGTGCGTGGCCCACCCCCACCCTCAATCCCTCCCCACAAGGGGGAGGGAGGCGAGGGGGCCGCACCTTCAGAATTCTTGGGGAGACTCTGAGCGGGCTTCCCTCCCCCGTGTGGCGAGAGAATGAGGGTGGGGGTGGGCCCCGTCCACGGCGTCCCGAGCTTGGCGGTCAGCGGATCGAAGCCGAGCTTGAGGTCATCGGCCAGGGCGCGGATGAGGGAGGCCTCCCCTGCCCCGTCGCCGCGGGGGACGCGGGCAAGGGCGACCGCGAGGTCGCGTTCGAGATTGCCTTGGGGCGATTGGCCGAAGATGTGGAGGCCGTCGCGGATCTGGGCTTCCTTGAGGTCGCAGAGGAAGTTGTCGATCTTGATGAGGGCGGCCGTCTCGTCCTCGGGCAGGCCGATATCGCGGTCGAGCCTGGTGTCGCTGACGAAATCGAGGATGTGGCGGCGGAGGTCGGCCAGGCGGCGGCGGTCCATGCCGGAGGCGGCGTAATACTCGTCGAGCAGCGCCTCGAGGTCCTTGAGGGGACCATAGGTTTCGGCGCGGGTAAGCGGGGGCACGAGGTGGTCGATGATGACGGCGCCAGCGCGGCGCTTGGCCTGGGTGCCCTCGCCGGGGTCGTTGACGATGAAGGGATAAAGATGGGGCAACTGGCCCCAGAGCGCGTCGGGATAGCTGGCTTCATCGAGCGCGGTGGCCTTGCCGGGAAGCCATTCGAGCGTGCCATGCTTGCCATTGTGGATCAGGGCATGGGCGCCGAAGTCGTGGCGCAGCCAGAGATAGGCGGCGAGATAGGCGTGGGGCGGGGCCAGGGCCGGGTCATGGTAGCTGGCGGTTTCATCGACGTGGTAGCCACGGGCGGGCTGGAGCAGGATGGTGATGTTGCCGAAGATAAGGGCGGGGAGATGGAACACCTGATTTGTAATCAGGTGGTCTGCGCCTGCCTCGATGCGCATAAAGGGATCGGTCGCGGGATCGCCCCAGCGGGCGGTGACTTCGGTGCGGATTTTGGCTGGGAGCTTGGCGAAGAGTTCGCGATAGCGGGCGAGCGGGAGGATAGCGGGGGATGAGCCGCGCTGGGGATTGGCGTTGGTGGGGCCGGATTGGAGGGCGGCCATGAGGCTGACGGCGTCCGAAGGGAAGGCCCCCTCACCCGGCGGCTGCGCCGCCGACCCCTCCCCGAAGGGGCGAGGTGAGAGGGTGTAGCCCGCCTTGTCCAGTTCCTGCAGCATCCGCACCGTGGATTCAGGGGCGTCGTAGCCGACGCCATTCGCCAACCGCCCGTCGCGGATGGGGTAGTTGGCGAGGACAATGGCGATGCGGCGCTCGGCGCGCGGGGTGGCGCGGAGGCGGGACCAGTTTTTCGCCAAGGCTACAGCGCGGGTGATGCCGGAGGGGTTGGGGGTGTAGGCGGTGAGGGGAACCTGGCAGCGCTCGTGCCAGACGGCGTCGGCCTTGTGGCCGACGATGAGGCCGCCGAGACGCCCGTCGACTTCGGGCATGACGAGGAACATCGCCATGTCCTTGGAGGAGAGGCCCTGGCTGTCGGCGAGCCACTGGGCCTCGGAGCGGCCGGACTGGATAAGCTGGATGACGGGGGCGTCTGATGTGGCGAAGGGGTTGGACTTTTCATCGAGGCTGTCGATGCCGAGGGCGAAGCCGGTGAGGTTGAAGATGGCGGCGGGCGGGAAGGCCGCGAGCGCGTTCTGCACGAAGCGGGCGCAGGCGGCTTCCTTGAGGGAGGAGACGAGGAGCGGGACCGGGGCGAGACCCTGGGTTTCGAGCTCGGTGATGAGGGCGGCGATGGTGGCGGTGCCGGCGCCTTCGAGGGCGGCGCGGTAGAAGAGGATGGGGATGTAGGTGGCGCTGCCATGGAGCGCGCGCAGGCCGGGTTCGTCGGTCATGCCCGACTTGGGGTGCCATAGGCCGAAGCGGGCGAAGGGTTGGGGGTGAAGGGAAGCAAGAGACCCCTCATCCGCCCTTCGGGCACCTTCTCCCTCAAGGGGAGAAGGGGAAGGAGCCGCTAGCTTTGCGAATGCTTTGAGGATCGTATCGGCGTTGTCGGGGCCGCCTGCGGTGAAGAGGTTGTGGAGGCGGGTCCAGTCGCCGGGGTGGATGGTGGAGCGGGATTGCAGGATGGGGTCGGGGTTGGCGTCGCCGGGGAGGAGGACGAGGGGAATTTTGTGGTTGGCGCAGAGGGCGGTGAGTTCGTCGACGCCGTATTGGAAATAGGCGGCGCCGCCGATGAGACGGAGGACGACGAGGCGCGCTTGGGCGACGGTCTTTTCCAGCCACAGATCGACCGAAAGATTGTTGGAAAGGCGCAGCGTGTTGGCGAGGCGGAGTTGGAACTCCCCTGCCCGGTCGGCGGCGCCGGCCAGCATGGCCAGTTCGCTATCGGCCGATGAGGCAAAGACCAGCGCCCCGGGGCGCTGGTTGAGATCGATGGCTTCGCCTTCCTGCTGGATGGCGCCGGCCTGGGCGGAGAGGAGGTGCATTTGTCAGGCGGCGAGCGCCGCTGCTTTCTGCAGGCTCTGCGTAATGGCCGCGCGGTCGAGCGGCTGTTCGCCAATGACGACCAGGGCCGTGTCGCGAACTTCGCCGTCTTTCCAGGGGCGGTCGAAATAGGCGGTGACGCGGGGCCCGACGGCCTGGATGGCGAGGCGCGCGGCGGCGCCGGGGACGGCAGCGAAGCCCTTGAGGCGCAGGACGTCGTGGTCGCGGATGGTCTGTTCGATGACCGCGAGCAGGTCGGCCTTGCTGTTCACGCTGGGTATGCGGATGGAGAAGCTGTCGAAATCGTCGTGCTCGTGGGTCTCGCCACCATGCTCCAGTTCGTGGTGGCTGGGGCGGTTGGCGATATCGTCCTCGCTGCCCATGCCCATGCCGAGCAGGGCCGCGATATCGACATGGCCGTTGCGGGCGCGGATGAGGCCGACGCCGGGGCGCATTTCGGCGCGCAGATTGGCTTCCACCTTGTCGAGAGTCGCGTCGTCGACGAGGTCGGCCTTGTTGACGACGACGAGGTCGGCCACGGAAAGCTGGTCCTCGAACAGTTCGCCCAAAGGCGTTTCGTGGTCGAGCATTTCGTCCTGGCGGCGCTGGGCATCGACGGCGGCTTCGTCGGACGCGAACCGGCCCTCGGCAAGGGCCGAGGCGTCGGCGACGGTGACGACGCCGTCAATGGTGACCTGGGCCTTGATCTCGGGCCAGTTGAAGGCGCGGATCAGCGGCTGGGGCAGCGCGAGACCCGAGGTTTCGATGACGATGTGATCGAACTTTTCCGGGCGGGCCAGCAGCGCCTGCATGGTGGGGATGAACTCGTCGGCCACGGTGCAGCAGATGCAGCCGTTGGAAAGCTCGACCATATCCTCTTCGCGGCAGGTTTCGTCGCCGCAGCCGGCGAGGATATCCTTGTCGACGCCGAGGTCACCGAATTCGTTGATGATGAGCGCGATGCGCTTGCCCTTGGGGGCGTGGGCCAGGAGATGGCGCACCAGGGTCGTCTTGCCGGCGCCGAGGAAGCCGGTGATGACGGTTGTGGGTATCTTGGTCATGCGGGCACCCCGTTGGGAACGCTGCTGCGAGCAGCAAAAACGTCATTGAGCTTGCCGAAGACAGTCCCGAGGACCAGCCAGAACACCAGCGACGTGCCGAGCGTGATGGCGGCAAATTCGGTGGCGAGGTGGGCGGGAACGGCGCTCGGCTCATCGGGCGCGGCGGGGGCGCCGATGATGTGGGGGATGGCGACCAAAGCGATGGCGACGGCGAAGGCCCATCCGGCGCGGGTCTTGGCCAGCAGCAGGCAGGCGGCGCCGGTGGCGAGGGCCGTGCCGACCCACCAGACCTGGCGGGCACCGAGATCGGCGGCGGGCATGCCGGGCAGTTCGGGCGCCAGCCCATAGGCCGGGGCCAACGAGAAGGTGACGAAGCCGGCAATGCCCCAGAGAAAGCCATTGGCGAAGGTGATGGGCACGCCCGCAAACATGGAGACGGCGCCGATGACCAGCGCGAAGCCGGCCGCGGCGAGGACGGTGGCCAGGGTGGTATAGGCGGTGCGCTCAAAACCATCGGCCGGGGCCCATTCCTCGGGCTCGGCTGCGGTGGTGGCGATGGCGTCATGCTCATGCTGGGGCGTGCCGGCGGCATGTTCGTGGTCGGCGGCAACGGGCTCGGCGCCGTGGCTGTGTCCGCCTTCACCCTCGAAGGTCTCGGCGTGGAGAATGAGCGGGGTGACGCGGAAATGCTGGAGGGCGGCCGTGACGAGGCCAGCACAAAGGGCTGCGAGAAGCGCAGCGGCAAACAGATTGCGGATCATTTCGATTTCCCTGAAACCTGCCCTTAGTGGCAGGGGAAGCCCATGGCGTGGCGGGTGTCGTGGGCGCCGTTATGCAGGCGGAAATCGCCCGCAAAGCCGGTGCCAACGAGAAGCGTCAGCCCGAGCAGAATCGCCAGGGAACCGGCAATGATGCGCTGGGAAATCGAGAGAGACTGGAGGCCAGTCGAGGCGGTCGTGGTATTCATGTGGCACCCTCCGTGCACGGAATAGATGAGCGTTCAGCTCGGTTCATGTGCCGGCAGGTCTCCTGGCTCGCGGTGATGGCAGCCCCCTCGCCTTCCCGACCCGATGGATCAGTGGCTGATTGAGGAGGCCCACCGCTTACAGTTGCGGGGGCAGCCACGGTTTTGCGCCCTGATGGGTACGTCGCACCGTGTTCCCTTTTGATCCCCTTGCCGCAGCGGACGCGGGGAACCAACACAGGTCCAGAGTTACGCCCGCGAAGGGGTCGGGGTCAATCGCGGAAATCTGGATGGGGATAGCCGATGGAGACGGCATAGAGCCGCACCTGCATCTGCGCCAGCAGGGGATCGTTGGAGGAAAGCTCCTTGTCGCCCATGGCCGGCAGGGTATCGAGCCCTTCGGGAGACTCGCCATATTCGAAGCGGACGTTGAGAATGCAGCCGTCGGGCAAGCCGGACAAAGCGCCCGTTTCAAAGCCCGCGCTGCCACCGTAGTCCCAGCCGAAGCCCAGCAGCGTGAAGGGCTCGCCATTGATGGCCTCGACCTCGGCCAGGGGCTGCCCGATGTGAACGCCGCCGGGGGCGGAGAGCTTGGCGGGCAGCTCGACATAGCTGGGATCGCTCAGCGCCTCCTCGTTCCACCAGACGAATTGCAGACTGCGCTTGGGATCATCGGGGAAGACCGTCGTGGCCAGCATTTCCGTGCCTTCGGGACCCGGCACGATGCCGGTGACGACATTATCGGCGCCGTAGATCTCGATAAGGCGGGCCTCGGAACTGTCGATACCGAAGACACCCTCGCAGGCGATCTCCTCGGCAAAGCCTGGCGTGGAGACGGCGAGTGCTGCGAAAAACGACGCGCGGGCAAGCATGATTTCTCCTCTTGTGGCCCAGACTGCCCTTAAGGGCAGACATCTGCAATCAGCGACTCGCGTTATGAACGGGAGCTGAAAGGAGATTTCCGCCATGAAGCCGATCAAGTTCAGCCGCGAGGAAACCAAGGCCATTGCCGGCGAAATCCAGGACTATTTCCGCGAGGAGCTGGACCAGGATATCGGCGCCATTCCGGCGGAAATGCTGATGATGTTCTTCGTCGACAAGATGGGCGCCTATTTCTACAACCGCGGGCTCTATGACGCGCAGGGGCTGATCCGCGAGCGGATGGACAGCCTCACCGACGAGATTTTCGGGCTGGAGCAGCCGACCAAGCATTTGCGCTGAGGTGGCGCGAATCTCTCTTACAATTGCCGGAAAGAGAGATTCCCGCTTTCGCGGGAATGACACGATGGGTAATGACGAGGAATATGGTCCTCAGGAGGAAGCCTTGGGCTTCAACTTCGCTACCCTGGCCCCGATCGGGCTGCTGCTTGCTTCCAATGTTTTCATGACCTTTGCCTGGTATGGGCACCTGAAATGGCCGACATCGGCGCTGTGGGCGGCGGTGCTCATCAGCTGGGGCATCGCCTTTTTCGAATATTGGCTGGCCGTGCCGGCCAATCGGATCGGGGAAGCGGTCTATTCGCCCTCCGAGCTCAAGACCATCCAGGAAGTCATTTCGCTCTCGGTATTCGCGGTGTTCACCGTGTTCTATTTCGGCGAGAAGCTGACGCTGAACCACGGGCTCGGCTTCGGGCTGATCGCGCTGGGGGCGTTTTTCATCTTCAAGGGGCCGATCAAGTAGCAATGGTGTTTCCGCATTTGGTTCAATCACGGTGTCATTCCGGCGAAGGCCGGAATCCATCTTGAAATAGCTCAGCCTCGTCTGGACGCGGATAGACCTCAGGATGGATCCTGGCCTTCGCCGGGATGACATCGGGTGTGCTAGTGCTCATGAGTTCCCAAGGCAGATCGCTTGCGATACCCTCTAGTCCAGGCAATCCACCAGGCTGGTGGCGAGGCCCCGCAGCAGGTTGGGATAGAGGTCCGCGCCTTCGGTGAGGGCGCCGCCCTCGGGGTCGAGCACGCCTGATCTGGCGCTGCTGGCTTCGGTGATGGCGCCGATGATGGTGGGTTTGAAATTGGGTTCGGCGAAGACGCAGGTGGCGCCCAGGGAGGCAACCTTTGCCTTGAGTTCGTCGATGCGGGCAGCGCCGGGCATGACGTCGGGCGTGACGGTGACCGAACCGGCGACGTCGAGGCCAAAGCGGGCTTCGAAATACTGATAGGCGTCGTGGAAGACGATGAAGGGCTTGTCGGCGACGGGGGCCAGCGTCCTGGCGAGCTCGGCTTCGAGTTCATCGAGCTTGATCTGTTCGGCTTCGGCATTGGCTTGATAGGTGGTGGCATTTTCCGGATCGGCCCCGGCAAGCGTCGTGGCGATCTGGGCGACCATCAGCTTGGCGTTTTCCGGATCGAGCCAGAAGTGCATGTCGCCCTCGCCATGCTCGTCGTGGTCATGATCGTGATCGTGGTCTTCGTGCTCATGATCCTCGCCTTCGTGAGTGTGGGCCTCGAAGGCGCCGCCTTCGCGGACGGGGAGCAGGGTGATGCCGGGGGAATCGGCGAGTTCGACCACGGTGGCGCGAGTGGCCAGGGTTTCGAGCGCGTCGCCGAGGAACAGTTCCATGCCGTGGCCGGTCCAGAACACGATATCGGCGGCTTCGAGGGCGCCGGCGTCGGAGGGCTTGAGGGCGTAGGTGTGGGGCGAGGCGGAGCCCTTGACGATGAGGGTGGGTTCGCCAACGCCGGCCATGACCGCAGCCACCAGCGAATGCACCGGCTTGATAGAGGCCACCACGCTGGGGGCCGCCATGGCGGCGGTGGTGAGGAGCGCGGTGGCCAGCAGGGCGAAGGGGGCGAACAGTTTCATGGCGACCTCGTGATATGTTATGTTATTACGCTTGCGGCAGTGTTATGCTATAACGTATTGAAGGGCGTCAAGGGACGTTCGCAGAAATTTCCAGGCAGGCCGCAATGAACGCCATCGTGCCGAGAGAAACATTGATCACGCTCAGCAATGCCGGCGTGAGCCGGGGCGGTCGCACGCTGGTCAGCGGGGTGGACCTGACCATAGCGCGGGGCGAGATCGTGACGCTGATCGGGCCGAACGGGTCGGGCAAATCGACCACGGCCAAGCTGGCGACCGGCGTGCTGAAGCCGACCACGGGAACGGTGACCCGGCAGCCGGGGCTGCGCATCGGCTATGTGCCGCAGAAGCTGAGCATCGACTGGACTTTGCCGCTGACGGTGGAGCGGCTGATGACGCTGACCGGGCGGCATGCGCCTGCCGATATCGACGCGGCGCTGGAGGCGGTGGGTGCGGCGCGGCTGCGCAAGGCGGCGGTGCAGGAGCTGTCGGGCGGGGAATTCCAGCGCGTGCTGTTCGCCCGGGCGATGATCCGCAAGCCCGACCTGCTGGTGCTGGATGAGCCGGTGCAGGGCGTCGATTTTTCCGGGGAAGTGGCGCTTTATGAGCTGGTGCGGCAAATCCGCGATACGACGCGGAGCGGGATATTGATGATTTCGCACGACCTGCATGTGGTGATGGCGGAGACCGATACGGTGATCTGCCTCAACGGGCATGTGTGCTGCCGCGGCACGCCGAGCGCGGTAAAGCGGAGCCCCGAATATCTCAAGCTGTTCGGGGAACGGGCGGCGCATACGCTGGCGATCTACGAGCACCATCACGACCATGAGCATCATGACGATGGGTGTGTGGTGGCAGAGGGGCATGCGCATGGCCATACGCATGAGCATGAGGGGACACAGTCATGGGCGTTGAGTTTTTGGCGGGGGCAAATACCCCCTCCCGAGCGCCGCTAGGCGCTGCGCGCCAAGCTCTGCTTGCCCTGCCCTCAAGGGGGAGGGTGCGTGCGGTGCCATTGGCATGCTTGTGCCACACCCTCGATATCACCCTCCCCCTTGAGGGGAGGGTAGCGCAGCTTCGCCGCAGGCCTAGCGCAGCTCGGGAGGGGGTACGCGATGTTCGGTGACTATTTCTCCCGCGCCCTCATTGCCGGCATCGGGCTCGCCTTGGTGGCGGGGCCGCTGGGGTGTTTTGTCGTGTGGCGGCGGATGGCGTATTTCGGGGATACGATGGCGCATTCGGCGCTGCTCGGGGTGGCGCTGTCGATCATCCTGTCGATGAATATGACGCTTGGGGTGTTTGCGGTGGCGGCTCTGGTGGCCGGGGCGCTGATCGTGCTGCAAAAACAGGCAACGCTGTCGACCGATGCGCTGCTGGGGATCCTGAGCCATTCGACGCTGGCGGTGGGGCTGGTGCTGGTGGGATTTCTCACCACGGTTCGCATCGACCTGATGGGGTTCCTGTTCGGGGACATTCTCGCCGTGTCGGTGGAGGACATCGTCATCATCTATGGTGGCGGGGTGGCCATTCTCGCCATATTGATCCTGGCATGGCGGCCGCTGCTGGCGTCTACGGTGAGCCCGGAACTGGCGGAGGCCGAGGGCCTGCGGCCGGAGACGAGCCGGCTGGTGCTGATGATCCTGATGGCATCGGTCATCGCCATTGCCATGAAGCTGGTGGGCGTGCTGCTGATCACCTCGCTGCTGATCATCCCCGCGGCGACAGCGCGGCGGTTGAGCGCGACGCCGGAAATGATGGCGGCGGTGGCCGCGGTGCTGGGCGCTATCGCGGTCGTGGGAGGCCTGTTCGGATCGCGGACCTGGGACACCGCTTCGGGGCCTTCGATCGTGGTGATGGCGCTGGTCATATTCCTTGTGTCGCTGACGGTTCCCGTCTCGCGACTGTTCGGCAGGAGAGTTCCCCATGGCACATAGCCACGACGTTCCCGGCGACCTGACGCGCAACCAGGGGCTGGTGCTGGGCGCGCTCAACCATTCGGAAGGGCCGCTGAGCGCCTATGACATTCTCGACAAGCTGCGGGCAGATGGCCTGCGGGCGCCTTTGCAGGTGTATCGGGCGCTGGACAAGCTGGTGGAACGCGGGCTGGCGCACAGGCTGGAGTCCCTCAATGCGTTCGTGGCCTGCGCTGACGCGCTTTGCCACCGCAAGGGGCTGATCGCATTTGCGATCTGCGAAGGGTGCGGGAAGGTGGATGAATTCGCCGATGCCGTGATCGAGGAGCGGCTGGGGGACTGGGCCGGTGCGAAGGGGTTCAGGGTGGAGCGGACGACGATGGAAATCCGGGGGAAGTGCGGGGCTTGTGCGGGGGTGGCCTGAGAGCGCGATGTTGCTCCTGACAGCAGGCCCAGGAAGCTACCTCTCCCCTCAGGGGAGAGGTCGGCCCAAAGGGTCGGGTGAGGGGTTCAGCGCTATGTAAGGCACCGTGCATTTCACCAGCACTGAACCCCTCACCCCACCCTCTCCCTTCAGGGGAGAGGGAGCCACGCTCAGTGGAACCGATGAAGCCGGTCGCTCCGCATATGCGGTCGCCCGCTAGGACTCTTCCCCAAACCTCAGAAAATGCACCGCCGCCGCGCCATATTGCCGGCGGTCGTCCAGGGTGAAACCCTCGGGGATTTCTACCGCCGCGTCGGCGCTTTCCTCGAAGACGATGGTCGCGCCTGGGGCCAGCCAGCCATTGGCGGCGATGTGGGCCAATGCCTGTTCGCCCAGCCCCTTGCCATAGGGCGGATCGAGGAAGACCAGGTCGAACTGACCGAAAGTGCCGGGCGTGCCGAGATCAGTGGCGTCGCGGCGCAGCAGCTTGGTGATGCCCCCTGCCCCGAAGGCCTCGATATGGTCGCGGATGAGACCGCGGGCTTCGGCGCCGGTATCGACGAAGGTGACGTGGCTGGCGCCGCGCGACAGGGCTTCGAGGCCCAGCGCCCCGGTGCCGGCGAAGAGGTCGAGCACGCGGATGCCCTCAAACACCGGGCCGAGGCGGCTGGCGAGGATGTTGAACATTGATTCGCGGACGCGGTCGGCCGTCGGGCGAATGGAATCGTCCGACGGGGAGGTCAGTTGCTTGCCGCGGAATTTGCCGGCGACGATGCGCATAGCCTATGCCTTGGGACGACGCGGGCCGCTCGGGCGGGCGCCACCAGTGGGACGGCCAGCCGGCTTCCCGCCCGGCTTGCCACCAGGACGCGGGCCGCGGGCGGGCGCCGCGCCGTCGCGCTTGGGCATGGGCTTGCCGTCGGCGCGCATGCGCGGCTTGCCATAGGTCTTGGCCTCGGAGCCGAATTCGTCGCGGCCGGGACGTGTCGGGCGGCCGCCGGCGGGGCGGCCTGGCTTGCCTTCGGGGCGGAAGCTTTTGGACTTCTCCGAGAAATTGCGGCCGGGGCGCTTGGCCTCGCCCTTGAAGGCGGCGCCTTTGCCACGCTCGCTATCGGGGCGAACGCGCGGCGTATAGGCGGGACGCTCGGCGGCAGCAGTATCGCCGCGACGCGGACCGCGCGGAGTGCCGGCGAACTCACGATCACGCGGCGGGCGAGCCCCGCCTTCCGGGCGCGGAGCGCGCGGGCGATCGCCGAAGGACCTGCCGGGGCGTTCACTGCGCTCGGCACCGGCACGAGCACCGGCCAGACGGCGCTCATCGTCACGACGCGGACCACGGGTCTTGTCGCCGAACGGCTTCTTTTCAAAGGGTTTCCTGTCGCCGAAGCTCTTCTTCTCGCCAAAGGGCTTCTTGTCCCCCAGGGACTTTCCGCCGCCGGCCGGGCGCGGTGGGCGCTTGCCGAAGGTGCTGGCGGGCTGGTCATCGGGATCGCGGCGGGTGAAGGCCTTGGGACCGCGCTTCTGCACGAATTCCTCGGGGGCGCGGCCATCCTCGTCGAAATAGATGTGGCGGGGCGGCGGAGCATATTCGTCGTCACGCGATTCTTCGCGCCTGGAAACCGGCTTACGGCTGTCGAAGCGCCCGGGGCGATCCTGGCGGGGGCGTTCCTCGCGAATTTCCTGCTCGGTCTTTTCGGCGCCATCGGTGAAGCGGAAACGCTGGCGGGCGATTTCGACCGTATTGGTGCCGCGGCCGGTGAGGCGATCGCGGGTCGGCTTACCGACCAGGGCATTGGCTTCGGCCGGCATCTCGCTGTCGAAATCGACGTCGGCGGCATCGGCGAGCTTCTTGCCGAGCTGGTCGCGCAGCATCTTGGCCTTGATGGTCTCGACGCCCCCGACCGGAATATCGCCAAGCTGGAACGGACCGTAGCTGACCCGGATCAGCCGGTTCACCTCGAGCCCGAGGGCGCCGAGGACATTCTTGACCTCGCGGTTCTTGCCTTCGCGCAAAGCCAGCACGAGCCAGACATTGGCGCCCTGCTCGCGCTCGAGCGTGGCTTCGATGGCGCCGTATTTGATGCCGTCGATCTCGATGCCGTCCTTGAGCTTGTCGAGCGCCGCCTGGGTGACGGTGCCGTGGGCGCGCACGCGATAGCGGCGCAGCCAGCCGGTGGCGGGCAGTTCGAGGACGCGCTTGAGGCCGCCATCATTGGTCAGCAGCAGCAGCCCTTCGGTATTGATATCGAGGCGCCCTACGGTGACGACGCGCGGCAGGCCGTGGGCTTCGAGATGCTGGAAGATGGTCTCGCGACCCTCGGGATCCTTCTCGGTGACCACGAGGCCCGCCGGCTTGTGATAGAGCCAGACGCGGGTGCCCTGGCGGGCGGCGAGCGGAGCGCCATCGACCATGATCTTGTCGCGATCGGTGACGTTGAAGGCGGGCGTCAGCACCTTCTTGCCGTTAACGACGACGCGGCCCGCGGTAATCCACACCTCGGCATCGCGACGGGAGCAGAGGCCGGAGCGGGCAATGACCTTGGCGAGACGGTCGCCGGTATCGGGTTTGGCGGGAGCAGTGTCGCTCATGGCGATTCTTTCATGTCATGCGGGACCCATATGCGCGAGAAAGCTCGGGCGGGCGGCGCGGAAAAGGCGAAGCGGCCGGATGATCCGGCCGCTTGGAAACGTGAAACCGACGGCAACCGTCAGTCGAGCGTGATCTCGTCGTCGGTCAGCCCGACACCGGGACCGGAACTGGATGAGGCGCCCGGCGAGGTATAGGTGGCGCGGATGGCCTTGCGCACCGATTCAGGGCATTTGGGATCGTTGAGCGAAACCAGCTCGCCATTGGGCGCGGCACAGACCAGGTCGGCGCTGCCAACGCGGGTGAAATATTCCTCGGGCGGCAGGTAGAGCGGACGCTTGCCGTTGACCGTGCTCACGTCGGCATTGTGCGCCTGCATGCGGGCGACCAGCATGCGGGTTTCCTGCTCGGTCAGCGGGCGACCGGAAACCGAACTCAGGTCGACGACCTTGGCATTGCGCAGGCGCTGGATATCGGCCTCTGTGAGATTGGTGGCATCGATCTGGACGCTGTCGCTATCGGTGGGCAGTTGTGCAACGGCCGCTTCCGGCGCCGGTGGCGGCAAGGCCTGGCCGCTGGCCGGCAGCACCAGCGGGGCGCGGGCGGTGGTGATATCTTCCTTGGGCGTCTCGCCGGGGAGCAGGCCGACACCGCGCGCGGTGGTCGTCATGACCTCGCGCTCAAAGGTGCCGAAATCGGTCAGCGCATTGGTGCCTTCCACCGTGGTACAGGCGCCCAGCGCCAGCGCCAGCACCAGGCCGAGCGACGCCAATCCAATCCGGGTAGTCACTCCAGGAGCAGGCTGCTGCCCGGTCAAACCAATACGCATGAAACGTCCTTCGAGATGTCGGCGGCGCTTATAGCGCATAATGCCGCCTAAGACCAGATTCTGGCGGCAACATGTTCCAGCAGGTCAGGCGGCCGACTTGCGTGGCCGGCCCAGGCCGATGAGATCGGCGATCAGCAGGATGACGCCGACAGTTATGGCCACGTCGGCAAGGTTGAAGATGTAGAACGACCAGTTGCCCCAGTGGAGGTGGAAGAAATCGGCCACGGCGCCGTAGATCAGCCTGTCGATGGCATTGGAGAGGGCGCCGCCGATGCAGAAGGCGAGGCCGAGGCGGATCAGCGCGGAATCGGCCCGCAACCACCAGATGGAGAGGGCGACGATGGCGACCAGCATGACCACGCCGAGGGCCCAGACTGGCAGGCCATCGAACAGGCCATAGGAAATGCCGGTATTCCAGACCAGGACATAGTCGAAGAAATCGGTGACGCGGACAATCTCGCCGCCGCGCCAGCCGGTCATGGAGAACGGGACATAGCTGGTGAAGACTTCGACGCAGGGGGCCGCGCCGGCGGCAACGCAATCGGCCGAGACCTGGAACGCCTTGTGGGCGCGATCGAGGCCGAAGGCGAGGATGGCGGTGGTGAGGGAAATGTAGGTTGAGGGGGTGGCGAGTGCGCGGAGGTTCATACAGAATCCACCCCTCCCTTCTCCCCTTGAGGGAGAAGGTGCCCGAAGGGCGGATGAGGGGTTGGTTCCACCAGCATCCAAGCATGGGAGAGCGCAGCACCCCTCACCCTCGAAAATCCGCTGAACGCGGATTTCCTATCCCTCTGCCTCAAGGGGCGAGGGGAAGAGGGTGTTAGCCCTATCATTACAGCCCCGCCGCCGCGCGTTCGCGCAGGGCTTGCGCGTCGCGCAGGGAGACGTCGGGATAGTCCGCGTCGCTGCCGACCTCGGGGAGGATTTTCCACGAGCGGGCGCAGCGGGTGCCCTGGGCGAGGGCCGGAACCACGGCGACGCCGGGGACATCGTCGAGCGTGAAGGCCTCGGACGGTGCGTCGGCATTGCCGATCTCGATAGCCGAAGTGATGGCGATCTCGGCCAGGTCTTCGCCCGCCAGAGCCGTCAGATAGCGCTCATCGGTGATGAACACTTTCGGCGCCGCCTCAAGCGAGGAACCGATACGCTTTTCGCGACGCTCGATTTCGAGCGCCCCGGTGACGACGCGGCGCACGGCGCGGATCAGCGTCCATTTGCTGGCGAGATCATCATTGAGCCAGTCGCGCGGCACTTCTGGGAAGAGCCGCAAGTGGACCGATGAACCGGCCTCGGGATGACGCTCCAGCCAGACCTCTTCCATGGTGAAGACCAAGATGGGCGCGAGCCAGGCGGTGAGGCAATCGAACAGGTGATGCAGCACCGTGAGCGCGGCCTTGCGGCGGACCGAGGAGATCGGGTCGCAATAGAGCGCATCCTTACGGATATCGAAATAGAAGGCCGAGAGCTCGATATTCATGAAGTTGGTCAGCAGGGTCACGACCTTGCGGTAGTCGTATTCCTTGTAGGCGCCACGCACCTGCTCATCGAGCTGGGCCAGGCGGTGCAGGATCAACTGTTCAAGCTCGGGCATGTCGGCGAAGGGGACTTCGTCACCCGGCTGGTAATGGGCGATATTGCCCAAGAGCCAGCGCAGCGTGTTGCGCAGCTTGCGGTAGCTGTCGACCGTGGTCTGGATGATCTCCTTGCCGAGGCGTAAATCTTCCGAATAGTCGGACGAGGCGACCCAGAGGCGCAGGATATCGGCGCCGTATTGGCGAATGATCTCCTGCGGGGCGACGACATTGCCCAGCGACTTGCTCATCTTGCGGCCCTCGCCATCCATGGTGAAGCCATGCGTCAGCACGCTGTCATAGGGGGCGAAGCCATTGGTGGCGCAGGATTCAAGCAGGCTGGAATGGAACCAGCCACGATGCTGGTCGGAGCCTTCAAGATACATCGAGGCCGGGAATTTGAGATGCGGCCATTTCTGCTTGTTGCGCAGCACCCAGGAATGGGTGGTGCCGCTATCGAACCACACGTCGAGAACGTCGGTGACCATCTCGTAGTCATCGGGACTGCGCGTTTCGCCGAGATAGCGGGCGGCAGCGCCGGGCTTGTACCAGGCGTCGGCACCTTCTTCCTCGAAGCTCTGGGCGATGCGGTGATTGACCTGGTCGTCCTTGAGGATTTCGTTGGTCGCCTTGTGGACGAAGACCGTGATCGGCACGCCCCAGGCGCGCTGGCGGCTGAGCACCCAATCGGGGCGATCAGCAATCATGGCGCGCAGGCGGTTCTGGCCGGCGGCGGGATAGAATTTGGTGGCGTCGATGGCGGCAAGGGCGCGGGCGCGGAGGGTGTCGGGAAGAGACCCCTCATCCGCCCTTCGGGCACCTTCTCCCTCAAGGGGAGAAGGGGAAGAGGCGATGGGCCGGTCCATATAGACGAACCATTGCGGGGTGTTGCGGAAGATCACCGGCTTCTTGGAGCGCCAGGAATGGGGGTATTGGTGCTTGACGCGGCCGCGGGCGACCATGGCGTTGCGCTCGGCGAGGGCAGCGATGACGCGGTTATTGGCATCGCCCTTCTTGCCGTTGTCGTCGATGACGCGGGCGCCTTCGAAGCCGGGGGCTTCGGAGGTGTAGAAACCGTCGTCGCCGACGACATAGGGGATGGCGGTGTCGATGCCGCGCTCATTCAGCAGACGAGCGGAGTCCATCCAGATCCCGAAGTCATCGAGGCCGTGGCCCGGAGCGGTGTGAACAAACCCCGTGCCGGCGTCGTCGGTGACGTGTTCGCCATCGAGGAGGGGGACGTCAAAATTGTATCCGCCGGCCAGACCGCGAAGGGGGTGATGGCACGACAGACCTGCCATGACGGAAGCAGGAATGCCTTGCAGTCGTACCGACTCCTCAACCTTTGCCTTGGCGAAGACTTCGGCGGCTAGATTGTCGGCTACGATGTACTTTTCGCCGACGCGGGCCCAGTTGCCGTCCGGGGCCTTCGTCACTTCATAGACGCCGTACGCTATTTTGGAGGAATAGGAGATCGCTCTGTTGGCTGGGATCGTCCAGGGCGTGGTGGTCCAGATCACAACGCTAGCGCCAGTGAGGTGCTCTCGCCGTTCGATGGCTAGCTCCGCCGCGCTCGGCACAGCACCTTCTTTTGCGGCGGACGCGACGGTGAGTATCCTTGATACAGGAAACTTCACCCAGATCGTGTCGCTCTCGTAATCCGCATATTCGATCTCGGCCTCGGCCAGCGCCGTGCGCTCGACCACTGACCACATGACGGGCTTTGAGCCGCGATAGAGCTGACCCGTCGTCGCCACCTTCATCAGCTCGCGGGCGATCTGGGCTTCGGCGTCGAAGCTCATGGTGAGGTAGGGATTGTCCCACTCGCCCAGCACGCCGAGGCGTTTGAATTCCTCGCGCTGGATATCGACCCATTGCTCGGCAAAGGTGCGGCATTCCTGGCGGAATTCGACGACGGGGACGTCGTTCTTGTCCTTGCCCTTGGCGCGGTACTGTTCCTCGATCTTCCATTCGATGGGCAGGCCGTGGCAGTCCCAGCCCGGCACATAGGCCGAGTTGTAGCCCAGCATCTGCATGGAGCGGGCGACGAGATCCTTCAGCGTCTTATTGAGGGCGTGTCCGATATGGATGTTGCCATTGGCATAGGGCGGGCCATCATGCAGGGTGAAGAGCGGCCGGTCCTTGGCCTGCTCGCGCTGCAGGGCGTAAATATCCATCTCTTCCCAGCGCTTGAGCCAGCCCGGCTCGCGCTCGGGCAGCCCGGCGCGCATGGGGAAATTGGTTTCCGGCAGGAAAAGCGTAGCCGAATAATCGGTTTCGGTGGCGCCCGTGGCGGTATCGGTCATGGAAACGGCAATCGGAAAAGGGAGGATTTGCGGCGCGTTGTAGCAAGGGGAGGCGGAAGGGGCAAAGGGTGATTTCGCCCGATCAGTCCAGCAACGGCAGCAGACGGCCACGCACCAGCGCAGCGATATCGCCGAAGAGGCTCGGATAGAGCTCATCCGACAGCAGAATGGCGCGCCGGGCAAGGTCCGCATCGGCATGGACGCCGCGGATGGATTGGCGGATCGCAGCCACATCGCGCTCGGTGCGCTGGAACACCGTAACCGTGCCGCGCTGTGCGGCCCGGCGCGCATGGTAGAGATGCTCGAGATGCTGCGGGAAAGCGACCTGCGGCAGGCCCAGGCCAAGCGCCATGCAGAGACTGCCATGCTGGCCGGCATGCAGCATCACGCGGCTGCGCTCGGCGATCAGCTCCAGCGGAACCGGACTCTTCTCGATGATGACGCCGCCAGCGCCAAGCCGGCCTGCCAGCTCGTCGCCGATACCGGGCATGTAGAGCCGGGTGGGCAGATCGAGCCCGGCGATAGCCTCCATCAGCGCGGGGTCGTTGCGCTCATCGGTCGAGAAATAGATGAACACCTCGTCGCCGCCATGGCTGCCGCGCGGCAGTGCCTCATTCAGTGGCGGCAGCAGGGGCTGGCTGCGCCAGGGGCCATAGGGATCGAGTGCGGCTATGGTGCGCGGCATAGAAACGGCGGCGCCATAGATATCGGAGAAGCGGGCATATCCGGGCTGGCCGAAATGCTGCATGGCGGCGTTGACGGCGGCCAGGAGGTCCGCTTCCCGATAAATGCGTGTCGTGTGCTCCTCCAGCAGGACGGGAAACGCATCCATGCCGGCGGGTGGCGTGGAGTAGCCGGTGCCGACGGCGGCCATAGGAATGCCGGCGATCCGCGCCGCCAGCATGGCGATAGGCGAGAAATCGCCAACCATCAGACTGCTCTGGCGCGCCTGGATGGCGGCGAGCCACCACTCGATCTGGCCGATCAGCCGGCCACTGTCGGCAAAGCCCAGGTCGCCGAGAAACTCTGCCCAGGTCGCCGTGTTGGGGTTGCCCGCCGCCTGGCGCCGCGTGGCGTCGAAGCCGAGATAGGCGCTGGGAAAGGCGAGCTCGCAGAGTGGCGCGAGCTCGCCCGCATGCTCCATCCGGCATAGTGCGGCGTCAAACACGAAACCATCGCCGAGCGCCTCGGCGATGGTTTTGAGCGTAACGATGTGACCGCGCCCTGCCCCGCCTTCCCAGGCCAGCAGGATGCGCCCGGTGCCCCTGGGCATGGCATCACGCCGGATAGTTGCAGACCGGGCCGCAATTGGTCTGGACCACGGTGCAACCCGGCGGTGGTGGTGGTGGGGTCACGACGACGACAACCGGGGGCGGAGGGGGAGGAGCGACGACCGGTCCGCCGCTGGTTTCGTGCGCTGGACTATTGCCCGAAGTGTTGGGCAGGCACAGCTCGGTGTGAGCATCCTTGTCGGTGAAAAACAACCCGATGCAGAGGCGCGTATGGGCGCGGTAAGCGTCCTGGATTTCGGAGGCAGACACAGGCAGAGCTGACGCCGCTGCGAGTGTGGCTGCCGCCGCGACGGCAAGGTGGATGGACTTGGCCATAGCAAGCTCCTGTTGGCGATAGCCGACGCTATGTGGGGCACCCAGGCCAGTGCATCGCACACATGTTCGATGAACTGGCTTTCATTCGCCAATAGCTTGCGCGAAGCCGCAAAAGAATGCCCAATGGTGGCGCCCATCCAGGGAGGCCATTGTGGACGCAATCCTCGGGCTGATCGAAGACATCTACGAGGCGGGCGCTCATCCCGAGCAATGGCAACGCGCACTCAAATCGCTGGCCGATGCGACCGGCAGCCGCGACGCGACCATGGGCGGCCAGACCGCGGCACAGGTGCCGCTGCTGGTATCGGTCCACACCGACCCGGACTATGTGCTCAGCTATAGCCAGCACTATCACCGCCGCAACGCCATGCAGCTCGCAATGCACAGCACGCCGGTCGGGCGGGCCGTGGTCGATTCCATGGTGCTGGATCGTGACACATTCCATGCCGGTGACTTCTACAACGAATGGTGCGTGCCACAGCGCTACCTGCACGGCGCCGCGCTGAACCTGGCCACCTCGCAGGGCTGGCGCGCCACGCTGATGGTGTCGGGGGTCAACGAATATGAACCGGAGACGCTGCGGACGCTGACGGTGGTGACGCCGCACCTGATCCGCGCCTTCCAGCTCAACCAGTTGCTGCACGAGACCCAATCGATGGGCATGGGCGCCTTCGCGGCGCTGGAATATCTCGACCGCGGGGCGCTGTTGGTGGGGGCGGGCGGGGCGATCCGCACCGCCAATGGCATCGCCGAGCGGATCGTGGCGCAGGGCGACGGGCTGATCCTGAAGGACGGCCAGCTCAGTTGCAGCAAAGGCCGCGAGACAGCGGCGCTGGAGCGGCTGATCGGGCAATGCGCGCGCGGCATCGTCGTCGTGGGCGAAGGCATGGTGCAGGTGTCCAGAAGCGAAGGCCGCTCACCGCTACTGGTGCAATGCCTGCCTTTCCCCTCTAGCAGCTGGTGGCCAGGCTTTACCCAGCAACTGGCGATGATCTTCGTCACCGATCCCGATGCGCGGATGGAACAGGTGATGCAAAGACTGCGGCAACGCTATGGCCTGACCCCGGCGGAGGCCAGCCTCGCCTGGGAAATCGTGCGCAGCGGCGGCCGCAAGACCGCGGCTTTGCAACGCGGCATTTCGGTGGCCACGGCGCGCAGCCAGCTCACCGCCATCTTCGACAAGACCGGCGTACGCCGCCAGGCCGAACTGGTGCGGCTGCTGCTCGACGAGCAGCCCGAACACCCTTCTAGCGAATAAAGCCCAGCTTGGCGTCCAAATCGCTCAGCGGCTGGGCCTTGCTCAGCGCTTCCCTCGCCTTGCCGCTGTCGCGGTTCATGGCGGCGATGAGCTCATCCAGGCCGGAAAAGACTTCCTGGCCGCGGATATGGGCGATGAGGGCAACCGTGATGGTCTGGCCGTAGATGTCCTCGTCGAAATCGAAGAGATGGGTTTCGAAGGGCGGCAGCTGGTTGTTGAACATGGGCTTGCCATAGGCGGCGACGCCATCGAAGACGCGGGCACCCAGACGGGCGCGGACGGCGTAGACGCCTTGGGCGAGCTGGAAATTGGAGTGGGTCATGGTGTTGGCGGTGGGGTAGCCGAGCTCCCTGCCCCGCTGGTCGCCCTTGACCACGCAGCCATCGAAAAACCAGTGATAGCCGAGCAGCCGGTTGGCGGCGGTGACGGCGCCTTCGGAAAGGGCGGCGCGGATGCGCGAGGACGAGATGACCTCGTCGCCCTCATCCATCAGGTCGAGGATTTCGACGGCAAAGCCCTGCGCCTCGCCCGATGCCTTGAGGAAGGTCGGCGTGCCGCGGCGCTGGCGGCCGAAATGGAAATCGGCGCCGACGATGACGCCGGTGACATCAAGGGCCTCGACCAGGAAACGGGAGACGAAATCCTCTGCCTCGATCTGGGAGAAGGCACGGTCGAAATGTAGGACGGCGATGGCGTCGAGCCCCAGGGCCTCGGCCAGCCGCGCCTTGGCGTCGCCATCGGTGAGGCGGAACATGAAGGGCGCCGGCGCGAAGACGTCGCGCGGATGCGGCTCGAAGGTGAGAACCATGGCGGGAACGCCGGCTTGGGCGGCGCAGGCCTTGAGCGTGGACAGCACCGTCTGGTGGCCGCGATGCACGCCGTCGAAATTGCCGATGGCCACATAGGCGCCGCGCAGGGCGGCGGGGACGGCATCGAGGCTGGAAAGGCGCAGGAATTCGGTCAAATCGGTCACCAGCTGAGGCGCGGCAGGAAGCCGGCCATATGGGCGCGGCTGGGCGCGACGAGGTCGGCGATGGCCTGTGGATCGGGCTTGCCGAAGGCGTCGAGTTCGGCGGCATGAATGGAGCCGGTGACAAAGAGCAGGTCGATGCCGAACTGGGCGGCGCCGGTGGCATCGGTGCGCACGCTGTCGCCGATGGCGAGGACACGCGACTTGTCGAGTGGGCGGCCAGCAGCCTGTTCGGCCAGGCGGAATGCCTCCTCGTAGATAGGCTGGTAGGGTTTGCCGGCCATCAGCACCATGCCGCCCATGGCGGCGTAGAGATCGCCCAGCGCGCCGCCGCAATAGATGATCTTGTCGCCATGTTCCACGACGCGGTCTGGATTGGCGCAGATCATCGGCAGCTTGCGGCTGAGCCAGAGGCGGGCGCGGGTGCGGTACATTTCGGGCGTGTCGTCGTCGGTATCGAGATCGGTGACCACGACGACCTCGGCCTCGTCGGCACCGGTGCGGCGCACGTCGAGCCCTTCGTAGAGCGCATCATCCTCGGTGGCGGGGCCGACATGGTGGATGGCCTTGCCGCGATATTTGGCAATCATCGTGCGGGTGGCGTCGCCCGATGACACGATGGCGTCATAGGCGCCGCGATGCACGCCGAGCCGGTCGAGCATTTCCACTATGGGACCGGAGGGACGCGGGGCATTGGTGATGAATACCACCTTGCCGCCGGCCTGGCGGAATTCGGCGAGCGCCGCGACAGCAGAGGGAAAGGCCTCGACGCCGTTATGGACGACGCCCCACACATCGCTCAGCACCGCATCGTAGCGGCCGGCGAGATCGGCAAGGCCGGAGATGGCAGGCAGGGGACTGGTCATCGCGATATTCCGATGCGAACAGGATGGTCGTTCTATGTGGCAGCTTGGGGGTGCGGATCAAGGGGAAACGGCAATGTGCTTTGGTATCATGGTGTCCGATGAGGGCGGGCGCGTAGAGACATCGCGCCACGCCCTCGTGGTTCGACAGGCTCACCATCAGGGCGACTGGGGGAGCAGCGGCTAGAGTTCCACCCGCCGCAATTGGGGCGCCTGGCGGGTGGGTTCCGGCATCAGGTCGGGGCGGGCGGGGCCGGGGGCGGCGATGTGGGGGCCCTGGGCCAGGGTAATACCGTCTTCGAGCAGCTCGACGATCTGGCTTTCGCTGGCTATGCCGGTCGCCATGAGGCGGACGTCGAAGCGGGCGATGTAGTTGGCGATGTCGGAGGCGTGGAAGTCGGTGAAGACTTCGGGTTCCTCGATGAAGCGGGCGGCGTCGATGCGCAGCGAGCGCACGCCCTGCGCCGCCAGTTCGGCAATGTCGACGCGCAGCGACTTGACGTTGGCGATGGAAAAGCCGGCGCCCTTCCTGGCCACGGCATCGGCAATGGCGCGTTCGCCCGTGGTGAGCGAGCGCCAGTCGACATCGCTGACAACGAAGATCAGGCCGGACGCGATGGCGCGGTTGGCTTCGAGCGCCACGATCAGCTGCTCGGACGCCACCGAATCGCCCAAAGTGGCGCGCGACAGGGGGATGTAAAGCGTGACCGGCTGGCCGCCGGTGCGCGAGCGGCGGCAGATGGTGATCGCCTCGACCAGGCCCGTACCCTCGATATGGCGCATGACGTCCTCGCCGCCGCGGCGGGGCTGGAAATCGGCGCGGTCGGCCAGATCGCCATCCTCGAGCATCAGGCGGGGGACGAGGTCATAGCCCTGCGGGCGGCGCTGGGGCAAGGTGACGACGGGCTGGATGTGATAGATGAGCCGGTTTTCGGCGATGGCCTGGCGCAGCAATTCGAGCGGGATTGTGGGCTCGGGCTCGCGGGCAGCCGGGGACGGCGCCGGGGCGGCAATCATGCGGTCGCGGCTGGAGGCAGGCTTGGCCACGCGATCTTCCATTTCGGCCACCGCTTCGGCAACCTGGCGGATGACCGTGCCGAGCACGGAAATATCGGCCTCGACGCCTTCAAGGCGCGCGCCGGCATTGAGATCGGCCATGGCATTGATGCGCTGGCCGAGCACGGCACCGGCCTGAGCATCGGTAGCGAGCAGGCGGGACAGGTCCTCGATGGCTTTTTCCAGCCGGTTCTCGGCGCGCTGGCGCAAGGTGCGTTCGAGCAGCACGACGCAGACGCAGCCGAACACCACGGCCGCCAGGATGGCCTCCGACGGCGTGAAGGTCAGGCCGAAATAGGCCGCCGCGCCAACGGCGGCGGCAGCAAGGGCAATGAACGTGTAGACCAGTGCCTGCACGGGCGGACCTCGGAAGCGCCGGGATTCGGCTCTCCCCTCATAGCATCGTGCAATGGGGTGCAAAAGCGCGGAGCCGCGGCTCTCCCAAGCCTATTTGCGGGTTCAGGTGGCGAAAATGTTCCATGCGCGGGAGAAGAAGCCGTGGAACAGCACCAGTTGAGCCGCGCCATTGGCCGCGGCGGAGCCGCCCATATGCCCCAGCGCCACGACGGGCCGGACGGCACCGAAATAGGGCATGGCCGCGAGGTGATGTTCGACCCGGTCGAGCAGGCGCTCCATGATGGGCCGGGGCATGACGCCATCGATGACGGTCAGGTCCAGTTCCATCACCGCCCGCGTGCTGAGGACGGCGGTGGCCAGCGCCCTGCCCGCATCATCGAGCCAGGTGGTCGCCAGCGGCTCGAGCGCGGCCCAGTCCCAGTTCATCGGCTCACCCGGCGGCAGCGTGCCGCCCGCAGCCTCGATGCGCTGCTGCAAAGCCAGGATGGAGGCGATGGCGTGTACATAGAGTGAGCGGCCCTGGGCATCGGCGACCGGGATGGCGCCCAGATTGGCGGCATTGCCGGTGCGACCTTCCCATAATTGGCCATCGATGGCGATGCCGGCGCCGATCAGCGTGCCAACCTGGAAATAGGCCATGCCGCGTGGGCGGGGCTCGGGCCGGGCGATGAACTCGGCCCAGCAGGCGGCATTGCCATCGTTGAACCATTCCACGGGCGCGCCGATAGCCTGGCTCACTTCGACAGCGAGGTCGGCATCGCGCCATAGCTCCACCTGTTCGGCCGGGGCGCCGATGCGACCCAGATGCCGTTCGAGATGGGAGGGGCTGGCCACGCCGATACCGGCCAGCCGGCTCGCCTGCTGAGCGGTCATGCCGGCGCGGATGGTGGCGACCTCGGCCGCTACCTCGGCAAAAACGGTGTTGAAGTCGGGCCAGGCGTAGCTGTGGCGGATGCTGGCGAGGGTGAGGCCGGCCATGCTGAAGAGCAGGACTTCGAAATGCCGCCAGCCAATCTCAATCCCGATGCCGAAAGCGCCATCGGGATTGAGAAACAGTGGGGTCGCCGGCTGGCCACGGCGGCCGCGCAATACGTCACCGCGCAACACCAGCTCGCGGGCTTCGAGATCGGCGACGATGCGCGAGGTGGTCTGCGGCCCCAGGCCGGACAGACGCGCCAGTTCGGCATTGGACACGCCGGGGTTGAGCCCGATAAGCGTCATCACCGCGCGCTCATTGGCGATGCGGACGCCGGACTGGGCGAAGCCGCGTGCCATCGGCCCGATGCCGTCGTCCGCTGAATTCTTCTGCATGGCAGCTGACTTAATAGGGAGAGCGCGATCCGATCAAGCGCCAAGTCCATAGACAATCACGCAAATTGCAAATGTCTGGAACGGTTTGTTTACCCTGTTGCGGAACAATTGGGGCAACACCGGGACAGAGCGGCAATGCCGGACAACCGGCATAGTGGGCAATGGGAACGCGAGGACCGCGCCGCATGGCGATGCACAACCGAAGCGATGGCGAACCGCATGGGCGGCTGCTGCTGATCGATGGGGACGAGCCGCATGCCCTGCTGGTGGCCGAAACGCTCGGCCAAAGCCTGGGCAATCGCGTTCGCATCTCTGTTGCGGCGGGTGGCCGGCAGGCGGTGGAGCAGTTGCGCGATGCCGAATTCGACATCGTATTGGCGGATCTGGCGAGCCTGCGCGACCTCAGCGAGCGCAGCGACGACGCCGTGGCGCGGCTGGTGCGGCTGGCCGACGGCGCGCTGTTCGTCGCCGTTTCGGACGGCGCTTCGGTTTCCGCGGCGGTCGGCGCGATGCGGGCCGGGGCGCATGACTACGTGGTCAAGCCCGTCAACGGACCGGCCATGGCGGCCAGGATCGGCGAACTGGCACATCGCCACGGCAAGGGCCGAGCGCTCGCCATCGAGCCGGTGGCGGGCCGTTCCGACTTTGCCGGCTTCATCGGCGCGTCGAGCGCCATGCAATTTGTCTATGAGCAGATCGGGCGCATCGCCGCCTCGTCGGCGCCGGTCTTCATCACCGGGGAAAGCGGCACCGGCAAGGATGTTTGCGCCGAGGCGCTGCATACCACCGGACCGCGCTTCGGCAAGCGGCTGGTGGCGATCAACTGCGCCGCCATTCCGCGCGACCTGATGGAAAGCGAGCTGTTCGGCGTGGCGCGCGGCGCCTTTACCGGCGCGCATGACGACCGCAAGGGCGCGGCCGAGCTGGCCGATGGCGGCACGCTGTTCCTCGACGAGATCGGGGAAATGGATCTTTCCCTCCAGTCCAAACTTCTCAGGTTCCTGCAGACCGGCACGTTGAGCCGGGTGGGTGAAGCGGGCGTGCGGCAGGTGGACGTGCGCGTCATCTGCGCCACCAATCGCAACCCGATGCAGCTCATCACCGAGAAGAAATTCCGCGAGGACCTGTTCTATCGCCTGCATGTGCTGCCCATCCACCTGCCGCCACTGCGGCAGCGTCCGACCGACATCATGGTGCTGGCGCGGCATTTCCTGGCGCGCTACGCCGCCGAGGAGCATAAGCATTTCAACGGTTTTCCGCCCGATGTAGCGGGCCTGCTGACCTCGGCCGAGTGGCCGGGCAATGTGCGGCAGTTGCAGAACCTGGTACGGCGGCTGGTGGTGATGGGCGATGGCGGCGACATCACCATGTCCATGCTGGCGGCCGCCGATATCGAATCGCGCGGCGTGGTGGCGCCAGCCGAGCCTGCTCCGCGCATTGAGCGCAAACCGGCCATCCTGCCGATGTGGCAGCAGGAGCAGCGCATCATCGAGGATGCGATCGCCAGCTTCGGGGGCAATGTTTCGCTCGCCGCGGCAGCACTGGAAATCAGCCCCTCGACGATCTATCGCAAGCGGCAGGGCTGGGCGGAGATGGCGGCTGTCAGCTAGACCGCTGCGGCCCGGGCTTCAATACACCATGTAGTCGAAGAGTTGCTTGAGCCGCTGCTGGCCGGGGGATTCGTCGGCTTCGTTGATCAGCTTCTGCAGGCCGTCCAGCAGCGACGCCCATTTCTGCGCGTCAGGTGGGTCCATCAGGTCGAGAATGCAGCTGTTCATTTCTTCCATCTCCCCGACATGCAGCCGGAAATTGGATCCGTTCTGCTGCGAGGCGACCTGCCCGCAAACCTGGAAATCGGCCTTCTTCGAATCTGCGCCGTGCAGGCTGGTCCGTTGGCCGACGATACGCAGCAAGGCAAGATTGGACAGATCCTCCCCGTCGCCGGCGAAGTCGACGTAAATCTCGAGACTGCCGTTGCCCAGCGCCTCGTCGCCGATGTGCAGATCCCCATAGTTGACGAAAAACGTCTCGAAATTCGACCTGGTTGTGCCGCGCATTACCGAAGCGCGGGCAAAGCTGATCGGGACCGCCTGCGACGAGTGGGGCAGCCCCATCTTGCGGCCGGACGCCGACGGCACGATGACCGCCGGGTAGTTCTCGCGGACATAGGCTACCGCATCAGCGGTTGTCTGGGCAGACAGGTCAAACGACTTGATGCAGTTGATGGGGTAAGCGGCCCAGGTCGCGCCCATGATATTGGCACGGACCTTTTCAAAGGTGTCGTTGGGTCCCAGCAGCGCACGCAGGCGCGTGGCGTTTTCACTATCGGGGTAGCGGGCGATATAGTCGACCATCCACCAGTAGTGTTCCGAACTCTGGCGATAAAAGCGTTCCTGCCGTTGCCCTGTCCCAGGATTGTTGAAGCCCATCTTGGCGTATGGGGCGATTACGGACAGATCCCGATCGCCATCAAGGAAGAACGTGACCGCCCGGTGCAGGTCGGCTTCAAGATCGGCGGGCACAGCATTGCCCTGAGCTTCGACGAGCTCGAACAGGGACATCATCGAAAGTATACCGATGCTCTGGTAGTGCAGGGCACGATCGCCACGGTTGGCATTCTTGAGAATGGCCCCCTTCTCGTCGACCCTGTTCCTCAGCAAGCGGTAATAGGCCGAGACCAGACTCTCGAAGCCGGCTGCGTCGCCTTCCATGATGCGCCCGAGCAGCGCCGGATAGGACCCCATGAAGACACCATTGGAGGTGCCGTCCATGACGGCGGCGTCCATCCGGTACTTGTTGACCAGGGCAAGCGCCCACGCCAGGATCGTCTCGCGCTCCTGGGCAGTGAGCAAATCGCCCAGCATGTATGTGGTGGTGAGCGCCACGCCACCCAGCAAGGCCGCGTTTTCCATGTCGAGGACAGGCGCATCAGCCTCGGGGTCATAGCCCCCGGCATTGCCCGCGCCGAGATAGGAATTGTCGATGGCGGTATCCAGGCCCGCTCCCGCCTCTGCCCAGGCCAGAAGCGCTTCCCTGGCCTTGGCGGCCGCTGGCTGGTTGCCCTGGAACCCGGCGGCGGCGGCATGCACGACCAGCGCCTGCGCGAAGGAGACGCTCGCCTCGCGCTTGGCGGACATGCCGATGGATTGGGAATCGTCAAAACTGATAATGGGCGGATAGGCGGTGGGGCCGAAGTCGGTGGTCACGAACCGGCCAAGGCCAAGGCCGTTGCAACTGGATTCGATGGCGTGAGCCAGGTCGAACAAATGGCCGGGATGGTTCAGTCGGGGCCGGACCCGCTCGGCAGCCGCCGCAAGCTGTGCCAGTTCGGCATCATCGACGGTGCCGTCAAACGACCCGCCACTGGCGGCCGAGAACTGTTCCAGAGCCTCGATGGTGCGCCGCCCGATTTGTCCGTCGATGGGTCCGGGGTTGTAGCCCAGGTCGACCAGCAGGCCCTGCGCGTTGCGCACGGCGTCGTCGGCGGCCGCCATACTGGTCAGCGCAGGCAACAACAAGAGCGGCGCCATGTACAGTCGAATCGATTTAACCATCACCATCTCCCCCGCCGCAACAATAGAGCGAGGCGGCTATGGGATGGCAATAGTACAAATTCTGCCAGTTAAACACGCCGTGGCTGCCTCGCTAGGGCGTATTGGCCTCCCTTGCCTTGGCGCGATCAAGGCCGAGATAGTGCTCACGCAGGATGACGACAATGCCGGAGGCCATGATGATGGTGGCGCCCAGGACCATCGCCGGGGTCGGCACATCGCCGAACACCACCAGGCCCAGAATGATGGTCAGCAGCAGCGAGACATATTCGAACGGGGCGATGACCGACATATCGGCATAGCGGTAGGACGACGTCATCAGCAACTGGCCGACCCCGCCGAAAAAGCCGGCGGCTATGAGCAGGACAGCCTGCTGCGGCGTGGGCATGGCCCAGCCGAAGGGAATGGTTGCCAGCGACATGATGCTGGCGCAGATGAAGAAATAGACCACGATGGCTTCGGTGCGCTCGGTGCGCGTCAGCTTGCGCACCTGCATTAGGGCAAAGGCAGTGAGGATGGCCCCGCCAAAGGCGGCGATGGCGCCAAGCGCTTCGGAATTGCCGAGCGGCTGGCCGCTGGTGAACAGGGTCAGCCGCGGCCAGAGGATGATGACCACACCGAAAAGCCCGACGACGACGGCGGTCCAGCGAAAGACATGAACCGCCTCCTTGAGCAGCAGCGCGCTGAAGACGACGATGAGCAGCGGCGCGGCATAGCCGATGGCGGTGGCTTCGGGCAAAGGCAACCGGGTCAGCGCGAAAAAGCCCAGACCCATGGACGAGGCACCGACCAGGGCGCGCAGGACGTGGCCGAGCGGATTGCGCGTATGCAGGGCAGCCCGCAATTGGCCACGCCACAGCAACCAGAACACTACCGGCAGGAAAGCAAAGAAGCAGCGGAAGAAAACCAGTTCCCCGGCAGGAATGGTTTCGGTGGCCTTGAGCAGCGTCGCCATGACGACGAAGAAGAAAACGGAAACGACCTTGAGCGCAATACCACGCATCGGCCCACGATGTTGCACGGGGCCGGCGGCAGCTTCTGGAACGGGAGCGGTCACTGATGTCTCGTGGTACAGCCGGGATCAGCGGCCGGAGGATTGCTCCAGCTTTTCCTTGGCCATGCGCGCAGTGGCAAAGGCCTTGTGCTCGGGGCCGACGGCCGAGCCCGATTTGACCACCTTGCCGGCGGCGTCGAGGATTTCCCAATGCCAGTTGGCATTCGGGCCGCTGCCGCCCTTGAGGCGCAGCTTGATCTGAAGGGTGTTGTCCTGGGTCATGCTGGCCTTATGCCGGAGGTTTGCGCGTGGGGGAAGGGGGCGGGCAAAAAAGATGCTGTCCGGCGAGCGAACGAATGATCCACCTTGCGGCCGTGGTGCGATCTCGGGATGGATCCCGGCTCAAGGCCGGGATGACACAGAGTGAGAAGATCGCGCAGCGCCCAAGTCCATCCACCGCCCCACGCCTACACTTCCGAATAGCGATACTCGATCTTGTCGCCCCAGAAGGCGAGGTGGTCGCGGATAGGTTCGACCAGGGGACATGGATCGGGGTAGTACCAGACCTGGTCGGGGCCATCGGCGGTGAGGGTCTTGAGCGTGTAGTAATGCGCCTCGCCCTTGTAGGGGCAGGTGGTGCGGGTTTCGGAGCGCTCCAGCACATCCTCGCGAACATCCTCGCGCGGCAGATAGATGCGCAAGGGCGCGCCCGGCTCATCCAGTTCGAGTGCATTGAGCGAGCTGCCGATCTCGGCATCGTCGAACATTACGTGGACCCGGCCCTTGGCCGGCCTGATCTTGATATCCTTGTCCAGACATTGACGCGTCATGATGTCCTGCCATCTAGCGAAAGTGAATGTGAATCAACGCGCGAGAAGAAAGCCGGTTCACACGACCTTGACTCGTCGAGGGGGCGGCCATATATCCCCCGTACCCTGTTAGCACTCTACACTGACGAGTGCTAACAGTGCCAAGATTGCATTTTGAACATGCTGCCATAGGAGCAAAACATGGGCTTCCGTCCTCTGCACGACCGCGTGGTCGTCCGTCGCCTCGACAGCGAAGAAAAGACCAAAGGCGGGATCATCATCCCCGACACCGCCAAGGAAAAGCCCTCCGAGGGCGTGATCGTCTCCGTGGGCCCCGGCGCCCGCGATGATGCCGGCAAGATCAACGCGCTCGACGTCAAGGCCGGCGATCGCGTGCTGTTCGGCAAGTGGAGCGGCACCGAGGTCAAGCTCAACGGCGAAGACCTGCTGATCATGAAGGAATCCGACATCATGGGCATCGTCGAGGTCTGAGGACCCCACGCTGTCCCTTTCGTCGTTTCAACCATTCTTAAGGAGCGCCCCACATGGCCGCTAAAGAAGTAAAGTTCTCCACCGATGCCCGCGACAAGATGCTGCGCGGCGTCAATATCCTCGCCAATGCGGTGAAGGTGACCCTGGGCCCCAAGGGCCGCAACGTGGTCATCGAAAAGTCGTTCGGCGCCCCGCGCATCACCAAGGACGGCGTGACCGTCGCCAAGGAAATCGAACTGGAAGACAAGTTCGAGAACCTGGGCGCCCAGCTGCTGCGTTCGGTCGCCTCCAAGACCAACGACATTGCCGGTGACGGCACCACCACCGCCACCGTTCTCGGCCAGGCCATCGTCGTCGAAGGCGTCAAGGCCGTCGCCGCCGGCTTCAACCCGATGGATCTCAAGCGCGGTATCGACCTGGCCGTGGAAGAAGTCGTCGCCTCGCTGCAGGCCGCTTCCTCCAAGATCAAGTCGTCGTCCGAAGTCGCCCAGGTCGGCACCATCTCGGCCAATGGCGAATCGTCCATCGGCGACATGATCGCCGAAGCCATGCAGAAGGTCGGCAACGAGGGTGTCATCACCGTCGAGGAAGCCAAGACTGCCGAGACCGAACTCGATGTCGTCGAAGGCATGCAGTTCGACCGTGGCTACCTCTCCCCCTACTTCGTCACCAATGCCGAGAAGATGACCGCCGTTCTCGAGGACCCGGTGATCCTGCTCCACGAGAAGAAGCTCTCCAACCTGCAGTCGCTGCTGCCGCTGCTGGAAGCCGTGGTGCAGTCGCAGCGCCCGCTGCTGATCATTGCTGAAGACGTCGACGGCGAGGCCCTGCCGACCCTGGTCGTCAACCGCCTGCGCGCCGGCCTCAAGGTCGCTGCCGTCAAGGCTCCGGGTTTCGGTGACCGCCGCAAGGCCATGCTCGAAGACATCGCCATCCTGACCGGTGGTTCGGTGATTTCTGAAGACCTCGGCATCAAGCTCGAGAACGTGACCATGGACATGCTGGGCACTGCCAAGCGCGTCGAGATCACCAAGGAAACCACCACGATCGTCGACGGCGCCGGCACCCAGGACGATATCCAGGGCCGCGTTGGCCAGATCAAGGCGCAGATCGAAGAAACCTCTTCGGACTATGACCGCGAGAAGCTGCAGGAACGCCTGGCCAAGCTGGCCGGTGGCGTTGCCGTGATCAAGGTCGGCGGCTCGACGGAAGTCGAAGTCAAGGAGCGCAAGGACCGCGTCGATGACGCGCTGAACGCCACCCGCGCCGCCGTTGAAGAAGGCATCGTGGCCGGCGGCGGCGTCGCCCTGCTGCGCGCTTCGAACAACATGACCGTCAAGGGCGCCAATGCCGACCAGGCTGCGGGTATCGCCATCGTCAAGCGCGCCCTGCAAGAGCCGGTGCGCCAGATCGCCAATAATGCCGGCGCCGAAGGCTCCGTCGTGGTTGCCCGCATCCTCGAGAACTCGTCGATCACCTTCGGCTACAATGCCGCGACCGGCGAATATGGCGACCTGGTCGCCCTTGGCGTCATCGACCCGGTGAAGGTGGTTCGCACGGCCCTCCAGGATGCGGCTTCGGTCGCCTCGCTGCTGATCACCACCGAGGCCCTCATCGTCGAGGCCCCCAAGGACGCAGCTCCGGCAATGCCGGGCGGCGGCGGCATGGGCGGCATGGGCGGCATGGATTTCTAATCCATCGCCACAGACTTCGAGGTTCGTTTCTTCCCAGTCACGAACTTCGTGGAAGGCGCGGTGGAAACACCGCGCCTTTTCTTATGCGTGACGGCGCGCGGCGCAGTAGAATGCCCCCGGAGCAATCAGCGAGGATTCGATGCGAACACCCCGACGCGGCAGCGCCTTTGATCAGGCGGAGGCGGCTTTCAAGACAGCGACCCGCAAGCCTGTGGAAGCAGCGCCGCCCAAGCCTGTTGCTCCGCCTGAGGGTAAGGAAATGGTGACGTTGCGGCTGGATCGCGCCGTGCTGGAGCATTTCCAGGATGACGGTCCGGGCTGGCAGGACCGGATCAATGCCGCTTTGCGCATTGCTGCCGGGCTCGATCCGGCCTGATACCCCTCTACGGGGGGTGCCTCTCGCGGCATTTGACAGCAACGTGCCGAAGTTTCATTTTCCCGGAAATGGTGGAGCAGAGGGGTTGAAGATGTCCATGCGTGTTGTTCTGGCCGCGGTGCTGCTGCTGGCCTTGAATCTGGCGGCGACGGGCGACGCCTTTGCGCAGAAGACCAAGACCAAGGTCACGACGCCGCAGGTCACCCAGCCGCAGGACGATACGCTCGATCCCTATGATCCCGACGATCTCGAGGAAATCCTCGACGAGGGCGACGCCGCCTATTTCGTCGCCGAAGGGCAGACGCCCGACTACCAATATGCCTTCGAGATGTATTCGCTCGCGGCCGGGGCCGGCGATGGCTATGCGATGAACCGCGTGGCACTGATGTATGACCGCGGCGAGTTCGTGGCGCAGGACTATGCCAAGGCGTTCGACTGGTATCTCAAGGCCGCCGAGGCCGGCCTGCCGGCCGGGCAGAGCAACGTGGCCAGCATGTATAATGTCGGAGACGGCGTGCGGCAGAACTATGCCGAGGCGCTGCACTGGTTCCGTCTCGCCGCGGACAATGGCTATGCCTATGCCATGTATGCGCTGGGCGACATGTATCTGGCCGGCAATGGCGTGGCCAAGGATGTCGAGGAGGCAACCGCCTGGTACCAGAAGGCGTCGGATGCGGGAGACGCCAACGGGCATTGGTCGCTGTCGCTGCGCTATCTCTATGGCGACGGCGTGGGCAAGGACACGCAGCGGGCGGCCGAACTCGCCTATCTGGCGCTGACCAACGGGCTGCAGGTCGCGTGGGACGAATTCAAGGACATCCGCAACGCCGATACCTCGCCGAACTACCGTCGCGCCATCCAGGAAATGCTGAAACGCGACGGCTTCTATAGCGGCACGATCGACGGCAGTTTCGGTCCGGCGACACAGCGGGCCATCGAGGCGGCCTTCGGTTCGGCGCTTTAACGGAAGAACAGCAGCCGCAGCGCCAGGGCGATCGACACCACGACGACCAGCGGCCGAATGATCTTTGCGCCGTAGCGGATGCCGGTCCGGGCGCCGATATAGCCGCCGGCAAGCTGCCCGATGGCCATGGCGATGGCGGCGGGCCAGACCACGTCGCCCGCCGGGATGAAGATGGTCAGCGCCGCCAGGTTCGACACCAGATTGAGGATCTTGGTATTGCCCGAGGCGCGGGTGAGGCCCAGGCCGAACAGCATGACGAAGCCGATGGTGAGGAACGAGCCGGTACCCGGCCCGAATACGCCATCGTAGAAGCCGATGACCATGCCCATAACCGGCACGAACAGCCCGAAGGGCAGCCGGGCCGCCTTGTCGGCATCCGAAAGATTGGGCGCGAACAGGAAATAGAGCGCGATGCCGATCAACGCCACGGGCACGGCGACATCGAGCAGGCTGATATCGATCTGCTTGACCACCAGGGCGCCACAGAGGCTGCCGGCATAAGTCAGCGCGATAGCCGGAACCAGCGCCTTGAGCGAGACGAAGCCGCGCCGCCAATAGGTCAGCGCCGCCATGCCGGTGCCGAACACCGATTGCAGCTTGTTGGTGGCGAGCGCGGCAACCGGCGGCAGGCCGGCCGAGAGCAAGGCCGGCAGGGCGATCATGCCGCCGCCGCCGGCGATGGCATCAACAAAGCCGGCCAGCATGCCGACAGCGGCAAGCGCCAGGAGAACGAGGGGATCGAGCATGGGGTCCAGTGGGGTTCAGGGTGTGGTGTCGTCGGGCCGCGCGGTTTCGGCCAGTCGCCGCTCATAGATCGGAATATTGATCATCGAGGACATGAAGCCACTCATCATGAGCTGGAAGCCCGAAACCAGCGCCGTCATGGCCAGGATGACCGGGCGCATGGTGCTGGAAGGATTGAGATGCCCGAAATCGCGCTCGGCCCATTCCGCCACGCCCCAGAGCAGCGCGACAATGCCAATCAGCATCAGTGTGGTGGCCACGAGCAGGATGCGTTCCAGGGTGAGGGCTTCGAGCAGGCGATCGTAGCTGCTGGAGCGCGGGATAAAGCCATAGCGCGAGGCAAAGCGGCGGCCGATAACCGCGAAGGAAATGGATTGCAGGCCGACGATTATGCAGAGTGCGGCGACGAGGAACGTATGGACGTCGAACGAGACGCGGCCGAAACGCGCCGGGCCCGGCAGCAGGATGGCGCCAACCAGCAGGCCCACGGCCAATAGGGCAATGCCGGGATAGAGGAACAGCCAGCGCGGAGAAAACAGCAGCAGGAAACGCAGATGGCGCCAGCCATCGCGGATGGACCGCAGATGGGGTTTTCGCGAGCGGCCATCCTTGGCCAGCGTGGTCGGCACTTCGCGCAGGTCAAGCTGCGCCAAGGTGGCCTTGACCACCATTTCGGAGGCGAATTCCATGCCTGAGGTGCGCAGGTTGAGCGCCAGGATCGCGGCGCGCGAAAAGCCGCGCAGGCCGCAATGGAAATCGCCGATCGGGGTGTGGAAAAACAGGCGGCCGATAGCGCTGAGCAGGGGATTGCCGATATAGCGATGGTGCCAGGGCATGGCGCCGGGAGCGATGCCGCCCCCGAAGCGGTTGCCCATGACCAGGTCGGCCCCGGCGCGCAGCTGGGAGACAAAGGCATCGAGATTGGCGAAATCATAGCTGTCGTCGGCATCGCCCATGATGATGAAGCGGCCGCGTGCGGCCTGGATGCCGCCGGCAAGCGCGGCGCCATAGCCACGTTCGGGGATGTTGACGACGCGGGCGCCGAGATTTTCCGCAATCTCGCGCGAGCCGTCGGTGGAGCCGTTGTCGGCGATGACGATCTCCCCGGCAATGCCGGTGCGGTCGAGGAAGCTGCGCGCCTTGCCGACGCAGGCGGCCAGCGTCTCCGCTTCGTTAAGGCAGGGCATCAGGATGGTGAGTTCGAATTCGTCGGCCAAGTCTGGCCCTCCCCCCGGAGCCGGCTGCATTCCCTGTTTCCTCGAAACGCTGAAATGCTCCAAGTCTTTGTTTTGTCGCGCTTCCGAACCGCAAAAGTGGCTGCCACTTTTGCTGGAAGCGCTTGATTGCATTTCTGTCGTGAATCGCGGCAGCCGGCAATGCCTGCTCAGAAGCCGGCACTGGTTCCCAACCGTTGCAGCACGGCGTCGAGCTGGGCCTTGCGCCGGGGCGACCACCGGGCGGTGCGCGAAACGACCAGGCACGCCTCGCTTTGCAGCATGACGCCATCTTCGAGCACGCGCAGGCCGTTGGCCGCGAGGGTCGAGCCGGTGCTGGTGATATCGACCACGATATCGGCCACGCCGGAGGCCGGGGCGGCTTCGGTGGCGCCGAGGCTTTCGACGGTGCGATATTCGGCGATGCCGGCGCGGGCGAAATGCTGGCGGGTGATGGTGATGTATTTGGTGGCGATGCGCAGCCAGCGGCCATGGCGGCCGCGGAAATCGGAGGCGACGTCGGCCAGGTCGTGCATGTGGGTGACGTCGATCCAGGCGTCGGGCACGGCCACGACGACGTCGGCATTGCCGAAGCCGAGAGGCTTGGCGATGGACACCGAGGCCGGGCCGCTTTCGCTGGTCTCGTGAATCAGGTCGCGCCCGGTGACGCCGAAATCGATGGTGCCGCGGATGAGTTCGCGGGCAATCTCGGAGGCCGGGAAGAAGCGCACGGTGACATCGGGCAGGCCTTCGATGGCGCCGAGATAGGAACGGGCGCCGCCGGGACGGGTGATGACCAGGCCATTGGCCGCGAACCATTCGCGGGTGAGTTCTTCGAGGCGCCCCTTGGAGGGCACGGCGAGGGTGATGCCGGTCATGGGATGGCTCCGTTGGAACCGCGAGGCTCTATCGTCCCCTCGCCCCTCAGGGGAGAGGGGAGCGACGCCGGGAGCGCAGCGACCTGGCAAAGCTGGGGTGAGGGGTGAAGGCCCCTCGGTAAAAGCACTGAGACTGAACCCCTCACCCTGCGCTGCGCGCCGACCTCTCCCCTCAGGGGCGAGGTAAGAAAGAACCCGGTCATGAGGTGACCTCCGCTTCAAGCCGATCGACCCAGACGGAACAGCCGGAGGCGGCGATGGGGGCGGTGGCGCCGAGACGTTCGAGCAGGCGATCATACTGGCCGCCGGAGGCCAGGATATCGCCGCTGGGACCGGTCATTTCGAAGACGATGCCGGTGTAATAATCGAGGCGCGGCGAGAAGCCGGCATCGAAGGTGACGCGGGCTTCACCCAGTCTATCGAGGTGGCGCCTGATCGTACGAATGGGCGCACCGAGCATCAGCTTGTGCCGCGCGGCCAGAGCCTCGATCCGGGTCAGCGCCTGGAGCACCGGGCCGGAAATGGCGAGGTATTCCCGCAGGAGCTTCAGCGTGGCGGGCGGCACCTGGGCGGCGTCGAGCGCCTGCTGTTCGAGGTAGCGGTCGGCAATTTCCTCGGGGGAGCGGCTTTCCGACAAGCTGAGGCCTGATGCCACCATCTGTTCGGTGATATCGGCGACCAAGGCCTTGCGGCTCGGCTGCTTTTCGCGCGGTGCATCGGGGGCAGCTTCGAGGCGGGCCAGCAGGCGATCGAGCGCTTCGGTGTGGCCGAAGCGATTGCGGATGCGCGGGCGCCAGGCGTCGGGCATGTCGGCCTGCACCAGCAGGGCTTCGAAGAGTCCGACGCCGCCGAGGCGGATATCGGGGGCGACGCCGAAGATGGAGAGGGCGGCGCGGGCGAAGGTCAGCACCTGATCGAGCGCCACATCGCCATCGGGCTGGGCCAGCAGTTCGATGCCGGCCTGGTCGAATTCGGCCGGGCCGGTTTCGCGCTGGCGGAAGATGGGGCCCATATAGGAGAAGGCCGCGGGTTCGCCGACGCCGTCGTCGATATAGGATTTGACGATGGGCAGGGTGAAATCGGGACGCAGGCAATATTCTGCGCCCGTCGTGTCCGTGGTCAGCAGCAAGCGTCGGCCGAATTCCTCGCCGGCCAGGTCGAAATAGGGATCGGCCGAGAGCAGCAAAGGCGGCGTGGCACGGCAGGCGCCCTGGGCTTCGACCAGGGATTCAAGATTGGCGCGGCGGAGGGCGGGGCTGGTCATCGGGGCACGCTCCCCTGCATTCTCCACAAACGCGGTGTCATCCCGGCGAAGGCCGGGATCCATCCTGAGATGGCTCCCCATCCGCCATGGTCCGAACGTCCACCTTGCGGCAGCGGATATATCTCGGGATGGGCCCCGGCCTTCGCCGGGGTGACATTGTGGGTGGGGAGGGTCAGGAGCATCATTGCTCGCTCAGCAGCTTCTGCACGGCGCGGACCAAGTCATCCCGCTTGATCTCGAACTGACCCGGGCGCGCGGCTTTCCATTCGGCATTGTCCGAGATGGCGGCCGCGGCCTGCTTGCCCGCGATCAGGTCCTTGATCTGGAGGACGCCCTGCTCGCGTTCCTGGCTACCCTCGATGACGACGATGGGCGAATTGCGCTTGTCGGCATAGGCGACCTGCTTGCCGAAATTCTTGGTGTTGCCGAGGAACATTTCGGCGCGGATGCCGGCATTGCGGAGTTCGGAAACCATGGCCTGGTAGGAGGCGGTCTGATCCTTGTCCATGACGAGGACGACGACGGGGCCCGCGGGCTCGGTGGCGCCGAGATTGCCGGTGAGCTTCAGCGCATTGGCGAGACGCGAGACGCCGATGGAAAAGCCGGTGGCGGGCACCGGCTCGCGACGGAAGCGGGAAACGAGGCCGTCATAACGGCCACCGCCGCCGACGGAACCAAACACCACGTCCTGGCCCTTTTCGTTCTGCACCTTGAAGGTCAGTTCAATCTCGAAGACCGGGCCGGTGTAATATTCGAGGCCGCGGACGACGGAGGGGTCGAGAATGACGCGACCACCGAAGCCGGCAGCGCTGACGAGGCCGAAGATGGAAGCCAGTTCCTGCACACCGGCAAGACCGGTTTCGGACCCACCGATGAGGCCGGCCAAAGTGTTGATGGTTGCAACGACATGGGCATTGCTGCCGCGCTCCACGCCGGAGGCGGGCATGCCGCTATCGACATAGGCGAGGATGGGTTCGATCTGGGCCGGGGTGAGGCCGGCGCCCTTGGTGAAATCGCCGCTTTCGTCCTTGCGGCCGGCGCCGAGCAGGAGCTTGACGCCTTCGGTACCGAACTTGTCGAGCTTGTCGATGGCGCGAAGCACGGTGAGCTTCTGTTCGTCTGACGTGACGCCCGCCGTGGCGAGGACGCCGTCCAACACCTTGCGGTTGTTCACACGAACGACGTACTTCCCCGCGAGCCCCAGCGCATCCATGACGTCGGCCATCATCATGCACATTTCGGCGTCGGCTTCCGGGCCCCCTGCCCCGACGGTGTCGGCGTCGAACTGCATGAACTGGCGGAAGCGGCCGGGGCCGGGCTTTTCGTTGCGGAAGACGTAGCCTTGCCGATAGGAGCGGTAGGGCTTGGGCAGGGTCTCGAAATTTTCGGCGAAATAGCGGGCGAGCGGCGCGGTGAGATCGTAGCGCAGGCTCATCCACTGCTCGTCATCATCTTGCAGGGAGAAGACGCCGGCATTGGGCCGGTCGGTATCGGGCAGGAATTTTCCCAGGGTCTCGGTATATTCAAACAGCGGAGTTTCGACCGGATCGAAGCCATAGCGCTCGTAGACTTTCCTGATCTTGTCGATCATGGCGCCCACCGCGGCGATTTCGCCGGGCGTGCGATCCTCGAAGCCGCGCGGCAGGCGCGGGGCGATCAGTCTGGTCTTTTCGGTCATCTAGGCAGCCTCGGAGTTGCGCCGTTGTTAGCGGATCGGGGTGGTTGAGACAACAGGTGGGTGGGGCATCGGTCGCGCTGAATCGGCAGTCGTCTCCCTCCCCCTTGTGGGGAGGGACCAAGGGTGGGGGTGTCACACGCACCGGTTTGCGGGACCATACCCCCACCCGGCTCGATCACGGACTTAGCAAGGGCTAAGTCCTATCTCGCTCTCCCTCCCCACAAGGGGGAGGGACACAGACTGATGGATTGGTAGCCGACAGGGAGGGAAGCAGGGCAAGACCCGGTCTCCCCTGCCCTTACATTCCTGGTCTCCGCAACGGGTCCGGAAAGCGGGGATTGGGCGAAACGTCCAGCCAATGGGCGCCGATTGAATCGGGCGGCAGGCCGAGATCGGCCCGAAGATGGGCCGGCAGGTTGTCCGGCAGCCGCGGACGGTTCCACCAGGCACTGATCGCCGTGGCGATGACGGCAAGCAGGCCACGCTGATGCACGGCATCGGCGATGGAGAATTCAAGGCGCAGAACGATGCTGCCCTCGGGCAGGGTATTGTAAGACATGATGGCTTCCGGGCGCGTCAGAACGCGGACCGGCCTCTGTTGGGTTGGGTGGATGAAGCGGAATCCGGACGCGGGGCGACCCGGATCAGAACATCACGATGGGAAGGCTAGGAGTGTCCGAAGGCACGAAGCGCGCCGAGGGCGACAAAGACCGGGCGTCAGGCCTGGTGGTGATGTCGCGCAATTGGCCCCTGGCGGAGTTCAAATACAGTGGTCATGCAGTTGCCTCCTCTTGGGCTGGTGTTGGTGGACGATTGGCTTCTAGCTCGCGATTTCGTGATCCGCAAGCGATGATGTGGCGGGTTGTCGCACACGGGTCGAATTGTTGCGCGAAAGCAACAGGCTAGCGCGTTGGGCGCACCAGTGCGTTACGTTCGGCCTCGACCTCGCCGCGGCAGAAGCAACCCTCGATATGGTCGTTGACCAGGCCCATGGCCTGCATGAAGGCGTAGCAGGTGGTGGGGCCGACGAAATTGAAGCCGCGCTTGCGCAAATCCTTGCTGAGGCGGATGGAGGCCTCGGTCTGCGCGAGGCGGCGCAGGTTCTCCCAGCTCAGGTCATCGGGACGATGCTCCGGCCGGGTCTCGAAGCGCCAGACATAGGCGGCGAGCGAGCCGAATTCGCGCTGGATGGCGATGGTGCGGCGGGCATTGTTGATGGTGGCGGCGATCTTGCCGCGATGGCGGATGATACCGGGATCGAGCAACAGGCGCTCGATATCGGTTTCATCCATGGCCGCTACCTTGGCGATGTCGAAGCCGTGGAAGACCTCGCGGAAGCGTTCGCGCTTGCGCAGGATGGTGATCCAGGACAGGCCCGACTGGAAGCCTTCGAGGCAAATCTTCTCGAACAGCCGCGTGTCCGAGGTGACCGGGCGGCCCCATTCGCGATCGTGATAGTGGCGGTAGAGCGCATCGTCGCCGGCCCAGGGGCAGCGCGGCAGGCCATCGGCGACCGACTCAATTGACATGGGCAACACACTTTCACTATCGAGGACGTAGAATTGCTTAGAGCGCCGCTCATCCGATTGGAATCGCGGCAATACATATTTGACGAAAGACTTTGAGACGACCAGCCGCCGTGGCTTGAAGCGGTGCAGTTTTCAAGGACGCTTGCCGTGATCATTCCGGGACGCTTGCGAGCTCTGGTAACGGACGACAATGCCTATGCGCGCGCCATTTCGGCGGCCGGCCTCAAGAAGCTGGGCGTCGGCGAAGTGGTGGAGGCCGATGGCGGCGCCGCAGCGATCCTCGCCCTGATGAGCGAACCATTCGATCTTGTGCTGATAGACTGGTACATGCCCGATGTCAGCGGCGCGGGCGTAATGACCATGCTGCGCGACCCACGGTTCGGCGCGGCCTCGCAGACGCCGGTGATCCTTATGACGGCCTATGCCAGCCGGGAAAATATCGCCCGTGCCCGGCAGCTGGGTGTCAATGAAGTGCTGGTGAAGCCGTTTTCGACCGACCAGTTGGGGACCGCCTTGGGCCGGGTGCTGGGCGACGCGGCGCGGGTCGCCGGCAGCGACGCGGTGTTCCTCTAAAGCGCGTCGCAGTCTTTCAGATTCCGCTAACCAACAGTTGGATCAATGGCTTAACCATACCGGTTCACGGCATATTGGCCATTTTGCCCCAGTGTTGCAGCCCAAGCCGGCATCTCGCCGGCGGAATGTGGATGCTGCCATGATCGGGATGAAGACCGTCGGCAAGAGCTTGCTGGCATTGCTGGTTTCGCTATCGACGCTGTTGCCGGTCCAGGCGGCCGGGCTGCAGCCGGGCTGGCGCTTCGCCCCGCCGCCGGGCATCACCATCACCCAAGGCACGCCGCGACACGCCCTGGCGCTGCAGGCCAACATGCAGGTCAACCCGATCTATCTGCGGCAGGTGGTGCAATATTCCACCAGCGAGCGCAGCGGCACCCTCGTCGTCGATACCCAGGCGCATTTCCTCTACTTCGTGCTCGGGGGCGGCCGGGCGCTGCGCTACGGCATCGGTGTCGCCAAGGACGGCTTCGAATGGAGCGGCACGCACCAGATCACCCGCAAGGCCGAGTGGCCGGGCTGGACGCCGCCGGCCGAAATGCTGAAGCGCCGGCCCGAACTGCCGCGCCACATGGAAGGCGGCCCGAACAACCCGCTGGGCGCACGGGCGCTCTATATCGGCTCGACGCTTTATCGCATCCACGGCACCACCGAGCCTTGGAGCATCGGGCAGAATGTATCGTCGGGCTGCATCCGCATGACCAACGCAGATGTGATCGATCTCTACGAACGCGTCCAACTTTATACGAAGGTGGTGGTCCTTTAATAAGGATTTTCCACGACAGTCGGGGTGCCTCGCAAGGGGCGGAGAACCCATGAGTGCCCCGCGTCATGTATCGATTCCTAGCACTGGTCGGCCGTTTCGGGCGTGATGAAAGCGGCGTGTTCGCCGTATTGTTCGGCCTCATGGCCATCGTGCTGATCGCGCTGGGCGGCGCGGGCGTGGACTATGTGGCGCTGCAGCAGGCAAGAAGCCGCGCACAGGTCGCCCTCGATGCCGCGGCGCTGGCGCTGCAGCCGCAGATTTTCAAGGCGAGCTACAACGAGGAGACGGTGCGCGCGCAGGCCGAGGCCATCGTGCTTGACCGGATCGGCGACGCCCGCATCGACGCCAGGGTCGATGGGATCGAAACCAGCGTCCCCGATGGCTCGCTTTATCTGCATGCCGAATTCACCATGCCGACCATGTTCGTGTCGCTGGTGGGCGTTCCAGCGCTGAGCGCGTCCGTGCAGGCGAAGGCGACACGCAAGATGCTCAAGCTCGAAGTGGCCATGGTGCTGGACAATTCGGGCTCCATGGCCAGCTACAACCGCATGAGCTATCTCAAGGAAGCGGCGCGTTGCGCGACGCGGATCATGTTCTACGGCGAGGTCGATGAAGATTGCGACGAAGCAGATGACGCCGAAGCCCAGGACAATGTGAAGATCGGCATCGTCCCTTTCACCATGATGGTGAATATCGGTACGCAATTTTCAAACGCCACCTGGCTCGACTGGACCGGGCAGAACAGCATCTCGCAGCTGAATTTCGACAGCGACGACAATGCTTCGACGCCCTTTGCAGGCCCGGTCAACCGCAAGACGCTGTTCACGCAGACGGGCACGTCGTGGCGGGGATGTGTCGAGGCCAGGCGGGCGCCCCACGATACGGACGACACGCCGCCCACGACCACCGCGGCGCTGTTCACGCCGATGTTCTCGCCCGATACGGCGAGCGGAAACTACAACAGCTACCTGAGCGACACCGGCGGCACATGCCAGGTCAAAACCTGCACCGAAAAGACGGTGCGCAAGAATTGCAGCTATTCCTGGTGGAGTGGATGGACCTGTTCGGGGGCCACTACGAGTACCTATACCAAGAAGGTCGGATCGACCACGACGACGCCCGCGGCCTCCTGCGTCCCGGCGAATGGCGTTGTCCTGAGCGGCCCCAACACGGACCAATCCGGCACCACGCTGACGACGACCACCACCTACAGCCTGCTGACTCAGCAAGAACTGCAGGAACGGCTGTGCAAGTATAATGGCGTGACCGTATCAGACAGCAAGAATTCGGGCCCAAACGCCTATTGTCCCTCGATCTCGGTGCTGCCGCTGACCGACAATGTCGACAACGTGCTGGCCCGTATCAATGCCATGAATGCGGATGGCGGGACCAATATCCAGCAAGGCGCGATATGGGGCTATCACGCCCTTTCGAGCACCGAGCCGCTGACGCAGGCGGCGCCCTATTCGTCAGGGGCGGTATCGAAAGTCATGATCCTCATGACCGACGGCTTCAACGAACCGGACTATCGCAGCTACAGCGACACCTGGAACGGCACGGGCATCTATTATTCCTGGGGTTTCCGCAAGGATGGCCGCCTGCCGGACACCGATGGCATCATCGGCAACGAGAACGAATACAACGCCCACAACAGCAAGGCGGATATGTCCGAGACGATGGACGAGAAGACCGTCGCCACCTGCAACAATGCCAAGGCCGAGGGCATCCGCGTCTATACGATCGGCCTCAATCCCCCCAGCCAGGCCACGCGCGACATGCTCGAATCCTGCTCTTCGGGTGACGGCTATTATTTCTTCCCCGAGGACCCAAGCGACCTGATCGACGTGTTTACGCAGATCGCGAACCAGCTGGCGCAATTGCGGCTGGCGCTTTAGGGCATTTCGGGCAGGCTATCTAGCTCACGTGATCATCGTGCAGCGAGGGCTCAGTGCGACGAAGTTGTACCCGTATTTTGGGTTGGTCTTGAGCGCTGATGCTTCCTTCGCAGATGCCACGGGGCGAAAGCCGTCCCTGTCGACGAAATAGACCCGCAGGCCAAGCTCTTCGATGACGCATCCCGTTGTCACACTGTGGGGGTCGCTGCCATGGTCTTCGTAAAGGAACGCAACATCGCGCGCGGCGATCACGTCGGTTGCGCCGCGCATCGCCTCCATTTCCACCCCTTCGACATCGAGCTTGACGATGACAGTCTGCGCATGGCGGCAGTGTTTTTTGACGAGGTCGTCGATTGTGGTTGTCGCAATCGGTGATTCACCGGCGACACCGATATGAGAACCCGCGTGATTGTCGTCATGCGTCTCGATCATGACAATCTCGCCGGCTTTGTCATAGACAGCGGCATTGATGGCTATCGCTGGTGATTTGTTTATTGCCAGATTTTCCTCCAGCTTCTCAAAAGTATCCGGGTTGGCCTCGACAGAGATGACGTCGGCCTTCGGGTATATTTCTCGCGCCAGTAAGCTCCAGTAGCCGAAATTCGCACCGCAATCGATGAAGGCAAGGCTCTCTCTACTTTTGCGAAAGTTGCGAAAGGCCCATGCAATTTCCGGCTCGTAATCATAGGATGAGCTCACCAACCGCGCCCAATATGGGTCTCTCAGTGAAATTTTGAAGCAGCTGCGCTGGCCAATTCGGATGACCCGATAGTCAGTTGCGCTCGCTACCCGACCAGCCATGCGGGTAACGTGCCAGTACCCCTTGAAGTCGACCGGCGATAGCAGCCAGCCGGCCCAAGCTATGGCAGATCCGGAAAGATATCCGCGTATCGTCATTTTTCGCCTCACATCGGAGCAACAGGCGATCAGGTCCAAAAGGCAGGAAAAAGGTCTATAGGCGTTTCGATGTGGATTTTCATTGCATTGACGGACGCCTGGGGCGTCGCCGTCCTGCCTGGACTGGGTTCGGCGGAAGGCCTGTCCAAGGGAAAACTAGGGTTCCAGCAGTTGTATACTAGGCCGATGCCGGCCACGGCGCCGAAATGGAATTGAGCCAGAACCTGTAGCACGGCTCTTTAACGACAGCCGTGCTACACGCGGAGAAGGCCGGATTTTCTTGGGAATTTGGTACCGCCTCCCCGGATTGAACGGGGGACCTCTAGATCCACAATCTAGCGCTCTAACCAACTGAGCTAAGGCGGCAAAGGCTCTGCGAGGGATGGCGAAACGCCCGTCCCGAAAGCGGGCGGAACATAGGTCGAGAATCCCGGGATGACAAGCACCGATTTTGCCCATGGATGACGGGGCGCATGGCGGCTCCGGTTTAACCATCCCGCCTAAAGTGCCAGGCCTGCCGCTGCGCCGCACTGGACCCTGGGGAACGCACCCTATATTGAAGAAAAGCTAAGCGTCCGGGCACAATTTGTACCGGAATGGGACGGGAAACCCGGCCGCATCCGGAACGGAGAGACTTGATCGTAGATGGATGCTGACTGGATCACATCGCCGAGCGCCCGCCGCGTGCAGCAGCATGCCGAGGATTCGCGGCCGGCCTGGCTGTGGTCGCAGGATGGCCAGGTGCTGGTCTGGCAGAACGCCGCCGCAACGCTGTTCCTGGCCAAGCTCAAGAAGCATGGCTTGAAGCCGGCACCGGCCGCAGTGCCAATCAAGGGGCAGGTCGCCCGTAATATCCGGCTTGGTTCTATCGGGCGAACCAGCCTGGCGCGCATTCAGTTCATCGCCGGCGACAAGCCCGCTTCCAGCACCTGCGCGACGACGCCGCTGACCTGGCAGGAAGGACAGACAGTGCTGCTGATCGTCGGCGTAGACCCGATCGCGCCCGAGATACTGGCTGCCGCGGAGGCACCGGCTGACGCCGGCACCAAGCCGCCTGCCCCCACGGATGATCTTGCCGCGGCGCAGGACGCGCTGGCCGAGCCGAATGTGGACCTGTCCGAGCCGCCGCTGGATACGGTGGGCGAGCTGATCGCCGACGACGAAAATGCCTATGCGCGCGAGCTGGAAAACTGGCACGACGCCGAGCATGACGGCGGCCTCGCCCCGGTGGCCGATGACGAGCCGACACCAGCCATGGAACCCGAGAGCGTCGAGCCGGTGGCGAGCCGATTGAGCCGGCTGGTCGACCGGCTTGCCGCCGACGAGGCGCTGTTCACGCCGCTGACCGAGGCCGACGACGCCCCGCCATCAGCGGGGACGACGGAACCGGAACCGCTGCCCGAGGCTGCAACCAATACGCTGTTCAAGGTCACGGGGCGCGGCTTCGCGGCGGCAGAGACCGAATTGGCAGATGGCGAGGCGGAGCAGGACGAGGCCGAGGCGGACCTTGCCAACGTGGCGGCGCTCGATGCCGAGCCGGAGACGCAGGCGGCCGAACCCGTGGCCGCAGAAGATGGCATCGAGCGGCTGGCCCGCGAGATGGCCGAGCTGGCGCCCCCGCCGATTGTCGAACCCGATGCGGAAGCGGTCGAGCGCGTATCGCGCTACAATTTCGACGAGCTGTCGCGCATCCTCAACGATCGGGTGGGTGAGCAGTCGCAGCCGCCCAAGCTGCCGGTGGAGCAGCCGCGCAGCAGCGGCGCGCTGATCAACCTGGGCGGGGAAACGCTGGTGCTCAACCGGCTGCCGCTGGGCATATTGGTGTTCCGCGACCAGCAGGTCTTGTTCGCCAATCGCGCTATCACCGAAATGGTGGGCTATGAATCGGTCGAGAGCCTGCGCGCGGCTGGCCTGGCGGCGGTGTTCCCAGCGGCGGGCCCCGACGAGGGGCAGGATGCCGGCCCGGTCAATCACCTGATGCAGCGCGATGGAACGCTGGTGCCGGTCACGGCGCGCCTGCAGTCCATTTCGTGGCAGGGCCGTCCTGCCCTGATGCTGTCGGCGAGCACCACCGAGGTCCGCACCGGCCATGAGGCAGCGGTCAGCGCGTTTGCCCAAACCTTTGCCGATATGCGCGGCGATGGCTTTTTCGAAGCCACGCGGGCCGGCGTCATCAGCGCCGTCACCCCGCGCAGCGCCGGATTGCTGCGGATCGATGGCATGCTGGAAGGCAAGGCCCTGTCGTCGCTGGTGGCGAACGGCGACGTCGAGGCGCTGCGCGAATTCCTGGAGCGGCCGGCGCGGTTTGCCGAAACCGCCCGCCCCTGCCTGACCCTGCGCTCGGCTTCCGGAGCGGCAGAAGTCATTCTCTTTGCCCAGGGCCAGGCGGGGGTGGTGACCGGCTATTTCGGCTTCATCCGGGCCCGCGAGCCGGCGCCGCCGCGCCTCAGCGGGTATTCCGATGTCGACCCGGCTTTGCTGGCCCGCATCAGCCGCGGGGTGCGGCGGCCGCTCAACACCATTATCGGCTTTTCCGACCTAATCCGCTCGGAGGCTTTCGGCGCGTTGCAGAACGAGCGCTATGAGAGCTACGCGCAGGACATCACCACCGCCGGCCACGAAATCGCCGCGCTGGTGGATGAGCTGGACGACTATGCGCGGCTGCGCGACGGGCGCTACCTGCCGCAAAGGGCCAGTATCGAACTGACCGGACTGCTCGAAAGCTGCGTGGTCCGCATCCGCCAGCAGGCGAGCGGCGCCCGCGTCATCGTGCGCAATGCCATTTCCGAAAGCCTGCCACGCATCACCGCCGACCGGGCGTCGCTGGCGCAGGCGGTGCTGAACCTGTTGGCCAGCGCCATCGACCAGACGCCGACCGGCGGGGCCGTGGTGATCTCGGCACAGCGCGAGGACGAGGGCGGCATATCCGTGCATGTGCGGGACAGCTCGACCAATGCGGTTGATATGGCCGAACGCTTCGTGGTGTTCCGCGACGGCGTGGGCAAGGATGGCCAGCTCATGACCCCAGTGCGTTCGAGTGTCGGGCTGGCGCTGACGCGGTCGCTGCTGGCGGTCAACGCCTTCTCGCTGTCGGTCGATCCGGCGGGGGAACAGGGCATGCTGTTCACGCTGGTCATCCCCTCCGACCTGGTCGAGCGCGCGACGCCAGTGCCCGAGACCGGCGAATAAGCTGACTGCGAACCTCGATTTTATTGACAGTGCCTGCGACCAGCGCCACAACGCGCGGACGAGTAGGAGAAACGGTCATGGCAGGTCGGCGAGGCATCCTTTGTGCGGCGGTGATACTGGCACTCGCCAGCGGCGCCCCGGCGCTGGCGCAGAGTGACGCCGTCAACGTCTATACATATCGCGAACCCGGCCTGATCCAGCCGCTGCTCGACCGCTTCACCGAAGAAACCGGCATCCGCACCAATGTCCTGTTCGCCGCCGACGGGTTGATCGAGCGCGTGGCTGCGGAAGGTGAGCTGTCGCCGGCCGACGTGATCGTCACCGTCGATATTGGCAATCTGGCCAATGCCAAGGAACTGGGCATCACGCAGGCCATTGCCGGCGAGACGCTGGCGCGCGTGCCCGACCAGTATCACGACCCGGACGGGCAATGGGTGGCGCTGTCGCTGCGGGCGCGGGTATTCTACGCCTCGGTCGACCGAGTGACGGAAACAGCGCTGACCTACGAGGACATTGCCGGACCTGAATGGAAGGGGCGCCTCTGCACCCGGTCGGGCCTGCATGCCTACAATATCGGGCTGATCGCCACGCGCATCGCCCATTGGGGTGTCGAGCAGACGCGCGACTGGCTGACCGGGGTGCGGGACAATCTCAACCACGCCCCAACCGGGGCAGACCGCGACCAGGTCAAGGCCATCTTCGACGGCAGCTGCGATCTGGCCATCGGCAATACCTATTACATGGGCCTGATGCTGACCAATGATGCCGAGCCCGAACAGAAAGAGTGGGCCGCCTCGGCCCGGATCATCTATCCGGACGCCGACGGGGACGGCACGCAGGTCAATCTCTCGGGTGCCGTGGTCGCCAAATATGCACCCAACAAGGCCAATGCCGACAAGCTGGTGGCCTTCCTGCTGTCGGACGAGGCCCAGCATCTTTATGCCAGCGGCAATTACGAATTTCCGGTCGTCGAGAGCGTCGAGCCGTCGGAGCTGGTGGCGAGCTGGGGCGTGCTGACGGCTGACACCACGCCAATGGTCGAGATCGCGGCGCATCGCAAGGAAGCGGCGGCACTGGTCGACGAGACCCGGTTCGACGAAGGCCCGCAGGACTAGGATTGCCCCACAGGATGGGTTGCGGCCTTCGCCGGAATGACATGGTGGTTATTTGACGGCCCGTGAAACAGCAAAGAGCACGAACGGCGGCGGGCTAACCCTGCCGCTGCTGCTGGTGGCGGTGATGGGCCTGCCGATCGGCTGGCTGCTGTGGTCGGCCGCGGCGGCGCTGGGCTCGGGCAGCAACGGGCTGGCGGCGACGATGTTGCCGACCGCATTGCGCGACACGATCCAGCTCATGGTGCTGGTCGGCATCGTCACCGGTTCAGCGGGGATGATCGCCGCCTGGCTGGTGACGCATTATGAATTTCCGCTGCGCCGGATGTTCGACTGGGCGCTGGTGGTGCCGCTGGCGGTGCCGACCTATCTGGCGGCCTATACCTATGTCGAGTTCCTCGATTTCACCGGGCCGCTGCAGACTGCCCTGCGCGCGGTCAATGGAGCAACATCGGTCAAGGATTACTGGTTTCCCGATATCCGCAGCGACTGGGGCGCGGTGATCGTGCTGTCCAGCGTGCTCTATCCCTATGTCTACGTGGCCTGCCGGGCCTTCTTCCTCATGCAGTCGGCCAGCCTCAATATCGCAGCCCGCACGCTGGGCGCCGGCGGCATGCGGACCTTTTTCGCGGTGACGTTGCCGCTGTCGCGACCGGCCCTGGTGGTGGGGGTGACGCTGGCGATGATGGAAGTCGTCAACGACCTGGGCGCCGTGCAGTATTTCGGCATCAATGCGATCACCGCCATCATCTATTCGACCTGGATCAACCGTTCCGATTTCGGCGGCGCGGCGCAACTGGCGGTGACGGTGGTGCTGGTCATCGGCCTGCTGATCGCCGCCGAGCAGCGGGCGCGGCGCGACCGGGTCTATCTTGCCCATCGCGACAGCCGGGTGCCGCCGGCCCGCGAGGCGCTGCTGGGCGGGCAGCGCTGGGCGGCGTTCGGCTTCTGCCTCGCGCTGCTGGCGCTGGGCTTCGGTATTCCGGTGGGGCAGCTGACCTATTCGGCATTCCGCGTGCTGCTGCCCGAAACCATTGCCATGACCGTTGCTGCCTTGGTGCCGACGCTCACCCTGGCGGGGCTGGGGGCATTGATCACCGTGCTTGTCGGGCTGGCGGCGGCCAAGCTGGCGCATCGCTCCGGGGCCGGCGCCCGCAGCGCGATCCGGCTGGCCACGCTGGGCTATGCCATTCCCGGCACGGTGCTGGCGCTGGGGCTGCTGCAACCGCTCGGGCAGGCCGACCTGTGGTTCAACCGCATGACCATGGCGCTATGGGACTGGCGGCCGGGCCTCATATTGTCAGGATCGATGGCGGCCCTGCTCTATGTCTACGCCATACGCTTTCTCGCCGTCAGTCATTCGACCATCGATGCGGCGATGAAGAAACGCGGCGATTCCATGCTGCATGCCGGGCGGGTGCTGGGCGCGCGCGGGGTGGGACTGCTGCTGCGAGTGGATTTGCCGACGCTGATGCCGGCTTTGCTGAGCGCGGCGACGCTGGTCTTTGTCGAGATCATCAAGGAACTGCCGGCCACGCTGCTGCTGCGGCCGCTCGGTATCGATACGCTGGCGACGGTGGTTTATGCACGGGCAAATGTCGGACTTTTTGCTCAAGCGGCGCTGCCTGCCTTGTTTATCGTGCTGGCGGGGCTGATCCCGGTCATTCTTGCTACGCGGCTGGGCGATCGTAGGAAAGTATAACAAGGCGGCATGCTGCCATGTTAGTGGCGATCCCATATATCTCGCGCCATGGGAGCCGGAGCCTCATGCGCCGGCGGGGTTCGACGATGCCGGATGACCGGCCGCGGACCGACTGGCGGTGCTGCCGCCATAATTGGGAGTTATCCTATGAACAAGACGTTGAAGGCTTTCGGCGTGGCGCTGGCGCTGAGCTCGGCATTGGCCGGCATGGCCATGGCGCAGCCGACCGAAGTGCGGATCGGCGTGGCGCTGGAGCCACCGGCGCTCGACCCGACGGCAGGCGCTGCCGAGGCCATCGACATCGTGGTCTACCAGAACGTGTTCGAGGGTCTCACCCGCATCGACCAGAATGGCGCGGTGCAGCCAGGACTGGCCGACTCCTGGACCATTTCCGAGGATGGGCTGACCTATACGTTCAAGCTGCATGACGGGGTGACCTTCCATGACGGCACCACGTTCGATGCCGAAGACGTCAAGTTCACCTTCGACCGCATCCTCAGCGAAGACAGCGTCAACGCGCATCGCGAATTCTATGAGCCGATCACCGGCATCACCATTATCGACCCGCTGACCATCGCATTCACGCTCGACCGGCAGATCGGCCGCTTCCTGTTCGATCTCGGCCGTGGCGATGCGGTCATCGTGGCGCCGGAAAGCGCCGACAACAATGCCAACGACCCCATCGGCACCGGCCCCTTCGCCTTCGTGCAGTGGGACAAGGGCAGCCGGGTGGTGCTGGAGGCCTATGGCCCCTATTGGGGGGCGCCGGCGCACCTGACCAAGGCGAGCTACGTGTTCATCAGCGACACCGCGACGCTAACCAATGCGCTGCTGGCCGGCGATATCGACGGCACCAACAATTTCGCCACCGAAGCGCTGGCGGTGTTCGAAAACAATCCGCAATTCAAGGTGCTGGTGGGCACGACCGAGGGCGAGACCATCCTCTCGACCAACAACAAGCGCCCGCCCTTCGACAACCTCAAGGTGCGCCAGGCCATGGCGCATGCGCTGGACCGCCAGGCGATCATCGATGGCACCACCAATGGCTATGGTACGCCGATCGGCGCGCCCTTCGCGCCGCACAATCCCTATTATGTCGACCTGACGGGCACCTATCCCTATGACCCGGAAGCGGCCAAGGCGCTGCTGGCGGAAGCCGGTTATCCCGACGGGTTCAGCGCCACGCTGAAGCTGCCGCCGGTGGCCTATGCCCGCACTTCGGGGCAGATCATTGCCAGCCAGTTCGCGGCGGTGGGCATCAAGCTGGAACTGATCAACGTAGAATGGGCGCAGTGGCTGGAAGATGTCTATGCCAACAAGGACTTCGACCTCTCCATCGTCAGCCATGTGGAGCCGTTCGACATTGGCAATTATGCCAACCCCGATTACTACTTCGGCTATGACAATCCCGAATTCCAGGCGCTTATCAAAACCCTCAACGGCACGGTGGATGAAGCCAAGCGCAAAGAGCTGGCCATCGAGGCGCAGACTATTCTCGCCAGGGATGCCGTCAACGGCTACCTGTTCGAGCTGGCGCAGACCGGGGTGTGGAATGCCAAGCTTACCGGCATGTGGCAGAATTCGCCGATCGAAGGGCTGGTGCTGCGGGATATCGCCTGGACTGAGTGACGTTCGATATTTCGAGCATCTAGCGGCGTACTCACCCTCTCCCCTTGAGGGAGAGGGTGGAAATCCGCGTCCAGCGGGTTTCCGGGTGAGGGGTTCTGCGCTCTCCCATGCTTCAGGGCAGCAGGATGGCGCAGGACCCCTCATCCGCCCTTCGGGCACCTTCTCCCTCAAGGGGAGAAGGAAAGAGGCGCCTGAGCCGGGACCGATGTCCCCATGATCCTCTTCACCCTCCGCCGCTTCCTCGGCTTTGCCGCGACACTTCTCGTCGCAGCCCTCGTCATCTTCTGGCTGCTCGACCTGCTGCCGGGCGATCCGGCGCAGTTCATTCTCGGCATCAATGCCACGCCCGACTCGGTGGCACGGCTGCGGGTGCAGATGGGGCTCGACGTGCCGGCGCCCGAGCGCTTCGTGAGCTGGGTCTGGGGCATGCTGCAGGGCGATTTCGGCATGAGCTATACCCAGCGCGCGCCGGTGGCCGAACTGATCTGGGCCCGGCTGGCGGTCACGCTGCCACTCAGCATTTTCGCCATGGTCATTTCCATCGTGGTCGGACTGCCGCTGGGGATCCTCGCGGCGCGGCGGCGGGGCAAGCTTCTGGATACGGCCATCATGGTCACGGCGCAGACCGGGGTGGCCATTCCCAATTTCTGGTTCGGCATGCTGCTGACGCTGGTCTTTGCCGTGGGCCTGCGCTGGCTGCCGCCGGGTGGCTTCACCCCGTGGAACGAGGATGGCTGGGCGTCGTTGCGCGGGCTGATCCTGCCCAGCCTGGCGCTGGCCCTGCCGCAGGCGTCGATCCTGGCGCGGGTGATGCGCACGGCCCTGGTCGATGTGACGGGGCAGGACTATATCCGCACCGCCCGCGCCAAGGGCCTGACCATGGGCGAAGCGGTGTGGCGGCATGGCGTGCGCAATGCGCTGCTGCCGGTCCTGACCATTCTGGGGCTGCAATTCGCCTATCTGGTCGCCGGCACCATCATCGTCGAGAACGTGTTCTACCTGCCGGGGCTGGGCCGGCTGATCTATACCGCCATTTCCGAGCGCGACCTGATCCTGGTGCGCGGGGCAACCATCATCCTCATCGTCACCGTGACGGCGACGATGCTGCTCACCGATATCGCCTATGCGCTGGTCGATCCGCGCCTGCGGGAAAGGAGCACGCCGTGAAGCGCCTGCTCAGCCATCCCAGCCTGGTGATCGGGCTCGTCGCGACGCTGCTCTTTCTCGCCATCGGGCTGTTGTCGCTGGTGTGGACGCCCTATCCTATCGCGCAGATCGACATCCCCCGCCGTTTCCTCGCGCCGAGTGCCGCCCATTGGCTGGGCACCGACAATCTGGGACGCGACATGCTGAGCCTGATCATGGCGGGCACCTGGACGAGCTTTCTCGTCGCGGCGGTGGCCATGGCCATCGGCGTCGGCGTCGGGGTGCCGCTGGGGCTGGCGGCCGCGGCCTGGGGCGGGCCAGTCGAATGGCTGGTGCTGCGGCTCACCGATTTCGTCTTCGCCTTTCCGGCCGTGATCGCCGCCATTCTCATCACCACGCTGATCGGGCCGGGTGCCGTCAATGCCATCGTCGCCATCGGCATCTTCAATATCCCGGTCTTCGCCCGGGTGGCGCGGGGCGGCGCCCTCAGCATCGCCACGCTCGACTTCGTGGCGGCCGGGCGGCTGGCGGGGCTGGGCAATATGCTGATCGCCTGGCGTCACCTGCTGCCCAACGTGATGAGCCTTATCATCGTTCAGGGCACGATCCAGATGTCACTGGGCATCCTGTCGGAAGCCGGGCTCTCCTATATCGGGCTGGGCACGCAGCCCCCCGAGACGAGCCTGGGGCTGATGCTGAAGGACGCGCAAAGCGTGTTCCTGATCCATCCGTGGCTGACCATGGTGCCGGGGTTGTGCATCGTGCTCATCGTCATCGCGCTCAACATTGCCGGCGACGGGCTGCGCGATGCCATCGATCCACGCCTGCGGCAGGGAAATCCCAATGTCCTTGCTTGAAGTTTCCGGACTTTCGGTGCGGTTCGGGGATGCCGAGGTGGTCAGCGATGTGAGTTTCTCGCTACAGCGCGGCGAACGCTTCGGCATTATCGGGGAAAGCGGCTCGGGCAAGACGCTGACGGCGCTCGCGGTCACCGGCCTGTTGCCCGAAGGCGCGGCAATGAGGGGCAGCATCAGCCTCGATGGGGTGCCCCTGCCCGTTTCTGAGCGCGCAATGGCGCGGCTGCGCGGCAAGCGCGTCGGCATGGTGTTCCAGGAGCCAATGACCGCGCTCAATCCGCTGATGCGGGTCAATGACCAGATCGAGGAGAGCATCCACCTCGATACCTCCCATGGCGCGACGCAGATCGAAGTGCCCTACCTGCTCAAGGAAGTGGGGCTGGAGCTCAAGCATGGCGACCGCTTTCCGCACCAGCTTTCGGGTGGGCAGCGGCAGCGCGTGATGATCGCCATGGCGCTGGCTGGCCGGCCAGACATTCTTATCGCGGATGAGCCCACTTCGGCGCTCGATCTCATCACCCAGCGCAAGGTGCTCGACCTGATCGCCGATATCTGCACGCGGCGGCAGATGGCGCTGCTGTTCATCAGCCATGACCTCAAGGCCGTCGGCGCCTTGTGCAACCGGGTGGCGGTGATGCATCGGGGCAAGCTGGTCGAAACGGGGCAGGCAACAAGCGTCTTTTCGGCGCCAAAACAGCCCTATACGCAAAAGCTGGTTGCCGCCTCGCGCTTCGATGTGCAGCCCTTGTTGCGCCCGCCGATCGGCAGCACGCTGCTCGAAGTCGATGGCGTGACGCGGGATTACCGGCAGGGCGGCATGCTGTTCTGGGCCGATAAGCCGCTGCGGGCGGTGGACGATGTGCGCTTCTCCATTGCCAGCGCCGAATGCCTTGCGCTGGTCGGGCCCTCGGGCTGCGGCAAGACCACGCTGGCCAAGATCGTCGTCGGGCTGGACCGGGCCACGGCGGGCGAGGTTCGGCTGGCGGGCACGGCCTATCACGGCTCGGATCTGCCCAACGCGCTACGGCGCGACGTGTCGCTGGTGTTCCAGGATCCGTTCGGCAGCTTCAATCCCCGGCTGACCATCGCCGCCTCCCTGGCCGAACCGCTGCGGCTGGAGCCGGAATTAAGCCAGGAGACGGCGCGTGCACGACTGGTGGAATCGGTGGAGGCCGTGGGGCTCGATACCGGCATGCTGGCACGCTACCCGCACGAATTCTCGGGCGGACAGCGGCAGCGGCTGGCCATTGCCCGGGCGCTGGTGACTCGACCCAAGCTCCTGGTGCTGGACGAGCCGGTATCGGCGCTCGATGTATCCGTGCGCGGCGAAGTGCTGGCGCTGCTGGCCCGGCTGCAGGCCGATTTCGGGCTGACCTATCTCATTATCAGCCACGATCTCGACATGGTGCGGGCCATGGCCGACCGGGTGCTGGTGATGGATGCCGGCCGGATCGTCGAAGAGGGCAAGCCGGCGCAAATCTTCGCCGAACCACAACACAGGCTGACGCGGGATCTGGTGGCGGCAAGGCTGCCGGATGTGGGGTGAAGATCGGGGCACGCCCTCGTGGTTCGAGGGTCGCTACGCTCCCACCTCACCATGAGGGCTACTGCAAACGCGGTGCCCCAGTAGCCCTCATGGTGAGGTGCGCTTCTTCAGCGCCTCGAACCACGAGGGCGTGGCACCTACAGCAGGCCCACATAACTCCCGAACGGCTCGAGATCGAGTTCGCCGTCGATGGGGGCGGCGGTGACGCCGGGGCAGCCGGCATCGTGGGGCACGAGGTCGGCCGGCACGGCAAACTCGACGGCGGTTTCGCCCATGTTGAAAACGCAGAGCAGGCGCTGGGCGCCGTCCTCGCGGATGAAGGCCAGGATATTGCCGGGCGCATCGAGCAGGCGGATGGAGCCCTTGGCCAGAGCCGGGTGGGCGCGTCGGAAGACCAGCATCGCCCGGTAGAATTCGAGCACCGAGCCGAGGACATTGTCCTGGGTATCGACGGCGTGGGTGAGGTGCTCGGCCGGCACCGGCAGCCAGGTGCGGCTGGCCGTGGAAAAGGCGCCATTGGTGGCGTGGGATTGCCAGACCATGGGCGTACGGCAGCCATCGCGGCCCTTGAATTCGGGCCAGAACTCGATGCCGTAGGGATCGACCAGGTCGGAGAATGACAGCTCGGCTTCCTTGAGACCCAGTTCCTCGCCCTGATAGAGGCAGACCGAGCCGCGCATGGTGAGGATCAGCGTGGCGGCGAGGCGGGTGAAGGCGGCTTCCTGCCCATGCACGGCCCAGCGGCTGACGTGGCGCACCACGTCGTGGTTGGAAAAGGCGAGGCAAATCCAGCCGTCGGGTGCTTCGGCCTCGCTGGCGGCGATGGACGTGCGGAAATGCTCGGCCGAGAACTCGCCGCCGAGATAGTCGAAGGTATAGGCCATGTGCAGATGGTCATCGCCCGAAGTGTATTGGGCCATGATTTCGAGCTGGTGCTGGCTGTCGCCGATTTCGCCGACTGTGGTGCGGCCGGGATATTCGTCCATCAGGGCACGCAGGCGCTTGAGGAAGGCGAGGTTTTCCGGGCGCGACTTGTCGTAGATATGTTCCTGGAAATTATAGGGATTCACCGCCGGGGCGGTCGAGGCGTTGAAATCGTCGGGGCGCACCACCGGATTGTTCTCGAAGCCCAGCGAGCAGAAGTAAAAGTTGACGGTATCGAGCCGGAAGCCGTCGACGCCGCGCTCCAGCCAGAAGCGCATTTCGGCCAGCAGCGCATCCTGAACTTCGGCGCTGTGGAAGTTGAGGTCAGGCTGGGAGACCAGGAAATTGTGCTGGTAATACTGCATGCGCCTGGAATCCCACTGCCAGGCGGAACCGCCGAAGATGGAGAGCCAGTTATTGGGTGGTGTACCGTCGGGCTTGGGGTCGGCCCAGACATACCAGTCGGCCTTGCCATTGGTGCGCGACTGCCGGCTTTCCGAGAACCAGGCATGCTTGTCGGAGGAGTGGGAGATCACCTGGTCGATAATGACCTTGAGGCCCAGCGAATGAGCCTTGCGCACCAGGTTGTCGAAATCTTCCAGCGTGCCGAAACTGGGGTCGATGTCGCGGTAGTTGGAGACGTCGTAGCCGAAATCCTTCATCGGCGAGGTGAAGACGGGCGACAGCCAGATGGCGTCGACGCCCAGATCGGCGACATAGTCGAGCCGGCTGGTAATGCCGACAAGGTCGCCGACGCCGTCACCGTTCTGGTCCTGGAAGGAGCGCGGATAGATCTGGTAGATCACCGCGCCGCGCCACCAGTCCTGGTCCACCGTGGTTTCGTCCGGCGTCTTGGGCTCGGTCATCAGCGACGTGGCGGTCATGGTTGGCTCCCGTGAAGTGGGAGCCAGTTAACCCAGCCGCCGCGACCGAGGCAAGGCGACTTCACCGTGTGTTGTGCAGCATGCCCTGGAAGGCACGGTAGGAGGATTTGGGGGTGCGCTGCTGCGTCTCGTAGTCGACATGGACGATACCGAAGCGCTTGTTGTAGCCCTCGGCCCATTCGTAATTGTCGAGCAGCGACCAGGCAAAATAGCCGCGGACATCGGCACCCTGCTCGCGGGCGGCCAGCACCGCCTTGAGATGATCGTCGTAATATTTCACCCGGCGCGGATCGTCGTCGCCCTCGACCTCGGCCATGCCGTTCTCGGTCACGTAGAGCGGGATCTTCGTGTATTCGTTCGACACGCGGGCCAGCAGGTCGGTCAGCCCCCTGGGGTAGATTTCCCAGCCGATATCGGTCTTTTCCAGCGGGCCCTTGACCTGCTCGATCGGGTTGCCGCCATCAGTGCCGGCGCGATAGATGCCGCGGGTATAGTAGTTGATACCCAGCCAGTCGAGCGGACGCGAGACGACTTCCATGTCCTTCTGGTAATCCCTGGGCAGATTGTCACCCAGCCAGGCCGTGACTTCCTGGGGGTACTGGCCCTTGAGCACGCCGCCGAGATACCAGCGGTTGAACAGGGCATCGCCCATATTCATGGCAGCCAGGTCTTCCGGCCTGTCGCTGGCAGCTTCGGATTTTTCGAGATTGAGCACGATGCCGAGGTTTTTCGTGCCATGGGCGCGCAGCGCATCGATCGCGGTGCCATGGGCGAACAGCACATGGTGCATGGCGCGGGCGGCAGCACGGATATCGCGATAGCCGGGAGCATGGATGCCCAGGAAATGGCTGAGGAAGGCGACGCACCACGGTTCGTTTATGGTCGCTGTCGCAGTGAGGCGATCGCCGAATTTCTGTGCGACCAGCGCGGCATAGTCGCCGAACCAGGAGGCGATATCGCGGTTCATCCAGCCGCCCTTGTCCTGCAGGGGCGACGGCAAATCCCAGTGATAGAGCGTGGCATAGGGCTTGATGCCGCGTTCGAGCATGCCGTCGATCAGGCGGTCGTAGAAGTCGAGGCCGGCCTGGTTGACGGCGCCGGTGCCCTCGGGGATCAGGCGGGGCCAGGCGAAGGAGAAGCGGTAGCCATCGAAGCCGCCGTCACGGATCAGGTCGAGGTCCTGCGGCCAGAGTTCGTAGTGGTTGCAGGCATCATGGCCGGTATCGCCATTATGGACATTGCCCGGCGTGGCCGAAAAAGTATCCCAGATGGAGGAGCCGCGGCCATCGCCCTGCCCGCCTTCGATCTGATAGGCCGCCGTGGCGACGCCGAATGTGAAACCCGGACCGAAATCCTTGCGGTCGATTGAGAACATGAAGGCTCCTCTGGCCGGCCATTCGCCGTGATTGGGTTCAGCCGAATAGCCGATGCAATCGATATATGCAATCGATTGCAGAAGTAGACTACAACCCAAGCTGGTGCCTTAGCGCTGTCTCGATCTGGCGAACAATATCTGCACCCACTTTGCCGAGGCGTTCGGCATACTCGGCCTCGATGGTGGCGATCTTGGTGGGGCGAACAAGCGATGGTGCAGGCAATCCAACTGCTGCATAGGCTTCTGTCAGGTCGATGTCGCCCGGCCAGCGTCTATTTTCTGCGCTTGTGATCATCACCACCCACAGAAGTTGCTCGGATTCGCCCAATCCACCCGCCGAAACCACAAGCGCGGGGCGTCGCTGGCGGACGGGCCGGTCTGTGTAAGGAAAGGGAACCCGAACGACGGTTCCGCGCTCAAAGGTTGGCATAAGCCTTGCGGTCCGCTTCGCTATCCCATTCGCTGAAGGTCGCAAAGGGATCTTCCACGGCCTCCCCGCTTGCCTTGGTCAGGATGACACGGCCATTCTCGATGACGTAGGAAAGCTCATCGCCCTCGCGCAAGCGCAGGGCATTGCGGACGGCCTGCGGGATCGTCGTCTGGGCCTTGCTTGTCAGCTTGCTGGTGATCATCTGAATTCTCCTTTGCCCAATGTAAGGAAAACCCTTTCACCTGACAACTAGGATCGCAGCCTCGGCGTGCCTGCCAGAATCCGCCGCGCAATGGAGCGGTAGGCCGCCGCCTCCGCGCCATCGGGGTAGGCCGCAACAGGGGGTTGGCCGGCATCCGACCCCTCGCGGATGGCCATGACCAGCGGGATGGGGCCGAGGAAGGGCATGTTCATGTCGGCCGCCGCCCTCTCGGCGCCGCCGCTGCCGAAAATGTCGTAGCGGGTGCCGGTGTCGGGGGCGATGAAGTAGCTCATGTTTTCCACCAGGCCGAGGATGGGCACGCCGAAGCGGGGCAGCATGTCGATGGCCTTGCGCGCGTCGATCAGGGCCAAATCCTGCGGGGTGGAGACCACGACGACGCCATCGACCTCGACCTGCTGGAACAGCGAGATATGGATATCGCCGGTGCCGGGCGGCAGGTCGATGACCAGGATATCGAGTTCTCCCCAATCGGTTTCGCGCAGCAATTGGCGCAGGGCGGAGGTAGCCATGGGGCCGCGCCAGACCACGGCCTGGTCCTTGGTCAGCATGGAGCCGATGGACATGACCTTGAGGCCAAAGGCCTGGTGCGGCGAGAAAATACCGTCGTCGCGCACCGCCGGCTGGCCTTCGATGCCCAGCAGCTTGGGGATGGATGGGCCATAGAGATCGGCGTCGAGGATGCCCACGCGCAGGCCCTCGGCGGCGAGCGCCAGGGCGATGTTGACTGCCGTTGTGGACTTGCCGACCCCGCCCTTGCCCGAGCCGACTGCGACGATGTGTTTGATGCCAGGCACCGGCGTCTTGCCGGGTGGGACGGGCTTGCCATGCGAGAAGGTGGGGCCGGATTTGGGCGGCGGCTTGCCACCGGTCAGCGACACCATGACCTTGCGGGTGCCGGCCAGCTTTTGCGTCACGGCCGCAGCCTGTTCGCGGGCGGGGCCGAAGGCGGCCTCCATGCCCGGCGCGACAGCAATGGCGAAGGCCACGGCGCCGGGGGTGACGATGATGTCGGAGAGGCCGGCATAACCCGCCAAATCCCCGCCGCCGGGGATTTCGACGGCAGCGAGGGCGGATCGGATGGCGGCGGCGAGTTCGGTATCGGCCATTTCTTGCTCCCTCTTCCCCTCTCCCCTTGAGGGAGAGGGTGGATTGGCCGAAGGCCAAGACGGGTGAGGGGTTGGCTGCCGAGCGCCGCGACCGTGGAGGGATCGCAGACCCCTCATCCGCCCCTTCGGGGCACCTTCTCCCTCAAGGGGAGAAGGGAAGAACTACAGGATCGACTGGCCGGTGGCCTTCCAGTCCTTGAGGAAGCCTTCGATGCCCGAATTGGTCAGCGGGTGGTTGGCCAGCTTGCGGATCACGTCGGGCGGGATGGTGGCGACATCGGCGCCGGCCAGCGCGACCTGGGTCACGTGGTTGGGCGAGCGGATCGAGGCGGCCAGGATTTCGGTATCGAAGGCGTAGTTGTCGTAGATCTGGCGGATATTCTCGATCAGTTCCACGCCATCGAGGTTGATATCATCCAGGCGCCCCAGGAAGGGCGAGATATAGGTCGCGCCGCATTTGGCTGCGAGCAAGGCCTGGTTGGCCGAGAAGCAGAGCGTGACATTGGTTTTTACGCCGCGCTCCTTGAAGGTCTTGGTGGCCTTGAGGCCGTTGAGCGTCAGCGGGAGCTTGACCACGACATTGTCGGCCAAGGCGGCCAGCACGGTGCCTTCGGCGATCATGCCCTCATATTCAAGGCTCGCGACTTCGGCCGAAACCGGGCCAGGCACGATGGCGCAAATCTCCTTGACGACTTCCTTGAAGTCGCGGCCCGACTTGGCGATCAGCGACGGATTGGTGGTCACGCCATCGAGCAGTCCCGTGTCGTAGAGCTCCTTGATGTCCTTGATTTCCGCGGTATCGACGAAGAACTTCATGGTTCCCTCCTAAAGCCAGGTGTACTTGCCCTTTGGGCGAAAGATGTAGCACGGCAAAGCCTTGCCGCAAGGTCAATCGGTAGCGCTATTTGATGGCGGCCAGCATGGCGTCGGCAAGTTCACCCACCCGATCTTCCGGGATACCGGCAACATTGATGCGGCTATCACCAATCATATAGACGCCGTTGTTGGCCTTAAGATGTTCGACCACCGAATTTTCCAGCCCCAGCAGCGAAAACATGCCGCGATGGGCAGCGATGAAGTCGAAATCCTTGGAGTTGGACCGCTGGCGGATTGCCTCGCTCAGCTTTTCGCGCAGGCGGATCATGCGGGCGCGCATGGCATTGAGCTCGGTTTCCCACTCGGCGCGCAATTCGGCATCCTCGAGGATGGTGCGGATGATTTCCGCGCCATGATCGGGGGGCTGGCTATAGGCGCCGCGGATGATGTTGAGCAGCTGGGACTGCGCAATATCGGCCTGGGCCGCATCGCGGGCGACGAGAATGGCGGCACCGACGCGCTCGCGGTAGAGGCCGAAATTCTTCGACCCCGAGAATGCTACCAGAGCTTCGGGCACCGAGGACAAAATCTTGCGCATGCCATAGGCATCGGCCTCGATGCCATCGCCGAAGCCGAGATAGGCGAGGTCGATGAAGGGCAGAGCGCCCGTGCGCGCGAGGCTGCCAGCAACCTTATCCCATTGATCGGGCGTGAGATTCGCGCCAGTCGGATTGTGGCAGCAGCCATGCAGCAGCACGACATCGTCCTTGCCGAGCTGGTCGAGGGCAGCAAGCATTTCGGCGAATTTCACGCCGCGCGACTCGGTGTCGAAATAGGGATAAGTCTTGACCTTGAGGCCGGAATTTTCGGCGATCGGGTTGTGGTTGGGCCAGGTCGGGTCGGAAACCCAGACGGTGGCGCCCGGCCGGGCGCGGTTGACCAGTTGCATCAGCACCCAGAGCGAGCCGGTGCCGCCCGGGGCCTGGGCGATGCGGGCGCGGGAGCGGTCGACGCTATCGGCCAAAGCCAGGTCGAGCACGGCGGCGCCATAGCCCTTATTGCCGGCAATGCCGAGGTAAGTCTTTGTCTTTCCTTGGGAAAGAATTTTCTGCTCGGCCTTTTTCACCGAGGACATGATCGGGGTGGTGCCCTGCTCGTCCTTGTAGACGCCGACGCCGAGGTCGATCTTGGTGGGGCGCGGATCAGCCGCGTATTCGCCCATGAGCGCCAGGATCTTGTCGCCGGGGGCCTTGGTCAGAGTCTCGAACATGATGAGGAGTCGTTCCGGTGGGAGGCGGGGTTGTTATAGGGGGCGGCGGGATTTTTGCAATTGATTCAGCGTTTGAGGCCGGCTTTGTCCAATTCCGCCAGCAATTGAGGAATGATTTCAAACAGATCGCCGATGAGCGCCATATCGGCCAGCTTGACCAGCGGGGCCTCGGCATCGGTATTGATGGCGACGATCTTCTTCGCCCCCTGGATGCCGGCGAGATGTTGCAGCGCGCCGGAAATGCCGATGGCGATGTAGAGATCGGGGGCGATGATCTTGCCGGTCTGGCCGACCTGCCAATCATTGGGGGCATAGCCCGCATCGACGGCGGCGCGGGTGGCACCGATGGCCGCGCCGAGCTTTTTGGCAAGGGATTCAATGAGTTGAAAATTTTCGGCCGAGCCGAGGGCGACGCCGCCGCCGACCACGATCTGGGCGGTGGCGAGGTCGGGGGTGTCGCTTTCGGTGCGGTGCGTGGCGATGAGGCTGGCGGCGGAAACGACTGTGCCATCAAGGGCTTCGATGGGGGCGGCATTGCCTGTCGCGGCGGGGCGGAAGGCTGAGGCCCTGATAGTGAGGATGTGCCGGGGCTGATTATCCGTCACGGTTTGCACGGCGTTGCCGGCATAGATGGGGCGGTCGAAGCTGTTGGGGCCGTGGATGGCGATGACGTCGGTCACCGGCATCAAGTCGAGTTTGGCGGCCAGCCGGGGCATGACATCCTTGCCCAGGCTACCCGCGCTGGACGCGACGTAACGATAGCGGACTGTTAACGTTTCGAGCAGTGCTTCGAGGCCATCGGCTAAAGAACTGCCCTTTGCGGTCAATACTTTAGCGACACCCGCCAGGGCGGATGCGGATTGAGCGATTGCAGCGGGATTTTCGGCGACGACGAGGATGTCGACCGGGCCCAGGGTGCTGACCGCGCCGACGACGCGGGCGGTGGCGGGCGAAAGGGCACCGAGGCCGTGATCGGCCAGAACCAGAACGCTCATCACAGCGCCTCCATGTCGGAGACATCTGCGGCGATGAAGGCGGCGAGGTCGGCAACCGTGGCGACAGTCTTTCCTGCCATGCGCTCGGGTGGCGGGGATATCTTTTCGATCTTGAGGCGTGGGACCAGGTCGATGCCGAACTCGGCGGCGGGACGCACGGCGAGCGGCTTGGAGCGGGCCTTCATCACCATGGGCAGGGCGGCGTTGCGCGGGGTGTTGAGGCGCAGGTCTGCCGTGACGATGGCCGGGAGCGGCAGCGACAGGGTTTCGCGGCCGGAATCGACTTCCCTGACAACCTCCAACGCCTGTCCGACCACCTTGATTTCGGAGGCAAAGGTGGCCTGGGGGCGACTGGTGAGGGCGGCGAGCATCTGGCCGACATGGTTGGAATCGTCGTCAACGGCCTGCTTGCCGAGCAGGACAATATCCGGATTTTCCTCGGCGACCACCTTGGCCAGGAGCTTTGATATGGCGAGGGTTTCGAGCTCGGCATCGGTCTCGATGAGGATGCCGCGATGGGCGCCCATGGCGAGGGCGGTGAGGATGACGTCATTGGCGGTCCTGGGCCCGATGGAGACGACGACCACCTCGTCGCCATGGCCGGCCTCGGAAAGCTGAACGGCGGCTTCGACGGCGTGCTTGCAGAAAGGGTTCATCGACATGCGGACGCCCGACGTTTCGACGCCAGTTCCGTCGGGACGGACCCTTATGCGGACATTGTGATCGACGACGCGCTTGATGGCGACCAGGATTTTCATGGGCTCTCCGGCAAGTTGCCGGTGTCATGGCAAAAATGGCTGGGACGGGCAAGCCGCGCCGGGGGAAATTTGGGCTAGGTGGCGTGGGATTGTTGGAAAAGGGTGCTGGGATCGTGCCACGCCCCTCGTGGTTCGAGGTGCTGAAGAAGCGTACCTCACCAAGAGGGTGTGGCACGGCCTTATCAAAACCGTGCTAGTGTTGACCTGATCGATTGGGGCAGCGAGACTGACCCCGAATTGACTGCTTCGGACCCCCTTCATGCCTGTATTGAATCGTATCGCCGAATTTCATGAGGAAATCGCCGGCTGGCGGCGGGATTTTCATGCGCATCCCGAATTGCTGTATGACGTGATGCGGACGGCCGGCGTGGTGGAGCAGAAGCTGCGCGAATTCGGTTGCGATGAAGTGGTTGCCGGCATCGGGCGCACGGGCGTCGTCGGCATCATCAATGGGCGCAAGGGCGGCAGCGGGCGGACGATCGGGCTGCGGGCCGACATGGATGCGCTGCCGATGACGGAAAAGACCGGGAAGGACTATGTGTCCACCGTGCCGGGCAAGATGCATGCCTGCGGGCATGACGGGCACACGGCCATGCTGCTGGGGGCGGCGAAATACCTGGCGGAGACGCGCAATTTCGACGGGCGGATCGCCCTTATCTTCCAGCCGGCAGAAGAAGGCGGCGCGGGCGGCAGGGCCATGCTCGATGACGGGCTGGTGGAGCGCTTCGCCATCGACGAATTCTACGGCATGCACAATTGGCCCGGCATGCCGGAAGGGCATTTCGGCATTCGCGCCGGCGGCATCATGGCGGCGACGGACCGGTTCTATATCGACATTACCGGCCGGGGCGGCCATGCGGCGCGGCCGCAGACGACGATCGACCCCATCGTGGTGGCGGCCAATATGATCGTGGCCTTGCAATCGATCGTGTCTCGCAATGTCGATCCGCTGCATAGCGCGGTGCTGTCGGTGACCATGGTGGAGGCCGGCGAGGCCGATAATGTGATTTCGCGCACCGCCAAGATCACCGGCACGGTGCGGACACTCGATGGCGGCGTGCAGGACCAGATCGAGGCGCGGCTGGACCAGTTCGTACCGCAATTCGCCAGCAGTTTCGGCGCCGCGGCCACGATCCGCTATGCGCGGGGCTATCCGGTGACAGTCAATGCGGCCGCGCAGGCGGCGTTTGCCGCCGAGGTGGCCGGCGACGTGGTGGGCGCCGACCGGGTGGACGCCGACGTGCCGCCGTCGATGGGCGGGGAGGATTTCTCCTTCATGCTCGAAGAGCGGCCGGGGGCCTATATCTTCCTCGGCAACGGCGACAGTTCGGAGCTGCATACCGATACTTATGATTTCAATGATGCGGTTATTCCGGTGGGGGTGACGTATTGGGTGCGGCTGGCGGAGAAGGCGTTGCCTGTTGATGGTCGATAGTCACGCCAAGGCGGCCTGCAAATAGCGAATTTCTGCGCTTCCGGTGCTCACGTACTGGAGTACGCTCCGCTCCGGTTCTCAAAATCCACTATTTTCGGCTCGCCCTGACGTGACTCTCATCCCATCAAAACCATCCAGCCTCTGGTGGAGAACTCTCCCCGTCCTCCTTACCCTCGCCGTCTCCGCCATTGGCGGGGCGGTTGCGACGCTGCTGCAATTGCCGGCGGGGTGGTTGATGGGGGGTGCGCTGGCGGTGACGGCGGCGGCGATGGCAGGGTGGCCGGTGAGCATGCCCAACCGGTTGCGCGATGTGGCTTTCCTGCTCATCGGCATGTCGATGGGGGCCAATGTGGCGCCGGACAGCTTGAGCCTGATCGCCAGCTGGCCGGTGAGCCTGGCGGGGCTGGTGCTGGAACTGGTGCTGATCATCGCGCTGACCGGCTGGATGCTGGTCAGGGTGTTCAAGCTCGATCCGGGCACGGCCTATCTCAGCTCGTTTCCGGGGCATCTATCCTTCGTGCTGGGGATTGCGGCGGCCGGGGTGGGCGATTCCCGGCAGATCGTCATCATCCAGGTGATCCGCATCCTGATGCTGACCATCGCCGTGCCCATCGGCGCGGTGTTCCTGCCGATCGATCATTTCACGCCGCCCGCGCCGACCAGCTTTCTCGGCATCTGGCAATTGCTGGCGCTGGGCGCGGCCTGTGCCGTCGCGGGGCTGGGTTTCGTGTGGCTCAAGGTCCCCGCCGGCTTCGTGCTCGGCGCGATGGCGGCGGCGACGGCGGCCAAGCTGGGCGGGCTCTATGTGGAAGCCATGCCGGCGCCGCTGGTGACGGTGACCTTCATTCTCACCGGGGCGCTGATCGGCTCGCGCTTTGCCGGGATCACCCGCAGGGAGTTCCTGGCGGCGGCCAAGGGCGGCGTCATCGCCACCGGCATGACCGTGGCCATCGTGACGGTGATCGCCTATGGGGTGAGCCACTTCGTCGACATGCCCTTCGGGCAAATCTGGCTGGGGCTGTCGCCGGGGGCGCTCGAAGGCATGGGGGCGCTGGGGATTGCGCTGGGCTATGATACGGCCTTCATTGCGGCCCATCATGTGATGCGGCTGTTGCTGCTGAGTTTTGCCATACCGGCCGTGGTGGTGCTGATCCGTCGCCGCGAGGCTGCCGCAATCGCGCGGCAGCAATGAATCGAAGGAGATCTGACCATGCGCCCTGCCCTGCCCCTGGCCCTTGCCATTTTCGCCGCCGCCGCGGCACCCGCCCTGGCCACGCCGGCCTGTTCGGGGAGCTTCGGAATGGACCGCGAACGGTACAGCGAAGCGGAGATCAACGCCTATAATCTCGACCTGCTGCGCAGCATCGGCGTGGACGTGACGCGCGCCGAAATGTGGGGCGGCTGCATCCGCGTATGGGTGCGCGGCGCCGATGGGCGCGAGGAAATGCAGTTCTACGAGCCGAGTAACCTGCGGCGGGTGGAATAGGGCATTTATTGCGGTGACATGACCGGAAGATGGGCGCGGGATTACCGGCTGCTTTCCACCGCTATCTTATGCTCACCCTTTTCCCTGACGACAACGCCACGAAGGCGTAACCGTTGGCGCCCAGTTGCAGGCTCTTGCCGGCGAGGGCGGCATGCCGGGAGATGGGGTCGACTTCGCCGGTGACGCCGGTGACCTCCACGGATTGCGGGTCGGCCGAGAGATTGAAGACGCAGAGCAGGCTTTGCTCGCCCAAGGTGCGGCGGAAGGCCAGGATCGGCTCGGCGGTCTTGACGAAGGCGATATCGCCGTCGCGCAGGGCCGGATGGGTTTTGCGCCAGGCGAGAATGGTGCGATAGAAGGCCAGCGTCGAATTGGGGTCGGCATCCTGGCCCGCGACATTGAGCGCCGATTGCGCCGGCTTGAGCGGCAGCCAGGGGGTGCCGGAGGTGAAGCCATTGGGGGCGTCGCCCTCGTCCCAGGGCATGGGGGTGCGGCAGCCGTCGCGGCCCTTGTCCTCGGGCCAGAAGCGGATGCCGCGAGGATCGGTCAATTCCTCGAACAGCAGATCGGTTTCGGGCAGGCCCAGCTCCTCGCCCTGGTACAGACAGACCGAGCCCTTGAGCGACAGCACCAGCGCGGCGGCCTGGCGGGCGAGGTCGGCGGGGGACTGGCTGAACGGGGCCCAGCGCGTGAGGTGGCGCGGCACGTCGTGGTTGGAAAAACTCCAGCAGGGCCAGCCATCGGGGCCGGCCTTGAAGAAGGCCTCGATACATTTGCGGAAATGGGCGGCGGTGAATTGCGGCCCGAGGAAGTCGAAGCCGTAGCACATATGCAGCGTATCGCCGCCGGATGTGTATTGGGCCATCAGCTCGACCGATTTGTGGCTGTCGCCGACCTCACCGACCGAGGTGGTGCCGGGAAATTCATCGAGCAGCCTGCGCACGCGCTTGAGGAAGGCGACGTTTTCCGGCTGGCTCTTGGAATAGCGGTGCTCCTGCATATCATAGGGATTGACCGCATAGAGCAGATGCTCGTTTTTCACCTTGTTGGGTGGATTGTTGCGCAGCCTGCTGTCGTGGAAATAGTAATTGACCGTATCGAGGCGGAAGCCATCGATACCGCGCTCGAGCCAGAAGCGCATGATGTCGAGCACGGCCTGCTGCACGTCCGGGTTGTGGAAGTTGAGATCGGGCTGGCTGGAGAGGAAATTGTGCAGGTAATACTGCCCGCGCGTCGGGTTCCACTCCCAGGCGCGGCCGCCGAAGACGGCGGGCCAATTGTTGGGCGGCGAACCATCGGGCAGCGGATCGGCCCAGACATACCAGTCGGCCTTGGCATTGGTGCGGTTGAGGCGGCTTTCCTGGAACCAGGGATGCAGGTCCGAAGTGTGGCTCACCACCTGGTCCATGATGACCTTGAGACCACGGGCATGGGCCTGCTCGACCAGGCTGTCGAAATCATGCAGCGAACCGAACAGGCGATCGACCTCGCGATAGTCCGAGACGTCATAGCCCATATCGGCCTGGGGCGACTGGGTGATGGGCGACAGCCAGATGCAGTCGACGCCGAGGCCGGCAATGTGATCGAGCCGGCGGATAATGCCGGGCAGATCGCCCACGCCATCGCCATTGCTGTCCTGAAACGAGCGCGGATAGACCTGATAGATCACTCCGCCGCGCCACCATTCGGTCATTGCCGACTCCGTTTGCTGTTGTGCCAAGGCTAACGGGTCGTAACGCGGAAGGGAATCGTGGCGTTGCGCAGGCGTGGATTGCGCGTGTCGAAAAGCTGCGGCCCCGTCCGTCGTCATGGCAGAAGGCCACAGGAGGATAGCATGGTGCATATAGTGCGGGCGGCGGACCGGGCGGTGAGCAAGAGCCGTACGGTACGGTTCGAGGGCGCGGCTTCTGGCACGGACATTTCATTTTTTGCCGTGGACAACGACCCCGGACAGGGGCCGGGGCTGCATACCCACCCCTATCCCGAAACCTGGTTCGTGCAATCGGGGCGGGCGCTGATCGTGGCGGGGGACGAGGAATTCGAGGCCGGGCCGGGCGACATCGCCGTGGTGCCGGGCGGGGTGCCGCATAAGTTCACCAATATCGGAGATGGACGGCTGGTGCTGTTCTGCGTGCATGACGCGGGGACGATGGTGCAGGAGAATCTGGGGTAGGCGGTGCACAAAGATGGCTTGGACAACACGACGCCTTCGAGTACGAAGAAATTAGAAAGCTTTGGGGGGACTATGACAAAATTCGCCATCTTGGCCGTGGCATTCCTGTCCGTGGGTCTAGCGGCATGCCAGTCAGTGCAGTCCAATGTGACTGCGTTTCATACATTGCAGCCCAATACCCCTGAAACATTTTCAGTTCGTGCCTCGAACATCCAGGGGGATAGCTTGGAGGCCACAACCTATGCTGGCTTAATCAGTACACGGCTGGAGCAGCATGGCTGGAGCGCATCTTCGAGCCCCGATGTGGACGTGCGGTTTGCATACGCGATTGATGGCGGCAGAACGTCGATCAGTTCTGTCCCAATCTACGGACAAACTGGTGGTGGGACAACTTACTCAACTGGTAACATATACGGCACCGGGGGCTTTGGCTCCTATTCCGGCACCAGTTACACACCAACCACCTATGGCGTGGTGGGCGTCGCTCCCGTCTCCCATACAACATATCAGCGCGTCCTTTCCGTTGAGATGACCAACACAAAGACGGGCAAGAAGATATACGAAGCCAAGGTTGTGAGTTCCGGGTCTAGCGGAACCTTTGCTGAAGTCGCTAGCTGCTTGATTGACGCTCTGTTTGAAGATTTCCCTGGAACGAGTGGCAAAGCGCGCGCCGTTGAAGTCAGTATGAGTGATTGCGGGGCTTAGCCTCAACTACACCACCGCGCTGATCAGTGGTTCCCCGGCGAAATGGGCTTCGAGGTTGGCGACCAGCAGGGCGCCCATGGCGTCGCGGGTCTGCACCGTGGCGCTGCCCTGGTGGGGGCTGAGGACGACGTTTTCGAGGGCGAGGAAGCCGGCGGGGACCTGGGGTTCGTTTTCGAAGACGTCGAGCGCGGCGCCGCCGAGACCGCCATTCTGCAGCAGGTCGAGCAAAGCGGACTCATCGACCAGCGTACCGCGGGCGATATTGACAAGCATGCCCTTGGGGCCGAGCGCTTCGAGGACTTCGCGCGAGACGATACGCTCGGTGCCCTTGCCGCCGGGGGCGATGATAACCAGCCAGTCGCTGTCGCGGGCCATGTCCACGAGGCTGTCATAGAAGACATGGGGCTCGGCGGGCTGACGCTTGCGGCCGTGATAGACGACGCGCATCTTCATGGCCTGGGCGCGGGTGGCGATTTCCTTGCCGATGCGGCCGAGGCCGAGAATGCCGACGGTCTTGCCGGTGAGTTCGGAAAAGAGCGGCATGGAGCCGCCGGGCCACCTGCCCTGGCGCACATATTGATCGGCCTGCGGGATGCGGCGGGCCAGGGCGATCATCAGGCCGATGGTGAGTTCGGCCACGGCATCGTTGAGCACATTGGGCGTGTTGGTGACGCGGATATTGCGGGCCTTGGCGGCTTTGGTGTCGATATTGTCGTAGCCGACGCCGAAGCTGGCGATGATTTCGAGATTGGGCAGGGCATCCATGAGCTCGGCCTGCACGCCCGAGCCGGCATGGGCGCGGATGCGCGTACCGTTGGCCGCGAGCCAGGCCTTGGGGTCGGGCTGTTCGTGCAGCTTGTGGACGGTGTAGCGCTCGGCCAGGGCGGCTTCGCAACTGGCGAGCAGCTTGCCGGTCTGCAGGATCTCGATGGTCATGGGATTCCTCTTGTTGGCGGCAGCTTAGCGGTGGGAGCGGGCATCGCAAGTCTTTTGGGGATGCCCGCTTGCCGCCGCCGGCCAAATGTGCAGCAATGTGAAGGCGATGGGATGAGCCGTAGACCACTCGGAGCATGATGGGCGACACAGCGCCGTTCGACGAAATGCACAATGCGGATGGCAGCGTCCGCGAACCTTATCGGGCGCTGGCCCAGTGGCTCGAAGAACAACCGGACAAGGCGCTGACGCTGATGCAGTCGGATGCCGAGGCCATCTTCCGCAAGCTCGGGATCACCTTTGCCGTCTATGGCTCGGCCGAGGGCACCGAGAAGGTCATTCCCTTCGATGTCATTCCCCGCATCATCGCCGCTGCCGAATGGCGCAGGCTCTCCAAGGGGATCGATCAGCGCGTGCGGGCGCTCAACGCCTTTCTCCATGACATCTATCATGGCCAGGACATCCTCAAGGCCGGACGGGTTCCGGAAAAGCTGATTCTCGACAATTCAGCCTTCTGCCCGCAAATGATGGGGCTGGACCCGGCCAGGCAGGTCTATGCCCATATTATCGGCGTCGATATCGTGCGGGTGGGGCCGGATGAATTCTATGTGCTGGAAGACAATCTGCGCACGCCGTCGGGCGTCAGCTACATGCTGGAAGACCGCGAGGCGATGATGATCCTGGCGCCGGACCTGTTCCAGCGCCAGAAGGTCGCCTCGGTGGAGAATTATCCGGAAAACCTGCGGCGAACGCTGGAAAGCGTGGCGCCGGCGGGAACGCGCGGCACGCCCAATATCGTGGTGCTGACGCCGGGCATCTATAATTCGGCCTATTTCGAACACTCCTTCCTGGCCGATCAGATGGGCGCCACCCTCTGCGAGGGGCCGGACCTGTTTGTCGATGAAGGCAAGGTCTATATGCGGACCACTACCGGCCCAGAGCGGGTGGACGTGATCTATCGGCGGGTCGACGACGACTATCTCGATCCGCTGACTTTCAGGCCGGATTCCATGCTGGGCGTGCCGGGGCTGTTCAGCGCCTATCGGGCGGGCAATGTGACGCTGGTCAACGCGCCGGGCACCGGCATTGCCGACGACAAGGCGGTCTATACCTATGTGCCCGAGATCATCGAATTCTATCTCGGCGAGAAGGCGCTGCTGAGCAACGTGCCGACCTATAACTGCACCGACGACGAGCAGCGCAACTGGGTGCTGGCCAATATCGGCGACCTGGTGGTGAAAGAGGTTCACGGCTCGGGCGGCTATGGCATGATGGTGGGGCCGACATCGAGCAAGGCCATGCATGCCGAATTCCGCCGCAAGATCGAGGCGCGGCCCGACAATTATATCGTGCAGCCGACCTTGGCGCTCTCGACCTGCCCCACTTACGTCAATGCCGGCATTGCGCCGCGGCATGTGGATTTGCGGCCCTATGTGCTGGTTGGCGATGAAGTGCGGATCACGCCGGGCGGGCTGACGCGGGTGGCGCTGAAGAAGGGCTCGCTGGTGGTGAACTCGTCGCAGGGCGGCGGGACGAAGGATACGTGGGTGCTGGAAGATTGATGATGGCCCTTTCGTACCAATGCCCCGACGCAGCGGCTCCATTGCCTCCCTCCCCCTTGAGGGGAGGGAATGAGGGTGGGGGTCCATCAGTGGCCCAGAAAGCCACCCCCACCCCAGCTCTGCTACGGCCCTGCGGGCCGAGCGGCGCTACCCTCCCCTCAAGGGAGAGGGTGGGCAGGAACCGAAATGCCGAGCGCCATGAGGTGAGCCCATGACCATGCTCGGACGCACCGCGCAGAACCTGTTCTGGCTTTCCCGCTATGTCGAGCGGGCCGAGAATATGGCGCGGCTGCTGGAGGTAGGTTATCGCATGAGCCTCACCAGCCGGCGCGAGGGTGGGGCCAGCGAGCATCTGATGAGCATGATGCAGGCGGCCGAGGTGAACGAGGATTTCGTCAAGAAAGAGCGGCCGGCGGATGTCGATACGGTTGCCCATTTCATGATGTTCGACCCGGACAATCCCAGCTCGGTCTATTCGTGCCTCATGGCGGCGCGGACCAATGCGCGCTCGGTGCGCACGGCTATTACCAGCGACATGTGGGAAGCCATCAATTCGGCATGGCTGGAATTTTCCCAGATCAAGCCGCGGGATGTGCGCGGGGCGAAGCTGTTGGGCCTGCTCGAATGGGTCAAGCATACCAGCCACCAGTTTCGCGGGGCGCTGCTGGGCACCATCCTGCGGGATGACGGCTTCGCGTTCCTGCAGGCGGGTAATTTCGTCGAGCGGGCCGACAATACGGCGCGCATTCTCGACATGAAATATTACGTGCTGCTGCCGCAGACCGAAATGGTGGGCAGCGACCTCGATACCCAGCAATGGTCGCTGATCCTGCGGGCGGCCTCGGCGCATCGCAGCTATCGCCATGTCTACCATGATCGCTACAAGCCGCAGAACATTGCCGACTTCCTGATCCTGCGGCCGGAAATGCCGCGCTCGCTGATCTTCTGCGCACGGTTCATCGAGCAGAATATCGGGACGCTGGGTGCGTTCTATGGGCGCAAGCAGGTATGCAACGAAGCAGCGGGACAATTGCGCGCCATGGTCGAGGGCACGACGATGGACACCATCTTCAGCCACGGCCTGCACGAATTCCTGACCGAGTTCATCGCGCAGAACAACGAAGTGTCGAACGCACTGGCGGACAGCTACAACTTCTACTGACGCGCCAAACTTAGCTCTTGCGCTAAGCATTGCGGGATGATACTTAGCCTTATGGAACAGTATCAATCGCAGCTCGATGGCATTTTCCAGGCCTTGGCCGACCCGACCCGCAGGGCGGTGGTGGGGCGGCTGGGGCGGGGACCGGCCAGCGTGGGCGAGCTGGCGGCGCCATTCGACATGGCCCTGCCCTCGTTCATGAAACACATTCATATGCTCGAAGGAGCCGGGCTGATCCGCACCAGCAAGGCCGGGCGGGTGCGCACCTGCACAATCGAGCAAACGCGGCTGGCGGCGGTGGATGGCTGGCTCAGCGAACAAAGGGCGATCTGGGAAGGCCGGACGGACCGGCTGGAGCAGTTCGTCACGCAGGACAAGGAACCGAAAAAATGACCAAGCTCGACCCGGAACGCGACCTCGAAATCAGCCGCATCATCAAGGCGCCGCGCTCCGCCATCTGGGCGGCGTGGACGACGCCCGACAGCTTTGCCAAATGGTGGATACCGGCACCGGCTTTGTGCCGGGTGGCAGAGATGGACCTGCGGCCGGGCGGCGCGCTGACCACACTGATGAGCGAAAATGGCGGGGATTTCGGCCCGCATCTGTCGGCCTGCTACCTGGCGCTCGAGGAAGGACGGCGGATCGTCTTCACCAATGCGCTGGTGGGCGGCTGGCGGCCGGCCGAGCAGCCGATGATGACGGCGGTCATCACGCTGGACGACCACGACCTGGGCACCGCCTATCGCGCCGTGGTGATGCACAAGGACCATGCCGACCAGACCCTGCATCGCGATTTGGGCTTTTATGACGGCTGGGGTTCGGTGACGGCACAGCTGGCGTCGCTGGTGGAGGGTTAGACCTCTTACCTCTCCCTTGGGGGGAGAGGTAAGAACCCTACAAACTCAAGACATAGAGCCAGGCCGAGATGGTCACGGCCGAGGCTATCGTGGCGATGAGGATGGCGTTGGCGGCGACGCTCACGCCGCGGTTATAGTAGGTGGCGAAGACGTAGACGTTGACACCGGCGGGCATGGCCGAGAGCAGTATGCCGTAGCGGGCCACCTCCATCGGCACATGCAGCACCCAGATCATCAGCACATAGGCGATGGCGGGGTGGACGATCAGCTTGATGATGGCGGCGACCAACGCCTGCTTCCAGTTGTCGCTGAGCTTGAATTCGTTGAGCGCCCCGCCAATGCCGAACAAGGCGGCGGGGACAACGGCCTGGCTCATCATGGTGAAGAAAGCCTCTGCCGGCTCGATGAGCTTGAGGCCAGAGAAATAACCGGCCATGCCGGCGGCAATGCCCCAGATCAGCGGATTGGAGCCGACGCGCTTGCCGGCGGTGAGCAGCGTCTTGCCGAGCGCCTGCCCGTCGCGGCGCATCAGTTCCATGGTCACCATGCCCACGGTCAGCAGGATGGCGCCATGCAGGCCGATGATGGACAGCGTTACCGGCAGGGAATCGGCGCCATAGGCGCGGGTCACGATGGGCAGGCCGACCAGCACGGTATTGGTGAACATGCCGGAAAAGCCCACCGACACCGCCTCGCCCGGCCGATTGCCGAAGAGTTTGAGCGCCACGACGATGCCCAGCACGAAGCAGATCAGCGCGCCCAGATAGTAGGGGCCGATAATGGAAATATTGAAGGCGGCGCGGAAATCGCTGGTCAGCAGTGAGTGGAACAGCAGGCAGGGCGTCGCAAAATTGTTCACGAAAGCGATCAGGCTCTTGATGCCATCGGCCGGGAACAGACGGAAGCGAACGGCCGAATAGCCGAGCGCCATCAGCGCGAAGATGGGCGCAATAACGGTGAGAATGGCGAGCATGACCGGGGATTCCCGAACCGGAGGGACACCCTGCCCTAGCCTCCCCGCGGCGCAGGGTCAACTTGCATCTTGTATGGAAGATTGCAAGGGCGGTATGGCGCCGGAAAACGAAACTCCTGCCTTTTAAAACGAAACAAAACCGCGTACAAACGAAAGATATCAGCAGGAGCCTTGCCATGGCCGGTAGCGACAGCGTCGACATCTTCGTCATCGGCGGTGGCATCAACGGCGCCAGCGTGGCGCGCGATGCGGTGGGGCGCGGCTATTCGGTGGCGCTGGCCGAGATGAACGACCTGGCCTCGGGCACCTCCTCGGCGGCGACCAAGCTGGTGCATGGCGGGCTGCGTTATCTCGAACATTACGAATTCCGCCTGGTGCATGAGGCGCTGGCCGAGCGCGAAATATTGTGGGCGGAGGCGCCCCATATCATCAAGCCACTGCGCTTCGTGCTGCCGCACCACAAGGGCTTGCGGCCGGCGGCGGTGCTGCGGGCGGGGCTGGCCATGTATGACTATATGGGCGGGCGGCGCCTGCTGCCGCCGACCAAGACGCTGGACCTGACGCGGCACGAGACCGGCAAGCCATTGAAGCCGGGTTATCGGCTGGGTTTTGAATATTCGGACTGCTGGGTGGACGATGCGCGTTTCGTGGTGCTCAACGCCCGCGACGCGGCCGACAAGGGCGCCACCATCCATGTCCGGACCAAAGTGACCAGCGTGCGCCGCGATAGCGGCGGCTGGTTGGTGGAACTGGATGGCGAGGCGGGGCGGCAGAGCGTGCGCGCGAAGCTGGTGGTCAATGCGGCGGGACCGTGGGTGGACCAGGTGATAACGGGGGCGATGGGCAGGAACGGGGCGCATCATGTGCGGCTGGTCAAGGGCAGCCATATCGTGGTGCGCAAGCTCTATGAGCATGACCGCTGCTACATCTTCCAGAATGGCGATGGCCGCATCATCTTCGCCATTCCCTATGAGGACGATTTCACCCTGATCGGCACCACCGACGAGGATTTTTCCGGCGACCCCAAGGACGTTCGGATTTCCGACAAGGAGACCGACTACCTGCTGTCGGCGGCGAGCGAATATTTTGTCCAGCCGGTGACGCGGGAGCAGATCGTCTGGACCTATTCCGGCGTGCGGCCGCTATTCGACGACGGGGCCAGCGCGGCGCAGGAGGCGACGCGCGACTATGTGCTCAAGGTGGATGGCGACGCGGCCGATGGCGCGGCCATCAACGTATTCGGCGGCAAGCTGACGACATCGCGGCGGCTGGCGGAATCGGTGCTGGAAAAGATCGAGAGCGTGCTGGGCAAGAAGGGCGCGGCCTGGACCAGGACGAGCCGGCTGCCGGGCGGGGAGTTCGAGCCGCTGGCCTTTGACGCCGAATTGCGGCGGCTGGGCATGGACTATGCCGGGATGCCGGCCGGCCTGCTGCGGCGGCTGCTGCGGCAATATGGGACCAAGGCGCGGGTGGTGCTGGGGAACGCCGGCGATACCGGCGGGCTGGGGCAGCATTTCGGCTGGGACCTTTATGCGGCCGAGGTGGATTACCTGGTTGCCAATGAATGGGCGCGGACGGCACAAGATGTGCTGTGGCGGCGGACCAAGGTTGGGCTGCGGGTGGGGGCGGACGAGGTCGCGGCGCTGGAGGCGTATCTGGCCGGGACTTCCTTCTCCCCTTGAGGGAGAAGGTGCCCGAAGGGCGGATGAGGGGTCTCTTCCTGGCTTCTGGCATGGGATGGCGCGGCACCCCTCACCCTGACCTTCCGCTGAACGCGTCAGGTCGTCCCTCTCCCTCAAGGGGAGAGGGGAAGAACGTGCGGAGGAGAATTGCATGACCGACTACATCCTGGCGATCGATCAGGGGACAACGTCGAGCCGGGCGATCGTGTTCGGCAAGGACCGGACGATTGCCGGCGTGGGGCAGAAGGAGTTTACCCAGATATTTCCGCAAGACGGCTGGGTGGAGCATGACCCGGAGGAAATCTGGGAGTCGGTAGTCTGGGCGATCAAGACCGCACTCAAGGACGCCAAGGTCGGTGCGCAGGAGATTGCGGCCATCGGCATCACCAACCAGCGCGAGACCACGCTGATCTGGGATCGGGCGACGGGCAAGGCGATCCACAATGCCATCGTCTGGCAGGACCGGCGCACCTCCGCCTATTGCGCCAGGCTCAAACAGGCCGGGCACGAGAAAATCGTGACGCGCAAGACCGGGCTGCTGCTGGACCCCTATTTTTCGGGCACCAAGGTCAAATGGCTGCTCGATAACGTGAAAGGCGCACGCAAGCGGGCAGAAAAGGGCGAACTGGCCTTCGGCACGGTGGACGCTTTCCTGATCTGGCGGCTGACCGGGGGCAAGGTGCATGCGACGGATGCCACCAATGCCGGGCGGACGCTGCTGTTCGATATTGCGAAGAACCAGTGGGATAGGGGCCTGTTGGAGCTATTCGACGTGCCGACGGCCTTGCTGCCCGAGGTCAAGGACTGCGCCGACGATTTCGGGGTTACGGACACGGCGCTGTTCGGCGCGGCGATCCCCATTCTCGGGGTGGCGGGCGACCAGCATGCAGCGAGCATCGGGCAGGCATGCTTCCAGCCCGGCATGCTGAAATCGACCTATGGCACGGGCTGTTTCGCGCTGCTCAATACCGGGGCGGACATGGTGCGCAGCAAGAACCGGCTGCTGACCACCATTGCCTACCGGCTCGATGGCAAGACCAGCTATGCCCTTGAAGGCTCGATCTTTATTGCCGGCGCCGCGGTGCAGTGGATCCGCGATGGGCTGAAGCTGGTCAAGCATGCCAGCGAGACCGGGCCATTGGCCGAAAGCGCCGATCCGAGCCAGAATGTCTATATGGTGCCGGCCTTTGTGGGCTTGGGCGCGCCGTGGTGGGACGCCGAGGCGCGGGGCGCCATCTATGGTTTGACGCGCAATTCGGGGCCGGCGGAAATCGCCAAGGCGGCCCTGGAATCGGTGTGCTACCAGACGCGCGACCTGCTCGAAGCCATGCGCAGGGACTGGAAGGGTGGGGGCGATACGGTGCTGCGGGTCGATGGTGGCATGGTGGCATCGGACTGGACCATGCAGTTTCTCGCCGACGTGCTGGACGCCCCGGTGGACCGGCCGGTGATCCTGGAAACCACGGCTTTGGGCGCGGCGTGGCTGGCCGGATCGAAGGCAGGCGTGTGGCCCGACATGGCGGAATTTGCCAAGAGCTGGGCGCGCGACAAAAGGTTCGAGCCTGACATGGATGCGGCCGAGCGCAAGCGGAAGATCAAGGGCTGGGACATAGCGGTACGGCGGACGCTGAGTGATTAGGGGCACGCCCTCGTGGTTCGAGGCTCGTGAAGAACTCGCACCTCACCATGAGCAACCATTAAGTGATGCGGTCCATGGCTTGTCTCTTTGCAGGACCGTGTTTGCGAAGATGACGAGCTTTCTGGCGCATGCGACG
>NZ_LMEM01000013.1 GCF_001426345.1 Devosia sp. Root436 | reverse complement strand
AATCGATCCGACACCGCAGCCGCGATCTGGGTCGCCATCCAGATCGCGGCATCCAAAAGGATGGCACGAGCTAACCACAAAGCGCTAATACAAGGGCTACTGATAGACCGAGCCAAGAGTAGCCCTCATGGTGAGGTGCGCTTCTTCAGCGCCTCGAACCACGAGGGCGTGGCTTGGCGCTAGCCGCCGGCCCACGCCTGGAAACTGCCGCCAGCGATCATGGCCCAGTAGAGCTTGCCGCCGGGGCCGCGGGCGGCGGCGAGGCCGAATTCGACGAAGCGGTGGCTGAGCAGGGTGGAGCGATGGCCCGAGGAGTCCATCCAGCCGCCGATAATGCCCTGCAGGTCCTTGTAGCCCTTGCCGACATTCTCGCCCACGGCGCCGAGATAGCCGGCGGCGGTGACGCGCTCGCGCAGGGTGACGCCCAGATCGTGGCTCAGCGTATTCTGCTGCGCCATGAGGCGGGCCTGGGAGCGGGCGGCGTCCTCGAGCCTGGCATTGTAGGTCCAGGGCGGCGCGCCATTGGCCTTACGCACGGCATTGATGGCGGCGAGGATTTCCTCGTCAGTGAGCGTTTCGGGCGTGCTGGCGCCCTTGGGCAGCATCGGGATGGTGGTGGAACAGGCGGCAAGCGCCGTGGCCGCGGTGAACAGAAGGAAGCCGCGGCGCGTCGTGGTGAGCATCGGAAGGTCCATGGTGGCATCAGGCCTGGTCGTAAGCGCTGAGCAGGTTCGGCAGGCAGGCGAGCAGGCCGGTGATGGGCGTGCCATCGGCCAGATCCCAGCAGGCCGAGAGAGCGGCATGGGCGGCGGCCCAGCCCAGCATGCGCTTGCGCGGATAGTTCAGGCGTTCAGACAGGATATCGGCGCGGGCGGCAATGCGGCGCGGATCGGCGGCGATATTGCCGGCATGCTTGGGATTGATGAAGACATTGGCGACATCGTAGGCCGGATCGCCGATGAGCCCCTTGGGATCGATGGCGAGCCAGCCCCGATCGGAGGACATGATATTGTCGTGGTGCAGGTCGCCATGGAGCGGAAGCTGCGCGCTGGGCCGGTCGAACAGCTTGAGCGCTATGCCGCAGGCGCGGGCATAGAGATCGCGGGCCGTGTGGGGCCAGGCCCGCACCTCGGTATCGAACAGCGTCTGGAAGCGGTCGCGCAGCGGCTCGAGATCGTCAGGCGCGCCGGGGCGGGGGCGATGGAGATTGGCCACCACGGTAGCGATGGCGATGGTCGCCTCATCGTCGCGGCCGGCGCGGACGGGCTCGCCCAGCGTACCGCCGTCGAGCCATTCCATGAAAATCGTGTCCCCATGGATGTCGAAGACGGTGGCCGCGCCGTCGCCCTCATACCATTGCAGCAGGCGGGCGCCCCTGCCCTCCTCCTCGGCAACGACAGGCTTCAATATCTTGAGGGCGCCGAAATTGCGGCCATTCTGCTCGACACGAAAAATCCAGCTCCGCGGCGTATCCGCCACCGGGGTCGATTTGGTCAGGGACCAGCGGATCATGGCGCGGCTAAGCGCGGTTTCTACGGGCGACTGATTCATCATTGCCGCTATTAGAGCAGATGGGGGAGCGTTTCGACAGGGTGGGTGCTGATTGCCGGAAAACTTGATGAAATCATGACGGTAACCGCCGGGTAAGGCTGCCGGTTGGCACAGTGGCAACCCTAAAGCGAGGAAGGGCTGGCGCGGCAAGGCTTCTTTACCGGTAGCGGGCGCAGAGTCGGTGAACGCGAAAGCAAGTCCATCAGGGGGGAACTTGGAATGACGCATCAACCTTATGAAGAGCGGCGTGAACCGACCCGGCTCGCCGACATCATCGCCGCCGACGAAGTGCATCCGACGCTGGGCCGGCAGGTGCTCAACGGGCTTGGCGGCTTGCTGGTGCTGATGGTGACCGGCGTGGTCATCGTGGCGCTGGTATTGTGGAAGTCGCCTTAGGCGGAACGATTGATCTCGCAGTCGTTTCCCTCCCCTTTGCGGGGAGGGATCAAGGGTGGGGGGTGCTTGGCCCTTATATCGGGGCTCCCGCACCCCCACCCGCTCGATCACGGACTTAGCGAAGGGCTAAGTCCTATCTCGTTCTCACTCCCCGCAAGGGGGAGGGAGAACTCCGCGCTCAACCCATCATTTGATCTTGTAGGCATCCTTGGCCGCCTGGTAGCTCAGGTGTTTGGCGATATCGCGGGCCGTGGATCTGGCGATGCGGTTTTCGCCGACCCAGCGGCCGAGGAAGCCGCAGACTTCGCGGCGCCAGACATCGTGGCGGGCGGGGATGGAAAGCAGGGCGCGGGTATCGTCGTTGAAGCCGGCGAGGTTGTAGAAACCGGCGCTTTCCACCACCTGGTCGAGATAGCGGCGGATGCCCTGCGGACTGTCATGGAACCACCAGGGCGGGCCGATCATCAGGCTCGGCCAGTAACCGGCCATAGGCGCCAGCTCGCGGGCATAGGTGGTTTCGTCGAGCACGAACATGATGAGCCGCAAATTGGGCTCGTTGCCGGCCCGGCCGAGCAGCGCCTTTAGGCCGTTGACGTAGTCGGTGGTGCCGGGAATGTCGGCGCCCAGATCGGTGCCGCGCTCGGCAAAGAGCAGCGGATCGGTGTTGCGGCGCGAGCCGGCGTGAAGCTGCATGACCATGCCGTCTTCGACCGACAGCAAAGCCATTTCGGTCATCATCTGGGCGCGGAACAGCTCGGCATCGTTGGCGTCGTGCCGGCCGGAGAGGACCTTGTCGAGCAGAGCCTGCTTTTCGGGGGCCGAGAGGTCGGCCGTATTGGCCGTGGGCACGCCATGGTCGGTGGCGACGGCGCCGAAGCGGCGGAAATATTCGCGGCGGTTGCGGTGGGCATTAAGGAGGCCGGCCCAGGTGGCGATGTTCTCGCCGGTGATCTCGCCGAATTTCTGCAGGTTTTCGACGATGGCCGCGCGGCTGGGATCGGTCACGTCATCGGGGCGATAGGTGGTGCGGACGCGGCCGATCGTGCCGTTCTGCTCCATCTTCTGGTGGTGGACCAGCGGATCGAGCGCGAATTCGGTGGTGGCGATGACTTCGACGCGGGCGCGGTCGAGCAAAGCATGCGGCAGCAAAGCCGGCGTGGCGAGAGCCGCGTCGATGGTGTCGTAGATGGCGTCGGCGGTGGCGGGGGAGAGTTCCTGGGTGATGCCGAAGGCCCAATCGAGCGAGTGATCGATCCAGGTCTTGGACGGTGTGCCGGCAAAAAGATGATAATTGGCGGCAAAGAGGCGCCAGGCATCGCGGCCCGACGCGACCGGCTTGCCATCCTTGCGGGGCACGCCGAGATCGTCATAGCTGAGGCCGCGGCTGCGCAGCATGCGCAGCACGTAATGATCGGGCGTGAGGAACAGGGCCGCCGGATCGGAGAAGCGGCCATTGTCGGCGAACCACGATGGATCGGTGTGACCATGCGGGCAGATCAGCGGCAGGTCGCGGACTTCGGGATAGAGCTCGCGCGCAATGGACTGGGCGGGCTCGGAAGCGGGAAACAGGCGGTCTGGGTGCAAATGGGTCATGGCGGGGTTTTGCCATGAACCTGGCGGCAGATCAACGGACTTCCATACAAGATCAACACCTGTGGCATTTTATGTAAATTAACCGCATTGCAAGGATCACGTTCGTCGCAGAGAGGCGCGGGATTACCCTTCCGGTGGCGGGTGAGAAACAGCGCGAACGCGGCTGCCCAAGGCACATATCCGGTCGGATAGACCGGCGGCTGAGGGGTGATCAAAATGGTCCATATCGAGGGCGACGAGGCGGAAAGCGTGCTGAGTGCGGCGCGGCAGCAAGCGCGGGCCACGGGCTATGTGCAGCGCGCGCAGGTCATGCTGATGGCGGCGGGAATTGCGGCTTTCGGTATCGTGGCGGTGGCGGCCACAATGATGACGACTCTGCTTTAGAGTTCCCGGCTTACACAGCGTCATTCCCGCGAAAGCGGGAATCTCCGTTTTTGCAGTGGCTGTCCGAAGGGGATTCCCGCTTTCGCGGGAATGACGCAGTGATAGTGTGCGCCCGAGGAGATCACCCGCTGCATGCGAATCCTGCTTGTTGAAGACAATGAAGACCTGGGCGAGGCGATCGAGAAACGCCTGCGCAGCGCCGGCCATTCGGTGGAATGGGTGAAGGATGGCGCCGAGGTGGTTTCGGCTGCCGAGGGCGATGATTTCGACGCGGTGGCGCTCGACCTGATGCTGCCCAATCGCGACGGCATCAGCCTCATCGCCGAGCTGCGGAAACACAAATTCAATGCGCCGATCCTGGTGATCACGGCGCGCTCGGAAATCGACGACAAGGTGAGCCTGCTCGATCTCGGGGCGGATGACTATCTCGTCAAGCCCTTCGACCTGCGCGAGCTCGAAGCGCGGTTGCGGGCGCTGATCCGGCGGACAGGCGGGCAAACAACGAGCACGCTGGGCGTGGGGAACCTCGAAATGGATCTGGCGGGGCTCAATGCCAGCGTCGAGGGACGGTCGCTAGAGCTAGGGCGGCGCGAATTCCGGCTGCTGGAAATCCTGGTCACCAATGCCGGCAAGGTGGTGCCGAAGGAGCGGCTGATGAATCAGCTGTTCAACTTCGACGAGGCGGTTTCGGTCAATGCGCTGGAGCTGCATATCTCGCGGCTGCGCAAGAAGCTGGAAGCGGCGGATATCGAGATCGGGACAGTGCGCGGGGTGGGCTATGTGGTGCGGGCGCCGCATGGGTAATTCGCTCTATTGCGCCTTGACCTCGACGTCACCCTCCCCCTTGAGGGGAGGGCAAGCAAAGCTTGGCGCGCAGCGCCTAGCGGCGCTCGGGAGGGGGTTGTGTCACAGGCACCCGACTCGCGGAGAGATACCCCCTCCCTGCTCGATCACGGACTTAGCAAAGGCTAAGTCCTATCTCGCTTCCCTCCCCACAAGGGGGAGGGTGGCCTTGGTGGTTGAGTTGGCACTGTGACCGACCGAGACATCAAATCCTTCTCCATCCGCCGGCGCATCGTGGCGCTGGCGCTGGCGCTGCTGCTGGGTGCGGCGGTGGTGCTGATCGTGTTCATCCGCGACTATGCGGAACGGGCGGCGGATCGGGCATTCGACCGGCTGCTGGCGGCGTCGGCGCTGACCATTGCCGGGGCGGTGCAGGTTGAGGACAACACGGTGACGGTGGAGCTGCCGTTTGCCTCGTTCGGCATGTTTTCGGGGCGGGACCGGGTATTCTATGCGGTGGAAGACCCCGGTGGCCGCGCCGTAACGGGCTATGCCGACCTGTCGGAAGCGATGCCGGAGATGACATCGGCTGGGCCGGTTTTTGCCGATGCGACCTATCGCGGGGAACTGGTACGGGTGGCCAGCGTGGGGCGGCTGACCTCGTCGGGCGGCGACGCCGATTGGGTAACCATCCATGTGGCGGAAACGCAGAGCGAGCGCGAGGCGCTGGCTTGGGAAATCCTCTCCAATGCCATCGTGCCTGTGGTGGCGCTGACGCTGCTGGCCATCGCGCTGGTGTGGTTCGGCATCGGACGCATGTTCGCGCCGCTCTATCAGCTCGAACAGGAATTGCGCGGGAGGGCGCCGGATGACCTCAGCCCGGTGGATGTGCCGGTGCCGGTGGAGGTGAGCCATCTCGTGAGCGGACTCAATGCCTTCATGGCGCGGCTCGGCAGCGCCATGGAGCGCGTGACGGGGCTGGTGGCCGAAGCGGCGCATGAAGTGCGCACGCCGCTGGCCTCGCTGCGGGCGCAGGCGGAAGTGGCGATGGATGAGCAGGACCCCGAGGCCCTGCGGGCGCGGGTGCGGCGCATTCATCAGGGGGCGGTGCAGGCGAGCCAGCTGGTTTCGCAATTGCTGATGGAAGCAACGATTTCGCACCGGCTGGAAAACCAGGAAACGGACACCACGGCATTCGGGACGGTGGTGGAGGATGTGCGCCAGCGCCTGGACCCCGACCAAGCAGTGCGACTGGTGGTTGACCTGCCCGAGACGGTGGCGGTGTCTCAAATCCGCGGCGACCGCGTGGCATTGCGCGAAATGGTGCGCAATGTGGTGGATAATGCGCTGGTCTATTCGGATGGGCCGGTGGAGATCGGCGGCAGCATAAACGAGGGCATGATGACCATGGCGGTGCTCGACCGGGGGCCGGGCATTGCCGAGGCGGAGAAGCCTGTCGTGCTGGAGCGCTTCAAGCGCGGCGCGGCGAGCGGGACGCGGGCCGGCTCGGGGCTGGGGCTATCCATCGTCAGGCGGGTGGTCGCAGCGCATCGCGGGGCGTTGCGGCTGAAAGACCGGGAGGGCGGAGGGCTGGTGGTGGAGATCGACCTGCCACTGGTGGGGCGGAACGCCAAGGTGGAGCAGTTGCGGCGAGCGCTGGGGAGCCTGTCGGCGCTGGTGCTATGCCTGCTGCTGGTGGATATCCACCCGGCGGGCGCCGTGTCCTCGACCTATCCTGCGCCCGATGGCGGCATAGCGACGGTGCTCACCATTGTCGGCACCACCGATACGCCGCTCTTTGCCGAATTCATCGCCGGTTTCCAGGCACTGCATCCTGACGTCACGGTGGAATATGACGAGCAGGACTCGCTGCCGATGTATGAACAGTTCCTGGCGGGCGACATGGCCGCGAAGCCGGACCTGCTGATCAGCTCGGCGTCGGACCTGATGATCAAGCTGGCCAATGACGGCCATGCCATGGCCTATGACAGCCCGTTTCTCGGGGCCCTGCCCGAATGGGCACATTGGCGCAACGAGGTGTTCGGCTTCACCTTCGAGCCGGCTGTGATCATCTACAATCCTGATCGGATCAGCGCCGCCGAGGTGCCACGCACGCATCTGACGCTGGCGGAAATGCTGGAGACACAGACCGAGCGATTGCGCGGGGCGATTGCCACCTATGACATCGCCGTCAGTGGCGTGGGCTATCTGCTGGCATCGCAGGACCAGGTGATTTCGTCGAACTTCTGGCGGCTGGCGGCGGCCTTTGGGCGCGTCGGGGCGGTGTTTTCGGGGTCGAGCCCCGCCATTCTCAACGGGGTAGCCGACGGGTCGCTGGCGCTGGGCTATAATGTGCTGGGCTCCTATGCCTTTGCGCGCAAGGCAGCGGGCGCCAATATCGAAATCGTGGTGCCTGACGACTATGTGCTGGTGCTGACCCGCGCCATGCTGATCCCGCGCGATGCGCCCTACCCCGATCTCGGCCGGGCTTTTGTCGATTTCGCGCTGTCTCCGGCGGGACAGGCCATTGCGGCCGGGCAGACGGCTTTGGGCTCGGTGGTCGCGGGGGCGGAGGGCGAATGGACCAGCGAGGCCATTGCCGCGCGCGGACGCGGGGTGATCCAGCCCATTCCGCTGGGGCCGGCGCTGATGGTGTCGCTGGACCAGCAAAGGCGGAAGCGGTTTCTGGATAGCTGGGGCGAGATCGTTTCGCCCAAACCTTGAGCACCACTCTCTTTAGGAGAGGTGGTGAGGCCATGTCAGCCATGCGCCCCACGCATGAATGAGACCTTTGTCTTAGCATTTCAGCGCGAATCCACGCCTTCTCATCGACTGCACCGCGTTAGTTGCATGAAACGCATGGCTGGCTTGACCATTGTGGCCTAGCGAAAAGGGCCGGACGGGCCCATCTGTTCACTCATGAAAGCGACCCGGCAATTCGGCCCGGTCTTTGGAGGAATTGGCAAATGAGCACCCCGCGCAAGAATTTCTTTGCGACCCTTGGCACTTTCGTCGACGTGTTCGGCAGCGCTGCTGCCGTCTCGAACGCGGTTGAGGCCGGGCGGGCGCCCAAGGCCAAGCATCTGAGGACCCTCGGCATCGACCCCGGCGCTTTCCGTTCGATCGGCAAGCTCTAAGTCTCCCTGGCGCGGGGCGCTTGCCTCCCTGTGTGTGACCTGCGCCGAGCAGTCGGTTGAATGTGAGAAAGCCCGGATGCCTGAACAAGGCATCCGGGCTTTTGCTTCTGCGTCCACAGGAAAGTAGCTCTCAATCCTCGTCGGCCGCGAGTTGGCTGAAGACCTGGCCCTTGCCGCGCAGGCGGAACCAGAGCGGAACCAGCACCGCCGCCGCAGCGATGACGTAGAGGCTGATGGCCAGGGGTGAATGCACCAGCACCATCGGATCGCCCTGGCTGATGGCCAAGGCCCGGCGCAGTTGCTGCTCTGACAGCGGGCCCAGGATGAGCCCGATGACAACAGGGGCGATGGGATATCCGAAGCGGCGCAGTACATAGCCCAGGATGCCGAAGCCCAGCAGCATCATCAGCTCGAATGAGAAGCGCAGGCCGAACAGATTGCCGGACATGGCACCATTGGCACCAAGCGTTCCCAGCGTGGCAAAGAGCAGGATGCCGGCATAGAGCCAGGGCTTGGGCACGGTGAGCAGCCGCACCCAGACACCGATCAGCGGCAGGTTGAGCACCAGCAGCATGAAATTGGCAACCAGCAGGCTGGCGATAAGCGCCCAGACCAGTTGGGCATTGTTGGTGAACAGCAAGGGCCCCGGCTGCAGGCCGAATTGCTGGAAGCCAGCCAGCATGATGGCCGCGGTGGCCGTGGTGGGCAGCCCCAGCGTGAGCAACGGCATCAGCGTGCCGGCGGCAGAGGCATTGTTGGCTGCCTCGGGACCGGCCACCCCTTCGATGGCGCCATGGCCGAATTCTTCCGGGTGCTTGGTCAGACGACGCTCGGCCGCGTAGGAAAAGAACGTGCCGATCTCGGCACCACCGGCAGGCATGGCGCCGATGGGGAAGCCGATGAGGGTGCCGCGCAGCCAGGCTGGCCAGGAGCGCTTCCAATCCTCCATCGTCATCCAGATCGAGCCTTTGACGGCCACGATGTCATCGTCGAGACCGCCTCGGGCGGCAGCGACGACGAGGGTCTCGCCGATGGCGAACAGGGCCACGGCCAGGGTCGTCACCTCGATACCATCGAGCAGGTCCGGTATGCCGAAGGCCAGGCGCGCCTGCCCGGTTTGCAGGTCGATGCCGATGACGCCCAGCCCGAGCCCGATGAAGAGGGCCGTGACGCCGCGCAGCGCGCTATCGCCAAAGGCCGCCGAGACGGTGACAAAGGCCAGCACCATCAGCGCAAAATAATCGGCCGGGCCAAAGGAAATGGCGATCCTGACCAGCCAGGGCGCAACGAAGGCCATGGCCAGCGTGGCGATCAGCCCGGCCACGAAGGAGCCGATGGCAGCGGTGGCCAGAGCCGGACCGCCCCGGCCCTTGCGCGCCATCTTGTTGCCCTCGAGCGCGGTGACGATGGAGGCGGATTCACCGGGCGTATTGAGCAGGATGGAGGTGGTGGAGCCGCCATACATGCCGCCGTAATAGATGCCGGCGAACATGATGAGCGAGCCGGCGGGATCGAGGCGATAGGTAACGGGCAGCAACAGGGCCACCGTCAGGGCCGGGCCGATGCCTGGGAGAACGCCCACGGCCGTACCCAGGGTCACGCCGATGAAGGCGTAGATGAGGTTCTGCCATTGCAGGGCAGCGGCAAAGCCGGCCGCCAGAAGTCCGAAAGTGTCCATGGTCGTCCTTCCCGATCAGGGAATCAGGCGCTCAAGCGGCCCGGCAGGCAGGGAAAGCTGCAAACCGCGGGCAAAAATGAACCATACGATGAAAGCGAAAACGGCGCCGCACAGGAAGGTGAACCACATCGGTCCCCTGCCGAACGCCTTGGCGGTGCAGGCGACCAGAACGCCCGATGCCAGGGAAAAGCCGAGGCTCGAAACCAGCAGGATCTGGCCCAGCAATCCGCCCACGATCCACAGGGCCGGACCGTAGTTCTCCCTGGGCCGCGCAGGAAAGCTGCCGCGCCATGCCGAGACCGCGGTGCCAATGGCCAGAAGCAGCAGGCCGCCGGCAATGGCATAGGGGAAGACCTGGGGCCCGACGCGCGCCTGATGTGCAGGCAGGCGCATGATGCTGGTCTGCCAGAAAATGACCACGGCAATGCCCGCCAGGATAAGGGCAATGACAAACGCCGCCCCATCGGGGCGGCGTTGCGGGTTGGACCCAGTCGTCATTGGACGAGGCCGATATCTTTGAGAACCGTGGTGGTCGATTCGATGTCGGCGGCGAGCTGGGTGTCGAAGGCATCGCCATCGAGATACATATCCACCCAACCCTTGGTCTCGAGGATCGACTTCCAGGTTGCCGATTCCGCCATCTTCTTGATGTCGGCGGTGATGGCGGCCTTCTGCTCGTCGGTGATATCAGGAGCAGCGGCAATCATGCGCCAGTTTTCGACAGTCACGTCCACACCGGTTTCGGAGAGGGTGGGAATGCCATCCATCTGGTTTTCACCGGACATGGCCAGCGCGCGCAATTCACCGGCGGCGATCTGCGATTCAAATTCGCCATAGCCGGAAATGCCCACGGTCACCTGGCCGCCCAGCACGGCGGCAAGCGCCTCGCCACCGCCCGAATAGGCGATGTAGTTGACCTTGGTGGGATCGACGCCAACGGCCTTGGCAACAAGGCCAGCAATGATGTGATCGACGCCGCCGGCCGAGCCGCCGGCCCAGGACACCGAACCCGGATCGGCCTTGAGCTTGGCGACCAGGTCATCCATGCTCTGCAGCTCGGAGTTTGCCGGCACCACGATGACGTCGGATTCACCGATCAGGCGGGCGATCGGCGTGATATTGTCCAGAGTGACCGGCGAAGCATTGGTGAGAATGGCGCCGACCATCACATAGCCGCCGACGATCAGGGCATTGGCATTGCCGGATTCCTGCGTGGCGAACTGGGCCAGGCCGATAGTGCCGCCGGCACCGGGTACGTTGGTGACCTGCACATTACCCGAAATGCCTTCGGCGGTGAGAGCCTCCTGAATGGAGCGGGCGGTCTGGTCCCAGCCGCCGCCAGGGGCGGCAGGGGCCATGATGGTGTAGTCGGCAGCGAAAGCGGGAACAGCCATTGCGCCAGAGACGAGCGCAGCCAAGAGCAGCTTGTTCATAAGTCCTCCCATGTGAATATCCAGAACGTCATTGCGTTCGTGACGGGGAGAATAGGCGGCGTCCCTGTCACCGTCCTGTCACGTGGCGCGGGCGCCATGCGACTTTGGTCCAGTCGGATACTTGTCGGGCAGATTGCGCCAGCGGGCCGACAATTGCAACGCCGGCTCAGGCCGTGCGGCGTTCATCCGTATCGGCATCGCGCTTCTGGGCGAAGAGATCGAGCAGGTGGGTCGTATCCTCCACCGAGCCTGGGCGCGCATAGAGATAGCCCTGCCCCATGGTGCAGCCGAGTTCGGCGAGAATACGCGCCTGCTGCGGTGTCTCGATGCCTTCGGCCACCAGCTTCATGTCGAGCTTGCGGGCAATGTCGATGATGGAGCCGACCACCACGTCGCTGGCGCCATCGCTGCCGAGGCGGGAAACGAAGGAGCGGTCGATCTTGATGATATCGACCGGGAAGCTCAGCAGGTGGGTGAGCGAGGCAAAGCCGGTGCCGAAATCGTCGAGCGCCACAAGAAGCCCGCGCTGGCGCAGGGCGCTGACGGCGCGCGGCACCATCTGGTCATTGCCGCCGACATAGACCGATTCATTGACTTCGAGGACGATATGCTCGAGTGGCACCCCGGCGCGCTCGAAGGTCTCGACGATGCGGGTTTCGAGGTCGCCGCGCTGGAAGTCGCCCGTAGTGACATTGACGCCGACATGCTGGAAGGCGATGCCGAGATCGAGCCAGTGGCGTATATCTGATGCAATCTGGGTCAGCATCTGGCCAGTTAATTGCCAGGCGATGCGCGGGTCGGCCATGGCGGCGTGAAACTCGCCGGCTGCGGCGATGCGGCCGTCGAGCATGCGCATGCGCGCCAATGCCTCCAGCCCGACGATCTCGGCGGTATCGAGCCGGACGATGGGCTGATAATGGGCGACCATACGCTTTTCGGTCATGGCCTGGTCGACGGAGCGGACCATATTGGCGCGCTCCAGCATGGTGGTGCGCAGGCCGGGCACGAAGCGGACATAGCCGCCGCGCCGGGTTTCCTTGGCGTGATATAGGGCGAAATCGGCATTCTGGCTGAGCGAAGCGCCATCTGTGCCGTCGGGTCCGAACAGGGCGCCGCCGATAGTGATATGCGGATCGATGGTCTGGTCGCCGACCTGGATCAGGCCGCGGACTGCAGCGATCATGCGGGTAGCGGCATCCTGGAGGGCGGCATCGTCGTGGCAATCGGCAACCAGCACGGCGAATTCGTCGCCGCCCAGGCGGCAGGCGGTGAGCGAGGGATGGCAATCGGCAATGCGCTCGGCAACGGTGCGGATCAGCATGTCGCCGAAGACATGGCCGAGCGTGTCGTTGATCAGCTTGAGATGGTCGATATCGGCCAGCAGCAGGCCGAATGGCTCGTCCATGCCGATGGAGCGGCCCAGCATTTCATTGAAATGACCGCGATTGGGCAGGCCCGTCAGCGTGTCGAAATAGGCCAGGCGATGATTGCGCTGGCGCACCTGCTCGTGGTCGATGGCGATGGCGCACAGATGCAAGCAGGTCTGGACGATGCGGCGCTCCATGTCGTTGGGGCCGCGGCGGGTGCGATAATAGAAGGCAAAGGTGGCCACTACCCGGCCGTCACGATCGCGGATGGGGCTGGACCAGCAGGCACGCAGGCCGAGCGGTTCGGCGAGCGCCCGGTAGTCATCCCACAGCGGGTCCCGGCCGATGTCGGTGACGATGACGGGCTCGTTGCGAAACGCGGCCGTGCCGCAGGAGCCGGCCTGCGGCCCCATCGGCACGCCATCGATGGCGCTGGAATAGGCCAGCGGCAGGCTGGGCGCCGCCAGCGGATGCAGCAGGCCCTGGCTATCGACAGTCAGGATCGAGCAGACGATGCCGGGCGCCAATTCCTCGGCGCGGCGGCAAAGCAAATCCGCCACTGCCACGAGTGGTTCGCCGCAGGCGACCGCCTCCAGCACTTCTGTCTGGAGACGCAACAACAGACCGGTATCGCCTGGAATCATCGTGGACGCCTCAAATCCCGATGCAGGCTACGCGGGGCAAATGAAAGCGGCGTTCCGAAGATGGGTTGGATTGCGGGCGCGATCGTGGCGCATTGTTAACGACGTGACGGCATGTCGCGGCCGGAACGACCCGCAATGGCGCCGCTGATGACAGGGAGAATTTGTGGTGCCCGGGACCGGAATCGAACCAGTGACACGCGGATTTTCAATCCGACGTCATGCCCTATATTTCCGGGCTTCCGTCCGTCCATGTGCCATATATGTGTCATGGAAGGAGGCGGCCAATCGTCAATGCGGCTTTGCGTTTCAATCATCCCACTCAGCATAAAGATGCCCGCCGAACACGGCCACCACCTTGGCTATGGCCTTATGGCTGACGCGCCGAGCATCCTCCCTTGGCACAATTGATGCACACCCAAGCGCGCCAGTGAGTGAGCGCAGTCTCACACCACGGGCATTTGCTTCGGCAATGACGTCGGCCAAGATCGGCAGCAAAACGCGCACTGTCGGCTCCGTTTTTCGTATGCCGAGGCGGAATCGACGCCGCAGCACCGCGCGGGCGGTCCTTCCCAGCATTATGGCGATCTGCTCGTCGCTATGGGTGGGAGTGAGCTTCCGAAGAGCATCGTCCTCAGCGGCAGACCAGTTTCTCACCGGGGGCCCCAAGCGAAGCTTTCGGCTACGCATGTAGAGAGCCTCCCTGGTGCGACCCTTGAGGTGAGCTTCTGCTTTGGCCATATCTGGATAATATTGTCGGAGAATCTTGTCCTCGGCCGACGTCCACTCCCGATAGTGCGCCCGAACACCCAACAGTGCCGCCCGGATATGTATTGAGTTGGCAGTCCGATGCGGCAACTGCTGTATTAAGCCGCGAAAGACGCCCTGGCTGCCATATCGCTCTCGAATGAGATCGTCCTCCCATGGCTCATAATTGCGCCTCATAGGGGTTCAAACCTGGCGCGCAATCGCCCTCCGAGGGCAAGCACTGCTCGGTGGTGGACACCGTGATTTTGCTTGCCCCGCCATCGGCGCTTGGCGAAGTAGTTTCGGCTGCGGACAATCGCGTCCAGTTCGGTCAGCGGCATTCCGAGCGAATGCGCCCGCTGGTATATCTGATCGACTATGGGAATGCCGGAGGTCTTGGCTGACGACTTCGGTCGCCGATGACCACGCTTGTTCGCCGCCAAGCCGATTGCACGCCAGGTGCGTCCGGGGAAGGCGGCCAAAACCTCCTCACGCGTGCCGCTGCGATAAATGCGCAGCCGCAGGATTTCGTTGTCGCTCCATCGCGCGCGGGGCTTTGTGAGGCCGAGCCTAGCCGCCTTGCTGTAAACCGCAGGTTTCGTTCTTCTGGGAAGCACGGGGAACACGGCTCCGTACTCCGGATGCAGATCGACGAGCGGCGCCACCTCTCGGCCCTCCCAGAGGGGGTAACCGTTGGGGGTCACGCCGCGCAGCTCCACCAGCCGCCGCCCCCGCTCAGCGCTCGCCGCGCCTCGTGCAACCCATGAGAGTTCCATGTTCAGCTCCTCCGCGAAGGTGATCGGACACCGGGCGAGCGATTGCGGCAAGGCAAGTTTCGCGATTATGCTCGCGATTCACAGGGGCAGAGGGGACCCGCCTTGAGCTACATCGATTTTATATTGCAGCCCGAAGAGCGAGTGCTGAGCATCGGGAAGATGCACTGGATCACCTATCTCAGGGGGCTAGTTGCCCTTGTTGTTGGTATCGTACTTCTATTCGCAAACGTGGATGCCAACGGCCTTGCTCTTTTCATTCGGCTGGCGGGGTGGGTAATGATCGGCCTCGGGCTGGTCGCTATCGGCCGCTCCTGGCTGGAGCAATTCACTACAGAAATTGCCGTCACCAATCGACGGGTGATCCAAAAGCGCGGGCTAGTCTGGCGCAAGACCGGCGAAATGAACATGGGCAAAGTAGAATCTGTCCAAGTCGATCAATCGATCCTAGGCCGAATACTGGACTATGGAACTATCGCCGTGCACGGCACTGGATCGGGTATTGAAGGGCTTCACCACATTGCCAGACCGCTGCAAGTTCGCAGCGCTATCGTCGTCCGATGACTCCCGGCGATCGCCTTCGCGCAGCTCGGCTCAACGCTGGCTACAAGTCGGCGGCGAAGGCCGCAGCGGCCTTGGGCATGACGGAGTCGGCCTACAGGAGCCATGAGAATGGCACCAATGGTTTCACGGCCGAACAAGCCGAGAGGTACGCTGCGGCCTTCGGCGCCGACGCCGGCTGGCTGCTGTTCGGTGACGAACTGTCCGGTCCTGAGATCACCACCGGCGCTGTCGCGCTGTCGTCGTCGGCGATTCTCGCCGCATTGGTTCAGTCGCTCCACGACAAGGGCGTCCTGTCTGGCGAAGAGACGGTCGAGATATACGAGCAGGCGCTGCTGTTGCTGGAAATGCAGCAGGCCAAGGCCGATGAGAACCCGGCCTATGGCCAGGTGGTGGCCACCGCGCGCGAGTTGATTGAGCAGCACCTCCGACCGGGTGGGTAAAAGTGCGCGAGTGCCGGGACTCTTGGCGCAGATGACGGTATTTGATGACTATGGCCACGATTGAAATACCGCACCCTGCAATTCCTGCTCCGGCCGTGATCTACGCTTTGGGGAAATATCGGCCATACTGGTATCATCGTCAAAATGGTGGAGATGGTCAGTCCTTCCCCACACATAGCGGCAGGCTATTGGATCTGAAGGAGGCGCGTGAAAGTGGATTGTCCTTTTGTCTCAAAGTCCTAACCGATGAGATCAAGGCAACAATTCCATTGGCCCTGGCAGCGGTGCCATCTAGCGATGCAGCGAAGCTCCGGTCCGGCGTTCAGCAGCTTGTCACAAGATTTGCCCCGGTGATCGGCGGTTTGGATCTTGGGAATCTGCTTCTGAGAACGACGTCGATTCCTAAGCTGGCGAAGGGAGGAGATCGATCGATTGGCGTCCATCTGGCAAGCATTGCCGCAAACGACGTATCTCGCACCCAAGGCAGAGTGGTGATGTTATTCGACGACATCGTGACCACAGGAAATTCGCTGGCAGCTGCCCGTCAGATACTGCTCGATGCCGGGGTGGCGGAGGTGATCTGCATAGCTCTGGGTCAGACTAGCTACGACTGACGCGCTCGATAACGTCGGCGGCCGATGTCAAAACCACCACCTTGGGCTTACCGACGAACTTTCCCGGCCACTCAAGGCGGCTGTCCTCGACCACCGATTTCATGATGAATAGCCAGCGGCCCAGGCGGAGACATTCGGCTGCCTGGTGCAGCGTCCCCGACGAATCTGATGCCTCGACGATCACGCTGGCATCGGTCAACTGCGCCATGAGCCGGTTTCGCTTCGGAAAGTCCGACGGCCAGGTCTTCTGGCCAGGCGCGAATTGCGAGATCAGCAAATGCTCGAGCCAGATTTCTTCTTGCAGATCGATGTGCTCGGCAGGGTATGCCTTGTTCAGCGGCGTCCCTATGACCGCAACAGTGTCGCCGCCTACTGCCAGAGCGCCGCGGTGCGCCGCACCGTCTACGCCTTTGGCTAAGCCGCTGGTGACCACTATGCCAGCGGTCGCCAGCTCGCGCGATATCTTGCCGGCGCGGCGCATTCCTTCATCGGAAACGTCCCTCGCCCCGATGACGGAGACCGATGGCTTCTTGAGTAGCTCCAGGTCCCCGGCCCAGTAGATCACGGGCTCCGCTTCGCCGTCTTTGCGAAACAGGTCGGCCTTCGCGTCGTCAACCGGACGGCCGCAGAACTCTAGTAGTTCGTTCAGACCTACAGTCTGAGGGCTGTTTGGCGGACGATACTTGACCCGGCGTTCGGCCGGGGCGTCTTGGCGCTGTGCCTTGGTGCTGGTCATGAACATCTGGTGCCTCTAGCTGCGGCATCGCTGAATGAGAACGTACCGCGATTCTGCCACAGCAACGAGTCTGATACCAGCCATGCCTCGCGCGTATTGCTCTTCCTGATATCTCAACGCCCCGCGGAGGTTGCCAGCGCGAGCAGGTGCAGCAGTGCGGCGCCGATCAGGGCCGCCGCCGTCATGGCCCCCTGCGGTGTACCACCTGCCAGAGGCGCCAACACACCGGTCGCCAGCATGGCAACTGCCAGCCCGTTGAGGAACTGCGCCACCGTCCGCCTACCTTCTCGATCAAGTCTCATGGTTCATCTCCTTGCTGATGTCGCAAGAATAGGCCCTCTGGCGCGGGCGGGGATTTCGGGGATAAGTTCACCGGGCGGAGGTGGCCATGAAGGCACTGGTGGATCGGCTGAGCGCCGAGCTTTCCTCGAAATTCATCCAGTATCTGGAAACATTCATGGTCGACCTCTGGAGCGAGGCCGGCTTTATCGAGTTCCGGTGCGGGTTCACCCTCCGCCGCGACCATGAGTTGCGCCGCTTTACCCTCAAGATACCTGCGGTGGCCGGCGAGACGGATGGTGAACGCGAGCTGCTGATCATCGTCATCTTCGAGCAGATTGAGGACTTGATCGACAAGGCCATAGCCGAACGCAAGGTCGATGCGAATTGACCGGCCGAGTGCCCGACACCGGTCCGAAGTTGCGCGAGCGAGAGCGCTTGGTGCAAAAGCTCCTAGCCGACCTTCAACGGTTCAAGAGCATCCCTGAACACCGGCGCGAAGCCGAATGCGCCGACGAGGGAGAGCAGACTTGCCGGGCATTGCTGCTTGAACTCGGGGTCGAGGCTTAGACCATGTGCAACCTGTATTCGATGACGACGACCACCGAGGCGATCCAGCGCCTGGTCGCCGAGTGGGAGGACGCGATGCGCAATATCCCTGTCCTGCACGCGATCTATCCAGATTATACGTCGCCGCTGATCAAGCAGAGGGACGGCAAGCGGGTGCTGGGATTCGGCCGCTGGGGGCTTCCTTCGCTGAAAGACCCGGTCACCGAGAAGCCCAATCGAGGCAACACGAATATCCGGCATCCATGGTTCGATGACTGGAAAGGATATCTGGGCGTGGAGCATCGCTGCCTCGTGCCTCTCACCCGATTTGCCGAGCCCACAAAGCTGGACGACGGCACCAGCGGCAATGCGTGGTTTGCCTTGGATGAAACCGAGCCGCTGACGTTCTTCGCCGGGCTGTGGACGGAATGGCACGGCACGCGTCGCAAGGACGAAGGGCCGATGGATCACAAGCTGTTCGCCTTCTTCACCACGAAGCCGAACGATGTCGTCGGTGCCGTCCATGAGAAGGCGATGCCGGTTATTCTCAGGACCGACGAAGAGCGCGATGTGTGGCTTCGGGCACCATGGAGCGAGGCGAAGGCGCTTCAGCGCCCCCTGCCCGACGGCGCGCTCCAGGTCATCGCACGGCTGCCGTTGAAGTATGTGCCTGGCCTAGATGAAATCCCCGAGCCGGGCGATCCGCTTCGGCTTTAGCCGATCACCGGCCGAATTTCCTGCCGCCCTTCCTGATCCCTACCCACGGAATCTCACCCGCCATAGCCGCAGTGCGCTGCTCCTGCAGGTGCCGAAGCGTGTCGGCCGGCAGCGGATCGAAGCCAGCACTATGTGTGCCGGCGAAGCCAGTGGCCTTGTTCGCATGTCCCAGCGCGAAGGTGGGGTGATACCAGCCGCAGACGGAGCATCGGAGCCGGGTGGCGAGCCTGTCCCGCCCGTTGTAGAAGTCGAAGCTCCAGCCCAGGTGGAAGGCCAGCAGATCGAGGCGCAGCTGTGCATCATGGGAGCAGACGAAGTAATGGCTGCAGAAGGCGCGGATGCTTCGGCCGGTCGTGCGGAAATCGTCGAGCGTCCTAACCTCGGGGCTGATCGACATCAGTGGAAGTTCCGGCCCGAGGGTAGCGCTGCCGCGACAGCCTCGCCCATGCCGCCCGAGATGGCTCTCATCTGTGGCGTCAGGTCAATGAATTCCCTGGCGATGACATGGGTCACGATGCCTTCGCGCTGCAACTGGCCACGCACGCCCATGACACGGGCACCAAGAACGACCCGCCGATTGGCCTCGAACGTCTTCGGCCAGACGATGACATTGGCAACGCCCGTTTCGTCTTCCAGCGTGGCGAAGATCACTCCGCTTGCCGTGCCTGGGCGCTGCCGCACCAGCACCAGGCCCGCCACGGTGACCGTGCGGCCCGGCTGCATCGTCCGCAGGGCATCGGCCGGCACAATACCGCGCCGGGTCATCTCCTCGCGGAGAAAGCTCATCGGATGCGCCTTCAGGGATATCGAGAGGGTCCGATAGTCGTGAATGACCTCCTCGCCCGGCGGCATGGCCGGCAGGCCACTCTCCTCCTCCGCGCCAGAGGTCGGCGCGCCGCTGGCCTTGAACAGCGGCAGCACATCGGCCCCATATTTACCGATCAGGCCCTTCAAAGCCCATAGCGCATCACGGCGGCTCAGGCCAAGGGACTGGAACGCATCGGCATCGGCCATGGCCTCAAGGACCAACGGCGACAGGCCGGTGCGCAGCCAGAGGTCTCGCACGCTGTCATAGCCACCACGACGACGGGCGATGATGAGATTGGCGTGTTCCGTCCGCAGACCCTTGATCATGTTGAGGCCGAGCCGGACGCCCATAGTGCCCCAGATGTCGTCCTTCATCTCGGCATGACGCGACGCCAGGTAGGCGCCGGTGACATTGCTGTGCTCCATGACGTTTTCGAGGTCGGAGAGATTGATATCAACCGGACGGACATCGACGCCATGCTCCTGGGCGTCGCGGATGATCTGGGCGGGTGCATAGAAGCCCATGGGCTGGCTGTTGAGCAGCGCCGCAGCGAACACGTCGGGATAGTGGCACTTGATCCAGCAGGACACGTAGACCAGCAGCGCAAAGGACGCGGCGTGGCTTTCAGGGAAGCCATATGAGCCGAAGCCCTCGATCTGCTGGAAGCAGCGCTCGGCGAAATCCTTCTGATAGTCCCGCTCCAGCATCCCGGTGATGAACTTGTCCCGGAACACGCCGACGCCACCGGTGCGCTTGAAGGTGGCCATGGCGCGGCGCAGACGGTCTGCCTCGCCCGGCGTGAAGCCGCCGGCGACGATGGCAATCTTCATCGCCTGCTCCTGGAAGAGCGGCACGCCATAGGTCTTCTTAAGGACATGCTCCAGCTCGGGAGATGGAAAGGTTGTCGGCTCCAGGCCCTGCCGGCGTTTGAGGTACGGGTGCACCATGTCGCCCTGGATCGGTCCTGGCCGGACGATGGCGACCTCAATGACCAGATCGTAGAACTCGGATGGCTTGAGCCGCGGCAGCATCGACATCTGCGCCCGGCTTTCGATCTGGAACACGCCGATGGTGTCCGCGCGATGCGTCATCTTATAGGTCCGCTCGTCCTCCTGCGGGACGGTGGCCAGCGTCAGGTCGAGGCCATAGTGCTGGCGCAGCAGGTTGAAGCTGCGGCGGATGCAACTGAGCATGCCCAGGGCGAGCACATCGACCTTGAGAATGCCGAGCTCGTCGAGATCGTCCTTGTTCCATTCGATGACGGTGCGGTCTTCCATTGCCGCATTCGATATGGGCAGGAGATGGTCGAGCCGGTCGCGCGTGATGACGAAGCCGCCGACGTGCTGGCCGAGATGACGAGGGAAGCCGTAGAGGGCCTTGGAGACCTCAAGCACCATGGCCATCAGTGGGTCTTCCGGATCGATGCCGGCCGCCCTGACGCGATCAGGGGGCACGTCGCTCGCGCCCCAGCCCCAATTGAGGCCGCTCAATATCCTGATGGTGTCCTCGCTCAGGCCAAACGCCTTGCCGGCATCCCTGACGGCGCCCTTGACGCGATACGTGATGACATTGGCGGTGAGCCCGGCACGATGCCGGCCGTACTTCTGGTAGATGTATTGCATCACCTCTTCGCGCCGCTCGTGCTCGAAATCGACATCTATGTCGGGCGGCTCGTCGCGTTCGGTGGAAACGAAGCGCTCAAAGAGCAGGTCGACCAGCATGGGGTCGACCTCGGTGATGCCGAGGCAGAAACACACCGCTGAGTTGGCAGCCGAGCCCCTGCCCTGGCAGAGAATGCCACGCTCCTGGCGGGCGAAGCGGACGATATCCTGCACGGTCAGAAAATAGGCGGCGTATTTCATCTCGGCGATCAGGGCCAGTTCATGCGCCAGGCCCTTCATCACCTTGTCGGGGATGCCGTTCGGGTAGCGCCAGCCCGCGCCTTCATAGGCCAGCCGCTCCAAGGTTTGCTGTGCCGTTTCCCCGTTCCCGACCGTCTCCTCGGGATAGATGTAGCGCAGCTGGTCGAGCGAGAAGCTGATCTGGTCGAGAATGATCTGAGACTGGGCGAGAGCGTCGGGATAGTCCCTGAACAGGCGGGCCATGTCCCGGGGCGCGTGGATATGGCGCTCCCCGTTCGCGGCGAGGAGGAAGCCCGCCTGCTGGATCGTGGTGCCTTCCCTGATGCAGGTGACGACGTCCTGCAGGATATGCCGGCCACGCTCGTGATAGAGGGCATCCATGGTGGCCAGCATGGGAACGCCGATAGCCGAGCAGGCGGCGGCCAGCTTTGCCAGCCGGGCCCGGTCGCTGCCGTCATGCCGATAGGTGGCGCCGACCCATACCCTGCCGGGAGCAATGGCTTTCACCGCCTGCGCCGCCATCATCCCGGCCTCGAATGCATCATGGTCCGGCATGACAATCAGCAGGAGGCCTTCCGAGGCGGCCTGGAGGTCGGTTAGCTGCAGGTGGCATTCGCCCTTGGGGGCACGACGATTGCCCAGCGTGAGCAGCGCGCAGAGCCGGCCATAGGCCTCCCGGTCGGCAGGATAGGCGACGATGTCCGGAGTTCCGTCCGAGAAGGCCAACCGAGTGCCAACAACCATGCGGAAATCGGGAAACTCTGCCTTCAGGTCACGCGCCGCGGCATAGGCCCGAACCACGCCCGACATGGAATTCCGGTCGCAGATGCCAATGCCGGCGAGGCCCAGAGATGCGGCCTGCGCCACCATCTCAAAAGGATGCGAAGCGCCCCGCAGAAAGGAAAAGTTGGTGGCGGCCACAAGCTCCGCAAATGCGACCATGATTGACTCTCTCGCCGTTTGTTCTCATTCTGTTCTCGTGCTGAGCGACAGGAAGAGTCAAGACGGAGGTCGATCAAATGAATGGTCAGTGGATAAAGGTGGCGGCGCCCCTGCCCTATGAGCATGGCCATGCCTGGGGCGGACTGCTCATCGTCGATGCCTATGACATGGAGGATGGCCTGTTCTTCCCCGACCAGTTCGAAATCCGGCATCTGGCCTCGGCCGAATACATGCTGGAAGTGACTGCCCCATTCGAGCGGGTCAAGGAAATCGCGACGGACCTGGCCAATATCGCGGACTGGGCGGCGATGAGCACGACGGATGAGACGTTGCTGCAGGCAAAGCTCATGGCCTTCAGCGCCGGCTATCCGGGCGAAGTTGCGTTGTTTACGGACTGGGCGATGCCTGACGAGATGGACCTGATCGTGCCGTACGGGGGCCACTAGGCCGCCGACTCAGTCTATCTTCCGGTCCATGACTATCGAAGAACTCACGCCTGAAGCCGTCGCCCTGCTCCGCAGCCTCGTCAACAATTCTCACGCCATCGAGGACGGTCCATTGCTGGACCTACTGAGGGCAGACAGGCTGGTAATGGGGTCGCCATCCAAGACGCACATCACTGCGTCTGGGAAGCGCCTGTTGGCGCAGTATGAGGCCGCACGGGACTGATCTGGAACCTGATATCGCCTCTTGCGTTTATCGACCGTCGGAGTTCTTCAAGCCCGCTCCGACGGCGGCCGGGAACGTCCGGACGCTAACGTTCTTGGCCGCCGCGTTCGATTAGGGCTTGGCTTCATCATAGACGCATTGACTGTCAGAGATTCTGACTCCCCGGCCTGTTGTCCCCCTGGCCGGGGTCTTTTTATGGCCCGCCCATAACAGCCTTTGCGACGAGCTGGCCGATCCACTTGACCCCTTCCAGGATCAGCCCGCCCATGAACAGCCATATGATGGCCAGCACCATCAGGATGCCCTTGGAGCGCTCCATCAGGCTTCCGACCCGCTGGAAGACAGGGTCCATGTTGGCGACTGCCCCCTCGACCTTGCCGACCCGGCCGGAGAGATCATGAACCTCCCTCGCCGTCTTTTCCTGGGCTTCGTGCATGCGGGCCCGGCTGTCGCTTGACCGCTGGTCCTGGCTCTTGAGCAGGCTGATGACTTCCTGCATCTGGCCTTCGAGCCGTCCGATGGCGCGCTGGGTATTGTCGTCGGTCACTGTTCCGTCCTTGGGCTTGGCTGGGGTACGGCGGCGCGGCGTGGTCATGCCGCCCTGCACGCAGCGAGCTTCTGATAGTGCCGGTCCAGTTCGACCGCCCAGGCATCCACGGCGCTATCGCCAGCGGCTTGCAGGGCGTCTACGGCGGCCACGGGCGGCGGGGCAAGCGGCGGGCAGTCAACGACCGTGTGCGTCGTCTGACATGCCCCTAAGACGGTCGTAACTGCCAGCAGGATCGATAGCCTGACGGTCGATTTCATCGTAGTGCTCCTGAAGGTTGTCGCGGCGCTTCTGCTGCTCCGCCTCGATATGCTCGATGCCGGCACGCCGCCCCTTGAGGAATGCGATGCCGATGGCGACGATGACGGCCCCAGCAATGCCGAGGCCGATCTTGATCTTGGTCCAGAGGCCGATCATCACCAGTCCTCCGGGATCGGCGGCAGAGGCACGGTCTGGCCAGCGAGGGCATGGGTGCAGTCACCGAGGAACTGGATCCGGCCATTGGTCACGAACGAATGGCAGATGGCGCATTTGAACGGGGCGGGCTTGCCCGTGCGCGCCTCATAGGTGCACCAACAATCCTTGCCCTCCTGCCCGGCGCAGTAGTGCCCGACCTTGACCAGAACCGAAGGCGTGAAGGTGGGAGCATCTGGATTGCCATTGTAGCCCCATACCGGGCCCTGCCCGGCCGCATCACGCTTGATGTTGATCGAATGAGCTTCGTTGCAGCCAGGGCACCAGAAGGCTACCCGGCCGGCGCCGAGATCATCGAGGATTGGAGAAAGTCGGCTCATCGCGTAGCCCTCCGGATCACCAGGAAGGCAATGGTGATGGCCGCAATGACCATCAGGGCAGCAATGGCATATTGGACCGGGCCATTGCCGCTGGCGACCGCCGCAGCGCCGCCCAGCAGTCCGCCACCGGCCGCCATGTTCTCGGGCGTCACCAGTTCCTTGAGCGGATTGCCCGGCTTGGCCTCCACGGTGCTGGTCGAAACGAACGCCCCCTTGGCCCACAGCCCCGCCTCGGCAGCACGGCGGTTGATAAGGCCCTGCATGACCTGGCCGTCATTGTATTTCCAGCGTGCCAGTTGGCCCGGCACGGCGTTGTAGTCGCCGGCATTGAGCTTCTTGAGCAGGGTGGAGTTCGAGAAGCCCGGCTTGCCGCTGCCGCCCATGCCGATGTTGTCGGCGAACGCCACCAGAGCACCGAACTGGTTGTCGGTCAGGTCCACCTTGACCAGGCGCTCCACCTGCGCCGCCGTCTCGGCCAGCCTCGTCGTCAGCAGGCTGGCGGCTTCGGCCTCGGTGATGGTGTCGCCCTTGCGCACCGCGCGGCCCTTGATGCGTGTCTGGCCATAACCGATTGTCCAGGGCGTCCCGTCGCGGGAACCGGGATCGGGATAGGCGTTGGGGCGAAAGCCCTCCCACTGTTTGACGAGCGAAAGCGTTTCCGCATTGACTGTGCGGGCCATGATAGGAACCTCGATTTAGGGGATGGGATTGCGCAGGCAGCCTCCTTTGTTATTGGGAGAAACCCCAATACTTAAAGAAGGGTAATCATTGGGCTTGCCGATCTCACTCTACATAAGGCAGTCTGCCCCCATAAAGGGGGAGACTTTTCATGATGTTTAGGAAAACTGCAATCGCGCTGGGCGCGGCGTCGATGCTGGCCGGATGCGCTTCGGCTCCGAAGGATATAGCACCAACCTACGTTTCAACTGGACTTTACGAGAATCTAAGCTGCACGCAGTTGCGTCAGGAAGCGGAAGGGGTGTCTGCCCGAGCACTGGCCGCTGCTGGCAAGCAAGACCAAAACCGCAGCAGCGACGTGGCAATGACGACCGTTGCTGTGGTGCTGTTCTGGCCGGCGGCTTTCTTCATGAAGGGCGACGGCGCGGCCGCAGCCGAAGTGGCTAGGCTCAAAGGCGAAATGGCTGCCATCGAACAGGTCAACCGCATTAAGAACTGCGGCATCACTTTCGCGGCCACCTAAAGCAAAATGGAGAAGCCTGGGAAATAGCCAGGCTTCTCCATTCAGGCAACCCATGTCGGAGCGAACACGACGCCGTTGTGGTAGAGTGTGTTGAACGCTGCGACGTTGATGTCGGTCAGGCTGGGCTTATAAAAGAAGCCGACCAAGGCGCCGCTGTTGTTGGTGCGGGCAGACTCCATGTAGACATTCGCGCCAGAAGCGATCTCGACACAGTAGGTTCCGCCGCATCCGGTAAGATCGGCCTGCCAGAGCGTCACTTTGGAAAGCTCATCCGCGATTACGGCGCGGTCGTAACAGCCCGTTGCGTTCACCGGGCTGTCCGCCCCGCCCTCTGGCGAGCCGTCGAACAAGGAGCCATTCTGCGCGTTCACGCCCCAGAAACTCTCCGAGACATTTGCGCCAACGCCATCGACATACGAGCCACCATCAACCTGAATGCCGCGATATCCTGCGCCGCTGAAGATCGAGTCACGCGCTGTCACGCGGCATCCCTTGTTTGCCTCGATATTGTCTTCGAGGCAGTTCTTGATGCCCTTGCCGGTTCCGCCGACCTGGAGGTCTGAGCGATAGAGGTCCATGCCCTGGAAGGCGTGCCCATCTCCGTCAACGAGGATGTTCCATGTGATGCCGCTGCAGTTCCTGAGCGACAGAATGTGAGCGCCGTCACCTGCCGCCTCTCCCGCTGACGTGCCATCGGGGTAATTTGGTGCGGGCGTGAAGCTCCCCGAACTGGTGAACTTTCCGCCCGTGCCCTTGTTGACGCGGAAGGACTGGAAAACCCCGCCGAACGAGAGTGCAGGTCGAGTGCCGGTCGGCCGCGTCGCGAACTTGCCAAGAACCTCTGGCGCACCGCTCGCCTGGCGGAATTTCCGACGGTTGCCCTCGACGCTGAGGTCGATGCTCTCCGCCAGGTTGATGTAGACCTCGGCCAAGTCGCCGTTGAAGGTGGGGGTCTGATCTGCTGCAGAAGTGGGCTCGCAACCAAAACCCCAATCCGTCACGGTGTAGTCGATGGCCGTGTTGGTGACCGTCGGTGCGGCTGCACGATCGTCGATGTCGTTGATGTAGAGTTGTGCCCGGCCGGTCGCCAAGTCCCAACTCGCGAAAACATGATGATATCCGTCAGCGACGTTCCAGACCGAATTGCTCGATATGGACAAGACGAGCGTCCCGGCGGAGTCGCGTCCTTGAACATACCATTTCCCATCCGTGTGGCGAAAAACGGTGAATCTGAGATTGGTGCCATCGCGGCCCCGGATGAGCGGCTGCGCGGAGCTGTCGCCGCCATTAAACTTGGCCCAGAAGCTGACGATGCCCTTCTTGCCATCGACGACACCGGACAGAGCAGCCCCATCGCGCTTACAACGCGTGCCGGCGCCATCCCACCTTGCCGCCGGAAAAATCTTCGGGAAGCTGTCATCTAGCCCGACCACGGCATCGACCGAGTTGATGGTCAGACCAGAAAAGTTGGTGTTTACCAACTCGATAGGCGTCGAGATCAGGTGTCCGCTTTCAATGTTCACGATCACGATACGCCCGGCCTTAAACCGGATCATCGATGCCGCTTCGATCGCCTCCTGGACGGTCGGATAGTCCGTCGGCACATTGATCGTCAGGCTGGACGTGCGCGGCACCACTTGAGCGGCCAGCGCCGTCTCCAACTTCGCGGCGGTGATCGCTCCGTCGGCGACGGTGGCATAGGGGATCGTTTCCCAACTATCGCCGTCCCAATACCGGAACACGCTGCTCGTGGTGTTCCAGTAGATCATGCCGGAGACGGCCCCGCCCGGCACAGCCGCAGCGGCCACCGAGGCCGCCGTGTTGTCCACGAAGCGGCCCAGGAACTTCTGCAACAGCGCCGTAAGGGCGTCACGCGCCTCCTGCGAACTGGCCGCGGCACTGGCGGACGCACCATCCGCGTCGGGATCGCTGATCAGGCGGTATTCATCCCCGTTGTCGACGAACTGGATCAGGCGCCCCGCGGTCCAAAGCCCTGCTGCCATCGCCGCGCCATTGACGTCCAGGATCGGCTTCGGATCGCCGCCATTGATCGCCAGCGTCATGGCCCCGGTATTGTTCACCGCCGGCTGGACGAGGTAGACCACCACCTCGGCAGGATCGATGCCGGGCCGGGTCTCGGCAGTCACCGCATTTGCAGTGCCGCCAACATTGGTCAGGGCGGAGAGCGTGTCGGGGAAACCTCTCTCGCGCACCCATGTCGAGCCCGTCCAACTATAGACGCCGTTGTTGCTCCCAACTGGATCGGACAGCACATAGCCGACCGGGGCGACGCCATCCTCAGCTTCGGGGGTGACAGTCAGCAGGTTGGCCTTGGTGTCGCGCGCAACCACGAAGATGCTGCCGTCGCGAATGCCTTCGAGCAGTTGAATGATCTCGGACTTCTTCGGCTTGAGGCCGGGGACGAAAACGGTGCGGGGGGAGAGCAGCGACATGGATGGCTCCAAACGAAAAAAGCCCGCGCTGACGGCGGGTTGGGCAGGTGTGGCGAAGTGGGGACGCGCTAGGCCGCGATGGCCTTGAGGGTCTTGATCGTGCGGCGGTTGAGCAGATCGGCTGGCAGCAGGTAGTCGCCAGACTTGTCGTCGAGGACTTGCGTGCTGTTGTCGTCGAAGGTGAGGATCAGGTCATGTGTGCCGGATGGCAGCGCGACGGTGATGGCGTCGGCCGCGCGGGTGGCGGTGCTGCTGGTGGTTTCGATGGGCGATGACGCAGCGGGCCCGGCTTCAAGTTGCTGCCCCCAGATGTAGATCGTGCTGCCGGTGGGCCCATCGATATTGGCAGTGAACCGGTCCGGATATACTCGAATGCCCGTACAACCCGCTGGGGTCGTGAAGGTCACCTTGACGCGGGTCCACGCCCCGGAAGTCACGCCGGTAGCAATTGCCTCAGTGACGATCCAGGCACCGGCCGTGTTGTTGTAGATGGCATAGCGGTTGCGAAGCTTAGTCCCGAGGCGGGCGTAGTAGCTGTAGGTGTACTGAGTGCCCTCGGCGACGGGGATGATCTGGTACATCTGGAACGCCAGGGTGCCGTCACCATAGGTAACCATGTCCCCGGTCATGCTTCCGTCAGGGGCAGCGATCACATCGCTAGTCTTGCTCGCCCCCGAAGTCAGCACATATGCGGCATTCGCAATGTCGTTGGACCAAAGGCACAGGTTGGTCGCTGCCGGCTCGATCAATATCCCCACGTCCGTAATGCGCGGCTCATCCGCTGCAAACGGCACCAGCACCCCGGCTGCATTGGGCGCATAGCCGGCGCTGCCCCGATCGCAGGAGAACGCATTATCGAACGCGATCGGCTCCACCAGCCCTCGCCATGCCCGCTGATTCACGAAATCGATGAACATGCTGGCATCGCCTGGCACGCCCGAGGGCCGGAACAGGTAATGATCCCCGTTGCGCCCGCTGCCCTGTCCAATCAGCATTTGATCATCCTCAAGTCACAGTGATAGCGCCGGTGGCGACGGGATCGGCTTCGACGCCAGACCCGTTGATGGCCACCACCCAGCCGTATCGGGTGCCGGCGCTGATGCCCGTGACGATCCGACTGTCGGCAGCGTTGGGCGCGCCATATTCGGTCGCGGCAAGGGTAGCCGCCCCAAAGACATTGGCGGTGTGCCAATAGAGGTGCGAGCCGTGATAGTTGGCGCTGTTCGGGGCCGTCCAGTTGAACGTGATCTGGCCTGCTCCACCGGTTCCCGATACCCCCGTCACATCATTGGGGGGCGTTGGATCGGCGGTTGCGGTCAGAACGACGTAGTCGGTCCAGTTCGACGAGGCTCCCGTCGACCAGGTTCTCGCCCTCGCACGATATTCGACCCCGTCTGCCAGATAGGTGCTGCGCACCTCTGTCTCGCCAGCCACGCCGAGCGCCGATTGCACCGGCCCGCTCGCCGTCGGCTGCCATTCCAACTCGTATTGGAACAGGTCGTTCTGGAAATCGACTATCGCCTTGATGAACGCGGCGGACGATCCGCCACCGACCTCCTCGACCTCGACAGTGGGCGAGAAGCCCTCCGGTACGGGGATATCATCGCGTTCCACCGGCAGAACATTCGCGCCCGGCACGCCTTCTTCGGTCGTCGCATCGAACGCATAAAGCGTCGATGGCACCACGATGCCCTCAAACTCGTATGTCAGGTTGCGCAGTGACAGAGTCGGGCGCCCCGTGATCTCGATCACCGCCTCGGTCAGCTTGGGCGGCATATGCACCCGGATGAACCGGCGATATGGCACCTGCCGTGCTGGCTCATAGTGCGCCAGGATACGCACACGGGGCGCACGAGCCCGGACGTAGGCCAGCTTCTGCAAGCGCGACATGTGATTGTGCCGCTTCACCGCCTGATTTTCGACCGTCTTCGTTCGCTCGTCGTCGCTTGGATAGGGAGCGCCATAGATGGCGGCATCGACGGTGTTGTATCCTTTTTCCGGATCGGTAAAGCGGCCCCGCACCGCCAGCACGTTGCTAGCTTTACGCTTGTAGGGGTCGTAGTTCAGATTGATGATGTCGTTGGCGGTTAGACGGACGTCAGGCTCGACAAATTCCCCCGCGTGAACCCCAACCTTGCCGTCGGCGCGCTCGTAGATCAAGAGATCGGCTGCCTGATCCATCAACCGGCCAACATTCACAGGGTCATTGTTCGCCCTGAACCACATGCCGCCGTGGTAGCGGGGCTCGTCGTCTCCTTCGCGGTTCTGCACGGTCTCGTCGCACACGTCGGCAGCGTGGGCCCAATCGGGGGCGTGGAGCGCATTAATCGTCAGCTTGGCGCCAACCGGGTGGGCCAGGTGCCAATAACGGAACACCGCGAAGTTCTCCGAATATCCCGCCTCGGCGGTCCGCGGATCGATCAGCCCATCGTGCCCCTCGCCCTCGGCCGAGTGCTGGGGCATCCCCGAAGGATAGGTTTTCTGCAGGCTCTCGGTATCAACCGATTTGACCGCCATCATGACGGTGGCCCGCCCGTCGCCACGGTGGTCGTTGGTCCAGATCGTCGGAAAGGCGGCGACGATGTTGGCATAGGCGGTGGAGGCCGCGTCGCCCAGACGGGTGAGGATCGTCACCTTGTTGTTGAAGTGTGCCGGCGCGCTGACGGTATTCCCGCCGCTGAGCGTTGCCGGCTCGTCATGCAGCCAGTGCTGGGTGAAGCCCTTGATGTGGTGCCCGGCCCAGACCGTGATGTGGTACGCGGTGCCACCCTTCTCTTCCAGAAAGGCATAGTCGCCGGCCTTCTTTACCTTGCCCAGTACATATACGAGCGGCGGCACCGATTGCTTGAGGTTGAACTTGCCATCTTCCGGCTTTGGAGCCTCAGGCTTTGCCGGTTGGAACGCCGCGCTGACCAGGTATGCGGCGCCGGCCAGCAGCAGATAGGACGCCCCCAGCGCCACCGGCACAGCGATAGCGGCGATGGTCGCCAATGGAATACCCAAGGCTCCCAGGCCCTGGATCACCCAAGGTAGGATTGCGCCGGCAATAGCAGTTGGCATCTAGACCCGCCATATTCCAAGGGGTGTCACTACGAAGGGCGACCACATCGGACCGCTGCGTGATTGCCAGCGAACCATCCAGCGGCGCCCGTTCCAGATCGCCGACCACTGCCGGTCTGGGTTCGATTTGGAGCCGACCACGGCAACGGCGCCGAGCTCTGGTTCGGCAAGCACCTTCAGGCGTGCCATTGCCGCACAGGCAGCCACCACAGCGGCAAGATCGCCGCGCTGGGCAATCAGGGCCCGGCACTCGGCTTCGGTCGTGTAAGTGCCGCGCCACGCCGATGCGGGGTCTTCGTGGCCGTTCTCAACGCACCAGTCCGCCACCATCAAGGAGCAGTCGGACGTGCCCCACTCGAACGGACGAGAATGCGTCAGCCGAATGAAGGTCTCCAGCCGCGCCATGCGCTCCACCAGGCCATCCTCGCCGTGGTGCCGGCGAATGATCCGCACCACTGCGCGCGACATGCGTGGCCTATCCTCCGCCGCCTCGATCAAGGCGCGGGTATCGAAACGAGTCCAGTTAGGCATCAACTGAACCGGGGCCAGACGATGGTCTTGTCAGCGAGGCCGGCGATGCGCTCGGCAAATCGGTCGTTCGGCGCGCCGGGATTGAGGATTGCCGAACGTGCCTTCTGATCCACGTCCGACAGCACCCCGCCGCTGGTAAGCGTGCGCAGGTCGAAGCGGTTCGTCACCTCGAGCGTGATCGTCGAAACAATCCCCTCTTCCATGGCGGCATCATCCATCGGCATATTGTCGATGCTGCCCGTGAAACGAACTTCGACATCGCCTTCGGGCTGGTCCCATTCGTCCAGGGGCTGGATGCTCAGTTGCACCGTGCCGCCAATGACGTTCCCGGCTTCCAAGTCTTCGAAGGCCAGCCCGGCGCCTTCCTCATTCACCCCCGATACCGAGAGCAGCAGGGTGACCGCCTCGCCGTTCATGGCGCTCTCAATCTGATCAAGCCCGTCATTCAGCCGAACGCCCTGCCAGAGTTCGCCATTGGCATCGAGATAGGGGCCGGAACCATCCCACAGACGGAACGTGGCGCCATTCGGGAAGTCGAGTTTGACCAGAACCTTGATCGATTTGACCGCCATCTATGCCGCCTCAAGCGCAAGGTCGTTCCAGACGTCGACGGCCTCGACGAAGTTGATCGTTGGCCGCGGCATGCCAGCGCCGGGAAACTCCAGATCCATTTCAGCATCGGTCGCAAGGCGACACAGCACCGTCGGCTTGTCCGCTTCGAGCCACGCGTCTGCCGGGATAGCCTGCCGAATGGCAGGGAACACCGGGACGCGATATGTGTCCCCCCCGGTCTGCTCAATGACCGCGCCAGTTTCATACATGGCGTGCTGGTAGCTGAACCGGATGCCACCGGCCGTCGGCGCGTCGACCAGCCGAAGTGTCACGATCGTTGAGGACAGCGGCGCGAAGGCCGCCATTTCGATATGCACGCGGCCCTCTGAGTATAGCGTATCATCGTCAAACGGCGTGTCGTCATCGTGCGGGTAGAGGCCCGGAGTGAAGTCCTGAAAGCCCTCGGCGGCCCAATAGCGTGTCGAGCAGATCGGAACTGCCACCAGCCCGGCCTGACCGCCCAGATATGTCCGAAGTTTCGTCCACGCCCGCGCCTGGTCGGACTGCTGTCCGCGGCGAAAGATGATGTTCTTGTAGCTGCCGATCCAGAAGCCGCGATCGGTCCGGGTAAAGCGGGACAGACCGCCCAGCGTGCGACCACCGGAGCGCGTGAACGGCCGGGGATCGAAAGGCGATGCCTGAGGCGTCAGCAACTCGGTCGGCCAGTGGGTGAAATCGACATCAGACACGATAATCGCTCCCGCCCCGCTGCTGCTGGTAGCGCGCCAATGCAGCCGGCGCGGCCTTGTTCGCCTGACCCACTGAAGCGGTCATGATCTGCGGCGCCGCCTGTGCGACCACCCGTCCGGATATGTCCGTCACATAGGCACTGAACTTCTCGTCATCGGACACGACGTGAACTGTCAATTGCTGCGACGCTGCGGCTGCGGACGGCAACGTCGGCAGCCGCAGGTCTACAGGCACCTTCCCACCGGCCGGGAGCGGGATAACCGCCTCCTGGCCATGAACAACGCCGCGAGCTTCTCCCCGGCGACCACCAGTGTTGGCCGTGCCGCCCGCGAAGCCCAGAAAGCTCAGCGGATTGAACCCACCCGCTTTCATGCCGCCGCCCAGAAGATTGAGTCCGATGTTCAGCAGGTTCTTGCTGAGGTCCTTGAAGACGCTGTTCAGCACGTCGCCTGCGTCCTTACCCTCGAGGAACCCGTCGATGATCGTGTCGAGAGCATCCCGGCCTGCCTGACCCATCGCATCGGCACTTTCCGCGACGAGGCCCTGCGCTTCTGCAAGGCGCGCGGCCTCGGCCGTCGCACGGGCGTAACCGCTGGCCAGCGTATCGATCTGCTGCTGTCGCTTCTCGTCGAGCGGGAGACCGGCCTCCTTGGCCGCATTCTCCAGTTCGATCTGGGCGTTGAGGCGTTCGACCGCAAAGCCGTAGTCGTTGACCAGTGGGTTGAGTTGGGCGAGCAAGGTTGTCTTGCGCTCCAGGGCAGCGGTTTCCCGTTCCTGGGCCGCCACAGCCTCATTGAAACGATCGAGGCTGGACTTGCCACCGCCCCCGCCACTGGTGCCGGTAGTCGGTCGATATTGCGGATCGTTGACACTGATCGGTCCGGCGCCATCCACCACAACTGTCAGAGGGGTTGGAGGTGTTTCACCAGCCAGTGCGCGGGCAAGCGCTTCGTCCTGCGGCGTCTTGCCGATCATTTCGAATGTTCGGGTAACGACCCGGCCCGCGGCACTGCTGTTGGCGACCAAACCAGCGCCGCCAGTCAAATTGTTTGTCGCAACAGCGGCGTCAAAGCCGAAACGTTCAAGGCCGGTGATGCGCGAAATCTCGTTGGCAAGCCCCTGGGCCGCGGCGATGCCATCATTCATCCCAGCAATGAACGTCTGGAGCGGACCGACGATATTGTCGAGAAACACTGCCAAGTCAGCAATGCCATCACCTAGGTTGACGATACCCTCTGCCAGAAGGGCGCTCGCATCGGTGCCCTTGTCGAAGTCGCGCGCAACATCGATCAGGCGCGTCTGCAGGTTCTCCATCGCCTGCGAAACCGTCAGGGTGGAGTTGGCAACCTTTTCCTCAAGTATCTGGGAACCCGCAAGGAAACCGTCAAACAGCGCCTTCGAAGATAGGTTGCCCTCCAGCATGATCGCGCGCAGCTTGGCGACTGAACCTTCAGCTTCGCGAATGCCGGCTGCCGCGGCTTGCAAGATGGTCGGGGCGCCCTCCTGGATGCTACTAAATTCTTCGGCGCGAACGGTCCCAGAACCGAGCGCTTGGCTCAACTGCATCAAGGCTCCAGACGCTTCCTGCGCGGATTGGCCTGACGCACGAAGGGCCATAGCTACGCCATTCGCGAAGGTCTCGATTTGGGCGCTGGATACCCCAAGTTCGTTCTGAACAAGGGCAATGCGTCCGTAAAGGGTGACTAGACTTTCCAGCGGCGCCGCGTTGCGCAGGGCGGAATCCCGCAACCGGTCATAGACCTGTTCCAGTTCGGCGCCAGCAAGCCCGGCGACCTTGAGGCTATTTTCAATTCGGGTTGCGCTGTCGATAAGCTGCGTCGCGCCGCGAACGGCCGCCGCTGATGCAAAGGCGACCGCGATACCGCGCTGGAGTCCCACAAATCCGCTTTCGAGCTTGCGGTTCATGCTGGCGAAGCGGTTTTCCATGCGCTTGGCTGCTGTATTGGTTTGCCCTACCGCCCGCTGCATGGCGCGCTCGTATTTGGTGATGCTGGCCTCGAGCGAGACCACGAGGCGTTCGATGTCAGTGGTCGCCATCTATTGAACCTCGAATGTCACCACGCCGGCCGGCACCAGATGGGCGCCTTCGAGCACATAGGTCTGCGTTGAGAGGATGGCTCCTGACGCCGCCTCAAGCTCCTGCATCCGCTGCCAGATGCGGTCCTTGTCGTCTTCGCTGAGCTTGTTGCCCTGCTTAGGCGAATTGGCTTCGACATAGCCCTGGAACGCCGTCCAGAACTCCCACACCGACGACGCCTTCACGTCTTGGACCGTCCAGCCCATCGCCGCGCCCAGGCCGTAGATCAAGCCGAATCGCCACTTTCCGTCGGGGAGGCCGTCGAGCTTTTGCCCCTCGCCCTCCCCCGAGGTTTTTTTAGCGGTTCGTCAGGAGCCCCCTGCACTCCAGCCGCCACGATGGCATAGGCCAGCATGACGTTTTCCATCGGCGGACGGCTCTCCACATAGGCTTCCACCAGCTTGAGCGCATTGGCCGGTTCCAGCCCTCCGCCGATCAGCCCCAGGCGAATGGCGGCACTGATGTCACCGATGCGCCAATGCTTGCCGCCCAGCCGCTCGATCAGGAACAGCGGGCCGCAGTCGGTCGCTTCCTGGAGCAATGCCAGTTCGCCCCAGCCCAGCCGGAACGTGTATTTGCCATCGGCCCAAGACAGCGGGCCGATCGATGCGTCTCGGCTCATCAGCTCGAAGCACCGGACGTGCGGACCATCTCGCCATCGCTCTGCATGGAAATGTTGACCGTGACGCGCCCGGTATTGCTCGGGGCGCCGAACTGCGCGCTTTCCAGGTGCATCAGCCCGGTCCAGGTCCAGGTCGTCGTGGGAAATTCGAGCTCGATTTTCACCGGTACTGAGTCCGCGCTTTCCGCGGCATCGGCCCACGTCTCGACGGCGGCTTCGGCAAGGACGCCCTCGCCTTCCACGGACATGCTGAGGCTGGTGGCATCACGGCCCAGCCAGTCGATCGCCGTGGGGTCGTCGCAATCGGGGATATTGACCTCTTCCAGCCCCTTGCTGATCGTCAGGGACTTGGAGGTTAGGCCGCAGGGTGCGGCATAGACAATAGGGCCCGAACCGGAGCCCAGCAGGATGCGGAGAAGCCCGCCTTTGGTCGTTACTGGCTTTGTCATCAAGTGTCTCCAATGAAAAAGGCCCCGGTGCGGGGCCTATAATGGTTTCAGGTCGGCGGAGGCCGCCTACAACAGGAAGACGCGTTTAGCGCCCTTCTCTAGGTTAGCCTCCGACCAGAGAGGGCGGAGGTTCGTCAGGGCCCAACACGCACGAAAGTCGGGGTCCTGTTCGCTCGAATAGGTGAACATCGCTCGAGGCAGTATGTGATCTACATGCCAGTCGCCAATGTTCGCCCATGACATTCCCGGCAAGAACTGCCGCTCTAGGTGAGCCATAAGGTCGCTGATCGAGTATCCGACCAGTGCCTCCCAAGCTCTCCCGCCTTTCACTCCCGCCAGCCCATTGCGCACCAGTTGCCCCATCCGGTGGTCGAGCCTGTGTCTAGGGTTTTGCCGCCGCTTCCTCGTGTACTGGCGATGATAGTCTCGGCTCCACTCTCTCCTCTGCGGCGTATCGCGCCGATCAGCGCTATGCCTCCGCTGCTGCTCCGCCGCTCTAGCTGGATGGGCAGCACGGAACCGCGCAGTCTTTTCCCGGTTAGCGATCACCCGGCATTCGTCGCACCATTTGGCCGCTGGTCCAGTAGCGATGAACGGGGCACGACAACCTGCACAGGCTCTTTCTTTGCCCACGAGCACTGCGCCTCGCGCTTGTCGCTTCACCTTGCGCTGTGCCTCTTCACCCTTCCGGGCACAAGACTGGCCGCAATATTTGGTCGCTCCCTTTGGAAGCGGAGTGCCACATCCCGGTATAGAACAAGTGCCAATCATACCGGGATTCTAGCGTGAAAACCGAAGAAGACAAAGGCGCACTCATGCTTGAGTTGTTAGTCGAGCAGGTCGACCTGACCGGTGAACTGCATCACGCCATGGTTGATGGCGGGATTGGGATCATCGAGGATGCGGCGAAGCTCCAGGCTCAGCGAGACCAGTCCATGGGACGGCAGGCTCAGTTCGACATTGTGCAACGCCCTCTTCACGGCGTCGCAAATCTTGCGACACTGCGCCGTGCCATAGGCTTCACCGTTGCCGCTGGACCAGATGTCCCATTGGATCGTGATCTCTTCGGCCTCGAAGCAGTCGAAGGTCTCAGGGATCATCGTGTCCGGACCCAGCGAGATGTAGGGAAAAGGCACGTTGGGCGTGCCGTTCTGTTTTTCTGGCACACGGTCGTAGACGCGATTTCCGACGAAGGCGGTGACGGCCGAGGACGCCTTGAGTGCATCCATCATCGCCTTGATCAGCTCAAAGCTGGCATCGGCCATGTCAGCCTCCCGCTGCCGCCCGCTTGGCGGACTTGTTGATCGCTCGTGTCACCCGCCCCTTCACCCGACGGCGCACAGCGCGCCATGCTGGGTAGAAGAAGGGCTGCGCTCGCGTACCCGGATGGTCGCTCCCGGCGAACCTGCCCTCATTTTCGTGGGGCGACGTGCCGAATTCGACCCAGCGAGCATAAAAGGCCTGGTTGTTGCCGGCATAGATCGTGATACGCAGATTTCCCGAGCCCCTCACCTCACCCAGAGTCATCGACCCTTCGGGAGCGGCGCCCCAGGTCCAGCCGATAGATTCGGCCAGGTCACCAGAGGCGCGCGGCACCAAAGACTTTGCCAGCGCCACGACCTCCGCGGCGCTGATTTCCATCGCCTTGCGGATTTCCTGCTCAGCCAGTTGCGGCAGGCGCTTGAGCTTCTTCCGCAGGCTCGGCAGACCAAGGACTGCCATCAGCTCGGTGCTCCACCCTCTTGGGCAAGGAATTCAAGCCACTGCCGTTTACCGTCAGGATCGGCAAGCGGCGACAGGACGTTCAGCACCCGGTTCGAATTACGCGCATCGACCAGCCGCCATGCCGGCGTGACATCGAGCAGCCATGCCGCCCATCGCACCGTGATAACGAAGGGCTGGCGGCCGTCCAGCCGGGCCGCTGTCACGCCCTCCCCGCCTGTGCGCGGTGCCATGCCAGCCGCTATTGTCTGCACCGTCTCGAAGTCGCCACCCGGCACTTGATTGCCGTAGCCATCATCGACGGTCGGACGGTTCTGAAAATGAAGGCGATAGCGCAAGGCCCCGTGCCGGCGGTTACCATCAGGCATTGTTGTCTGCCTTCTTGCGGCGCTTGCGAGCGAGCGTTGCACTGATGCCTGCTGGTGGGGCGCCTGCCCCGACCACCTGCTCAGCCTTGCCGAGCGCAATGGCCTTCTCAGCGCACGCTATGGTCACATAGTAGGTCTGACCTGCCCTATAGGCGATCGTAGCCATCGGGCTGGGCTTCCAATCCCAATCAACCAGAAAACGAATGCGCCGGCCGTGCTGTGTCATGGCTTCACCTATGCGAAGGACGGATCACGACGCCGCCAGAGCAGCGCGGCGATCGGGTTGCGGGCATCGAAACCAGTAATACCGGAGAGACCCGACAGTATGGCCATGCTCTCTTCGGTGTCATCGAGCAGGCACCGCACCGCGATGACGATGGCGGCCGACACCTCCTTGGGCACGGTATCGTGCGTCCAGGCAGGATCTGGCGCGGGCTGGATGAAGCCGAGAACGATAGCCTCAGCCTGGGCGATCTTCAGTTCTATATCATCGAGCCGACCAGTTTCCTCGCCGCCGTCACCCGACAGATCGCCGCCGACATCGGCTTCCAGATCGAGCCGCAGCGCATTGTTGACTTCCTCGACAGTGACAAGGCTCATTTGGTCAGGTCCTTGCCGTTCTGCCCCTTTTTCACGGCCAACCGCCAACCGCTATCAGGGGTATCGGGCTTGCTGGGATCATCCTTCTGGGCAATCCAGTACGAGCCGCCCCAGGTGACGCCATTGCCCTTCCGATAGGTGCCACCCTCGCGATAGACGCCACGGTCAAAGACCACAGGTAGGGCAAAGTCCTTGGATGCCTCGCCTTGGACGAACCGGAGCGACACCCCCTCTTCGCCCTCGATCAGATCGAGGTCATCGAAGCCGAAGCCATCCCGGCCGGCGGAGCCATCCTTGCCCGGAGCCCCATCAGTCCCATCGCTACCCACAACGACATCGAGTTCCTTCACCCGCCCATCGGTCATGGTCAGCACCAGGACGCCTTTCCGGTCGATGATGGCATCGGCCAAGCCGACGCCATCCTTGCCGTCGGCACCATCCCGGCCGGGAGCACCATCCTTGCCATTCATGCCGGGAGCACCATCCTTGCCATCGGCGCCCACCGCCCCGTCTTTGCCGTCGATGCCGTCGCGGCCATCCTTGCCGGCAGCAGGCGGGTTTGCAGCGAGGTATTCCGCGACAGCCTTTGCGATGTCTTCGGCCGAAACCGGCTCAGCATCCTTGCCGTCCTGGCCAGGCTCGCCATCCGCACCGTCTTTGCCATCAGAGCCGTCCTTGCCGTCCACACCGTCGCGCCCATCCTTGGGCACCGGCATGTCGGCGATTTGCTGCTCCAACTCTGCGAGGCGGTCGACGAGCGGCTGCACCGACTTGGAGATCAACGCGCCGATGACCGGGGCCATGCCCTTCATCAGAAGGGAGAGTTCCTTTTCCTTCATCAGGCGGCCCTTTTCGGCTTCGGCAGAGCGAGCAGTGGCGTGATTTCCTTGAACTCGGCTTCAAGGATCGACTTGGCTGCATCGGCTAGCGCATCGCCCGATACTTCAGGCTCTGGATCCGGCTCAGTGGACGGCGGCACCGGAGCCTCAATAGGCTGGGCATCGCGGCGCGCCAGCCATTCGAGGCTGTGATCTTGTTCCTGCATATAGACGGTGTCGCCACCCTCTTTCGGAGGCAAGTTCAGGCGCTTGCGCTGCTCATTGGGCGTCAGTTTGCCTTTGGACTTCTCGAGCACGTCCATCTGCGTGCCGCTATCCATGCGCAGGAGATTGTCGAGGTCGAACTCGGTGCCCAGCATTTCCCCGGTGGCCAGGCCCTCATCAAGACAAAGCTCTATGCTCTCGATGTGGACCTGCAGGCACTGCGAATAATACTCAGTGTTAAGCGCCTGGACGTTGTTATAGGTCGGCTGGGCACCGATCCCGATCTTGTAGGGCGGCACATGATAGGTCGAGCAAACCACCTCGGCCGACCACTTGAGCTGCTCGACCATCTGGGAGTCGGTGGCCTTGGCCGTCATCTGCTCGAACTTGAGATTGTCGCCTAGCACCGCGATCTTGCCGCGGTTATTGCCGCTGAACTTGCTTTCCCAGCTCTCTTTGAGCCGCGCGGCGGTATCGTCGCCGATATGACCGGGCGCCAGCAGCACGCCGCCTGGCATCGACCCGTTCTCAAAGAACAGCGCCGAATTGTTCTGGATATTCAGGCCCTGCGTGGCGGCCAGGCCATTGGCGAAGATCGGAGACAGCCCCACCAAGGGGTGAAACATGCAGTTGAACCGGTCGTGGATCATCTCCCGTGCGGGCACTATGACGCGATCGGGAAGCCCGGCCAACGTGTCAGTGCTCAGTTCGTAGAAGACGTCACCATTGTCGGCGACAAGAGGCTTCACCCGCTTCGGGTCCAACACATGGAGAGCGACCACGACACCGCGACCATCGCGAGCCTTGAGCACATACGAGTTGCCGAACTGGAGCTTCGACAGCACCCAGCTTTCGAAGAACTGTATCCGGTTCTGATAGCCGTTTGGCTTGCGCAGCACCGGCGAATAGGCGGGCTTCTTCACCTCATTCCAGATGCCATCATTATCCTGCTGGACCAGCATGATGCGCAGCTTGGCAATATCGGAGGCGATGAGGGTCTGGCAGGCGAAGACCGCATGGAAGGAAAGCACGCTTTCCATTTTGACTTCGACATTGCGCTGAAAAGCGCCGGCATAGACCTCGCGGATTAGCGGCCACCAACCGCGATTTTGGTTCACGGGAGACACGAGCTTCTTGCTGGGCGCGCCTGCATCGGGAACGCGCGCGGAGCCATTTGGACGATAGTCCGACGCGGTTGCGCGCTGAATTTCGAGGCCGAAAATCTTCACGCTGCCTCCTTCGTGCGTCCGCACCAGGTCACATCATCAAAGCCGATGGATCGCGCGATCCGGTCGGCATGGTCATCGTCATGGGCAATGGCGAGCACGTCGCCCGGCCAATGTTCGGCGGCCTCGGGAGAGGCGATCACCGCAGCGTAGTCAGCCCCGTCTAGGGCTTGTTCGACATCGACCCAGAGCGTGGGGCCATAGCCCAGGATCAGGCATTTGCCAGTCGTCGCGATTTCGTATCGGCATCGATCCGGGAACCTGGCAGCGATCCACCGGCGAAAGCTATGCGACCGCGCGACGTCATCAGAAATGGACAGTATGTCGGCGGTGGCCGACGGCTCGCCCCAGAGGCGTGCCTTGACATCGCCGCGGCGCGCGGCCGGTGCCGGGTGCAGATTGTGGTACAAGGTCCGGAGCAGATATCGGTGGCCCTCGAAACCCTCCACCATTTCGAGAAGACGCTGCGCGTCATAGACCGTCGGCGTGTGCAGGCCGAACCAGAGCGGATCGGCAATGCCTTTCGACACCAGGATATCGCGTGTGCTCTCGATATAGCTTCGATACTCCCCCGAAGCCTCACCACTGCGCAAATATTCGGCGATCGTACCACGGTGCTCGTGTCGAAAAACCCACGGACGCAAGACGAAGATGTCGTCGTGCATGACGACGAACTGACCCTTGATATCGCCTGCCCAAATTGCAGCAACGATATTGGCCGTCGATGACTGATACCGATCGTCAATTCTCGCCTCGGGGACGTGCTGCACGGCTGGGCCGATGATGAGTGGCTTGTCGCCGGCAACAAAAACCCTGTCGTGTGGCACATTGGCCAGCGAGCGAAGCGAGTAGCGCAGTTCCAGATCATCCGGCGCGCTCTTGTAGGGATAGACGATATCCATCGTCAGGAAGCCAGGGCCTCATCGATCCGGCGCTGCAGCTCGCCGGCCTTCCAGCCAGCAAAGGGCTTCTTCCCCACGAGCGTCTGATAGTCGGCGCGCAACTTGTTCAGCGCACCCTTGTCGTCATCCGACGTCTTGGCGGCCACCTGCTTCGCCTTCTCGACAATGGCCGGCGGCGGGGCATCAATCGAACCCGGCATCCGCATGGGCCGGGCCTTGCCAATGGCCACCAGCACTCTGGCATCACGATTGTTCGCCTCGAACTCGTCGCCCGCCATCATGCGGCGAGTGGCGTAGCGCAGGCCCTTGGTCGCGATCAGCTTGGGCATTTTCAATCTCCACGAGAAAGGGCGGGCATCATTGCCCGCCCTCAAAGAAAGACCTTCGCCGATTACGGCGAGGTGGCTTCCGAGCCCCACTCGGCCGCGGTGATGGTGGCAACGCCGGTCGGACGGCGACGAGCCCAGTTGATGAACTTTTCGACGCGGATCGCCATGGAGTTCGTCTGGAACATCGACACCAGAGTAGCTTCGACCGGATCGGCGCCCGTGGAAGTTCCCGTCGGGTTGTCGACCATCTGCAGGGAGGCTTCGCCCGACATGTCGACGTTCACACCGCCATCATCGGCCAGCCACACGTCGCCGGCATTGACCAGCGTGATGGTGGTGCCCGCGGCTTCCGACACGATGACGGGCAGACCCATGAAGGTGCCGCCATTGACGGTGACGCCCGGGAATTCCGACTGGCCGAGGGCATTGACCATCATGGCCAGGCCGAGGGCATTGGAGCCGGACATGATCCAGACACCGGAAGTCAGCGGGTTCTTCGCCTGGACGAACACCAGCATCGCGGCGCGGGCATCGGCCCGGATCGCATCAGCATCGCCACCAGTGGAAGCTGCGGTGCCGGTGATGCCATTGGTGATCGACGCGGGCTTGGCGCCGGCCGAACCAGCATTGGCCGGGTCGATGAAGGCCGAGTCTATGGCCTCGATCACAGCAGCGGTGAGATCGTCGCGAAGGGCGATTTCAGCACTCGGGGTCGAGAACCGCAGCGCCTGCAGAGTGACGGCGGCAAGGCCGGCGATCGTCAGGGGTGTCAGTTCGGTGCGGCTCCAGGTCGGCTTGGTCATCGGCTTGGCCGATCCTTCAGCAGGCCAGTAAGCAGTGCCGCCAGAAGCCTGGGTCACCACGGGATAGTAGAACGGCACACGGCGGAGAGCCGGGACACCATTCTGGCCGAACTTGCCGACGATGGTCTGGTTGCGCAGGAACTCGACATAATCGGCGATGCCCGCTTCGTTGCCGAAAAGGGAGGCGTCGGTGGTCGAATTGACGGCCGAGATATTGGCCTTCTGCACCAGTTCCACGATGTGCGGATCACGCTCGCCATACTCGCTCTTGGCGATCTCGACGGCCGGCGTGCCGGTCTTCTTGCCCAGAATCATGCAGCGCGCGAAACGAGCGAACTGAATGCCGGGGGCAGGCTTGGCGGCCTTGATCTGGGCCGGGACGCGGCTGTCGGTGCCGGTCTTCAGGGTCTGGCCGTCGACGGGCTTTGCGCCTTCGCCGAGGGCCTTTTCCATCGACTTCATGCGCTTCAGGTGGTCGTCGATCTCGGCAATGTCAGCGGAGTTGCCGTCGAAGGCTTCCTTCTGTTCCTTGTCGAGGGTCGAGCCATCTTCGGCCGCCTTGGTCATGATGGCGTCGTTGGCGGCGACGAGCGCGGCACGCTTCTGTTCGAAGGCCGCGATCTGTTCTGCAATTTTGCTCATGAGAGTGTCCTCTTGATCGAGCGGATGATGAAGGGTTTCGCCCGATCGCGGGCAGGAGCATCCAGCTTGACCACACGGCCCTCCTTGCCGGTCGCGGCAGGGTCGGCGTCAGCAGGATTGGGTTCGGCGCCGGTCGCTGCTTTCAGCGCCTCGGCGTCGTATTGCTTGATGGATTGAATGGTGGCATCGGCATTGGCCGGGATGGTCACAGCCGAGAGCTCGAGCCATTCCCATTTCTCGAAGATCATGCCCCAGGAATTGGGGATCTGCTCGGTGTCGATGCCACGGAAGCCGATGGACAGCCCGCGAACCAGGCCGGCCTTGATGTATTTCCAGGCCTTGTCGATATCCTCGTGCACGCCCTGGGCGATTTCCGCGACAATTTCGATGCCCTTCTTCGAAACCTTCGCTTCAATGACGTGGCCGATCGGCTGTCGGCTGTCGTGCTGGTAAAGGAACGGGATGGGCAGCGTGAAGACCGCGCCTTCAGGCATGACGATATCGCCCGCCCTATCCGTCTTGGGCGTAGAGGCGATGCCGGTGATACGGCGCGACTCTTCGTCAATCTCCTTGATCTCAAGGAGACTGTAGGCTCGGGTCATGGTCATGGAGGTTTCCCCTCGGGGTCAGACGATGATCATCTGGTATTCCTTCGCCCGGTGAGCCGCAGGGTTGCGGCTCATCTGGGCGACGGCGTTGAACAGTGAGATGGCAGGGTCAATTTTCGCGTCGCCGGCCGTTGCCTTCGTCGCTCGAATAGTTGTCGCCATCTGCTCGATTTTCAGGTTCGGCACGCACCACTGCATCAGCGGTCCGCCGGCATGCTTCAACTGGCCGCTGGCCAGGTATCGCTCGGTGGTCTTGATGGCTCCCATCAGGTAGCCGCCCTGCTGCTGGCCGATCAGCAACCCAGCCTCCTGGGTGACGCCGATGTTCTCCATTGCGTCGATGATCTCGCTGATGCCGGATGGATCGACCACCACGCCGCCCAGCAGGTTGGCGTTCTTCAGGTCTTCGACGATGCGGGTGACAGCCAGGACGTCGCCCAGGGGCTTGTTCAGGATCGTCAGTTCGCGCGCAGCGGCGATATCTTCGAGGACCGTGGCGATCGACTTGCGCCGCTGCAGCACGATGCGCTGGCAGTACCCATGCGACCATGCCAGCCAAGGCTTCACCTTCAGCCGGTGAATTTCGCCGGTTAGCTCGTCCTCGATCGCAACCTCGATCTGGCGCGTCTCTCGGCCCAGAACAGTCATGCCGAGAAGGTCATCGAGGCCGCCCCCATCGAGGCCCACCACCACGACCTCACAGCGGGCCTTCAGGCGCTCCAGCGCTGCCCAGTGGGGCACGGAAGCCAGTTCCGGGTCCTCAGCTGCCAGCCAGTGGTCGGCGCCCGGCCAGCGGCCCGCCCTGAGGTTCAGCCCGATCTCGATGTTCAGGTGCTTGGCCAGGAAGGTCTGGATGGTGTCGCCATCCTCGTCTTGGCCCGCTTTGACCTGGGCCAGCTTGCGCTCGAGCCATGACTGGCGAACCGAGCGGCCCATATTCGGGTTCGTCACGTAGAAGTTGGCCGGATCGAGGTAGGCCTTGCTGGCGATCATCGATGGCGGGAACTCGTATAGCACCGGCAAGCTGCGCGCATCTTCGATCTCGCCGTCGCGCACGCCCCGGAAATAATCGAGCTTTTCCTTGAACACGCCAGCGGGCTGCGCGTCGGACATGGTCGAAATATAGATCACGAAGCCTTCCGGCCGGGAGATGAGCCCGCCCGTGGCTTCCTGCAGCATACCCGCGGCGTTCGCCTTCTTCCCGAACAGCCAGAGTTCGTCGATCAGCACGAAGGCGGCCTTCTTGCCCGACGCCGTCTTCGAATCCGCCGAGATCACCTTGAGCACAGCGCCCTTGGTGCGGTGCGTGATCTCCTTGGTATTCCGGTTGACGTGCAACAGGTCCACCAGGTCCGGATCGGCATCGACCATATCGGCCGCCGGCTTGAAGGCGTTGTCGGCCACTTCGCGCGTCGGTGCCAGGATCAGCAGCTCCTGGCTGTCACGCCAGTTGCGGATCAGCGCCGTCAGCATGATACCGGCCACGATGGTGCTCTTGCCGTTCTTTTTCGACACGAGCAGGAAGAATTCTTCGATGAGCCGTTGCCCAGTCTCAGCCTCGTAGGCGCCAAAGACAGCCCGCACGAAATCGAAGACGAAGGGCTCGCAGGCCTCGCCGAATGTCGGCTGCCCGGCAACATCCACCATGCGCAGCGACTTGAATACCGCCAGCGCCGCATCGGCTTCTGCCGGGAATAGCGGCTCCATGGCGATCAGCGACTGTCGCGCAACTATACGCTGCTCCCAGTCGAGGCAGGATGTCGACCAGGTGCGGTCGGTCACTTGCTATGGACCAGCCGCGGGCCCGGAGGGGGCGCGAACTTGCCACCCTCAGCGACCTCCTCGGCCGCCTGTTTCTGAATTTCCTTCTTGCCTCGCTTGAGAGCGGACGCCGGGGTCGCAGCCGAAGCCGCTGGCGCCGTTTCTCGATCCTTCAGGCGCTCACCTGCGGCCGAAGCGGTTACGAGCTCCAGCGCCTTCTTCTGAGCCGAGACGTTGCCGGCCATTGCCGACTGGTGCAGGGCCAAGAGCAGTTCGGCGCGGGTCTTGGCCGTACCGACGTCCAGCTCATGCGAAAAATGCTTGCGCAGCGTCGGCGCGCTGATGCCGAGCGCAGTCGCCACCGCGTCGTCGCTCATCCCACCAGCCTTGAGAACGCGGACTTTCCTGCGCTCTTCGTCGTCGGGCGCATAGGCCCGTCGACCGCTGTTTTTGTTTCCGGCCATGCGTGAGATTTCCGGGTGTGAAAATAAAATATGCCAATGAGCGTGTCGCGGGTCCTGGGCGGCGACCCCTTCGGGCCTTTGACCACCCCCCCCCTTCATCTGATGGGGTAGACCTGCCTCTGCTTGCCGCACTTGGTGCACGCCTCACTGCGGCCTGGCACCAGCGCTTGGAAGCGTGTTGCCTTCCACTGGTGACGGCAGAAGAACTCGCGGATGCGGGCCAGCATCAGGCTAGCGCCTTGGCTTTATCTTCAGGGCCGATCACCACGAACGGGCCGCGCACACCAGCGTTGTGACGCTCGCTCGCGCTCAAGGCGGACCTGATGCGATCAGTGGGGCACTCGCTCGATGTGGCGTGCAGGGCGCCAAGGGCAATGCTGCCGCCGCACCCACATGCGGCATAGCCGTCGAGGTTCTCGCCAACCTGATAGTCGCCACCGATCTCGAACAGCCTTCCCTCATAGCCCACGAGGAACTGACCGCCTTGCTCGCGCTCGTTCTCCTTGCTGGCATAACCGCCGTCCTTGAAGCACTGGCGCAGCGCATCGACGAAGCTCGTCACCATGTAGACATAGACGTCCTGGTCGGCGTGACGCTTGGGCGGCTGAAAGCGATGGGCCAGCAGCTGCCCCATGCGGAATGACGAAGTGTATCCCATGACGAAATCGCCATTGCGGAACACCTTGGGGTCCGATCGCACCATGAGGTCGTAGCCGGCCACACCTGCACTATCGCCACCGATCCAGACCTTGCCCTTCTCCACGACGCCTACGATGCAGGTCATATAGCTCTCCGCTCTTGTGATTGCGCCTCGCTGTCGTGCCATTCCCTCCGCGTAGGCCGCGAAAGCAGCGAGTTCTGAAGTGCATGGATGTGGAAACGAAACTCGTTGGCGTCGTCGGGATGTTCCACAGGCAACGCGACAAATGCGTTCCAAGCCTCGACTAGCTTCTGCATGACGGCACGCTCTTCGTTGGTCATGAGGGCTTTCGCTCTTCCCGTTGGGCTTCCGAGTCGTGCCATTCCTTGGACACGGCCTCGAGGTTGCTCATGTCCCAGAACAGCCGCTCATCGCCCTTGTGCGGTACCTTGTGGTGGACGACTGGGCTATCCGGCGCCGGCGCTTTGCCGGTCAGCAGCACGCCTGTGTGCTGGCAGGTGTAGAGATCACGGGCCAGCACCTCTTGGCGCAGGGCCTGCCACCTTGCTGACTTGTACCAGCCGCGCACTGTGGCATCTGGGCTGTAGCGGGTGTCTCGCACCTGGCGGGGTGTTGAGAGGCGAGGCTTCGCCGTGCCGATGCGGTTGCCCAGGGTCTTCACCACTTGCCATCCGCGCAGCCGTCGGCGAATGCTTCATGACGAGGGTTTGGGAGGACGGGCATGGGCTACAAATTATTTCCCGGCGCGGTGCCATCAGAGTACGTGCTGGCGACGATTTCCTTGGTGGATGACCTGCCGGTGGCAACCCTCACAACCGGAGGGCCTGCCGCCGAAGGTGCCGATTACATCTTTGTACCAATCGAGCCTATGCCAGTCCCTCAGGCTCTCCAACGTGGAGCCGCAACAGCCGCGAAGGCGAGGAAGCCATTCTTCATCCGTCTTCAAGACGGCACGGAGTGGAATGCGGATTGGGGCGCCGCTCCAACCGCATAAGCAAATCCATCCTGCCACCCGTGAAGGCTTGGCACTTGGCGATATGTTTGTTCTAGTCGGCTGACATTTTGGAGGGCGAATGACACAGGGCGAAATCGAGAAGGCGAAACTACACGCGAACTACTGGAATGGCTTGGCCATAACCACGATGGCCATTGGCGTGCTGCCGCTGTTTCTAGAAACTGGGTCACAGCACCCAAACCCCGACCTTGCCGAGGTGATCATTCAGGCATTCGGGCGCCTCGCGTTCGCCGTTCCCCTCAGTCTGCTGTTCCATGCTGTCGCCATCAGATCGGTCCGAGGCATCTAGCCCCCTGCCTGTTATGCCAAGGAATGGGGTTGGGCCGACGGTGCGGCGACCCGTTGCCGAAGGCAGTGTGCAGGGCCTAGGGTTACCGCCCGGCCAGGAACAGACAGGGTTTCCACTTTGCCAATCGTAAGAATAGAGATCGCCAAGGGCGTCGCTTCGGTCGATCAGAAGAAGGCCGTGATACGGCGCATGACCGACGTGCTGGTCGAGGAGCTGGGACGCAACCCGGAATACATCTTTGTCGTGATCGATGAGGTGGAAACCGACAACTGGGGGCGCAAGGGCCAGAGCCTGACAGAACTATGGTCACAAGCTCAGGCCGAGCCCAGCAACGATTAAGATGGTCGATCATGCTGCGCAGATCTCTCAACCTACCAGCGACAGGTGCATTTATCGGCCCAGGAGTGCCACGGTGTCACGTGCTTTCGGAGAGTCCGTTGGCATCTGGGCATCACCGCCGAATCGAGTTGACCAATATCTGCTCACAATAGGCCTCGATGGTGAGCCCCGCGGTCGCGGCGGCACCGGCCAGGTGTGCCCGATCGCGCTGGCTGAGCGGAACCACGACCTGCGGCGCGCGACCGTCGTGGCCATAGGCCGATAGATCCCAGAGCGTCCACATTCGCCGGACCGTCTCTGGACGGTCGTCGATCCGTTCGGCGATGGAGCAGGAACTGTAGCCGCGCCCGGTGAGGAACCCGATTACGCCGGCCCTGGCATTGGTCCATCGCTCGACGAACGCGGCACCTCCGCGTTGCCTGTCGGTGGCAAACGACGAAGTGCGCGGCAAGCTCTCTGCAAGCATCAAACCACCATCCATGTGCGTGTCAGGGGAAGGTGGCGATGATCATTGCAGAAGTCCAGAAATCTAAGCCTTCTGAGCAGTTTCGCGTCAGCGACGTGGCTCTAGCCATGCCTCGATGCCATCTCGATTTAGTCGAACCGCTATCTTGCCCGCGGCACTATCGACATGGCGATAGAAGGATCGCTTCGCCCACCTCAGTTGCTCGCACCGCTGGCGAAGAGTTTTCTGCCTGATGCCGAGATCCTTGCCGACCTCGTGCAGCACCCACAGAACGAGCTTGGGTCGATGCTCATCATCGAGGGTGGCGAGCCATGCCGGGTGTTCATCGGTGCCAAGCACTACCGCTTCGGCCTGGCTGATGTCCTGCGGCGTGACCCGCGCCGGGCGTTGCTTCGCTCCGGCGCGCAGGAACGCCAGTTGGTCATCGTTCAGAAGTCGGATCAGGGCGACCTCCTCCGGGTTCTTGCCGCGGAATATCTGCTGGACGGCGCGCGTCGGGCCGACGCGAGGCGTGGTGCGCTCTATTGTGGCGAAGGCATCGACCAGCGCCTCCTTGACTGTGTCGGGCGTCCACAGTGGGCGATCGATGAGGGCGTATGGCGGGACATGGAGGTTCAAGTCTGGCTCCTGATGGCGGTGACCATTTCGGCGATGAGGTGTAAGGCCAGGTCATTGCCGGCCAGGTTGGGATGATCGAGATAGGTGGCCACGATCTGGGCAGCGCGCGCTCGCTCAGCGCTGACCACCCCTGCAGCCGCGCCAATCAACTCGGCCAATCGTCCCTCGAACAAAATCGACCATCTTTCATAGTCATCGCCGAGCGCCCTTGCGGAATGCATGATGGCCCATCGCCGGTCAGCGTAAACGGAGAAGTCCTCGCACTCGGACCATGCCAGAAATGCGTCCCTCGCCGATGCGTCGGCGGCGACTTGGAGCCAGTCGGGGGTCGCTGATTTGGTCATTCGACCACCTCGTTATCTTGGACTGTTTCGTCACGATCACTGGTGTTCTGGACTGTTTCGTCACGATCACCCTTCTTCCTTATAAATATATCTGGGTGGCTGTGACGTGTTAGTCCGAGACGCCGCCGCTCCTCGAACCAAGCGGTGCGGGTTTTGCCTTCAGCAATCCAAGGTTTAGTGGCCTGGAATGATGCTGAGCGGGGCTTACCCCCGCGATCAGCACGGCGTTTTGCACTTCGTTCTCGGGCCGTGGCTCGGCGCCGATCATCGGCGGGCTGGTCGCAAGCATCGATAAGTCGCCTGACCTCGTGCTCTTCACGCTCGGCAGCGGTGAGCTGAATCATCTCGCCAACCAATGCTGAACTGAAGGTCAAGGCGCCGGCCGCTCGCGCGGCGGCGACCTCGCGAACCACTGGCTCCAAGATGGTATCAGGAATATCGATGCCGACACGGAGGCAGTGCCTGGTCACCGACCGTAAATTCACGGCGGTATCAACGCGGGCAGAGACATAGCATATGGCCCTTGCCCAACCGTCGAGGCCACCTATCGCAAGACCCTCGCGCTTTCGCGCGCGGTAGATGCGGGTGAGATATTTTCTCAGTTCAAGACCCATGATTTCATCAGGTGTATAACGGGGCGGAGTTGACCTGCTCACTGCGTGCCCCTCCCGATGTTCAAGAGGTCAAACCTATATTCGTTTGTAGTCTGTCGGTTCGGCCTAACCCAAGTAACCCACCCTGCCTTGCGTAGCTGCGCCAAGCACGACGAGGTATAGCGAGCGCTGATGTGAAGCTCCTCGGCGATTTCTGCGATTGACGGATCAGCCACAGGTGCCGCGCTGCGTGCCATGTATACGGCCAGCCACACACCCACCCGAAATGCAGAAGGTGAGAGCCTCCGGTCAGCGAGCATCCCGTTGATCAATTTGTCCGTCGTTGAATGATCAATGATCATTGCGCGCCACCGATTCCACTCCACCGCTTGGCCAGCATCTTCTCCCGAACCGATCGCTTCTTTGGCCGGGCCAGCGCCATCATTCGGCGATAGGCGGCGACCAGTGCCACCCGCCCGCCGGCTGCGAAAATGCGACGGCCTATGTCTTCGACAACCCGTCGATCGGCATCGTTGGTCTGGCGCTCGATGCGGAACAAGGCCAGGTCGAGCGCCTGGTCAAATTGCATCGTCGGGTCACCACGACGGGCCAACTCAGCGTCGTAGATGCCGAGCATCAAGCGCTCGCCATGGTGGCCGCCACCTTCGGAACAAATCGACACGAGCTGATCGATTTCGGTGGCTAGCAGGTCATCTGGCAAAGACCGGATACCGTCGGCCAGCGGCCCGATGGTTTCATCGAAGCGCACCAACGGCAGCGAGAACCAGGGGGCCCGTTGGCCGGGCTTCCCGCCGGCGAGGATTTCGGAAGGCCGCTTCATGAGCTCACCTTCGAAGTGTCCAGCACCACGCCGATCTTTTCGCCCTGTTTGACGAAGTCGACGCCGGCACGCCGCAGGGCGCGGATCACCAGGACGAGGCTGTCAGCCTTAAGCGGCACCGGGCCATCGGCCGTCTCGGCCCGCGTGATGGACGAGACCGATATGCCGGCGGCCTTGGCCAGATCGGCGGCGGACCAGCCGAGCAAAGCCCGGCCGGCGCGGATTTGAAAAGGACGGATCATGGCCCCACTCCAAACAGGACAAGGACGACTGCAAAGTCGATGGCGAGGGCGCCGAGGACGGCCCAGGGCCAATTCGGTCAGCCGGAATTTCATGCTGCCCTCCCTTTGCGTGGCGTGAGCTTGTGGATCGTTGCCGTCGCGCGCTTGTGCTTGCCTGTGGCCTTCGAGGGCTTAGGCATCGCCAGCGGAGGCTCAGGAGCCGGGGAAGCGCTCTGCGCCTCCCCGATGTCCACGCCAGCGAAGAACGTCCGCAGGCGGCTTCGGCTGACGCACCAGCGGCCATTGACTTGGCGGGCCGGCAGTTGCCCCTTGTCGAGTGCTTCCCATGTCTGCCGCGGCGTGCGGCCGATGAAGGCGGCGATTGACGCCACCCCCCAGATCAGATCGTCGGCGAGGGTTTCGGGCCGATCAGCCATTGGCACCCCCCATTTCCTCAAAGAAGCCCAGGGCCGCTTCCAGCATCCGTTCCTGCACATCGGAGACGACACCCTCATCCAGGGCAACTCGAATTGCCTGGTGGACCTCGGCCAGCGATTGTGCCGGCAATTTCCACTCGTTCAGCACGGCCCTTGGCGGGCCATAGGTGCAGGCGATGACCTCCTGCTCCAGCGCATTGGTCACCACGTCCGGCGTTGCGCTGTAAGCGGCGAGGCCGGCACGATAGTCGGCGATGGCTTTGAGCAGCGGGTCAGACATTGATGCCTCCCGCCTTGGGCACCCAGCCGGCGAGGTCGATCATCGGGTCGTAGTCGTTATGCTCGCCAGTGCGATGATTGAAGGTCCGCATGCGGTCAACTAGCATGGTCCGCGGGCTACCATCCCGCATGCGCTCATTGACGCGCCAGAAGCGCTCGGCGCGCAGGAAGGGCTCGGGGTGATCCCATGGGTTCGAACTGATATACAGGCGCCACCCATCGCAAGGGCCGGCGGTGTCGGTGATGAGCTTCACCAGCTCCGCAACATGGTGGTCGATCTGCTCTTGCGCTGACTGGGCCTCGTTCGCTTCGGTGGGGACCGCCAGCGCGACAGGGATGCCAGCGGCAGCGCCGATGAACGGCAGAGCCTGGATCATAAGGCGGCGGGTGATCATGCTCATGACCGCAGCCCCCCAACGTTTGCTCTCAGTGCATCGAACAGGGTCTCGACGTCCCAATTGTTCATTTCGAAGCTGGGCTTGCCGCGAATGTAGGCGCGCTTTTCAGCCTCATCGCGGGGCGTGGCGGGCTGAACCAGCACCAACGCAATGGCGGCCACCTCTTCGGCCCGCCAAGCTGCGGAGAGCGCCTTGTCAGCTGCGGAGTAGCCGGAGCGATATTCGATGCGCTTCTTCCGCCTCAGCTTAGCTTCAAGCTCATCGCGCAGGCCGGCGAATTTCACACGGTAGGCCTCGGCTTCTTCAGGACGATGCAGCGCGAGGCCCAGCCCTTGCCACTGCTTGCTGTGACGCTCAATGTCATCGACATCGTAGGCGTAGATCGGGGCCCCCGGGTTTCCACCCATGGCAACGTACTGACCCACCTGAACCCGGGGGCGCCATTCGTAGCGAGGGTTTGCCTCCATTCGGGCCTGAGCGGCGTTACGGCGCTCAAGAGCCTGATCGACAGCTTCGCTGGCACGCCGATGAAGGTTGATGGCCCGCAGCACCAGATTGGTTTCCTGGTGGAAGCACCATGACTGGTCAGGCTGGCCCGAATGAATTTTGACCGACCAGCGGCCGAACGTGACCGGAGCCATGGCCTGGACGGCGCGCTCGATGTGCACGGCCGCCAGCGCCAACCCCGAGAGGCCAATCGTCTCAGGATCATCGGCACCTGGCGCTGCGGCAAGGGCCGGCACTGTAGCAGCACCGAGAGCCGCCGAAGAAAGTGCCGCCCCCATGCCCGTCAGTGCAACACGCCGCGACATTCCGGGCTCGACCGGGCGGGCTTCCCCGCGCGGGCCGCTCACTTCGCACCCCCTTCCACCGGCTGGCCGGGGAAGGCGATCACCGTCTGAGCAGAGTGCTTGGCGATGTGCTGGTCAATCAGTGCCTTGCCGCGATCCTTGAGCCATGCGCGGACAGCAGTGGCGCGGTAGAGGTGGACTTTGCGATCGAAGTTGATGCCTCGCATGTCCATCTGACGATGGGTCTCGATGCAGAATGCCACCAGGGATACCGTCAGGCGGGCGCTGAGCGACTTCTGGCGAGGGACTGGGCCGTTGACGCCGGCGAGGGCATAGACGCCGCTTACGGCCACCCAATCGCCGGCAACGAAAGCATCAGGCTCGAGCGCTCGCCGGGCGAGAGCGAGCACCTGGCCAACCGACCTATCGAGCGTCGCCAAGCTGCCGATCACCATCTTGTCCCGCTCACGCGAGGCCATGAAGCGATCGTCGAGATAGGACTTGAGGGCGCCGATCGGATTGCCGGCCAGTTCCTTCACCGCCTTGATCAGGGCGCCGCGTGTCCCGTGACCTTCGCGGGCAATGAGGTCGCGGACGGCTTCGATGTCGGTACGAGCGCGGTCGGCGAACTCGATCAGGTCGAATTTCGCTCCACCGTGGAGCGAAATTCCGCCGCGCAGATCGATCCACTCGTCCACGACTGCGGCCATGAACTTGGGAGAGAGTTTGGCGACCACGACATAGGTGTCGCGCTCGATCAGCCGATAGGCGGTGGTGTACTGGGCCTTTCCCTTGGTATCGAGGAAAGACGTTTCCTCAATTTGAGGAAGCGTCATCACACCTGCATCGGCAAGGGCGACGATGGTGCGTTTCACGTTGTCATGGCGCTTGTGGGTGAGCTTGGCGATATCGCTGCTCGACATGGTGAGGGGGTGTTCGTCAGGGCGTAGAAGTTCGGCCTGCGAACTGCTATATGCAGATTGCATCTTGTTGACTTTCAATGATGTTGGGATTGCTGCCTGCCAGGGCAGCGGTTCATTCGGCCGGGGTAGCGGAAGCTGCCTCGGCCGATTTGTTTTGAGGTAGCGCCTTGAGCATCAGCTCGCGCACCGCGGCCGCACGGCTGGGGATGCGGTTCTCGTACCGATAATCATCGATGCGATTGATCAGCCCGGGCTCGATCATTAGCAAAAGCCGCTCCGTCTTAAGTTCGTTGGTGTCCATAACTTCCATCACTTCCATTAGGAATGGAGGTATGGTTAGCGGGGTTCATTCAACTTGTCAACAAAGTGATGGAAGTTCCATCTATTGAGGTTCTTCCATGACTGCCCTATGTTTGAGGCTCAATCTGGGGACCGAGAGTTGGCCAAGGACGAACTGAAAACGATCAAATTTCAGATGATGCTGTCCGAATCGGAGGCGAGAGCGCTCGACGATTGGGGCTTCGCGCATCGCATAAGGTCCAGAGCCGAGGCTATCCGCCGTCTTTGCCAGATGGCACTCATCTACGATGATAGGGCAGACGGGATGCAGGAACTTGCTGCTCGGATTCACGCATCCGAACCCAAGCGGCTGACAGCAAACCAGATCGCCGACATCGCAATCCCCTTAGCCGGCGATGTTCAGATGCTCGGCAAGGCCAGAGCTATCTATGGCGACGGTGACCAGGCGGTGGCTATGGATCGTATCGAGACGGTAAGGGAAGGCCTTAAAAACGCGAGGGACAAGCGGACTGCCGCTCTTGCGGCGCTGGATGAAGGCAAGACCAAGTGAGCGTCCGCAAACGCCTCTGGACGACTAAGGGCGATGAAATCCTGGCAGGTTCCTTCAGGCGCTGTAACAAAATGTTCACAAAGAATGCCTTGCAACCAAGGGCCGTCTCAAGCATATATCTCCCCAACAAGACCCGCCACGCCTCGGACGGAGCCTCGGCTTCGTACTGCGCACCCCGGCGGGTTTCTTGTTTCTGGCCTCTGGTGACACGATGAAGTTCACCAAGCCCTCCCTGACCATCCAGCGGCAGATCGAGAAGCTCGAAGGACGCGGCATGTCAGTGCCCGACAAGGGCAAGGCCGACCATTACCTGCAGCACATCAGCTACTATCGATTGAGGGCGTACTGGCTTCCATTCGAAGTGCCGGCGCAGGTTGACGGTGAACACAAGTTCGCCGACGGAACTTCTCTAGACGACGCCATATCCCTGTACGTCTTCGATCGCCAGCTCAGGCTCCTGGTCATGGACGCGATCGAGCGCGTTGAAGTTTCACTTCGTGGCGCGTGGGCCTATCGGCTGGCCATCCAGTACGGCCCGCACGGTTACCTGGACCCAGCCCTCTACGCCCGAAGCGACCAGTTCGCACGGGCCCTGAATTCCCTGCTCGATGAGATCGACTGGTCCAAGGACACCTTCATCAAGCACTACAAGACCAAGTACGATGACCCTGAGCATCCGCCCATCTGGATGATTTCGGAGATCATGTCCCTTGGGCAACTGTCGAAATGGTACAGCAATCTCAAAGCGCGCGCTGATCGGCAGGCCGTCGCCAAGGTCTATGGCCTTGATGAAAAAGTGTTGGCATCCTGCGCTCACCATCTGACCTATGTTCGCAACATCTGCGCCCATCACGGCAGGCTCTGGAACAAGCAATTCACGGTGACGATGAAGGTACCGAACGCGCCGTCGTCGCTCAGGCTTGCCATGAATCCTCACACCGAACGGCGACTCTACAACACGCTCGCGATGCTCGGCTATTTAATGGGGATTGTGGCGCCGACTTCTGATTGGCGCCAGCGGCTCCGCGAGCTTGTCGCCTCCTGCGATCATGCAAAGCTCGATGCAATGGGCTTCCCCGACAACTGGCTGACATTGCCAGCTTGGAAACCGCCAGCGACAGCCATAGCCAACAATGGAGGGGCCTGATGTCCGTCCGTAAGCGCTTTTTCCCTGACTCCATAGCCGGCCCCAATCAGGCATGGGTTGCGGACTATGTCGACGCCGCCGGCAGGCGCCATCGGAAGCAGTTCAAGCTGAAGAAGGATGCCGAGGCCTACGAGAAGCGAGCCAGCACTGAGGTAGCCGACGGTACGCACATCGCCCCGAGCGATAGCATCACGATCGAAGAAGCGGGGGACCTGTGGATCAAGGCCAAGCAGCGCGCCGGCCGGGAGCAGGCCACCATCGCCCAATACCGACAGCACCTGGATCTGCATATCAACCCGGCAATAGGTCACGTGAAGCTCCCCGCCCTGACGCCGGTGGTGCTGAGCAAGTTCGAGGACGAGTTGCACGACGCCGGACGCTCGGCCGCCATGATCAAGAAGGTGATGGTCAGCCTGGGCAGCATACTCGCGAACGCGCAAAAGCGCGGCCACGCCGTGAGGAACGTAGTGCGGGACATGAGGGGGCTGGGGAATGGTGCCGACGCGCGCGCAGAGAAGCGCGCCAAGGGCAAGTTGAGGGTCGGGGTGGACATTCCCTCGCCCGACGAGGTCAAAGCCTTCCTGGGACATCTGCGCGGCCGATGGCGCCCGCTGATGCTCGTGGCAGTGTTCGGCGGACTGAGGGCCAGTGAGCTGCGGGGCCTGGTCTGGGATGATGTCGATCTGGTCAAGGGCGGCGTGTACGTCCGCCAGCGCGCGGATCGGTACAACGCGATTGGCCGGCCGAAGACAGAAACCAGCGAGCGCTATGTCTCGCTGCCGGCGCTGGTCGTCAACGCTCTGAGGGAATGGCGGCTAGTCTGCCCGCGGAAGGACACCGGCAAGAAGGGCGACGCTGGGCAGCCGGCAAAGGTGCTACAGCTCGTGTTCCCCAACGGCCAGGGCAAGGTCGAGAGCCTGGCCAACATCATCAATCGCGGGTTGTGCCCGGCGATGGTGCGGGCTGGTGTGACGGTGGACACCGGGGAGGTCGATGCGGAGGGAAAGCCGGTGCTCGCCGCGAAATATACCGGCATGCACGCCCTGAGACACTTCAACGCCAGTTGGCTGATCAACTCGACGAAGGCCGGCGGGTTGGGCCTGTCGCCGAAAGAGGTCCAGGAGCGGCTCGGGCACTCGTCCATCGTCATCACGATGAACACCTACAGCCACCTGTTCGAGCGACTAGACGACGGCAGCGAGATGAGCGCCGCGGCGGCGGCGCTACTGGGATGAAATGCGGAGGGCTGGTCATGCACTGCTGATGCAGAATGACGCTCTGGCGGCGGTACGTGCGCGGCAAATGAGGTTGGTGTTTCAGCCCGCGAATGGGTAGCGCGTGAAGCGCTTAAACATCGCCATGAGCGTAACCGACTTCGAAAATGTTTGACGGGCCAGCACCGCAAGTTCGGCTGCTCGCACTTGGCAATCTGACGCGCGCTGAAAGTCGGCTGTGCGCGTGGGGCTACGGAAGTCTCCGCCAGATAGAGAATCCAGAAACAGCGCCAGACTTTGCACCAGGGGCATCATCTCATGGACGCGAAGTCGGCCGAATACCAACAGGGAGTGATGTTGCAGGTAGGTCTGCCCGCCCAGTATTTTTGCTTCAAGTCGGAGGCGGTTATCGTCATTGGCGTCGAGTAGCCAGTAATCGGTGCCATCCTCTGCGACGGCCATCACCTGCTCGATAAAGTGCTTAAAGGTTTCCCAGTGGTCATCGCGGCTGGACTTGAGCCAGGCCAGGATCAGCGCAGAGCACGCCCCAAAGAGCGCGGCGAGGACAAGTTCAGAGAACCGCCCGCCCGTCACGTCTTAGGCTTAGCCTGGTCGATGTAGCTCCAAGTGAGAACCTGAAAAGTCTGGTAGAGAGACGACGCTTCAATCACAAGCCACTTGCGCAGATCGGCCTTAGTGAAGTGCCCCTCACGAACGAGGCCGCCAAAAGCCTCTTCCAGGAAGGATGCGGGATATCCGGCTACGCCGTCGAGGACGACAGTTACAGGGCGACCCGCTGTACGCGCAGCGTCAATGGCATGAACGAGGTAGTCCTCTCGGAACTCCTCGCCACTGTTGTCGCCATCGGCGCGATATCTGCCGCCGGGAAAGCGCGAGAAATCATCGGCAATAATGATCGGTGATGCGGCCGCTGGATGAGCGGTCATAGCCAAAGGTCCCATATGATGAGCGTTCCTGGCATTGGCGAACTCAAGTGCCATGATTGCGGCTTCCTTCCAGTTTCCTCACGATACGCGCCATTCCTACTCAAAATATGAAGGATGCCATGCTGGCAGTGAGAAATAGCCTCGCGCACAACTGGCAGCCCTTTACCGCGATGCGATGATGAAGTCGAGGTCCAGCCGTGTCGCATGGCAAGGCGTATCTTTGCATGGTCTGAGATCGGGTCATCATCATCAAATGCCCCTTTGGTAAATCTCTTCAATACCCGGTTGACATAATTGTGGCCCGCCCATTGAGAATCACGATGAGCGGCAAGGCTCCCGGGAATGGAAATTCCTTGATCGTAAACGACCAGAGAGAGCTTGCGTTCCGCTTCCGTAATCGCGCCGGTGAGCCACCAGTTAGGCTGCACAGGGTTTGCCGAGCTGAAGTCGACGGGATAGGCGTGACGGCGAGTGTTCTCCGTTGCCTCGATAAGCGCTGAATACAGCTTTATGGTCCGAGCCACTGTTTCGTCCCCGGTAAGGCAGCCTGGATGGGCGGCAATCAGGTAGTCGAGCAGTTTTTCGACGAGTTGGCCTAGCTCCACCGACTCCACTTGCGCGCTTGAATTGAAGCGCTCTATCCGCGTTAGTGGGTCGGACAGGGCTATCACCTCATTTGAAGGTAATCCCAAAATCTCAAAGAAGCCAATGCGGCCTAGAGTGTCCCTGACGCTAGGGCTCCAGTCCGCAAGGTTGTACACATGCGTCGCGGACTGAGACAGCGTGCGGTTTCTGTCGTAGAGCGCTGCAACGACCAGTGCTGCCTCGGGCGTCATCTGTTTGATCATCGCGAAGTCGCTGTACGACAGGCCTCGAACCCGCTTGATCCTGCGTCCTTGGGCGCGTCGGCGCGTGATCCTGGCCAAGTGCCTACTGCTGCGCGAGAACGAGTTCGACAGCCACTCGAGGAATTCTGCATTCTCGACTGCGAAGATGGGAGGCACCGGCATCGCCCGTGCCTCCTTCGGCGAAGTGTAGTAGCCTGCCGGCATTTTGCGGCGGTTGGACGTCGACCGCTGAAGCGTGCTTAACGCCGGTCGTCCTTTGCGCCGAATAAGGAGGACAAGTGCACGTCGGAGATAACGAGCGTAACGGCGCCGAACCTGCGCTGCGTCCCTGAACTGCCTATCCGACGATCGCTTTTTCACAGGGCCGGCTTCCCTTGGGTAGCGGGCTCAATATGCGTCAAGGTCGTTGAAGTCAAACAATCGACCGGTCAACGGCAGCGTGATCCGCGCCAACGCTTCGCGCCCGCAGCTCGAGGCTGCCGCCGCTGCCCACAGCGAGGGCGATCGATTACATCGGCCATGAGTACCGACTATAGACCATTCGATGTGCCATTTCATGTGACATGGATTTACCGGGGCCGGAAGTGACCGCCCGGAATCGCTGGGGTTTGCGCGTGGCGCACGAATGTCACACGGGGCGGTGCTCGATAGGACCAATGCCACCTACAACTATTTGAGTTTATTTAAGAAATAGGTGGTGCCCGGGACCGGAATCGAACCAGTGACACGCGGATTTTCAATCCGCTGCTCTACCAACTGAGCTACCCGGGCAATGGCGGAAGTCCGCCTCGGCTGAAAGCCATCGGCCTTATAGGGGATGGGTTTTGGCCACGCAAGCGGGAAAAGGGTATGTGGACAAGGAGTTTGCGTGGGCGGGTGGAGACCTCTGCCGCAGCGGGCCGCAGCCCAGTGGCCTTCGTGGTTCGACGGGCTCACCAAGAGGTCTTCGAAGGCCTAAAAGTCCTCGTCATCGAGCTTGGGCAGGTTCGGATCGTCATCGGCCACGGGCTCGTCGTCCCGGGCCGGAATGACATAATTGCCTGATAGCCAGCGGTTGAGATCGACGTCGGCGCAGCGTTTGGAGCAGAAGGGCTTGAACTCTTCAGTCGCGGGCTTGCCGCAGATCGGGCATTTTTTGGCCGTGGGCATCAGACGCCTGACAGCGTGGACTGGTTGAGCCAGTTGAAATGGACCGGATAGCCCTCGCCGGCGAGGAGCTGGGCGGTTTCCATCAGCGGCAGGCCGACAACGGCGGTATAGGAGCCGGAAAGCTTGACCACGAAAGCGCCGGCAATGCCCTGGATGGCATAACCACCCGCCTTGTCGCGCCACTCGGCGCTGGCCAGGTAGGATTCCATCTCTCTGTTAGAGAGGCGCTTGAAGCGCAGGCGGGTTTCGACCAGGCGCTGGCGTTTGGCGCCGGAGGGCGTGAGCACCGTCAGGGCGGTATAAACGCGGTGAGACCGGCCCGAGAGCAGGCGCAGGCACTCGGTGGCCTCGTCCATGGTCTCGGCCTTGGGCAGGATGCGGCGGCCAACGGCGACCACAGTGTCCGCCGCAAGCACGATCGCGCCCTGGCCGAAACCGGCGGAGCGGGCCTTGTGCTGGGCGGTGAGAGCCTTGAGGTCGGCGAGGCGGATGGCCAGCTTGCGCGGCAATTCGCCCTTTTCGGGCGTCTCGTCTACATGGGCTGGCACCAGATGCTCGGGCTCGATGCCGATCTGATTGAGCAAGGCGAGCCGGCGCGGCGAGGCGGAGGCCAGGATCAAATCCGGACGGCTGGCCATCTCTGCTGCCTTTATTTGAAGCGGTAGGTAATACGGCCCTTGGTCAGGTCGTAGGGCGTCATTTCGCACAGGACCTTGTCGCCGGCCAGGACGCGGATACGGTTCTTGCGCATGCGGCCGGCGGTGTGGGCAATGATCTCATGCTCGTTCTCCAACTTGACGCGGAACGTCGCATTGGGGAGCAATTCAGTCACCACGCCCGGAAATTCGAGCACTTCTTCCTTCGCCATACTGTCTCCTGATAGACCCATAGGGGCATAGCTTGCCGGCCACGGGTCGGAAAGTGGTCTCTACCTACTTCAATTCAACGGATTTGTGAACCACCGGAAACCAGAGGTTCGAGGCGGGTGCGCACCTGCTTGCGCAGGCTGTCGCGCAGTTCGCGATAGGCGTTCAGCACCAGTTCGCGATTGCCCTCCACCAAAGACGGATCCGCTGTCGTCCAGTGTTCGACCGCGCCGGCTTCGAGACCCTTGCGGGTCACGGCTTCGGGCGCGTCTTCGGAGAGGGTAATGACCAGGTCGAAGTGGTTGGCAACCAGTTCGTCCAGGATATGGGGCGTGTGCACGCTCATATCAATGCCGATCTCTTCCATCACCTCGTGCACGAACTGGTCGGCCTTGCCGCCATTGACGCCCACCGAGCGGGCGATGATGCGGCCGGGAAAGGCCTGGCGGGCCAAAGCCGCGGCCATGGGCGAGCGCACCGAATTCATCGAGCAGACGAAGAGCACCGAGGGCAGTTCGCTCGTCGCCTCGTCGATCCTGCTGGCATAGGGCTGCACGGCGCAGATGAGGGTGAACAGGCGCCGCGCGGTGTTGAGATCGACGATGATCTTGTTGGTCAGCCGCGTGCGCAGCAGTTCGGCCGCCTCGTTGTGCATGCCGCGGCGCGCCATGTCGACGGTTTCGATCTGGAAGGGCTGGGCCGAGCGGATGGCTTCGTAATAGGCGTCGCGGATACGGAAATAGTCGCGGATCAGCCGGCGGAACGGGGTGAGCGACAGATAGTGCGCGGCGATGGGCTGGAAGGTTTCGGGGTGGCGCACATCGAGCACGATGGAATTGCCGATGATCGACATATGCAGCGCGAAGGGCCCGGTGGCCGTGACGCGGGCGGGCCGGAAAGTGTTTTCTTCCAGCAGGTCATAGATGGCGATGCGCCATTCATGCACCTCGTCGGGATTGATCGAGGTGATGGTATTGGGGTCGAGCGTCACGGTGACCAGGCGATCCGTATTGGTGGGTTTCGCCTGGCTTTCCATCGAAATGCTCAACGGTTGAGCCTTATCGATACCGACCGACCGTGGCCGTCGAGGCCTTCCACCTCGGCCAGGGTGACCGCCGCCTCGCCCAGCGCGGCCAGCGTCGTCGGATCGCAGCCCAGGATGGAGGTGCGCTTCATGAAGTCGAGCACGCCCAGACCCGAGGCGAACCGCGCGGTGCCGGCCGTGGGCAGGACGTGGTTGGAGCCGCCGACATAATCGCCGATGGCCTCGGGCGTGTGGTGGCCGAGGAAGATTGCGCCGGCATGGCGGATGGCGGGCAGGATGGACTGCGGATCGTCGAGCGCCAGTTCGATATGCTCGGAGGCGATGCGATTGGCGAGGGCAACGGCCTCGGTGAGCGAGGAAACGGTGATGATGGCGCTGTGGACCTCCCAGCCCTCGCGGGCATTGGCCGGATTGGGCAGCAGGTCGATCTGCCGGTCCACCTCGGCGGCAACCGCGTCGGCCAGCCCCTTTTCGGTGGTGACGAGAATGGAGCGGGCCCCTGCCCCGTGTTCGGCCTGGGCGATGAGATCGGCGGCAACCCATGCGGGGTTGGCCGAGCCATCGGCGATGACCAGCACTTCTGAAGGGCCGGCGATCATGTCGATACCGACCTTGCCGAAGACCTGGCGCTTGGCCGACGCGACGAAGGCGTTGCCGGGGCCGACGATCTTGTCGACCGGGGCAATGGTTGCTGTGCCATAGGCAAGAGCCGCGACGGCCTGGGCGCCGCCGACGCGGTAAATCTCGGTAACGCCGGCCATCTTGGCGGCGAGCAGGATGGGGGCGGCGATCTGCCCGCCCGGCGTCGGCACCACCATGGCGATGCGCTCGACACCGGCCACCTTGGCGGGCACGGCATTCATCAGCACCGAGGACGGATAGTTGGCGAGGCCGCCGGGCACGTAGATGCCCACGGCATCGACCGGGGTCCAGCGGGTGCCCAGGATGACCCCCAGCGGGTCGGTATAGATGTGGTCGGCGGGCTTCTGCTTTTCGTGATGCGCCCGGATGCGGTCATGCGCCGTCTGCAGCGCCGCGCGGACCTCCGAGGTGACGCGGGCGGCCGCCTTGTCGATCTCGGCTTCGGAAATGCGCAGGTCGGCGGCGGTGAAATGGGTGCGATCGAACCTGTTGGTCAGTTCCACCACTGCCTCGTCGCCACGCGCCCGCACATCGGCGATGATGCCGGCGACGATATCGCTGACGTCCTGGCTGGACTCGCGCTTGCCGTCGAGCAGTTCCTGGAATAGCTGCTCGAAATCGGCATCGGCGCTGTCGAGGCGAATGGGCATCAGCTGTCCTTAGTCGAGGGCGTGGGCGGGTTTGGCCGAGGCGGCCCAGACGGCGCCGAGATCGGAAAGGCGCGCTTCGAGACATTCGACGCCCAGCCGCACGGTGCCGCCACCGGCAAAGCTGAGTTCGACAATGCCGGCCGGTCCGTCGATGGGCTTGAAGGTGATGGCCAGCAGTTCCAGCACGCCTTCGGGCGCGGCGGGATCGAAGCCATTGGTGACGACGGACTGCACCGCGTCGAAATGCAGGGCGGCACGCCTGCGCAGGCCCTTGTCGCGGCGGCCTTGGCCCGATTCCCAATCGAAGCGGTTCATCAGCAGCGCAAAGCGGCGGTCGCCGCGCGCATAGCCCATGTCGGCGACGCGCACGACGGCGTCCTGCGCATGGGCGGAAATGACTTCGAGGTCTTCGGTATCAAGCGCAAGCAGCTTGAGGTCGGTCATAGGCGGCGGCCCCGTTTTTCTGTCGCGCCGGCTGGAACCGGCCGGCGCTGGTGGCATGAAACGACCCTATCTGGTCATGCCGGCCCCGATCTACAAGTTTGACGACGCATGGGCAATGCGGGCTGTGGAAAGCGGCATGCGGAAGCGCCGCCTGGATCGCGGTTGTCATGGATGGGCGGACCCCGAGACGGCTGACGCCCCTGAGTAATTAATAGTGAGACGGAAGCCGTCTCGGGGCGCCGGTTTTTGGAGCCCCGGCGCCCTCCGCCACTGTTCGCCTGCAGGCCGCCCATGCGGAGGGATGGGGAGATGATACGCGCAGTTCTGGCGAGGGGGATAAGATGGATAAATCCATCGTCGCTTCCCCAACCACCGTGTCATCCCGGCCTTGAGCCGGGATCCATCCTGAGATGGTGGGGCAGGTGGTCGGACGATCCACCTTGCGGCCGTGGTGCGATCTCGAGATGGATCCCGGCTCAAGGCCGGGATGACACCGAGGGTGGGATGGCAAGGTGCCTATAGGCGACCGTGCCGGCAGTTCCATTCCCCGTCCAGTTGCACTTGTAAATAACTGACCAGTCAGTTATTATACGTGCATTGGAGAGCGCCCATGACCGAGACCACCAAGAAATTCCGCCGCCGGGCCGAGGCACGGCCAGACGAGGTGCTGGATGCGGCGCTGTCGGTGTTTGTGGCCAAGGGTTTCGCCGCGGCCAAGGTCGATGACATTGCCCGGCAGGCAGGCGTGTCGAAGGGCACGGTCTATCTCTACTTTCCCTCCAAGGAGGCGCTGCTGGAAGGCATCGTGCAGCGCGCGGTGTCGCCGATTGCCGATCGTGCGGCTCCCGACATGGCCCAGTTCGAGGGCGACCCGCGGGTGCCGATCACCCGGCTGCTGCACATGCTGTGCGGGGCGCTGACGCAAGCGGACACCATCGCCATACCCAAGCTGATCCTGCGCGAGGTGATGAACTTTCCTTCTATCGCCGAGATGTATCGGCGCAATGTGCTGGACAAGGTGGTGCCGGCACTGACCGGGCTGATCGCCCGCGGCATCGAGCAGGGCTATCTGCGGCCGGTGGACCCCGAACTCACCATCCGCTCGGTAGTGGGGCCGATCATCGCCCATATCGCGCTCAGCGAAATCTTCGACGTCAGGCCGGCCGACGGGCTGGCGATGGAGCGGCTGGTGGAAAACCATATCGACATCCTGTTTCGCGGCATCAGCGCCGATCCGCAGGAGGCACCGAAATGAACGAGTTCTTTGCCGGCGTGATGGCCGCCATCATGTCGCTGCTGCCGGGCGGGGCCAGCGAGCAGGCGGGCTATCCCGGTTATCTCGAAGCCGACTATGTCTATGCCGCGCCGGTCAGCGCCGGGCGGATTGCCAGCATTGCGGTGGCCGAAGGGCAGGCGATCGGGGTGGGCGACACGCTGTTCGCGCTCGATGACGCCCAGCAGCAGGCGCTGCTGACGGCGGCGCAGGCGCGGGTCGAAGCGGCGCGGGCGACGCTGGAAAACCTCGAAACCGGCAGCCGCGTCGAGGAAATCGACGTCATCCGCGCCAATCTCAGCAAGGCGCGGGCCGACCTGGTGCTGGCGCAATCCAACTTGGCCCGCAGCGAGAAGCTGCTGGCCGCGGGCACGGTTGCCCCGGTGCGGGTGGAACAGGATCAGGCGGCGCTCGCCGCGGCCGAAGCGCAGGTGGCGCAACTGACCGCGCAGGTCAACGTGGCCGAACTGCCGGCGCGCGATGCCCAGCAGGTGGCGGCGGAGGCCAATCTGGCCGTCGCGGCAGCCGATGCCGACCGGGCTGCGCTGGATCTCAGGGACCGGCAGAGCCTCGCCCCGGTGGACGGCACGGTGGATCGGCTGTTCTACACGACGGGCGAGATCGCCGTGGCGGGTGCGCCCATCGTCTCCATCCTGCCCGACGGAGCGCTCAAGGCCCGGTTCTTCGTGCCGGAAGTGGAGCGCTCGGCCCTCTCGGTGGGCCAGGTGGTGAGCGTAAGCTGCGACGGCTGCGCGGCGATGACGGCCACGGTGACCTATCTGGCCAGCGAACCGCAGATAACGCCGCCGGTGATCTATTCGCGCGAGGAACGCAGCCGGCTGGTCTATCTGGTCGAGGCCGGGATCGCAGAGCCGGGCAAGCTGCGGCCGGGGCAGCCGGTGACGGTGACGCCATGACCGGCAGCAGCGTCATCGACGTGCGGGGGCTGACCAAAAGGTTCGGCGACAAGACGGTGGTCGACCATTTCGACATCGCGGTGCCGCGCGGCGCCATCTATGGCTTCCTGGGGCCCAACGGCTCGGGCAAGACCACGACGATCCGCATGATCTGCGGGTTGCTGACGCCCGACGAGGGGGAAGGCACCTGCCTCGGCTTCGACGTGCGGCGCGACGCGGCCCGGATCAAGGAGCGGGTCGGCTACATGACCCAGAAATTCTCCTATTACGAAGATCTCTCCATTCGCGAAAATCTCGATTTCGTGGCCCGCATGTACCGCCTCGACCGGCGGCGGCAGCGGGTGGATGCGGCGCTTGACGAACTGGGGCTGGCCGACCGGCAGAAGCAGCTCGCCGGCTCGCTGTCGGGCGGCTGGAAACAGCGGCTGGCGCTGGCGGCCTGCCTGCTGCACGAGCCCGACCTGCTGCTGCTCGACGAGCCGACCGCCGGCGTCGACCCCAAGGCGCGCCGCGACTTCTGGGACGAAATCCGGCGCCTCTCGGCCAGGGGCGTCACGGTGCTGGTTTCCACCCACTATATGGACGAGGCCATCCAATGCGACTTCATCACCTATATCGCCTATGGAAGAAAGCTGATCGACGGACCATCGTCGGAGATTCCCGCCATGGTGGGGCTGGTCACCTATCGCGTCTCGGGGCCGGACATTTCCGCTCTCGAGGCCGAACTGCAGAAGGAAGACGGCGTCGAGCAGGTGGCCCGCTTCGGCGCTGTGCTGCATGTGTCGGGCACGGACAGGGCGAAGCTGGAAAGCGTCGTCTCGCGCTATCGGGCGCGCGGCACCCATGAATGGACGGAAAAGAAGTCGGAACTCGAAGAGGCCTTCATCTACCTGATGGCGGGGGCGCGGGACAATTTCGCCCGAGACGCGGCATGAGGTTTTCATTCGCGCGCCTGTTCGCCGTACTCGCCAAGGAATTCATCCAGATGCGCCGCGACCGCATCACCTTCGGCATGATGATCGGGCTGCCCATCTTTCAGTTGCTGCTGTTCGGCTACATCATCAATTCCGATGCGCGGCACCTGCCCACGCTGGTCGAACTCAACGATACCGGCCCGCTGGTCCGCTCCATCGTCTCGGGCATGCAGATCTCGGAATATTTCGACATCCAGGGGGCGGTGGCCGGCGTGGACAGCGGTGAAAAGGCGCTGCGCGACGGCACCGCGTCGTTCGTCGTGGTGTTTCCGCAGGATTTCGAACGCGATATCGTGCGCGGGCTCAAGCCCACCCTGCTGGTGACCGCCGATGCCTCGGACCCTTCGGCCGTCGGTGGGGCGGTCGGGGCGCTGAGCGGCATTGTCAGCCGGGCCATGGCCGAGACCCTTTCGGGGCCGCTGGCCCGGCTCGCGCCAGCGCCACCGCCTTTCGACGTGGCCGTGCACAAGCTCTACAATCCGGAAGGGCGCACCTCGACCAATATCGTGCCGGGACTATTGGCCATCATCCTGTCCATGACCCTGGTAATGATGACGGCAGTGGCCATCGTCAAGGAATCGGAGCGCGGCACCATGGAGATGCTGATCGCGACGCCGGTACGGCCGCTCGAAGTGATGCTCGGCAAGATCGTGCCCTATGTCTTTGTCGGCTACGTGCAGACCGCCGTATTCCTGCTGGCTGGCCTCACCCTGTTCGAGGTGCCGTTCGAGGGGTCGTGGTGGGCTTTCTTTGTCGGCTTCAACCTCTTCATCGTGGTCAATCTGGCGCTGGGATTCCTCATCTCGGCCGCGGCGCGCTCGCAGATGCAGGCCATGCAATTGTCGATGTTCACCATCCTGCCCTCAGTGCTGCTGTCGGGCTTCCTGTTCCCGTTTGCCGCCATGCCGGGCTGGGCGCAGATCATCGGCAGCGCCGTGCCGGCCACCCATTTCCTGCGGGTGGTGCGTACCGTCATGCTCAAGGGCGGCGATATCGGGGATGTCGCCGGCGAGATGTGGGCGATGGTCGCGATCCTGATCGTGATCTCGGTCGTGGCGATGCTGCGCTACCGGCAGACGCTGGATTAACCTGGCGGGGATAGTGGCCCTCGGGTCGAGCCCGAGGGCGTTACGGTGAGTTGAGTTCGGGCGTTCAGCCCGCGACGCGCTCGATTTCCGCGCCGCAGCGGCCGAGCTTTTCTTCCAGCCGTTCGAAGCCGCGATCGAGGTGATAGATGCGGTTGACCACGGTCTCGCCCTTGGCGGCGAGGCCGGCAATCACCAGCGACACCGAGGCGCGCAGGTCCGTTGCCATGACCTGGGCGCCCTTGAGCTGGGCCTTGCCGCGCACAGTGGCCAATTGCCCGTCGACCGAGATATCGGCGCCGAAGCGGGCGAGCTCGGCCACGTGCATGTAGCGGTTCTCGAAGATGGTTTCTCGAATATGGCTGGTGCCCGAGGCCATGGTCATCAGTGCCATGAACTGGGCCTGCAGATCAGTGGGGAAACCGGGAAACGGATCGGTCTCGACATCGACGGGCTGGATGCCATTGCCGTTGCGGCGCACGCGCAGGCCTTCGGGCTCGACGCTGAGCGCGACCCCGGTACGGGCCAGGGTGTCGAGCGCCGCCTGCAGGTGTTCCGGGCGCGCGCCCTTGAGCAGCACGTTGCCGCCCGTCATGGCGGCGGCCATGGCGAAGGTGCCGGTTTCGATGCGGTCGGGGATCACGTCGACGGTGGCACCATGCAGCCGCTCCACGCCCTCGATGGTCAGCGTGCGCGTACCGATGCCCGAGATTTTCGCACCCATGGCGACGAGGCATTCGGCGACATTGGTGATTTCGGGTTCCTGAGCAGCATTGTCGATGACGGTGGTGCCGCGGGCGAGCGTGGCGGCCATCAGGATGGTGTGCGTGGCGCCCACCGAGACCTTGGGGAAGGTGATATGGGCGCCGACCAGCCCGCCCTTGGGCGCCCGGGCGACGACATAGCCTTCATCGATATCGATCTCGGCGCCCAGCGCCTTGAGGCCGAACAGGAACAGGTCGACCGGCCTGGTGCCGATGGCGCAGCCGCCCGGCAGGGAGACGCGCGCCTCGTGGCAACGGGCCAGCAGCGGCCCGATGACCCAGAAACTGGCACGCATCTTGGAGACCAGATCGTAGGGCGCGGTGGTGTCGACGATGTCGGCGGCATGGAAGGTCATGCGCTGGCCTTCGCCTTCCTCGCCGCGGCGGCGGCCATGCACGGCGATATCGACGCCGTGATTTTCGAGGATACGCTCGAGCTGCTTGACGTCGGCCAGGCGCGGCACATTCTGCAGCACCAGCGGCTCATCCGACAGCAGGGAGGCGATCATCAGTGGCAAAGCGGCATTCTTGGCGCCCGAAATCGGGATTTCGCCATTGAGTTCATTGCCGCCGATCAAACGGATACGGTCCATAGTCTCGTCCTATATGGCGGGCGTTGCCGCCCTCTTACCTGGGAATGGAGCCAGACCAAGTCTTTGTCGCCACGTAAGCCAGACCCGCCGCACTCAGTGCTAGAGAATTCGATAGTCGCCCGAAACTGGTTTACGGTTTATTGACCGTATCGGTTCCGGGGCCCTGTTGGGGATCGGGCGCCTGGCGCTCCGAACCGGCGCGCGCCTTGGCCTGCCCCTTGCGGCGCTTGAGGTTCTCACGCAGCTTTGCGGCCAATCTTTGCTCACGCAAGGCGGCCTGTTCGGATTTGCTCATGGTATCACGGGGAATCGCATTGCCCTCGCGTCGGTTGATAGGCGCTTTTTAGCCTTGCGTCGAGGTTTGGCCTATGGCAAAGGAGCCCCCGTCGCGCCGGGCTTGCTTGCCCCGCGGCGCCATATCGGTCGCGCCGCCGCGACCCGATGCTGCCGTAGCTCAGTGGTAGAGCACCCCCTTGGTAAGGGGGAGGCCGACAGTTCAATCCTGTCCGGCAGCACCATTTCAACTCATTGATATCGTTGAGACTCAGCCGCCGGTTCGACGGGTGGGCCAGTTCGTCGCTATGGCCGGATTGCGCAGGCCCCGGGGGAGGTTGCCTGACAGGAGCGTGACGATATTGGACACGGCGAGGTCGACCAGGGCGGCGCGGCTTTGCTTGGTCTGGCCGATCATGTGCGGCGTCAGCAGCAGGTTGGACAATTTGCGCAGGGGGCTATCGAGCGGCAAAGGCTCGGTCTCGAAGACGTCGAGGGCGGCGCCCCTGAGGTGACCTGAGGACATGACCTCGAAAAGCGCGGCTTCGTCTACCAGCCCGCCGCGGGCGGTATTGACCAGGATGGCATCGGGCTTCATTTGCCGCAGCCGGCGGGCATCGATCAGGTGCCGGCTTTCCGCCGTCAGCGTCGTGTGCAGCGTCACGATATCGCTGGTCCGGAGCAGGTCATCGAGCGGCAGCATCTCGATGCCGTCGGGAATATCCCTTGCGAATGGATCGTGGGCCTTGAGCGACAGCTGCCAGTTGGCCAGCAGCCCCGCGACACGCCGGCCGATCTGGCCGAGCCCGATAATGCCGAGCGTCTTGCCGGCAAGCAGTTCGGCGACCGGCAAGGCGGGACGGATGGCGTTCGCATCCATGGTCTGCCGTGCCTGCGGCAGGCCGTAGCTGGAGGCCAGGATCATCATCACCGTGGCCTCGGCCATGCCTTGGATATGCTCGTCGGGCTGGCCGTTGACGATGGCGATGCCGAGCCGGGTCGCCGCCTCGATATCGAAGCCATCTGTTCCCACCCAGGGCGAAACCACCGCGCGTAGCCGCGGCGCCGCCCGCATCACCGCTTCCGTGCAGCGGAAGTGACCATAGGCCAGCAGCACCTCCGCATCGACCAGTGCGGCATCAGGGATCGTCTCTCCCACGCTGTGCCGGATATGCGTGGGGGTGACGCCGGCCCGCCGCAGTGCCGTCTCGATGCGCTCGAAGAATGCCAAGGTGCCGCTCTCGCTCAGCATGACTACGCCCATGCGTCTTTTCCTCCGGAATTGGCCAGGCGCGACGCTGACCGATAATCCCAGTAAAGTCCAGTATGTTGTGCATCGTTCATCAGGATGAACAGTGCACTGATTAGCGCCGCTTATCACCTTGTACGGATTATGCAGGTTGAGCCCCCTGCCCGATGGCGAGACAAGGGGTCGAAGGAGCTTCACGGCATCCTATTCAACCAAGTGGAGCAGTGCATCAATGACGGAAGTATTCGTTGCCAAAACGGGGGAAATGGCCAGTGGCGACCGGCGCATTGTCTCCCATGCGGGCGTGGAGGTCGGGGTCTTCTACTGGGAAGACACATACTACGCCTATTCCAATATCTGCCTGCACCAGGGCGGGCCGGCTTGTGAAGGCCTGCTTATGCATCAGGTCCAGGATGTCCTCCGCCCAGACCGCAGTTTCAAGCAGCAGAAGTTCTCCGAGACGGAGATCAACTTCGTCTGCCCGTGGCACGGCTATGAATACGACCTCAAGACCGGCCGCGTGGTGGCCGATCCCGCACGCCGCCTCAAGTCCTTTCCGGTCCACATTCGTGATGGAAACGTTCATGTCGACATCAATTGAAGTAGCCATCTCCCAGCCGATCACCCGCGACAGCAAGCTCGATGCTGCCATTGATCGGGTGACCACCGCCCTGATCGAGGATGACGGGAGTATTTCCGCGGAGGCCCTGGCGGCCCTCATCACCCACGCGACGCGCTGCTACGTGCAGCGCCTGCAGCAGGGCGAATATTTCAGCCCGTTCCACCCCGATATCGAGATCACCGCCACCGAGGCGATGATCCTCAGTACCGAAGTCCTCAAGAGCGCCGACCTGCAACTGTTCGAACTGGGCATGTGGCAGTCGATGGGCAGCCCCACGTGATCCCCGCGTCGGCAACACGGATGAACCACCCATGACCAAGACCAATTTCAACATCCCCCTGAGCGGCGATCGCAGCATGCCGATCGAGGGCTTCGACACCTCGCTCCACCTCAAGCATGCGGCCGACCAGGCCAAGGCGCGGGGCTTCGACCGCTTTCCGATCATCGACGTGGATTCCCACCACTACGAGACCGAGTCGTTCAGCGAAATCCTCGAATATCTCGATGATCCGGTGCTGCAGCAATTGGCCAAGACAGCCAGCGCCAGCCGGCACGGCGCCTTCGGCATGCTGCCGGGCAATATCGGCTACCAGGACATGGGCGGCCGCGTGGCGCGCTATCCGCTGCGCCAGCTGGAAAAGACCGGCCCCGAGGCGCATCGCGACATCACGCTTACCAAGCGGTGGATGGATGCCCTGGCGGTCGACATCGCCATTCTCTTTCCCACCCCCATGCTCAATCTGGGCCTGCATCCGCAGATCGAGATCGAGGTGGCGCTGTCGCGGGCCTATAATCGCTGGCTGACCGAGAAAATCCTGCCGAACGATCCGCGCCTGCGATCCATGCTCTACCTGCCCTTCAACGACCCCCAGGCCACCTATGAAATGGCCAAGGAGTTCGCAGGCAAGCCAGGCGTGCTGGGTTTCATGGTGACGGCGACGCGCAACCGCGCCGTGCATAACGACGCCTATATGAAGACCTATGCCTTCCTAGAAGAGGCGGGCCTGCCGCTGGGGTTCCACGCTTCCTACAACTGGAACGACCAGACCATGGCGATGATGAACAAGTTCTTGTCCGTCCATGCGCTGGGTTTTGCCATCTCCAACATGGTCCACCTGACCAATTGGGTGATCAATGCGCTGCCGGTGCGGTTCCCCAAGCTCAAGGTGATCTGGATCGAAAGCGGGCTGGCCTGGATTCCGTTCCTGATGCAGCGCCTCGACCACGAATATTACATGCGCAAGTCGGAGGTTCCCTCGCTCACCAGGCCGCCCAGCGATTACATGCGCGAGATGTTCTACACGTCCCAGCCCATGGAGCGGCCCAACGACATCCGCGAGCTGGAGCAGACTTTCCGCATGATCAATGCGCCGACCCAGCTCATGTATTCGTCGGACTACCCGCATTGGGATTTCGACGTGCCAAGCGTGATCTACGACCTGCCGTTTCTCTCCGAGGAGGACAAGCGCGCGATCCTTGGCGGCAATGCCGCCCGGGTCTTCAACATCGACATCAAGGAAAAGCTCGCCAAGAGCATCTAGCGGCCATTTCCGAGGGGAAGACAGCATGCAGACCTATGACATGTATATCGGCGGCGAATGGGTGCCGCCGGCTTCCGGGACCTATCTCGACAGCATCGATCCCTATACCGGCAAGGCCTGGGCCCGCATCGCCCGCGGCAATGCCGAGGACGCCGACCGGGCGGTCGAGGCGGCGCACAAGGCGTTCAGCGACGGCCCCTGGTCAAAGCTGACGGCCACCCAGCGCGGGGCGCTGCTGCGCAAGCTGGGCGACCTGCTGGCCGCCAATGCCAGGCGCCTCGCCGAAATCGAGGTGCGGGACAATGGCAAGCTGATGGCCGAGATGTTCGCGCAGGCCAGCTATATTCCCCAGTGGTACTATTATTTCGGTGGCCTGGCCGACAAGATCCAGGGCGCCGTCATCCCGATCGACAAGCCCGGCGTGCTCAACTACACGCGCCGCGAACCCTTGGGCGTGGTCGTCGGCATCACGCCGTGGAACTCGCCGCTGCTGTTGGCGACCAACAAGATCGCGCCGGCTCTGGCCGCCGGCTGCACCCTGGTCATGAAGCCGTCGGAATATACCTCGGCCTCGTTGCTCGAATTTGCCAAACTGGTCGAGGAAGCTGGCTTTCCGCCCGGCGTCTTCAATGTCGTTACCGGGCTGGGCGCCGAGATCGGCGATCGCCTGACCACCCATCCGCGCGTGGCCAAGATCGCCTTTACCGGCGGGGAAATCGGCGGCAAGGCGGTCTATCAATCGGCGGCGCGCAATCTCAAGAAAGTCTCGCTCGAACTGGGCGGCAAGTCGCCAAACATCGTCTTCGACGACGCCAACCTCAACAATGCGGTCAATGGCGCCATTTCCGGCATCTTCGCCGCCAGCGGGCAGACCTGCATCGCCGGTTCGCGCCTGCTGGTGCAGGAAACCATCTATGACCAGTTCATGGAAAAGCTGCTGGCGCTGGCCCGCACCGCGCAGATGGGCGACCCCAGCCGCAGCGACACGCAGGTCGGCCCGGTGACCACCAAGCCGCAATATGACAAGATCCTCGACTATATCGCCATCGCCAAGTCCGAGGGCGCCACCTGCGTCCTGGGCGGCAAGGCGGCCGATCGCGGCGGCTGGTTCGTGGAGCCGACCATCTTCACCGGCGTCACCAACGACATGCGTATCGCCCAGGAGGAAGTGTTCGGGCCGGTTTTGTCCGTCATCAAATTCAAGGACGAGGACGAGGCCGTGGCTATCGCCAATGACGTGCTCTACGGCCTGGCGGCCGGGGTATGGACGCAGAGCATCGCCCGGGCGATCAATGTCTCCGACCGCCTGCAGGCCGGCGTCATCTGGGTCAATACCTATCGGTCGGTCAGCTATTCCTCGCCGGTCAACGGCCACAAGATGAGCGGCATCGGGGCCGAGAACGGCATCGAGGCGATCGACGAATACCTGCAGACCAAGAGCATCTGGATCAACACGGCCTCGGAAGTGCCGAACCCGTTCATCATGCGCATCTAGGGGCGGCTCAGGAGCGCGGCGACCTGGCCTGACGGTGGGTGTTGGTACTGACCAGCCGCGCTCCCGGCAGGCCCTCGTCGCCCAGCTCCTGCACCGTGTGCAGCAGCACCTCGCGCAAAGCAGTCGCCGCCGGCGACAGCGGGCGTTCGCGCGGAGTGATGAGGCCGATCGAGCGATGGATCGTCGGCTCGACCATCGGGCAATGATGGAAGTGCCGTCCGGTCGAGAGCGACGACAGAGCCAGCGTCGGCAGCACCGATAGCAGCCCGCTTTCCGAGACGATGTCGAGAACCGTGGAGATGCGCGTCACCGAATAGGTCGCTCGTCGACTTATGTCCTCGAGTCCACCGACATCGGCGACGAGATAGGCGATGCCACTCCACTGCACCATCTGCTGCATGCCGTAGTCGGTCAGCTCGCGCCAGCTCATCTGCTGGCGGGTGGCGAATTCGTGGTCCGGCGGGCAGACCAGGTGCAGCTCATCCTCGATCAGCGGGCTGAAATCGAGCGCCAAGTCCTGCTTGAACATCACCGAGACCGCGAAATCCGCCTCGCCCTGCCGCACCCGATCGCCAATGCCGACAGCGTCGACCTCGAGCACATGGATTCGGAGCCCCGGATGGAGCTTGCGGAAGTTCTCGACCACCGCCGGCATGAGCCGCAACAGGGTGGAGGACATGCAGGCCACCGTTACCGAGCCGATATCGGGTTCGCCGGCATTGCGGATGAGATCAACGCCGATGGCGAGATTGTCGAGCACGCGCACGGCATGGGGCAGGAAGGTCTGGCCAGCGCTGGTCAGCGCCACATGCCGCCGGTTGCGCTGCAGCAGCGGCACATTGATGAGAAATTCGATCTGCTTGATCGACTGGCTCAGTGCGGACTGGGTAACGCCAAGCGACTGCGCGGCCCGCCGGAAATTCTGGAACCGGGCCAGCGCCACGAACATCTGCAATTGCCGGATCGTCGGCAAGGCCACCATGGCGGAACCTCATCCACGCCGAACGTTACGGCGCCTCTGCGCCATGGCTAGCACATCGGCACGGCTCAGGCGAAGAACCGCTGGGCGTAAGGCACAGCCTCTATGCCGGTTCCCTTGAACCAGGTGGCCAGCTCGTCATGCCGGGGAAACCACACACCCTCATGACCCTTGAGATAGGCCAGAATTTCGCTGAACACCGACGAGACCAGCGGCCGCCCGCCGAACTGGCTATGCAGCGTCAGGTTGATCAGCGCGCCCGGCTCGTTGGCATAGAGGTAATCGAACGTGTCCTTGTAGGCGTCGAAATAGGCGCGCGGGCTCTGTCTCAACACGCGATTGTCGGCGAAATCGGTATGCGGCAGGCCGATAATGGAGCCCTGCGGTGTCTGCACCACGCGCGGCAGGTCCTCGTCGTTATAGTCGCCGTGCCAGAGGAAGCCTTCGCCCGCCAGCAGCTCGGCCGTATGGTCGGTCGAGGCCAGCACCGGGCTGATCCAGCCCTTGGGCTTTTCGCCCAGATGGGTGACGAACACATCCGAGCAGCGCCGGATCATCGCCAGTTCCTCGTCGCGGCTCATATAGGCCATGAGTGCATCCTGGGTGTAGGAATGCGCCGCGATCTCGTGGCCATCGGCGACGGCCATGCGCATGGCATCGGGGATCAGTTCGATGGATCGCGCATTGGCGCAGATCGTACCCTTGATGCCGTGCTGGTTGAGGATGCGCATGATGCGCCACACGCCGGCCCGCACGCCGTAGGAGGCCCAGGTGACGCCGGCACGGTCATAGGTGCCGGGCTTGAGCGGCGTCGTCATCGGCGAATAGGGCGGCGCCTTGCCGTCCGACCAGCTCTCCAGCAACACGGTGACCATCACGGCGATCTTGCGGTTGCCGGGCCATTGGAACGAAGTCTGGGTCATTTTCTGCATACCTGCGTGGTCGTCGCCCCTGCGGGGTCGGTGGGGATTATCGAAGAACTAGAGCCGGCTCTGCATCGCCTCGACGAAGCGATCCAGCACCGGGCGTAGCGCCATCTGGCGGTCGAGCGTGCCGTTCACCTTGGGCGCGGTGATGCTGATCGACAACAGGCCATCCTCGCGGTGGTCGGTGGTCAGCGCGCGCGCCACGCAGGCTATGCCGGGCAACACTTCCTCGTCGTCGAGCGCATAGCCCTGCTCGCGAATGGTCTTGAGCTCGCGCCGCAGCTTGGCGACGGTGCTGACCGAATTGGGGGTGAGGACGGAGAGCCTGCGCAATCCCACCAGCCGGTTTTCCAGATTATCCTCGGGCAATGCAGCCAGCAGCGCCTTGCCCGACGCCGTGCAATTGGCCGGCACATGGCGGCCGATCTCCGAACGCAGCCCCAGTTGCAACCGGCTGTTGTGATCCTGCCGGGCCAGGTAGACCGCGTTGAGCTGGTCGTCGAGTACGGAAAGCTGGATGATTGCGCCCAGGTCGGCGTCGATGGCGTTGCAGACCTCGTAGAATTCCCGCACCAGGTCGACGCTGGCGACATAGGCCGATCCCAACTGCACCAGCCGGCGGCCGAGCTGGTAGCCCGACTGGCTGCGCCGCACGAACTGCGCCAGCACCAGTTCGGAGCAGATATTGAGCGCGGTGGACTTGGGAATGTCGAGACGTCGGGCGATATCGGCGAGCGAGAAGGCCCGATGTGGCGTGCCCTCGAGCAGAGCCAGCAAGCGGGCCGCCCGTTCGATCGCGGGCACGAGGCCCTTCTGCAGGCCCTCCGGAGTCTCGTTTGCGGGCTGGGCGCTCTGGGTGGTCGTCTTGCTTTTCACGGATTCTCGCGCGCTGGATTGATGTGTGTGGAAGCCCACTCGCCCTGCCGGGCGAATGGGCCGGGTTGGCTTCGGCTATTCGTCGAGCAGTGCCGGGTTGGCCTCGACAACGCCGCGGTAGAGGTCATAGGTCGCCTGCGACAGGGCCGCGAACTCCTCCGGTGTCGATCCGACCGCATCGGTTCCGACCTGGAGCAACTTATCGACCATCTCCGGCTCGTGCATCACCTTTGCGATGGCGGCTGCCACCTTGTCGACAACTTCGGGGGGCGTGCCCTTGGGGGCAAACACCCCGGTCCAGTAGACGTCGACAAGGTCGACCCCGGTTTCCTGCAATGTGGGCAGGTCGGGCAGCACGGCGGAGCGCTCGGCGGTGGTCACGGCCAGGCCCTTGAGGGTGCCGGCCTTGATATCGTTGGAACGCGCGGGCAGACCGTCGATCACCATGCTCACCCGCCCCGAGATAAGGTCGGCCGTGGCCGCACCGGTGCTCTGGTAGGGAATGTGGATGAGGTCGAGACCAGCCTTGGTCTTAAACAGCTCGGTCAGCAGGTGAACGGCGGTGGTATTGCCCGACGAGGCATAGCTGTATTCGCCCGGATGCGCCTTAACCTCGGCGATGAACTCGGCCATGGTGTCGGCGGGGAAGTTGGGGCCCACGACGATGGCCGAAGCGAAGGCCGTCACCTGGGATACGGGAATGAAATCCTCGAACCAGTTATAGGGCAGGTCATCGCGCACGGCCGCCTGGGCTGGACCCGAGGACGAATGGTAGAGCAGCGTATAACCATCGCTGTCCGAACGATGCACTTCGGCCGCGCCGAGCGAACCGCCGCCGCCGCCGATATTCTCGACGATGATATCGGTGCCCAGCTCTTCGCCCAACTTGTCCGCCATGAAGCGCGCGGTCGTGTCGATGCCACCACCGGCATTGAACGGCACGACGAGCCGAATGGGCTTGTTGGGATAGTCCTGCGCCGCCGCCGCACCCGCGCCAAGAAGCGCGAGCCCGGCGCCGAGCGCCACCATGCCGCCCTTGAGCAGCTTGAATTTATTCATGAGTTCCTCCCCTTTGAATGTAGGCCTGCAAATGCTCCGTGAAGAAAGGCGCCGGCTTCAGAATGGTGGTCTGCTGGGCAGTGACCCATTCGCGGGCGTGTTTCAGATACGCCATCCATTCCGGATCATTCGCCAGTTGCTGGCGCTTGTGCGTCCGCTCATCGAGCGAGGCGTAGTACCAGCTCATCACCATCTGGTTCAGCGGCCCGATTTCGGTTGAATAATACCCGACCGGGTTGCCGAGATGGCCAATCTGTACCGCGCGGCCACGCTCCCCATAGTAGTCGAGGAAGGCCGGTGTTGCTCCCGGCTTCAGCGTATAGACGCGCTGCTCAACAAACATCGCGCAAACCTCCCTGCACGATCCCCTGCCCGCAGCGGCGCCGCAGGCCAGTGAACGTCAGTCACTGTATTGAACGGAATTCACCTAAGCAAGCGATAGAATCAAATTTTGCGCACGAACAGCCCGATTTTCCGGACGGATTCGAATGTGATCCCTACATCGAAACGCCATAAACTACTGATATACACATATAAAAATTAAAATCAGGCTTTCATTCTTTTCTCGAATGGTGTTCAGCCTATTGAATATAATTCAGCGCTATTGACAGAACCACTCCCCCAGCCCTAGCGTGATGGCAGAAAAACGAGGGGGAGAAAATGGCCCAGACGGGTTCCCAGGCGCAGGGCGCCAAGCCGGCCGGAATGTCGGATGCGGAGTGGTCGGCACGTATCGATCTGGCCGCCGCCCACCGGCTTGCCGACATGTTTGGTTGGACCAACCTGGTCTACAACCACATTACGCTGCGTGTCCCCGGCGAGAGCAACTGCTTTCTGCTCAAGCCCAACGATGAGTTGTTCAACGAGGTCACCGCGTCCTCGCTGGTCAAGCTCGACCTCGACGGCAAGGTGCAGGACGGCTCGCGCTCGGTGAATGTGGCAGGTTTCAATATCCATACGGCCGTGCTGGCTGCGCGGCCCGAGATCAATTGTTCCATCCACGTCCATACCAAGGCCGGCATGGCCATCTCGGCGCTGGACGTAGCGGTGCTGCCGCTTACCCAGGGCTCGATGCGCTTTTACAACCGCATCGCCTATCATGATTATTACGGTATTTCCGACAAGGATGCCGAACGCGCCCAGATCGCTGCCGATATCGGCTCGATGAAGGCGATGATCCTGCGCAATCACGGCCTGCTCACCTGCGCCCCCGGCATCGGCGAGGCGATGATGAGCATGAAATACCTCATCGACAGTTGCGAGGTGCAACTGGCGGTGCAGGCCAGCGGCGCACCGTTGCGCCTGCCGCCGCCCGATATCTGCGAGCTGGCCGCCAAGCAATGGGACAACCACGACAAGCGTGGCAATGTTGCCGAGTGGGCCGCGCTGATGCGCATGGCCGATGCCTTCGATCCTACATTCCGGCGCTGACGCGCCAGCCGATCCCGGGAGGGTTTCGCTCGTGGTTCTCAAACGCGAAGATGTTCTGACCGGCGGGCTCTGTGTCCTGCTGGGCGCGGGCTTCGCCATCTATGCACTGGTGACGCTCAAGGTGGGCACACCCTCCAAGATGGGCAGCGGCTTCTTTCCTGTCATGCTTGGCGGGCTGCTCGCGGCACTTGGCCTGGTCATCGGGTTTCGTTCCTTGACCAATCCGGGGGCAGAAATCGCCCCGGACGAGGAGCCGCTCGGGGCGATACCGTGGCGGGCGATCGTTACGCTCACGCTGGCGCCGATCCTGTTTGCTGCAACGGTACGCGGCCTGGGCCTGGCCCTGGCAACGGCTCTCTGCGTCGGCGTCGTCTGCTTCGCCAGCCCGCGCATGACCTTGAAGATGGCAATCGGGGTGACCATCGGGCTCACCATTCTCTGTGTCGCCGTGTTCAGCTTCGGCCTGCGCCTGTCGCTGCCGCTGCTGCCCACCTTTATGGGGAACTAGGCCATGGACATGCTGGCCAATCTGGCGCTCGGCTTCGCCACCGCCACTTCCACCGAGCATCTGATCTACTGTTTCGTCGGCGCGCTGCTCGGCACGCTGATCGGCATCCTGCCCGGCGTCGGCCCGACCGCGACCATCGCCATGCTGCTCCCCATCACCTTCACCCTGCCGCCCACGGCATCGCTGATCATGCTGGCCGGCATCTATTACGGCGCCCAGTATGGCGGCTCGACCACCGCCATTCTCATCAACCTGCCGGGGGAAGCCTCCTCGGCGGTAACGGCGATCGACGGTTATCAGATGGCGCGCCAGGGCCGGGCCGGGCCGGCATTGGCTATCGCGGCCATCGGGTCCTTCGTCGCTGGCACCGTGGCCACGCTGCTGGTCGCGGCCTTCGCGCCGATACTGACGCTGGTGGCGATCGAATTCGGCCCTGCCGAATATTTCTCGCTGATCGCGGTGGGTCTGGTCTGTTCGATCGCCCTGGCGCATGGCTCGGTGTTGCGGGCGCTGGCCATGGTGGTGCTGGGCCTCTTGCTCAGCGTCATCGGCACCGACGTCTATTCGGGCCTGCCGCGGTTGAATTTCGGGATGATCGAGCTGTCTGACGGCATCAACGTCATCGCCGTGGCCGTGGGTATCTTCGGCGTGGCCGAAATCCTGCGCAACCTGGGTGGCACTACCACGCGATCCAGCGAGATCAACAAGATCGGCAAGCTGATGCCGACGCGGGACGACCTCAGGCAGTCGGTGGCCCCGATCCTGCGCGGCACCGCTATCGGCTCCATCCTGGGCATTTTGCCGGGCGGCGGGGCGCTGCTGTCGTCCTTTGCCTCCTATGCGCTCGAAAAGCGGCTGGCGAAGCATCCGGAGCGGTTCGGCCATGGCGCCGTCGAAGCCGTGGCCGGGCCGGAAGCGGCCAACAATGCCGGGGCGCAAACCTCGTTCATCCCCATGCTCACGCTGGGCATTCCGAGCAATCCGGTCATGGCGCTGATGCTCGGGGCCATGCTGATCCAGGGCATTGCGCCAGGACCCTCGGTCATCACGCAGCGCCCCGAGCTGTTCTGGGGGCTGATCGCCTCCATGTGGATCGGCAACCTCATGCTGCTGGTGCTCAACCTGCCGTTGATCGGGATCTGGATCCGCCTGCTCAAGGTGCCCTATGAGGCCCTGTTCCCGGCCATCATCATCTTCTCGGCCATCGGGACCTATGCCATCAATGGCAGCGCCTTCGACCTCTACCAGATCGCCCTGTTCGGCCTGCTGGGCTACATGCTCTACCGGCTGAAATGCGAGCCTGCGCCGCTGCTGCTCGGCTTCGTGCTCGGGCCCCTGCTTGAGGAAAACCTGCGCCGGGCAATGATGATGTCCCGCGGCAATCCTGTGATCTTCATCGACCGCCCGATCAGCCTGGGGCTGCTGCTGGCTGCCGCCGCGCTGCTGGTGATCTCGGTGCTGCCCATGATGGTCCGGCGCCGTAAGGAGATCTTCGTTGAAGATTAGTCCCCTTTCCATTCCCCATTCAGGCGGAGACGACCAATGACCCCCTATTCCGACCCCCGGATCGGCCAGCGCGCCGAAGCAATGGAGCGGACCATCCGCACCTATTTCGACGGCTGCAACGAGGCCGATGCGGAAAAGATCATGTCGTGCCTCACCGAGGATGCCGTGCACTATTTCCCCCCCGGCATGTATCAGGGCCCGTTTCGCGGCGCCCGCACCATCGCCGATCGCTGGCTTGGCGCGGTGCAGGATCTCGGCTCCTATTGGAGTGTCGATACGCTGCTTATCGAGCCGGTCAGCTATCGCGCGGTGATGGAGTGGACCCACTTCAAGACCAGGCAGGGCAAGAAGCTGCGCGGCGACGAGTGGTACGGGTTCGATGCGGCCAGCGGCCGGATCAAGGAAATCCGCGCCTATTACGCCTCGCCGCAGGCCGCCGACCTCACCGACCTGGAACTGGGCGGCTTCGACTATGCCGGCCGTGGCTACCCGGCGGCGCCTCCGCCCGGCACGCGCTGACCAATCCATCTGGAGCAACTGAAAAATGACTGAATTCCGACGCGTGCAGATCGATGGGGTGGCGCGGACCGTCACCGTCGAAAATGGCGCCTTCACCTGGATCGACGGCAGCCGGCATGTGGTCGACAATGTCGTACACCTGCCGCCGGCCGTGCCGACCAAGGTGATCTGCGTGCATCTGAACTACCGCAGCCGCCTCGACGAGCTGAAGCGGCAGCAGCCTCCGGCGCCGACCTATTTCTGGAAGTCCGTCTCCTGCCTCAACGGCCATCGCGGCACGGTCGTCCGGCCGGCCAACTGCCGCTTCCTCAATTACGAGGGCGAGTTCGTGCTGGTCGTCGGCCGCACCACCCGCAACATCACGCCCGAGCAGGCGCCCGACTATATTGCCGGCTACACCATCGCCAACGATTTCGGCCTGCACGATTTCCGTGACACCGACGAGAACAGCATGGTGCGGGTCAAGGGCAGCGACACGCTGGGGCCGGTCGGCCCCGCCCTCGTCACCGATTGGGATTTCCGCAACAAGCGCCTGCGCACCCTCATCGACGGTCGCGTGGTGCAGGACGCCAATACCAATGACCTGCTCTGGGATCCGCACTACCTGCTGGCCGACCTGGCGCGCACCATCACCTTCGAGCCCGGCGACATGATCCTGACCGGCACGCCGGCCAATTCGCGCCCGATCGAGCCCGGCTCGACCATCGTGGTGGAAGTCGAGGGCCTCGGCACACTGGAGAACCGCATCGCCTCGGCCGAGATCGCCGTTCCATCCGGCTTCGGCGCGCAGCCATCCACCTCGGACGGCGTGCAGTCGATCGCGCTTGGCAGCGATTTCCGCAAGGCGTGAACGAGGACGAAACCTGCAATGATACTCGAGATCGCCCAGATCGACATCAAGCCAGGCTTCGAGGCGGAATTCGAGGACGGTGTTCGCCGCGCCACGCCGCTGTTCATGCGGGCCACGGGCTTCCAGTCGTTCCAGTTGCGCAAGGTGGTAGAGCGCCCCCAGCGCTACCAACTGGTCGTGCGCTGGGGCAGCGTCGAGGACCACGTCGTTGGCTTTGGCGGCTCAAAGGACTTTCTGGCCTGGCGCCAGCTCGTCGGCCACTGCTTCCAGGATCTGCCCTATGTCGAACATAGCCTCGAGGTTGTCGGCTGGTCCAAGGAGGCTTAGCAGCGGGCCGCAATGAAAAACCGGCGCCCCTTCGAGGGACGCCGGCGACAAGTATCATCTGGTGCTGAAATGCCTGGCGTGACTAGATCCAGTAAGGCGCCACACCGTAGTAGTCATAGACGCGACGGCCATTCTCGGCGGTCCAGAAGTCGTCGTCGTTGTCGTATTTCGGCGCGCCCTCGAGCTGATCCTTGGTCACGTCGACGCGATAGCCGCCCAGGCTTTCGTCATAGTTGAGCTTGGACCAGGGCAGCGGATAGTGGTCGTGCCCCATGCCAAGGAAGCCGCCGAAGCTCAGTACGGCATAGGAGACCTTGCCACTGCGCTTTTCGACCAGAATGCGTTCGATCGAGCCGATATGCTCGCCGCGCGGGTCGTAGACCTTGGTGCCTTCGACCTTGTCGGAAGCAATGAGGTCATGCGTTTCCTTGACGTTGGCATCGCGGTTGCGAATGTCTTCGTAAGCCATTTTCAAACTCCTCTTTGCGTTGCGTGTGTTTGGGAAACGCCACGCAAACCGACCGGTTCCCCGATCCTGAAAAGTGATCGGAGCCGGCAGCGGCAAGAGGACGATCAGGCGACCAGGGTCGGGCGGCTGCGCTGTGGGGTCGGCCCGCGTTCGGCGATGAAGCGCGCGAAATGGTCGAAATCCAATGGCCGGGCAATATGATAGCCCTGGGCGAGATCGACCCGGCCGCCCTGGCGCAGCATATCGAGCCGCGCCGCGGTCTCGACGCCTTCCACGACCAGCGTCCGCCCGGCAGCATGCGCCATGTCGATGGCGTGACCCAGCATCTGCCCCATCACCGAGCCATCGGGGGCCATGGCAAAGGAGCGGTCGAGCTTCACTCCGGCAACGGGCAATTCGGCCAGCGTGTGGATGGACGAATAGCCGGAGCCGAAATCGTCGATATAAGTGGCTATGCCGGCTTGCCACAGCGCCTCGATGGCGGCGAGGGCGCTGCCGCGCTCGACCTCGCTGGTCTCCACCAGTTCGATCACCACGGCGAAGCGATCGGCCAGCGCCAGGAAGCCGCCCAGCATCTCCACCAGCAGCGCCCCGTCGAGGTCGCGCGGGAAGATGTTGAGATTGACCTGCAGCGCCCGGCTCGATGGCGGAAGGCTCGATAGCTCGGCCAGCGCCCGGTTGATGACCATGCGGGTAAAGGCGGCGGTCAGGCCGTTCTTTTCGACGATGGTCAGGAACTGGTCCGGAAACACCATGGTCCCGTCGACATCCCGCCAGCGGGCCAGCACTTCGCAGCCGGCAATGCGGTCGCGGCGCAGGTCCAGCAGCGGCTGGTAGGCACAGACCACGCGCTCGGCCCGGAAATTGCGCAGGAAGCGCGCTTCGAACGACCAGTAGCGCGCCAGCATGGCCCGCAGATATCGCGCCAGCCAGGCCGACAGGACGACGCAGACCAGCAGCGTCAGGCCGAGGATCATGCCGCCCAGGGCGAAGAGGTTGGCCAGGGTGGCCCGCGCCGACAGGCAGTGCAGGCCGATTTCGTCGCAGGCGGTCTGCAGGAACGCGCCGCCCCGCAGGCCGAAGGGACCGGCCGGCGGCGCGACAAGCGAAGCGGCATAGAGACCCGGCTCGCCCGATATGTGCCACCATTTGCCACCGGGCGCACGCAGCACGACCTCGACGCTGAGCCAGCGGGGGATCGTATCGGGAAGCGGGGTACGGGGCACAACCATGCCATGCTCCCCGCGCAGCGCGATGGTTCCCTGGGCGTTGTCCAGGCCCATGAAATCGAGGTCCTTGTTGAACCAGAAGGAGATGCCGAAACGGTCGTTAGAGGCCAGGTCCGGCTCGCCAAGCGCCACCGGCACCGGCAGCATGCCGCCATTGCCGCTGCAGACGATGGCGCCGTTCCGCGCGTAGAACAGCTCGTTGATGCCATCGGGAAGAAAGGCGATGCGGCGCTGCTGCATCGTGTATTCCCGCGAGCAGGGCACGGCCGTCAACTGTTCGTCCATGGCGTCGAAAGTGTTGAGCACCGCCGTCCGGACGCGGGTGTAGCTCACCATGGCGCGGTCGACCTCGGCGCGCAGGTTGGCATGCACCTGATCGGACAGGAACCAGCCCGATCCGGCCAGCAATGCCGTGAACAGCACGGCCCAGAGAACAAAAAACACCAGTCGCCGATGCGTGTCGGCTATCAGTAAACCCGCAAACCTGCCCATGGACGGCCCCCGCCAGCCCGTCCATCTGGCCAACAATTCATCAAATTGAAGTTAAGCCACCCGCCCCTGGCGCAGGAAACGGAACCGCGGCGAGCGGCGCGCATTGACTCGGCAAAGACGGATGTTCCGCTGCCAAAGGAGACGCGCCATGGTTTTTGACAGCCTCCGCGAGCGCATGGGGGGAGACGACAATCTCACCCCGATGCGGATCGCCCATAACACGCTCTTTACCGCCAAGGAAAAGATCGCGCTGCTCAGCCAGCTCAAGGCCGATGTGACCGGCGCCACGCAGGAGGGCACCGAGTTGGGCTTTGACGCCGATGAGATCGACCAGGCCATAGCCGAGGTGCGCGCGGGCGTGCAGGCCGGCATGGGGAGTGAAACCGTGATCAAGGGAGATTTCTGATGGCTACCGCCCCAAAGCAACCGACGCCCACCGTGGCGGAAGTGGATGTGCTGATCGACGAGAATGGCTCGCGCATCGACGTGCCCGATGGTTCGCCCATCAAGGTCGCCGGCGAGCACGAGGCCACGGTTGGCGCGACCGGCCCCACCAACTGGTGGTTCTATGGCGTTATCGGCCTGGCCATCGTCATTGCCGTGCTGTTCCTGATGCAGATGTTCCAGGGCGCACCATCGACCGATGTGCAGCCGGGCACGCCGACATCGGAAAGCGTGGTTGCCCCGGCGGCCGACGACGTGCCGGTGCAGGAGCCGGTGGTGCCGGCCAACTAAGGACATAAAAAAGGCGCGGCCCAGGGACCGCGCCTTCAATAGTGCTGGTCAACCCATCAGCCGTTGATCGGCGCGATCTGGATTTCCACGCGGCGGTTCTGGGCGCGGCCGGCTTCGGTGGCGTTGGACGCGATCGGGGAGGTTTCGCCCTTGCCTTCGATATAGAAGCGGCGCTGGTCGATGCCCTGATTGGCCAGGATCGTGGCGACCGAAACGGCGCGGCGCTGGCTGAGGCTGAGGTTGTAGGCGTCGTCGCCCTGGCTGTCGGTGTGGCCGTAGACGTCCACGATCGACTTGTCGAACTTCTTGAGCACGAGCGCGACCGAAACCAGCGTCGAATTGAAGCCCGGGTTCACCGTCGACTGGTCGGTAGCGAAGGTGATGTTGGACGGCATGTTGAGGATGATGTTCTGGCCGACACGGGTCACCGAAACGCCGGTGCCCTGCAGCTGGGCGCGCAGTTCGGCTTCCTGCTGGTCCATGTAATTGCCGATGGCCGCGCCGGTCAGGCCGCCGACACCGGCGCCGATCAGCGCACCCACACGCGGATCTCCGCCCACGGCAGCACCCACCAGGGCGCCGGCAACGGCGCCACCGCCCGTACCGATCAGCGCGCCGCCGGCGGTGTTGGAAATCTGGGACTGGCCCGTATAGGGATTGGTGGTGGTGCAGGCGGTGAGCGCCAGGGTCGCGGCAATCGCGACCAGAATCTTCGACTTCATTAATTATCCCCCTGAAGGATCATGACAGTGGCCTGTTGGTGACCACTGAATACGGCAGGATGGTGGTGAGGGAAAGAGCCTGAACGGGGAATGAACGGTGCAGGACCGGTCAGCCGCTGGCCCAGCCGCCATCGACGAGGAATTGCTGTGCCGAAATCATGGCGCTGTCCTCGGCCGCGAGGAAGAGCGCCATGCGCGCAACGTCATCGGGATAGACCAGTCCCGCCAGCGCCTGTTCGGCCTCGATCCCCCTGAGCGCGGCGTCATCGATCCAGAGATCGAGCTGGCGCTGGGTGATGGTGGCGCCGGGCACCAGCGAATTGACGCGGATGCCCGACTTGCCCAATTCGCGCGCCATGGAGCGCGTCAGGCCGTGCATCGCCGCCTTGGCGGTTTCGTAGAGCGGGATTTGCGGCGTCATGATCATCCAGCTGATCGAGCCCAAATTGATGATCGAGCCGCGCCCCACCGCGATCATGCCCGGCGCCACAGCCTGCATGGCAAAGAAGGCGTGCCGGAGATTGACCGCCATGCGGTCGTCCCAATAGGCGGGGGTCACCTCGCGCCAATCGTGCCGCTGATCATGCGCCGCATTGTTGACCAGCACCAGCGCATCGCCCTGGGCGGCGGCAAAGCCTGATATGGCGGCGCGATAGGCGTCGATATTGGTGATGTCGCAACTCGCGAACCGCACCGCCTGCCCGGCCTGCGTCAGCTCATGCGCGAGCTTTTCGCCGGCCTCCACCGCAATATCGACAAATCCAACCCTGGCCCCCTGCCCCGCGAAGTTGCGCACCAGGCTTTCCCCGATGCCCGAGGCGCCCCCGGAAATGATCACCGGCACACCGGCAAGGCTGGGATAGGTGGCGAAGGTGCTCATGGTGAAATCCGGAAGCTCACGATCTGCTCCATCTGAGATACCGTCCTGCTTGCCATCGCGCAAGTAGATTTGAGGTACGTACCTCAAATTGACACTCGATGTCGGTGCGCTGTCCCTTCTCCCCTTGAGGGAGAAGGTGCCCGAAGGGCGGATGAGGGGTATTGAACTCCCCCACATTCAGAAGCATGGGTGAGCGCAGACCCTCACCCGGAAAATCCGCTGAACGCGGATTTCCACCCTCTCCCTCAGGGGGAGAGGGGTACCCCCACCCCGCGCGGGCTCACGTCCCGCCGCTCCATCTGCTGCAGCAGCGCCTCAACCTTCTCCACATTGGCCAGGTGCCGCGTCTCCATCGAGAAATTCAGCGTCACGTATTCGCGGCCCGGGCAGAAGGTGACGATATTGGTGGCCGGGTGCCAGGCGCCGCAATAGATCGGCTCCACCATGCCATGGGTCATGGGGCCATAGGTGCGGTGGGGCGGCACCAGGGTCAGCACCACGTGGATGCCGCCATTGAAGCGCCAGAAGCGCTTGCCGGGCAGGAAGGGCAGCACGCGGTTGATGCCGCGCAGGGCCTTGAACATGGCGTTCATCATCACCTGGAACTTGGTGATGTCCTTCTGCTCGATGGCCGCCACCGTGTCGTCCACGGCACGCACATAGTCGACGAAATCCTCGATCACGGCGAACTTGGCTTCCAGTGCCCGCACGCGGAAGAAGTCGTCATCGGCGTCGTTCCGCTTGGTGTCGAGCATCGTATAGGCCGCGCCGATCACCTTCTTGCTCATCGCCTTTTCCTCGCCCTCGCCATTGAGGGCGTGGGTGACGAGCGCGAAGAGCAGCGAGCGCTGGCGCACGCCGAGCTTGTTGGCAAGCTGGCGCAGGCGGTGGCGCTTGAGCGCCAGCGTCTTGAAGCCCCACGGCTTTTCGGCCGGCGCCATGATATTGGCGATGGCGATATAGAGCATGGCCGTAAAGCCACCGCGCAGCACGCCATTGAAGCGCGAGCGCCAACCGACCTTGTTGGCATGATTGGACATGGTGCCGTGGCTGGCCGATTGCGACCGGGTCAGCAGCGCCGAATCGGAGCCCTCCAACAGCGCATGGCTGGAGCGCACCTGGATGACCGAGGCGCGGCCTTGCGCATCGGGGCCACCCCGGCGCACTGCCGCCATGACCCGGAACAGCGGCAGGTCGGGCGCCTCGAAAATATCGGTCGACTTGCCGATCCACTTATCGGGATAGCCGTCCAGCTCATCCACCAATTCAACCGAAGTAATCGCGTCGAGCATATGCTTGGGGAACGGGTGGCCCGGGCGGGCGCCGACAAAGCCATGCGTCAGTTGCGGGGCCAGCGCCACCATCTCGGCGACCAGGTTGCCCAGGCCATCGGAATCGAAGCTGGTGGTGGAAAACGCGGTAAAGAAAACCGTGTCCTGGCCCTGGTAGAGAAACCACTGGAAATCGGTAAACAAGGCCTGCGGATTGCGGCTGACCGCCGCCTGCGCCAGGTCGAGCACTTCGGCGTGTTGACCAGCAAAACTCGAAGACGAAAAACTCTTCACTGAACTCACCCCCCAATGAGCCCGTTCGGGCCTTTTCGCGATGGTAGTCTGAGAGTCAACTTGCTTCAACACTGCGCCTTGGCAACTGCCAATTCGTGAATATCGTCGCGATCCCATGGCAGCGGCAAAGCAACATGCGTCGATCCGGCGCGATTGCCGCATTGGCAGAAGGTCCTTCGCACTTTAGAATGACTCTCATGTTCGCCGTCCCGCCCTTTTGCGCCGGAGCGGTTTGGCAGGGCGCGGCGCGCGTCGAATTGACCTATGTCAATGCGGCTGGCGCCAACCTAGTTATGGCTTGTTCGCCGGCGCGACCTACCCCGCCGACGGCAGGACAAAAGGGACGTTTGCATGGACTATCGCGGCATATTCGAAGATGCGGTGGATACGCTGCGGTCGGAAAAGCGCTATCGGGTTTTCGCCGATATCGAGCGGGTGGCGGGCCAGTTTCCCCGCGCCGTCTATCGCGACGATGCCGACAATATGCGCGACATCACCATCTGGTGCTCCAACGATTATCTGGGCATGGGCCAGCACCCCAAGGTCATCGGCGCCATGCAGGAGACTGCGGGCAAGCTGGGCGTCGGCTCGGGCGGCACCCGCAATATTTCGGGCACCAACCGGCCGCTGGTCGAGCTCGAGCGTTCGCTCGCCGACCTGCACCGCAAGGAAGCGGCCCTGGTCTTCACCTCGGGCTTCGTCTCCAACGAAGCGGCCATCGCCACCATCGCGCGACTGCTGCCCGATTGCGTGATTTTCTCGGACCAGCTCAACCACGCCTCGATGATCCAGGGCGTGCGCCAGTCCGGCATGCAGAAGGTGATCTTCCGCCACAATGACGTGGCCCATCTGCGCGACCTGCTCGCCGCAACCGACCGCAAGCGCCCCAAGCTCATCTGCTTTGAATCGGTCTATTCCATGGATGGCGATGTCGCCCCCATCAAGGAAATCTGCGACCTGGCCGAGGAATTCGGCGCGCTGACCTATATCGACGAAGTCCATGCCGTGGGCATGTATGGCGCGCGTGGCGGCGGCATTGCCGAGCGCGAAGGGCTGATGGACCGCATCGACGTCATCGAGGGTACGCTGGCCAAGGGTTTTGGCACGATGGGCGGCTATATCACCGCCAACAAGGCCATCATCGACGCCGTGCGCTCCTATGCGCCCGAATTCATCTTCACCACCTCCCTGCCCCCGGCCCTCTGCGCCGCGGCCCGCGCCTCGATCGAGCATCTCAAGGTTTCCGACCACGAGCGCCTCATGCACCAGCGCCAGGCCCGCCTCACCAAGGCGATCCTGGCCGATGCCGGCCTGCCGGTCATGGAGACCGAAACCCATATCGTGCCGCTGATCGTGGGCGATGCCCGCGCCGTCAAGGCGGCCAGCGACATGCTGCTCGACAAGCACAATATCTATATCCAGCCGATCAACTACCCCACGGTTCCCAAGGGCACCGAGCGCCTGCGCATCACCCCGACGCCTTTGCATACCGACGAGATGATCTTCGCCCTGCGCCATGCCCTGGTGAGCGTCTGGACGAGCCTGGAACTCCCGCGCGAGCCGGCCGATGCCGCCATCACGGCCAGCAAGCTGACGTCGGGCGACCTGACGCTCCCCACTATTGGCGGCTGAGACGAGTTAGCTGTCGGGACAGGCAGGGCTCATCCGTCATTCTGGCGACAGCAACAGAATGGATGGCATGACCATGGCAGACGATCGGTTCATCCTTGGCGGCACGGGAACGGAGATGTTCTCGGGCATTCCCGTCAGCGACTTCCGCACCGCGCTCGACTGGTACCGGCGCCTGTTCGGCGCCAAGCCGAGCTTTTATCCCAACGAGGTCGAGGCCGTCTGGGCCATTGCCGAGCATCGCTGGATCTACATCATCGTGGATGCCAAGCGCGCCGGCGGCGCGATCCAGACCATCATGTGCAGCGATCTTGAAGGACAGATCGACCAGATCGCCGCGCGAGGCCTCACCTGGAGCCAGCAGGAAATTCCCGGCGAAGGCGTCCGCAAGGTCATGTATTACGATCCCGACGGCAATGAGATCGGTCTCGGCCGCATCCCAGCTGCCTAGCGCGCATCCCTCGGCGGGCCAGGAATTAATGGATAATTAAGCCTATTATTTACAGCATCGGTAATTGTTTAGCGCGGTTGCCATGCACAGAAGCCACTTTCGCAAAACAGTTTTGTCGTCCCGCCAGTGGCTGCTCATGTCAGCGGCGCCATTCGTCGTGGCGCTGGCGACCCTTTCGCCGGCATCGGCACAAGTGGCCATTGGCGGAAACAGCACGCCGCTGGATCCTGCGCTTATCGATGGCAGTGTCGACCTCTATATCGGTACGACCGGTCCCGGTACCCTGACCATTCCCAACGGCAGCTCATTGACGAACAATAGCGCTTACGTCGGTCAAGATGGGGGCGGCATCGGCGTCGCGACGGTCTCGGGTCAGAATGCGCGGTGGGACAGTCAGGGCGACCTTGTCATCGGGCAATATGGCGATGGAACGCTCGATATTCTTGCCGGCGGGCACGTCAGCGGGGCGACAGGCTATATAGGCGCCAGCCTGGGCGGCGTCGGCGTCGTGACGGTTTCAGGCGAGGATGGCTCAGGCAATGCTTCCACCTGGTATCTCCAGCAAGGTCTGAACATCGGCGAGGAGGGGACAGGTACCCTGAACGTCGCGCAGGGTGGTCATGTCACCACGGATGGGCGGGTCAGCGTTGGCTCCTGGGGTACAGGCAGCATTGCGCTGTCCGATGGCGCCACACTATCGAGCCATGACGCCATCCTTGGTATCACCGGCTATGGAGAGGCAGTCCTGGCATCGGGCGCGGCCTGGACCGTGGCGGACCAGTTCACGGTGGGTCTGTTCGCCCAAGGCGTTCTGCGCATCGAAGACGGCGCCAGCCTGACCAGCAGCCAGGGCTATGTGGGTGCCAATCCCGGTGGCGATGGGGATGTGACTGTGACCGGGGGCGCGAGCTGGGAGATAGCCAGCTTTAACCTCGCCCTCGGCAATTACGGCGTTGGGGTGATGACCATCGACGATGGCGCGCGCGTTTACGCCAATGGTGGCGTCGATCTCGGCATATCGGATGCGGCGGCCAGCGGCACGCTGCATGTGCTGGGTATGCCGGGCGCGCACGGGGTTCTGGAAACCAGCGGTTTGCGGGGCGGCATAGGCACCGCAGATGTCACCTTGGATGGCGGCATCGTGCGGGCCACCCGCGACAACGCGAATTTCTTCAGCAACTATGGCGCCCAGCAGGTCACCCTCGACGCCGGCGGCGGCATCATCGACACGAACGGCCACGATATCGGCATCGCTCCCGAAATGACTGGGGCGGGCAGCCTGACCAAGGACGGTTTGGGCACGCTTACCCTGACCGGCGCCAACACCTATGGCGGTGGCACGACAATCGCGGCGGGCACTTTGCAACTGGGCGATGGCGGGACGAGCGGCAGCATCTTGGGAGATGTTGCCAATAGCGGCGTCCTGGCCTTCAACCGCTCGGACGCCGTGACCTTTGGCGGGACCATCAGCGGGACGGGCGGTGTTTGGCAGGTCGGCACGGGACAGACTACGCTCGGCTCCGACAGTTCAAGCCTGTCGGGCACCTCCCGCGTATATGACGGCATTCTCTCCGTCGACGGCACGCTTGGCGGGTCGATGGAGGCCATAGGCGGGCGACTGCAGGGCATTGGCCAGGTGGGCGCAACGACGAATTTCGCCGGGGGTACCATCGCTCCGGGCAATTCGATCGGCACGCTGACGGTCGCCGGCAACTATGTCGGCAATGGTGGTGCGCTCGAAATCGAAGCGGTCCTTGGCGACGACAGTTCGGCCACAGACCTGCTGGTGGTGACCGGCGATACGTCCGGCAGCACCATTGTTCGTGTCATCAATCTCGGCGGCGTCGGCGCGCAGACCAGTGAAGGCATCAGGATCGTCGATGTCGGCGGCGTTTCCGGTGGCGATTTCACGCTTCTGGGGCATTATACCTTCGAGGGGGCGCCCGCCATCGTTGCCGGCGCCTACGCCTATCGTCTCCATCAGGGGGGCGTCAGCACGCCCGCCGATGGTGACTGGTATCTCCGGTCCGCCTTGATCAACGGGGCTACCCCGGCCGGACCGCTTTATCAGGCCGGCGCGCCGGTCTACGAGACCTATGCCACCATGCTGGGGAGTTTCAACGAGCTTGAAACTCTGCAGCAACGCGTCGGCAACCGGTCCTGGACCGCTGGTATGATCGAGACCGGTGCCCTGCCTGAAGCGGCTGGCGGCAATAGCGGCATCTGGGGCCGGATCGTCGCCCGTCACGCCAAGATGGATTCCCGATTTTCCACCACCGGCGCCGATTTCGATGTCGGCACCTGGCAATGGCAGGCCGGCGCCGATCGGCAGCTCTATTCGAGCGCGGCCGGCAATCTTATCGGCGGCCTTTCAGCACGATACGGCACCATGGCGGGCGATGTGAAGTCGGTGTTCGGAAACGGTTCGATCAGCACCGCCGGCTATGGCCTGGGCGGATCGCTGACCTGGTATGGTTCGAGCGGCTTTTATCTCGATGCCCAGGCGAACGTGACCTGGTATGACAGCGACCTTTCTTCCTCGACCGCCACGACCAGCCTGGTTTCGGGCAATAATGGCTTCGGCTATTCCCTTGGTGTCGAGGCCGGCCAACGGATCGCGCTTGCTCCGAACTGGTCGATCACGCCGCAGGCGCAACTAACCTATTCCGATGTCGCCTATGATGGCTTCACCGACGCCTACGGCGCCGCGGTTTCGCTGGTCGAAGGCAATGACTTCAATATCCGGCTGGGCCTTTCGGCCGACTACCAGGATAGCTGGACCGATGCGTCCGGCGAGACCAGCCGTGTCCATGCCTTTGGCATTGCCAATCTCTACTACGACGTTCTGCCCGATAGCAGGACCGACGTGGCTGGCGTGCAGCTGGTCAACACCCAGGACAATCTCTGGGGCGGCCTCGGGGTCGGCGGCACCTATGCCTGGGGCGACGATAAATACGCCGTGCATGGACAGGTCGACGTGAATACAGGTCTCGCCAATTTCGGCAGCAGCTTCAGCCTTGCCGGCACGGCCGGCCTCACCGTCAAATTCTAGGGCCGCTGCATGATAGCTCGGCGGCCTGACCGCGGCTGACGGCCCCGAAGTCATCAAGGCTCAAGATCGCCAATCCCCAGCTGAAATTCTTCGAGCGGATATCGGGAATGGCGCGCCACGGGATGTCATGCGAGGGCGGCAGGTGGAGCCTGACCTGTCACAGACCTTCGAGCGCCTGTAAGCGGCGGCGGTTGCAGGTCCATCATCGAGTGGAGCGGCGCCTCGGTCAGAACCGATAGCTCAACCCGGCTCTTACCGAATGAGTCTTGAGCGTCTGTTCATAGGAGGCGTTTATGCCGGTACCGCCGATGTTGAACCAGTCGAAATCGAAGCGGCCGAAATCGCTGTAGCGATATTCGCCGCGCAGGCTCAGGTGATCGGAAATGGCATATTCGGCCCCAAGGCCGATCGTTCCGCCAGCGGCGATACCATTCCACTCCTTGGCAAACGGGCCTGGCAAATAATTGGCGGCGTTGTCGAACCCGGTTACCGCCAGCCCGCCTGTGGCGTAGATCAGCAGCCTGTCGGCTGCTGTCACGCCCAGTCGCACCCGCAATGAGGCTTGCCACTGCTGGGTTGTCTCGAAAATACTCGAAGCGGTCGTGTGCCTACCGGTAATATTGGTCAGTTCCGCATCGGCTTCGACGCCGAGCACTGCTGCGCCGGTCTGGTAGACATAGCCGATATGGCCGCCGCCAGTGAACCCGTCCATGTCGGCGTGAGGAGTGTAGCCCGTCGGCAGTCCCGTTGCCGAAAAGAACTCGGTAACACGGGTCTCTCCGGCCTGATAGCCGCCCTGAACTCCCAGGTACAAGCCCGTCCAGTCGAAATCCGGTACGGCCGGACTATCCTGCGCCAGTGCCGCGCCGCCACTCAGCACTACAAGCAATGGCGCTACAATCCAGATTTTCGACATGGAATCCCCCACCATGAGGAAACATTAGTGGCTTTATCGGCAGGCGTGAAGAGCCAGCCGCCAGGGGAAATCGCTTGGGACGCACGCGCCAATCCAGGACAGGCAGCTTTTCGCTCAAGGCGACGCATACCCGTCACCTTGACCCAACAGCAAGGGAGTCCCTACAAGGTTAGGCATGGCAACAAACATCTGATTAGCCGCACTTGGCGGCATTGAGCGAAGCGCCGTCACCCATTGCGGGGACGCATTCATTTGCCACGCCCTAATCAGAGATTTCGAGTGTCCACACTTTACCTAACTTGCGGCCTTCCCGGCTCTGGGAAGACGTCTCTCGCCAAGTCTATTGAACGGGAAGCATCTGCGCTTCGTCTCACTGGAGACGACTGGATGCATGAACTTTATCCCGGCATCTCCACGCAGGAAGCGGAAACCGGTCCATATCGAGGACGCGTCGAGGCTCTGCAATGGCAGGTCGCCCTGCGCACCGTCAGGCTTGGTTGCAACGTCGTCGTCGACTGGGGTGTATGGTCACGGGCGGAACGTGACACGTGCAGGGAAGACGTCCGCGCCGCTGGCGCGAAGGTCGTACTCTGCTTCCTTGACGTCCCGTTTGAGGCGTTGTGGCACCGGGTTTCGCGAAGAAACACTGCGCTTCCAGCGGGTACGTTCGAAATTTCCCGAACGGATCTGCTCAGGTGGTCGAAACTGTTCGAGCCGCCCACCATGGACGAGATGTCGCTTTTCGATCGACCTGATCACCGGGTGCCAATGTCCTTCGTCTGACGACGCCACAACCGCGCGATGATGGTCGGACGCCATACGGTCCAAAAACAGTGCCGAATGTTCGATCACGGTAGCCCGGTGTCGTGAACGACCAGAATGTCGCAAACCGACTTTGCCATTCTCCACTAAGCACGAATGTCGTGCCTGTATTGCGGCGCTTCGCGCGCGGGCGCTCCACGCCTCCCCTCACACCGCCCGAACTTCGGCGAGCCGCCTGATGGCGTAGTCGTCGCCCCAGCATACCGCGGCCTCCCAGGCGGCCGCGGCCTGGGCGGCGATGTCGTGGGCCTCCCCTTGGAGGCCGGCGGCGTTGTGGGGAAGCACCAGGTCGAGGTCGGGCACGTCGCGATGGGCCTCGTCCCAGTCGATCAGCGCGACCCGCTCCGCCGTCATGCGGATATTGCCGGGATTGTCGGGGTTGCCGTGGACAATGCAGGCCGGGCGCCCGGCGAGCCGTGCCCATGCCGCCCGGCAGCGCTCGGCAGCGCCTGGCGGCATCACCGCGAGGTCGATCCGCGTCCCGGTCTCTTCATGCAGGAGGTCGGTTGACGAGCGCCAGCCCGGGCGCTGCGGCCAGTCCTGCGTCAGGCGATGCAACTGGCGCAGCGTGTCGGCCACGCGCCGCCAGTCAGCCGCCGTTTCGGGCGGGCCGCCTTCCATATAGGTCATGACCGTCAGGCCGTTGGCGAAAAACCGGCCGTCCTCTGTCGGGATCGGCACCGGCACGCTGAGGCCGGCGCGGTCGAGATAGTGCATGAGCCCGGTTTCCCAGGCGAGATCGGCATCGCTCCTGGTGCCGAGGCGACCGACCGCGAGCCTGCCGTGGATGCGCAGGCTCCACACGTCATTGGCCGACCCGCCGGTAAGCGGCTCGATCCGCACCGCGTCCTCGCCCCAAAGCCTGAGCGTTTCCCACCCCACTGACGGCATCTCCAACCGGGCCACTAAAATTCATCCTAGGCCAGGACGCCGGCACGGAACAATGCAGTCCCGCCATCGGGCCCCCGAGCCGCGCGCCAGCCAGCACCGGCTTGCGGCCCCCTGCCCCCGCTCAGCTCGTCAGCACGATCCGCATCAGGTCCGCCGTGTTCCGCGCACCCAGTTTCTCCATCACCCGCGCCCGGTGCACCTCTATCGTGCGCGGGGAAATGCCCAGTTCGCGGCCGGCTTCCTTGTTGGATTGACCATTGGTGATGAGCTGCAGCACTTCGCGCTCGCGCGGGGTGAGCTGGGAGAAACCGCGCACTTCCACCGGCCGGCGGCCGCCCTGCATGGCACCCAGATGCACGTCGCGGCGCAAGGCGTCGCGGATGACGGTCAGCAGGTGCTCGGTATCGATCGGCTTGGAGATGACGTCGGAAGCCCCCAGCTTCATGGCCGTTACCGCCGCTTCGACCTGGGGCATATCGGCCAGCATGAAGACCGGCGTGCCGGTGCGCATGGCCTTGACCCGGCGCAGCAGGCCCAGCCCACTTTCCTCGCCCATGCGCAGGTTGAGCACGACGATGTCGGGCCGACGCCGTTCGAGGCCGACAATGAAATGAGCCGCCTCCAGCGAGAAGGTGGTCTGAAACCCTTCGAGGCGGAACAGCACGCTCAGCGCCTCGCAGGTCGCCGGATCGCCATCCACGATGTGGATCAGCCTGTCCCGATTGAGGAAGGAGTGGTAGTAAATCTGGTCGCTCATGTTGCCCTCTGCCCTGCCAAGTTTCGCTTGGATGCGATCATCGGGCAGCAGGCGTCACCATCGCCGGCATGCCTGTGGCAGCCTGCGACACCGGCCCCCCGTGTGAATCGCAGCGGTAGTTTGCGCTAAGTGTTCGTGCCGTCCGACAAGGACAACACGTAGGATGAAGCACCTAGGTACTAGGTCTATTTGCCTAGTATACGCTTGTCAACGGACATTTTTCCTATTCCCACCGCATGGAAAAGCCGGCCCCGCAAGACCGGCTTTTGTTTCGATCAGCGCGGATTGGCGCGCAGCGCGTCCCGGATTTCAGTGAGCAGGACTTCTTCCTTGCTGGGCGCCGGGGTTTCGGCGACAGGCTCGGCGGCAGCCTTGCGCTTCATGCGGTTGATGCCCTTGACCACCAGGAACAGCACGAAGGCGATGATGGTGAACTTGACCACCGCATTGATGAACAGGCCGATATTGAGCGTGGCAATGCCCGCATCCTTGGCCGCGGCGAGCGAGGGCACCGGCACGTCGCCGGGATTGGACAGCACGACAAACAGGTTGGAAAAGTCGATGCCACCGATGATGAGACCGATGAGCGGCATGAAGATGTCATCGACGATGGAGGAGACGATGGCGCCGAAGGCGGCACCGATGATCACGCCGATGGCGAGATCGATCATGTTGCCTTTGATGGCGAAATCCCGGAATTCCTTGAACATGGCCTAACCCTCTTCTAGTGATCCGTTCTTGCTGACACGGCCGCGCGACAGGCGGAGGCCGAGGATTGATGACCCGGCTGGGAAAAGCAATGGGTCCAGAGTAGGTCTTGCGCAGGTTTGGCGGCGGGCCGATAGTCCCAGCGCGCCGGAGAACCAGGACTGCAAGCCCTATGGCCGCCCACAAGCACGCCGCCGATACCAGCCTGAGGCAGGCGATCGACCACATTCCGCAGGGCATCGCCGTATTCGATGCCGGCCTGCATCTGGTCACCTCGAACAGCCGCTACAATACGCTGCTGATGCTGCCCGTCGCCCTGACCCGGCAGGGCACGCCGCTGTTCGACATCGCGCTCTTCCTGGGCGACCGGGGCGATTTCGGCCCCGGGGACGCGGCGCGGCTGGCCATCGAGCGCATCAACCTGCTCACCGCTTCGCCGACCACGGTGACCCAGCGCCTGGGCAATGCCGGGCAGATGCTGGAATTTCATTCGAGCCGCCTGCCCGATGGCGGGCTGGTCATCAGCTTTTCCGACGTGACGGCGCGGGTGCGGGCCGAGCACGAACTGGAGGGCATGAACCAGTCGCTGGAAGAGCGGGTGGAGGAGCGCACCGCAGCGCTGACCAGGGTCAATTCTGAACTCGAAAGCGCTCGCGCCAAGGCCGATGCCGCCAACCACGACAAGACGCGGTTTCTCGCCGCCGCCAGCCATGACCTGCTGCAGCCGCTCAATGCCGCCCGCCTCTATACCTCGACACTGATCGAGCGGGCGAAATCGACCGGGCTGGCCGATCTCGCCAATTCCATCGAGGCCTCACTCACCGCGGTCGAGGACATTATGGGGGCGCTGCTCGACATTTCGCGCATCGACAGCGGCGCTCTGAAGCCGGCGCCGGCGCCGGTGGCGGGGCGAGACCTGCTCAAGAAGATCGAGGTGGAATTCGGCCCCCTGGCGCGCGAGCGCAGCATCTCGCTGCGCATCGTGGATAGCGATGCCACCGTGATGGTGGACCGCATGCTGGTGGGCCGCATCGTGCAGAACCTGGTCTCCAACGCCATCAAATATACCCAGCCCGGCGGCAAGGTGCTGGTGGGTCTGCGCCGGCGCGGCAACCGCATGCGGCTCGACGTGATCGATACCGGCATCGGCTTCAACCGCGACCAGCACCGGCTGCTGTTCGCTGAATTTTCCCGGCTCGAACGCGGCGCCCGCATGGCGCAGGGACTGGGGCTGGGACTCTCCATCGTGCAGCGCCTGGTGACGGCGCTCGGGCTGACGCTCGAACTCGACAGCCTCGAAGGCCGCGGCTCGCGCTTTTCCCTGTTCCTGCCCGCTACGCGCACCATCCGCGCCACGCCCGAAGCCAGCGTCGCGCCCACCGAAACCAGCTTCGGCACGCTGGGACTCAAGGTGCTGTGCGTCGATAACGAGCGCGCCATCATCGAAGCCATGGAGGGCCTACTGCGCCACTGGGGCTGCGACGTGCGCAGCGCGCTGTCGCTCAAGCAGATCGACCGCGAGCGGCTGCTCGAAGGCTGGTATCCCGACCTGGTGCTGATGGACTACCACCTCGACCAGACCTCCGGGCTCGATGCCATCGAGTGGCTGCGGCACAATCTGGGCGGCCACCTGCCGGCGGCTTTGGTGACGGCAGATCGCAGCCCGGCCGTGCGCGCGCTGGCCGAGGACCGCGGCATTGCCGTGGTCACCAAGCCGGTCAAGCCCGCGGCCCTGCGCGCTGCCATCAGCGGCCTCGCCAACCAGAGCCGCAGCCCGGCCAAGCGCGTGGGCTGATCAGACCGGTGCCCCATCCTCCTCCACCGCGTCATTCCCGCGAAAGCGGGAACGACGGGTGGATGGACGATGTCGAATCCGCCTCTCGCCATTCGACCAGCTTCCGGTACAACCACAATCGGAGGATCATTCCATGCGCTATCTCTGCCTCGTCTGCTTCGACACCACCCTGCCCGACACGCTGCCGCCGGCCGAATGGGCGCAACTGGTCAAGGACTCGGCCGAATACGATCGCGAACTGCAGCGCCAGGGCCATTTCATTGCCGCCGAGGCGCTGATGTCGCCCGATACGGCCACCACCGTCCGCCTGCGCAATGGCAGGATGAGTGCCACCGACGGCCCTTTCGCCGAGCTCAAGGAGCAGGTGGCCGGCTTCATCCTGATCGAGGCGGCCGACCTTAACGAGGCCATGCGGATCGGCGCCAACATCCCGCTGGCCCGCATCGGCTGCGTCGAAGTACGGCCGGTGATGTGAACGACGCCAGGGCCGCCATCGAGGCCGTCTATCGCGCCGAAGCGCCGCGCGTATTGGCGACGCTGATCCGCCTGCTCGGCGGCTTCGAGCGGGCCGAGGAAGCCCTGCACGATGCCTGGCTCGCCGCCCTCGATAGCTGGCCCGAGAGGGGCGTGCCGGACAATCCGCGCGCCTGGCTGGTCTCGGCCGGGCGCTTCAAGGCCATCGACCGCATCCGCCGCGAGGCCCGGTTCAACGCTGCCAGCGCCGAGCTGGAACAGCAGATCGAGCTGGCCGCCTTGCCCGAGGATAACGACGCACCCGCTATCGCCGATGACCAGCTCCGCCTGATCTTCACCTGCTGCCATCCGGCATTGGCGCCCGATGCGCAGGTGGCGCTGACCCTGCGCGAGATTTGCGGCCTCACCACCGAGGAAATCGCCACCGCCTATCTCACCAAGCCGGTGACCATCGCCCAGCGCATCGTGCGCGCCAAGGCCAAGATCCGCGATGCCGGCATCCCCTATGCCGTGCCGGGACCGGCGGAACTGCCCGACCGTATCGAGACCGTTCTGCAGGTGATCTATCTCGTCTTCAACGAAGGCTACCTGGCCTCGTCCGGCGCAACACCCCTGCGCACCGACCTGTGCGCCGAAGCGATCCGGCTGGCGCGCCTGCTCGGTAAGCTGATCGAAGAGCCGGAGGCGACGGGCCTGCTTGCCCTGATGCTGCTGCACGATGCCCGCCGCGCCGCCCGCGTCGCCGATGGCGAGATCGTGCCGCTCGACGAGCAGGACCGGACGCTGTGGAACCATGCCCAGATCGCCGAGGGGCAGATGCTGGTCCGGCAGGTGCTGGCCGGGCGCTTCAGCCTCTATTCCGTGCAGGCCGCCATCGCCGCCTGCCACACCGCCGGGGGCAGCGACTGGCCACGCATCGTTGCCTTATACGACCTGCTGGTGCGCATCGATCCATCGCCCATCGTCGACCTCAATCGCGCCGTGGCAGTGGCCATGCGCGACGGCCCGGAAACAGGGCTGGCGCTGATCGACGGATTGGAGATGAACGACTACCGCCTCTGGCATGCCGCAAGGGCGGACCTGCTGCGGCGGCTGGGGCGGATGGATGAGGCTCGGAATGCCTATGAGGCTGCGCTGGCCATGACGACGCAGGAGGCGGAGCGGCGGTTCATTGGGCGGCGGCTCAGGGCGTTGAAAAGCTAGGCCTCCACGGCCAGGCTGATCACCACGTCCGCCCGGTCCTGGGACAGGCATACCAGATCGTAATTCGGCAGGTCGTTCCGCTCGATATGCGCCCGGTTGCGCTCCTCGGTGAACAGCCCTTCCGCGCCATGGCGCCTGAGCAGCCGCGCTTTTACCAGTTCCCGCTCCACATCGATGAACACCGCATAATCCAGCAGCGGCCTCACCCCGGCCCAGGGCCCTTCGGTCAGCAGCAGGTAATTGCCCTCGACCACCAGCATGCGTACTTCGGGCTGCACGGTGAAGGCGTCGTCCACCGTGTCCTCGATCTTGCGCGAATAGCCGGGCCCGCTGACCGCGTCTTTCGCCGTCTTGAGGTGGTGGAGGAAGCTGACGAAATCCGCCCCCTCGAAGGTATGCGGCGCGCCCTTGTAATCCACCTGCCCCATGGCTTCGAGCTTGGCATGCTTCATATGGAAGCCATCCATCGGCACCAGCGCAGCGCTGCCGGGATGGACGGCGTTGAGCATGGTCACGAGTTCCGCCGCCAGCGTCGATTTGCCTGATCCCGGCCCGCCGGCAATGCCAATGGCAATGCGGCGATGCGCCTGACTTTCCAGTTCGAGAATATGCGGCACCAGCCGCGCCAGCGCCTGTTGCGGCGTCAGATGCAGGTGCTCGGGCGCCATCAGCGGGCCTTGCTGAGCCGGATGAGCAGCCAGACGGGCACAACCAGAGCCGCGCCGGTCAGGATGTAGAAACCTATATTGCGGAACAGGCCAAACCCGTCGCGCAGCGTTTCGCGGAGCAGGCTGATGGCGCCGCGGATGACGCCCTGCACGTTGACGCCGAAGACGCTCATGACGAAGCCGACCAGCAGCGAAATGAAAGCGAGCTTGATGATGACGTTGATCGGATGGCCGCCGAAGAAGCGCTCGATACCGGAACGCCGCGTCGCGGTCTGGGGTTGGTCGGTCATGCAGGCCTCCCTGTTGTGGTCCTGGGGGATCATATAGGGTGTTTGCCGATTTGCAGAAGGTGCTTGGTGTCCAGCGCGCGTTCAAATGTGACTCTGACCGTCCCCCACACGCCGCTTCCCCTTCTCCCCTTGAGGGAGAAGGTGCCCGAAGGGCGGATGAGGGGTATGGAGCTATCCAAGAGCATTGAAGCATGGGATGGCGCAGAACCCCTCACCCGGTTCTTCCGCTGGACGCGGACGAACCACCCTCTCCCTCAAGGGGAGAGGGGAGGCATGGTGGCCGGGCGAAGATGACCGCACATCTAAACCCCATCATATCGGACTGGTTCGCCCGCAAGACCTGGTCGCCCCGCCAGCACCAGCTCGACGTGCTCGCCTCCTGGCAGGCCGGCGCCTCGGCTTTGCTCATCGCCCCCACCGGCGCCGGCAAGACGCTGGCCGGGTTCCTGCCCACCCTGACCGATCTCGCCGAAGGCAAGTTCGACGGCCTCCACACGCTCTACATTTCCCCTCTCAAGGCACTGGCGGTGGACGTGCAGCGCAATCTCAATGCCCCCATTCTCGAAATGGGCCTCAAGATCACGGCCGAAACCCGCACCGGCGATACACCCGCATCCAAGCGCGCGCGCCAGCGCAGCAAGCCGCCCCATATCCTGCTGACCACGCCCGAGCAGCTGTGCCTGCTCATCAGCCATCCCCATGCCGAGCTGTTCTTCGGTTCGCTCCGCCGCATCGTGCTGGATGAATTGCACGCTCTGGTCACCTCCAAGCGCGGCGAACTTCTGTCCCTCGCTTTGGCCCGCATTGCCCGGCTGGCGCCGAACCTGCAGATCACCGCCCTCAGCGCCACGGTCGCCCGGCCGGATCTGTTGCGCGACTGGATTGCCAGGCCCGTGCCGGACAAGCCCACCCACCTGCTCACCGCCTCGGGCGGCGCCCCGCCGGTGCTCGAAATCCTTGAAACCGAGCAGCGCCTGCCCTGGGCCGGCCACTCGGCCAATTACGCCCATCGCGACCTCTACGAGGTCATCAAGCGGCACAAGACCACGCTGCTCTTCGTCAATACGCGCAGCCAGGCCGAGATGCTGTTCCAGGGCCTGTGGGCGGTGAACGACGACATGCTGCCGATTGCCCTACATCACGGCTCGCTCTCGGTCGAGCAGCGGCGCAAGGTGGAAAGCGCCATGGTGGCGGGCAATCTCAAGGCCGTGGTCTGCACCTCCACCCTCGATCTCGGCATCGACTGGGGGGACGTCGATCTGGTCGTGCAGGTCGGCGCGCCCAAGGGCAGTTCGCGCATGCTGCAGCGCATCGGCCGCGCCAATCACCGGCTCGACGAGCCCTCCAAGGCCGTGCTGGTCCCCTCCAACCGCTTCGAAGTGCTCGAATGCGAAGCTGCGCTCGAAGCCGTGGCCGAAAACCATCAGGACAGCGAAGACCCGGTTTCGGGCGGCTATGACGTCCTGGCCCAGCACATTCTCGGCATGGCCTGCGCCGGTCCCTTCGCCGCCGAAGATCTCTATGACGAAATCCGCCACGCCTGGCCCTATCGCGACATAGAGCGCGGGCAATTCGACCGGGTGCTCGATTTCGTCGCCACCGGCGGCTATGCCCTGCGCGCCTATGAGCGCTATGCCCGCCTCAAGCCCACCGGGGACGGCAAATGGCGCGTCGCCAATGCGCAGGTGGTCCAGCAATATAGGCTCAATATCGGCACCATTATCGAGGAGCCCATGGTGCGGGTCCGCCTCATCCGCCCGCGCGGGCTCAAGAAAGGCCAGAGCAACAGCCCGATCGGAGCCGGCGGGCGCGTCCTGGGCGAGATGGAGGAATATTTCTTCGGCACGCTGCTGCCGGGTGATACCTTCATGTTCGGCGGCGAAATCGTCGCCTTCGAGGGCATGCGCGACAATGAGGCCTTCGTCTCCCGCGCCCAGGCCAGCAATCCCAAGATCCCCTCCTATATGGGCGGCAAATTCCCGCTCTCGACCTATCTGGCCGAGCGCGTCCGCCGCATCATGGACAGTCCCGAGGAGTGGAAGAAACTGCCCGAACAGGTGGAAATGTGGCTCCGCCTGCAGCGCGACATCTCGGTCCTGCCCAAGCGCGACAGCCTGCTCGTCGAAACCTTCCCGCGCGGCGCCCACAATTACCTGGTCTGCTACCCCTTCGAGGGAAGGCTGGCCCACCAGACGCTGGGCATGCTGCTCACCCGCCGGCTCGAACGCGAACGCGCCCGCCCGCTCGGCTTCGTCGCCTCCGAATATGCGCTCGCCATCTGGGGACTGGGCGATCTCTCCGCCCTGATCCGCACCAACAGGCTGTCGCTCGACGACCTCTTTTCCGAGGACATGCTGGGCGACGATCTCGAAGCCTGGCTCGACGAATCCGCCCTGATGAAGCGCACCTTCCGCAACTGCGCCATCATCTCCGGCCTCATCGAGCGCCGTCACCCCGGCAAGGAAAAGTCCGGCCGCCAGATCACCATGAGTTCCGACCTCATCTATGACGTGCTCTACCAGCACGAGCCCGACCATATCCTCATCCAGGCGACCCGTCGCGACGCCGCCCGCGGCCTGCTCGATATCGAACGGCTGGGCGATATGCTGGCGCGCATTTGTGGCCACATCGTCCACCAGCCCCTGGCGCAAATCTCGCCGCTGGCCGTGCCCGTCATGCTCGATATCGGCAAGGAGCCGATTTTCGGCGAGGGCCGCGAATCGGCTATGGCTGACGCGGCAGATGAATTGATGCGGGAAGCCCTCGGGCGCTAGCCACCTCTCCCTTTGGGGGAGAGGTCGACCCGTCGGGGTCGGGTGAGGGGGCCTTCGGGCAGAGCTGGGACGATTGAGTAGTCTAACAAGAATAGCCGAGGTCACCGAGACGCCGATCTTGCGCTTTGCCGGCCATAATTTCGAACCCCTGCCCTCTGGCGCGCTCTATTGGCACAGCCAACGGACGCTCCTGGTTGCCGACCTGCATTTCGAAAAGATGGCGAGCTTCGCCCGGCGCGGGCAGATGCTGCCGCCCTACGATACCGGCATGACGCTGGCACGCCTCGAAGCCGATCTGCGGCGCACCGGGGCGGCCCGATTGCTCTCGCTCGGAGACACGTTCCATCGCGCCGATGCTAGCAGTCTGCTAACGAATTCGGACCGGATGCGACTCGATGCAGTCACCGAAATGGCCGAGTGCATCTGGCTTTCCGGCAATCACGATCCGGCACCGCACGCCATCGGCGGCTCCTGCCTGCCCCGGCTGGAACTGGCCGGATTGACCTTCACGCATGAGCCGGAGCGCGGCATTGCGGGCCTTGTGGCCGGTCACCTGCACCCGGCGGCGCATGTGTATTTCCAGGGCCGCTCGACCCGCCGCCCCTGCTTCGTCCACGATAGCAGGCTGATGATCCTCCCCGCCTACGGGGCCTCCACGGGGTCGCTCAATATCTTATCCCCGGCCTTTTTCGGCCTGCTAAACTGGCCGTCGGTCGAAGTCACGATGTTGGGGAGAGACCGCACTTATCCCGTCAGCCCGAAGCGGCTGGTGCGGGGATAGTGCCAACTCAGCGCTTGAACAGCACGCCACCGAGCCAGCCGGTGAACAGCGCCAGGACCACGCAGACCAGACCGTAGAGGAACGGCTGCTGCACCGCCGACAGCGCCAGGAAGCGCTCGAAGCCGATCTTGCGCACCGCGAAGCCCTCGGACTTGCGGGCGATGATCTGGCCGTCCTTGAACACATAGGTCAGGGCGATATAGGGGCCAGGCGGGGCGTTGCTGGGCAGGGTCAGCCGCGCCGAATAGAAGTTGTCCGCCGGGAAGTTGACGCCATTCTCCTGCACCCCGAACAGGCCCTCCTCGGTCATCAGCCGCACCAGTTCGCGGCCGAATATGGCGCTCTTCCACCAGTCGGCGCTATTGGCCGCCAGGGTGTGGGATTCGGGCAGGATGAGATTGGTGGTGAGCGTCGTGATATCGGTAATATCGGTCAGCCGTCCGCTCGACAGCACATGGAAGTAGCTGGGAAAATTGCTGAATTCGACCTGATCAGTATTGAGCCAGACGCCGAAGACATTGCTCATCTGACGCGCAACGCGGTTCTGTGTCGGCCCCAACACGACCACCACGACATGGAACGGGCCGGTGACGAATTTATCCTCGGAGCCGGCATCGGGAATGATGGTGCCGAAGAAATTCATGCGTTCGCCCGAAAAGCTGGACGTGATCTCGATGGTCTCGTTGGAGACCTGCGACACCAGCCGTTCGGCGCGGGCCGGAGCGGCCGCCAGGACAAATGCCACCACCAGCAGCAGCAGCCGGCTCATTGGGCCACTCCCGTCACCGCCATGGAAAACACGTCGGCGGGCGCCAGCACCAGCGACAGCCCGAACCGGATGGCCACGGCCAGCACCAGCAAAGCCAGCAGGCCCCGCAGCTGCTCGCCGCGCAGATATTTGCCGGCCGAGGCGCCGAACTGGGCGCCTGCCGTGCCGCCGACCATGAGGCAGAAGGCGAGCAGGATATCGACGCTCTGGCTCTGCACGGCATGCAGGATCGTCGTCGCCGCCATCATCGCCACCACCTGGGCCAGCGAGGTGCCAATGACCACATTGCCGGGCACGCGCAGCAGGTAGACCAGAGCCGGCACCATGATGAAGCCGCCGCCAATGCCCAGGAGCGAACCGACAAAGCCGATGAACAGGCCGATGATCAGCACCGGCAGCACGCTGATATAGAGCCGCGATTTCTTGAACCGCACCCGCATGGGCAGGCCATGGATCCAGTTATGCTGGTTGGGCAGGCGCTCGCGCACCACGATGCCCTTGCGCTGCTTGAGAATGGCGCGGGTGCTCTCGATCAGCATCAGCACGCCGACCGAGCCGAGCAGGACCAGGAAGCCGACCGAAATCACCAGGTCGAGCTGGCCGGCATCGCGCAGCAGGGCAAAGGTCGCGACGCCGCCAAAGGCGCCCAATACGCCTGACAGCACGAGATAAAGCGCCAGATGCAGGTCCACGGCGCCGCGCCGGTAATGCGCCAGCGCCCCCGAGGTCGATGCCGCCACGACCTGGCCGGTGACCGACGCCACCGCCACCGGAGCCGGCACGCCCGAGAAGATCAGCAGCGGCGTCAGCAGGAAGCCGCCGCCGACTCCGAAGAGCCCCGACAGGAAGCCGACCGCCCCTCCGATCCCCACGAGAAAGAAGAGGTTCACGGACAATTCGGCGATCGGCAGATAGACCTGCAAGACCCTGATCCGTTTGAAAATCACTACGCCGCACGACTTTACAGGACCGTACGTCAACAATAGGTCAAGGGTTTCCCACGAACCGCGGGAAACCCTCAATGTCTGGGATTAGGACCCTGACCCGACCGTGTCAAACGACAGTTCGATGTCAGGCGTCAGACGGGCTGGCTCCCCAGCACGGCGAGCAGGCGCGGATTGACGACGCCGATCTCGGTCATGCCGGTTCCACGCTCGAAGGCCTTGATGGCCTCGGCCGTCTTGGGTCCGGTCAGGCCATCGGGCGTGCCCACATCGAAGCCGAGCTTGCCCAGCACCGTCTGCACCTTGGCCACCACATCCCTGGTAAGGATGGCTTCACCCGGATCGAAGCTGGAAGACCAGGTGCCCAGCGGGGCAAAATTGGCCGCCAGGTCGACCGGCTCGGCCGTCCACAGGTCCACTTCATCACCGACGCGGCTCACCGCCTCGGCGGTCAGCGATTTGGCAATGTCGTCGCGGGCCTTGGCGGCATCGGCGTCGCCATTGCGGGCGGCCAGGGAGAACCACTTGTAGGATTGCTCGAAATCCTGCTCGACGCCCAGGCCACGGGCATAGAGCATGCCGAGGTTGAACTGGCTGTCGGTCATGCCGCGCGCCGCCGCCTGGGCGAACCACTCGGCGGCCGTCTCGAACTGCTGGTCGCCCAGTTGTCCGCCGGCGTAGAGCGCCGCCAGATTGTGCATGGCCATGCGATTGCCGGCTTCGGCACCGCGCTGGTACCACAGCTTGGCGATCTCGAAATCCTTGTCCACGCCCTGCCCGGCTTCATAGAGGTTGCCGATGCGATATTGCGCCGGAACGAAGCCCTGCGCCGCGGCGCGCTCGTACCATTTGGCCGCTTCGACCTGATCCTGGGGCACGACGCGGCCCTCGGTATAGATGGCGCCGATCTCGAACTGGGCGCGGGCATCGCCATCGGCGGCGGCCTGGCGCAATTCGAGCGGACCTACGCCCTCGGGTGGCAGCTCGAAGGGCGCGGTGGCAGCGACATCGGGAATGCTGCCCGTCACTTCGGGCACCGTTTCGACCGGAATATCAAGCGGCACGGCCGCGGCGTCACCACCGGATAGCGCCATGAGCGAAGGCGGCATCGGGGTCGTGGCGACCGGCTTGGTGAAGCTCATCGGCTGGTTGGGATTGATCGAAGCGGTCGCGGTGCCGTCGATCATGTCGATGACACGCGGCTCGGGGCGAACCAGGGACACATCGTCGGTTGCCGACGGGATCGCGGAGGGCTGCTCGACCGCGGTCTGGGCTGGCGGCGTTGCCGGCGCGCGGGCGGGAGTCATGCGCTGCATGACCAGGTTCAGCGCCAGCATCGAGACCGCGACCAGCGTTGCGGCCAGCAGCAGCGGGCGGCGATGGCGCGTCAGGAAACTCTGCTTTTCGACCAGTATGTCGGCCTCGGCATCGGTGCCGAAGGCCGGCGCTACCGGCGGAGCCTCGGCGGCCTTGGCCTTCTTCTCCTTGACCGGCCTGGCCGGCTTTTCGGCCTTGGCCACGGGCTGGGTTGCCGCATCGCCGGCCGACGCAGCCGAACCGGGCATCACCCGCGCCAGGGCGCGGCCGATGAGCGAATTGCTGGAGGCAACAGCAGGAGCCGACGCTTCCTGGCGGGCCCGCTGGGCGCGACGGGCCGCCGCAACGAAAGTGCTGGTGCTGCTCTGGCTGACCGGCGCTTCGACCTGTGGGGCCGCAACCGCGGCCGGCGGGGTGAATGGATCCGGATCGGCCTTGGCAAAGCTCGACTGAGGCCGTGGCGGCCGCTCGGCGCTGGCAGGGTCGAATGCCGGGCGCCCCGCAACCGGCGCCTCAGCGGCGGGCGCTGGCGGACGGGCGCCGACCTTGGCGTCGAGCGCAGCACGGACGGGCCCCGTATCCTTGAAGCCGGGATCGACCAGTGGCGCCTCGTCCACCGGATTGGCCGGCATCAGGTCGCTCTTGGCTGCAGATTTGGGGCCTGACAAAGCCGTCAGCATGGCCTCGAGCCGGCTGCGCTCTTCATCGGGCGGCTCGGCCTTGCGCTGCTGCACGGGCGGGGCCGCCGAAGGCGCTACGGCGGCAGGCTGCTCGCGGCTGCCCAATACGGCCTCGAGCCGGGTCAATCGCTCGGCGGTGTCCTTGCCGGCAGTGTTGAACAGCGCAGCCATGCGCTTTTCCAGCGCGGCCATGCCGTCTTCGCTCATGCCGCCAGTGGCGGCGGAGGCCGATTTGGCGACCGCCTCGGAGGTGCGTTCGGCCACCATGGCGGCGAGCGTCTCATAATCCGGGGTCTTGCCGGCGGATTTGATCAGGCCGGTCAGCCGATCTTCGATGCTCTTGAGGCTGTCGGGGCCGAACATGGCGACCGGGGCCGGCGCCTTGCGGGTCACGGCATCGCTGGTGCGCTCGGCGACCAGGGTGGCCATGGCCTCGATATCGGCCGGGTCGGACTGGCTGGAATAGAGCTTGGCCAGATCATTGAGTTGCGCGCCGGTCTCGTCCATGCGCGCCATCAGCAGCTTGAGCTGGCTTTCCACCTGGCCGGAATCGGCGGGCGCCATGCGGTCCGACAGGGCCTCGATCTGACTTTCTATGCGCAGGAAGCGCGGCTCCATGCCCGCCATCACCGCATCGCGCAGCGAGGCTATGTCCTGCTTGAGGCCGGCGACGTCGCCATTTGCGGTATCGAGGGTGCCAATGCGGGAGGCCAGGGCATCGACCTGGGCCACAAGTTTGTCCGGCGCAGCCTTGCGGTCCTTCATCGCCTGGGTGAAGGCGGCCATTTCGCTGGTCAGGCGCTCAAAATCGCCGGAGGACAGCGCGACATTCTTTTCGATGGAGTCGATGCGATCGTAGACGTTGCGGACGCTTTTTTCGATGGCGTGCATCGTCGGGGCGAGCGTCTCGGCCTTGGCCGGCTTTTCGGCGGCCTTGCGGTCCTCGCGCGCGATCTCGCGTTCCATCTGCTGGGCCTGCAGCTCGGCCAGCTTGCCCACGGTTACCGAAACGTCGTCGAGTCGATTGTTGATGGCTGACAGATCGACGCGCGGGCCGCCTTCGATCAGGGCGGCCAGGGCGCCGATCTGGGCTTCGAGGCGCTTGACCTGCCCGGTCTCGCCGACCGCGCCGGCCAGCAATTCGACGACATGGGTCAACTGCTCGACCTGGGCCGCGACCTCGCGCACGCTGCCATTGCCTGTCCGTTGCGACTTGAGTTCGCCTTCGAGATGCTCCAGCCGGCCGGAGAGGCCGCCCACCAGCGAGCTCAGTTCACGAAATTCGGGCATGTCCGCGGCGCGACGGCCAAGGGCGGCGGCCGGAGCCGACATCTGGCGGCCACGGATTTCGGCAATGGCGCTGCTCAGGTCGTCTTGATCATGATCGGCCGGACTCAGGTCGTCGCGCTCGGTAAAGCGATCCACGGCGCGCTTGACCGTCCGCAGCGCCTCGCGCCGGCGCATCGCCGGCTCGGGCCCCACGACCTGATCGCGCAGATTGCGGACGCGGCGGGTGAGGCCGGACAGCGCCGGCTCGGCCCGCTGCTCCTGAACGTAGTGGCCTTCGACCTGATCGAGCAGGGCGACGAGTTCGCCGCGCAATGCCTGCCATTCCCCGGCCTGCGGCTCCGCTGCCGGCTCGGACATCTCCGTGAATTGGTAGGCGCGGGCCATGGTTAGTCCCTGTCATGAAAGGCGGACCCCTCGCGATTCAACACGAAGGTATGACGGTCACTCTTGGGAAAACATGGTAAAGAACCCGTTAAGTATTGTCGCAATATGCAAGTGCCACAGCCTGAAAGACCTGATTTCGTAGTCATACGAGGTTGGCGATTCGGGGCTTTGCGTATGCCGTTCAATCTGGGGAGCCACATGACCCGCCGCCGCATCATCATCGTCGACGATCACCCGCTGTTCCGGGCGGCATTGCGGCAGACCCTGTCGGGAGGCGATGCCACCGTCAGCGTGGAGGAAGCGGGCGATCTCAACGGGCTGAGCGCGGCGCTCGACGCCGATCGCGATTGCGATCTCGTGCTGCTCGATCTCAACATGCCGGGCGTACGGGGCTTTTCCGGGCTGCTGCTGCTGCGGGCACAATATCCCGATATTCCGGTGATGATCATCTCGGCGGTCGAGGACGGCACGGTGGTCCGCCGCGCCTTCGAGCTGGGCGCCGCGGGCTATCTTCACAAATCCGTGGGGCCGACCGAAATTCGCCGCGCCATCGAGACGGTGCTGTCGGGCGAGGTCTTCGTCCCCGAGGGCACCGCGTTAGGCAGCGACGACGACCATACCGCGCTGATGCGCCGGCTCTCGACGCTGACCCCGCAACAGGTGCGCGTGCTGATGATGCTCAGCGACGGACTGATGAACAAGCAGATCGCCTACGAGCTTTCCATTTCGGAAGCCACGGTCAAGGCGCATGTCTCGGCCATCCTGCAGAAGCTGGACGTGGACAGCCGCACCCAGGCGGTGATCGCCGCGGCGCGGATCGAAGACGGTCAGTTCGAGGCCCTGTTCTCGATTGGCGGGGAGAAGGCTTAGCATCGCGGCACGCCCTCATGGTGAGGCGGGAGCGCAGCGACCCTCGAAACACGCGGGCGTGGCACCAGGCTTGTCAGGAAATCGTCGCCTTACCCTTCGCCCAGTCGTCCACCTTCGTTCCCACCAATTGCCCGATATTGGTCTTGCCCTCCGCTCGCACGGCGGCGACAAGCCCGCGCTTGAGGCGGTCGAGCAGGTCGAGCCCGCCAAACACCATGGCCGAATAGAGCTGGATTGCGTTGGCGCCGGCTTCGATCTTGGCCAGGGCGGTTTGTGGAGAATGGATGCCGCCGACGCCGATGATAGGCAGATTGCCCACGCGCTGGCGCGTCTGGGCCAGGCGCCGGGTCGAGAGTTCGAACAGCGGCTTGCCGGACAGGCCACCGGCCTCGGCGGCATTTTCGAGGCCCGCCACCGCGTCGCGGGTGGTGGTGGTGTTGGAGACGATCAGGCCATCGAGATCGGTCGCCAGCACGACGGCGGCGACGGCGTCGAGCGCCGCCTCATCGAGGTCGGGCGCGATCTTGAGGAAAACCGGCACGCGCGTTTTCGCCTTGGCGCGGGCGGCAAGCACCTCGCCCAGCAGGCGGCGCAGGGCCTCGTCGGCCTGCAGGTTTCGCAGGCCGGGCGTATTGGGCGAGGACACGTTGACCGTCAGGTAATCGGCCAGGTCGGCGAAGCGCTTTACCCCCAGCACGAAGTCGGCGACGAAATCGGCACTGTCCTTATTGGCGCCGATATTGACGCCCAGGGCCGCTGGAACCCGCTGCCCCCTGAGCCGCGCAAGGGCGGCATCGTGGCCCTCATTGTTGAAGCCCATGCGATTGATCACGCCTTCGACCGAGCCCACCCGGAACAGCCGGGGCTTGGGGTTACCGGCCTGCGGGCGTGGGGTAACGGTGCCGATTTCCACCATGCCGAAACCCATCAACGCCAGGGGGCGGGCAACCTCGGCATTCTTGTCGAAGCCAGCGGCCATGCCCACCGGATTGCCCAACTCCAGGCCACAGAGGCTGGTGCGCAGTTCGGCGCCATCGGGATGGCTCTGTTCGGGCGCGAGGCCCAGCCGCAAGGCTGTGAGCGTTGCGCCATGGGCGGTCTCGGGGTCCATCTTGAGCAGGGTTTCACGGGTCAGGTCCGCGAGAGCCGGTATGCGCAGCAGCGGCGAAAATGCCGAGAGGATCATTGGACGGCCTCGGGCAAGGTGCAGGAGCCGTCTGCCGCAACCTGCAGCGGTGCCTCCCAGGCGATAGCCGCCGCCGGCAGCGGTCCGCCGTAAAGATGGGGAAAGAGCGCGCCGCCGCGCGACGGCTCCCACACCAGGCCGGCGCCCAGGTCGCTGCTGCGAACAGCCAGCAGCACCAGCCCGCTCTGGCCGGCAAAGTGTAGGCGGAGCGTTTCGGCCAGCTGCCCGGCCGTTGAAAAGTGCATGTAGCCGTCGGCGGCATCGATGGGCATGCCGGCAAAAGTGGAGGCGGCGCGCGCAGGCGCAAAGGCCGCTTCGGTAGCGATCTTGTAGACGAATTCAGGATTGCTCATGGGCGCGAACCTAATGGCGCCGGCAAGAGGCCGCAAGCGGAGCCCGGCTCTTTACAAGACAAACTTGGATCGGTAAGAATAGGATTTAATTCCGTAGATAAGATACATTTCCTTGGTTGGTCATTTGCCATGCTGTCACACAGAGCCATCTGGGACGGGATCGACGCCCTCGCGCGCCGCCATGGCCACTCGGTCTCGGCGCTGGCCAAACTCGCCGGGCTCGACGCAACCGCCTTCAACGTCTCCAAGCGCGTCAGCAAGGATGGGCGCGAGCGGTGGCCCTCGACCGAGAGCATTTCCAAGATTCTCGAAGCTACGGGGGAGAGCTTTGATTCCTTCCTCTCCGGTACCGGCGCCTTCCTGCAGCTGAACGACAACCTGCCCAATCGCACCGTGCCGCTGCTCGGACTGGCACAGGCCGGCTCCGGCGGTTTTTTCGACAGCGCCGGCTTTCCCGCCGGCCAGGGCTGGGACGAGATCGCCCTGCCCTCGCCCGGCGAAGGCGGCATTTATGCGCTCGAGGTGCAGGGCGATTCGATGGAGCCTCTCTACCGGGAGGGCGACCGCATCGTGGTGTCGCCCACCGAGCAGGTGCGGCGCGGCGACCGGGTGGTGGTCCGAACCCGCGATGGCGAAGTGATGGCCAAGATCCTCGCGCGCCAAACCGGCAAGCAGATCGAACTGCACTCCATCAACCCGGCCTATGAGCCGCGGCTGTTTGAACTGGGCGAGATCGAATGGATCGCCCGGATCATCTGGGCCAGCCAGTAGCTACCAATCGTCCAGCGCAGGCAACGCTTTGTCGGCCTGGCAGGTGGCCAGCGGCAGGCGCTTGCTTGTGCCGATGGCCAGCACCCGGCCTTCGGCTGGGTCGGTGACCACGGTCATGCAGGCGCAGCCATGGCCATAATAGCGGCCCGTCGAAATGAACTCATCGGTATCGAAACCCGGCACCCGGTCCATGACGGCGGTGACAACAGGATTGTCGTCACCGTGGGCGGACAGCGTCCAGGTGCGATCGCGGTCGATCAGCCACCAATTGCCCGGCGCCGGATGGGCCAGCCAGCCGCAGCGGCGCTCGAACGGGCCGGCGGGCTCCGGGCAACGGACCATGGGCAAAGCCGTCCCCATGCCGAAGCCTTCGGGATGGAAGATCAGCATGTCGCTATCGGCAACATATTCGTAGTTGGTGACTTCGCCTTCCTGGAGGAAATGAATAGTGCCGTCGGCCCCATCCTCGGGCGAGAAGAATACGTCATCGATCCTGCCATCGGCATAAACCAGTGTCGTGGCCGAGATCACCATGGGCGCACCAATGGCGTTGCAGCTTAGATTCTTGCCCACCCACTTGCCCTGGATGGCCTCGGGAACATCGTCGCTGGCGGCATAGGCAGGCATGCTCAATGCCAGAAGCAGGAAAACAGCAAGCAAACGCAAGGCAATCTCCCTTGTTTCAGCTCGCTTTCACGAACTTGCCGGCAAGCGCATCGGCGATGAGCTTGCGCGTCTCGGCCACGCCGAACAGGGCAATGAACGAGCCGAAGCGCGGGCCCTGATCGTCGCCGAGCAGTACCTGGTAGATGGCCTTGAACCAGTCGCGCAACGGCTCGAACTGGTGGATCTTGCCGATCTCGTAGACGAGGTCCTGCAAAGCGCCGCCATCAGTGGAGCCGATATGGGCTTCGAGCCGATCATGCAGATCCTGCAAGGCCTTACGCTCCAGGTCCGTTGGGGAACGATAGACCTTGGACGGCTTCACCTTGTCGTTGAAATAGCGCACGGCATAGCCGGCCAGCTTGTCGATCTCGGGATGCGTGGCGGCGCTGGCGCCATGCAGGTAACGCGAGATGAAGCCCCACATCACCTTGGTATCCTCTGCATTGGCCGTGGCCACCAGGTTCAGCAGCAGTGCGAAACTGAGCGGGACATGCGGATTGGGCACTGCGCCGTAATGGACGTGGAACACCGGATTCTCGAGCCGTGCCGCGACATCCTGGGCCTGATAGCCTTCGATGAAGCTGTAATATTCGTCCACCGCCCGCGGAATGACGTCGAAATGCAGGCGCTTGGCGGTGCGCGGCTTCTGGAACATGTAGAGCCCCAGGCTCTCATTGCCGGCATAGGTCAGCCATTCGTCGATGGTCAGGCCATTGCCCTTGGACTTGGAAATCTTCTGGCCTTCGGCATCGAGGAACAGCTCGAACACATAGTGCTCGGGCGCCTTGCCACCGAGAATTTCGCAAATCTTGTCATAGACATGGGCATTGGTCTGGTGATCCTTGCCGAACATCTCGAAGTCGACATCCAAAGCTGCCCAGCGCATGCCGAAATCGGGCTTCCACTGCATCTTCACATGGCCCCCGGTTACCGGGACGGTGGTATCGCGGCCATCCTCATCGGCGAAGGTGACCGTGCCGTCCTTGGCGTTGACTTCCTTCATCGGCACATAGAGCACGCGTCCCGATATCGGGGAGATAGGCAGGAAGGGGCTGTAGGTGGCCTGGCGTTCGGCGCCAAGGGTGGGCAGCATCACCTTCATGATGTCGTCATAGCGCTCGACGGCGCGCATCAATACGGGATCGAACTTGCCCGAGCGGTAGTAGTCGGTAGCGCTGGCGAATTCGTAGTTGAAGCCGAACGTGTCGAGGAAGCGGCGCAGCATGGCGTTGTTGTGGTCGCCGAAGCTGGCATACTCGTTGGTCCACGGGTCGGGCACCGAGGTCAGCGGCTTCTGCAGATGCGGCTCCATGGCTTCCTTGGAGGGCACATTGTCCGGGATCTTGCGCATGCCGTCGAGGTCGTCGGAAAAGCAGATCAGCCGGGTCGGAATCTGGTCGCGCGTCAGCAGCCGGAAGGCGGTGCGGACCATGGTGGTGCGCGCCACCTCGCCGAAGGTGCCGATATGGGGTAGACCCGAGGGGCCATAACCGGTCTCGAACAGGGCCTCGCCCTTGCCCGATTTCTCCAGGCGCTTGACCAGTTTCCGGGCTTCCTCAAACGGCCAGGCGCGGGCAGTCTGGGCGGCGTCGAAGAACGCGGGGTCGAGCGGGGGCAACGGAGCGGGCGACAAGGTCAGGCCTTTCAGGGAGAGGAGGTCTCGGTGTGTTGCATCCCGGCGCGCCAACGTCAACGTTTTCAGGGCCGGCGCTTGCCAAGGCCGCGCGACGCGCCTAGCTATCGAGGCACAGACCAGACCGGGAATGCCTGATGTCCAATGCCGCCCATGACGCCCTCATCCACCTGATGATCGTTGCCGCCTCGTCCGACAGCGCCATGACAGACAAGGAACTGGTCCGTATCCAGACCCTGATCGGGCGACTGCCGGTCTTCGAGGGTTTTGACAAGAACCGGCTGGCCGCAGTGGCCAATGCCTGTGCCGACAAGCTCAACGGACCTGGAGGCCTCGACCAGGTGATGGACGACGCCATTGCCGTGCTGCCAGCCAAGCTGCAGGACACCGCCTATGCGGTGGCTGTGGAGGTCGCATCGGTCGATCTCTATCTCGAGCAGGAGGAATTGCGCTTCCTCGAATTGCTGCGCGACAAGCTCACCCTCGACCGGCTGACCACCGCCGCCATCGAAACGGCCGCACGGGCGCGGCACCGGCGGATGCCGGGCGCCTAGTAGAAGCCCACCGGGAACCAGCGCAGGTAGAGTTCGTCCAGCGCGCCATTGTCCTTGAGCCTGACCAGGGCCCAATCTATGGCATGGCGCACCGCGTCCTGCCCGGCGGGAACGGCAATGGCGAGACCTTCACCGAACAGGTTCGGGCGGAAATAGGGTTGCCCGGCAAAGCCGCAGCAGGTCAGGTTTTCGTTGAGCCAGAACGAGGCACGCATGGCGTCGCCGAAAAACGCATCGGCATCGCCGCTTTCGAGGGCCTCCAGCGCCTCGATCTCGCTGTCGAAGCCAAGCTGGGTCACCTCGGGCAGGTAGCGCGTGAGGAAGGCCTCATGCGCGCTGCCGCGCCGCACGGAGACGGTCTTGCCGGCAAGGGTGGCGGGATCGAATGCGCCGATATCGGGCGCCCGTGCAACGAAGCGGCCCGGCAGCGCCAGGTAGATCGACGAAAAGTCGAACAGCAGGCCATTCTCCTTGCTCATGGCGAGCCCGGCGATCAGCGCGTCACCCTGGCTGTCGCTCAGGGCATTGGCCGCCTGCTCCCAGGGCCAGGCCTGGATGGTGCAGGCGACATTGACTTCGACACAGATGCGCTTGGCCAGATCGATGTTGAAGCCGATCAGCTCGCCCCCGGCATCGCGGAAGTTGAACGGGGGGAAATCGGCGGTGGTGAGGAAGCGGATGGCCGGCACCGGCGTCAAGCTGGGCAGGATTTCGCGGGCGCTGGGATCGGAATGGTAGGGCAGAGCCTGGGCCAGGGCGGGCGTGGTAAGGAGGACAAGGGCAAGAGCAATTGCTCGGTGCCAAACCCTACCCCCACCCTCGATCCCTCCCCACAGGGTGGTGCCACAATCACCGCGCATCGTCATTTGCGTCAAACCTGGTCCAGCCCATACATCAGGTCGGCAATTAGATCGTCGGGGCTTTCCAGCCCCACCGACAGGCGCAGCAGACCGGGGGTGACGCCGGTTTCCAGCCGCACCTCCTCGGTGAAGCGGGCGTGAGTGGTGGTGCGGGGATGGGTGATGAGCGACTTGGCGTCCCCCAGATTGTTGGAAATCAGGATCACCGCCAGGCTGTCCGACAGGGCGAACGCCCCCGCCTGGCCACCCTTGACGTCGAGAGCGATGATGGTGGAGCCGCGCTGCATCTGCCGCTTGGCCAGTTCGTATTGCGGGTGGCTCTTGTGGTGCGGGTAGATGACCCTGTTGATCTTGGGGTGCGAGGCAAGCGCCTCAACCACCTTTTCGGCGCTGTCGGTCATCTGGCGGATGCGCAGCTCGTAGGTTTCCAGCCCCTTGAGCAGCACCCAGGCATTGAAAGCGCTGAGCGTCGCGCCGGTCTGGCGCAGGAAGGTATGGACATCCCCCTCGATTAGGGCCTTCGAGCCCAGCACGATGCCGCCGAGCACCCTGCCCTGTCCGTCGACATGCTTGGTGGCCGAATAGGTGACGAGATCGGCGCCAAGCTGCAGTGGCTTCTGGTAAAGCGCGGTGGAAAAGACATTGTCGACGATGAGCCTGGCGCCATGGGCGTGTGCAATGTCGGCGACGGCCTTGATGTCGACCAGTTCCAGCGTGGGGTTGGTTGGGGTTTCGATGAAGACGACCTTGGTATTGGGGCGCATGGCGCGGGCGAAATTCTCCGGGTCGCGGCCGTCGACCAAGGTCGATTCCACGCCAAAGCGTGGGGCGAAATCTTCCACCACATAGCGGCAGCCGCCGAACAGCGCCTGTGCAGCCACGATGTGGTCGCCGGCCCGGACCTGGCTCATCACCGCATTGGTCACGGCGGCCATGCCCGAGGCAAAGGCGCGGCCGGCTTCGGCGCCCTCGATCAGCGCCATGCGCTCCTGAAACACATCGACGGTGGGATTGGCGAAGCGGGAGTAGTTGTGACCGCCGGGAATCTTGTTCTGGAACAGCAGCTCGGCATGTTCGGAGCTGGGATAGGAATAGCCCGAATTGAGAAAGATGGCCTCGCTCGTCTCGTTGAAATCGGTGCGCTTGTCGCCGCCATGGACCATCTGGGTCGCGGCGCCGCGCCGTTTGGGATCGAGGAGGGGGTTCTTATCTCTGGACATGGTCACGCCTTCAAAAACAAAAAACCGGCACCCAAAAAGGGCGGCCGGTTCCCACGACGGTCTTTAGCGATTTCTTTTAAGTGGCTGCAAGCGACCGGCCAAATCACCACTGGACTGTGATGTAAGGCCAATTGTCTGTTGGCGTCAATTGGAAGGGTTGCTAGGGGATAGCCACGGTTTCCGCGGGACGACACAGCATGGACAAGCAACTGGCCTGGCCGCAGGGCGTGTTTCCGGCGCGGCTGATCGAAAAGCTGCACCGGCAAGGCTCCATCCAGGCGGCCCGTCCGTTCGACGCAGACCAGGTGCAACCGGCCAGCCTCGACTTGCGGCTCGGCGACGTCGCCTATCGCGTGCGCTCCAGCTTCCTGCCCGGCCCCAGCCATTCGGTGGCCGAGCGCATCGAGGCACTCAAGCTGCATGAGATCGACCTGACGCGCGGCGCCGTGCTGGAACGCGGCTGCGTCTATCTGGTGCCGCTGCAGGAAAGCCTCGACCTGCCCGAAACGGTCAGCGCCTCGGCCAATCCCAAGAGTTCCACCGGGCGGCTCGATGTTTTCACCCGCGTCATCGGCGACCGGGCGCGCGGGTTCGATCAGATGCCCGATGGCTATACGGGTCCGCTCTATCTCGAAGTCAGCCCCCGCACCTTCCCGGTGCTGGTGCGCACCGGCTCGCGGCTCAGCCAGATGCGCTTCCGCTCGGGCGACAACCGGCTGACAGTGGCAGAGCACCAGGCGCTGCACGCCTCCGATACGCTGGTCTTCAACAACAATGTGCCAGTCGGGGAAGGCGTGGCGCTTTCCATCGATCTCAAGGGGGAAGGCCGCAACGGGCTGATCGGCTTCCGCTCCCGGCGCCATACGGCGGTGGTCGATGTCGACAAGAAAGCGGCGCTCGATGTGCTCGATTTCTGGGATCCGCTGACCAATCGCGGCCGCGAGGAACTGATCCTCGATCCGGATGAATTCTATATCCTGGTCAGCGACGAGGCGGTGCATGTGCCGCCGACGCACGCTGCCGAAATGGTGCCGTTCGATCCGCTGGTGGGTGAATTCCGCGTCCACTATGCCGGCTTTTTCGACCCCGGTTTCGGCCATTCGTCGGCGGGCGGTGCCGGCAGTCGCGCCGTGCTCGAAGTGCGCAGCCGCGAAGTGCCGTTCCTCCTCGGGCATGGGCAGACCATCGGGCGGCTGATCTATGAGCGGCTGGCCGAAGCGCCGGACCGGCTCTATGGCTCTGCCCTGGGGTCGAACTACCAGGCGCAGACGCTCAAGCTCTCCAAGCACTTCAAGCCCTATTCGGGCTAGAAGAACAGCGCGTCGAGGTCGGTCTCTTCCGCATCCTGGCTGGTCGGCTCGGATTCCATGGCCGGCGCTGCATCGGCGCCAAAGAGCTGTTCGTGAATCCGGCGTTCGGCATCCATCGTATAGCGGGCGCGGTGGGCCGAAAGCATGGTGGCAATGGCCGGGGTTTGCTCTGCTGCGGCCATGGGCGGGCATTCGCTCACCAGCTGCATTTCCAGGTCGCGCATGGTTTCGGAAATCGCGGCCTGACTGACAAAGGTTTCGGCCGCATTGCCCAGCAGTGCAATGACATTGGGGCCATCACGGTTGAGCGTTGCCAGTGCCTCGGCCAAAGCAGAGTCCACGCCCTGCAGCAGGACCAGGGCCGCGGTGGCTTCCTGTTCGAGCTGGCCGACGCGGCCGGCAGCATCGCCGTTCGCGGCAGCGCCGAACGACTGCGCGAGACCGGCCGCCTGGTGCAGGCCGGCCATCGACGCTTCGGCGGCGGTGACGGTCTCGCCGGTCAGCTCACGTAGTTGGCGGGCGATGACATTGAGGGCGGCGCCGCGTGGGCCCAGTTGGGCACATTTGACTGCTGCATTGAGGCTGACGAGGCGCATATTGGCCTCGATTTCCTGTACGGCCTCGACATGACTGAGCAGCACACCGACCGTGCCGAGCACCGCATTGGCGACCAGCTCAAGCTTGCTGCGCTCGGTTTCGCAATCGCGGAGAACCAGCGCGGCGTGGCGCACGGCCTTGCTCAGGGCGGCCAGCGAGGAGGCGCCGGCCTCGTCGCCCTGACCATAGATGGCGCGGCTCTGGTCCATGATGGAGCGGGCGTCGGCGGCAAGATCGCGCAGGGCGTCGCCCGCTTCGGCCACGTCGCCCTCGAAGGCATCGGTGGCGCCGGAAAGCTGGGCAATCTGCAGGCTGCCGAGCAGATTGCCGGCGGCTTGCCTGTCGTTTTCCTGCAAATTGCCGCTATCCAGCATGTCGGCAAGTGCCGCCAGGCCGCTTTCGACATGCTCGATGCGCTGTCGCGTGGCGTCGCCCACCTGCAGCGCCATGACGGCACTGGCGATGCGGGTGACGATCTGGCGTGAGACCCGGCCGGTCTCGGCGGTGCCATCGACCGATACGGCGCGCTGGCGGGCCAGCTCGGCCAGGGCCCGGTCCATGTCGGCGGCGAGGGCGCTCAGCGTATCGGCATGGGCGTTCTCGAACTGGCCACGCTGGCGCGCCGCATGCCCCACTTCATCGGTCAGTTGGCGATAGGCGGCAGTAAACTGCTGGATGGTGGAACTGGCGCTTTCCGAGAGCTTGGCAATATCGGTGGTGAATACATCGAAATCGTCGCTGTCGCCGACGACGCCAGCCGCGACGACGCGCGCATTGATGGCGACAATGCCCATCATCTTGACGGTGCGGCGCAGCTCGGAAATGGGGTGTTCGGCGGCATCCACCACCTCGGCCAGGCGCGTCAGGTCCGCCTGTTCGGTGGCGAACAGAGCGGAGATGGTCTCGGCCTGCCGGCCGATATCGGCCAGCCGCGTCGATGCCTCGGCAAGTTCAGGGCTCTGCAGCTGTGCCGGCAGCGCCTCGAAGACCTTGGTGATGCGGTTGAGCATGGCCGCGCCTTCGGTCAAGCGGGCGCCGACCGTGACGAAGGTGCTTTCGATCTCCTGGCGCGGCTTGGCCAGCCCTTCCCCGATGGCACGGAGCGGGGCGGTATCGGTGGAGGTCGATGGAAGCCGGTGGGCCAGTGCGGTCATGGTGTTGCACCTGTGCGTGGCGCTCGGCCATAGGTTTCGATTTCAGTGGCGACGCGATGCAGCGGCACGACCTTGGCGGCAGCACCGCGCTGGATGGCCTCCTTGGGCATGCCGAAGACCACGCAGCTCTCCTCGTCCTGGGCGACGGTGTAGCTGCCGGCCTGGCGCATTTCGAGCAGGCCGCGGGCGCCATCATCGCCCATGCCGGTCAGGATGACCCCCATGGCGTTGCGACCGGCAACCTGGGAGGCCGAGCGGAACATCACGTCGACCGACGGACGATGGCGCGACACATGGGGGCCATCCACGATATTGACGGTGTAGCGGCTGCCGGCGCGGTGCAGCACCATATGCTGGTTGCCGGGAGCGATGAGTGCGCGGCCGGCCTGCACCACGTCCCCATCAGCCGCTTCCTTGACCTCGATGGCGCAGAGACCGTTGAGACGGCGGGCAAAGGCGCCGGTGAACTTTTCGGGCATGTGCTGGACGATGATGATGGCGGGGCTGGCGGCGGGCAGTTTTTCGAGCACTTCGCGCAGGGCTTCGGTGCCGCCGGTGGAGGCGCCGATGCAGACGACCGGGTCGGTCTGCGGCTGCTTGGCGCGCACCGAGGCGGCACGGGCTTCCGAATGCGGGGGGATGATCGCGTCGGCGGTCAGCTTGGCCTCGACGGTCAAGATGGGGGCGGGCTTGTGGACGCCGCGGAACTTGGCATGAGCGGCCGCCTTGGCGGCATCGCAGATGCGCATGCGCGATTCCTGCAGGAACTGGGTGGTATCGACGCGCGGCTTGGCCACCACATCGATCGCGCCGGCTTCAAGCGCCTGCATCAGTGTTTCCGAACCGGCCTCGGCCAGGCTCGAACAGATGACCACCGGAATGGGCCGCTGGCTCATGATCTTGCGCAGGAAGGTCAGCCCGTCCATGCGCGGCAGCTCGATATCGAGGAACATGACATCGGGCACTTCCTGGCGGATGCGTTCCACCGCGACATAGGGGTCGGCCGCCGTCGCCATGACTTCGAGATCAGGGTCGCTGTCGATGATCTCGCTGAGCGTCATGCGCACCGAAGCGCTGTCATCGACGATGAGCACTCGGATCTTGCGGCGGGTCGCAGCCATAGTCGTACCTTCAGGTCTTCTGGAATACCGCGGGTGCGACCTGACGCATGGTCACCGCCGTACCGATCATGGATTCGGAATGACCAAGAATCAGATAACCGCCCGGCCGCAAATGGTCGACCAGGCGCAAGATCACCTTCTCCTGGTCCGCCTTGTCGAAATAAATCAGCACATTGCGCAGAAAGATGACGTCCACGTCGTGGTCGAAGGGATAGCTGATATCCATCAGGTTCAGCCGCGCCAGGCGGACCAGCCGCCGCAGCTCCGGCACGATCCGCACTTCGGGGCGCTGGCCGGGCTTGCGCGCATGCATCAGATAGCGCTGCTGCTTGCCCGGTGGCACCGGCGCGATCAGCTCGGTCGGGTAGACAGCGCGCATGCCCTGCTCGAGCACGGAGGTCGAGATATCGGTGCCCAGAATGGCGAACTTGAAGTCCTGGCGCTCGGCCATCAGGTCGGCCAGCACCATGGCCAGGGTATAGGCTTCGGCGCCCGTCGAACTGGCAGCGCTCCATATCTTGAGCAAGGGCTTGCGCTCGCCGCGGCGCAGCGCGATCAGATCGGGCACCAGCCGCTCCTCGAGCAGGTCGAAATGCTCGGGCTCGCGAAAGAAGTCCGTCTTGTTGGTGGTAACCGCATTGATCAGGAAGGGGCGCTCGACGGCAAGTCCATCGCGATGGAACAGGTAGTCGCCGTAGTCGTCGAGACTGCCGAGGCCCAAAGCGCGGACGCGCTTGCGCAGGCGGCCCTCCACCATCAGGCGCTTGGTCGGCGGCAGCTTGATACCGACTTCGGCGCCGATCAGGTCGGAGATACGCTTGAAATCGCGCAGCGACAGATGGTCGTCGTCAGTAGTTTCCGGCCGGATGGCGGCCTGGCGGGCGGATGGGGGCAACGGTCAGTCTCCGGGCGACGAGGATATGCGGTCGGCGATGACCGCATGCTGCTTGAGGTCAGGCCGCGCGAGCGGCCTCCGCGACCGATCCGAGCAGGCGTTCGAGATCGAGCACGGTGACGAAATTCCCGTTGCGGCGGCCGATGCCGGCGATGCAGCGCCCGGACCAGGAACCGCTGACCGCCGGAGGCGGATCGAGCTCGTCGTCATCGAGGATGGTCACTTCGAACACGCGGTCGGCCCGCAGGCCGAGCCGCAATTCGCCATCGGGCCCGGCAATTGCCAGCACGATGATGCGGGTGTTCGCATTGTCCGGGGCTGGCGGCAGACCGAGCGTCAGCCGCAGGTCGACCACCGGAATGCCCTGCCCGCGCACATCGATCATGCCCAGCAGGGTTTCGGGTGCCTGGGGCAGGCGGGCAATAGGCCGCATGTCCAGAATTTCCTGCACCTTCTCGACGGGCGCGGCGAAGAGTTCGTCGGCGACGCCAAGCGTAACGTATTGAGCCCGTTCAGCCATTTCCGCCTCCTTACGCCGCGCCACGGCGGGTGAATTCGCCGTCGAGCTCGTCGCGGCCATCATCCAGGTCGAGGTCGAAACCGCCACCCTTGCCACCACGCAGGGCGGGCTTGCCGTCACCCATCTGCGGGGCATTGGCCATGATGGCGTCGCGCAGGCCGGCGCGGCTCGGCTTGGCCTTGGTCGGGGTCGGCGCCTGGCCGGCCTGATTGGCATGGATGCGGAAGTAGCTGATGGCAGTCTGAAGCTGTTCGGCCTGGCTGGCCAACTCTTCGGAGGTGGCCGACATTTCCTCGGCGGCCGAGGTGTTCTGCTGGGTCACCTTGTCGAGTTGCTGGATGGCGGTATTGATCTGGGCCGCACCGGCATTCTGCTCACGGCTGCCGGCAGAGATTTCTTCCACCAGTTCAGCGGTGCGCTGGATGTCGGGCACCAGCTTGCCGAGCATTTCGCCGGCCGACTGGGCGGCCTTGACCGTGGTGCCGGAGAGCGTCGAAATCTCGGCCGCGGCAGCCTGGCTGCGTTCGGCGAGCTTGCGCACTTCGGAGGCCACCACCGCAAAGCCCCGGCCATGTTCGCCCGCACGGGCGGCTTCCACCGCGGCGTTGAGGGCGAGCAGGTCGGTCTGGCGGGCGATTTCCTGCACCACCATGATCTTTTCGGCGATGGTCTGCATGGCGGCCACGGCATTGTCCACGGCCTCGCCGGAGGCGATGGCGTTTGCTGCCGACTGACGGGCGATCTTCTCGGTCTGGCTGGCATTATCGGCCGACTGCTTGATGGTCGAAGCCATTTCTTCCATCGAAGCGGAGGCCTCTTCGGTCGAGGACGCCTGTTCGGTGGCACCCTGGCTCAATTGCTCGGCGGTGGCCGACATTTCCTGGCTGCCGGCCGCGACATTGTTGGCCGAGGTGATGGCTTCGGAGATGACATCGCGCAGCTTGGCGACCATGCGTTCCAGCGCCAGTCCAAGGGCATCCTTGTCGGACAACGGCTTGACGTCGATGGTCAGGTCGCCATCGGCGATCTGGTCGGCGGCGGCAGCCGTGGCGCGCAGGTTGTCGGTCATGATGTTGACGGTGGTCACAAGATCCTTGATCTCGTCGTTGGACGTCACCTCGACCCGCTGGTCGAGATCACCGATGGCGACGGCATCGACCACCTGGCGGACACGATGCAGGCCGCGGCTGATGCCCAGAACGATCCACACGGCAGCGCCGATCGCCAGCAATGTCGAACCGATCAGCAGTCCGATCAATAGGGTGCTGCTCGACGCATAGAGCTGCTCGGCGTCCACGGTTGCCTGCGACAGCTCTTCATTGTCGAGGGCCGTCAGTTCATCAAGCGCGACAACCGCCTCGCTGCGTGCCTCGGCGGCCCGGCCATTGGCGAGTGCAAAGGCCTCCTCCTCACGACCGGCCTGGGCCAGCCGCCGGATTTCATTGTGCTGGGTAAGGTAGTCGTCGTAGCTGGAGACGAAGCGGTCGATCAGCGCCTTGCCGGCTTCGTCGGAGGTGTCCCGAAGCGAAGCGGCATCGGCATGGACCAGCGCGATCTCTTCGTCGAGACTTTCGATCAGGGCGATCCGTCCTGCCGGATCGCGCGTCAGAATGAGGTTTTTCTCGTCGCGCGCGACTTCGAGTGTTGCGACTTCGAGGTCGGCGGCGAGCTGGATGCGCTTGACGTTTTCGTTCATGGCAATGCCGAACGAATTGTTGAGCGAACCGAGATTCTGCAGGGCGACGACCATGCTGATCGCCGAGAGAACGATAACGACTGCGAATGTAGCAGCCAGTTTTACTTTAATTGTCAAACGCATAGCACGTGCCCTTCTTGGCTGGAGGGCACGCTTCTGCGGTCCTCTTTCGATATACCGACGCATGAAATCCGGCTTGTTTCGCATCGGGGCCGGACGCCAATCCGGTCCCGATACGCGGCATGATGACGACGGGATCAGGCGCTGCGACGAGTGAAGTCGGCGTCGAGATCGTCGTGACCGTCGTCCAGGTCGAGGTCGAAGCCACCTGAATTGGCGGGCTTGGCCTTGGCCTTGCCGCCCGTCTTGCGCGGCGCCATATGCGGTGCCTTGGCCAGAATGGCCTGCTTGAGGTCAGGCTTGGCCTCGCTCCGGTTGGCCTCCATCGGCACCGCGCTGGCGTCGATGCGGAAGTAGCTGATGGCGGCCTGGAGCTGTTCGGCCTGGCTGGCCAGCTCTTCGGAGGTGGCCGACATTTCCTCGGCGGCCGAGGTGTTCTGCTGGGTCACCTTGTCGAGTTGCTGGATGGCGGTGTTGATCTGGGCGGCGCCGGCATTCTGCTCACGGCTGCCGGCGGAGATTTCTTCCACCAGCTCGGCGGTGCGCTGGATATCGGGCACCAGCTTGCCGAGCATTTCGCCGGCCGACTGGGCCGCCTTGACCGTGGTGCCGGAGAGCGTCGAGATTTCCGCCGCGGCGGCCTGGCTGCGTTCGGCGAGCTTGCGCACTTCGGAGGCCACCACCGCAAAGCCCCGGCCATGTTCACCGGCACGAGCGGCTTCCACCGCCGCGTTGAGAGCGAGCAGGTCCGTCTGGCGCGCAATTTCCTGCACCACCATGATCTTCTCGGCGATGGTCTGCATCGCCGACACGGCGTTGTTCACCGCTTCGCCCGAGGCAATCGCATCGGCAGCGGGGCATTATCGGCCGACTGCTTGATGGTCGAAGCCATTTCTTCCATCGAAGCGGAGGCCTCTTCGGTCGAGGACGCCTGTTCGGTGGCACCCTGGCTCAGTTGCTCGGCGGTGGCCGACATTTCCTGGCTGCCGGCCGCGACATTGCGGGTGGCGGCCGTCACTTCGCTCACCACTTCGCGCAGCTTGCGGGTCATGGAGTTGAGCGCTTCGATCAGGTCGGTCACTTCGTCATTGCCGCGGGCCTGGACGGTGGCGCTGAGATTGCCGCCGGCCACGTCGTTGGCAAGGCGCACGGCGCCAGCCAGAGCACGGCTGATCGACATCACGATCCAGGTTGCGGCAATGGCGGCGATCAGGGCCGAACCGGCGAGCAGGCCGATCAGCATCATGCGGTTGGACTGGTAGAGCTCGTCGGCCTCGACCACTTCCTTCTGCAACTCGTCGATGTTGCGTTCGACCATGGCCTCAAGGCGGCCCGCAGCCGTTTCTCGCAACTGGGCGCCTTCATTCTCGACAAGCTGCTCGGCGATATAGTCGGACCGCTGGATGGCGATCGTCACGGCCTTGTCCATGGCCATGATCATGTTCTGATAGTCCGACTGGACGGTGGCGAACAATCCGCGTTCGGTGGGCGCCACCAGGCGGCCGAGTTCGGCGAAGCCAGGCTCGAGTTCGGTCAGCACGCTGCGATAGTCCTGCAGCCACTCATCCTGCTTGGCCGGTTGATCGGAGGCCAGCAGAACGTTGCGCTGCTGGCGGAAGATGTCGCTGGCAGCCAGGAACATCGATGTTGCCGAGTCGTAGGCGGGAAAGGCCCCGATATCGCCGGCGTTCAGCCGGGCGGCGATAGTGGTCTTGAGCTGGCCCATGGATGCTTCAAGTGCGGTGATGGCGGCGCTGCCCTCGGTGGAGGTGATGCGGAAGGCCTCGGCATCCGAATTCTTCACCGCCTCGTCCTGGATTTGCGTTGCCACGACCCAGTACTGATCCAGCGCGTCGATGAAGGACTGCATGTCCGCGTTGGACTCTTCGCTCGAGAACTGACCCACCAGGCCCACGGCGTCGCTGCGCAGTTCTTCATAAAGGCCAGTGAGTTCGTCACGCGTCTGGGCCATGTCTTCGGCGCTGGAGCTGACGATCATGCTCCGGATTTTACTGCCGATATTGGTGAGGTCTTCCTGCATTTCGCGCATGGACAGCGACTGCGCCGCCGCACCGTTGACGATGTCGTCCATGGACGTGTTCAGCTGGCCCAGGCTCTGCAGGGCGAGAAACATGCTTGCTGCCGACAGGGCGACGACGACGACAAAGGTCGCCGCCAGCTTGGTTTTGATTGTCAGTCTCACGATGCAGACCTTTCTTCTGATGCTGCTGTTGACGCTGTTCTGGCGCCCTGTGTTTCGAAAATGCGCCCCAGATCGGGGATGATGATGAAGCCGCCATTGCGCTTGCCGATGCCGCGAATGAATTCGGGGCGCCAGCGCATGCCGACCTTGGGGGCCTCCTCGATGGATGCCGCTTCGATATCGGTCACGTCGTGGACCTTGTCGGCGAGGATGCCGGCAACGGTGGGTTCGCCGTCGATATCGACTTCCATCACCACGATGCGGGTGTCCTCGTCCGGCTCGGGCCGGTCCATGCCGAACATCACGCGCAGATCGGCAAGCGGCACGACGCGGCCGCGCACATTGATGAGGCCGCTGACGAAGGGCGACGCATTGGGAACCTCGGTGATGGGCACGAGATCGAGGATTTCGCGCACGCTGCCCGCCTCGACGGCGAAGAGTTCATCCTGCAGGCGCAGGGTCAGCGCCTTCATGGAGCTGGTTTCGGTGGCGTTCATGCTGCCCTCCCCTGGTCGACATAGCCCTGGCCGAACTGGACCAGGTGGGCGGTATCGAGGATGAGCGCGACCGTACCGTCGCCCAATATGGTCGCTCCGGAGAACGACTTGATGGACGAATGCAGCTTGCTCAGTTGCTTGATGACCGTCTGGTTGTTGCCGATGATCTGATCGACCACGAGGCCGACACGGCCTTCGCCGGAGGAGACGATCACCACCTTCTGGTGCGGATCGGCCGGCGCCCTGGTGCCGAACACTTCGCGCAGGCGCAGGAAGGGTACGAGGCTGCCGCGGATATCGAGGAAGTTGCGGCCGCGCGCATTGGCTTCGATGCCCTCGGGCAGCTCGACGCATTCCTCGACTGCCGCGAGCGGAATGGTGTAACGGCCATTGCCGACCCGCACGAGCATGCCATCGATGATGGCCAGCGTCAGCGGCAGGCGAAGCGTCATGGTCGAGCCGCTGCCTGGCGTGGTGGCGACATCGATGCTGCCGCGCAGCCCGTCGATGGTGCGCTTGACCACGTCCATGCCGACGCCGCGACCCGACAGGGAGGTGACTTCCTTGGCGGTGGAGAAGCCGGGGGCGAAGATCATGTGCCAGAGGTCGGCATCGGCGATCTTGGCATCGGCGGTGAGCAGGCCGGCCTCCTCGGCCTTGGCGCGGATGCGTTCGGCATTGAGCCCGGCCCCGTCGTCGGTCACCGAGATCGCGACTTCGGCGCCGGCATAGACCGCGGAGAGACGAACCGTGCCCTTGGGCGGCTTGCCGGCGGCGAGGCGCTTCTCGGCGCTTTCGAGGCCATGGTCGACCGAGTTGCGGATCAGGTGGACCAGGGGGTCAGCCAGGCGCTCGATCATGGTTTTGTCGAGCTCGGTATCTTCGCCCGTGGTGATGAAGTCGATTTCCTTGTCGAGATCGCGGCTGAGGTCGTGCACCAGCCGGCGGAAGCGGCTGAACAGAGTGCCGATGGGCACCATGCGGATACCCATCGTGGTGTCGCGCAGGCCCGAGCTGAGGCGCTCGAGTTCCTCGGCGATGGTCTTGAGATTGCCGTCGCTGCTCATGGCCGCGATCTGGGTCAGGCGTGCCTGGGCGATGACCAGTTCTCCGACGCGATCCATCAGTTCATCGAGCCGTTCGGCATCGACGCGCATCGAGGACGAGGCAGCGGCACTAGCCGAGGGTTCCTTTTCCACGACAGGCTTGGCAGCCTTCGAAGCCTTGGACGTCTTTGCCGGTGCAGACGCCGTGACCGCCGCGGGCTCTGCCACCACAGCGCGCGGCTCGGGCGGCGCGATGATGGGCGCCGGTTGCGTCGCCTCGGCTCCGGTCAGCGGCTCTACCGACAATTCCATGCCATCCTTGAGGAACAGGAAGACATCGTCGATGGCGGCACGCGGATCGTCGGCGGTGAGATCGACCTGCCAGCCCATATAGGGCACTTCGGGATCGATGCTATCGAGCGGCGGAATGGTATCGGTCAGCGCCGTGATGGTGCAGGGACCGATAGCCTTGATCTCGTCCAGCAGCAGCAGCGGATTGGTGCCATAGACCAAAGCGTCGGGCGGCAGGCGGAAGCGGATGCGCCAGCGATTGCCCGGGCCTGCCGCGACCGGCGCTACAGCCGGAACAGGGGGTTCTGCTTCGGCAGCCGGGGATTCGCCTCCGTCTTCGGCAGCAGCGATGACGATGCGCAGGGCGTCGAGAATGGTTTCGCCACCCGCCTGGGGCGCGTCGGGCTGTTCGATCAGCTTGTGGATATGATCCTTGGCGTCGAGCGCCACGGCGATCAACTCGGACGTGGCCTGCGTCTGGCCCTTGCGAACCTTGTCGAAGGCCGTCTCGAATTCGTGCACGAAGGCGGCAACGGCCGTGAAGCCGAACATGGCGCCCGACCCCTTGATGGTGTGCAGCGCCCGGAAGGTAGAATTGATCAGGTCGTCATTGGCCGGGTTCTGTTCGAGGTCGAGCAGGCCCAGTTCGAGCTGTTCGAGCAGCTCGCGGGCTTCCTGGCGAAATGTCTCGGTGGGATCGGGGAAGCTCATGCGCCGGTGACCTTCTTGATGACCGCGAGCAACTGGTCCTGCTTGAACGGCTTGACGATCCAGCCGGTGGCGCCGGCTTCCTTGGCCTGGCGCTTGAGTTCCTCATCGGACTCGGTGGTCAGCAGGATGATCGGCACGCCCTTGCTGGAGGGATGCTGGCGATATTTTCTGATGAATTCGATGCCGTTCATGACCGGCATGTTGAGGTCGGTAATGACGGCATGGACCGTCTGACCAGTGGCCTTGGTGTAGCCATCGGCGCCATTGATGGCCTCGATGACATCGAGGCCTGCGGCGGACAGCGTCATCACGACCATCTGGCGGATGGATGCTGAATCGTCGATGGTCAGGATCGTCTTGCTCATGCTGCCTTGCCCTCGCGGATTGGTGGTGTCCAGAAATCACCATCCGGAAGCAACGGCTGACCTTGAGCATCGAGGCATCCGACCTGAATCAGCAGATCGCGCAGCACACCGCTGGGCGGGGTGGCGAGCGACAGCGATTTTCCGGCGGCCAGGGCCTGCTTGCGGGCGGCCAGCAACAACTGGATAGTGGTAATGTCGGCGCCTGATATCGCCTCGGTGGCGACGGCGACCTGGTCGTGGCCGGCCAGTGCCTTGCGCAGCGCTTGGGCAATATCCTGCGCCGCGCGCAGACCGGCATCGCCGGAAATTTTGACGACGTGAACGCTATCTCTGGTCATGACAATGACCGAGCTGTGAAGCACATGACGTAAAACATAACTTTGACTACCGTAGGATGGGCACAGTCTTTGCCGTCAGAACCAGCTTTTCTTAGCGGTTTCTTAAGACGCGACCTGGCGCTTCGTTGACTTCGACTACGCGCATCGTATTCCCATCCGATGCATTACAGAGAGTGAACCAAGTTGATTAAGGCAGTCTTACTAGAACTTACTTTCTCCGATCAATTTTTTCTTTGATATTCGGAGTAAATATTACTGATGTACGCGAGAGTCATTGCAGCCGATTCAAGGGCTGCTGTGAATCTTGACTCTGCCTCGCCGAATCTTCGATTCATCGGAGCGAGTCAGACGCGAGTCATGGTGCAAGTAATACTTCCAGTATCGCGGCACATTGCTCTGTGAGCTGTCCGGGAGCGCGGCTCGCTGTTCTTGTATGGGAGTTCCGCGTCGCCCGAAAAATTTCAAGCCGCAAGTTTGTCGGAATCTCAGTAGCAGGCTCATCCGTCGTCGCCGCCCGGCCCGTCCGGGTGGAGCCATGTCCAGTATGTGCGGAAGCCATGGATTGCCCGGACCAGCCGGGCAATGGCGAGAGGCCTGAGTGTGACGCGCTGGCTAGAAGCCGCTGGCCTCGGCCTGGGCGGCGCCCATGACGGCTTCGATCTCGGACCACTTGGCGCAGAATGCGGCAACGCAGGCCGGATCGAAATGAGTGCCACTACAGGCCACGATCTCGGCATAGGCCTTGTCGATGGGCCAGGCGGGTTTGTAGGGACGCTCCGAGCACAGGGCGTCGAACACGTCGGCAAGGGCGACGACACGCGCTTCGATCGGAATATCGGTCCCCGACAGCTTGTCGGGGTAGCCGGCGCCGTCCCAGCGTTCGTGATGGCTCTGGGCGATGAGCTCGGCGGTGCGGATCAGTTCGGACGAGCCGTTTTCGAGGATGCGGGCGCCGATGGTCACATGCTCGCGCATGATCTTGAACTCGTCGGGGTTCAGCTTGCCCGGCTTGCCCAGAATGGCGTCGGCAATACCGATCTTGCCGATATCGTGCAGGGGCGCCGCCAGGTAGATCATGCGGCAGCGCTGGGCACTGAGGCCGATGCCGCCGGCAATGAGTTGGCTGATGCGGGCGACGCGCGAGACATGCTCTCCGGTGTCGCCATCGCGATATTCGATGGCGCGGGCCAACCGCCAGATGATTTCTTCCTCGCGCGCCAAAAGGTGGGCGGTGGCCAGTTCCACTTCGCGCGACAGCCAGTTGGCGCGATCGGCCAGCTCGACCTGCGCCGCGCGCAAGGTCAGCAGATTGGCGACACGGGCCTGCAATTCGGTGGGGTCGAACGGCTTGTTGACGAAGTCGGTGGCGCCGGCACGGATGGCCTCGATGCGGGTATTCCGGTCCATGTCGGAGGTGACCATGATGATGGGCACCAGGCGATAGGCAGCACGTGCGCGCAAGGCGCTGGTGAATTGCACGCCGTCCATTTCGGGCATGATGTGATCGACGAGGACGAGATCGTATTGGGTGGCCTCGGTCCGCTCCAGTGCCTCGAAGGGATGCAGGCACGCATCGATGTCGGCATCGGTCGCCGCCTTGACGATCGTGGTGATCATCGCAAGGCTCGAGCGGCTGTCATCAACGATCAATACGCGCATATCCGCCCCCGGATTTGGCGCAAGCATAGGGCAACAGCTGTTATGCGACTGTTAATCGCCATCCCTTGACGCGGGACACCGATTCCCGCATCTATCGGGGCGCCGCGGGTGTAGCTCAATGGTAGAGCAGAAGCTTCCCAAGCTTACGACGAGGGTTCGATTCCCTTCACCCGCTCCAAATTCCCCTACAGCAATAACAGAACCCGGGCCTCATCGAGGTCGATGACGGCTGCCACGGCGGCCGTGGCTTCGGCCCCGTCCGCGTTGCCAATGGCGGTGACCAGCCGGGTCAGCGCCCCGTGTGTTGCCGCGAGGTAGTCGTCGGCTCCCCCCTGCTGACAGTGCTTGAGCGCCAGAGCCAGGGTCAGTTCGACAATGCCGGTCACCGAGCGCAGCAAGGCATTGCCTGAGGTTTCGGCAATGGTGCGGTGGATTTCCAGCGCAGCAATGCCGTGATTCTCGAGATCACCCGCAACCGATTCCATCTGGTGCAGCCAGTATTTCATGACGCGGATATTCTCAGCGGTGCGCCGCTGGGTGGCGAGGGTCGCGGCGCGGGTTTCCAGCGCCCGGCGCACGTCGAACAGGCTCTGATAGAATTGCCGGTCGGGCCTGGCGTAGAAGTGCCAGGACAGCACCTGCGGATCGAAGAAGCTCCAGCGGCTGGGCGGAGAGACGCGCGTGCCCACCTTGGGGCGCGCTTCGACCAGGCCCTTGGCTTCGAGGGTCTTGAGCGCCTCGCGCAGCACCGTGCGCGACACGCCATACGTTTCCATCATCACCGCGTCGCTGGCGAGGATGGAGCCGACTGGAAATTTGCCCGTGACGATGCCGTGGCCGATTTCGTTGATGACGAAGGTATGGAAATTTCGTGCAGCGGGTCGCCCGGACAGCGAGCGAATAAGGCTGCCTGCTTCGATCATGCTACACTTTCTCGGGCGACTCTTCTCCGGGAGCGGAGGCCGCAAATATGATGCGCTGCAACACAATGAACAAGAACAGCAGCACGCCGATCACGATCTTGGTCCACCAGCTCGACAGGGTGCCATCGAAAATGATGTAGGTCTGGACCAGGCCCAGCAGCATGACGCCGACGAATGTGCCCAGCACGAAGCCATAGCCGCCGGTCAGCAGCGTGCCACCAATGACCACCGCGCTGATCGCATCGAGCTCGACGCCAACGGCCGCCAGCGGATAGCCGGCCGAGGTGTAGAGCGAAAAGACGATTCCCGCCAGGGCCGCCAGGACGCTGGACAGCATGTAGATCTGGATGGTGGTGCGGGCCACCGGCACACCCATCAGCGAAGCCGAAACCGCGTTGCCGCCCAGGGCATAGACATAGGAACCGAACCGGGTGCGGTGGGCGAGGAGCGCGCCAAGCAGGAAGATCGCGACCATCAGGAGGCCGATGAAGCTCAGCCGGCCGCCTCCCGGCAGGCGGATGATGAGATCGGAAATGGTGCTGTAGAAGTCGTGATTGATCGGCACCGAATCCTGGGTGATGACCGAGGCACCGCCGCGGGCCAGGAACATGCCGGCCAGGGTAACGATAAAGCTGGGCACCTGCAGATAGTGGATGGTGACGCCCATGGCGGCGCCGAACAGGGCGGCGACCCCCAGCGCGATGGCGAAGGCCACGAGGGGATGAAAGCCCAGCCAGGAGATCAGCACGGCGATGAGGACGCCGGTGAAGCCGATGACGGCGCCCACCGAAAGGTCGATGCCCCCGGAGATGATGACGAAGGTCATGCCCACCGCGGTAATGCCGAGGAAAGCGTTGTCGGTGAGGAAATTGCCCAGCACCCTGGTCGACAGCATGCCGGGGAACTGCAGCACGCTCACAGCGTAAGCAATGAGGAAGATGACGGCGGTGGCGGCCAGTGGGCGGAGACTGCGTTTCATTTGGAGCCCGCCTGCCTGGTATCGCGTTTGAAGAAACCCAGCGCATTGCCGATCAGCGGCGATTGCAGCATCAGGATGAGGATGATCATCCCGGCCTTGACGATGAGATTGAATTCGGGCCGGAAGCCGGAGACCAGGATGCCGGTATTCATGGCCTGGATAATGAGCGCACCGACCACCGCCAGCGGAATGGAGAACTTGCCGCCCAGCAGCGAGGTGCCGCCGATGACGACGGCGAGGATGGCGTCGAGTTCGAGCCAGAGGCCGGAATTGTTGGCGTCGGCGCCACGGATATCGGCCGCCACGATGATGCCGGCAATGGCGGCACAGAAACCGGAAAGGGCATAGACCAAAACCAGCAGCATGCGGCTATGGATGCCGGCCAGCGAGGCGGCGGCGCGGTTGACGCCGATGGCCTGGATGAAGAGACCGATGGCCGTGCGCCGCACCAGCAGGGTCACCGCAATCATCAGCACCAGCGCGATCACCGCGGCCATGGGAAAGCCGAGGAAGGAGCCGGTGCCGATGAAGATCAGGCTGGGTTCGTTGAAAGTGACGATGGAGCCTTCGGTGATGAGCTGGGCGATGCCGCGGCCCGCCACCATCAATACCAGTGTCGCCACGATAGGCTGGATATCGAGCACGGCGACGAGGAAGCCGTTCCACAGCCCACAGACGAGGCCCACGGACAGCGCGGCAATCACGGCGACCGGCGTGGGATAGCCTGCCACGACCATGGTCGCCGCAACCGCGCCGCAAACCGCCATGATGGCGCCGACCGACAGGTCGACGCCCTTGGTGGCAATCACCGCCGTCATGCCGATGGCCAGGATCGCCACTGGCGCGCCGCGATTGAGCACGTCGATGACGCTGCCGAACAGGCGCCCATCCTGCCAGGTGATGCGGAAGAAATTGGGAAACAGCAGCCAGTTGATCAGCAGCACGGCGACCAGCGCCAGCAATTGCGGATTGGCCAGACGTTCGAGTTGGAACCGCTTCATGCAACGGCCTCGTCGGTATGATTGGCGATGGCCTGCACGATGACTCCCGGGTTGATATTCTTGCCGCGCAGTTCGGCAACCATTTCGCGGTCGCGCATCACCACGATACGCGAACTATAGGCCACGACCTCGTCGAGCTCGGAGGAAATGACCAGCATGGCCATGCCGTCCTCGCGCAGCCGGTTGATGGTGCGGACGATTTCGGCATGGGCGCCAACATCGATGCCGCGCGTTGGCTCATCGAGAATGAGGAAGGCCGGATCGGTGGCCAGCCAGCGCGACAGGATCACCTTCTGCTGGTTACCGCCGGACAGGAGCTTGACCGGCATGTCGAGCGAGGCGGCGCGGATATCCATGGCCTCGCCGAAGCGGCCGGCGATTTCGAGCTGCTCATCGCGGTTCAGCGCCCGGAACCAGCCGAGCTTGCCCTGCAGGGCGATAACGATGTTTTCGCGCACGCTGAGGTCGCCGAGGATGCCTTCGGCCTTGCGGTCTTCCGGGCAGAAGCCGAAGCCGTGCCTGATGGCATCGGTGGTGCGGCGCAAGCTGGTGGGCTTGCCGTTGACCATGACCTCGCCCTGGTCGGCGGGATCGGCGCCGAACATGATGCGCGCCACTTCGGTCCGGCCGGAGCCGAGCAGGCCGGCGACGCCGATCACCTCGCCCTTGTGGATGGTAAGATCGAAGGGCAGCACGCTGCGCCTGCGGCCATAGGACTTGAATTCGAGCAGCACCTCGTCGGGCGTCTCGCTGGGCTCTACATCGGTGGCACCGGAAAAGGCGATGTCCTTGCCGAGCATGAGGCGCACGACATCGGTGCGGCTGAGGGCATCGAGTTGTCGCGTATCGATCAGCTTGCCGTTGCGCAGCACGGTGACACGGTCAGCAATGGCGAAGACCTGATCGAGGAAATGGGTGATGAAGATGATGGCCAGGCCCTTGGCCTTGAGGCCGCGCACCACTTCGAACAGGCGCTCGACCTCGTTGCGGTCGAGACTGGCGGTGGGTTCGTCGAGGATCAGCACCTTGCCGGAAAGCTGCACGGCGCGGGCAATGGCGACGATCTGCTGCACGGCGACCGAATGCGTGCCCAATTCGCTCGACGGGTCGATATGCAGGTCATAGTTGGCCAGCAGCACGCGCGCGTCGGCTTCCATCCTGCGGAAATCGACGAAGCCGAAGCGGCGCGGCTGATGCCCGAGAAACAGGTTTTCGGCGACCGAGCGGTTGGGCAGGAGATTGACCTCCTGATAGACCGTGCCGATGCCGAAGGTCTGGGCGTGGAGGGGGTTGTCGAGCGACACTTCAGCGCCATCGACATAGATGCCGCCGCCATCGGGCTGATAGGCTCCGGTCAGTATCTTGATCAGCGTGGATTTGCCGGCGCCGTTTTCACCGAGCAGGGCGTGGACCTCGCCGGAGCGAAGCCCGAAATCGACAGTGTCGAGTGCGACATGGTTGCCGAAAATCTTGAGGACGCCACGCGCTTCGAGCACGTATTCGCCGTCTGCCATGCCATTTCCTCCCACCCGTCACCCACCATCGCCGCAAACGCGATGTCACCCCGGCCTTGAGCCGGGGTCCATCCCCAGATCGTCGGACTGCCGCAAGGTGGTTCAGTCTGACTTCTCAGGATGGATCCCGGCTTTCGCCGGGATGACACCGTGGTTGTGAACAGGCTCGTGACCGAGCCCGATTAGTAGCCCAAGCTCTTGCGCGTGTCATACTCGCCCTGCGGATTATCCGCCGGGGTGTAGAGCTTGGACTCGGTGATGATGGTCTTGGGCGGCTCGGTGCCGTCCTTGAGATAGGCGGCCAGGGCTTCGAAGGCCGGGCCAGCCATGTTCGGGGTCAGTTCCACCGTGGCATTGGCTTCGCCGGCAACCATGGCGGAGAAAATGTCCGGCACACCATCGATGGAAACCACCTTGATGTCGGTGCCGGGCTTGAGACCGGCATCCTTGATGGCCTGGATGGCGCCCACGGCCATGTCGTCATTATGCGCATAGACCGCACAGATATCGGCGCCGCCATTTTCGGCCTTGATGAACCCTTCCATCACTTCCTTGCCCTTGGCGCGGGTGAAATCGCCCGTCTGGCTGCGGATGATGGTGATGTTGTCATGGCCGGCAATAGCTTCTTCAAAGCCCTGCTTGCGGTTGATGGCCGGGGTCGAGCCGACGGTGCCCTGGAGCTCGACCACCTTGCAATCGGCATCGCCGACATCGGCCACAAGCCAGTCGCCGGCAACGCGGCCTTCCAGAACCTGGTCGGAGGCCACCATGGTCAGGTAGAGATCTTCGGGCGCATCAACGCCGCGATCGAGCAGGAGCACGGGAATTTCGGCTTCCTTGGCTTCGGCCAGCACGTCATCCCAGCCGGTGGCAACCACCGGGGCCACGAGAATGGCATCGACGCCCTGGGCGATGAAGCCGCGGATCGCCTTGATCTGGTTTTCCTGCTTCTGCTGCGCATCGGCAAACTTGAGGTCGATGCCGAGGGCTTCGGCCTGCTGCTTGGTCACCGAGGTTTCGGCGGCGCGCCAGCCGGATTCCGAACCGATCTGGCTAAAACCCACGGTCAGGCCCTGCAGGTTTTCCTGGGCAATGCTGACAGACGTCAAAGCGGTAGCGAGGCTCGCCGCGATGGCGAGCTTGGAAATGATGGTCACGATGTCCTCCCAATGTGGACGTCGCGGCGTGTTCACCTGCGACGATGAAAGGACGCTATATAAAGTACTATTATATGTAAATAGCAAAAAGTATGATTAAGCCACAACCTGCTTAGGAGACGAAAACGACATATTTTTCAATATATTGAAGCCTATCAGGCTGTGCGTTTGCCTGCCAGCGCCGGAAGCACGGCCGGGGCCGAACCGGCCCGCGCGACGATGAACACCGCCTTGCCCCTGCCTGGTTGCCACTGATGCTCGATGGAAAATCCGGCGCCGGTGAGGCTGCCGACCAGTTCCGGCGTGGTCATCACGTCGAGCTGCGGCAACAGGCCCAGCGCCTTGCCGAGCGGCGCGATGAGCTTGAACAGGCCCATCGTGTCACCAATGCAGGTCGTGCTGCTGATGAAGAGGCCGCCCGGCTTGAGCAGGCGGAACACCTTGGCGATGACTACATCCTTGTCGGCGAGCAGGTGCAGGATGCTCAGCCCCAGGATCACGTCGAAGCTGGCATCGGGCGCGGCCAAGCTGGTGATATCGGCGCGCACGAAGGTCAGGTTGTCGACCTCCGCCGACGCTGCCTTGCTTCGGGCGATCTCCAGCATGCCCTCGGAGAAGTCGATGGCTGTGATGTAACGCACATGGGGCGCATGGAGGATCGCGGTGCCTCCGGTGCCGCAGCCGAATTCCAGCACATCCATGTCCGGCCGCAGATAGGCGCGCGTTACCTGCAGCTTGGTCTGGTAGGCGGCTTCGTCGGCGATCGGCTGGCGCGCATAGCGATCAGCCATCTTGTCCCAGAACCTGTCTTCGCCCATCGCCCTGCCTCACTGTTCAGCGCAAGCTAGCAAGCCGGCACCTACAACAAAATTGCAGAATTTCGCACGAGCGATATACATATCTGTATGAAACAACCGGACTGGAACCACCTGCGCGCCTTTCTCGTCACCGTCGAAACCGGCTCGCTCTCGGCCGCGGCGCGCGGGCTGGGCCTGACGCAACCGACGCTGGGACGGCAGGTCGCCGCATTGGAACAAGAACTCGGCATATTGCTGTTCGAACGAGTGGGCCGCTCCCTGGCGCTGACCGTGGCAGGGCGGGAACTGTTCGAATCGGCCCGCACGATGGGCGAAGTTGCCGGACGCCTGCCGATCATCGCCTCCGGCCAGTCGCAATCCGTCGAGGGGCTGGTGCGCATCACCGCCAGCGATATCGTCGCCGCCCATACCCTGCCCGCGATCCTCAAGCAGATGCACGAGATCGCGCCGGGCATCGCGGTGGAAATCGTCGCCGCCAACGATGTGCGCGACCTGATCCGCCGCGAGGCCGATATCGCCATAAGGCATGTGCGGCCCGAGCAGCCCGATCTCATCGCCAGGCGCTGTCGCGGCACCACGGCGCATCTCTATGGCGCTACCAGTTATCTCGACACACATGGCCGTCCAAGGTCGGGTGCCGATCTCGCGGATGCGAGCTTCATCGGCTATTCCGAGGCGGACGGACTGGTTGCCGAACTCAATGCGCGCGGCGTGCCGGTCACGCGGGCCAGTTTCAAATGGAGCACCGGCAGCGTGGTGACGGCCTGGGAAATGATACGGCAGGGGCTGGGCCTGGGCGTGATGTTCCGCGATGTTGCCGAGGGCGCGCCGGGTGTCGAGGCCGTATTGCCGGAGCTGGCGCCATTCGAGGTGCCGATCTGGCTGGCGGTGCATCGCGAACTGCATACCAGCCGCCGCATCAGGCTGGTCTTCGACCTGTTGGCCGAGGCGTTGGGATAGCGTCAGCCGGGCCGGCGGCACCGGCATCAAGCCCGGCCATATCGTCACCCTGGGCATCCGCCCGCATGACCTGCTGAACCTGCCCGGCACACTTACCGGGTAAGTGGCGCTGGTTGAGCGGCTGGGCAATGAAACCAATATCGGCCTCAAGCTCCCCTCGGGGGCCGCATGGCTGGTTGTGCTCGATGGCGATCATGATTTCAGACCCGGCCAGCGGGTGGAACTGACCTTCGATCCAGCACGCGCCATCATCTTCGGCTCGGACGGTGTGGCCCGTCATCCTCGCGCCTGACATACCCCCTGTGACACGGGCGGCCTTGCGCCTGCGCGCCTGCAGTGCTTTACGGGCGCTTTCGCTGCGCCCGTCGGCGCAGCATGCAGGGGCTCCCTACCGCATGATACGTCTCGAAAGCATCGGCAAGCAGAACGGCAAGCAGATTGTCTTCATCGAGGCATCGGCAGTGTTGCAAAAGGGTGAGAAGATCGGTCTGGTCGGTCCCAATGGCGCCGGCAAGACCACCCTCTTCCGCATGATCACCGGCGAGGAGCAGCCCGACGAGGGCCAGGTCTCGATGGATCGCGGCATCACCATCGGCTATTTCAGCCAGGATGTCGGCGAGATGGCCGGCCGCAGCGTCGTGGCCGAAGTCATGGATGGTGCCGGCCCGGTCAGCGCGCTCATCACCGAGATGCGGGCGCTGGAAGCCGATATGGGCGACCCCGACAAGGCCGACGACATGGACGCCATCATCGAGCGCTATGGCGAGGTGCAGCACCAGTTCGAGGAATTGGACGGTTATTCGCTCGATGGCCGCGCCCGCGAAGTGCTCGACGGGCTGGGCTTCAGCCAGGAGATGATGGACGGCGATGTCGGGGCTCTCTCCGGCGGCTGGAAGATGCGCGTAGCGCTCGCCCGCATCCTGCTCATGCGCCCCGATGCGCTGCTGCTGGACGAGCCGAGCAACCATCTCGACCTCGAAAGCCTGATCTGGCTGGAAGCGTTCCTGCAGAACTATTCGGGTGCCCTGTTCATGACCTCGCATGACCGCGAATTCATGAATCGCATCTGCACTAAGATCGTCGAAATCGACGCCGGTTCGCTCACCACCTATTCGGGCAATTACGAATTCTACCAGCAGCAGCGCGCCATTGCCGAGAAGAACCAACAGGCGCAGTTCGAGCGGCAGCAGGCCATGCTGGCGAAAGAGCTCGATTTCATCGCCCGCTTCAAGGCCCGCGCCAGCCATGCCGCGCAGGTGCAGAGCCGGGTCAAGAAGCTCGACAAGATCGACCGCGTCGAGCCGCCCAAGCGCCGCCAAACGGTGGAGTTCGAATTCCGCCCCGCCCCGCGCTCGGGCGAGGATGTGGCATTGCTCAAAAATGTCTCCAAGAGCTATGGCAGCCGGTCCATCTACGACGGGCTCGACTTTCATGTCCGCCGCAAGGAGCGTTGGTGCGTCATGGGCGTCAACGGCGCCGGCAAATCGACTTTGCTCAAGCTGGTCACCGGCACGGCCGACCCCGATACGGGCACGGTTTCGCGCGGGCCGTCGGTCAAGATGGCCTATTTCGCCCAGCACGCCATGGATGTACTCGATGGCGACCTGACGGTGTTCCAGCAGCTCGAAAGTTCATTCCCGCAGGCGGGTCAGGCGCCATTGCGCGCGCTGGCCGGTGCCTTCGGCTTTTCGGGCGACGAGATCGAGAAGAAGTGCCGCGTGCTGTCTGGCGGCGAAAAAGCCCGACTGGTCATGGCGATGATGCTGTTCGACCCGCCGAATTTCCTTGTACTGGACGAGCCGACCAACCACCTCGACATAGCCACCAAGGAAATGCTGATCACGGCGCTCAGCCAATATGAAGGCACGATGCTGTTCGTCAGCCACGACCGGCATTTCCTCGCCGCACTCAGCAACCGCGTATTGGAGCTGACGCCGGAAGGCGTGCATGTCTATGGCGGCGGCTATACGGAATACGTGCAGAGCACCGGGCACGAGGCACCGGGGCTACGGAGCTAACGCCGGTAGCTCGGTTCTGCATAAAACTCGATCTTCACCCTCGGCCTTGACCCGAGGGCGCTGCACTTGCAGGACGCCAGCAAGTAAAGAGCCTTGGGTCTAGCCCGAGGGTGACGCGCGGTGAGTGCGGTCCATCTGTTGCCCCTCAAGGGGGGCGGCGGGCTGCCGGCCAGTTACCGCGCCGTGCTCTGCCTTGGCACCAGTTCGTAGCCCAGGTCGACCGTGCGCTCCGCTCGCTTGCCGTCCATGGCCGCGAGCAGCATTTCGATGGCACGGCGGCCCATGTCATAGCGGTGGGTCACGACGCTGGTAATCGAGGGGCTTGCCACCGCCATGAGTTCGAGATCGTTGAAGCCGACAATGCCGAAATCCTGCGGGATGCGGATGCGGCGGCGCAGGCATTCGAACATGGTACCCAGTGCAATGTCGTCATTATTGGCCTGCACCGCGTCGGCTCCGACGCCACGCGCCAGCAGGTCCGAACACAGTGCCGCACCCATGGCGACCGATGAAGGCTTGGTGGTGGTGACGATCAGGTCGTCGTCGAACAACCCGGCCTCGTGCAGGGCCCGGGAATAGCCCTCCATGCGGCGCTGGGTGCGCGGGTCCATCTGCGCCGCGAGGAAGGCGATGCGACGATAGCCCTTGTCGAGCAGATGCCTGGTGGCGCCATAGGCTGCCTCGACATGGGAGAAGCCGATCTGCATGTCGACCGGCTCGGGCGCCAGGTCCATGATCTGCACGATCGGGCAGTCATTGCCCTCGAGCAGCCGCGTCACCTCGCGCGTGTGCTCGACGCCGGTCACCAGCATGGCCGCCGGGCGCTGGCCGGAAAACAGGCGGATCAGCCCCTCCTCCTTGAGCTGGGAATAATTGGTGGTACCGAGCTGCACCTGGAAGCGCGTGCCTTCCACCGCGTCATAGATGCCGCGGACCACATCGGCGAATACGGCGTTGATCACCGACGGGATCACCACGGCGATGACATCGGTGCGCGCCGAAGCGAGCTGGCGCGCCGCCGTGTTCGGCACATAGCCGATCTTGGCGATGGCGGCCTGCACCCGCTCGCGCAACGGCTCAGACACGGCCTCGGGGTGGCGCAATACCCGTGACACCGTGATGGCACTGACATCCGCGGCCTTGGCCACATCCGACAATGTCGGCAGACCGGATGTCTTTCTCTCTCGTGCCATTGCGCGGATCACACCTCTTAGGCCGCCCCTATGTGACCGTTGAAGAACGATTCTGCATCGCTGTCGAGTTACCTGCCGGACTTCTCCCGGCCGTAGAGCAGCAGCATGACGATGATGACGCCGCCATAGATGATCTGGCGGCCGAATTCGGCGATCTGCATTACCGACAGGATCGATTGCAGCAGGGTGATGAGGATCACCCCGGCAATGGTGCCGAGATAATTGCCCCGCCCGCCCAGGATCGAGGTGCCGCCCAGCACGACGGCGGCAATGGCCGGCAGGAGATAGGCATCGCCCATCGATTGCGCTGCCTTACCGGCATAACCGACCAGCAGCACACCGCCGAAGGCGGCCAGCCCGCCGCACAGTGCAAAGGCGATCATCACCACGCGCTGCGTCGGCACACCGGAAAGATAGGCCGCCGCCTCCTTGTTGCCGATGCCGTAGATGGCGCGGCCGAACGTAGTGCGTCCCAGCAGGAACACCGCCAGAATGCCGGTAATGGCCCAGACGATGACGGCGTTGGGAATGCCCAGGATGGTGCCGGCGGCGAGGTAGCGCATCGCGGGCGAGGCGCTGTCCACCGGCGCGAAGCCGCCGGTATAAGCCACCATCAGGCCCTGCGCCACGGCATTGACCGCCAGGGTAACGATCATCGAGGGGATGCGCAGGTAGGCAACGCCGATGCCATTGACCAGCCCCATCAGCACGCCGCAGAGGACGCCGAAGGGAATGGCCAGGACCTCGCCCATCGGGCCATAGGCCGTTGCCGCCGAGGCCATCATGGCGCCCAGCGTCACCGCCCAGGGCACGGAGAGGTCGATCTGCCCGAGCAGGATCACCAGCATCATGCCGGTGGCGATGACGCCCAGGAAGGCCCCGACCTTGAGCTGCTGCAGCAGGTATTCCGGCGACAGGAAATTCGGCGAATAGAGGCTGCCGATCAGCAGCAGCAGGATGATACAGCCGAAGGCGGTGGCCACCGGCAGGTCGATACGGCTGGTCCAGTTGGGTCGGGGCGCAGGGTTGGTGTTGAGTTTGTCCGTGGTCATCAGCGCCTCAGGAGAACAGGTCGAGCCGGTTGCGCACCTGGAACAGGCGGGCGGCACCGAGCGATACGGCAAGCAGCAGCACCACGCCCTGGAACAGGGGCTGCCACAGCGGATCGAAGTCGAATACGAAGAGCAGGTCGCCGATGGCGCGGAAGGCCAGGGCGCCGAAGATGGCGCCGATGGCGCTGCCGCGGCCGCCGAACAGCGACACCCCGCCCAGCACCACTGCGGCGATCGAGCTCAGCGTATAGGTATTGCCGTTGGCCAGCGACGCTTCGCCCGAATAGGTAAAGAAGGTCATGAACAACCCGCCCATGGCGGCGAACAGGCCCGAGAGCATATAGGCGGTGAACTTGGCCCGCATCACCGGCACGCCGGACATGTAGGCGGCCGGTTCGGACGAGCCCACGGCATAGACGGCGCGGCCGATCACCGAGCGGCGGAACGGCACCCAGACCACCAGCACCAGCACGACGAGAAAGAGCAGGCTGGCGGGAATTATGCCGAACACCTTGCCGGTCAGCGCATCGGCGAGGTCGGATGAAAATCCGGCGGCGCTCCCCGGATAGGGCCTTATCCACAGGGCGATGCCGAAGAACACGGCGCCGGTGGCGATGGTGATGACGATGGGCTGCAGCCGCCCATAGATGACGAGCAGGCCGTTGAGCGCGCCGCAGGCCAGCCCGGTCAGCAGCACGCCGCCCACGCCCAGCGCCACGCCTATCGGCGTTCCCACCAGCAGGTAGGAGGCCAGGCAGTTGGCGAGGATGAAGATCATGCCGACCGACAGGTCGATGCCGGCGGTCAGCACCACGAAGGTCTGCGCCACGGCGACCAGCGCCAGCAGCACGCCCTTGTTGGCCGCCGTCTGCACCACATTGGGCGTGAAGCCGGCCGGGTGGTTGGCGACATAGAGCGCGAACATGAGGACGAAGATGGCGAGCGCCAGCAGCATGCCGCGCTGCTCGGCGAAACGATAGCGCAGGCCGTTCATGCCACGGACTCCCGGTGATCGATATTGAGCGCCGAGGCGATCAGGGCGTGTTCGGTGATCTCGGCGCCGGCCAGTTCGCGCTTGACCGCCCCGTCATAGAGCACCAGCACCCGGTCGCAACAGCCGATCAATTCGTCATAATCGGTGGAATAGAGGATGATCGCGGCGCCCTCGGCCGCCAGTTGCCGCAGCAGGGCGTAGATTTCCTGCTTGGTGCCCACGTCGATGCCGCGCGTCGGATCGTTGAGCAGGATGATACGCGGCTCGACCATCAGCCACTTGGCGATCACCACCTTCTGCTGGTTGCCGCCCGAGAGGGCGCCGACCGGAATGGCGGGGTTGGCCGCCTTGATGGCCAGCAGCTTCATCATGCGGTCGATGGCGGCACTTTCGGCCTTGCGGTCGACGATGCCGCCCCGCGAAATCTGACGCATGGCCGCAAAGGAGAGATTGTCCCGCACCGACATGGGCAGCATCAGCCCCTCGGTCTTGCGGTCCTCGGGGATCAGCGCCATGCCGATATCGGCGGCCTTGGCTGCGCGCGGCCCGCTGATATTGCGTGGCTTGCCGTCGATCAGCACTTCGCCGCTCACCCCGCGCAACACGCCGAACAGCGCCAGCAGCAATTCGCGCTGCCCCTGCCCGTCGAGCCCGCCCAGGCCCACCACTTCGCCGGCCCGCGCCGTCAGCGATATGCCGTTGAGGCGCTGCATCCAGCTGAGATTGCGCGCCTCCAGCACCGGGGCCGCGACCCGGTCGACATTGTCCTGCTTGGGCGGGAATACGGAACTGTATTCGCGGCCGATCATCAGTTCGACCACTTCGTCGTCGCTCTTGCTGCCGGCGGGATAGGTGGCGATCTTGCGGCCGTTGCGGAACACCGTGCAGTCATCGGCCAGTTCGGCGATCTCATGCATGCGGTGGGAAATGTAGAGCAGCGCAATGCCTTCGCTACGCAGACGCTTGAGCACGCCGAACACGGTCTCGACGTCCGCCGCCGTCAGTGCCGAGGTGGCCTCGTCGAGGATCAGCACCCGCGGCTTGCGCGCCAGGGCCTTGGCAATCTCGACGATCTGCCGGCGCGACAGCGGCAGGTCCTTGACCAGTTCCATGGGGTGAATATCGCCACCCCCGGCACGCTCCAATGCCGCCATGGCAATGGCCTGCTGCGCCTTGCGGTCAATCATGCCGAAACGGGTCGGCGGATTGGAAATGACGATATTGTCGGCCACCGACAGGTCGGGGATCAGCGACAATTCCTGGAAGATGCAGACGATACCGGCTGCATTGGCGGCGGCGGGGTTGGCGAAGCTCACCTCCTGCCCGTCGAGCAGCATGCGCCCCTCGTCCGGCGCCACCACTCCGGACATGATCTTGATCAGCGTCGATTTGCCGGCGCCGTTTTCGCCGAGAATGGCGTGGACCCGCCCGGCCCGGACCACCAGGTCCGCATGATCGAGGGCGTGGACACCCCCATAGCGCTTGGAAATGGCTTCCATGCGGAAGATCGGAACTGCGTCGTCGTCCATGCGAGAATACCCCTGCCCGATGGGCCGCGGGAGATGCCCCCGCGGCTGTGTTCCCTCCGAAGCTACTGGTCGGCTTCCGTCTGGCCCATGATTTCCTGGGCGGTGAAGTTGATGCCGCAGGTGGGGAAGGCATTGCCGACGAAGAAGTTATCGGACTGGGCGGAGTAGAAATTCTCGCCGTCCTTGAAGTCGGGGTCTTCGACGATGGCCAGCGGCAGCTTCACCGACTGAGGCACGATCTTGCCCTGCAGGGCATCGATCGCCGTCTTGATGGCGACCGCCACCTGGGCCGGGCCGGTGCCCGCCGACGAGCATTTGAGCCCTTCGGCGGCATGGGCGGCACAGAACTTGCGGAAGCCGTTCTCCGTTTCGCCGCCGAACGGCACGAAGGGATGGCCGGCATCGATCATGGCCTGCACCACGCCGGTATCGCCACCCTGGGCGGTGATGCCGTCGAAATGGCCCTGCACGGCGATGGCGTCGGCCGTGGCCTTCTGGGCGGTGCCGTCATCCCATTTGCCCACGACCTCGAACACATCGAAAGGCTTGCCACTGGCCGTCAGCGTTTCGTGGATGCCGTTGTGGCGATCGGTATCGACCGAGGTGCCGGCGACACCGCGCACTTCGAGGATCTTGCCGCCATCGGGCAGGTGGTCCACCAGCCAGTTGCCCCAGAGTTCGCCAAGGCCCTTCTGGTCCACGTTGACGTTGATGGCGTCGGTGGTGTCGAGAATGTTGTCGAACGCCACCAGCACCACGCCGGCTTCCTTGGCGCGCTTGATCACCGGGGCGAAGGCCTGCGGGTTCTGCGCATTGACGACGATGGCGTCATAGCCGCTGTCGATGAAGTTGTTGATGGCCGAAATTTGCGCGGCAACGTCTTCGCCGGTCGAGACCACCTTGAACTCGGAGAGCAGCGCGGCGACATCGGGCTGGGCCGCATAGGCCTTGGCCGTCTGGATCATCTGGATGCGCCAGGTATTGGCGATATAGCCGTTGGCCAGGGCGACGCGATACGGCCCCTCCTTGGCCGGGAACTGGAAGAATTGGGTATCCTCCGACCAGGCCACATGGCATTCGGGATCGGTGGCGGGGCCGGCGACGATGGCAGGCTCAGCCATGACGACGGTGCTGAACGCCGTCGACAGGACCAGCGCGCCGGCAGTGCCGCCGGCAAGTTTGATCAGGCTAGACAATTTCATCGGTTTTCCTCCCAAGAATTCAGGCGTCGGGCGTGAAGCACGCATGCCGGGGCGGCCACTCCTCTGACCACCTTCCCTCCACCGGCAGCTTTGCCACCGGCTCACATCCTCGGGGCCGCAAGAAAGCATCAAATGTTAGCGCTGTCAAATACCTTGAACAAGGACGGAAATAGTGTCGAAGCACGATCAGAAACACAGGAAAATCTGAAACGATTGCATCATTTCAAGTAACTGGTAGCGCTGCCAAATTTTTTGACCGAATAGCCGGCCGGCAGTTGCGGCAGGTCCGCGAAAATCGGCATTGCGACACCGTTTGCGCTATCCATGAGAAGGCAACCGATGCCATTCGTCACCATTCGCATGGTCCGTCAGGCCGGATCGCGTGGTTTCATGCAAGTCCACTGCGGAAAGATCAGGGCATGGGCAGCGAGCCACGTGGAATGACCAGCGGCGTATGGGCGATTGGATCGTCGATGATGATGCAGGGCAGGCCGAACACGGCCTCGACCAGTTCGGCGGTCACGATCTCCCGCGGCGGGCCTTCAGCGATCACCGCGCCGTCGCGCATGGCGATGATGTGGGTGGCGTAGCGGCAGGCATGGTTCAGGTCATGCAGCACGGCGACAATAGTCTGGCCATCGCGCCGGTTGAGTTGACCCAGGAGGTCGAGCAGTTCGATTTGGTGGGTGATGTCGAGGAAGGTGGTCGGCTCGTCGAGCAGCAGCAGCGGCGTTTGCTGCGCCAGCACCATGGCCACCCAGACCCGCTGGCGCTGGCCGCCCGAGAGTTCATCCACCAGCCGATGGCTAAGGTCGGTGACCCTGGTGGCCTCCATGGCGGCGATCACCGCCGCCTCGTCCTCGCGCGACCACTGGCGCAGCAGCTTCTGGTGTGGATAGCGACCGCGGGCGATGAGATCGGCCACCGAAATGCCCTCGGGGGCAATCGAGGTTTGCGGCAAGAGGCCGAGCCGCCGTGCCACTTCCTTGGCGGGGAAGCTCGATATGGACTGGCCATCCAGCACGACGCTGCCGGTGGCCGGCTTGATCAATCGCGACAGGGTCCGCAGCAGGGTGGACTTGCCGCAAGCATTGGCGCCCACAATGACCGTGAAGGAGCGGTCGGGGATGGCTACCGACAGGTCTTTGGAAATGACACGATTGTCGTAGCCGATGGTGACGCCCTCGGCGAAGAGGCGCGGCCTGGCGCTGGCGAGAGCAGGGTCGTGTCGGTTCATGGCCTTGTCCCTCATTGCCGCCGCGCTTCGCGCAGCAGCAGCCAGACGAAATAAACGCCACCCAGGCTGACCGTGACGATGCCGACCGGAACCTGGGTGGGGGCGAAGGCGCGCTGCGCCACGTAGTCGGCGGCCACCAGCAGCAACGCGCCCATGGCCGCCGATGGCAGCATGGAAACGCCGGCCGAGCCGGTGAGGCGCCGTGCCAGTTGCGGCGCGGCAAGCGCAACGAAGCCGATGGGACCGGCGGTCGCAGTGACCGTCGCGGTCAGCGCCACGCCAAGTACCAGCAGTGCCAGCCGCGTGCGCTCGGCGCTGACGCCCAGCGCCCGCGCCGCGTCGTCGCCCAGTTCGAGTTGCGCCATGGGCCGGCTCATCAGCAGCGCCAGCGGGATCAGGATGCCCAGGATCAACATGGCCGGCCCCAACCGATCGAGCCCCAGCCCGTTCAGCGTGCCGGCGCCCCAGATGGCGGCGGCCATGGCCACTTCGAGCTTGGCGCGCAGCAGCATCCAGGTGTTGAGCGAGGTCAGCATGGCCGAGACGCCAATGCCAACAATGATCAGCCGGAAACCCTGCACGCCCCGGCTATAGGCGAGCGCGTAGACCAGCAATGCCGTGCAGAGCCCGCCTGCCAGCGCGCCGCCGGCTATGGCGTAATAGCCGCCCTGCATGAGGATGATGACGACCAGTGCCCCGGTATAGGCGCCGGCATCAAAGCCGATAATGTCCGGGCTGCCCAGCGGATTGCGGGTCAGCGACTGGAAGATGGCGCCCCCCATGCCCAGGGCGGCGCCGAGGATCAGTGCCAGCGCCGTACGCGGCAGGCGCCATTCCACCACCACCATGTGGACGCGGCCTTCGGCCTGCCCCAGCAGCGCCCGCACCACGTCGGGCAGCGGCACCTGGTATTCCCCGCTCGCCAGCGTCACCAGCGCCACCGCCAGGGCTATGCCCAGCAGTACAAGGCAGACACTGACGGTCTTGAGATCGAGCCGGTGCGACACGGCACCGCCGAACCAGCGCAAGGCCCGGATCGGTCGGCCGAAGTCGATGCCCTTGGCCTGCTCGATCGCGCTCATAGCCCACTCACCTTGCGGCGACGCGCCAACGCGATCAGCACCGGGGCCCCGATAAAGGCCGTGACGATGCCGACCTGCAATTCGCCCGGCCGCATCGCCACGCGGCCGACAATGTCGGCGGTCAGCAGCAGGATGGGCGCCAGCACCACGGTAAAAAGGAAAATCCAGCGCTGGTCGGGTCCAACGATCCAGCGTGCCACATGCGGCACCATCAGGCCGACAAAGCCGATAGGACCGGCGGCAGCCGTGGCGGCGCCGGCCAGCAGCGTCGTCGCCACCACCACCAAGGCCCGTGTGCGCAGCATGTTGGCGCCGAGCGCCGCTGCCAGATCGTCGCCCAGGGCCACCGCATTGAGCGGCCGCGCCACCAGCATGGCGATGACCAGCCCGATGATGATGAAGGGCAGCACCGCCCACAGCGTTTCATAGCCCGTCGCCACCAGCGAGCCAGCACCCCACTGGCGCATGCGATCGAACGTCGTCGGGTTGAGCAGGGTAATGCCCGAGGAAATACCACCCATCACCGCGCCGATGGCCACGCCGGCCAGCGTCAGCCGCACCGGTGTCGCCCCGGTGCGCCCGGCCGAGCCTACGGCATAGACCAATACAGTGGCGACGACGGCGCCGAGAAAAGCGAACCAGATATAGGATTGGATCGAGGTGAGGCCGAACAGGCCCACCGCCAGCACGACAAAGAAGGCTGCTCCGGCATTGACGCCGAGAATGCCCGGATCGGCCAGCGGATTGCGCGTCAACGCCTGGATCAGCGCACCGGCCATGCCGAGCGCCACGCCCACCGCCAGCCCCATCAGGATGCGCGGCACGCGCAAGGCCTGGATGATGGCGTGGTCATCGCTATCGTCGTAAGCGAACAGTGCATCGAGAACGGTGGAGATGGGAATATCCTTGGAGCCGACAGCGATGCTGGCCACCAGCACCGCAACCAACACGGCAAGCGCCACGGCCAGCCAGCCCAGCCGCGTCGCATTGGTCTGCGCAAGACCGGGACGCCTTGCATCCCGGCGCGCCATATCCTGGCTGGTAGCGGCGGTGACGCTCATCTAGGCCAGCTTGCCATAGACTTCATCCCCCAGGCGCAAGGCCTCCATGACGGTATAGACCGAGCCGTTGCCATTGCCGCTCTTGTGCAGCCAGGTCACGGTCGCGCCTGGATGGGCGGGCAATGCCTGTTCGTCCTCGGCGCGCGCCACCTCGATGAAGATGCGCGACTGCACCTGTTTCGGCGTTTGTTCCAGCAGCCGCGACAGAGCCGACTGCTGCGCCCATTCATTGGGGAAGAACAGACGCAGATATTCGTCACCAATGCCCGTGGTCTGGAACGCGCCCAGACCGGGCCCGCCAAGGGTCAACCGGATCATCCCCTGCGTCAGGTTCTGGCGCGACAGCACCGTGGCTTTGTGAAACATCTGCGTCACCGACTGTTTGGTCCAGGCAGGTGCTATATATTATGATATTCTTAGTCAATTTATTAAATTGACGCGGTGCGGCTTATCCGTTGCGAGGCACCGGCGCGCATTGGTGCCGCCGCCTGCTTTTCCGGCCGATGGGGAGACTTGAACCAGTAGAAGGGCCGCACGATCAGCTCACGGGCCGCAAGGATGGTCGAAAAGCCAATCAGCAGCCAATAGGCGGGCAGCAGGACCTGGATTGGCAGCAGGTCGCGCCGATCCAGGCGCAACAGACCAAGCACGGTCATGGCCAGGGCGCTGCCATAGCCCAATACGAGCACCGCGAGGTAAAATACAGTCCAGATGGCACCATCGCCGCTCGCAAGGCCGGTCCCCCAGCGGAACAGGAGCACCAGACCGAAACCACAATGCAGGATTGGTGCGGTGATCATGCCCAGCACCAGCGCCTCGAAGGCCAGCATGGCGGGCAAGCCCATCTCTTGGTGCAACCGACGAGGATCGCGATTGTGGACAATGAGGGTCTGCATCCAGCCCTTCATCCAGCGCGTGCGCTGGCCGATCCAGGGCATCAATCGGCGGGGAGCGGCCTCGCGCGTGGCGGAGGCCAGCACATCGACCCGCAGCCGCCGCCGGGCCAGCCTTACGCCGAGATCGGCATCCTCGGTGACATTGTAGGCGTCCCAACCACCCAGTTCGCGCAGCACCTGCAAACGGAAATGATTGGAGGTTCCGCCCAATGGCATGGGCAGATGCCAGCGGGCCAGCGCGGGCAGCAGCACCAGGAACAGCCCGGCATATTCGCCTGCAAACAATGCCGTCAGCCCATTGCGCCGGCCGTTGTCGATCACCAGCCGCGCCTGGAGGCAGGCGATGTCCGGGGCATCGCGAAAACGCAATGCCGCCTTCCAGAGTTGATCGGGATCCGGCACATCCTCGGCATCGAACACCACGACATGCTCACCCCGGCAGAGCGGCAGGGCGAAATCGAGCGCCTTGGGCTTGGTGCGCGGCAAAGCTTCAGGCACCGGCACCAGCGAAAAGCGCGGATCGCCAAGCTGCGCCCGCACGGCGGCGAGGGTGCGGACAGAACGCGCTTCGACCACGAATTTGATGTCGAGACGCTCGGCCGGATAGTCGAGCGCCCGCATGGCGGCAAAGAGTTGGGGCACCATATCGCTTTCGTCGCGCAGCGGGATCAGCACGGAATATCCGGGCAGTTGCTCGTCTGGCGGTCGTCGTGGCGTCGCCGCCGGAGGGACGGGGCTGAACAGGGCACCGAGCCGGATCATCGCCGGCACGACGAGCATGCCGAAAGCCACCGGAAGCAGCCAGAGCTGGGCAAAAAACGGGGCCACCAGCAGCAAGGAAACCAGCAAGGCCAGTACGCCGACGAAGCCGTGGCGGGTAAACCTGGTGAGTTCGAGATGGGCCGACGCATAGGGCCAACGGCGGGCCAGATTCTGCCGCGCTGCGGCGGTGAGGGCCGGCGCGGCGGCCGTGGCGAGATAATCGCGCAGTGCCGTCTCGGGCACCAGGCACAACAGATAGCGCAGGCGCGGCGTCGATATCAGCCGATGCTTGAGGCGGATGATCCCCAGGAGATCGGGGGCCACGAAGGCGATTTCACGATCCAGCAGTTGCACCCGGAACATGCGCACATCGGCCAGGGCCTCCAGCCGGGTCGGTTCGAGCCGCCCGCGCAGTCCCCGCGGCACCCGATGGTAGGACGCGTATCCGGCCCAGGCTGCTGCTCGCTGCATGACCAGTGCCGCATCCAGGCCGAGTGTGGTCGCGCAATAGCGCAGGACATCGACCTCGCGCTCCAGTGCCGTTTCCAGAACCCGCAGAGCGGCGGCGTCGTCGCTGCCATTCGACAGGATGGCCTTGATCAGTTCCAGCGCGTCAGACATGCCGGGCGCCCGGCTCAGTGCCGGATGATTGCCGGGGGTTGCGGGGAGCGCCGCGTGAGGCCACGCAAGGCAAGCATCGGCGCCGGCTGCCGGGTAACGCGACGGACATTGTCGAGCGCCTGCTCGCTCACTTCTATCCATGCGGCGATCGTGGGCTTGCCGTCGATCATGGCCGGCGCCCCCAGCGGGGTGATGTGCCAACCCACGCTCACGCCATGCTCGAGCATGTAGATGGTCGAGACAAAGGTGATGAAGGAATAGCCCTCGAACAGGGCATATTCCATCATCGCGCAGAAAAGGGCTGCAGACTCCGGTGCACGGCGCCTACCCTCACGTCGATCGGATCGCACGTAGAAGCGCGTCCAATCGGCCCCAAGTGAGGGTGAAGCGGGGAATTCTCCTTGCACGAGGTCGGAAAAGACTGTCTGCAGCAAGTTCGGCTTGTCGAGCGGCGTGAAGCGGGATCCACCGACCAGCTCGCCATCGTCGAGCAGCAGCAGGTGGGTTGAGTCGGCCGTATCGAAAGCGTCGATATCACGCTCGTCCGGGCGGCGGATCGCCTCCCAGCCCTGCATGTCGACGAAAATCTTGTGTCTCAGGCGATAGTTGCGCTCCAGCAAGTCAATAGAATAGCGGTCCGCCGGTTCGCGGACTATATGCACCCTCATCGCTCTGCCCCCAAGCACGAGATGTTACGCACCAGTTGGCACGCGCTTCAGGCCTGGCGATATTGGTAGAAATCCCAATGAAACGGCCGTCAGGGCCGAGTCCGGTCGCTCTCAGAGCGCGATCAGCTTGTGGCGGATCGCTTCGACCACGGTATGCACCCGGTTATTAGTGCCCAGCCGCTTCTGCGCATTCTCGCAATGCTGGTTCACCGTGCGCTGGGAGAGGCCGGTGATGGCGGCTATTTCCGAAGCGGTCTTGCCGGCGGCGACCCATTTGAGCACCTCGCCTTCGCGGCTGGTAATGGCGCGGCGCGGCGCCAGGTCGGTGCGGCGGGTGTTGAGAAAACGCAACTGGCCGTGAGCGTAAAGCGCCAGCATATGCAGTTCGAGCCGGCTCTTGTCATCGAGTTCGCTGGTATCGCCGACCAGCGAAACCACGCCCTGCATGCCGCCTTCCATATGGATGGGAACACAGAAGCCTTCATCCATGCCGAAATCGCGCGCCTCATCCATGACCCGGCGGGCCGGCAGGTCGGCCTCGCGATCGAAGGGGGCGTCGGACCAGTCGAACGGCAGGGTGGTGGAAAAGCAATTGCGCGCCACGGGATCGAGGTGGACATAGCCGAGGCTGGTATAGCGCTCGTACCACTCATCGTTCCAGCCGGAGAGCAACACGAAGGGGCGCACATCGACGCCGCGATCCGGCAGGCCCGAAATGATGAACCGCTCGAACCCGTAATCCTCGATTGCGTCATACATGATTTCGAGGATGCCAGCACTGTCGGTCTGCTGCTGAAGCGCCTCGATAGTCGACATCAGGTCTGCGTTCACCGGTTGCCCCTCCGCCCGGATACTTATGTTCAGATACTGATCATATTCGGCAGGCTTGGCAAGCAGACCAGAAACGGTGGCCGAAGCCGTGGTTTCTGTGTCGGTTCTTGATCCCTGTCAGTTCTCGGCGTCGAAGTGATGCGGATTGAAGCGATAGGCGGTCGAGCAGAATTCGCACACCACTTCTATCTCCCCGTCCACCGCCATCTCCTCGCGGTCCTCGGCGGTGAAGCTGGTGGCCAGCATGTCCTCGATGCGGTCAGCCGAGCAGGTGCAGCGCTCGACCATCGGCAGCGGCGCAAACACCCGCACGCCCGTCTCGTGATACAGCCGGAACAGCAGGCGTTCCGAGCTCAGGTCCGGATCGGCCAGTTCCAGGTCGTCGAGCGTCGCCAGGTGAATTTTAGCCTCGTTCCAGCCGTCGGACTCGACAAAATCGGGGTCGGCGGTTTCCGGATTGTCGAAGTTGCCGTCGCCCGGCAGGTCCGCCATATGGGACATGCCGTGCTCGGGCAGATGCTGGATCAGCACGCCGCCGGCGCGCCAGTGCGGGCGGTGGTCACCTTTCCTCGTGAATTCGGCCACGGCCAGGCGCACCTGGGTCGGGATCTGCTCGGATTGCATGAAATAGGTATGGGCCACTTCTTCCAGCGAATTGCCGTCGAGCGCGACGATGCCCTGATAGCGTTCGGTATGCGGACCCTGGTCAAAGGTCATGGCCAGGTGCCCCTTGCCGAGCAATTCGCTCGGCCAGGTACGCCCCTCTTCGGCGGCTTTGACCAGCGCGTCCCGATCGAAGCGGGCATAACCGCGCAAGCCGTCCGGCGCGTCGAAATCAACCACGATCAGGTTCACCGGGCCATCGGTCTGGGTCTGCATGATGAAGCGGCCCTCGAATTTGAGCGAGGAGCCGATCAGCGCGGCCAGAACCACGGCCTCGCCCAGCAGGCGGGCGACGGGCGCGGGATAGTTGTGGCGGCTGAGAATGGTGTCGAGCGCAGGGCCCAGCCGCACGCTGCGGCCGCGCGTGTCCAACTGGTCGAGCGTAAACGGCACCACGGTATCGTCACCGCTTTCCGGCCGGTCGAGCCCGAGGGCACTCATCAGGTTCTCGCTCATGGCAGTCGTATCCGTGGTCATTCACTTGGCTTTCTTGAGGCTAGACCCTCAAGGCGAAACGTTCCACCGACACATGCCACAAATCACCGCGTCATTCCCGCGAAAGCGGGAATCTCCCTTGCCGAACAGGGGGATTCCCGCTCGCGGGAATGACGCGGTGGTGTGTCAACCGTCAGCAGCGCCTGCTGCGCTAGTTCGTCTCGACCCCAAAGGCCCAGCACAGGATGGCTTTCTGCGCGTGGAGGCGGTTTTCGGCCTCGTCCCACACAACCGATTGCGGACCGTCGATTACCTCGTCGGTCACTTCGTCGCCGCGATGGGCGGGCAGGTCATGCATGAACAGGGCGTTCTTGTCCGCCAAGGCCATCAAATTGGTGTTGACCTGATAGGGTTTCAAGACCCGCCGGCGCTCGGCAATGTCCACGTCGCCCATCGATACCCAGGTGTCGGTGATAACGAGGTCGGCGCCTTCGACGGCCTCGCGCGGGTCCTCGATCAGCTTGACGAAGTCGCCGGCCCGCTTGATGTCGTCCATCAGATCCTTTTCGGGGCTGTATTCTTCCGGCGTGGCGATGGTCAGGTGGCATTCGAACAGCTCGGCCGCATTCACCCAGGAATGCAGCACGTTGTTACTGTCGCCGACCCAGGCCACCTTGGCGCCCTTGATGTTGCCGCGATGCTCTTCGAAGGTCATCAGGTCGGCCATGATCTGGCAGGGATGGGCCCGCCGGGTCAGGCCATTGATCACGGGAACCGTCGCCGCCTCGGCCAGCTCGAGCAGGTCGGCGTGGCTGAGGATGCGGATCATGATCGCATCGACATAGCGGCTCAGCACGCGAGCGGTGTCACCCAGCGTTTCTTCGCGGCTGAGCTGCATCTCCTGGCCGGATAGCATGATGGTCTCGCCGCCGAGCTGGCGCATGCCGACATCGAAGCTGACACGGGTGCGGGTCGACTGGCGCTCGAAGATCATCGCCAGGACCTTGTCCTTGAGCGGCTGAGGCCGGTCGCCGTCCTTTAGGCGTGCCTTGAGCGAGCCGGCTGTATCGAGCATGCCGCGCAGTTCGGGATAGGTGAAATCGTCGATGGAAAGAAAATGCCGTGGGGTGCCGGTCGAGGTCATGGGCCGGGTTCCTTTTGTGACGCTATTGAAAAGTGAGCCGCTTGGTCAGCGCTTCCGGCTCTTGCCCTCCCCCCTGAGGGGAGGGGTCGGGGATGGGGGTCCCTCAGTGGTCCACTGAACCACCCCCTCCCTCATTCCCTCCCCTCAAGGGGGAGGGAGGCGATCATCGTCGGCGCCGTGCCTGAGGAAAAAGGAGCATGATCTCAACCAACCGCCGGAACCGAAGCCGTCTCGGCCTCGATCGCATCGAAGGCCGCCGCGAGCTTGCCCATGGCCTCCTCGATATCGGCCTCGGTGACGATCAGCGGCGGGATCAGCCGCAGCACGTTGTCGCCGGCACCGATGGCCAGCAGGCGCTGATCGTCGCGCAGCCGGGCCACGAAATCGCGCACCGGCGGCGTGATCTTGATGCCGGCCAGCAGGCCCTTGCCGCGCAGCTCCAGCACATAGTCCGGATATTTCTGCGCCAGCTGCTGCAGATGCCAGGCGAGCTTCTGGCCCATCTGGTTGACATGGTCGATGAAGCCGGGGGCGAGAATCCGGTCGAGCACGGCATTGCCGACCGCCGTGGCCAGCGGATTGCCGCCATAGGTCGAACCATGCGTGCCGGGCACCATCGAGGCCGCGACATCGCCCCTGGCAAGGCATGCACCCAACGGGAAGCCGCCACCGATGGCCTTGGCCACCGCGACGATATCGGGGGTGATACCGGCCCATTCAAAGGCAAAGAAGCGCCCAGTCCGGCCATAGCCGCATTGCACTTCGTCGAGCACCAGCAACATGCCGTGTTCGTCGCACAGCCTGCGCAGGCCCTGCATGAATTCAGCGGACATGGCGGTAACGCCGCCCTCGCCCTGTACCGTCTCGATCAGGATGGCGCAGGTCTGCGGCGTGATCAGCGCCTCGACGGCGTCGAGATCGCCGGGCGCGGTATGCTTGAACCCCTGCATCGGCGGACCGAAGCCTTCGAGATAGCTCGGGTTGCCGCCGGCCGCGATCGTGCCCATGGTGCGGCCGTGGAACGAGCCGGTAAAGGCGATGATCTCGTAGCGGTCCACCTCACCCTTGGCCCAGAAATAATGCCGCGCCGTCTTGATGGCGCATTCCAGCGCCTCGGCGCCAGAATTGGTGAAGAACACCGAATCCGCGAAGGTGGCATCCACCAGCCGCTGGCCGAGCCTTTCCTGCTCGGGAATGGTGAACACGTTGGACGTATGCCAGACCTTGTCGGCAGCCGATTTCAGCGCCGAAACGATGTGGGGGTCGCCATGGCCCAGCGCGTTGACCGCGATGCCGGAATGGAAATCGAGATAGTCTCGGCCATGCTGGTCATACAGGCGCATGCCCTCGCCCCGCTCGAAAGCGAGATCGGACCGGGCATAGGTGCCGTAGAGCGCAGACATGGACGTATTCCTTCTTTGGCGGGGTTGAAAACAGGTTGGCCGGGCAAGCGTGACAATAGCGCCACAAAAACCAAAAACGCGCTCGTTGCGCAGCGCGTTTCTAGCGTCAGAGTTAGGCCAATTTTGTCAGATAAGTCAATGATCGTACCCCAAGTGCCTGATTTGACTCGAGAGTTTGTTAGGACAATTTTAACCAGTGAATTTACGGGGAAAGTCTCCCCCGACTCTTGATCCCGATTCCGCCGATGTCGTAAACTGTGTGGCATTGGGAACACGATATCTCGTGTGGCGGACCCACCTGACATACGACGCCTAGCGTTTATGGCTGCCATAGGCCATTTGGCAGCGCAATGAAGGATTCTGTTTTGACGATGGTTTCAGGAGCACAACCGGCGGGCTGGACTGACGAGCGCGTCGAGACTTTGAAAAAGCTCTGGATGGAAGGTCTGTCGGCCAGCCAGATTGCCGGAGAACTCGGCGAAGGGGTTACGCGCAATGCCGTGATCGGCAAGGTGCACCGCCTCAAGCTTTCGGCTCGCGCCAAGCCGACCAACTCGGCCCCGCGCGCCCGTCCGGCCGCGCGCCCCGCGCCGCGCCGCGTCGCCAGCCCCTCTTCCGGTCTTTCCGGCATGGGCAGCGCCGGTAAGATGCGTGCGTCCATGCCGCGCCCGCAATCGGTGGGCGCCACGGCGCTGGCACACGATCCACAGCTGGAAACCGAACTCTATGTCGCGCCCGCCGTGGCCGAGCTGTTCATTCCCGAGGACAAGCGCCTCAACCTGCTGCAGCTCAACGAACACACCTGCAAGTGGCCGATCGGCGACCCGCTCAGCAAGGACTTCTATTTCTGCGGCCAGCACAGCCTCGAGACCGGTCCCTATTGCGAGTTCCACTCGCGCCGGGCCTATCACCAGGTCGACAAGAAGCGGCGCTGAGAAGCGAATACAGAAGTGACAAAGGGCGCCCGCGAGGCGCCCTTGCTTTGTGCCACGCCCTCGTGGTTCGAGGGTCGCTACGCTCCCGCCTCGCCATGAGGGCTACTATCAGCGCTGCGTTCAAAGTAGCCCTCATGGTGAGGTGCGCTTCTTCAGCGCCTCGAACCACCCTCATCCTGAGTTTGTCGAAGGAGGGCGTGGCACTAGGGCAGAAACACATCCACCCGCATGCCTTCGCCCGGCTTGCTCTTGATGCTCATCTGCCCGCGATGGCGGTTGACGATGTGCTTGACGATGGCCAGCCCCAGCCCGGTGCCCTTCTTGCGGCGGCTGGCATCGGCGTCGATACGGTAAAAGCGCTCGGTGAGGCGCGGAACGTGCTCGGGCTCCACGCCCGGCCCATGGTCGATCACCGTTACCTGGTGCTGGAAATCGGGCCGCCCGGCCGGCGCCAGGCTTACCTCGACGAACTTGCCGCCGGCACCATATTTGATGGCATTGTCGAGCAGGTTCTCGAACACTTCATAGAGCTGGCTCCGATCACCGGTCGTGCTGCTCGGCCCCTCGAACAGGCTGAGCCGGATTTCCACATCCGCCGCCTTGGCCTGCATCATCAGCCCCTCGCGCACCTCGCGCAGCAGGGCCGCCAGGTCGATGCTGCCGGTAGGCCGCACATGCTGGTGCATCTCGATGCGCGACAGGCTGAGCAGGTCATCGATCAGCTTGCTCATGCGCTCGGCCTGTCCGCGCATGATGCCGAGGAATTTTTCGCGCGCCGCAGGGTCCTTGGCCGCCGGCCCCAGCAGCGTATCGATGAAGCCCAGCAGCGAGGCCAGGGGCGTGCGCAACTCGTGGCTGGCATTGGCGATGAAATCGCTGCGCAGGGCCTCGACGCGCTTGAGCTCGGTGAGGCTCTGGAAGGTCACTACCAGTTGCCGCGCGTCGTCGGCCAGCCAGTCAAGGCCCGGCCGGCGCAAGGGCGACACCACCACCTTGTCCCAGGTTTCCGAGGGCACGGTTTCATGCAGTTCGACACTGCGCGTCGTGCCGGTGCGCATGGCCAGGTCGATGGCCTGTACGAGGTCGGGATTGCGCAGCGAGAAGGTGATCGGATTGCCGTTGCTCACCGCCGGAAACTGCCGCTGCGCCGCGGCATTGGCGTGGATTGCCACGCTACGCCGGTCCAGCACCAGGCAGGGATCGGCCAGCGCATCGGCGAAGGCGAAAACCGCGTCGCCATCCGCGGTCGCGGTCGCCCGCGGCAATTCCACCGTCTGCGTCAGGGTGATCGTGCTGCCCGGCAACACGGCGGCGCCGGCCATGATGACGAGGAAACTGACAAAGGCCGCAAGCACGCCAATCTCACCAAACAGCACCAGTACCGCGAAAACACCGAAGATACCGGCCAGCGGGCTGGCCTGCGCGGCAAGGCGCGCCAGCACTATGGCCAGGCGGGAAACGGGCTGGCGAGAATGCGGTTCGTCCATGTTTTGTTTCCGGGAATCAACCAGTTGCGACGCCCCTTGCGCGCGGGGGCGCCTTCATAGCACGGTAAGGATGACAACGGAGAGACACCAGTGACCGACCCTCTCGACGGCTTCGACCTTGAAAATCCCGAACTGCCCAAGGCAATCAAGAAGCATGCCATGCGTTCGGGCGGCTATCCTTACGAAGATAAGCTGGATGACGACAGCTATGAAGAGCAGATGTACGCGCTGCAGAAACAACTGGTGCTGCTGCAGGCCCATCTGGCGCGAAGCGGCGAGCGCGTCATGATCGTTTTCGAGGGCCGCGACGCCGCCGGCAAGGGCGGCACCATCAAGCGGTATCTCGAAAATCTCAATCCGCGCTACAACATCATCGCCGCCCTGCCCAAGCCCAATAGCAGGGAAAGCACGCAATGGTACTTCCAGCGTTATGTCGATTGGTTTCCCGCGGGCGGCGAGACCGTGCTGTTCGACCGCTCCTGGTATAACCGGGCCGGGGTCGAGCCGGTCATGGGTTTCTGTACGCCCGAGCAGACCGAGCATTTCCTGGAAGAGGCGCCCGAATTCGAGAAGCGCATCACCAATGACGGTATTCACCTGTTCAAGTTCTGGCTCTCCATCGGGCAGGAAATGCAGCTCAAGCGTTTTCATGACCGCCGGCACGATCCGCTGAAGGTCTGGAAACTCTCGCCGGTCGATCTCGAAGCCCTTGGCAAGTGGGACGCCTATACGGCGGCACGAGACGAAATGCTGCGCCGCACCGATTCTCCGCATGCGCGCTGGACCGTCATCCGCTCCAACGACAAGAACCGCGCACGCCTCAACGTCATTCGCCGGGTTCTGGACGGAATGGATTTCGAGGGCAAGGACACCAAGGCCATAGGCGATCTCGATCTGAAGATCGTTTACGGCGCGCAGCAGTTCCTGATGCTGGAAAAGGGCGAGCACTAGGACCAATCGACGATTGGCCTAGCCCTTTTCGATCGATCCCATGCGCTTGCTGGCCGTCGGCCAGCTCAGTTCCGTCGTGCGGGCGATCACCGCTTCGACCAGCGTGAACAGCGAGCCATTGGCATCCCAGGTTCTTCCTATCTCGGTGCGGCACGGCAGCACGAAGCGGGCGAAGCGGCTGACCGGGCTCATCCACTCATCGGTAATCAGGGCAATCTGCGCCCGCCGCGCCGCGAGGTCGGTGGCCACCTCGACAAGGCTTGGATCGTAGCGGCGCACGTCGAAGATAACGGCCAGATCCCCCGGCCTGACGTCGATCAACTGGTCCGCCCGCGTCGCCGGCCGGCCCTCAAGCCGCCGCACGCTTGGCCGGATCAGGCGCAGATGCGCCTCCATATAGCCGGCCAGAAAATCGGTGAAGCGCCCACCGGCCAGGTAACAGGTGCCCCGGTTCTCGGCGAGCCGCACGCAGACCGCTTCAAACTCGGACGCCGGGATCAGCGCCGCCGAGCCCCGCAGATTGTCGACAGCCTGGGTGACGAAGCGATCGAAGAAATGCTCGTCACCCCCCGCTTGGCCGCCGCTCACCGGGCTGCGCTGCAGCGGCGACTTGGAGCGCTCTTCCAGTTCCTCGCGCAAGGCGCGCTGGAAATCGGGGTAGGATCTGTAGCCGAGCTGGGAAACGAAGCGCAGCACGGTGGCGGAACTGGCCCCTGCCTGCTGCGCGAATTCGGCGACCGGCGCCAGCCCCAGCGTCGGATACGAGCCCAGCAGGCCCCGAGCGGCGCGTTTCTCGGCTGATGTCAGCCGGTGAATGGCGTCGTGAATACGCCCGGCGACCGACTTTCCCTCCATGCGTCCCTCTGAATTTATGATTTCAGCATTGACAGTTTTTATCAGTATGGAACTACTGATACAGAAGTTAACCGATCCTGCCAGGGCTTTCTGTGGACGTCAGCGGTCAAAAAGCGGTGCTGGTTTCCAATGCGCGGGGGCGCTCGCCCTTCGTCATCGTCTGCGATCACGCCAGCAACCGCATCCCCGGGAAATACGGCGACATGGGCCTCAGCCCCAGCGAGCGGCTGAGCCATATCGCCTGGGATCCCGGCGCGCTGGCGGTCAGCGGGCGGCTGTCCGAACTGCTGGACGCGCCGCTGGTGCAGTCAACCGTTTCGCGCATCATCATCGACTGCAATCGCGACCTCGACGCGCCGGACCTGATCTGGACGCTGTCCGAAACCACCCGCATCGCCGCCAATGAGAATCTCGATGCGGCCGAGCGGCAGTATCGGATCGACCATTTCCATCGGCCCTACCATGCGGCGATCGAAACACTGCTCGAAGCGCGGCGTCATGCGGGGCAGGACACAGTCCTGGTCTGCCTGCACTCCTTCACCCCCGTCTATCACAACATAGCCCGGCCCTGGCCGATCGGGCTGATCCACGGGATCGACACCCGCTATACGCAGGCGCTGCTCGATGCGCTCGCCGCCGACGATCCGGGGCTCGACATCGGCTGGAACGAGCCCTATGCCGCCCTCAACGGGGTGACGCTGACGCTGGAAAAGCACGGCGACGGGCGCGGGCTCGACGCCACGATGATCGAAATCCGCAACGACGAAATCCTCGAACCCGCCGGCGTGACCCTGTGGTCGACCCGGCTGGCCCGTTGCCTCGAAACGGCGCGGCAGGCGCGCAAAGAGGCAATGGCAGTTTGAAGCATTCCGCCATTCTTCGAATGTCGAAATGTCTAGTCGTCGTCTGGTCGTGTTTCCCGAACCGGAAAAGTGGACGCTTTTCCGGGAAACCCTCCGGACTTAACTGTGGGCTTATTCAGGGGGACGTGACGAATGACTGATACCAGGAAGGTCGGCAGTGTCGCCTATGCGACGCGCGACAAGGACTATTTCGCCAAGCGAGGCCTCGAACGATATGCCGGCATCTGGTCGCTGTGGGCGCTCGGCGTCGGCGCGGTGATCTCGGGCCATTTCTCGGGCTGGAATTTCGGCTTCATCACCGGCGGCTGGGGCGGCATGGTGGTCGCCGCCGCAATCATCGCCATCATGTATCTGGGCCTCGTCTCGTCCATCGCCGAAATGAGCCCGGCTTTGCCCCATACCGGCGCGGCCTACTCCTTCGCCCGCACCTCGATGGGGCCATGGGGCGGCTTCGTCACCGGCCTTTTCGAGAACGTCGAATATGTTCTCACTCCGGCGGTGATCGTCACCTTCATCTCGGGCTATTTCGGCTCGATTACCGGCATGGATACGGCGCTCTACCCGATCCTGTGGATCGTGTTCTTCGCCATCTTCCTGGCGCTCAACATCTACGGCGTAGCGCTCTCCTACAAGGTGACGCTGATCGTTACGCTGATCTCGCTGGCGGGGCTGGTGTTCTTCTGGGTCAGCGCCTTCCCCAATATCGATTTCGGCCGCTGGGCGCTCAATATCGGCGTCGGCCCGGACGGTGGCGCGGTCGAGCTGCCCGAAGGCAACGGCTCGTGGTTCCCCTTTGGCTGGCAAGGCGTGCTGGCTACCCTGCCCTTCGCGGTTTGGTTGTTCCTTGCCATCGAGCAGGTGCCACTGGCCGCAGAGGAATCGGTCGATCCCAAGCGCGACATGCCCAAGGGCATCCTGCTCGGCTTCTGTACGCTGCTGCTCAGCGCATTCATGATCGTGCTGCTCAACCCCTCGATCCCGGGCGTCGGCAGCTTTGCGCTCGGCTCCTCGCTCGAACCGGCGCTTGACGGTATCCGGGCCATCTATGGCGAAGGTGCCGCGCCGCTATTCGGCATCGTAGCCCTGATCGGCCTGGTCGCCTCGTTCCATACCATCCTCTATGCGCAGGGCCGGCAGATCTATTCGCTCAGCCGCGCCGGCTATTTCCCGTCGGCCCTTTCGGTCACGCATCCGAAGTACAAGACGCCACATCTGGCCATGATCTCGGGCGCCCTGCTCGGCCTGGCGGTCATGCTGGTGATCTGGTTCGTCAATGGCGGCGGCGGCGCGGGTGAAACCCAGCTCGGTGACGACATCATCGGCTCGGTACTGCTCAACATGGCCGTGTTCGGAGCCATGCTGAGCTACATCATGCAGGCGCTGAGCTTCATCATCCTACGGCGCAAGCTGCCCAATATCGAGCGCCCGTTCCGCTCGCCCGTGGGTATTCCGGGCGCCGTGCTCACCGTGATCATCGCGGCCGTGACCCTGTTCTACCAGTTGCAGGATCCGAACTTCTACAAGGGCGTGATCTGGGTGGTGCTGTGGTGCGCGGTGGGCATTGCCTACTTCGCCCTGATTGGCCGCCATAAGCTGATCATGTCGCCGGAAGAAGAGTTCGCGCTCGAGCACAAGGCCTAGTCAGCGAGTCATTCCCGCGAAAGCGGGAACCTCCTTGCACACCGCGTCATCCCCGGTTTCGCGGGGATGACGCGGTGGGTGGATCAAAAATACCGAGGAGAATCCAATGCCCTACACCCTCGCCGATCTCAAGAAGGACGTCGCCGCGGGCAGCATCGATACCGTGCTCGTCGCCTTTCCCGACATGCAGGGCCGCATGATCGGCAAGCGCTTCCAGGCCGAGTATTTCCTCGAAGTCGCCAATGATGAAACCCATGGCTGCGACTACCTCCTCGCCGACGACATCGACATGGAGCCGGTGCCCGGCTACGCGGCCGCCAATTGGGGCAAGGGCTATGGCGATTTCGTCATGAAGCCGGACCTCGCCACGCTGATGAAGGCCACCTGGCTCGACGGCACGGCCATCGTGCTTTGCGACCTCAGCGATCACCACCATCACGAGCCGATCCCGCATAGCCCGCGCGCCATCCTCAAGGGCCAGATCGAGCGCCTTGCCGCCATGGGCTACACCGCCAATGCCGCGACCGAGCTCGAATTCTACCTGTTCGATGAGGACTACCGCACGATCAGCGAAAAGGGTCATGCCCGCGCGCAGACATCAGGCGCCTATATCCAGGATTACCACATCTTCCAGACCACCAAGGAAGAAGGCGTGATGCGCGCCCTGCGCAAGCACCTGCAGGCCTCGGGGATTCCGGTCGAAAGCTCCAAGGGCGAATGGGGTCCGGGGCAGGAAGAGATCAACGTCAAATACGCCGATGCCCTCACCATGGCCGACCGCCATGTGGTGCTGAAAAACGCCACCAAGGAAATCGCCTGGGCCCAGGGCAAGGCCGTGACCTTCATGGCCAAGTGGGACTATTCGCTCGCCGGCTCATCGAGCCACATCCACATGTCGCTGGCCGACAAGTCCGGCAAGCCGATGTTCGTCGACAGCAAGGACGAGCGCGGCATGAGCGCCGTCATGAAGCATTTCATGGCCGGCCAGCTCGCCTATGCCCGCGACATCACCTGGTTCCTCGCGCCCTATATCAACAGCTACAAGCGCTTCCAGGCCGGTACGTTCGCGCCCACCAAGGCGATCTGGTCGCCCGATAACCGCACCGCCGGCTTCCGCCTTTGTGGCGAACATTCCAAATCCATCCGCGTCGAATGCCGCATGGGCGGCGCCGACCTCAATCCCTACCTCGCCATCGCCGCCCTGCTCGCAGCCGGCATCAAGGGCATCGAGGACAAGATGCCGCTTGAACCGGCATTCGTCGGCGACGCCTATGTGACAGAGCAACTGCGGGAAATTCCCAAGACCCTGCGCGACGCCACCGACAATCTCAAGCGCTCTGTCATGCTCGCAGACGCCTTCGGCGAGGACGTCGTCGCCCATTATGTGCATACTGCGGAGTGGGAGCAGTTCGAGTATGACCGGCGGGTGACCGACTGGGAGCTGAAACGCGGGTTTGAGCGGAGCTGATGGTCTTGGCAAAACCCCATTCCACCCCCAACGTCCCGGCAATCCATTGAGCCATCCCCCTCTGCGGATACGTGGATTACCCGGACAAGCCGGGTAATGACGTGGTGGATAGGCAAATCGCGCGGCAGGCATTAGGCCTCCGCCAGTCCGAGCGAAAGGCAAGCCATGACCGAGACGGTCAAGATCATCTCTCCCATCGACGGCAGCGTCTATGCCGAGCGCCCCCTGGCCACAGCGGCCGAGATCGACAGCGCCGTGATCCGCGCCAAGGCGGGCCGTCGCGCCTGGGGCGAGACCACCGTGCCCGAGCGCCAGAAGATCCTGACGCATTTCGTCGATGCGCTGCTGCTTGCCAATGACGACATCGTGCCCGAGCTCGCCTGGCAGATGGGCCGGCCGATCCGCTTCGGCGGCGAGAAGCGCGGCGTCGAGGAGCGCAGCCGCTATATGATCGACCTGGCCACCGAGGCACTGGCCCCATCGATGCGGCCCGAGAAGGCGGGCTTCACGCGCTATATCACCCGCGAGGCGCTGGGCACCGTAATGGTCATCGCGCCATGGAACTACCCCTTCCTGACAGCGGTCAATTCCATCGTGCCGGGCCTGATGGCCGGCAATGCCATCATCCTCAAGCATGCCAGCCAGACCCTGCTGGTGGGTGAGCGCTTCGCCGCCGCAGCCGAAAGCGCCGGCCTGCCCGCCGGCCTGTTCCAGAACCTGGTGCTCGGCCATGCCGATACCGAAAAGCTGATCGCCTCAGGCCAGATCGACCACATCAATTTCACCGGCTCAGTGGAAGGCGGCCGCCGCATCGAAAAGGCCGCCGCCGGCACCTTCGCCACGCTGGGCCTCGAACTGGGCGGCAAGGACCCGGCCTATGTGCGGGCCGATGCCGATCTCGACAATGCGGTCGAAAACCTCGTCGGTGGCAGTTTCTTCAATTCCGGCCAGAGCTGCTGCGGCGTCGAGCGCATCTATGTGCATGAAGCCGTCTATGGCAGTTTCGTCGAGCGCTTCATCGACAATGCCAAGGGCTGGACGCTCGGCAATCCGCTCGACCCCGACACCATTGTCGGCCCCATGGCGCGCGGCAATTTCGCCGACCATGTGCGCCAGCAGACCGATGAGGCCATCCGTGGCGGCGCCACGCGGCATCTGAACTCCCGGCATGAACTGGACAAGCCGGGCTCGCCCTACCTCGCGCCCGAAGTGCTGACCAACGTCAACCACCAGATGTCGGTCATGCGCGAGGAGAGCTTCGGCCCCCTGGTCGGCATCATGAAGGTGGCCGACGACGCCGAAGCCGTGACCCTGATGAATGACAGCCCCTATGGCCTCACCGCCTCGATCTGGACGCAGGATATCGACGCAGCGGCGCGGCTGGGCGCACAGGTCGAAACCGGCACGGTCTTCGCCAACAGGTGCGACTATCTCGATCCGGCGCTGGTCTGGACCGGGGTCAAGGATACCGGCAAGGGTGGGGCGCTGAGCGAGATCGGTTACGCAAACCTGACCCAGCCGAAGAGCTATCATTTGAAGCGGGTGTAGTGCACCCAGACCCGCCCCGTCCTCGATGTCACCCCGGCCTTGAGCCGGGGTCCATCCCGAGATTGAGCCGCAGCCGCAAGGTCGATCGAACGAACCACCTGGCGGCAGGTGAGAAATCCCAGGATGGATCCCGGCTCAAGGCCGGGATGACACCGAGTTTGCGGGGAGAAATTAAACGAGGCCACAATGACCAAAGCTAACTGGAACTACCCCACCGCAGTCAAATTCGGCCCAGGCCGCATCGCCGAACTGCCCGAGGCGCTGAAGACCGCGGGCATAACCAAGCCCCTGCTGGTCACCGATGCCGGGCTCGCCAGCCTGCCGGTTACCCAGAATACGCTGACGCTCCTTAGGGATGCCGGCATCCCGGTCGGTGTCTTTGCCGATGTGAAGCCCAATCCCATCTCGGCCAATGTCGAAGCCGGCATCAGGGTGCTGCGCGAGGGCGGCCACGATGGCGTCATCGCCTTTGGCGGCGGTTCTGGATTGGACGTCGGCAAGGTCATCGCCTTCATGGCCGGCCAGACCCGCCCGATGTGGGATTTCGAGGATATTGGCGACTGGTGGACCCGCGCCGATCCCAAGGGCATCTTCCCCATCATCGCCGTGCCGACCACTGCCGGCACCGGCTCGGAAGTCGGCCGCGCCGGCGTCATCACCGATGAAACGACCCACACCAAGAAAGTCATCTTCCACCCGCTGATGATGCCGAAAGTTGTCATTGCCGATCCCGAGCTGACCGTCGGCATGCCCAAATTCATCACCGTGGGCACCGGCATGGACGCCCTCGCCCACTGCCTCGAAGCCTATTGCGCCCCCGGCTATCACCCCATGGCTGACGGCATTGCGGTGGAAGGTATTCGCCTCGTCTTCGAGAACCTGCCCAAGGTCCATGCCGATCCGGGTAATGTCGAAGCGCGCGGCCACATGATGAGCGCCGCCGCCATGGGCGCCACCGCCTTCCAGAAGGGGCTCGGCGCCATCCACGCGCTCAGCCATCCGGTCGGCGCGCTCTACGACACCCATCACGGCATGACCAATGCGGTCTTCATGCCCTATGTGCTGGCGGTCAACAAACCCGCCATCGAGGCCCGCATCGCGCGCCTCGCCGCCTATCTCGGCCTCGCCTCCAGCTTCGAGGCCTTCCAGCACGCCGTCATCGGCCTGCGCATGCGGCTGGACGTGCCGCACACGCTGGCCCAGTTCAAGGTCGACGCCAGCCAGCGCGACCTGATCGGCGACATGGCCATTGTCGACCCCACGGCGGGCGGCAACCCTATCGAGCTGACGAAGGCTCGCGCACTGGAGATTTTCGACCGGGCCATGGAGGGACGGGTTTAAGCCCGACACCGAACCATTGGTCGTCACCCTTCTCCCCATGAGGGAGAAGGTGCCCGAAGGGCGGATGAGGGGTTGCTTCCACGAGCATTGAAGCATGGGCGAGCGCAGGACCCCTCACCCGGTTTCCGCTGGACGCGGAAACCCACCCTCTCCCTCTGAGGGAGAGGGGAAGAAGGCTCAGTGGCTCTCCACCACGCCCCGCACCGTCTCCTTCACCCCCAGCTCGAACAGGTCATCGAGGTGGGTCGCCACTGTCTCGCCAAACGCCTGGTTCTCCGCCAGGTCGCTGCCGAATACCTCAGTCAGTCCGACCAGCCCCTCATACAGCGCCTCGGCATCGTCTCCTGCATCCGCGGCAATCGCCATCATCCGCATGGCCAGCGGGTCGCGCACGTCGATGTTCTCGCCCTTCTCGTCTATGCCGGTGACATAGCGCATCCATGCCGCCACCCCGAGCCCGAGCCGCTCGAATGGTTGCCCGGCCTTGAGGCGCTCGCGGATGGTGCCAAGCAGGCGCTGGGGCAATTTCTGCGACCCATCCATGGCGATCTGCCAGGTGCGATGCTGCAGCGCCGGATTGCGGAAGCGATCCAGCAACTGGTCGCGATAGGCGCCGAGATCGACTCCCGGCATATCCAGCGTCGGCATGGCCTCCTGGGTCATCAGCCCATGGATGAGCTTGACGAAATCGGCGTCGCCCATGACGTCGGAAATATACTCGTAGCCCGAGAGATAGCCGAGATAGGCCATGGTTGAGTGGCTGCCATTGAGCATCCTGAGCTTCATGCGCTCGAACGGCTCGACGTCCTTGACCAGTTGCGCGCCGGCCCTTTCGAAGGGCGGGCGGCCATCGGGGAAATGATCCTCGATCACCCACTGAGTAAAAGGCTCGGTCATGATCGGCCAGGCATCCTCGGCGCCGATCAGCCCGGCCACCGTTGCGCGATCGGCATCGGTGGTCGAGGGCACGATGCGGTCCACCATGGTTCCGGGAAAGGCCACCTTCCCGACCCAGGCACCGAGCGCGGCATCGCGCAGGCTGGCAAACTTCGTCACGATGCGCTGCACCGTCTCGCCATTGCTCGGCAGGTTGTCGCAGCTCATCACCGCAAACGGCCCAATGCCCGCCGCCTGCCGTCGCGCCAGGGCCTCCACCAGCATGCCCGGTGCCGATTTCGGCGTGGCGGGATGGGCCAGGTCATGCACAATATCGGGGTGGCGCTGGTCCAGCTCGCCCGTCGCCGGGTCGTGGCAATAGCCCTTTTCGGTCACGGTCAGCGACACGATGCGGATTTGTGGGCTGGCCATCAGCGCCAGCAATTCCTCACGCTGCGTATTGGCATCGAGCACCTTGATGATCGAACCGATGATGCGCGGATGCGTTCCCGCCGCATCGCGCACGGCCACGGTATAGAGCCCGTCCTGCGGCTCCAGCGCTTCCTTGGTGTCCGGCCGGCGGAGGCTCGCGCCGACAATGGCCCAATCGGGATTGTCCCTCAGCAGGTCGTCGACATAGACAGCCATATGCGCCCGGTGGAACGCGCCGATGCCCAGATGCACGATGCCCGGCGTGATCTGGCTGCGATCGTAGTCGGGCAGGCGCACGCCGGCGGGGGCATTGGCAAAAGTGCTGGCGCTGAGGCGCGTCATGGCAGTCTCCGGGGGTGAAATCGGGGGCACCATAATGCCTTCCGATCTTGTATGGAAGATAGTAGCTTGCGGGCCTCCGGGCTTTACCGGCATAAGCCTTGCGCAACAAGGGAGAGCAGCATTTTGGCACAGCAGCGTTTCGTCAGCATTGGTGAATGCATGATCGAGATGAGTGGCGGCGAGGATCGCCAATATCGCCTTGGCTATGCCGGCGATACGCTCAATACCGCCTGGTATATGCGCGCGCTGCTCGGCAAGGACTGGTCGGTGGATTATTTCACCGGCCTCGGGGAAGACCGCTATTCCGGCGACATCCGTGCGTTCCTCGATGCCAACGATATCGGCACCAGCCATATCAGCACCGTGCCCGGCCGCCGTCCCGGTCTCTACCTGATCCACCAGGAAAAGGGCGACCGCCACTTCACCTATTGGCGCGACACCTCCGCCGCCAAGTTGCTGGCCGATGACAAGGAAGCGCTGGCCGCTGCCGTCAAGGGCGCCAGCATGGTCTATTTCTCGGGCATCACCCTGGCCATCCTCGCGCCCCGCGCCCGCGGCAGGCTGCTCGGCGCCATCGTCCGGGCACGCGACGCCGGCGCCAGGGTGGTGTTCGACACCAATATCCGCCCGGCTCTGTGGACCAGTCCGCGCGTCATGACGTCGGTGCTTACGGCCGCAGCCACGATGTGCGACGTGGTCCTGCCCACCCATGGCGACGAGGCCCCGCTCTTCGGCGACACGAGCGTCGATGATACGGCCGACCGTTATCTCGAACTGGGCGTCGAGGAAGTCGTGGTCAAGGACGGGGCCGGCGAAGCCTTGATTGCCACGGCGTGGGAACGGGTGAGAGTCGCCCCGCAACCCGGAGCCAAGGTGGTCGACGCCACCGGCGCGGGTGACAGCTTCAATGGCGCGTATCTGAGCGCGCGGCTGGCGGGAAAATCATTGCAGGAAGCCGCGGAAGAAGGCCACCGCGTGGCCGGCGTGGTCATCGGGCAGAAGGGCGCGCTGGTCGATCCGAAGCTGGTGCAATAGGCGTCCTTCGGGCGATCCACCCTCTCGCCGATGGGGAGAGGAATAAGAGGACTCGGTGTCTACTATTCTTCTCCCCATCGGGGAGAAGGCGGCGCACAGCGCCGGATGAGGGGGATGCCGCCACACCACCAACGCCAATCAAAACACACGATCCCCCTGCTCTTCCATATACGCCACTTCCTGCGGCGTGCTCACGCGCCCCAGCGCCTTGTTCCTGAATGGAAACCGCCCGAACCGCGCGATGCAGTCACGGTGCCCGGTCATGAATTTCATCAGTTCCTCGCCGAACTGGGCGAAATGCTTGCAGCCCTCCTCCTGGATCACCAGCGATTCCGCATGCATGAAGGGCATGAACAGGAACATGCGCCGCTCCATCGGAATCGCCTGGTCTGCACCCGCCGCGATGGCCTCCTGCGCCAGCGCCACAGCCATCCTGTCCTGCGCGAAGGCCTCGGCCGAGCCGCGATGCAGCTGCCGGGAAAACTGATCCAGCACGATGATCTCGGCCAGCCGTCCCTCGGACGTCCGGCGCCATTCCCAGGCCTCGCCCAGCGCCACTTTCGGATGCGTCCCGGCAAATTCGGCGGCCAGCGCCGCATCGAATTCCGCCTTGCCGCCGAACCAGTCATCCATGCCGTGTTCCACGAACCAGAAGCGAAGAATATCCTCGGCTGTGCGCATATTTCCTCCCAAGCACGAAACGGGCTTCCCTCCCCATCATAGGGAGGGAACCGCCTTGTGGCTGAACTACCCTACCAGCACCCGGATCCGGTTGCCGAACGGGTCCTGCGTCTCGATCCCGCCGTCTACCGGCGAAACCGGCGCCTTGGCGTCAGCCAGCCGCGCCTTCACGCCGTCCAGCGTCTGCGCATCGGGCACGACGATGGTGAACCAGCGCAGGCCCGCCGCACCGGCAGAGGGCAATCCCGCATTAGGCCCCGACCAGATGTTGAAGGCGACGGTATGGGGCATATAGTCGAGCCCGACATCGCCCATGCCGAAGGAATGGATCAACAGGAAGCCGGCAAAGCCGATGACGTCGCGATAGAAATCCATCGCCTGTTGCAGGTCGTTGACATGCACATGCACATGCCCGATCCGCGTACCGGCGGGCATGCGCGCCACCAGCACCGGCGCGGTGCCCAGCTCGGCCAGCAGGCCATCCATATCGATCGGGTCGCGCCCCGAATGAGGCCTGCCATCTGCGGTCACCGCGTAGGTCTCGCCCTTTTCGGGGTCGCCCAGCGTGCCGCGCCATGGCGTCTCGAAGGTGATCTCGATGCCATTGCCGTCGAGGTCCCACAGATAGATGGCCTCGCTGACCAGATGGTCGGTCGGCGAAATCCGCACATTGCGCTGCAGGGCCCGCACGGCCATCTGCGCCAGGTCGGCTCGACCAGGTACGTGGATGGCGACGTGATAAAGTCCGATCGTGCGCGGCACGACCGGCCGCACCGCGCCGGTTTCCAGCACGATCAACGGCTTGCCGCCGGCACCCAGCACGAGTTCATTGTCGGCCTCGGCGATGAGGTCGAGGCCCACCACATCCTGCCAGATGGCGAGCGCCTTGCTCCGGTCGGCCACGGCGATATGCACGGCGCCCAGCGTCGTGGCCAGCGGCAGGACGGGCTTGGATTTCACATTGGTCTGGACGGAGGTGTCGATCATGGCGGTCTTCCCGATTGTTCTGTCCAGCATATAGGCCAGACCGCCGGTTCCGCCATCGGCCAGGTGCCGAAGGCATTGTTCGCCAAAGGGCAGGCAATCGGCATATGTCTTTCGCGCTCCACACTTTCATGCTGGAGTAGGCCTTCACTTGTTTTCAGGAGACGTTTCATGCCCAAGATCATGTACACCGCGCGCGCCACTTCCACCGGGGGCCGTTCCGGCCACGGCGCCACCGATGACGGCGTGCTGGACGTCACCCTGACCACGCCCAGGGAAATCGGCGGCGACGGCGCCCGCGGCACCAATCCCGAGCAGCTTTTCGCCGTCGGCTATTCGGCCTGCTTCCTCGGCGCGATGAAGGCCGCCGCCCGCAAGAGCGGCGACAAGATCCCCGAAGACGCCACCGTCACCGCCGAAGTCAGCTTCAAGGACCGCGAGGACGGCGAAGGCTTCTGGATCGAAGCCGCCCTCAAGGCCCACATTCCCGGCATGGACAAGGCCAAGGCCGAAGACATCATCAAGAGGGCGCATGTGATCTGCCCCTATAGCGAAGTGTCGCGGAAGGGGTTCGACGTGACGCTGGACGTGGTGTGACAGCATCCAGCCACGCCCTCGTGGTTCGAGGGGCGCTACGCTCCCGCCTCACCATGAGGACTGTTGGAGCACCGCGTTCAAAGTAACCCTCATGGTGAGGTGCGCGTTCTTCACGCCTCGAACCATCCTGAGCTTGTCGAAGGAGGGCGGGGCACGATAGTTCAACAAAAACGCCGGGGCTCACACCCCGGCGCTTCCATTTACGCCACCAACCCCTTGGTCAGCTCCAGCGCCTGCCGTTCGAACAGCCGGCGATAGATGCCCCCCTTGAGGCGGATGAGCTGGTCGTGGTCGCCCTCCTCGACAATCCTGCCCTTGTCGAAGACCAGCAGCCGGTCCAGGGCCCGCACTGTCGACAGCCGGTGGGCGATAACCAGGGTCGTGCGTCCCACCATCAACCGTTCCATCGCCTGCTGGATCTGCACCTCGCTCTCGCTGTCGAGGCTCGATGTCGCCTCGTCCAGGATCAGCACCGGCGCATCGGCCAGGAAGGCCCGCGCAATGGCGACACGCTGGCGTTCCCCGCCCGACAGCTTCACGCCCCGCTCGCCGACCAGGGTCTCGTAGCCCTTGGGCAGGTCGAGGATGAAGTCATGCGCATTGGCCTGCATTGCCGCCAGCTCGATCTCGGCGCGCGTGGCGTCGGGACGGGCATAGGCGATGTTCTCGGCCAGCGTGCGGTGGAACAGGATGGGCTCCTGCTGCACGATGGCAATCTGGCCGCGCAGACTGGCCTGCTCCACTTCGGCGATGTTCTGCCCGTCGATGGTGATGGCGCCGGACTTCACGTCGTAAAGCCGCTGGATCAGCTTGACGAAGGTGGTCTTGCCCGAGCCCGAATGACCCACCAGGCCCACACGTTCGCCCGGCGCGATGGTGACCGAGAAATCGCGATAGAGCGGCGTCGGGTGGGCGCCATACTGGAAGGTCACGCGATCGAAAGCGATCTCGCCCTTGCCGATGGCAATGGCCTTGGCGTCGGCTCTGTCATCGATCCCCAGCGGCGTCCTGTCGAGCGCCACCAGTTCCTCCATGTCATTCACCGCCCGCTGCAGGTTGCGGATATGCTGGCCCACGTCCCGCAGGTAGCCCTGCAGCACGAAGAACATGGCCAGGACGAAGGTGATGTCGCCCGGACTTGCCAGCCCGCGCTGCCACATCAGCAACCCGGTGCCGAGAATACCGGCCTGCATCGTCACCATCATGAAGCCCTGGATAGTGCCGCTCAGCGTGCCGCGCTTCCAGGTGCGGCGGGTGCGGGTGTCCCACTTGCCCAGCACGTGGCGCAGGCGGGATTCCTCGCGCGTTTCGGCGCCAAAGGCCTTGACCACCGAGTTGCAGCTCACCGCATCGGCCAGCGCGCCGCCAAGGCGCGTGTCCCAGGCATTGGCCAGGCTCGCCGCCGGCGACACGAAACCCATGGAGAGCGCCACGGTGACGCCGATATAGACGACCGAGCCCAGCCCCACGACGAGACCCATGACCGGCCAGTAGGAGCCCAGGATCACCGTCGCGCCCACCAGCATGACCACCGATGGCAGCAGCGCCACCAGCAGCACGTCATTGAGCGAATCCAGCGCCCACATGCCACGGGTGATCTTGCGCACGGTCGAACCGGCAAAGCTGTTGGCATGCCAGTCGGTCGAGAAGCGCTGCACCCGGTGGAAGCCGTTATTGACGATATCGGCCATCATCCGCAGCGTCAGGCGGATGACGCCCTGGAAGATGAACCAGCGCAGCACCACGCTGGTCAGCCCCAGGCCGACCACGATGGCGAAGGCCCGCAGGGCAGCATCGGCGCCACCATTCGTCCCGCCGGCAATGGCATCGACGATCTGACCCGAAAACATGGGCACCATGACTTCGGCCAGCGTCGAGGCGATGACCAGCGCGCAGATGACGCCGACCAGCGGCAGCCTGCCGGACCAGTGGCGGAAGGTAAAGCCGAGCACGTTGCGATAGGCATCGGCGCGGAAATCGAGTTTCTTGCGACTCATATTGGCAGCCCGGTCCCGTTATCCGGCAACCGGCCCTCAAAAGCAGGGGATGAAAGGCACAGCCGGAACGGAGGACGAAATGATCCCCGTCAGATCAATTGGGCTGTGATGAAGAGAAGAACCGCGGGCGGCTGGCCTGTTTGGCGGGCCGCGGATGGCGACGACCTAACGTCGTGTGTCGCCCATGGGGAGTTCGGTGAATGTGCCTGCCATACAACGCCTCCCTTGTTCGATCTGAAGCGGTGGACGTTTTGTAGCGAAACCGTTCGGACTTGCCAACGGGGTATTTTGCAGCGTTGCAACAGATGATGCAGGAAAGACACAGAGATTGGGCGCCACCGGCCCCACCCTCCCCCTTAGGGGGAGGGCGGGAGTATGGTTCCGCAAACACAGCGCCGTGACTCAGCCCACCCTCGATCCCTCCCCACAAGGGGGAGGGAAGAACGACTGATAGATCGCCGCCAGCAAATTTCCCCGCCCTCCGGGTGGCGCAGCGCCCCCTTCCGGGATTACCCTCCGCCCCAACCGATTCAAAACCAAGAGGCATTCGCCCAAATGACCATCGATCCCGTCAAGCTCGACAAGCTCGCCCAGGTTGCCATCAAGGTGGGCCTGCAACTGGCCGAGGGCCAGGATCTGGTGATGACCGCGCCGATGACCGCCGCCCCGCTGGTCCGCCGCATCACCGAGCATGCCTACAGGGCCGGCGCGGGCGTCGTCACCACCATCTATTCCGACGAGGAAGCCACCCTGGCCCGCTACAAGCATGCCAATAGCGCCAGCTTCGACAAGGCGGCGGGCTGGCTCTATTCGGGGATGGCGGAAGCCTTCAAGGGCAACGCGGCGCGCCTCGCCATTGCCGGCGACAACCCGATGATGCTGGCCGGGCAGGATCCGGACAAGGTGAGCCGCGCCATGCGTGCCAATTCGGCCGCCTATAAGCCTGCCCTCCAGCTCATCACCGGCTTCGATATCAACTGGAATATCGTCTCCTATCCCAGCGCCGCATGGGCCAGGCTGGTCTTCCCCAATGACAGCGAGGAAGAAGCGGTGACCAAGCTGGCCGACGCCATCTTCAAGGCATCGCGCGTCGATCAGGACGATCCCATCGCCGCCTGGAAGGAGCACAATGCCAATCTCAAGGCGCGCTGGACCTGGCTCAACGGCAAGAGCTTCTCCGCCCTCAAATATACCGGCCCCGGCACCGACCTCACGGTCGGCCTGGCCGATGGTCACCGCTGGAAGGGCGGTGCTTCGGAAGCCAAGAACGGCATTACCTGCAACCCCAACATTCCCACCGAGGAAGTGTTCACCACGCCACACAAGCTGCGCGTGGAAGGCCATGTGTCCGGCACCAAGCCGCTCAGCCACAATGGCGCGCTGATCGAGGACATGCAGGCCCGCTTCGAGGGCGGCAGGCTGGTCGAGTTCAAGGCGAGCAAGAACGGCGACCTGTTCAACAAGGTGCTCGATACCGATGAAGGCGGCCGCCGCCTGGGCGAAGTGGCCCTGGTGCCGCATTCCTCGCCGATTTCGGCCTCAGGCATCCTGTTCTTCAACACGCTCTACGACGAAAACGCCTCCTGCCACATCGCGCAGGGCCAGTGCTATTCGGACTGCTTCGTGGGCGGCAAGAACCTCACCCAGGACCAGATTTCCGCCCAGGGCGGCAACACCTCCAACATCCACATCGACTGGATGATCGGCAGCGACAAGATCGACATCGACGGCGTCCATGCCGATGGCAGCACCGAGCCGGTGATGCGCGGCGGCGAGTGGGCCAACTGACAGCCAGGGCGCCAGGGAGGGCCGGCATGAAGAGACTATTGTCGATTTTGAGCCTGCTCACCCTGGCGCAGCCCGCTTTGGCCCAGACGGTGCTGGACAGTGACTTCACGATCTCGGTGCCCCGCGCACCGGGGCAGGATGACGTCGTCGAAAGCACGACGCTGGTGCCGCTGCTCGCGGGCACCTGCTACGACTGGCACCTGCGCCTCGGCAAGGTGAAGGGCGCGGTGGAGGTAACCGAAATCTACACCCTGCCCGCAGCGCCTGCGAGCTGGGGCCTCGGCGAAGGCAGCCTCACGGTCATTTCCGACGACCAGCGCACCGCCACGACCCCGCTGACCCTTACGCCCGAGGATGGCTGGATCTGGAGCGGCTGGTGCGTGGCGGATGGCGATCCCGAGGGCGATTATCGCATCGACTTCAAATCCGGCGATCGCCTGCTCAAGACCTTCGAATTCGAACTGCGGAACATGTAGAACCGCCATAAACAGGAGAGCCCGAACAATGGCCCGTGTCAGCCCCGACCGTATCGCCGTTTCCACCTGGTCGCTGCACCGCCTGCTGGGCGCGATCTATCCGCACGACCTCACCACCACCGAGATCGGGGCGGAACAGCAGGCCTATGGCGAGGGCGAGGAATCCCTGCTCGGCCTGCCTTCGGTATTGGCCAATCACGGTTATCACCGCCTCGAAATCGTCTCCTTCCACCTGCGCAGCCGCGACAAGGTCTATCTGGGCGAACTGCGTGACCAGCTCAAGATTTCCAATGTCCGGCTGCAGACGCTGCTGATCGATGCCGGCGATATCAGCCATCCCGAGCATGGCGCCCGCGATACCGCATGGGTTGCGAGCTGGATCGAGACTGCCAATGAGCTGGGCGCCGACAATGCCCGCATCATCGCTGGCAAGCAGAAGCCGACCCGCGATGCGCTCGACCGCTCGGTCAAGGCTCTGACCGCGCTGGCCGATGGCAATGCCGGCTCATCGGTACGTCTCGTCACCGAGAACTGGTTCGACCTGCTGGCCGAGCCTGCCCATGTCCACTATCTGCTCGACAAGCTCGATGGCCGCGTCGGCCTCCTGGGCGATTTCGGCAATTGGGGCGGGGCAACCAAATATGCCGATCTCAAGTCGATCTTCGGCCGGGCCGAACTCTGCCATGCCAAGGCCAGCTTCATCGATGGCGATCTCGACGAAGCCGACTATGGCGCCTGCGTCACCCTGGCCGAGGAGGCCGGCTACAAGGGCCCCTATACGCTGATCTTCGACAGCGACGTTCCCTCCGAATGGCATGGCCTGTCCACCGAGAGTGACTTCATCACATCGCGCGACGTGTAACCCCGCTTAAGCCAGTTATTAAGAGAGTGTCGCGCAGAGTGGGCCTATGTCCGCCCGCACGTCGAAAAATGCCGCCCCGACCATCCTCCGCTTCGAGCGGATCGGCTCGATGCTGGCCAAGATCGTCGACAATGCCGCGGTCGGCATGGTGGTGTCCGAAATGGACGGCCGCATGGTCTATGCCAACCGCGCCTTTGTCGATCTGCTGGGGCACCGCATCGATGAAGCCGCCGATGACAATATCCTCGAGCTGATCCATCCCGATGACAGCGCCGCCGCCCGGCAGCGGCTGAGCCTGCTGATGCGGGGCGAGGCCGGCGAATATCGCGGCGAGCACCGCTTCCGCCATGCCGATGGCGGCCCGCTCTGGGTGATGGTCGCTGCCTCGGTGCTGCGCTCGGACACGACCGGGCAGCCGCTCTATCTCATCACCCAGATCACCAGCATCGAATTGCAGAAGAAAGCCGAAGAGGCCCTCGCCCATTCCGAAAGCCGCTGGAATTTCGCGCTGGAAAGCGCGCGCCAGGGCGTTTGGGACCATGATATCCGCACCGACACCATGTTCTATTCGCGCATGTGGCGCGTCATGCGCGGCATTCCGCCCGACGAGGACGTGGATGGCGACCAGGCCAAGTGGCTGGCCCGCATCCACCCCGATGACCTCAAGCATGTCATGGACAATGTCGACCGGCAGGATCAGGGCGATGCCAGCTTTGACGCGCTCGAATATCGCGAGCGCACCCGCGACGGCAGCTACATCTGGATTCTCAGCCGCGGCAAGCCGGTGGAGTGGGACGAGCAGGGCAATGCCGTGCGCACCCTGGGCACCGATACCGACATTACCCGCCTCAAGACCATCGAGCTGGAACTGGCGGCCGAAAAGGAACGCCTGCGTGTTACCCTCGATTCCATCGCCGATGGCATGATCTCGACCGACGAAAACGGGCGCATCGTGTTCATGAATCCGGCCGCCGAACTGCTGACCGGCTATAGTTCGACCGCCGCGGTCGGCAAAGAAGTCCGGGACGTTTTCATCCTGCGCGATGGCGTAACCGGGGAGGCCCAGGACTGCCCCGTGGCCATTTGCCTTGCCACCGATCAGCCGGCACATCTGGACGACGACATGATCCTGGTCGGCAAGAGCGGCAGCGAGCGCGATATCCGCTGCACCGCCGCCCCGGTGCGCACGCCATCGGGCAAGTTGACCGGCGCCGTACTGGTGTTCCAGGACGTGACGCAGAGCCGCGCCATGCAGCGCGAACTGGCCCATTCGGCCACCCATGACGACCTGACCGGCCTGCCCAACCGGGCGGCCTTCGAGCGCGCGCTGAACGGCGCCATCGGCTCGGCGCGCGACAGCGGCCGCCGCCATTGCCTGCTCTATATCGACCTCGACCGCTTCAAGCCGGTCAATGACAATGCCGGCCACGCCGCCGGCGACGCCCTGCTCAAGCAGGTGGCACAGACCATTCGCGGCTCCTGCCGCAGCCACGACGTGGCGGCCCGCATCGGCGGCGACGAATTTGCCGTACTGCTCAATGACTGTCCGGCCGAAGTGGGCCAGCGCATCGCCGAAAAAGTGGTGCGCGCCATCGCCGCGCTCGCCTTCACCTGGGCCGGCCGCACCTATCACATCGGCGCCAGCGTGGGCCTGACCATGGTCACCGGCCGCCCTGCCTCACCCCTCGGCTTCATGGGCGAAGCCGATGCCGCCTGCTACGCCGCCAAGGCCCGCGGCCGCGGCATGGCGGTCGCCTACGGGGAGTTGTGAGCAATGCCTGTTCGACGCCTCACACCAGCGGCTTCAAATCCGCCAATAGCGTCGGGATCAGTTCGCTCACCGTCGGGTGGATATGCACCGTGTACATCATGGTCGGATAGGGCGTGCCCGCCGCCATCAGTTGCAGCAGCGAATGAACCACCTCGTCGCCGCCGATACCCAGGATGGCAGCACCGAGAACCTGCTTGCTCTCGGCATCGACCAGCACCTTCATCAGCCCCTGCGTTTCGCCCCGCTCCTTGGCGCGGCTGACCCTGGCCATCGGCATCACGCCCATCAGCGCCTTGCGGCCCGATTTGCGGACCTCGGCCTCACTCATGCCGATGCGGCCCAGCGGCGGATCGATGAACAGGCCATAAACCGGAATCCGGCCCGCAATCGAGCGCCTGCCGCCATCGATCACATTATCGGCGACGATTTCGAAGTCGTTGTAGGAGGTATGGGTGAAGGCGCCGCGCCCGTTGATGTCGCCCATGGCCCAGATGCCCTTGACGCCGGTGCGCAGGTTGTCGTCCACCGCAATATAGCCGCGCGCATCGGTCTTGATGCCGGCGGCAGCCAGGTTGAGGTTGGCGCTGTTGGGGGTGCGGCCCAGCGCCACCAGCAGATGCGTGCCCTCGATGGAAGCCAGCCGATCCGGGCATTTGAGCGACAGCAGCACGCCATGCCCGGCCTTGGCCACCGCCTCGACCGTGGTGCCGAACATGAACGTCACGCCCTCGGCTTCGAGGGCGCCGCGAATGGCGGCGGAAATGTCCGGGTCTTCGCGCATGGCAGGCCGGGATCCGCGTTCGATCACCGTGACCTTGGAGCCGAAGCGCGCATACATCTGCGCGAATTCGAGCCCGATATAGCTGGCGCCGACGATGATCAGGTGCCCCGGCAGCGTGTCGAGATTCATCATCGACGTATTAGTCAGGTAGGGCACGCTCTTGATGCCGGGCCAGGACGGCACGCTGGCCGTAGCGCCGGTATTGATGAAGATTTGCGGGGCCGTCAGGCTGCGCTTGCCGACCTTGACCTGCGTGGGCGAGGCGAAGCTGCCTTCGCCCTTGATATATTCGAGCGTCTTGATGCCACCCAGCCAGTCGGTGAGGCTCTTGACCGAAGCGCCGACCACCGCATCCTTGCGCGCCTTGACCGCCGCCATGTCCACCGTGACCGGTCCCTTGACCACGACGCCGAACTGGGCAGCGTGGCGGGCCGCCCAAGCGGCGCGGGCGCTGGCCACCAGCGTCTTGGTGGGGGTGCAACCGTCATTGACGCAGGTGCCACCCAGATGTTCGCGCTCGATCAGCGCCACCTTGCGTCCGGCCCCTGCCAGCCTTGCGGCCAGGAAGGGGCCGGACTGGCCTGCACCGATGATAATGGCGTCGAATTGTTCCGACATGACCGCCCCTCCAAATCTTTGGCAAGTCTATGACTATGCAAGGCAATATGCCAGCGGGACATTCGTCACTGCTCTGGAAAACGGCGCGCTGCGGAACCGGCACGATCGCACCCCACCCCCGATGTCATCCCGGCCTTGGGCCGGGACCCCAGGGTGGATCGAGGCTAAACATCCCCACCATTCCGGGTTCACTCGACGCCTCCGCAGTCACGGAGCAGGCTTGCCTCCCCTTGTGGGGAGGGCGTGAGGGTGGGGGTATTCACCAAGCACCGACTTATCCATCTTATCCCCCCGGCTTCGCTGCCGCGCAGGTTCGAGTAGCGGCCGCTCCCTTCGAGCGTTTGGGACGCGCGATCACCGTCTACTGCTCCAAAAACCGGCACCCCGAGGCGGTTTCCGTCTCACTACTAAATTACTCAGGGGCGTCAGCCGTCTCGGGGTCCGCCCATCCATGACAACCGCAATCCAGGCGGCGCTTTCGTATGCCCGATTGACACCACCGCCCCCCCGGCTATGGTCCGCTCCGCATCTCAGCCAGGAATTTTCTTCATGTCCCATACCGATCTCGCCAAGACCATCGATGACGCCTTCGAGGCGCGCGCCGAGATCACGGTCCACACGCAGGGGCCGGTACGCGAGGCCGTCGAGGAGGCCTTGCGTCTCCTCGATAGCGGCAAGCTGCGCGTGGCCGAAAAGGCCAACGGCGCCTGGCAGGTCAATCAATGGCTCAAGAAGGCGGTGCTGCTGAGTTTCCGCCTCAATGACAACAAGCTGGTCGAGGGCGCGCCGGGTGGCTCGCATTACTGGGACAAGGTGCCCACCAAGTTCGAGGGCTGGAGCGAGAACACGTTCCGCGAGGCGGGCTTCCGCGCCGTGCCGGGCGCCGTGGTGCGCAGCCCTGCCTTTATCGGCCGCAACGTGGTCCTGATGCCCAGCTTCGTCAATGTCGGCGCCTATGTCGACGAGGGCACCATGGTCGATACCTGGGTCACCGTGGGCTCCTGCGCGCAGATCGGCAGGAACGTGCATATTTCGGGCGGCGTCGGCATTGGCGGCGTGCTCGAGCCGCTGCAGGCCGGGCCGGTGATCATCGAGGACAATTGCTTCATCGGCGCCCGTTCCGAAGTGGTCGAGGGCGTGGTGGTGGGTGAAGGCTCGGTCATTTCCATGGGCGTCTTCATCGGCGCCTCGACCAAGATCGTCGACCGCAATACCGGGGAAATCCATATCGGCAAGGTGCCGCCCTATTCCGTCGTCGTCTCCGGCTCGCTGCCCGGCAAGCCGCTGCCCAATGGCAATCCTGGGCCGAATCTTTACTGCGCCGTCATCGTCAAGACGGTGGACGCCCAGACCCGCAGCAAGACCGGCATCAACGACCTGCTGCGCGATTGAGGCGGACTCTGGCGGGGAATCTGCGATTCACCTAGGATGTCTCACGCCGGATGGGTCCCGGCTGTCTGATTTCCGAGGGGGAAGATCATGGACACACTCGTATCACTCTACACGACGACCGACGGACGTATCTCGCGCAAGCAGTGGTGGCTCGGCGTTGTCGGGCTCGTCATCGCCAGCATCGTGCTGGCAATCATCCTGGGCCTGGCAGGCTTGGGCGGCACATCAGGCTGGGGGCAGCTCATCAGCTTTGTCGTGCTGTTCTATCCCGGCTGGTGCATCGGCATCAAACGCCGGCAGGACCGCGACAACAATGGCACGGACTTCAAGGTGCTGATGGGCGTTTCGGGCCTGCTGACGCTGCTGCAGGCTCTCGGCATCGGTGTCACCATGACGGATATGGGCAATGGCATGATCGTGCCAATGCCTGATATGTGGATGTCGACCCTGTTCCTGCTGCTGGGCCTGTTCGGCCTCTACATGCTGGTGCAGCTTGGCTTCCTCAAGGGTACGCCCGGCGCCAACAGCTACGGTGCCGATCCGCTCGGCTACGCCGCAGCCTGAACCAGAAGGACGGGACATCTCGTGACGCCGACTATCGCGGACGATCCCGTCCAACTGCTCAAGCAGCTCATCGCCTGCCCCTCGGTGACGCCCGAGCAAGCCGGCGCACTCGACGTTCTCGATCGCGCCCTGAGCGCGATCGGCTTCACCGTCACCCGCCTGCGCTTCGAGGGCGATGGCTCCTACCCCGTCGACAATCTCTTCGCCATCCGCGGCACCGGCGGCCGCAAGCTGCTGTTTGCCGGCCATACCGACGTGGTGCCGCCGGGAGACCTGGCCGGTTGGACCAGCGACCCCTTCACCCCGCGCGAGGCCGATGGCAAGCTCTATGGCCGGGGCGCGGCCGACATGAAATCGGGCATATCGGCCTTCGTCGCCGCCGCGGCCGCCATTCCCGCCGATGCCGGCACGATCATGCTCGCCATCACCAATGACGAGGAAGCCGACGCCATCAACGGCACCGAAAAGCTGATGGCCTGGGCCGGGGCGCAGCAGCACCATTTCGATTTCGCCATCGTGGGCGAACCCAGTTCGGCAGCCCTGCTGGGCGACAGCATCAAGATCGGCCGGCGCGGTTCGCTGTCGGGCACCATCACCGTCGGCGGGACGCAGGGCCATGTCGCCTATCCCGACAAGGCCAACAACCCGCTGCCGGCGCTGGCCCGGATCGTGACAGCTCTGGATACGGTCATCGACGGCGGCAGCGAACATTTCCCTGCGACCAATCTCGAAGTCACCTCGATCGATGTCGGCAACGCCATCTCCAACGTCATCCCGGCCTCCGGCACGATCAGGTTCAACATCCGCTACAATGACCTGTGGACACCGGAGACCCTGGCCGACTGGGTACGCGGGCGCATCGCCAGCGTCGATCATGCCGGTGCAACCGTGACCTTCGCCGTAGCCGGCGTGCCATCGCGCTCGTTCCTGTCGCCGCTCAGCGACGATGTCGACCTGCTGTCCGACGCCATTGCCGGCATTACCGGACGCCGCCCGGAATTGTCGACCGGCGGCGGCACCTCGGATGCCCGTTTCATCGCCCAATATGGCCCGGTGGTGGAATGTGGCCTTGTCGGCCCCTCAATGCACAAGGCGGACGAGCACATCGCTATCGCCGACCTCACCGGGTTGACCGATATCTACCGCGCCTTCATGGTCCGCTTCTTTGGAGCGAGGGCATGAAGATCTGGGCCACGCTGCGCAACGCCGCCATTGGCTGGGCGATGCTGCTGGGCGGCAAGGCCGGCTGGCGCGAGCATTTCAAGCGCACGGCGCCGGGCCTGGCGACGGCCCTGGCGATCTTCGCCTTCGTCACTTTCCTTGCCGTCATCATCGTGGCCATCGGCACCGATATTCCGGGCCTGTTCGCCATCGTGGCGGGCATGTTCGCGCTGGCCTTGCCGCTGGTCGCCATGGTGCTGGTCCTGCTGGGCACGCGCAACATCGTGCACAGCACCGAGCCGGTGCTTGACCTGCTGGTGCCCAGCACATACGCGCTTATGGCTTTCATCGTCATCGAGGGGCTGCTGGCGAGCCTGATCGGCGGGCCGGTGGTGATGCTGAGCTGGCTGGCGCTGGGCTACCTGCTCTATCGGCTGGCGCGCGCCGCAACCGGCTGGCCTGTGGCCATATCCCTCGGCTTTGCAGTTTTGAGCGTGCTGCTGCTTGTCGCCATGCGGCAGGCACTCTACATGCTGAGCAGCATTGCCGGTTCTCCCACCTGATCATCGAGACAAGCCCTTGGCCCAACCGACCACGACCTTCCTCGATGAACTGATGGCTGCGGCACGCGGCTGCATCGCGCTGCTTGTCGGCAACCGGCAGGCCCCATCCTATTTCGATTTCAGCCAGCGCGGCCTGATCGGCAGCCTCATCGCCGTCACAATCGCCATCGGCCTGGCGGGTTTCGGGCCACGCCTTACCGGCATAGACCTGCCGCCGGGCGCGGCAACGCAGTCCATCATCGTCAACGCCGCCCTGTTCGTCGCCCAGGCCCTCACGGCCTTTGTCGCCCTGCGGCAGATGGGCCGCCAGGACGGGTTCATCCCCTATCTCGTCGCTTCCAATTGGGTGACCTTGGCCTCGGCATTGCTGCTGCTGGCATCGACGCTGCTCGGCCCGGCCGGCGTCATTATCCTGGTGCTGGTGGTGATCCTGGCGCTGGCGACCTTCATCAATATCGGCCGCTTCATCGTTACGCTGACGGCCCTGCAGATCGGCATCCTGTTCATTTCGCAGGCCGTCGGCGTGTTCCTGGCGCTGGCCGTGGTCGCCGTTATCCTCGGTCCACCGCCGGTCTAGTAATCTATACGTGTCAGGTAGAGCCCCGACGATGGGGCCATGGCGCCGCAGCGGCGGCGGTCCCTGGCATCGAGAGCGGCGCGAAAATCGACGGGCGACCACTTGCCTTCGCCGACCATGCGCAGCGAGCCGACCATCGAGCGCACCTGGTGATGCAGGAAGCTGCGGGCGCGGGCCGAGATCACGATGTGATCCAGCTCCCGCCGCACCGAAAACTTATCCAAGGTCCGCAAAGGCGAGTTAGCCTGGCACTCCGATGAGCGGAACGTGGTGAAGTCATGCGTGCCCAGGATCAGGCCAGCCGCATGATCCATGGCATCGGCATCGAGGTCCATGGGCAGGTGCCAGACATGATCGCGCTCAATCACCGGCGGGGCACGCCGGTTGAGGATGCGGTATTCGTAGTGCCGCGCCTTGGCCGAAAACCGCGCCTCGAAATCATCCCCCACCGCCTCGGCGAGGATGATCGCCACCGGGTCGGGCCGCAGGTGATAGTTCAGCGCCTCGCGGATGCGAAACGGATCCCAATCCTTGCTCAGTTCGAAATGGGCCACCTGCCCCAGCGCGTGCACGCCTGCATCGGTCCGGCCAGCTGCCTGCGTGGCCACCGTTTCACCCGACATGGCGTGGATGGCTTCTTCCAGCGCCTGCTGCACGCTGGGCCGGTCGGCCTGGCGCTGCCAGCCCGAAAACGGGGTTCCGTCATATTCGATGGTGAGCCTGTAGCGTGGCATCTAGCGGACAGCCGGCGGCAATGCCCCGGCGCCGCGCAGGAAGGTTGCCGCATCCATGGCGCCCTTACCCTCGCGCTGCAGCTGGGTCACGCGCACCGCGCCGCTGCCGCAGGCGATGGTCAGATTGTCCAGCAGGGTGCCCGGAGCACCGGCGCCCTGCGCAATGGTCGAGCGCAAGGCCTTGATGCGCACCGGCTTGCCACCCAGCTCCAGCTCGAACCAGGCGCCGGGAAACGGCGACAGCCCGCGAATGTGGTTGTGCACGTCATGCGCCGGCCGCGACCAGTCGATGCGGGCCTCGGCCTTCTCGATCTTTTTGGCGTAGATGGCGCCCTCTTCGGTCTGCGGCTTGAAATCGAGGCTGCCGCGTTCGAGCGCTGCCAGTGCCCGGCCCATCAGGTCGGCCCCGACCCGCATCATCTGGTCATGCAATTCGCCCGCCGTCATGTCGGGGCCGATGGGGATCATGTCGGCCAGCGCCACCGGACCAGTGTCGAGCCCCTCGTCCATCCGCATCACCATGACGCCGGTCTGCGCATCGCCGGCCATCACCGCCCGCTGGATCGGCGCGGCGCCGCGCCAGCGCGGCAGCAGCGATCCATGAAGGTTCAGGCACCCCAGTTCGGGCGCATCGAGAACCGGCTTAGGCAGCAACAGGCCGTAGGCGACGACAATGCCGACATCGGCGCCGTGGCTGGCAAAGATGATCTGCTCGGCCTCACCCTTGAGCGATTTCGGCGTGAAGACCGGAATCCCGAAACCCTCGGCCGCCAGATGAACCGGCGACTTGCGCTCCTCCTGGCCACGTCCGGCCGGTTTGGGCGCGCGGGTATAGACCGCGACCACTTCATGGCCCGAGGATACGATTTCGGTAAGGGTGGGAACGGAAAAATCCGGCGTGCCCATGAAGACGACGCGCATTGTGCTCTCTCTTTCTTCCCTTCTCCCCTTGAGGGAGAAGGTGCCCGAAGGGCGGATGAGGGCTTTTGCGTCATCCGCAAGCGTCGAAGCATGGGATGGCGCAGCACCCTCACCCTGGCCCTTCCGCTGAACGCGTCAGGCCGCCCCTCTCCCTCAAGGGGGGAGTGGAAGTGGCTATCCCGCCGCCCGCTTGGCAGCCTTATCAAATTTCTTGATCACCCGGTCGCGCTTCAGGCGGCTGAGATAGTCGATATAGAGCACGCCATCGAGATGATCGAGCTCATGCTGGATGCAGACGGCCAGCTTGCCCTCGGCTTCCTTGACGACTTCCTTGCCATCGAGATCGGTATATTTCACCGTGACCTCGTTGGGGCGTTCGACTTCGTAATAGAGCTCCGGAATCGACAGGCAGCCTTCTTCGGTCACCTGCATCTGGTCACCGAAATGGGTGATTTCCGGGTTGATCAGCACCATCGGGTCGGGCGCTTCGCCTTCGGGCGCCAGGTCCATCACCACGATGCGCTTCATCACCCCCAGTTGGGTGGCGGCCAGGCCGATGCCGGGCGCGTCATACATCGTATCCAGCATGTCCTTGGCCAGCGCCTTGATCTCGTCGTCGACCTCGATGATCGGATCGGCAACAGCGCGCAGGCGCGCATCGGGAATGACGAGAATGGGGCGAACAGCCATGGCAAAGGTCCGGCAGAAAGGGAGTTGCCTCTCGATATGGTATTTCCGCGCTTCCGGTCAACTCTTGTGGGCGGCGCGCAGGAGAACATTATGCGAACGCGCGAATCGCGATAGGATGTGCGGATGGACAATGTGCTCTTTATGGTCGGCGATTTTCCGGTGACGCTGGCGACTGCCATGGCTGCCGGCGTAGCCGTGATGGCGGTTCTGCTGGTTATCGGCCTTGTGGCCTCGTTACGGACCAACCGCGCCCGCGCCGAAGAGGCGCAGGCCGCGTTGGCCCGCTCGGCGGAATTGGAGAAACATCTGGCCGGCCTGATGCAGGTGCAGTCGGAAATGACCGGCCGAATGCAGACCATGTCGGAAATCTTCGGCTCACGGACCTCGGACCTGGCGCGGCTGGTCAATGAGCGGCTCGATTCCACCAGTCAGCGCGTCGGCCAGGCCTTGCAGGAAAGCCGGGCCAAGACCGACGAAGGGCTCAACAAGCTGCATGAGCGGCTGGCGGTCATCGACCGCGCCCAGTCGACCATGACATCGCTGTCCGGCGACATCATCTCGCTGCAGTCGATCCTGGCCAACAAGCAGACCCGCGGCGCCTTCGGACAGGGCCGCATGGAAGCCATCATCGGTGATGGCTTGGCGCCCAATGCCTATTCGTTCCAGACGACGCTATCGAACGGCTACCGGCCCGATTGCCTGATCATCATGCCCAATGATGCGCCCAAGTTAGTCATCGACGCGAAGTTTCCGCTGGAAAGCTGGCAGCGGATCAGTTCGGCCACCACGCCCGATGAAGTGCGGCAGGCCAATGCCGGCTTTCGCTCGGATATCGCTGTCCACGTCAAAGCCATTTCGGAGAAATACCTGCTGCCCGGCGAGACGCAGGACACCGCCTTCATGTTCGTGCCCTCGGAATCGATCTTTGCCGACCTGCATGAGCATTTCGAAGACGTCGTGCAGAAGGCTTCGCGAGCCCGCGTCGTCATCGTTTCGCCGGCTTTGCTGATGCTGTCGATCCAGGTGATCCAGGCGCTGCTGCGTGATGTCAGCATGCGCGAGCAGGCGCATCTGATCCAGAAGGAAGTGCGCGAGTTACTGGGCGATATCGCGCGGCTGGACGATCGGGTGAACAAGCTGCAGGCTCACTTCACCCAAGCCAATGCCGATATCGGCAATATCCTCACCTCCACCGCCAAGATCGCCAAGCGCGGCGACCGGATCGACGCCATGGATTTCGAGGAACCACAGCGCCTGGCCGGGGAATAATCGCATCACAATCGGCGAACCGGTTCGCCTGCCGCGCGTTCTGCCTTGGTCATCGAACCAGGGGAGACTGATATGGCGCAGCATCACGACCATCACGGAACCATGGTTCCGCAGGACACCAATTTCGACAATGCCGACCAGCCGGGCATTTCCCAGCCCTATACGCAGACTGAAATCGAGGAGCTGCTGTATGGCGACGACCGACCTGCGGCCGAACGGCTGGCGCGGTTGCGCGAATTGCGCGACGAGAGTGCCATCCGCGAAAGCGGCGACTGGGGCGATCAGGACCCCGCCGCCATGCTGGACGAGCTCGACCGGGCCATCGACGAGCTGAGCGCGACCATCGCCAATGGCGAGGACGGCGAGACCTATGCCGGGCTTGCCACCAATTTCGACAACGATCCGGCGGACCGGCTGGATGCGCTGTCACCTGACGATGAGGACGCCCGCCAGGCCATTGAGGGCGACGAAGACGATGAAGACGTGGGCCTTGAGGAAGAAGCCTGGGATGGCGGTGAAGAATTCAGGACCGACAAGGATCTGCACTAAATCTCGGTACGGGCCCTGAGAGCCTGGCTGAGCGTGCCTTCGTCGAGATAGTCGAGCTCGCCGCCGACGGGGACGCCGTGGGCGAGGCGGGTGACTTTCGTGCCGGAGCCGGCGAGGCGGTCGGTGATGTAGTGTGCCGTGGTCTGGCCCTCGACGGTGGCGTTGACGGCAAGGACTATCTCCTTGAATTGGCTGGCTCTTTTGAGCAAGTCATCGATGGAGATATCGTCGGGGCCGACGCCGTCGAGGGGCGATAGGACGCCGCCCAGAACGTGGTAGCGGACGGCTCCTACCCCGGCGCGCTCCAGCGCCCAGAGGTCGGCGACGTCTTCGACGACGATCAGCATGCCGCTTTCGGCGCGGCGCGGGTCCGAGCAGATGGTGCAGGGGCTGACCGTATCGACATTGCCACAAATTTCGCAGGTTTTAACGGCACTTACCGCCCGGTCGAGGGCGGCCGACAGCGGGATCATCAGCTGATCCTTCTTCTTGATCAACTGCAGAACGGCGCGGCGGGCCGAGCGCGGGCCGAGGCCCGGCAGGCGGGCCAGGAGCTGGATGAGCTGTTCGATTTCGGGGCCGCCGGAAACCATTTCGCGTTCGCACCTTGCCCGTTCGCATTCGGGCCGAATTGGTTAGCAGACTGTTAGCATCGACGCGTTGGACACGTGACAATCAAAACGGGAATTTCATGCCTGGCGGGATGGGCAGGCCGGCAGTCACTTCGGCCATCTTGCGCTGCATTTCTGCCTCCGACTTTGCCTTGGCATCGGCATGGGCGGCGACGATCAGGTCTTCGAGAACCTCGACATCGTCTTCCTTGAAGAGAGACGGATCGACCTTCACTCCTTTCATGTCGCCCTTGCCCGACAAAGAGACCACGACCATGCCGCCGCCGGAGCGGCCTTCGACCACAAGATCGGCAAGCTCGGCCTGCATGGCCTCCATCTTGCCCTTCATCTCGCTGGCGGCCTTCATCATTCCCATGATGTCTTTCATTCGTCGTCCTCTTCGGATGGGGGCGGCGGCAAATCGGGCAATGCGGCGGTTGCGTCGTCGCGCACCGTTACGTTGACCACCTTGGCGCCAGGAAATGTATCAAGGATAGCCTTGACCAGTGGATCGTCATGCGCGGCGGCCTGCGCCGCCTGCTGACGCTGCGCGGCCTCCTGCCTGACGGTCAGGCCCTCGGGAGGCTTGCTGGAAACATTGACCAGCCAGCGCTGGCCGGTCCAGAGCTGGAGACGCGCCGAGAGCGTGGCGATGATGCCGGGATCGGCGCCATCGGCAAGGGCGACTTCGATGCGGCCCTGCTCGAAGGAAATGGGGCGCATCTGGCCTTCGAGCGCCAGCTTGACCAATACGTCGCGCTTGGCGCCGGCCAGGGCAATCAGTTCCTTGTAGGTGGCAACCGTGGCCAGAGCCGCCTGCGGCTGGACAGGATCGGCCCGCACGGCAACGGCGTCCATCGGTTGCGCGGTTTCAAGGCGCAGTGCGCTCGGCATGCCCCGCCCGACGCCACCACCCGATGGGGCACCACCGCCACTGGGCAGAGGACGATTGATCGGCGCGGACTGCACCGAACCCTGAGAGGGCGCCGGCATGTTGGCCAATCTGGCGATGAGGTCGTCGGGGCTGGGCAGGTCGGCGGCATAGGCTAGGCGGATCAGCGCCATTTCGGCGGCCTGCAGGCCATTGCGGGCGCGAGCGACTTCATCATAGCCCTTGAACAGGATCTGCCAGGCGCGGGTGAGCGCGCGCATGGGCAGCTTGCCCGCCAGCTCGGCGCCGCGGCGGCGTTCGTCGGGCGTGAGCGAGACATCGTCTGCCGCTGATGGAACGACCTTGATGCGGGTGACCAGATGGGTGAAATCGGCGAGGTCCGCGACCAGGGTCTGCGGATCGGCGCCCATGTCGTAGAGGGCGCGCATGGTCTCGATGGCGTCGCCGACCCGGCCGCCCATCAATTGCTCGAACAGGTCGATGATGCGGGCACGGTCGCCGAGACCGAGCATGGCCTTGACCGTGGCCGATGTGACCGTGCCATTGCCGTGGGCAATGGCCTGATCGAGCAGGCTGAGATTGTCGCGGGCCGAGCCTTCGCCGGCGCGGACGATCATGGCCAGGGCCTCGGGCTCGAAACGGACGCCTTCCTGATCGAGGATGGATTGGAGATAGGCGGTCATGATCTCGGGCGTGATGCGGCGCAGATCGAAGCGCATGCAGCGGCTGAGAATGGTCACCGGCACCTTGCGGATCTCGGTGGTTGCGAAGATGAACTTCACATAGGGGGGGGGCTCTTCGAGGGTCTTGAGCAGGCCATTGAAGGCCGCGGTCGAGAGCATGTGGACTTCGTCGATGACGTAGACCTTGTAGGGCGCCGAGGACGGCGCGTATTTCACTGAGTCGATGATCTCGCGGATATCGTTGATGCCGGTATTGGATGCGGCGTCCATCTCGATGACGTCGACATGGCGCCCCTCGATGATGGCGCGGCAGTGCTCGCCCTCGACAGCCAGGTCCAGCGTCGGATGGGGGCCGGAGGCATCTTCATAGTTGAAGGCGCGGGCCAGGATGCGCGCCGTGGTGGTCTTGCCCACGCCACGCACGCCGGTCAGGATGAAGGCATGGTGGATGCGGTTCTGCGCGAAGGCATTGCCCAGCGTCTGCACCATGGCATCCTGGCCGACAAGCGTGGTGAAGTCGCGCGGCCGGTATTTGCGCGCGAGGACGAGATAGGGCGAGGTCGGTGCGTCAGCCATCGAGCCCTCCATCGCCTCGCATTGCCGGGAATCTGGCTTGGGTCATGCTCCGACCATAGGGCAATGGCGCGCCGCCCGCAAAAGCCTCAAGCCGGTTTGCGAAACCAAACACCATCTGTGAACAGATTAAGTAGGAGGCTGGCATCGACCCGTGAAGGTCTCGTTGGGGCTGCTTCCTTCCGGACCTGACCCGGTTGGCGAGGAACACGTCCGCGCCAACCTCCCGATGGGCTATATGCGAAGAAAATGGGGCGGATGCAAGACCTCAGGGTGTGAGTACGATCATGCCTGGCCCCAATGGATGGCCCAGGGCCTCTCATCCCCTCTTTCGGTCGCCGAGAATAGGGCGGATCGTATGGGATACCTAAAGCCGCTTCAGCACGCGGGCCGGAACCGCCATGGCATCGGCAGGCACGCTGCGGCTGACGGTACCGGTGAGTCGCGGCGGATGATAGCGCGACTGGCGCCGGGCAAGGAAAGTCTCCAGACTGGATGTCGGGGAAGCGGGGCGGTCTTCGTCCTTTGGCCATAAGCAATCAACGGAGCCTTGCCATGACCGCCACCATTACCGCCTTTGCGACGTCACCCGACCGCGGCGCGGGACTGGCCCGCGATATGCGCCTGCGCTGGGCCTTCGAGGAGATCGGCCAGCCCTATGACGTGCGGCTGGTTTCGTTTGCCGAGATGAAGCAGCCAGCCCACCGTGCGCTCAATCCGTTCGGACAGATTCCGACCTATGAAGAGGGCGGCCTGGCCCTGTTCGAGACCGGCAGCATCATCATGCAGATCGCGCGAAGCCACCCCGGCCTGCTGCCCGACGAGCCCAATGCCCGGGCGCGCGCCATCACGTGGATGTTTGCTGCCGTCAGCACGGTGGAGCAACCCATCGTCGAGTATCAGAATGCCAAGCTGCTCGAGAGCAACAAGAGCTGGGCCGGGGAGCGCATGCCCATGGTCAAGGACCGCATCCGCGACCGGTTCAACGCCCTGTCCGCCTATCTGGGCGATGCCGAATGGATTGATGGCGATTTCAGCGCCGCCGATATCATGCTGGTGCATGTGATGCTGCGGGCGCGCAGCTCGGGCATATTGGAAGAATATCCCAATATCTCGGCCTATATTGCCCGCGCCCAGGCCCGGCCGGCCTATCAGCGGGCCTTTGCGGCGCAGCTGGCCGTTGCTACGGCAGCGGGCACGACTCAGCCGGCATAGGCCACCCAGCCGCGAAAGCTGAAAGCGGCGTAGAACTGGCTGATGCCGGAAAAGCCGGCCTGGGCGAGGAGCGCTTCTTCCTCGTCGGGCGACAGGATGGACAGCCGCGTACCGATGGCCTGGCGGGCGCTTTCCATCTGGGCGGCAGGCACGCCGTCAGGCGAGCCGTAGGCGACATGACGCGCAATCCACAGCGAGCGCTCGGGCTCGGCCTGCGGGAAGCTGATATGGGCCATGACGAAGGGCGCGCCCGGCTTGAGGCGGCGGCGAAGCTGCACCAGTGTTTCGAGGCGCTGGTCGCGCGGGACGAAATGGAAGGTCAGGATGCAGGTGGCGGCATCGAACGGACCTTCGGGGGCAATATCGACATAGCCCTGGTGCAACCGGATCCGCCCGGCATGGGCCGCCACGGTTCGCCCGGCCAGCTCCAGCATGGGTCCGGACGGATCGACGCCATCGAAGCTCCAATGCGGGTGAGCATCGGCGAGGGCCTTGAGCTCCAATCCGCCACCGGCTCCCAGGACGAGGACACGACCATCGGCAGGCATGTGCTCGGCGAGCAGGAGGGTGGTCATGCGCAGCAGGCCGGCATAGCCGGGAACCTGCCGTGGCGGGCCATCGAGGTAGGACGCGGCGGCCTGTTCGTTGAAGAATGACGACATGACTGGACCCTTTCGGTAAATGTAACTTCTATTGTTACATGATTGAGCCGAGGTCAAGCCCGGCGCCGTAAACCATGAATCCATATCGGCCCGGACGGCCAGCTCGCCACGCGTTAAGGTTTCGTCAACCATAAGCGGAGGCTGCCATGCGCGTTCCATCCATCGGCCTAACAAGCGATGAACGCCGTATCGTCGCAGAAGGCTATCGCCTGGCCGAACACATGCTGCGCAACTATCACGACAAGCCGAGCGTGATGGCGACGATCGGCAGGTGGCTGGCGCGGTTGCGCGGAATGGTGCTGGCGCGGGACTAAGGTCTCGTTCGGAGGAATGCGGGTGAGGGGCCCTGCCCCATCCCACGCTTCAATGCTCTCGGATAGCTCGACACCCCTCATCCGCCCTTCGGGCACCTTCTCCCTCAAGGGAGAAGGGGGAAAGCGCCAACGCCAGAAATGTGCCAGACAATTATTGCCGCTCCGGGGCATAGGGCCGGGGCGGATGGACGAGCGTGACCAGCACCACCGAGATCAGCATCAGCAGATACCAGGAGCCGAGCTTGGCCCAGCTCACCAGGGCCCAGCCATCAGCCTGGTCGGGGTAAATCCAGGCGCGCGACCAGGTGCCGATATTCTCGGCGATCCAGATGAACAGCGCGACCAGCAGAAAGGCCAGCAGCATGGGCATGCGATGGCGGAAGCGGAAGACGCGATAGTGCATGATGCTGCGCAGGTAGAGGGCGACGACCACCGCGAAGAGCAGCCAGCGGAAGTCGAAGATGAAATGGTGGCTGAAGAAATTGACATAGATGGCCACGGCCAGCAGCGCCGTCATCCAGACAGGCGGGTAGCGGGTGAAGGTTATATCGAAGATGCGCAGGATGCGGGCCATGTAGGAGCCGACGCAGGCATACATGAAGCCGGAAAACAGCGGCACGCCGCCAAGGCGGAAGAAGGCGTCCTCGGGGTAAATCCATGAGCCGGCCGAGGTCTTGAACAACTCCATGCCCGTGCCGACGATGTGGAAGATGAGGATGACCTTGGCTTCGCTCCATGTTTCGAGGCGGAAAGCGAGCATGGCAAGCTGGATCAGCAGGGCAGCGAGGAACCAGGCGTCGTAACGGGCGAGGCCGATATCGGGCCACCACAGCCGGGTGAGCAGGATCATGCCCAGCATCAGCCCGCCGAAAAGGCAGGCCCAGGCCTGCTTGAGGCCGAAAACCAGGAACTCGACCAGGCCATCGGCCAGCCGTCCGCGCGGCAGGCGCGCCAGGACCGCATGCGCCGCGGCATCGATCCGCGCTTCCAAACTCGTGAACCGGCTCAAGCCCCTCACCCTTGCTCACTGCGCCCCGGCTGGATATGCCCTGTCGAAGGTTTCGGAATTAAGGCAGTGCCATGACCAGACGTCGACCCACCTCGTTGCGCACCTCGGTCGAGGACGTCGCCGCCTCCAAGCGTGCGCCGCAGACGCCGCAGACGCAATCGGCCGCGTTCCGGCTCGCCTTTGCCGACGACGAGTTCATGACCTCGGAAGAAGTGCGCGGGGTGCGCTTCCAGCTGGAATATCTGAAACCTGAATTCCGGCTGCGCGAGCGGGGCATCAATTCGACAGTGGTGCTGTTTGGAGGGGCGCGCATTCCGGCGCCGGGGCAGCCGGCCTGGGCGGCCAAGAACGAGATACAGAAACGAAATCTGGAGGCCGCGTCGCGCTATTATGATGAGGCACGGCGATTTGCCCAACTCGCCTCATTCACCTCCAAGGCCATGGGCTTTTCGGACTATGTGGTGGTAACGGGCGGTGGACCGGGGGTGATGGAGGCAGGCAATCGGGGGGCGGCCGATGTGGGGGCGCCCTCGATCGGGCTCAACATCGTGCTGCCGCACGAGCAGGCGCCGAACCTTTATGTAACGCCGGAGTTGAGCTTCAACTTCCACTATTTCGCCACGCGCAAAATCCACTTCCTGATGCGGGCCAAGGCGGTGGCGGTGTTTCCGGGCGGGTTCGGCACGCTGGACGAATTCTTCGAGACGCTGACGCTGATCCAGACCGGGCGCATGGACAGGGTGCCGCTGCTGCTGTTCGGCTCGGAATTCTGGGGCAAGGTCATCAATTTCGAGGCGCTGGCGGAGGCGGGCACGATCGCGCCCGACGATCCCAAGCTGTTCAATATCGTCGATACGGCCGAAGAGGGCTGGGATATCGTGCGGCAGTTCTACAATCTGCCCGATATCGACGAGGTGTTGCGCGGGGATTGAGCTATTTGCTCTCTTCTGCCGGGTAAACGCCGAGCACCTTGAAATAATCGGTGAAGAAGCCGAGTTCCTCGAAGGCGTGCTGGACGCCGATGTCGGAGGGATGGCCCTCGATATCGGCGTAGAACTGGGTGGCGGTGAAGGCGCCCCCGACCATGTAGCTTTCGAGCTTGGTCATGTTGATGGAATTGGTGGCGAAACCGCCCATGGCCTTGTAGAGCGCCGCGGGCACGTTGCGCACGCGGAAGACGAAGGTGGTCTTGACCTTGCCCTGACCGGCCGGTGCTTCCTGCCGGTCGCGAGACAGGACGAGGAAGCGCGTGGTGTTGTGGTCGGCGTCCTCGATATTGGAGGCGAGGACGGTGAGGCCGTAAATCTCGGCGGCGAAGCGCGAGGCGATGGCAGCGACGGACTTGTCGGCCTTCTGCGCGACTTCGCGGGCCGAGCCAGCCGTATCGACGGCATTGATGGTACGGAAGCCGTTTTCGGAAATGAACTTGCGGCACTGGCCCAAGGCGACCGAGAGCGACTGCACGGCCTTGATATCGGCAAGGGCGGCGCCGGGCACGCCGAGCAGGTTCATCTCGACGCGCAGGAACGTCTCGCCGATGATGTTGAGGCCGCTTGCAGGCAGCAGGTGATGAATATCGGTGATGCGGCCATAGAGCGAATTTTCCACCGGGACGACGGCATAATCGGCGCGGCCGGATTGCACCGCCAGGATGGTTTCCTCGAAAGTCACGCAGCCGATCGCTTCTTCGCCGGGGAAAAAATTGGAGGCGGCGGCATGGCTGAAAGCGCCGGGCTCGCCCTGGAAAGCGATCTTCTTGGTCATCGAGGAGGTCCGTAGCTGGTAGGCGAATGGCTTTTGAACCCGGCGGGGGGCGGTGTCAATTGAAGCGGGTGGAGGGGCTCCACTCCGGGGGGGGCATTCCTCCACCCTCATGGCCTTCCCGCCTGAAATCGCTCCACTGGAGCGATTTTCCCTGCGGGACGGTTCGAAGTGTCGCAGTCGGCCTTTGGACGGTTGCGCCCGCTCCGCCTTGCGACTATCTTCCGCGCGCGTCGGGCCGCTCCGTTGAGGCGATTTTCCTTTGGGATATCGAAAGTTGAGCCGGGTTCGACTATCGTCCACAGGGGATGGACCGGCAGAGAGACCAAATGGATTCGTTCGAGCTTAACAAGATCATGGGCGCCGTGCTGGGCACGCTGTTGTTCGTCATGGGCGCCGGCTTTGTCGCAGAAGCCATCTACCATCCCATCGAAGGGCGCGGGCCGGGCTATGCCCTGCCAGAGCCGGAGGCCACCGAGCATGGCGCGGTAGCGGAAGCAGCGCCGGAAGTGCCGCTGGGCGTGCTGCTGGCCAGCGCCGACCCGACCAAGGGCGCCGCCGCCGTCAAGAAATGCCAGTCCTGCCACAATTTCGGCGAGGGCGAGCCCAACAAACAGGGCCCGCATCTCTATGGCGTGGTCGGCCGGCCGGAAGGCAGCGTCGAAGGCTTCTCGTATTCCGAGGGCATGCTGGCGCATAATGCTGCCGGCGATACCTGGACCTACGAGAACCTGAACCACTTCCTGACCAAGCCGAGCGACTATGTGCCGGGCACCAAGATGACGTTCTCGGGTATTCGTACCCCTGAGGAGCGTGCCGACATCCTGGCTTACCTGCAGACGCTGTCGGGCTCGCCAGTGCCGTTCCCGGCGGCAGAAGAAGCTGCTCCCGCAGCGGCCGAAGGCGACGCTGCGGCGCCGGCCGCCGAGGGCGAGGCAGCAGTGCCCGCCGAGACTGCCGCTCCGGCCGATGCAGAGGCTCCGGCCGATGCTCCTGCAGCAACGCCAGCCGAGGCCCCTGCGACCGAGCCGGCAGCCGCCACGGAAACGCCGGAAACGACCGCGACCGAAACGCCGGTCGAAGGCACCCCGACCACCACCGCGCAGTAAGCCTGCCGGATCAGAATCAATGAGAGCCGCGCCCGCAAGGCGCGGCTCTTTGCTTGAGGAGAAAGCCATGCTGCTGTTGCACCTGTCCGATGTCGACGAGGCGAACTGGGCCGAAAAGCTAAGGGCCGAATTAAGCCCCTATCCCGTGGTGCGGCGCGGCGACGACTTCGACCCGGCGGCGGTGCGCTATATCTTCGCCTGGAAGCCGAAGCCGGAGGCCTTTGACGGGCTGACCGGGCTCAAGGCCGTGCTGTCGCTGGGCGCCGGGGTGGATGGACTGCTCAAGCATCCGCGCCTGCCCGATGCGCCGATCGTGCGGTTTGTCGATGCGGATCTCAGCCAGCGCATGAGCGACTATGTGGTCGCCCATGTGACGATGCACCACCGGCTCTATTCCCGCTTCCGTGCCGACCAGAAGGCGCGGCGCTGGAGCCAGCTCTATCCGCCGGCCGCCTCGGAAACGAGCGTGGGCATCATGGGCATGGGCGTATTGGGGCAGGACGCGGCCGCGCGCCTCAAGCCGCTGGGCTTCACGCTGCGCAGCTGGAGCCGGACACCCAAGAGCATGACGGGCGTCGAGGGCTTTGCCGGAGCCGAGGCATTCGATGCCTTCCTCGCCGGCACCGATATCCTGGTGAACCTGTTGCCGCTGACGCCGGAGACCACGGGCATCCTCAACTACGAGACCTTCGGCAAGCTGCGGCGGGACCGGCTCGATGGCGGGCCTGTCATCATCAACGCGGCGCGCGGCGGGCATCAGCGCGAGGCCGATATCGTGCGGGCGCTGGGCGATGGCACGCTGGGGGCGGCGAGCCTCGATGTGTTCGAGACCGAACCGCTGCCGGAGAGCAGCCCGCTCTGGGATATCGAGACCTGCTATATCACGCCGCATATCGCGGCAATTTCCAACCCGGCAAGCGGCGTGCGCTATTTCTCGCAGATCATCCGCGACCACGAGGCGGGAAAGCCGCTGATCAATGTGGTGGATCGGCAGCGGGGATATTGAGGGCTCCCGTTCCTGAGAATCCAAATATCGGGGCTAAAAATTCCCACCCTTGATCCCTCCCCGCAAGGGGAGGGAGACGACTGAGACAATCGTGGGCGAACAAAGGCCCTTGAGCTTTTCCCCGGGGGAGAGATCAATAGAGGTCCAGTGCCCAGTATTGGCCATTGAGATCGGTGCCGAAGGAGCGGTGCTTTTCTTCGCGGACGAGCTGGAAGCCGGCGCCCTGATAGATGCGGCGGGCAGAGACCAGGCAGTCCTGGGTCCAGAGGATGATGCGCCGGTAGCCCGAGGCGCGGGAGAAGCGGACGGCTTCTTCGACGAGGCGCTTGCCGATGCCGCGACCGCGGAAGGCGGGCTCGGTATAGAGCATGCGCAGTTGGGCCGTGCCGGACTCTTCGGCGGGGATGATGAAGACCGAGCCGGCGATTTCGCCATCCTGCTCGGCGATCCACAGGGATTTGGGCGGATTGGCGGGCGCTGCTTCGTATTCGGCATAGATGCGGGTAATCAGCGTCTCGAATTCGCCATTCCAGCCCTGTTCGAGGTGATAGAGCAGGCCCTGGCGATGGATGAGCCAGCCGATATCGCCGACGCGATGCGGGCGGAGAACCAGCGGGGTATCGTCTGGTTCGCCCAGCAGCGCCTCGATGCGGCGCATGGCGCCGACGAGGTCGCGGCGGCCGAATGTGTCCAGCGGTTCCAGCAGGCCATTGGCAACGGCAGCATCGCTCATTTCGTTGAAGCGCCGATAGACCGCATCACCCTCGGGGGTCAGCGCCAGCGGGACCATGCGCCGGTCCCCGGCGCGCGGCAGCACGGCGACCACGCCCTGATCCACCAGCCGCAAAACCAGCCGGCTCATCTGGCCACGATCCATATCCAGGCCTTCGGCGATGATGGCCGAACTGGCATGGCCACGTTTGCCCAGTTCGTAAATCACCCGAGCTTCCGCCAGGGTATAGGGGCTCTGGTGCATGCCTTCTTCGAGCAGGCCAATGACTTTGGTGTAGAAGCGATTGAAGGCGCGGACCTGCGCGATCTCCGCGGGATTGACGGACATGGTCCGGCTCCGGAGGTTGACTGTTGATATAGTCAACCAATTAGTTGCTAGAGTCAACTATGCCGGATAGCGTTGCTTGAGCACGCCATAGACGGCGCGAATACCCTGGTCGGTGCCGCCCTGGCTACGGCCGGGACGCGCTTCGGGGGCCCAGCCATAGATATCGAGATGGACCCAGGCGGCCGCTTTGGCAACGAAGCGCCGCAGGAACAGCGCGGCCGTGACCGAACCGGCAAAGCCGCCGCTGGCGGCATTGTTCACGTCGGCGATTTTCGAGCTCATCATCGAATCGTAGGGCGACCATAGCGGCATCTGCCACAGCGGGTCGTCGGCGGCGGCGCCGGCGGCCATGAGGCTGCGGGCGAGGGTGTCGTCGGTGCTGTAGAGCGGGGGAAGATCGGGCCCCAGCGCAACGCGGGCGGCACCGGTGAGCGTGGCCATATCGAGCAGCAGTTCGGGCTTTTCCTCATCGGCCAGTGCCAGGGCATCGGCCAGGATCAGCCAGCCTTCGGCATCGGTATTGCCGATTTCGACGGTGAGGCCGAGGCGCGAGCGGAGCACGTCGCCGGGCCGGAATGCAGCCCCGGCAATGGAATTTTCGACGACGGGGATGAGCACGCGCAGGCGAACGCGCAGCTTTGCCGAGACGATGGCATGGGCAAGGCCCAGCACATTGGCGGCGCCGCCCATATCCTTCTTCATGATCAGCATGCCGGAAGCCGGCTTGATGTCGAGACCGCCGGTATCGAAGGTGACGCCCTTGCCGACCAGCGTCACCCTGGGATCATCCGCCCTGCCCCAGGCGAGATCGACGAGGCGCGGCGCCTGGGCGCTGGCGCGGCCGACGGCGTGGATCATGGGGAAATTGGCCTTGAGCAGGTCATCGCCCGCCGTGACCTTGACCGTCATCGCGTGGGCCTTGGCGAAGGCCCGGATTTCGGCCTCGAAGGCATCGGGACCGAGATCGTTGGCGGGCGTGTTGATCAGGTCGCGCGCCAGGGTGGCGGCCTCGACCAGGTGAGTGACTTCGGCAGGGCCGGGATCGGCGAGGGTCGGGGCGGGCTTGCCCTGGCGATAGCGATCGAAGCGATAGGCGCCGAGGCGAAAGCCGAGCGCGGCGAGCGCCGGATCGGCCACCGCACCTTCGAGGCGATAGGCGCCGGGAGCGAGGACGGCGCCGGCAAGGCCGGTGACCAGCGCCGGGCGGGAAGCGGCTTCGCCCATGCCGAAGAGCCAGGCATCGAGCGCCCCACCCTGCCCCGGCAGCGCCAGCAGGCGCCCGCGCTGGCCGGAAAAGCCGTTGGCCTCGGCCCAGGCGGCGTGTGCCACAGACAGATTGGCGGCGGCGAGGTTGCCCTCTTCGACGCAGATCAGCGGGAGGACGGGGGCTTTGGGCATGGGAGTACTCCGGACGATGTCGGCCCACTTGTATCGAGGCGAGCGTGGGGCGGCAACGCAGGCGTGGGGCAATCGCCTATGGCGATGGCACGATCCAGCCATGCCCGCCGGGGCGGCACCTTCCCCTTTGGCGGGGACTGTTCAATCGGCCTCTCAGTCATCTCTCTCGCCCCTTGAGGGAGAGGGTGGTTCGTCCGCGTTCAGCGGAGGAACCGGGTGAGGGGTGCTGAGCCCTCCCATGCTTCAATGTCTGTGGAAGCAACCCCTCATCCGCCCTTCGGGCACCCCGGATCAAGTCCGGGGCAGGCTCTTCTCCCTCAAGGGGAGAAGGGGAAAGCGCCTAAGCACCCGAGGTGAATCTCCGGGCACCGCGCCGCCCTTTAACTGCCCGTTAGGGTTAATGATTTATTGCAGTTCCATCGTGCCGCCTGGCCCGAGGAGTCGCCCTTGTCGCCGCTGAACCGCCTGTACAGATCCCTGCGCGTGCTGCTGCTGGCCGGTGTGGCCGCGGTGGCGATCAGCGCCTGTGCGTCGAACCGGACCAGCATGCCCTCGCCCGACTATTCCGGCATGCCGGCTGGCCAGAGCCAGCAGGGACTGGCCGAGTTGACCGGGCGCTACAAATCCAACCCCAAGGACAAGGGCATTGCCATTCACTATGCCGCTGCCCTGCGCGCGGTGGGGCAGAGCCAGCAGGCCGTTTCGGTGCTGGAAATCAGCATCGGCTATTACCCTGGGGATATCGATATCGCGGTGGCCTATGCCAAGGCGCTGACATCAGATGGCCGGTTCGACCAGTCGCTGCAAGTGCTCGACAATGTCATCCGCCCCGAGGCGCCGGACTGGAATGCGCTGTTGGTCAAGGGCGCGACGCTCGACCAGGTCGGCCGCAACCAGGAAGCGCGGGCGATCTATGCGCAGGCCCTGGTGTTTGCCCCCGGCGAGGCTTCGATCGAAGCCAACATGGGCCTCTCCTATGCCATGACCAACGAATTGCCGACCGCCGAGCAGCATCTGCGCCGGGCGGTGCAGATGCGCGGCGCCACCAGCCAAATCCGGCAGAACCTGGCGCTGATCGTGGGGCTGCAGGGGCGGTTCGAGGAATGCCGGGCGATCTACGCTGCCGAATTGCCGCCGGCGCAGGTGGAGAGCAACATGGCCTATGTGCGGGCGCTGCTGACCCAGCAGAACCGCTGGGACATGATCGACCAGGGCTGACGCGGCTTCCCGCGGCGATATTGCCAATCGCCGTCTTTTAACACCCGGTTAAGGTTTGGGAGGCAAGGTCGATAGATGGCCGACAAGATCACCCGCTTCAACCTGCATGAATATTCCATCTCGGCGCAGATGGAGTATCGCAAGGCACGTCGGGCCGAAGCCCTGGCGGCCATTGAAAAAAGCTCCCAGCTTGCCAACAGCTTTGCCGCGATAAGCAACAACAGGGCCGCCGAAGAGGGGAACCTGTTCTCGCGGATCGCCATGCAGCGGATGCAGGGCCAATTGGTGTCCAAGCGCGCCTGAACCCGGCGCGGTTCACTCAGCCGCCGCCCATCACACCGGCTACCGGGCCGCCGAAGACCTTGATCATGGCCGGAGCCATGATGACGATGAACAGCACCGGCAGGAAGAACAGGATCAGCGGCACCGTGAGCTTGGGCGGCAGCGAGGCGGCCTTCTTCTCGGCATCCATCATGCGGCCTTCGCGGCCTTCCTCGGCCATGACGCGCAGGGCCTGGCCGACGGACGTACCGTAGCGGTCGGCCTGGATCAGCGCCGTCATCACCGACTTTACGCCATCGAGTCCGGTACGACGGCCCAGATTGTCATAGGCGCGGCCGCGGTCTTCAAGAAAGGCCAGTTCGGCCGTGGTGAGGGTCAGTTCCTCGGCCAGCTCGACGCTCTGGGCGCCGATTTCCTTGGCGACACGTTTGAAGGCGTGTTCCATCGACATACCGGCCTCGACGCAGAGCAGCATCAGATCGAGGCAATCGGGCCAGGCTTTCTTGATCGAAGCCTGACGCTTGGTGGTGGTGTTTTTGAGCAGCAGGTTGGGCAGGTAGGCGCCGAGCAGGCCGGCGCCGATAGCGTAGACCAGATTGAGATAAAGCGGGCGCTCGCCCGGCGACAGCACCAGCACATAGAGCGCCACCAGCGCAAAGACGACCAGGGGCGTGACGAACCGCATGAAGAGAAACGTGGTCAGGTGGCCCTGCCCGCGGAAACCGGCCATGGCCAGCTTGTCGACCGTGGCATCATCCTGGAACGCCTTCTTGAGATCGAAGCGTTCCACCACATTCTTCATGTAGGTCCGGGTTTCGGCGCTGCGCCGGATGCCGCGACCTTCGGTGGCCGCCACGCCGCCGCGCAAGCGCGCCATTTCCTCGGCCCGCATCTTCTCGCGCTCCAGCGCCACGCGCTTGATGCGGTCGCGCATCTCGGACCTGACGATGAAGCTGGAGCCGAAGGTGAAGACCACGGCAGCGGCCGAAACGGCCGCCAGCACCGAAATAAGGAATTCCCGCTGGGTCAGAAGCTCGATGAAATTCATGGCAGCGCCCCCTCAGTAGTCGAACTGGATCATGCGGTTCATGATGAAGACGCCCATGGCCAGCATGATCACGCCCACACCCAGCCAGATATGGCCCAGCGACGTGGTGAACAGCGGCGCCAGATAGGTGGGGGACACCACGCTGACCAGGATGCCGACGACGAAAGGCAGCGAGCCGATGATGCCAGCGGAGGCCTTGGCTTCCGAGGACATGGCCTTGATCTTCTGCTTCATCTTCTTGCGGTTGCGCAGCACCTTGGCCAGATTGCCCAGCGCTTCGCTGAGATTGCCGCCGGCCTGCTGCTGCACGGTGATGACGACGACGAAGAAATTGACCTCGGGCAAGGGCACGCGATCGAGCAGCACGGTCACCGCCTCGGTCATCGACATGCCGAAGGCCTGCTGATCGAGTACGCGGCCGAACTCGGACTTGACCGGCTCCTTGGCGTCCTTGGCGACGACGCGGATGGAGTCGTTGAGCGGCAGGCCGGTCTTGACGCCACGCACCACGGCTTCAACCGCGTTGGGCAGCTCGTCGAGGAATTTGTCCTGGTATTTCTTGCGCTTGCGGCTGACCCACCAGCGCGGCAGCAGGTAGCCGGCAGCCACAGCAAAAACCGGCGCCAGGACGATCGGCACCTGCGCCAGGATCAGCACCACCAGCACCCCGGCGCCGAAAATGACCGAGTTGCGGACGAAGGCGGCCGGCTTGATGGTCATGCCGGCCTGGAACAACAGTTGCGGCAGCTTCACGCGCTTCCTGGCATGGAGCGCATCGGTCTGCGATTTCAGCGCCTGTTGCACGCTCTTGCGCCGCTCATCGCTACTGCGGGCGGCACTGGCTTCGAGCCGGTTGACGCGCATGTCGCCCTGCAGAGCCTTGCGCCGCTTTTCGGCGCGGCCGCCACCCAGCGCCGAAGGCACGAGAGCAAAGCCCGCCGCGCCGACGGTGATCATGGCCAGGATGACGAGCAGGATAGTGGTCATTTACGAATCCAGCAGCTGGCGCTGTTCGGTATTGGACTTTTCGAGCGCCTCGACGAGGTTGGCTTCCTCGTTGAAATAGCGGGCGCGCTCGGCGAATTGCGGCTTGGTGATGCCGGTGGAGCGGTGCCTGCCGACCAGCATGCCGTTCGCGTCTTCACCGATGATGTCGTAGAGGAAGATGTCCTGCGTCACGATCACATCGCCTTCCATGCCCAGGATCTCGGTGATGTGGGTGATGCGGCGCGAGCCGTCGCGCAGGCGGGCGGCCTGCACCACCACGTCGATGGACGAGGTGATCATTTCGCGGATGGTGCGGCTGGGCAGCGCGTAGCCGCCCATGGTGATCATGGATTCGAGGCGGGAGAGGGCTTCGCGCGGGCTGTTGGCGTGCAGCGTGCCCATGGAGCCGTCGTGACCGGTATTCATGGCCTGGAGCAGGTCGAAGCTTTCGGGGCCGCGGACTTCGCCGACGATGATGCGTTCGGGACGCATGCGCAGGCAGTTCTTGATGAGATCGCGCATGGTGATTTCGCCCTCGCCTTCCAGATTGGGCGGGCGGGTTTCGAGACGCACGACGTGCGGCTGCTGGAGCTGAAGTTCAGCCGAATCCTCGCAGGTGATGACGCGCTCGTCCTTCTCGATGAAGGCGGTGAGGCAGTTGAGCAGCGTCGTCTTGCCCGAGCCGGTGCCGCCCGAGATCAGCACATTGGCGCGGACGCGGCCGAGAATACGCAAAACCTCGGCGCCTTCAGGCGAGATGGAATTGTATTTGACCAGCTGCTGCAGCGTCAGCTTGTCCTTCTTGAACTTACGGATGGTGAGGGCGGCGCCATCGATGGCCAAAGGCGGGGCGATGACGTTGACGCGGGAGCCGTCCGGAAGGCGGGCATCGCAGATGGGCGAGCTTTCATCGACGCGGCGGCCGACCTGGCTGACGATACGCTGGCAGACATTCATCAGGTGTGCGTCGTCGCGGAAGCGCACATTGGTCAGGCGCACCTTGCCCGCCACTTCGATGTAGCAGCGCTGGGAGCCGTTCACCATGATATCGGCGATGTCGTCGCGGGCCAGCAGGGGTTCGAGCGGGCCATAGCCGAGCACGTCGTTGCAGATGTCCTCAAGCAGGTCTTCCTGCTCGGAAATGGACATGATGATGGACTTGAGGGCGATGATCTCGGCGACGATGTCACGGATTTCCTCGCGCGCCGCATCCTGGTCCATGGTGGCGAGCTGGCTGAGATCGATGGAATCGATCAGCGCGTTGAAGATGGCCGACTTGGTGTGGAAATATTCCTTGTCGCGGGCCGCATCGGCGGGCGCGCGGACATCGACCACCTCGTCGCCGCTGCGTATACGGGCGGCCATGGCGTCACTATCGGCGGCGCGGCGTGCCGGCGCTGGCGCAGCCGGCGCCTCGGCCCGCGGCGGCGCACTGGAAACCGGGCGCTGGACTTCGCCGACGCCCGGAGTATTGCCGCCAAAAGATGTGCGCTTGCCAAACATGGTCGTCCTACCGTTCTAGAGAGCTTATCGTGACCGCTCTCAGGCCCGCTTCTTGAGGAAGGAGGGCAATTTCATCAGGCTCGATGACCTGCCCCCGGCATGGATCGCCTGACGCCCCGTCACATGCAGGCTGACGGCGCGATAGACGTCGTTGATCTTGTTGTTGGCCGCCACCTCGGCGATCATCTGGCCGTTGTTGGCCGCCGTGCCGAAGAGCGCCGCATCGAACGGCACCTGGCCGATGAGCTGGCATTCCACCGAGGAGGCGAATTCGTCCGGGTTGATCTCGGGCCGGCGCGGCATGCCTACCTTGTTGAGCACCAGGCACGGTGCGCGTTCTGTCGGCCGCAGGGCGCGGACAGTATCGGCGATATTCTTGGCATTGCGCAGGTTGGCGAGATCGGGCTCGGCCACGATCACCACCTCGTCGATGGTGGCCAGCGTCTGGCGGATCCAGGCATTCCAGGCGTGGGGAATGTCGAGCACCACGATGGGCATCGTATTCTGGCACAGTTCGAGGATCTGCTCGAATTCGCGTTCCTCGAAATCGAAGGTGCGATCCAGCGTCACCGGCGCGGTGAGCAGGTTGATATGATTGGCCGCCTTGCTCATCAGGCGGTCCAGCATGGTCTGGTCGACCTTCTGGTTGGCCGAAAGCGCATCGGCCAGGCCGTGCGGAGGATCCTGGTTGAAATTGAGCCCGACAGTGCCGAAGGCCAGATCCATATCGAGGATCAGGCTATCCTGGCGCAGGGCGGTAGCGATGGCCCAGGCGACATTGTGCGCGACGGTGGAGCCACCGGCGCCGCCCTTGGCCGAGACAAAGCCGACGGTGCGGCCGATAGGGGCGGCATTCTCGGACGCGAAGAGATCGGTGATGGCGCCGACGATCTGCTGGGCGGTGGCCGGCAGCACGATATATTCGGAAATGCCGGAGCGGATCAGTTCGCGATAGAGCAGCACGTCGTTGACATGACCGAGCACCACGACGCGGGTCGAGGCGTCGCAGACCTCGGCGAGGCGTTCGAGCGCGCCGGGAATTTCATCGGGCGAGAGGTTGGTTTCGACGATGATCAGGTTGGGCGTCGGATTGGACTTGTAGGTCTCGACGGCACCATCGATGCCGCCATTATGCGTGGTCAGGGCGACCTTGGACATGCGCCGGTCGTGGATGGCACTTTCCACCAGTTGGGCCGTCTGGGAATGCTCGCAGAAGGCCTGGATGGTAATGCGCGGAATGAGGCGCGCACCCGAGGCGATGTCGGCAGCGGGTTCTTCGACCTTCTTGGGCTCGGAAGACAGGAAACTCATGAAACCAAAACTCCTTGACGCCAAGCCTCAGTCGAGAACGAAGCCAACCGAACCGCTGAAACCGCCGCGCATTTCGCCGCTATTGCCGACCCCGTACATGGTTTCCAGCTTGCCGAGGAAAATGGCCTCGGCATCGCTGGCAACCACCGAGCGATCGGTGGGCACAGGGATGGAATTGGCCGGGCTGGGGCCGACCAGGTAGGGGGTGACCAGAATAACCAACTCGGTCTGCTGGGTCCGGAAATCGCGCGAGCGGAACAGCGCTCCCAGGATCGGGATATTGCCCAGGCCAGGCAACTGGCTGATGTCCTGGGTGGTCCGCTCGTCGATGAGGCCGCCAATGGCCAGGGTCGAACCGGTGGGCAGCTCGACCGTTGTCTTTACGTCGCGGCGCGACAGGGCGAAGGTACCGGTCTGGACTTCGGAAACACCGGTATCCACGACCAGCCCGATCGTGCCGTTGGCCTTGACGGTCGGCGTGAACTTCAGCTCGACGCCGTAGGGCTTGTAGGTAACGGTGGTGCCGCCGCTGCCATCGGAGGTTTCGATGGGGAATTCACCGCCGACGAGGAACTCGGCGGGTTCACCCGACATGGCGGTCAGTGTCGGCTGGGCCAGCAGGCGCAGCGCCCCGCGCGTCTCGAGCGCCCGGATGGCGGCGTCGATCTGCACATTGCCCGCGCCGTAGCTGCCGCTGAGACCATTGGGAAGCGCAGTCTGCGTGCTGTTGAAGCCCAGATTGAGGGCGCCCAGCGTCACGGTGCCCGAAAGGTTGATGCCAAGCTGCTTGGCCACGTCGCGCCTGATCTCGGAGACCGTGACCTGCAGCATGACCTGCTGGGCGCCGGAGACATCGAGGATGTTGGCGACATTTTCAGCCCCGCCTGCGAATTGCACGGCAACGGCGGTGGCGCGCTCGCGGTCTTCGCCGGACAGCACGTTGCCGGTCAGCACGACGCGGTTGGTGCCGCCGCCCAAAGTCACCGATTCAACGTGGATATTGGAGCCGGGAATGATGCGCGCCAGCGCGCTCTGGAGGGCGTTGCCCACCTGCGAGGGTTCCTCGATCACCTGCACGTCGAGAACGGCAATGGTGCGACCGGCATCGTCTAGGAAGAAGATATTGGTATCGCCGCCGGTTATGCCCTGGATAAGAGCGCGGGTGCGCGTGCGCATGATGGCAGCGGCCACGCCGGGCTGGGAGACGATCACCTCGGCGGCGCCGGCGGGCAGATCGACCAAAGCGGTCTTGTTGATCTCGACCTCGAACTTGCGCGTGGCGCCATAGGCGGCCGGGGAGATGGTGACGTGGGTTTCATCGGCCATGGCGGCGGGAACGGCCGGCAGGGCCAGGCCTATTGCCAGTGCCGAGACGGCAAAAAGACCGGCGGTCCGGCGGCTGAGAGCGGTGAACTGGTTGATCATGATCATCTCCGCCCTATTCGGGCACCACCTGGGGTTCGATGGACACCGGGGCCGCATCGCCGGACGTGTTTGGTTGAGGATAGAGGTCGGGCGTCATCTCGACGGACTGCTGGCCAACCAGGGTCGGATTGGTGCCCGCCAGGATCGACTGTTCCTTGCCGAAGCGGATCAGGCGCACGGTCTGGTTGGAATTGGGCGTGTCGGCGATCGTGGTCTTGCCGAAATCGACGATCGAGCGAAGGGTCAGCGTCAGCTGGCCCAGGGTCGCCGCATTGATGAGCGTTTCGGCCTGGGCCGGATCCAGCTCGAGCGTGGCGATGGTGGAATTGGCGAAGGTGGTGGGCGTAGTGGTCGGATTTGCCGGATCCTCCTGGCCGCCGCTCGCACCCATCTCGCCCAAGCGGGCGCCGATGGCCAGCACGCGCACATTGGCGAGAATGACTTCGGACTGCTGCCCGGCGGCGGTCTGGCGCGTCAGCACCACATCGACATGATCGTTGGGCACCACGAAGCCACCGGCGCTGGACACGGCCGCGACACCGACAGACACGCCGCGCATGCCTTCCTCAAGCACCGCCGACAGATAGCCCTGATCGGCACGCACCAGCTTGGCCTCGCGGATCGGTTCGCCGGGGAAGAATTCGAAACGCGCCACGGCGCCGTTCAGATCGACGGGCGCATCGGGCATGGCGGAAATGGTCACGTATTCGGGGCGAACCGCGCCTTCGGGCCAGTCCTGCCATTCGAGGCTGGCCGCGCTCAGCCGCTCGCCGACGCCGATCGGCGCCTTGGCGACAAGAATCTGCGTCCTGGCTTCCGGCACCAGCTCGGTCTGGACGATCTGCTGGGGCGCCGGGCTGCCGCCACGGGTGACGAGAAATGCCGCCAGGCCACCGGCGACAAGCGCCACGACCAACAAGATGATACGCGCCGGCTTCATGACTCACTCCGGTTGTACGCGGGCACAATCGGCCCAATTCCACCGGGGAACTCTGAACGCAAAGGGTCAAAGTTTGGTTAACCGGAGCTTTGCGGGTGCGGTTAACAATATGTAAATTTTAGCTTTTTTGTCTTCAAACAGCAAAGGCGGCGCTGTTACTGGGGCAGCACGAGCATTTTACTTGGCCGGCTGCACAATGCGATCTCGCTTGCCGGCGCATCTGGGGATGACATCGTGGGTGGGGAGACGCTGGTGGCCGGAAAGCACTAGGCGGTCAGGCGCTCGAATATCGCCGAATTGGTATAGGTGAGCAGCCCGGCCAGGGCCAGGGCAATGCCATAGGGCACGCCGGACTTGTTGTCGTGCAGCCGCTCGAGCCAGCGATAACGCGCCAGGAACGGGGTCAGCGGCAGGCGGCGCAGAGCCAGGATCAGCAGGGTCAGCACGCCGCCCAGCAATGCGGCATAGACGAGATAGGGCAGGGTCAGCCCGAAGCCGAGCCACAGCGTGGTCGCGGCAGCCAGCTTGGCGTCGCCGCCGCCGATCCAGCGCAGGGCGAAGAGGGTAAAGCCGGCGGCCAGCACGGCGAGCGCACAGGTTACGTGCATGGCAAACTGCTGCAGGGGCAGGTTGATGGCGATGGCCAGGATGCAGAAGCTGGCAACCAGGAACAGCACCAGCTTGTTGGAAATGCGCATGGTGAGCAGGTCGGACGATGCGGCCAGGGCCATGCCGAGCGGAAAGAGCAGCATCGCTACGGTTGACATGGTTCAAATCCCTGGCTGGTGCGAAACCCGCGTCCTCCAGAGTGCCAAACCGCCGTTAAGAAAGCCCAAATGAAAAGGGAGGGGTGCAAGCACCCCTCCCTTTGATCTGAAAGACTAGTCGGTCTTAGGTCGTGCCACCGCCAGCCGGGGGAGTCGTGCCGCCGGGCACGGTTACATTGAGCTGGCCGGCAATGCCGTTAAACAGCGTGCCCAGGTTGGTACCGAGGGCGGAAGCGGCAAGGATGATGCCGACAGAGATCAGAGCGGCGATGAGGCCGTATTCAATTGCGGTCGCGCCGGACTCGTCCTTGGCGAAACGTGCGAAGATGTTCATTCCCAGGCTCCATTTTTACGTCATCGAGGACGTCATCGTTCGACACGTCACACATCGAACACGGCCCGAGGCTAGTCGGGAGTCCTTGAAATTGCGTTAATTGACGGATGCAGGCGCTCGCCGTTTGTTCGCGGATTTATTATATTAATCAGAAGGTTAACGCAGTTTGTCGCATTTTATGAAGCCCGCGCGCGCCACGGTATATTGAGCAGATTTCCCTAGGTATTGCGCCCATGGCGACAAATGACCAATTGTACCTGGCTCTACTACGATATCGAGCCGACTGACTTGGATTGACTGGAGCGGGCACTGTTGGCGGCGTTTGCCAAATATAAACCATTCGCACCGAAAATGGCGGCATCGAGTATCAGTACGCCGGAACCGCCCCATGCGCCCCATGCTTGCCGCCGCCTTCGCACTCAGCCTGTCGCTGGCATCGGCCCTCGCCCCGGCAGCGGCCATGGCAAGCGACGGCGCGCCGATCAACGTCAATGTCAACATGGCGCGCATCCTGCGCATCAATGCCGCCGCCGCCACTGTGATCATCGGCAATCCCGGCATTGCCGACGTGACCATCCAGGACCCGCAGACGCTGATCCTCACCGGCAAGAGCTTCGGGCAGACCAACCTGATCGTGCTCGACAGTGCCGGCAATCCGATTGCCGACACGCTGATCGAGGTGGTGCAGATGCAGGCCGGCGTGGTGACCGTATACCAGGGGCAGGCCCGGACGAGCCTGGCCTGTGCGCCGATCTGCCAGTCGGTGGTGATGATGGGCGACGACACGAACTTTTCGTCCCAGGCCATCGCCTCCTCGCAACTGGTCCAGCAGCTCGCCAACTGAGATTCACGGCCTATTAACCGTGGTGGTAGTTGCCGGGACGCTACGCGCTCCTCCTAACCATCTTTTATCCATGCACGGCTAGGTTTGCCGGATCGCGCAAACCGGGCTGGACCATGAGCCGACGTCTTGCATCGCGGATCGGACGAGCCCTGCTGCCCCGGCGGCAGCGCGGTTTCCTGCGCGACGAGCGGGGCGTGACCGTGGTGGAATTCGGCCTGCTCGCGGTGCCGTTCTTTTCGATCGTCGGCGCTATCCTGGAGACTTCGGTCGTGTTCCTGTCGGGGCAAATCCTCGACAGCGCCGTGCAGGATGTCAGCCGGCTGATCCGCACCGGACAGGCCCAGCAGGCGGGCATGACGCCGGCCCAGTTCAAGCAGGATGTATGCGACCGGCTCTTCGGCCTGTTCACCAATTGCGATGGCCTGCATGTCGAAGTGCAGGTGATCGACAATTTCAATGCGGCGAGCATGACCCCGCCGGTCAACTGGAGCTGCGACGAGGACGACGATGGCTGCAGCGACTGGACACGGCCCGAGACCTTCACGCCCGGGCAGGGGTCAAGCATCGTGGCCGTGCAGGTTTATTACCAGTGGCCGGTGATTCTGCCGCTGGGGAGCCTGGGCATGGGGAACCTGCCGGACGGCAAGCGCCTGATGGGCGCGGCCACCGTGTTCCGCAACGAGCCATTCACATGAGAACGGCATTGCAGCGATTGCTGGCCCGGCTGCGGCAGTTGCGCCTGCGCGAAGACGGCGTGGCGGCAGTGGAATTCGCGCTGATCCTGCCGATCATGTTGCTGGTCTATATCGGCTCGGTCGAGGCCAGCGCCGCAATTGCCATGGATCGCCGGGTGCAGTCGGTGGCCGGCACCCTGGGCGACCTGGTCGCCCGCTCGGACACCACGATCACCACGGCGGCGCTGACCGACTATTTCCAGGCGGCCGGCGGGATCATGACGCCCTACCCGTCCGACCCGTTGCGCCAGGTGGTGTCACAGGTGCGGGTGCAGCCCGACGGCACGACGACCGTCGAATGGTCCTGGCAATATGCGAACGACGCGCTGAGCGCGGGGCCCCATGAGGCTGGATCCACCTTCGCCCTGCCGGTGGCCATGAGAAACGTCGCGCGCGACGATGCCAAGGATACATTCGTCATCGTTGCCGAGGGCACCTACAGCCATACCCCGCTCTATGGCTTCGTCCTCAACCAGCCGATCAATCTCTACCGCGAGAACTTCCTGATGCCGCGGTTCGGCGGCAGCATCACCGTCAATTAGCCGGCGGCTTGCGCGGCCCTACCGGCCATGCCACAAGCCGGCATCCTCTCCTGTGCGGCGGTATGCTCATGAACGATACGCTTGTTCCCGTGTTCGACCTTGGCGGCGTGTTCGTCGACTGGAACCCGATGTACCTGTTCCGCAAGCTCTTCGAGAGCGAAGAGGATGCGCTGTGGTTCCACCAGAATATCTGCACGCTGGACTGGAACCTCGAATTCGACGCCGGCGAAATCTATTCGGAGGGCGTGGCCAAGTTGATCACGCGCTTCCCGAAATACTGGCGCGAAATCCAGGCCTATGACCTGCGCTGGAAGGAAACGCTGGGCGACTTCATCCAGGGTACGATCGACATCCATGACGAGCTGATCGCACAGGATATTCCCACCTTTGCCATCACCAACTTCTCCTGGGAGAAGTGGGTGAGCTGCCTGGGCGACTGGCCGTTCCTCGAAAAATTCGACGGGGTGATCGTGTCGGGTCTCGAAGGGCTGGTAAAGCCCGATCCGCGCCTCTATCGCGTGTTCTGCGAACGCTACAGCCTGGCTCCGGACAATTGCGTGTTCGTCGACGACAGCGAGCCCAATATCGTGGCGGCGCGGAAATACGGCATGCACGGGGTGCACTTCAAGGACCCGGCGATGCTGCGGAAAGAGCTGATCGCGCTGGGGCTGCCGCTGAAGGGGAAGTGAGGCGCTTTCCCCCTCTCCCCTTGGGGGAGAAGGTGCCCGAAGGGCGGATGAGGGGTTGCTTCCACGAGCCCTGAAGCATGGGAGAACGCAGCACCCCTCACCCAAGAAAATCCTCTGAACGAGGATTTTCTATCCCTCTCCCTCAAGGGGAGAGGGGGAAGAAAGATTACTTCGTCCCGTACATCCTGTCCCCCGCATCGCCCAGGCCGGGGACGATATAGCCTTTTTCGTTGAGGTGGCTGTCGATGGCGGCGGTGAAGACCGGGACGTCGGGCTGGCTTTCGGTGAAGTTCTTGATGCCTTCGGGGGCGGCCAGCAAGCAGAGGAAGCGGATATCGTTGGCGCCGCGTTCCTTGAGTTTTTCAATGGCCGCCGTGGCTGAATTGCCGGTGGCCAGCATGGGATCGACGACGATGATCAGCCGATTGGCCAGGTCGGCTGGGGCCTTGAAGTAATATTCGACCGGCTCCAGCGTTTCGTGATCGCGATAGAGGCCGATATGGGCGACGCGGGCGGCGGGCACCAAATCGAGCATACCATCGAGCAGGCCGTTGCCGGCACGCAGGATCGAGGCGAAGACCAGCTTCTTGCCCTTGATGGCGGGGGAATCCATGGCCGCCATCGGGGTCTCGATCGGGATCATCTCCAGTTCGAGATCGCGCGTCACCTCGTAGCACATCAGATGGGCGATCTCGCGCAACAGGCGGCGGAAGCCGGCTATGGAGGTTTCCTTGTTCCGCATGATGGTCAGCTTGTGCTGGATCAGGGGATGATCGAGGACGGTGACATTGCCGGTTCTTGTGCTCATGGAAACCACCGCTGGCGCTAGAGGAAGGATTTGCCGTGGCGGCCCGGCGCGAGGCCGAGCCAGCGGGCAATGCTTTCGCCAATATCGGCGAAGGTGGTGCGAATGCCAATCTCCCCCTGCGCCAGGCTTGGGGAAAAGAGCAGGATCGGCACCTGTTCGCGGGTATGGTCGGTGCCCTGCCAGGTCGGATCGTTGCCGTGATCGGCGCTGAGGACCAGCAGGTCATCGTGGCGTAGCTTGCTGATCAATTCGGGCAGGCGGGAATCGAAATATTCGAGCGCCGCGGCATAGCCGGGCACGTCGCGGCGATGGCCGTATTCACTGTCGAAATCGACGAAATTGGTCATGATGAAAGCGTTGTCGGCAGCCATTTCCATAGCGTCGAGCGTCTTGTCGAAGAGTTGGGCCAGGCCGGTCCCCTTGATCTTGTGGGTGACGCCATGGCCAGCATAGATGTCGGAAATCTTGCCGATGGCATAGACCTGATTGCCGGCCTGCTGGTTGCGGTCGAGCAAAGTCGGCTCGGGCGGCGCAATGGCAAAGTCCCGCCGATTGCCGGTGCGCTTGAAACTCGCAGCATCCTCGCCAATGAAGGGGCGAGCGATGACGCGGCCGATCATCAGCGGGGCGGTCAGTTCGAAGGCGATCTGGCAAATCTCGTAGAGGCGTTCGAGGCCGAAATGGGTCTCGTGGCCGGCGATCTGGAACACCGAGTCGATGGAGGTGTAGCAGATGGGCTTGCCGGTGCGGATGCTCTCCTCGCCCAGTTCGGCGATGATGGTGGTGCCCGAGGCGTGCTTGTCGCCAAGGATGCCGGGGAGCTTGGCACGCTTGATGAATTCGGCGATCAGGTCGGGTGGGAAGGTCGGCTCGGTCTGGGGGAAATAGCCCCAATCGAAAGGCACGGGCACGCCGGCCATTTCCCAATGGCCCGAGGGTGTATCCTTGCCATTGCTGACTTCGCGACCGACGCCGAAGCGGCCGCCCTTGGCCGTGGCGGAAAGATTGGGCGGCAGCTTGCCAGTAGAGAGTGCGATGGCGGCGCCGATGCCGAGGGCATCCATATTGGGGACATTGAGCGGGCCGGAGCGCAGGCCCGCCTTGTCGGCCTTGCCCGATGCGGCCCATTCGGCGATGTGGCCGAAGGTGTTGGAGCCGGTATCGCCATATCTATCGGCGTCGGGCGCGCCGCCAATGCCGACGCTGTCGAGAATGCAAAGAATGGCGCGAGGCATGGCTTACTCCGTTGGCGGGATATGCGCGGCAATCAGGGGATGGCGCGGCGGGGTGTCGCCGAGGCGATAGGCGGATTTGAGGCGGGATTCAGCATCGGCGGCGGAGGCTTCATCGCGCGCATGGATGCGGGCGATGGGCGCGCCGTTGCCGACATTGGTGCCCAGCGCGGCCAGGCGGTCGAAGCCGACGCGATGATCAATGCTGTCCGATGGCATGGTGCGGCCACCGCCGAGGGCGACAACGGCCATGCCGACGCCGCGCGTGTCGATATCGACAATGGGCCCCTGCCCTGCGGCGAAGACATCGCGGACGATGGGCGCGGGGGCGAGGTGGCGATCCATATTGGCGATGAAATCGGCGGGGCCGCCCAGGCCGGTCACCATGCGGGCGAAATGCTCGGCGGCGCGGCCGCTATCGAGGGCATCGGACACGAGGGCAAGCGCCGCATCGGCGGTTGCCGCCTTGCCGGTCATGCGCGCGGCTTCGGCACAGAGGGCGAGCGTGACTTCGCGCAGGCGAGCATCCTGATGGGTGCCGGTGAGGAAATCGACGGCGTTGCGGACTTCCAGACCATTGCCGGCGGCGCTGGCCAGGGGTTCATTCATATCGGTGATGATGGCACTGGTCCTGAGGCCGGCGCCATTGGCAACATCGACCAGGCTTTCGGCCAGGGCGCGGGACTTTTCCAGCGTGGGCATGAAGGCGCCCGAACCGGTCTTGACGTCGAGCACCAGCGCGCCGAGGCCGGCGGCGAGTTTCTTGGACAGAATCGAGGCGGTGATGAGGGCGATGGATTCGACCGTGCCGGTGACATCGCGGATGGCGTAGAGCGTCTTGTCGGCGGGGGCGAGGTCGGCGGTCTGGCCGATAATGGCGCAGCCGGCTTCGCGCACCACCTTGCGGAACAAGGCGTTGTCCGGGCTGGTGGTGTAGCCGGGGATGGAATCGAACTTGTCGAGGGTGCCGCCGGTATGGCCGAGGCCGCGGCCGGATATCATCGGCACATAGATGCCGATGGCGGCCAGGATCGGCGCAAGCATAAGGCTGACATTGTCGCCAACGCCGCCGGTGGAGTGCTTGTCGGCCACCGGGCCATCGAGCTCGGACCAGTCGAGCACGGTGCCGGAGTCGCGCATGGCCAGGGTGAGCGCCACACGCTCGGGCATGGTCATGTCCTGGAAATAGACCGCCATGGCGAAGGCGGCGGCCTGGGCGTGCGAGACGGTGCCCTGGGCAAAGCCGGCGATGAAGTCGGCGATTTCGGCGGAAGTGAGGACTTCACCGTTGCGCTTGTTGAGGATGACTTCTTGGGGAAGGAAGACCATGGGTGGCTTTCGATTTGTTATCCGGGAACCGCCACACCCACCATGTCACCCCGGCGAAGGCCGGGGTCCATCCTGAGATTGGTGATCATGGCAGTATCTCAGGATGGATCCCGGCCTTCGCCGGGATGACACCGCGTGGGTTGAGGCTTTAGGCCCCGTATGGAATCCAGACGTTCTTGACCTGCGTGGCTTTGCCGAGGAAGTAGTCGCCTTCAAAGCGGCGGTCGGCGAGGTCGTAAGCGAGACCGCGCGTCGTCCATGTCTGCTTGAGATTGGTGATCGAGGCCTTTTCGACCATGGCGGAGGCTTCGGCGCTGCCGGCGAACCAGAGGGCGTCGATGCCGTCATGTTCGGCCAGGGTCTTGGCCAGGGTGACGCTGTCGCCGGTGACGATGTTGACGACGCCGGAGGGGACATCGGAGGTTTCGAGGACCTGATAGAGGTCGGTGACGCTGAGGGGCGAACGCTCGGAGGGGACCAGCACGGTGGTATTGCCCATGGCCAGAGCCGGGGCGAGCAGGGCGATGGCGCCGAGCAGCGGGCGCGACTGGGGGGCGACGATGCCGAGGACGCCGAGCGGCTCGACCATGGCGGCGGCCACGGCGCGCAAGGGCGGATTGTGGACCGCGCCATCGTATTTGTCGGCCCAGCCGGCGAAGGCGAAGAGGCGTTCGACCGATAGCGCGACTTCCTCGGCGCCGTCCTCGCCGGTCTGCGCCTTGAGGCGGGCGGCGAATTCGTCGCGGCGGTAGTCGAGGTTTTCGGCGAGGAAATAGAGGATTTGTGCGCGGGTATGGGCCGCTGACGTGGACCAGGAGAGCGCAATACGGGCGGCTTCGACGGCGTTGCGGATATCCTTGCGGTTACCGTCGCCCACTTCGCCAACCAGCTTGCCTGACGGGTCGAGCACGGGGCGGGAATAGCCGCTGTCGGGGCGGGCCTGCTTGCCGCCGATATACATCTTGGCAGTCTGGTCGAGATGGGGGGTGTCGAGGGGGTTCGTGCCACGCCCTCGTGGTTCGAGGGTCGCTGACGCTCCCGCCTCACCATGAGGGCTACTCTTAACAACCGGAGCTGTTTTAAGTCCTTTTTCCCAAGCCGGCTTGAGATAGGCGCCCATGCCTTCGCGGCCACCCTCGCGGCCGAAGCCGCTCTCCTTGTAACCGCCGAAGCCGACGGCGGCGTCGAAATTGTTGGTGCCGTTGATCCAGACCACGCCGGCCTTGATCTTCGGCGCGATGTCGAGGGCAAGATTGATGTTCTCGCTCCAGATGGTGGCGGCGAGGCCATATTTGGTGTTGTTGGCGAGGGCCACCGCCTCCTCGGGGGTGCGGAAGCTCATGGCGACCAGCACGGGCCCGAAGATTTCCTCGGCTACCAGCGTATTGGCGGGCGAGACATTAGTGACGAGGACGGGCTTGAGGAAGCAGGTGCCGTTGGGCAGATCGCCATCGGGTTCGTAGATGATGGCGCCTTCCTTGGTGCCGCGCTGCATCAGGTCCTTGATGCGCTCGACCTGGATGGGGGCGACGAGGGCGCCGATATCGACGGACTTGTCGAGGGGGTCGCCGACGCGGAGGGTGGACATGCGCTTCTTCAGCTTGGCGATGAAGCGCTCCTCAATGCTTTCCTGCACGAGCAGGCGGGAGCCGGCACAGCAGACCTGGCCCTGGTTGAACCAGATGGCATCGACCAGGCCTTCGATGGCGCTGTCGATATCGGCATCCTCAAAGACGATATAGGGGCTCTTGCCGCCCAATTCGAGCGAAAGGCCCTTGCCGGAGCCGGCCGTGGCCTGGCGGATGATCTTGCCCACTTCGGTCGAGCCGGTGAAGGCGATCTTGTCGATATCGGGATGATTGACGATGGCGGCGCCGGTATCGCCTTCCCCGGTGACGATATTCACGACCCCCTTGGGCAGGCCGGTGCGTTCGCAAATCTCGGCGAAAAGCAGCGCCGTCAGCGAGGTGAATTCGGCGGGCTTGAGCACGACCGTATTGCCGGCGGCGAGGGCCGGGGCGATCTTCCAGGCCAGCATCAGCAGCGGGAAATTCCACGGAATGATCTGGCCGCAGACGCCATAGGGGACGGCATCGGGGAATTCACGGCTCAGATGGGTAGCCCAGCCGGCGTGGTGGTAGAAATGGCGGGCGACCAGCGGGATATCGACGTCGCGGCTTTCGCGGATCGGCTTGCCATTGTCCATGGTTTCGAGCACGGCGAAGAGGCGGGACTGCTTCTGGATGGCGCGGGCGATGGCATAGAGATATTTGCCGCGCTCGTAGCCCGACAAAGCCGACCACGACTTGAAGGCGGTACTGGCGGCCTTGACGGCCTTGTCGACATCCTCGGCGGTACCATCGGTGATGTCGGCCAGTTTCTGGCTGGTGGCGGGGTTGTCGCTGGCAAAGGTCTTGCCGGGCTTGGTCCATTTGCCGTCGATGAAATGGCCGAACTTGCGGCCATGGCTGTCGAGCCAGGCATTGGCCTGATCGGGGCCTTCGGGGGCCGGGCCGTAGTCGAGTGACTGGAAGATTTGCGCGATCTTGTTCATGTGTGGCCTCCTTCAGAGTGCCGGAAATTTCGTATCGGTGGAGGCACCCCCCTCACCCGCCCTTCGGGCGACCTCTCCCCGACGGGTAGAGGAATGGCTCGGCGCTCATTGCGCGCGTGAGCCCGCGTCGGAAACTCACACCATCGGCTGGCGGTAGTCCGCCGCGTAGTGGCCGGTAAGGCCGTGTTCCAGTTGGCGCTCAATATCGGTGAGCAGGCTCGATGCGCCGAAGCGGAAGAGGTGGGGCTGGAGCCAGTGGGTGCCCAGTTCTTCCTTCATCAGCGCCATGTATTTGATGGCGTCGCCTGCCGTGGCGATGCCGCCGGCGGGCTTGTAGCCGATCTCGATGCCGGTTTCCTCGGCGAACCATCGGATCATGCGGATCATGGTCAGGGACGTCACGAGGTTGGCGTTGACCTTTTCCTTGCCGGTGGAGGTCTTGATGAAATCGGCGCCGGCCAGCATGCAGACCAGGCTCGCCTTGGCGATATTGGTCTGGGTGGCCAATTCGCCCGTGCCCAGGATGGTCTTGATATGGGCGTCGCCGCAGGCCTTGCGGAACGCCTTGACCTGATCGTAGAGCGCCTGCCAGTCGCCGCGCAGGACCATGCCGCGCTCGATGACGATGTCGATTTCCCTGGCGCCATCGGCCACCGACAGTTCTATCTCGCGGAGCTTGGTTTCGACCGGGGCGAGGCCATGCGGAAAGGCGGTGGAGACGGCTGCGACCGGAATGCCGGTGCCTTCAAGCGCATTGACCGCGGTCTTGACGAAGTTGTGGTAGACGCAGACGGCGCCGGGCAGGATGCGCAGGCTGCCGACATCGAGGCGGTCGAGAATGTCCTGCCGCAGGGGATGGCGTGCCTTGGCGCAGAGGCGTTCGACGCGGCCGTCGGTATCGTCGGAATTGAGCGTGGTCAGGTCGATCAGCGTGATGGCCTTGAGCAGCCAGGCGAGCTGATAGTCCTTCTTGACGGTGCGGCGGGTGCCGATCGTGCCGGCACGACGCTCCAGCGCGGAGCGGTTCATGCGGATGCGCTCGACCCAATCGAGATCGAGCGGGAAGCCGGGATTGCGCTTGTGGGTCGCCTCGGAATGGCTGTTGTCTACGACACGCAGGCTCATAGTTCCTCCACCAGCGCGGGGAGCAGCTTTTTCAGCTTGTCCGCGCCCTCTACTGCCATGGTCTTGGTATGCTCATGGCTGATATTTTCGGTCGACAGGCCGGCGCCCATATTGGTGATGGACGAGCAGGCACAGACCTTCATGCCAAGGAAACGCCCGAGAATGACTTCTGGTGCCGTGGACATGCCGACGGCATTGGCGCCCAGGCGAATGGCCATCTGGATTTCGGCGACAGTCTCGAAGCTGGGGCCGGAATACCAGAGATAGACCCCCTCCCCGAGCTTGATATCGAGCCGCTCGGCGAGGCCTTGCGCCTTGGCGCGCAGGTCGGGGGCGTAGCAGCCGACCATGTTCACAAAGCGGCGGTCGGTGGGTTCACCGATCAGCGGGTTCATGCCGGCATAGTTGATGTGGTCGGCGATCAGCATCAGGTCGCCGGGGCGGAAACGGTCGTCGACCGAGCCGGCCGAATTGGTCAGCAGCAGGGTGTGGGCGCCGAGGGCGGCCATGGCTTCGAGGGCCGGCCGCATGGCGGCGGCATTGCCGCGTTCGTAATAGTGCTCGCGGCCGGTGAGGACGGCGACGCGCTTGCCGCCCAGAGTGCCGATCAAGAGGTCGCGGCCATGGCCGGAGACGCCGCCGCCGGGAAAGCCCTTGAGCTCGGAATAGGGGATTGTCACCTTGTCGGCCAGCAGGTCGCCAATGGCCGAAAGGCCCGAGCCGAGCACGATGGCGGCCGATATGGGCTCCTTGCCCGCAATCTTCTGAATAGTCCGGGCGGCCTTGCTCATTTCGGCAGGTACTCCGGGCCGAAGCTGTGCGGCAGCAATTGCTCGAGGGTGCAGACCAGCGGGGTACCGTCGACTCCGTGGCTGATCACCTGCACCGTAAGGTCGGCGAATTCGCGAATGCGCTGGCGGCAGGCGCCGCAGGGGGTGACGGGGGCCTTGCCCGGGCCGGTGACATAAATGCGGGTGATGCGCTTGCCGCCACCCGCAATCATGGCCGCAATGGCCGAGGCCTCGGCGCAGTTTCCAACCGGATAGGCGGCATTCTCGATATTGCAGCCGGAATAGATCTTGCCGTCATCGGCAAGGATGGCCGCGCCCACGGAAAAGCGGGAATAGGGCGCATAGGCCTTGGCGCGAATGGCTTCCGCGGCCTTGAACAAGGCCTGGTCGGTCGGAGTCTTCGACATCGTAATGCTCCGTTCTTCCTTCTCCCCTGAGGGGAGAGGTGGCCCGCAGGGCCGGATGAGGGGTTCAGCATCGAGGTGGAGCCGTGTGGCTTCACCCCTAACCCCAGCTTTGCCAAGTCGCTTCGCTCCTGGCGGCGCTACCCTCTCCCCTGAGGGGCGAGGGGGACGGAGCGCTAGCGCTCCTTGGTGTAGGGTACGCCACCAGCCTTGGGGCCGACGGCCTTGCCGATGAATCCCGCCAGCAGAACCACGGTCAGCACATAGGGCAAAGCCTGAATGGCCTGGACCGGCACTTCGATGCCGAACAATTGCGCACTCTGCAGCCTGATCTGCAAGGCATCGAGGAAGCCGAACAGCAGACAGGTGAACATGGCCGGCACGGGTTTCCACTTGGCGAAGATCAGCGCAGCGAGAGCGATATAGCCCTTGCCCGCCGTCATGTTGTTGCCGAAGCCCGAGCCCTGGGCGATGGAGAAATAGGCGCCGGCCAGGCCGCAGAGCAGGCCGGTGATGATGACCGCCTGATAGCGGAGCTTGACCACCGAAATGCCGGCCGTATCCACCGCCTTGGGATTTTCGCCCACGGCGCGCAGGCGCAGGCCGAAGCGGGTGCGGAACAGCACGAACCAGGTGACCGCCACCATGATGAAAGCGATATAGACCAGGATGTAGTGACCCGAAATCAGATCGGCATAGATGGGCCCGAGGATCGGCACGCCCGCCAGTTCATCGGCGAAGGGCAGCGTGATCGTCTCGAACCGGCCGCCCTCGCCCAAAGGCGGGGTGCGCCCGCCCTGGTGGAACCAGGTCTGGCCGAGAAAGGTGGTCATGCCGGCGGCGAGCATGTTGATGGCGACGCCGGCAATGAGTTGGTTGCCCTTGAGCGAAATGGCGGCAACGCCCTGCAGCAGCGAGGTGCCCAGCGATACCACCATGCCGGCCAGAAGGCCCAGCCAGGCCGAGCCGGAAATGGCCGCTACGGCGCCGGCGGCAAAGGCGGCCGCAAGCATCTTGCCTTCAAGGCCGATATCGAACAGGCCCGCCCGCTCGGAATACATGCCGGCCAGGCACGCCAGCAGCAAAGGCGTCGAGAGGCGGATCGTGGCGTCGAGAATGGAGAGGATGGCAGCGAGATCCATGTCAGCTCTCCGACTTGGCGGTGGAGACCGCGACGGCATCGGCCTTCTGCTCGGGCGAAAGCAGCATGAAGGCGCGTTCGAGCGAGGGCCGGAACAGACCTTCCATGGCGCCGGTGAAGAGGATCACGAGCGCCTGGATGACCACGATCATTTCGCGGGTAATGCCGGGAATGACGAATTGTAGCTCCTGCCCGCCCTGGTAGAGCGCGCCGAACAGCAGGGCGGCCAGCGCGATGCCGATGGGGTGGTTTCGGCCCATCAGCGCCACGGCGATACCGACGAAGCCGGCGCCGGCGACATAGTCAAGCACGAGACGGTTCTGCACGCCCATGACTTCGTTGATCGCCACCATGCCGGCCAGCGCGCCAGAAATGGTCATGGTGATCATGATCATCCTGGAGTTGGAAATGCCGGCATAGCGCGAGGCCGTCGGGTTGGCGCCGAGCACGCGCATGGCATAGCCGAACTTGGTGTGCCAGACGAGGATATAGACCCCGACCAGAGCAAGGATGGCGATGACGATGGACAGGTTGACCGGCGAATAGCCGAAGAAGGAGAAGAACTGGCGCAGTTGCGGGACGCGTCCGGCCACGTCGATGGTCGCGGATTCCGGCGCCATGGTCGAGGCGGGCTTGAGCACACGATTGACCATGTAGACCATCAAGGCCGCGGCGATGAAGTTGAACATGATGGTGGTGATGACGACATGGCTGCCGCGCTTGGCCTGCAGCCAGCCGGGGATGAAGGCCCAGAAGCCGCCGACTGCGGCAGCGGCGATCACCGCGGCCGGCATGGCGAGGAGCCAATGGGTCTGGTCGAGCGCCAGGGCCACGACGACGGCGCCGAGGCCGGCGACATAGGCCTGGCCATCGCCACCGATATTGAAGAGACCGGCATGGGCCGCGACAGCCACGGCAAGGCCGGTGAAGACGAAATTGGTGGCGTAGTAGAGGGTGTAGCCGAAGCCGTCGCCATAGCCGAAGGCGCCATAGATGATGACCTGGATGGCGTGGAACGGGTTTTCACCGACCAGCAGCACGACCAGGCCGGAGACGAGGAAGGCCAGCGCCAGGTTGATCGCCGGCAGCAGGGCTACGTCGGCCCAGCGTGGAAGGGGTCTGCGGGCGCTCATGGGAGGGGTCCCTGTTCGGCGATGCCGAGGCCGCGTGGCGCGGTCTTGTTGTTGATGCCGGCCATCATCAGGCCGAGTTCGCCTTCGGTGGCGGTGGCCGGATCGGCCTCGCCGACGATGACGCCGTCGAACATCACGAGAATGCGGTCGGCCAGCGAGCGGATTTCATCCAGCTCGACCGAGACGAGCAGGATGGCCTTGCCCTCGTCCCGCATCTTGATGATTTCCTTGTGGATGAACTCGATGGCACCGATATCGACACCGCGGGTCGGCTGGCCGATGACCAGCACGTCGGGATCGCGCTCCATCTCTCGGGCCAGCACGATCTTCTGCTGATTGCCGCCGGAGAACAGCGAGGTCTTGAGATTGATATTGGCCGGGCGCACGTCGAAAAGCTCGATATGGCTAGCGGCGGCCTTTTTGGCGGCGCCGATATCGAGCAAGGCGCCCGAGCCGTATTCAGGGCTATCCTGATAGCCCAGAATGGCGTTTTCCCATTCGGAAAAGGTCGTCACCAGACCCATGCGCTGCCGGTCTTCGGGCACATGGGCGAGGCCCGCGACACGGGCCCGCGCCGCGCCGTCATCGCCTTCGAGCGACAGCGGCTGGCCGTTGAGCAGGACAGTGCCCGCCTGCTGGTCCCGCATGCCCGAAATCGACTCCAGCAGCTCGGACTGCCCATTGCCGGAAACGCCGGCAATGCCGATGATCTCACCAGCGCGGACCGAAAAGCTCACATCCTTGACGCGAGTGACGCCCATATCGTCCGACACGATCAGGTTCTGCACTTCGAGCAGCGTCTTGCCGGGATTGGCCGGGCCTTTTTCCACCTGCAGCAGCACGCGGCGGCCGACCATCAGTTCGGCGATTTCCTCGGGGCTGGTCTTGGCGGTTTCGAGCGTCGCGACCATTTCGCCCTGGCGCATGACCGAGACGGAATCGGTGATGGCCATGATCTCGCGCAGCTTGTGGGTGATCAGGATAATGGTCTTGCCCTGTTCGCGCAGGGTGCGCAGCACGCGGAACAGATCATCGGCCTCCTTGGGCGTCAGCACGCCCGTCGGCTCGTCGAGAATGAGGGTTTCGGCGCCGCGATAGAGCGCCTTCAAAATTTCCACGCGCTGCTGCTGGCCGACCGAGATATCCTCGATGACGGCATCGGGATCGACTTCGAGGTCGTATTCCTGCTCCAGGCGGTCGAGCTCCTTGCGGGCGCGATCGAGGCTGGGCTTGATGAAGCCGCTATCCTCGGCGCCGAGCACGATGTTTTCGAGCACGGTGAAATTGTCGACCAGCATGAAATGCTGGTGCACCATGCCGATGCCGAGCGCCAGCGCATGGCGGCTGTCGGTAATGGCATGTTGGGCGCCGTTGACGCGGATGGTGCCGCTATCGGCGGTGTAGAAACCATAGAGAATGGACATGAGCGTCGACTTGCCCGCACCATTCTCCCCCACGATGCCGTGGATGGTACCGCTGGCGACCTTGAGGTCGATGTCCTTGTTGGCGTGAACCGCGCCAAACCGCTTGTTGATCTTTTCAAGCTCGATCGCCCAGCCACTGGCCGGGGCAGAAGCAGCGGCCGTTTCCGGCCGCTGCGGGTTCATGGGGCCATCCTGGCTCATCCAGCGTCGCTTAGAGCGGGCAGGTCGAGTCGGTGGTGTAGTCGTGGACGGTGATGGCGCCAGACTGGATCTGGGCCGACAGCTCGTCCACCTTGGCCTTCATGTCATCGGTGATGAGCGAAGCGTTGTTGTCGTCGAGGGCATAGCCGACGCCTTCCTCGGCAAGGCCGAGAACGGTCAGGCCCGGCTTGAAGGTGGCGTCGTCGCCAGCTTCGGTCAGAGCGTTCTGCACGGCAACATCGACACGCTTGAGCATCGAGGTCAGCACCGAGCCGGGCTGCAGGTAGTTCTGGTTGGAGTCAACGCCGATGGAGAACTTGCCGGCATCCTTGGCGGCCTGCAGCACGCCGAGGCCCGAACCGCCAGCGGCGGCGAAGATCACGTCGGCGCCGGCATCGATGGCGGCCTTGGTGAGCTCACCGGCGGTGACCGGATCGTTCCAGGCAGCCGGAGTGGTGCCGGTGTAGTTTTCGATCAGCTTGATGTCGGGGTTCACGGCCTTGGCGCCCTGGGCGTAGCCGCAATAGAACTTGTGGATCAGCGGAACGTCCATGCCGCCCACGAAGCCGACAGTGCCGGTTTCGGACTTGAGCGCTGCCAGGGCGCCGACGAGGAACGAGCCGGTATGCTCATCGAAAATGATCGACTGCACGTTGGGCGCATCGACGACGGTGTCGATCACCACGAAGTTGATATCGGGGAATTCCGGAGCGACGGTGGTCAGCGCAGCGGTCCAGGAGAAGCCGGCCATCACGATCGGGTTGGCACCCTGGCCAGCAAAGCGGCGCAGGGCCTGTTCGCGCTGGGCATCGTTCTGCAGCTCAAGATCGAGATAGGTGCCGCCCGTGGCGGCCTTCCAGGCTTCGGCGCCGTTATAGGCCGCTTCGTTGAACGACTTGTCGAACTTGCCGCCCAAATCGTAGATCACGGCGGGATCGGCAAAGGCGGCACCGGTAAGGATCGCGCTCAGCGCGACGCCGCCAGCAATGGCCTTGGTGAGGAAAGAAAGTTTCATTGAGTTCGTCTCCCTGTCTCGCACATGAGCGCCGGCATGAGGCTCCGACGGACAATCTCCGTGCGCTAACAGCCGATAAAATCGTGCAAATGGGACGCCTGCAAGAGGGAATCGCCGATATTTTTCCGAATGGTCAAATTTTGGCCGCAGCGCTCAGGGTGGCGGCAGCACATTGCCCATCGCCTGGGCGTCCGCTCACCAGCGCGCCAGGATGGCGTGGAACAACTGGCCGAGGTCGGCATCGGCATAAAGCACGGCCAGAATGGCCAGCGAGGCGATGGAAAAAAGGGCAATGGTGTCGCGTGTGCGGCCGGTCATGACAATTTGCTTCAAACTGGAGGTAAGTCCGGCATTGCTTAGCCCATCAAGCCACATCCGATTGTGATGTTTTAAGGGCAAATCGGGGCATGGTTAGGGAAAGGTTGTGGTCGGCCTAGCCGGACGGCAGCGGGGTCACCCCGGCCCCCATCGCGTCGCCGAAGCGCTCGAAGAAGCCGTCGATCACCTTCTGGGCGGAATTGCCGATGATGGCCTTGCCTAGCCGCATGATCTGGCCGGAGGCGCCGCCATGGGCGGTGAAGACCAGAAGCGTCTCGTCGCCGTCGTCCGCCAGCACGATATCGGCGGCGCCCTCGGCCAGTCCGAGGAGGCCCCCCTTGCCTTTTCCCGAGAGCGTATAGCGCTCCGCCGGCACGAGGCCGGACAGGGTCAGGTCGCCCTTGAACACAGGATGGACGACGCCGAGATTGACCTTGATTTCGAGATCGAGCGCGGTTTCGCCCGCCCATTCGATGCGGTGGCAGCCTGGAATTGCGGCCTTGAGCATGGCGGTGTCGTTGAGCGCAGCCCAGACGGCAGGGCGTGGCGCGGCGATGCGATAGCGACCACCGAAATCCATCAGCGGCCACCGGGCCGGCGGGACAGAGCCCCTGCCGCAATACCGCCGCGATGCGCCGTAAAACAAGTGCCAGCCATTGCGTGCCTTCCCGCTCTTTACGTGCGGCTTTTTCGCACCAATATGGTCTAAATAGTTGCAGCCGCGTCGCCTTGCAATTGTCAGGGGGCCGGGCAGCAGCAATCTATAGACGTGTACTGCGCATTCAGCCGCACGGCGCGAGATTACGGGGAGCGAACAATGGCCAATGAAGCGACCACTGCAACCGAGACCAAGGCAAGTCCTGTTGCCGTCCTGGCAGAAAAGCCGCTGCAGTACCTGGACAAGGCGGTCAACGCCATCCGCGACCTGGGTGTGTGGCCCGAGCAGCAAGGCGAGCAGCCGATCACGGGCCTGCTCAGCCAGATCACCGAACTCGACGAAACCCGCGTGCTGCTGATCGGCCGGACGCTGAGCCAGGCCAGCGCCTTCAACGAGGTGGTGCGCGAGCAGATTGCCGCCATGAAGATCGGCGAGCGCTACGAGGACATCACCAAGGGGTTTGATTCCATCCGCGACGACGCCAAGGGCATGGTCGACCAACTGGCCGACAACAAGCTCGACATGCTGGAGCGCGCTTCCAATGTCTGGATGAAGGTGAGCCGTGGCGACATCGCCACCCGATTCAACAAGATCCGCGACACCTATCTTGAGGTCACCAGGGACACCAAGGACCAGATCGACCGCGAGCAGACGATCCTGGAAGCCTATCGCGATTTCCGCGGCGCGCTGAAACAGTCCGAAGTGATGGCGCTCGAAGTGTTGCAGACGGCCGAGAAGCGGCTGGGCGAGAAGAAAACCATCCTGGAAGAGGCTTCGGCCGCCGTCGCCGGCTACGCCGGAACAGTGCCGGCCGACCGGGCGCGGCTCGAAATGGATCGCGACGAAAAGCTGCGCGAAATGCAGAACGAGGAAAAGCGCTACCAGATCGCCAAGGACCTCTCGGACAATCTCACTATCTCCTACAATACGTCGGAAGTGGTGATGGCGCGGCTGATGCAGACGACCAATGCCAAGGAGCGCGTCTATCAGCAGTCGATCTCGTTCTTCTCGACCAACGAGACCGTGCTCACCGCGCTCAGCGCCTCGTTCACCGGCATGTTCGGGTTGCATGAATCGACCGAAACGCTCAACGCCATGAAGGAAGGGATGAGCAAGAGCCTCGAAACCCTCTCCGAAATCGGCGACAAGGTGCAGGAAGAAGCCGTCAAGGCCGGCTATGGGCCGACAGTGCGCGCCGATGCGGTCAAGAAGCTGGTCGACTCGGTGGTCAATTTCCAGGAGAAGAGCCGCACCATCATCAACGAGATGCGCGTGGCCTCGACCAAGAACTCCGCCGAAATCCGCGACGCGGTGGAAGACGGCAAGCGGCGGCTGGCCGCCCTTGCGGCAGACGGCAACGCGCTGCTGCTCGAAACCAGAAACTGAGAGGCGAACGGACCACGGGTGAACGCCAACAATGAGTGACGTGACAGCGAAACCCGCTGCGCCCCTGGATGAAGTCATGCTGGCGATGGATGTGGTCGACACGCTCCGTCACCGGCAGGATTTGGCCGTGCGCGAACTTGGCACCGATGCCAAGGAGCGCCAGCTCATCGACAAGCTGCGCGACATCTATCATCAGCAGGGCATCGAGGTGCCCGACCACATCCTCAAGGAAGGCGTGGCGGCCCTGCAGGAAAGCCGCTTCGTCTACGATCCGCCCAAGCCGGGCTTCGGGACGACGATGGCCCGGCTCTATGTGGGCCGCAAACGCTGGGGCAAGCCGGTCGGCGCGGCGCTGATCGCGCTGCTGGTGCTGGGTGTGGGTTATTTCGGGGTCTGGCAGCCTTACCAGAACGGGGTCGCCGAGGCGGCTCGGATCGAGCTGGCCGAGGGCTTGCCGGCGCAGATGGATGCGCTCTACCAGACCATTTTCGAGGAAACCAAGGTGCAGCAGGCGGTGCTCGATGCCGAAGCCCTGCGCACCCGCGGCAAGACCTTTGCCGCCGAGGGCAACCGCGCGGCGGCCGAGGAAGCGGTGGCGCAGCTGACTGCCCTGCGCGACCAGTTGCGCCAGGAATATACCCTGCGTGTGGTCAACCGGTCGGATGTGCGTTCCGGCTTCTGGACCATCCCCGAGGTCAACACTGCCGCCACCAACTACTATATCGTGGTCGAGGCGCTGGACGCGGACGGCAAGGCGCTGAGCCTGCCCATCCTCAACGAAGAAAACGGGGAAACCGAAATCGTGGACATCTGGGGCCTGCGCGTGCCCGAGGCGGTCTATGACGGGGTCGCCGCCGACAAGAGCGACGATGGCATCATCGAAATCAACGAGGTCGGGCGCAAGGCGGACGGGTTCCTCGATGTCGAATACAACATGCCGGTTCTCGGCGGCGCAGTGACGCGGTGGTAGGGCAATGAGCATTCGTGGACCCGAAGCACTGGCGAGTCTCGACGACGCCATGCGCGATATAAGGCGCGAAGAGGAGGAAATCTCCCGCCGCCTGGCGCGCTCCGCCGAAAAGCTGGGCAAGATTCGCGAGAACGAGGCCGAACTGTTCCGCCAGCTGGCGCAGTTGCGGCTCGACCCGGCCTTGCAGGGGGAACTGGACGGCGCCATCTCGACAGCAGAGAGCAAGGCCCGGGACCTGCTCAAGACCCATGCCAAGGACCTGAGCAAGGCCGAAAAGGAGATTGCCGATATCGACGCGGCTTTGGCCGGGCTCACGACCGATCGGGCCGAGGCGCTCAAGAACTTCGAAGGGCACCAGGCCGAGCTCAAGGCACTGGGCGCCAAGCTCGGCGCCAGCATTGCCCGCGATCCCGAATTTGCCGCCAAGCGCAGCCGGGCGACCGAGCTGGCCGATATAGCGGCGCAATCGATGCGCAAGACCGAACAGGCCGAGACGGACCGCGAGCAGAAGGGCAAGCCCTATCGCGACGATCCGCTGTTCATGTATCTGTGGGAAGCCGGTTACGGCACGGCCAGCTACCGCGCCAACAATCTGTTCCGCTATCTCGACAGCCTGGTGGCCAACCTGGTGGGCTTCCAGAAGGCGCGGCCGAACTTCGCCATGCTGAACGAAATTCCGCTGCGGCTGCGCGAGCATGCCGAGCGGCAGATCGAGAATGCCAAGGCGGCCGAAGCCGAAGTCGATGCGCTGGAAACGGCGGCTATCGACAATGCCGGCGGCAAGCCGATGCGCGACGCCATGGAAGCGGCGCAGCACAGGATCGACACGCTGGATGCCCAGATCGTTGCCACGGAAGACCGGCGCGACGAGGCCGCCAAATCGCTGGGGCAGCTGTCGCAGGGCGGCAATCCGGCCTTCGAGGGCGCGCTGTCGGAACTGGCGAGGGCGCTGGGCCGCGAGGATATCCAGACCCTGCTGGCCGAGGCCCGCCGCACCCGCACCGGCCAGGACGACACCATCGTCGCGCAGATCGACGACGCGCGGGCCCGGGCCAAGGAAGAGGAAAACGAGACGCGCGAGCAGAACGAGCGGCTCAAGACCCTGGCGGCGCGGCGGCGCGAGCTGGAAGACATCCAGTGGGAATTCAAGAAGCAGCGGTTCGACGATCCGCGCTCGACCTTCCGCGACGACAAGCTGGTGGGCGACGTGCTCAACGACTTCCTGCGCGGCGGCATTTCGGCCGCGTCCTATTGGGACCAGTGGCGGCGCAGCCAGAACTGGAGCGCCGGCACCTCGGACTGGGGGGGCGGTGTGGGCCTGCCCAATAATGGCCGTTCGCGCTCCAATTCGCCCTGGCCTGATGCCGGCGGCAGCACGTTCAACTGGCCCGATTCCAGCTTTGGCGGCGGGGGCAGCGGCAAGACCAAGAGCAAGGGCGGTTTCGGCGGGGGCTGGGGCGGCGGTTCAGGCGGGGGCGGATTTTCGCGCCCGCGCACCGGCTCGGTGGGTACGCGCAAACATTCCGGCTTCAAGACGGGCGGCGGGTTTTAGGGGTAGTGTCATGCCCTCAATTCGCCGGCGGCTGGGCCATCAGTTCCCAGACATTGCCTTCGCTATCCTCGAAATAGGCAGAGTAACCCCATTCAGACTGGGTGCCTTCGGTAATGATGGCGCCGCCGGCCAGCAGCACCTTGCGCAGGATGTCGTCGACCTCGGCGGGACTCGTGGCCTGATGGCTCAGCACGAAGCCGGGCGTGCCGGCGACGGCGACATCCTTGCCCGCGGTCTGGGCGATCTGTTCGCGCGGGAAGAGGACGAAGGAAAAGTCGTCGGGAAAGAAGAAGGCCACATGGTCGTCCCCTGCCCCGATCTGCTCGTCGGCAATGTCGAACAGGGCCCGATAGAAGGCGAAGGCCCGCTCCAGATCGTCGACGCCGATGGTAATGATGGAAATCGACGGCTTCATGGGCGGCTCCTGTTGTTCCCGTTAGACTAGCCACCGCGTCATTCCCGCGAAAGCGGGAATCCCTCTTCAGGCCTCACAGAGGGAGATTCCCGCTTTCGCGGGAATGACGACGTGGCTGGGAGGCAGTTTTACTCGTAGTAGACCGAAATCCGCTGGCCGCCGATTTGGTGGACCTTGATGCCCATGTCCCAGATATCGGACAGCGCCGCGGATCGATCATGTGCTCAAACTGCCCGACCCGAACTTATTCGGATCGGGCTTGTGCGTCAGGACTTGGCCAAAAGGTTGCGCAGCTTGCCAAGCGCCGTCGCCATGTCCTCGCGATAGGCGATGGTGCCCTGGAACTGGCCCTTGGCATCGAGCAGGAAGACCGAGGCGGTGTGGTCCATGGTGTAGCCGCCGCCCTCGAGCGGCACCTTTTCATGGAACACGCCCCAGGCATCGGCCAGGCGATCGATCTGGTCGGGCGCGCCGGTAATGCCGGTGATGCGGTCGCTGACCCAGCTCACATAATCGCCCAGCACCTGGGGCGTATCGCGTTCGGGGTCGATGCTGACGAACCAGGCGCGGAGGTCCGCCCCCTCATCGCCCAAGGCGTCGAACCAGGCGCTCATCTCGGCCATGGTGGTGGGGCAGACTTCGGGGCAATGGGTGAAGCCGAAGAACAGTGCTGAGGGATGGCCGACAAAGACGGTCTCGTCGACCGGGTTGCCGTTCTGGTCGACGAGGTCGAAATCGGCGACGCCGAAGCCGCTGGCGGGCGGCGACTGGCGCAGCAGGAAGGCCGCGGTGCCCCCCGTCAGCGCCAGCGCGACCACCGCCACCCAGAGCCAGGTACGGATGGTGCGAAGGGCCATCAGTGTGCATGCTCCATGGCCGTCGGCGCATCGGCGGCCGCGGCCTCGACCGGCAGCAGGATTTCGACCGTGCCGGCCTTTTCGAAGGTCAGGGTCACGGTGACACTTTCGCCTTCGACCAGGGTCTGCTTGAGGCCCATGAACATGATGTGGAAGCCGCCGGGGGCGAGCACAACGGTCTCGCCGGCCGGAATTTCGAGCCCGTCGGCAAGCTGGCGCATCTTCATGACATCGCCCTGCATGGCCATTTCATGGATCTGGGTTTCGCCGGCAATGTCGGAGCTGACCGAGACCAGGCGGTCGGGCTCGGTGCCGGTATTCTCGATGGTGAGAAAGCCCCCGGCGACCGGCGCATTAGGCAGGGTGGCGCGGGTGAAGGGCAGCGAGATGTTGATCGGCCCCAGATGGGTGACGCCATTATGGGCGAAAGCGGGGGTGACGAGGAGGATGGCAGCCGCAAAAGCAGCGCGAAGCAGACGGATCATGATGATATTTCCGGTGATTTGAATGGGTCTGGACGGCCAAAGGCCGGTGGTTCAGACCGAAACCGGAGGCCCGCGCGGGCCGCCTGATGGCGCTACGGCGCGCGGCAGGAAAGCAGGAAGCGTCGTGGATCGCTGCGCCGCCAGAGCGATGTCATGGCGTACCGGCATGGCATCGAGCACGGGCAGGACAAGGTCGGTCTTGCCGATGCCGGCGGCGGGGCATTTGGCGACGAGGACGTCGTTGTCCTGGCCATCGGCACCTGATGGCGTGCAGAGCACCCAGCTCGCTTCCGTGGTGGCAAAGCCCAGTTCCTCGAAGGCCAGTTGGCTGGCGCGGGCATGGTGCATCGGCGCCAGCACCGTCAGCAGATAGATGGCCAGCACGGCAAGAGCCGTCCCGATCTCCCTGCTCATGGTGCGTGTCTGGTGCATGCGGCTACTCATAGGACGGCGGGCGGAAAGGGGAAAGGGATCAAGTGTCGCAACGAGATTATACCCGGCTACACGCTTGGCGCATAAGTTTCGCTGCACAGGGCGATGAAGCTCTTCATCGCCGCCGACAGGGGCGAGGTCTTGCGGCGCGCCACCAGCAATTGGCGCAGCGCCCAGGGCTCGGCCAGGGGCGCGCAGACCAGGTCCGTGCCGGCCAGCAAATGGAGACTGGTGGAGCGCAGGAAGCCGATGCCGAAGCCGGCCTCGACCATGCGGACCAAAGCCGGGAAGCTCTCGACGCGCACGCTTTCGACCAACGGCTTGCCGGCCTTCCTGGCCGCCTCGCCCAGCAGCCGGTCGAGCGAACCCGCCTGATGGATGCCGACGATGGGATAGTCGATCACCGTATCGAAACCGATATCCCGGCGCGGTTCGATCGCGGCGGCGAGCGGGTGATCGGGCGGCACCAGCACCCAGACGCGGTCATCCTCGAAGGCCTTGATCTCGAAGCGGGTGAAATCGTAGTTGTCGGAGACGATGGCGATATCCGCCCTGCCCTCGTCCAGCGCCAGCAGCGCCTTGGCGGCGCCCATCTCCTGGATATCGAGGGCGATGCCATCATGCTTGGCCGCATAGCGCGCCAGCAGTTCCGGCAGCCGGCCAGTCAGGGCCGAGCTGGTGCAGGCGAGCCTGAGACTGCCGCGCAAGCCGCTGCCGAAATCGGACATCACCGCATCGAGATCGGCAATGGCGCGCAGCACGGTTCGGCAGCCCTGGGCATAGGCCTCGCCCGCAGAGGTCAGCTTGACGCCATGCGCCGATCGGTCGAACAGCACGACGCCCAGCCGGCTTTCAAGGTCCGATACGCGCCGGCTGACCGCCGAAGAGGCAATACCCTCGCGCTCGGCCGCGCGGCCGATGGAGCCGGTTTCGGCCAGCAGAAGGATGAGGCGCGCCGTGACGCTGTCGAATGGTGCCATGTCGTCTCCCTGAACCGGCACCATACTCATCGGCGTCAGATCAGCAAGCTCAGGCCGCGCATCAGGTAGTAAATACCGATGGCGGTGACCAGCAGCCGCGTCCAGGATTTGAAATTGGCATCGGTGAGGCGCTGCAGCACCCAATAGCCCGCGCTGGTGCCGAGCACGGCAAAAGGGGCCGCCAGCGCCACGGCGCCCCATTCCCAGCCGGTCAGCACCATGGTCGCATTCCAGTAGAACAGCACCTTGCCGACATGGTTGATCACCTGTGCCGCCGCCTTGGTGGCGATGATAGTGCGCCGGTCCATGGGCGTGCGGATGAAGAACATGTCGACGGTGGGGCCGGCGACGCCCACGGCCAGATTGACGCCGCCACCCAGAAAACCGCAGATGAAGGCATGATGCGGCTTGCTGGCATCGAGCGACAGCCAGGATTGTGGAATCCACAGCAGGATGGGCAGGAGGCCGATGGTGATGCAGACCGTGGCCAGATCGGGCACGTAACGCAGGCTGAACAGCAGAGCGGCGGCGGCGAGCAGGCCCATGGCCATGATCGACAGCACGCGCCAATCAATGAAAGCGCGCGAGAACCAGGCGCGCGAGCCGTTGGCGATAATCTGGATGGCGCCCTGCACCGCAATGGCGGTGCCGACCGGCAGGATCAGCAGCAGGATGCCCAGCAGCACCAGTCCGCCCGCCATGCCGAAGATGCCCGACAGCATGGAGGTGAAGAACACCGCCACCAGGAGGGCGGCGGTAATCGAAAGAGTCATGACCCGATCCCCAACACCCTGTTGTCATGCGCCCGGCGCTCGATTTGCGCCATGACGGATGCGGCAAGAGGGGGTGCCGAAGGGGCGTTTGCGCGTGTGGCCCACCCCACCGGACTTACGTATTCGCGGCCTTTGCATTGACCTGGGCCACCAGTTCGTCGGGGATGTCGTCGAAGCTGGCATAATTCATGTTGTAGAGCTTGGCGTAGAGGCCGTTCTTTTCCATGAGCTGGTCGTGGTTGCCGGTCTCGATCAGTTCGCCATTCTGCAGCACGATGATGCGGTCGGCGCCGCGGATCGTGGCGAGGCGGTGGGCGATGACCATGCCGGTGCGGCCTTCGAGCAGGGTCAGCAGCGCCTTCTGGATTTGCCGCTCGGTGTAGCTGTCGATATTGGCCGTGGCCTCGTCGAGCACGAGGATCTTGGCATCGGCGACCAGCGCCCGGGCGAAGCTCAGCAGCTGGCGCTGGCCAAGGGACAGGTTGGAGCCGCGCTGCTCCAGCATGCCGTCATAGCCGCCCGGCAGGCGGGTGATGAAATCATGCGCGCCGACGGCCTTGGCGGCGGCGATCACATCCTCGCGGGTGGCCGAGGCCTTGTTGTAGCGGATATTGTCGAAGACGCTGCCGGTGAACAGGAACGGCTCCTGCAGCACCATGGCGACCTGCTCGCCAAGGCTTTCCTGGGTGATATCGCGCACGTCGTGACCGCCGACCAGCACGGCGCCGGACTGCACCTCGTAGAAACGGTGGACCAGCGACATGGCGCTGGTCTTGCCCGAGCCGGTGGGGCCGACGAGAGCGACCGTCTCGCCGGGATTGACCTTGAAGCTGACATTGCGCAGCACCGGGCGGTCGGCAGCATAGCCGAAGACCACGTCCTTGAACTCGACCGAGCCATCCATGTCCCGCGTCAGCGCGATGGCATCGGGCTTGTCGTTGATCGAGGCCGGGATATCGAGCACTTCGGTAATGCGGCGGCCCGAGGTCATGGCGCGCTGCATGATGGAATATTGCATGGTCAGCGAGCGGATCGGGTCGAAGAAGCGCTGGATGTAGAAGATGAAGGCGACGATGACGCCGATCTCCAGGCTTCCATTGAGCACCAGCGAGCCACCCACGACGACCACGATGGCCATGGCGATGCCGGTGAGGCTATCGACGATGGGCACCATGACCTGGGCAAAGCGCGAACCGGTCAGCTGGGTCTGCAGGTTGTTGTAGGCCTTGTCGTCATAGAGGTCGAAATTGACCTTCTGGCGATCGAGATTCTGCACGGTGCGCACGCCGTTGATGCCCTCGGCCATGGCGCCGGCGGTGATCGAATTGGTTTCATGCGCCGCCCAGAAGGCGCGCTTGGCCGGCGGCAGCCAGAAGATGCGCACGATGAACAGCACCGGCATGGTGCTGAGCGTGAGCAGGCCCAACCGGAAGTCGAGGGTCAGCAGCACGAAGACGATGCCGAACAGCAGCACCAGGTCGCCGACCGAGATCACCGAGGTTTCGAGGAATTCCTGCATGGAATTGACGTCGCCCTGCAGCCGGCTCATCAGGCGGCCGACCTCGGTCTTGTCCATGAAGCTCAGGGAAACGCGCTGGAGCTGGGCAAACATGGCGCGGCGCATGTCGAACAGCACGTTTTCGGCCACCTGCCCCACCTGGCTTTCCTGCACCCAGGAGGCGGCATAATTGACCAGCACGGCGAAGGCGAAGGCGCCCACCGCCCAGAGCAGATTGGTCGAATTGCCGCCCTGGGTCATGCCGCTGTCGATGGCGCGGCCGATGATCAGCGGGATGGCGAGCTGGGTGGCGGTAAACACCAGCACCGCGGCAACCGAGAGGTAAATCTTGGCCTGGTAGGGACGCACGAAGGCCCAGATGCGCCGCACCGTGTGGGGATCATAGGCCTTGCCGAAGATTTCTTCTTCGATGCGGTGACTGCCGACGCTGGCGCGCGGCGGGCGCTGGCCCGGAAAGGCGGCGACTTCGCGGTCGTCTTCTTCGATGGCGCTCATTGGGCGGCGCTCCCGATTTCGATATCTTCGGTGGGGCGGGTCTGCAGGTCGTAGAGCGCGCGATAGCGACCGCCCATGGCCAGCAATTCCTCGTGGCTGCCCTGCTCGACGATCTTGCCGCCTTCGAGGAAGAGGATGGTGTCGGCATGCAGGAGCGAACTCAGGCGATGGCTGATGACCAGCGTCACCCGGTCCCTGGCATAGCGCTTGATGGCGCTGCGGATGCGGTGCTCGGTGCCGGCGTCGATGGCGGCGGTGGAGTCGTCGAACACCATCACCGCAGGCTTCAGCACGAGGCTGCGGGCGATGGAGAGGCGCTGGCGCTGGCCGCCCGAAAGCGACACGCCGCGCTCGCCCACCACCGTATCGTAGTCGGCGGGCAGGCCCATGATGTAATTGTGCAGTTGCGCGCTTTCGGCGGCCTTTTCGATCTTGGTTTCCTTGGACCACGGATCGCCATAGGCGATGTTGTTCTCGATGGTGGTGGTGAAGAGGAAACTGTCCTGCTGCACCACGGCCACGGCGCGGCGCAGGGATTGCAGCGACACCTTGCTCACATCCTGCCCATCGATGGTGATGCGGCCGCCGCTGACGTCGTAGAAGCGCGGGATGAGGTGGGCGAGGGTCGACTTGCCGCTGCCCGGCGCGCCGACAATGCCGATGGTCTGGCCGGCGCGGGCCTCGAAGCTCACGCCATTGAGCGTGGAGTGGGTGGCACCATCATAGGTGAAGCGCACATCCTCGAAGCGCAACGTGCCTTCGCTGATCTTGAGCTCGGGCACGCCCGGCGCATCCTCGATGGCCAGAGGCTGGTCGAGGAAGTCGTAGAAGCGCTCGCCGCAGGTGGCGGCGCGGGCATAGGAATTGACCATCAGCCCAAGCTGGCGCACCGGCATCTGCAGGATGGTCATGAAGGTGAGGAAGCTCGCCAGCGTGCCGACGCTCATCTCGCCGGCAATGACCTTGTTGCCGCCGAACCAGAGCACCAGTCCCATGGCGGCGAAGAAGGAAAAGGTCATGGCGCTGGTATTGCGCACGCGCACATGTACGCGCTGATGGGAAAGCTCCAGCGCCTCCTTGCTGGCCACGTCGAACTTGGCCAGCTCGAAGTCCTGCCCCGAAAAGGCGCGCACCACGCGGATGCCGCCCAGGTTTTCTTCCATGACGCGGCTCAGGGCCGAGAGCTTCTTCTGCAGCACCAGCCAGGTGGCGCGCAAAGTGAGCTGGGCCACCGAGGAGCGCCAGGCGACAAAGGGCACGAAGCTCAGCGCCAGGAGGCCCAGCAGCATATCGGTGGTGAGCAGCATATAAGCGCCGACCCCGATCAGCACGGCCAGCAGGATGGTGCGCACCAGGCCGGTCGAGAAGAACATGCGCAGGCCATCGAGATCGAGCAGGCCTATGGTGATGAGGTCGCCGGTATGGACCTTATCATGGTAGGAATAGGATAGGCGCTGCACCTTGTCGTAGAAGGCCAGCCGCAATTCGTAGCCGACATGATGGCCCACCGATTCCGAATAGTAGTTCTGGACCAGGGTGAAGAAGCCGCGCGCCACCGAGACGCCGAGCAGGGTCATGGCGCTCCAGAACAGAGCCTGTTCCGCACCGGCCTGGCCGCTGCCCAGAATATCCTGGGCCTGATCGACCGCATGGCCCAATAGCCGCGGGATCAGCAATTGCAGCACCGAGGCGACGATGGTGGCGCCGATCGCGGCGGCCGCCTGCCAGGGGTGGCGGAGGGAGTAAAGGGCAATTCGCGTCAGCGGCCCACGCCCCTTGCCGGCGTGAGCGGCGGCCACGTGAGCCCGAGCATCGCCGCGTGAATGGACGCGGCCAGCCTTGTCGGTGGTCAAGGAAGTATCCAGACTTCAATATATGTGTGGGTCCGAACGGGCGGGGAGGAACCTTAGCCGAAGCTCGGACAAATCAACTCGCAGTGATCAATCAACGCTCATTCGCACTGCCATTCAAGATCGATTTTGCGCAAAAACCGCAAATATTAACGTTCTAATGCAACCGATGGGCTCATTGAGCCAAATTCAGCTCGGGATAGATCACAGCGGAACATTGCCGGTTCTGTGCATCGAGCAGAGCCTGTTCGGCGGCCGAGACCATGCCGGTCTGGATCGCGTTCCAGAGGTCGTTGCTCTCGACTCCGGCGAGCCCGCATTGGCAATAGGTGACGCACATAGCGGCCGGCGTGCCTCCTGCTTCGCAGGTGGATTGGCACGAGCGCAGGAAATCGGCGTCGCGCATGGCCAGTTGCGGTTGGAGAATCGCGGCGGCGGGATAGACCAGCCCGAGCAGGATGGGCTGGTGCAGCAGGTAGACCAGCAGGCTCCAGCGGCCGAGCAAGGCGAGCAGGCGCGGCAGGCGGCCGGTGGGGGCTATGGCGGCGAGGCGGGGCGCCAGACCCGAGGCGAGGACGAAGCGCGTGGCGATGATGCCGAGCAAGACGGCGCCGAACCAGGGGAATACCGGCACCAGATCATTGGTCGGCGGCGGCACCTGCCAGAAGCCGAGCCAGGACCAGGCTTTCTGGTTGAACAGCGGATCGGAATGGAAGAATGGCAGGGCGATGACGACGGCGGCAACCACGATGGCCAGCCAGAGCGGGGTGCGCACGAAAGCCAGGCCCATGAGGCTGAACAGCGCGATGGCATGCAGCACGCCGAAGTAAACGAAACTCTGCGGGAAGACGACATAGGTCGCCACGGTGATGATGATGGCGCCGGCCAGCACGAAGAGCCAGCGGCGCCAGAAACTGGACCAGCGGATGCCGTTGCCGTGGCCAAGCACGAGGCCGACGCCGACAAGGAACAGGAAAACCGCGAGAATGGAGCGGGCAATCAGCACCCATTGCGGGTCATAGCCGACATCGGCGGCAATGAAGCGGAAATAGCTCAGGTCCCAGCACAGGTGATAGGCCACCATGGCGATGATGGCGACGCCGCGGGCGATATCGACGATGGCGAAGCGGGGACGGAGTGTGTCTATCAAGGGAAGGCTTCCTCGCTAACTCCCAAATCCCCCTCATCCGGCGCTGCGCGCCACCTTCTCCCCGACGGGGAGAAGAATAGGCGTGGCACCTTCTTATTCCTCTCCCCATCGGGGAGAGGGTGGATCGGCCGAAGGCCGAGACGGGTGAGGGGGTTGTCCCGTTTCATCACCCCACCATCCTGCGCACCACAGCCAAAAAGTCCTCGCCATAGCGGTCGAGCTTGGCCTGGCCGACGCCGGGGAGGTTCAGCATGTCGTGCGGATGGGTGGGCCGGGCCAGCGCCATGGCGCGCAGGGTCGCATCGTGGAAGATGACATAGGGCGGTACGCCCTGGGCCTTGGCGAGGCGGGTGCGTTCCTCGCGCAGGGCCTCGAAGAGCGGCAGGGCATGCTCGGGCACGCTGGCAGCGCGGGCCAGTGCGCGGCGGACCTCGATGGATTTTTTCGGCCGGTCCTTGCGCAGGGTCACCATGCGCTCGTGCTTGAACACGGCATGGGCTCCCTCGCCCAGCGTCAGCGCGCCGTGATTGGCGTGATCGACGACGATGAGGCCCATGGCCGTCAACTGCCGGATGACCGATTGCCAGACCTTGGGATCGAGATCGGCGCCCTGCCCGAACACTTTCTGGTGCTGGTGGCCGAAACGCTCGACCTTTTCGGTTTCCTTGCCCATCAGCACGTCGATGACATGGGCGGCGCCGAAGCGCATGCCGGTGCGATAGATGGCGGCCAAAGCCTTGATGGCGGCCTCGGTGCCATCCCAGGTTTCCACCGGGGAGCGGCAGGTGTCGCAATTGCCGCAATTGCCTGCATGGGCCTCGCCGAAGTGGCTGAGGATGGCCTTGCGCCGGCATTCGGCGGTTTCGCAGACGCCGAGCAGGGCATTGAGCTTGCCGTGCTCCAGGCGCTTGACCTCATCGGGAGCATTGCCCTCGTCGATCATGCGGCGGCGCTGCACCACATCGGCCATGCCATAGCTCATCCAGGCATCGGCGGGCTGGCCGTCGCGGCCGGCGCGGCCGGTTTCCTGGTAATAGGCCTCGATGGAGGCCGGCAGGTCCATATGGGCGACATAGCGCACATCGGGCTTGTCGATGCCCATGCCGAAGGCGACCGTGGCCACCATGCAGATATTTTCTTCCTTGAGGAAAGCATCCTGGTTGGCGCTGCGCCGTTCGGCGCTGAGGCCGGCATGATAGGGCAGAGCCGGAATGCCCTTGCCCGAGAGCCACGCGGCCGTGTCCTCGACCTTGGCGCGGGAGAGGCAATAGACGATGCCGGAGTTGCCTTTGTGCGCGGCGAGGAAGGCCAGCAGCTGCTCGCGCGGCTTGTCGCGCTCGAGAATCGAATAGGAGATGTTGGGCCGGTCGAAGCTTGACGTGAACACCTGCGCCTGTTCGAGCCCCAGCCGCTCGATGATGTCTTCGCGCGTGGTGGGATCGGCCGTGGCGGTCAGCGCGACGCGCGGTACGCCGGGGAAGAGTTCGACCAGATGGATCAGTTCGCGATATTCCGGGCGGAAATCGTGGCCCCACTGGCTCACGCAATGAGCCTCATCGATGGCAAAGAGCGCGACGTCGATGCCCGACAGCATATTGGCAAAGCCCGGCGTCGCCACGCGCTCGGGCGCGACATAGAGCAGGTCGAGCTGGCCGTTGCGCAGCTTGCGGCGGACCTCGGCGGATTCTTCGGCATTCAGCGATGAATTGAGCGCCGCCGCAGCAACGCCGGCCTGCTTCAGCGCCTCGACCTGATCGCGCATCAATGCGATGAGCGGGGAAATGACAATACCGACGCCCGGCCGGCAGATGGCCGGAATCTGGTAGCACATGGACTTGCCGGCGCCGGTGGGAAACAGCACGACCGCATCGCCGCCGCCCACCACATGATCGACCACGTCATTCTGCTGGCCGCGGAAGCTCTTGTGGCCGAAGACATCGCGCAGCACGGCGAGCGGATCGCGCGAGACTACGCGCGGCCCCGCGTCAAACAGATCCATGCCCGATTCAACAGTGCTCACCCCGCCCTTGGATCACAGGGGCGGGGTGAGCCGCAAGGCGGCAGAAATCACGCCGTCGCGCTATCCACCGACGATCCCGCCGCCGGAAAAGCATGTCGGCAAAGTTGCCCGCGACCGAACGGGTGAAGGCGGCGATGGCCCCTCCTAGTGGTGCGCGTGGTGCTCGGCATTGCGCTTGCGGGTGGCAGCGGCCTTCTTGGCCGACGCAGAGCGTTCCGCCGCGGAGCGGCTGGCGGAAGCCTCGCCGCCCTTTTCACCGCCCTTGTGGGCGGCGGGATGGCCGGTATGCTTGCCACGGCCGGAGCCGGATTTCTTGCCGCCGCCATCATCCTTGTTGACGGTGGCCCAGGCGCGGCGTTCGGCCTCCGCGTGGGACACGCCGCGATCCTCGTAGCCTTCCTCGATATGTTCGGCCTTGCGCTTCTGCTTGTCGGTATAGGCGGATTTGTCACCCTGGGGCATGGCTCGTCTCCTTATGCGGACAAGGCCGGCACGGGTGGGACAAGGGCTCGGCTGCCACTGCGTTGGCCGAAGCGGGAAACCGGAAAAACCGCTTCGTTCCCTATACCACCATGTCCGGTTGACGCGGGCCGGCCTCTGGAAGAGGAAGCGCTTGAGGCGGAGGATGGTTCCCTCTTCTTCCTTACCTCTCCCTTTGGGGGAGAGGTCGACCCTCTTGGGTCGAGTGAGGGGGCCTTCCCCAAACACCGCACCCATTAAAGGCCCCCTCACCCGGCACTGCGCGCCGACCTCTCCCCCAAAGGGAGAGGTGAAGATTCAGCGCAGCGGTTTGCTGAGGAAGGGGGAGCCGCGGCGGACGAAGCGCCAGGGGGTTTCGACGCCCTTGGTGATGCCGATGCGCGGGCCGGTGGCGATATCGTGGCTCCGGTCGGCCGGCAGCAGGTCGAACGGGGCGGCGTCAAGCGGCAGGGCATTGTGGGCGATGGTGATCCCCAAGGCCTGGCAGAGCTTGCCGGGACCGGAGCAGAGCTGGCGATCGGGGAGACCGCCGCGGCGCTCCTGCATGAGATGGACGCCATGGGCCGGTTCGAGCGCGCGGATCAGCACGGCGCTGCCGGGTTGGCAGACGAAGTTGAGGCACCAGTGGATGCCGTAAATCTTGTAGACATAGGCATGGCCCGGCGGGCCGAACATGGCCGAATTGCGGGGCGTCGGGCCGTTGAAGCTGTGCGAGGCCGGGTCCGTGGGGTCATAGGCTTCGACCTCGACCACGGGACCGCCGACGCCGTCGACCAGCAGCGTCATGCCGATGAGGTCGCGGGCGACATCGGGGGCGGGGCGGGCGAAGAAGGCGGGGGGGAGGGTCATGACAGCGGTTTGAGCCCATCCTGCTCGATGCCGTCAACTATCCACGATGTCATCCCGGCGAAGGCCGGGATCCATCCCGAGCGTTTCCCACGTCCACTGCCGGGCCAGTCATCTCAGGATGGATTCCGGCCTTTGCCGGAATGACATCGCGCAGGCGGATGATCCCGACGCTAGATATGATGACACCGCACCATATGCGCCGGCCCGACCGCCGTTGGCGCGGGCATGACCTCCTTGCAGATCGCGGTCACGCGCGGGCAGCGGGAGACGAAGGGGCAGCCTTTGCTCTGGGCGGTCCAGAGGGGGATATCCACGGCCCGGCGGGTGCGGGTGGTCGAAATCTTGCGGGCAGGGTTGGGCACGGCTTCGATCAGCAGTTGCGTATAGGGATGCTGCGGCCGCTCGGTGATTTCCTCGCTCGGACCCTGCTCCACCAGATGGCCGGCATAGAGCACGGCGGTATCTTCGGCGAAGTAGCGGGCGGTGGCGATGTCGTGGGTGATGTAGAGCGCGGCGAGCTGGCGCTGCACCTTCATGTCTTCGAGCAGGTTGAGAATGCCCAGCCGCACCGAGACATCGAGCATGGAGGTCGGCTCGTCCGCCAGCAGCACGACCGGCTGCACGGAAAGGGCGCGGGCAATGGCGACGCGCTGGCGCTGGCCGCCGGAGAGTTCATGCGGGCGGCGCTTGAGATAATCGGCGGCGGGGCGCAGGCCGACACGATCGAGCAGCGCCAGCATTTCCTGCTGCACGGCCTTGCCCTGGAGGTCGGGGCGGTGCAGGCGCAGCGGGCGCTCGAGGTGGTAGCCGATGGTCTGGGTGGGATTGAGCGAACCGAACGGATCCTGGAATACCATCTGCACATCGGCGCGATACTGGGCCAGTCGCTTGCCGGAGAATTTGGTGATATCCTCGCCTTCGAAGGTGATGCTGCCGCGCGTTGGCGTATAGACGCGGGCCAGCATGCGGGCGCAGGTGGACTTGCCCGAACCGGACTCGCCCACCAGCGCCAGCGCACGGCCGCTGACCAGCTTGAGAGAAACCCCCGACAGCGCCCGCAACACGGTCTGGTTGAAGAAGGTGCCGCCGAGGATGAAGTCCTTGTCGACGCTGTCCATTTCTATGACGGCGCGGCCGGTGTCCGGCGTGATCGGGGCGTGTTCAAGTTCAGTGAGAGACATGTGAGCCTCCCACCTCTCCCTTGGGGGAGAGGTCGACTTGCGCAGCAAGGCGGGTGAGGGGGCCTTGTCTTGATGTGCGGAGGAAGGCCCCCTCACCCGGCCCTTCGGGCCGACCTCTCCCCCAGAGGGAGAGGTGAGAAAGGTCTAGTTCAGCAAGTGACATGCCGCCTCGCTTTCATGCTGGGGGTAGAAGCGCAGTTCGGGCGCGGTTTCAGAGCACACCGCCATGGCGTGGGGGCAGCGGGGCGAGAAGCGGCAGCCTTGCGGCAGCGCCCGCAGATCGGGCGGGGAGCCGGCAATGCCCTCGAGGCGCTGACGCGGGCCGGTCAATGGCGGGAAGCTGCTGCCGAGGGCGCGCGTATAGGGGTGTTGCGGATTGGTGAGGATCGAACTGGCGGGGGCCACTTCCACCAATTCGCCGGAATACATGACGCCGATGCGGTCGCAGAATTCGATCATCAGGCCCAGATCGTGGGTGATGAACAGGACCGAAAAGCCGAGGCGGCTCTTGAGTTCGACGATCTGCTCGATGATGTCGCGTTGCACCACCACGTCGAGCGCGGTGGTCGGCTCGTCCATGATGATGAGGCGCGGATTGAGCGCCAGAGCAATGGCGATGCAGATGCGCTGGCGCATGCCGCCGGAGAATTGATGGGGAAAATCGTCGAGCCGCTGCGGCGGGATGCCGACCAGCTCGAACATTTCGACGGCCCGGGCGCGGGCGCCCTTTTCACCCAGTTCGGGATTGTGCGTCTCGATGACGTCCATGATCTGCTCGGAAACCGGGATCACCGGATTGAGCGCGTTCATGGCGGACTGGAAGACGAAGCTCACTTCGCGCCAGCGATAGGCCTTGAGGCGGGCCTTTTCGAACTGCAGGACTTCCTCGCCGCCGAAGCGTACCGAGCCGCCCGAGACCAGGCCCGGCAGGCGGGTCAGGCGGGCCAGGGCGAAGGCGACGGTGGACTTGCCGCAGCCGCTTTCGCCGGCGAGGCCAAAGGCCTCCCCCTCGCGGATATCGAAGTCGATGCCGTTGACGGCGCGGGCGATGGAATTGTCGCCCACATAGTCGACGGTGAGGTTGCGGACCTCCAGCAAAACCCGGTCAGAAGACATCGGCGCTCCTTCCACGGCGGCTGAGGAAGCGCCTGATCCGGCCAATCTTGCGGCTCGCCTTGAGCTGCGGATTGGTAATTTCGTCGACCGCAAAGTTGATCAAGACGAGGGCCGCGCCGGTGAGCATGATGGCGATGCAGGGCGGCCAGATCTCCCACCAGGCGCCGCTCTGCAATGCGAGGTTCTTTTGCGCCCAATAGAGCATAGTGCCCCACGTAACCGAATTGGGATCGCCCAGGCCGATGAATTCAAGCGCCGCTTCGGCCAGGATGGCGGCGATGGTGCCCAACACGAAGCCGCCCATGACGAAGCTGAGCATGTTGGGGAAAATCTCGATGAGGATGATGCGCCATTTCTTTTCGCCCATCAGCTCGGCCGCCAGCACGAATTCGCGGGCGCGGAGGGCCAGGGTCTGCGTTCTTATGGTCCGGGCGGCCCAACCCCAGCCGGTCAACGCCAGCACCAGGCCGATGACGGGTGGCCCGGCGGTTTCGACCATGGTGGCGATGACGATGATGAGCGGCAGGCCCGGCAGGACCAGCACCACATTGACGAAGAAGGTGATGATGTCGTCGGTGCGGCCACCGAAATAGCCGGCCGAAATGCCGAGCGCCAGGCCGATCATCGCCGCGGCGAGACCGGCGCCGATGCCGACGGTCAGGCTGACACGGCCGCCATAGACCAGCTGGGTAAAAGCGTCCTTGCCCATGCGGGTGGTGCCCAGGACGTGCTCATAGCCGGGCTGGACATGGGGCTTGCCGGCGCGTCGATTGGGATCGTAGCTGGTCAGCAGCGGCGCGAACAAAGCGGTGAGGATCAGCGCCAGCAGGATGACGACGCCGACCATGCCCTTGCCATTGGTGACGAAGGCGGCAAGGCCGGGCGGCAGGCGGCTGGTCCAGCCGGGTCGCGATTTGAGGCCGAGTTCGGCCATCAATTCGGCCTGGGTCGGCGGCGGGTTATCGGTCACCGTGGGGATGGGGCGGGAGATGCCCAGTGGCATGGATTGTGTAAGTTCAGCCATAGGTGCGGCTCCTGCTGTTCTTCTCCCCGTCGGGGAGAAGGTGGCGCGCAGCGCCGGATGAGGGGGACGCTGTGGACGTGGCGCGATTCCCCCTCACCGACTCGGCTTCCCCGAGCCACCTCTCCCCGACGGGGAGAGGAATAAGGGAGGTCATGGGGGCCACAATACTCATCTTGCCCCTCATGTCCTGAGCCGGGGATCGAGGATGACATTGGCGATGTCGGACAGCAGGTTTGCCACCAGCACGGAGGCGGTGAGCAGCAGCAACTGCCCCTGGATGAAGGAATAGTCGCGCGAGCCGATGGCGGTGAAGGTGAATTTGCCGAGGCCCGGATAGTTGAACACCTGCTCGGTCACCAGCGCGCCGCCGAGCAGGAAACCGATGGAGAGGGCCAGAGCGGTGATCTGCGGCAGGATGGCGTTGCGGGCGACATAGCGATAGCGCACGCGGCGGTCGGATAATCCCTTGGCTTTGGCGAGGATGACGAAATCCTCATTGAGCAGGTTGATCATCACGTTGCGCATGCCCAGGTGCCAGCCGCCGAAGCTGACAAGGAAGATGGACATGACCGGCAGGGTGGCGTGGTAGAGCACGCTGCCGATGAACTCGACGGAAAAGGCCGGCATGATCGAGGTGCTATGCGCCCGCCCCAGCGGAAACCACTGCAATTGCAGGGAGAAGGCATAGAATAGCAGCAAGGCCACGATGGCCGGGGTGAAGGCGTTGAGCATCACGTTGATGGGGGTGAAGAAGCTGTCGAAGAAGCCGCCGCGATGCCAGGCGGCGTGGATGCCCATGAAGCTGCCGATGGTGAAGGCGAAGAAGATCGCCAGCCCGACCAGCACCAGCGTCCAGGTGGCGGCATAGAATAGCAGCGAGGCCGTCGGCTCGGGAAACTGCACGGTCGAGATGCCGAAATCGAGCCGCATGATCGAGCCGACATAGGTGACATATTGCTCCCAGAGCGAGCCGGTAAAGCCATAGGACTTGCGGATGGCCTCGACCTGGGCCTCGTTGAGACGGCCCTGGAAGGAGGCGATGATGCGCGCCGACGGATCGCCGGGCATCAGCCGCGGGATGAAAAAATTGAAGGTGACCGCCAGGAAGAAGGCACCGATGTAGAAGGCTAGCCGCCTCAGCAGGAAGATCATGCCGTCTCCTTTCCCTCGACGAAAGGCAACTGCCGGCGGGCCGAGTGACCCGGTCCGCCGGCCTTCGCGGGAGGTTTACTCGGCCACCGGCTGCAGGCTCAGGGCATGCAGCACGCGCTCACGGGTGCCGTCATGCACCTGCGGACGGTAACGCGGATCGTCTTCGGTCACCCAGCCGGTGAAGTGGCGGGTGGAATATTCGTACCAGGTCGGGTTGGCGAACAGCGAGATGACCGGCACGTTCTCGGCCACGAGCTTGTGGACTTCGCCGATATCGGCGAGCTGCGCATCACGATCGGAGGTGCTGCGGAACTTGTCCAGTGCCTCTTCGATGCCAGGGATTACCAGCTGGTGCATGGCCTGGAAGTCGATCTGGCCGGGCACCATCTGGCGCGGGTTGAACATCGGCTGGTACTGGCTGAACGGCGTCGCGCCGCCATTGGTCCACATGACATAGACGTCGAAATTGCCCTGCGGCACGCCATCGAACCAGGCGCCTTCATCCATGGTCTTGAGGCTGGCATTGATGCCGACATCCTGGAGGTTTTCCGCGACGGTCTGGCCGGTATTGACCCAGTCGGTCCAGCCCGACGGCATGGAGATGCCGAAGGAAATCGGCGAGCCGTCGGGATTGTCGCGCCAGCCGTCGCCGTCCTTGTCGACGAAGCCGGCGGCATCGAGCAGTTCCACGGCCTTTTCGGGGGTGTACTGCATCAGCCATTCATAAGGCTGAAGCGCGGCTTCGTCGTACCAGGTGTTGAACATCTCGCCGGTGCCGATGGGGAAGCGCGTATGCGTGGTGAGGCCAAAGGTTGAGATATCCACCAGCGTATCGCGATCGATGGCGACCGACATGGCCTTGCGGAATTCGAGATTGTTGAATGGCGCCTTGGTGGTGTTGAGCTGCAGGTTCACGTCCGAACCGGCGGGCAGCCAGTAATTGTTGAATTCGGACTGCGGCAGGAAAGTGATGTCCGGGTCGGTGAGGCCATCGCCCAGCCAGTCCAGATCGCCGGCAGAGAGCGCCGCGACGGTCTGCTCGTTGCCGTTCATCTGTGGGAAGCTCAGGCAGTCGATCTTGTTATCGGCATTGTAGTGGCTGAGGGTATTGCGGCAGACTTCATAGCCGCTGCGCGAGAAATTGCGCACTTCGGTCCACGGGCCGGTGGCGACGGGCGTGGTATTGGCGAAGTTCTTGGGATCGTCGACGCTGCTCCAGATATGCTCGGGCAGCGGATAAATCTGGCCCTGGCCGTAGCGCGCCAGCGAGTCCGGTTCGTGCAGGTTGAAGCGGACGGTCAGGTCGTCGATCTTCTCGGCGCTGACGACGTTGCCGGTGCCGGTTTCCTCGCTATAGACGTCGATGCCCATGGGGTAATCGGGGTGCGCCTTGGCGTAGTTGAAGGTGAACACCACGTCGTCGGCGTTGAAAGCCTCGCCGTCGCTCCACTTGGTGTCGGGACGCAGTTTCCAGGTGACGCTCTTGAGGTCCTCGGCGATCTCGTAGGACATGGCCAGGCCCGGAACGTCGGCTTCGGGGTTCCAGACATTTTCGATCCACAGCGGCTCATAGGTAAAGTCGCGCGTGCGCTGCTGTGGGCCGGTGGGATTGTTGGGGTTGAAATTCTCTACCATGGCATCGGTGTGATAGGGCAAGAGGCGCAATATCACCTCTTCCTGCCCGACGGCCGGCACGATGGCGCTGGTGGTCAGCAAGGCGCCGGCCAGCACGGTCAATAGTCCGATCTTATGCAAGGTCTTTTCCTCCTTTGGCGGGTCGCCCACACTCCCATGTGAGATCGATCCCATAAACTCCCTGTGCGGCCGCGGCGCTGCCGTTGCCAACGATAGTCGTCTCGCCTCCTCGTGCCGGCGTCTCCTGCGCCAACCGGCCAGACGGTCGTCCCTCCTCCCTCGCCTCCTTTCGCTAAGGCCTGGCGGGACCGACGCTGTCGCGCACGACCAGCGAGGTCCCGATAGTGGTCTGCAGCATGGCCGAGCCGGGCTCGCCCAAGAGCTTGAGCAGCAGGTTTGCCGCAGTCTCGCCGATCTCGTCGACCGGCTGCCTGATAGTGGTGAGCGGGGGCCACAGGTGGCGCGCGTGAAAGGCATCGTCGAAGCCGATGACCGACACGTCCAAGGGCACCGACTTGCCGGCATGGCGCAGGGCCAGCAGCACACCGGCCGCCATATCGTCGTCGCCGGCAAAGATGGCGGTGAAATCATGGCCTTCATCGAGCAGGGCCATGGTGGCCGAATAGCCGAATTCCTGGCTGAACTCGCCGTTGACCACCTTGATATCGGCCATGCTCATGCCGTGGGCCGCGAGTGCCTCGGCAATGCCCTCGAGGCGGGCGGCGGTATCGCCGAAATCAGCCTGGCCGGACAAATGGACGATCTTGCGGTGGCCGTGGTCGAGCAGGAAGCCCACCGCATCGCGGGCGCCGCCGAAATTGTCGAGCTGCACCGAGCCGCGGGCAACCTCGCAGCCCATGCGGCCGATCATCACCACCGGGATATGGGCGGCGCGGATGATCTCGACCACGTCCGCGCGCAGCGGGCGTTCCAGATAGAGCAGGATGCCGTCGCAGGAGCGATCGACCAGTTCGATGATGGCGCGGGCCTCCTCGTCCTGGTCGGCATAGCCCGACGACACCATCAGCGCCTTGCCGGCCTTACGGGTGGCGCGCTGCAGGCCATAGACCATGTTGGCGAAATAGGGCGTGCCCACATCGACCACCACGGCGCCGATCATGTTGGAGCGATTGGAGCGCAGGGCCTGGGCCAGGGTATTGGGGCGATAGCCGAGCTCTTCTATGGCCTTCTGGATGGCGCGGCGTTTTTCCTCCGAGACATAGCCGTTATCGGCCACGACCCGGGACACGGTCGACCGGGACACGCCCGCTCGTTTCGACACATCATCGATGGTCGCCATGCCGTCCTCAACTCCCCTGCGGCCTCTTGTGGGACCGATCCCATATGGTGAAATCGTTTGCGGCGGGGAGTCAAGAAGACCACTTGCGACTTTGGTAGATTTTGATCGCGGGGAAAATTCGCCCCGCCGAGCCCTATCGCGGCGGGACTAAGTATTTTGATCCAAAGCGCTTTTGGTCTACGACGAAAGTATAGGTTTGGCCGCAAAGAGGTATTGAAACCCTTCAAAGTGGCTTCAAAGTGGTATTACAAACACCGTGTCATTCCGGCGAAGGCCGGAATCCAGCCTGAGATGACTGACCTACCCTAGACGCGGAAGGACCTCAGGATGGATCCCGGCCTTCGCCGGGATGACACCGTGGTTGGTGAAGGCCCTCAATCCACCCTGCCCCGCGCATCCACCTTCACCGTCTCCACCACCCTGCCCCCCGAAATCAGCGTCACCCGGTCGAACAGGTTGCTCACCACGCAGGCGTGGTTGGGGATGATGCGGAGTTTTTCGCCGATTCTTGGCTTGCTGGTGCAATGGGAGAGATCGATGGTGCCGTGCTCCTCGCTGAGGCCCGAGATGATCGCCTCGGGATAGGCCTCGATCAGGCCGAAGCCGGTCATGCCCAGCGTGTCGCTGGTCAGCGCCTTGGAGCCGGCGTCGATGATGGCGCGATCCTCGGTGGGGCGGCTGACCACGGTGGCGAGGACCGTTAGGGCGCAATCGTCGAAGCTCCCGACGCCTTTGGCGACCTGAAAGCGGTCCATATAGATATAGGTGCCGGGGCGGTGTTCGGTGGCGGCAGCCACCTCGTGGGCGCGCCAGATATCGGGCGTGCCGCCATTGGACACCACCGCTGGGGGCAGACCGGCGGTGGTCAGCAGCAGCCTGACGGCGGCGAGCCAGGCGGCATTGGCTTCCACCTGCCCGGCTGCGGGATAAGTCATCAGGCCGCCGAAGCGCAGGCCGGGGGAGTTGGCGATCTTTTCGGCCAGAGCGAGGGCGGCGGCAGGGGTCTGCACGCCGCAGCGGCCCATGCCGGTATCGCATTCGACCAGCACGGTGAGCGGGATGGCGGAGCCGGCAAAGGTGCGCGACAGGCCCTCCACGGTTTCGGGGCTGTCGGCGGTTACGCTGATATGGACGCGAGCGGCAAGCGCCTTGAGGCGGGCGAGCTTCGGCGCGCCGATGATATTGTAGGGCAGGAAAATTTCGCTGATGCCGGCATCGGCGAAGACTTCGGCCTCGCCCAGCTTCTGCACGGTGATGCCGACCGCGCCCAGTTCCATGGCGCGCTTGGCGAAGCGGGGCAGCTTATGGGTCTTGATATGAGGGCGCAGCTTGATGCCGTGGCTGTCGGCATAGGCCTGCGCGCGGCCGAGATTAGCCTCGACGCGGTCGAGATCGATAAGGACGGCGGGGGTGTCGAGTTCGAAAATGTCGGTCATTTGCCCCTCAAGACTTCATCGACGAAACGCAGATTGCCCGCGGTGAGCCCGGCATCGACCGGCAGCACGGTGCCCGTTATCCCCGAAGCCGCGTCGGAGCAGTAGAACAAGGCCGCGTTGGCGACTTCCGATGGCAATACCATACGCCCCAGGGGATAATGGGGGAGAACATTGTCGAGCAGGGTGGGATCGGCTTCAAGCCGATGGTCCCAGGCCGGGGTGCGCACCGAGCCGGGGCAGATGACATTGGCGCGGACGCCTTCGCCGCCGCGCTCCACCGCAATGGCCTTGGCATAGGCCACCAGTCCCGCCTTGGCGGCGGAATAGGCCGGATTGCCGAAATGGGCCAGGGCATTGACCGAGGAGATGAAGACCAGGCTCCCCCGGCCCCGCTTGGCCATGGCCGACACGATGGGGTCGGTCATGGCGTAGGCGCCATTGAGGTTGATCGCCAGTTCGGAGGCCCAGACATCGTCATCGACCTGGCCGAGATGCTCGGCGCGGGTGAAGCCGGCATTGGAGACGACGGCGTCAGGCGCGCCATTTGTGGTGAGCCAGGCGGTGACGGCGGCGCGGGTAGCCTTGGGGTCGGCCTGGTCGAACAGGATTTTTCCAGCCAGATCAAGGCCTTCGAGCATGGCGGCCTCCCGATCAGCGCCAATGACGCTGGCGCCGGCCTCGCGGAAGGTCTTGACCAAAGACTGGCCGATACCGCCGCCGGCACCTGAAATGAGGACGGTCTTGCCATCGAGGCGGAAGGGGGACGGCGTCATGGGTATTCCTCTTACGGCCCCTTATACGCCACGCAGTCGATTTCGACCTTGCAGTCGACCATCATATGGCTCTGCACGGCGGCGCGGGCGGGTGGGTTGTCGCCGAAATAGCTTTTATAAACAGCGTTGAAGCTCCAGAAATCTCTGGGATCGTCGAGCCAGACGCCGCAGCGCACGACGTGTTCGAGACCGTAGCCGGCTTCTTCAAGGATGGCGATGAGGTTCCGGATCGTCAGGTGGGTCTGCTCGATGATGCCAACCCCCTGAATTTCCCCATCTTTCATCGCCACCTGGCCGGAGACGAACAGGAAGCCGCCGGCTTCGACGGCGCGGGCGAAGGGCAGGTTCTGGCCGCCGGCGCCGGCTTTTTCGGCACCATATCGCTTGATGGGCATGGCAGTCCTCCTTGTCTGATTTCTGAAAGCCAATTTCGTAATTGTGGAGTTTATCGGGGGAGAACGCCGATTTCGCCCCTAATTTGTGGTCACGAATGTAAATTTCTTACGTGATTGCCGGGCATGGCCTATGCTAGCGTGCCTGGCGGCAGCTTCCGGCATGCTGGCATATTTCCTGCTGTTTTCTTGCGAGTTGCACCGTGCGTGTCTTCACCGCCGCCCTGGCCACCGAAACCAACACGTTTTCGCCCATCGCCATCGACAAGCGCGCCTTCGAGGCTTCGCTTTATGCGCGGCCGGGTGAGCATCCGGCGACGCCGACGCTGTGCACGGCGCCGATCACGGTGGGGCGCGAAGTCTGTGCGCGCGAGGGGTGGGAGCTGATCGAGGGCAGCGCCAGCTGGGCGGACCCGGCGGGGCTAGTAGCGCGGGCGACCTATGAGGCATTGCGCGACGAAATTCTTGAACAGTTACAGGCTGCTATGCCGGTGAACGGCGTGGTGCTGGGGCTGCATGGGGCCATGGTGGCGCAGGGCTATGACGACCCCGAGGGCGATTTTCTGAGCCGGGTGCGGGAGATCGTGGGGCCGGATATACTGGTCTGCGCCGAGCTCGATCCGCATAGCCACCTGACGGCAAAGCGGGTGGCGGCGGCCAATTTCTTCGTTGTTTTCAAGGAGTTCCCCCATATCGACTTCGTCGACAGGGCGCGGGATCTGTGGGCTATCGCGGTGCGGGCGCTGAAGGGCGAGATCACGCCGGTCATGAGCGTGTTCGATTGCCGGATGATCGATGTATTTCCCACCAGCAAGCAGCCGATGCGCGGCTTCGTGGACAAGCTGTATAAAATGGAAAAATCCGAGCCGGGGCTGCTGAGCCTGTCGGTGATCCACGGCTTCATGGCCGGAGACGTGCCGGAAATGGGCACCAGGGTCATCGCGGTGACCGACGGGGATAAGTCACGGGGCGACAGGCTGGCGGAAGAGCTGGGACGGGAATTGTTCTCCATGCGCGGCACTTTCATGGTCAGCCAGGTGGACGAGACGGCCGCCGTGGATGCGGCCATGGCAGCGCCGCGCGGGCCGGTGGTGATTGCCGATGTGTGGGACAATCCCGGTGGCGGCACGGCGGGCGATGCGACGGTCATTCTGGCAGAGCTGATCGCGCGGGGGATAAGGGATGTGGCGGTGGGCACGATCTGGGATCCAATTGCGGTACAGATCTGTTTCGCGGCCGGGGAAGGGGCGGAAATTCCGCTGCGTTTCGGCGCCAAATCGGCGCCCGATACGGGCAATCCGATCGACAGGCGGGTGACGGTCAAGCGCTTGGTGCGCAATGCGGAAATGCGGTTCGGGGAGAGCCTTGCGCCCTTCGGCGATGCCGCGTGGATCAGCTTTGACGGGATCGACGTGATCCTCAACTCGACGCGAGCGCAGAGCTTTGATCCAAGCCTGTTTTCGGTGATGGGGATAGAGCCGACATCGCGGAAGATTCTGCTGATCAAATCGACCAACCACTTCTACGACAGCTTCTCCAAGATCGCCTCGGAGATCGTCTATTGCGCGGCGGGAAAGCCCTATCCGAATACGCCGGCGACGACGCCCTATCGCAAGGCGCGGCGGGATATCTGGCCGATGGTCGAGGACCCCTGGGCGCGTTAGCAGGGGGCCGAATGCGCTAGCAGACTGTTAGCATTGAGGATGGCGGGGTGTGAATCTGGCTTCCTTCTCCCTCTATGCTGTTCAACCCACCGTGTCATTCCGGCGAAGGCCGGAATCCATCCCGACATGTACAATGCGCGGTGATGGTTGAAAGACCATCAGGATGGATCCCGGCCTTCGCCGGGATGACACCGAGTTGTGGATATCAGTCCGCAGCCCAGTTTCCGTACATGATGGGCATGGTGCCAACGAGGGCCTTGAAGCGGTTCCAGCTTTTGCGCTCGGGGGTGGTCCAGCCGGATTCGGCGATGGCCGAGAGGCGGGGGAAGACCAGGCGGTCGAAGATGGCGCGATCGGTCATGCTTTCGGACCAGATGCAGGCCTGGATGCCGAGCAGGTGCTTGAGGCCCTGTTCGGACATGCCGGCGCGGCTTTCGAACTCATAGGTCTCCTGCGGGCCCGACCAGCCCGCCCAGCCGGCGCCGGGCTCGGCCCAGGCCTGGCCGTTGGCCATGTCGAGATAGTAGCGCTGGCCGGGGGAGACGACGATGTCGTAACCGCGCTCGGCCAGTTCGGCATTGATCTCGACATTGCGCCAGCCGATGACGAAGGCCTTGTCCTTGTCGACGGCATCGCCATGGGCGGCTTCTTCCCAGCCGCCGGTGATGGCGCCCTTCTGCTTGATGATTTCGTGCACGCGGCGGATGAAGGCGGCCTGGATGAGGGCGGTGGGGGAGCCCTCGATCTCATCGGCGCCACCATGGTTGCCGAGCTGGTTGAACTGCTTTTCGTGCTTGCGGCGCATGTCGGGGCCGCCGAGCTTTTCGATCATGTCGAGGGCGAGCGGGGAACCGGACCAGGCGGCGAGTGGGACCTCGTCGGCGCCGAGATGGAAGATGCCCGCGGGGAAAAGCTCGAGCATTTCGTCGATGACGGTTTCGACGAATTCATAGACCGGCTCGTGCGCCGGGTTGAGGCTGTTGTTGGGGAAGCCCTGGACGGACTGGTATTCGCCGGTCTCGTCGGGATCGCGCAGCCAGGGCAGCGCCTGCAGGGCGGCGTAGAAGTGGCCGGGCATGTCGATTTCGGGAATGACCGCGATGGCGAGGCTATCGGCCAAAGCGACGATCTCGCGGATCACGGGCTTGGAATAATAGCCGCCTGTCGGGTGCGGGCCGGAGCCGAGCAATGGCGGCAGGGCCTTGCCGTGGCCGCGCCAAGCGCCGATTTCGGTGAGGGCGGGATAGGCATCGATCTCAACGCGCCAGGCCTCGTCTTCGCTGAGATGCCAATGGAACTTGTTGAGCTTGTTCCAGGCCATCAGCTTGATGAGGCGGCCGACTTCGGCGCCGGAATAGAACTGGCGGGCCACGTCGAGGTGGCAGCCGCGATAGGTGAAGCCGGGTTCGTCGGTGATGGTGCCACCAGTGGGGAAGAGGAAGGTCTGCGGATATTGTCTGGCCCCGCGCAGGATGTGGCCCAGGGTGACGAGGCCATAGAACATGCCCTGGCGCGTGGAGGCTTCTACCGTCACGGCATCGCCGGCAAAGAGGACTTCATAGGCTTCGACGCCCAGGCCGGCGCGATGGCGGATGATGACCGGCAGGCCGGCTTCGGAGGCGGGCCGAACGATGCCTTCGACGGGGAAGAGATCGGCAACGAGGCCGGCAAAGGCCGTGGCGGCGCGGGTGGCGTCATCGCCCACCGGCTTGAGATCGAGGCCGGGAGGGGCAGTTCGGGCGCCTGTGGTGGCGACCGATTTGGGCCAGGGGATGATGGAGACGGGCACCGGCGCCTTGGCCGGAACGGGGAATTTGGCGGCGCCCTTGAGCAAGGGGGAGTTGTGGCCCTTGGCCTGGGTGGGGGCGGTGGCCAGCGTGACGATGGTGCCATCGGCGAGGGCGACATAGCCGGAATTGGCGCCGTCGCTCCAGTGGCGCAGGCCGTAGGAGAGGCCGCGGGCGGTGGACTTCCAGGTCTGGCCGGGTTCGAGCACGAAGCCATCGGGCGGGGCGATCAGCGTGTGATTGGAGAGGCGCTTGAGCAGGACGCCGTTTTCCAGCGTGGCATGGGGATCGATGCGGGCCGGACCGGAAAAGCCGAGCTGGAAATCGCGGACGGCCGTATCGCCGGTATTGGTGAGCTCGATGCCGTAGCCGAGGGGTTCACCATCGGTGGCGGGGGTCCAGGTGGTGACGAGGGAGAAGGATGTGGTCATGAAATTCTCAAATGGCTGGATGTTGGTTCCCCTCTTCCCTTGAGGGAGAGGGTGGAAATCCGCGTGCAGCGGATTTGCGGGTGAGGGGTGCTGCGCCATCCCATGCTACGAGCGTATTGATGGTCCCGGGACCCCTCATCCGCCCTTCGGGCACCTTCTCCCTCAAGGGGAGAAGGGGAAAGAAACCCGGAATACATCACTAATCCCCCAGGGGCTGGGCGTCGTCGCCGTCGCGGTTGACGACGAGCTGGTGCTTGATGCGGCGCATGCTGGCCACGGCGGGAGAGCCCAGGCGCGTGGCGACGGTCTGGGCCAGGATGTCCACCGCCGCAAGAAGCGCATAGCGGCCGGGGGTGGGCCGCAATATGTCGGGATTGTCGCGCCGGTCGATGGGCAGCAGAATATCGGCCTGCTCGGCCATGGGGGAGTTGGAGCGGGTTATGACGATGCGGGTATGGCCATACTCGCCAGCAACGGCCATGGCATTGACCAGCGGCAGGTTGTTGCCCGAGAGCGAGAAGGCGACGATGGCGGTGCCCGGCGGCGAGGCGGCGGCGCGCATCATCTGCACCTGATGGTCGGTGGAGGAGGCGATCTTGAGGCCGAGGCGGAACAGCCGCATTTCGGTTTCCGACGCGACCATGGAGGAGGAGCCGCCCGAGCCGAAGGCCAGCACATAGCTGGCCTTGACCATGGTTTCGGCGGCGCGCTCGACGGCGTCGAAATCGAGATGGTCGAAGGTTTCATAGATGGTCGACTGGATGCCGTTGACCACGCCCTGGGCGATTTCGCGCACGCTCGACGGGCCGGCGGCCGGAGCGAAATAGCGCTGGCCGACAAAGCGCGACTGGGCCAGCCGCACCTTGAAATCGGCATAGGAGTCGCAGCCGAGACGGCGGCAGAAGCGCGTGACGGTGGGCGGGGACACCTCAGCCTGGGCGGCCAGATCGACGATACTCATCTTGAGCACGCTATCGACATCGGCGAGGACGATTTCGGTCAAGGCGCGTTCGGAGCGGGTGAACTCGTTCTTCTCGGTCTGCAGCAGGCCGACAATGTCCAGCATGATTTCCCCTCATATTCCGCGTCCTGACACGCAACCAGCGGCGGCGCTTTCGCCTCCCTCCTCCTTGAGGGGAGGACTGAGGGTGGGGTCGATGTGTGGCCCACAAAGCCACCCTCCCCAGCTCTGCTACGGCCCTTCGGGCCTAGCTCCACTACCCTCCTCTCAAGGGGGAGGGTGGGATAGAGCCGCAGCCTCACACCGCAGGACGTCCTAGTAGACCGCCAGCCCTGCCTGGTCAAAGAGATGGACCTGATCGAGCGCGAAGCTCACCTCGTGGGACTTGCCCTCGGGAACATCGGGGTCGCCCTCGAACAGGCCAACGAAATTCTCGCCGCCGGGCAGGGTCGAATAGGTGACGGTGTGGATGCCGAGCTCTTCGACGATATTGGGCGTCACGGTGAAGGTGACCTCGCCCTTGCCCAGATGCAGATGCTCGGGACGGATGCCCAGCGTGACCGGCTGGCCGGCAATGGCGCGCGACTGACGCGGCAGGGTGATGGCGCCCAGGGCGCCCATATCGATGGTGGCGGAGGTGCCGTCGGCCGCGGTCACGGTGCCGTTGATGAAGTTCATCTTGGGCGAGCCGATGAAGCCGGCGACGAAGATATTGTCGGGGCGATGGTAGAGCTCGAGGGGCGAGCCGACCTGGGAGATGACGCCGGCATCGAGCACCACGATCTTGTCGGCCATGGTCATGGCTTCGACCTGGTCGTGGGTGACATAGATCATGGTGGAGCCCAGCCGCTTGTGCAGTTCCATCAGCTCGATGCGCATCTCGGAGCGGAGTGCGGCGTCGAGGTTGGACAGGGGCTCGTCGAAGAGGAAAATCTTGGGCTGGCGTACGATGGCGCGGCCGATGGCGACGCGCTGGCGCTGGCCGCCGGACAGGGTGCCGGGGCGCTGCTGCAGGCGGGATTCGAGCTGCAACACCTTGGCGGCGGCGCCGACGCGCTGGTCGACCTCGGCCTGGGGCAGGCGCTCGACGCGCAGCGGAAAGGCAATGTTTTCGTAGACCGTCATATGCGGATAAAGCGCATAGGACTGGAACACCATGGCGATGCCGCGCTGCACCGGGGGCAGGTCGTTGACGACCTTGCCCGATATCTCGATCTCGCCGGAGCTGACCTCTTCGAGCCCGGCAATCATGCGCAGCAGGGTGGACTTGCCGCAGCCGGAGGGGCCGACGAAGACCACGAACTCGCCCTCGGAAACCTCCAGGTCGATGCCCTTGATGATGTGGGCTTCGTTGAAGGATTTTTCCACGCGCTTGAGGCTGAGCTGGGACATATCGACTCCTTGGAACCTGCTCCACCCGCATGGAATGGGAGGTGTTACCGTGAACCGAGCGGGGCCCGGTCGCTCCCTCTCCCCTGAGGGGAGAGGGTTGGGGTGAGGGGTTAGACTCTCGGCATGAGTACCGGCAGTGAACCCCTCACCCGACCCTTCGGGTCGACCTCTCCCCTCAGGGGAGAGGTGACCAGACCTTACTTGTACTGCTCGAGATCGGCAGCGGCCTTGGTGAGGGCAGCGGCCGGTTCGGCCTGGCCGGTCACGACGGACTGGACCAGCTCGATCATGACGTTCTGCAGGCCGAGATAGTCGGTCAGCAGCGGCTCGGGACCACCGAAGGCGATGCCGTCGAAGAACGGCTTCCAGTTCGGATCGGCGGCGATGATCGCGTCAACGGCCGCACCCGGACGGAGCGGGGTCAGGCCCTGCTCGGCTTCATAGGCCGACTGGTTTTCCGGGTTGGTGAGGAACTTGGCGAGATCGACTGCCTTGTCTTCATAACCGGTGCCCTTGAACACGGCCATCGAGTCGGTGATCAGCAGCGTGCCGGGACCCTTGGCGGACGGGCCGAGCGGCAGCTGGGCAACGCCCCACTTGAACGGCGAGTCCTTGAGCAGGTTGAGCGTACCGGAAGCGGCATGGATCATGCCGAGCTTGCCATCGAGGAAGATGGCGCGCACTTCGTTCTGCTCGTAGGCGGTCGGGCCTTCTTCGGCATAGGCGGTGATATCGCGCAGAGCCGTGATGGCTTCGAGGTTCTGCGGGCTGTCGAGCACGATGTTATTGTCGGCGTCGATCACCAGGCCGTCATTGGTGTAAACCCAATGCAGGAACTGGTGCATGGTATTGTCGAAGGTCTTGGCGACAACGCCGAAGCCATCGGCATCGGTGTTTTCCTCGATGGCCTTGGCGGCGGCGATCTCGTCGGCCCAGGTCGCCGGCGGAACTTCGGGATCGAGGCCGGCAGCGGCGAACAGATCCTTGTTCCAGTAGAGAGCCTTGGTCGAGAAGGCGACCGGGCGGCCCCACTGGGTGCCGTCGAAGGTTACGGTATCGGCGACGTAGGGGTAGTAAGCGGCCTTTTCCTCATCGGTCATCGGCATGTCGACGATGAGATCGTTGGAGGCGAGCTGCTTGAGGGCGCGCGAGCCGATATAGGCCAGACCCACGGGGGTACCGGCGACGGCGAGCGTGGTCACCTTGTCCTGGCACTGGCCCCAGCCCACGACTTCGACCTGAACGTCGAAACCGGGATTGGCGGCTTCCCAGGCCTCGATGGTGGAGACGTGGACGGGGCTGGGCGTATCGCCACATTCGACGAACGAGATCACCTGGTCCTGCGCGGCGGCATAGGCCGTCGAGGCAAGCAGAGCGACAACCGCACCACCCAGAATCCTGCTTTTAGTCATTTTTGTTACCTTCCCTTGCTTCACTGCCCCGAGGGGCGAGTATCTCCCGCCCCGAGGGGCAAGAATCTTGGGCCGCGTTGTTGCCCGGAAACCTAAGTCCCTGTTTCCGGCCACGGCCTAAGTCTTGACGGCGCCGGCCGTGAGGCCCGCAACCAGATATCGTTGTAGAAAGACGATCAGCACGAGCACTGGCGCGATGCCGACGAAGCTGGCGGCCATGAGCTCGTTCCACACCACTTCCTGGCGGCCGAAATAGGCGAAGAGGCCGATGGGAAGGGGCATGAACTCGGTCTTGGAGTTGAAGGTCAGCGCAAAGATGAACTGCTGCGCATAGGCTCCGATGAAGGTGGTGATGGCGACGACCGCGATGCCGGGCATGGCGATCGGCAGGATGACGCGGCGTAAAGTATAGAGGCGGCTGGCGCCATCGACCCAGGCGGCTTCATCCAGCTCGCGCGGGATGCGCATCATATAGGTGCGCAGCAGCCAGATGGCCGAGGGGATGAGGAAAGCCGCGCCGGGCACGATCATGGCCCAATAGGTATTGAGCAGACCAAGCTGGCGCATCAGGCGGAACAGCGGGATGAGCAGCACGGCGCCCGAGAACATGTTGACCGCCAGGAACGCCGCCAGCAGCGGGCCGCGGCCGGGGAACGGGAAGCGGGCGAAAGCATAGGCCGCCGGCACCACCATGATGAGCACGATCACCGTGGCCGCGGTGGAGATGAAGAGCGAATTGACGATATAGCGCCAGAAGCCGGGCACCGATTCCCACATGGTGAAATAGGCGGTGAGCGAGCCTTCCTTGGGCCAGAAGCTGTAGGGCGAGGAGAACAGCCGCGACAGCGGTTTCAGCGAGACCATGAAGCCTTCGATGAAGGGCGCCAGCACGAAGAAAAGGAACAGCGCGATGCCGGCATAGATGGCGACATATTCGTACCACTTGTAGCGGTCGATCATCGGGCGGACGGCCTTGGCGGCCCTGGCCTTCCTGGTCGCGACAGGCGCCATGGCGGCATCGTCGGCCGGATGGGCAGTCTTTTCGGCGGCGATATCGAGGGGCTGCACGGTCATGCGCGTTCTCCCGTGTTGATCTTGCCGACGACGCGGAAGTAGGCGAGGCAGAATACCGACAGGAACAGGCAGATCATCACCGCGCGGGCGGCGCCCTCGCCATATTTGTAGGAGCCGATGGCCACCTTGTAGGTGTCGATGATCATGGTTGTGGTCGAGCCGGAGGGACCGCCGCGGGTGAGGATCCAGATGATGTCGAACGAGTTGAACGTCGCGATCAGGCTCAGCATGGACATGGTGACCATGGCCGGCACGATCATCGGCAGGGTGATGCGGCGGAAGCGGTAGAAGCGGCCGGCGCCATCGGTCCAGGCGGCCTCGTAGAGATCGCGCGGAATAGATTGCATGGCGGCCAGCAGGTAGATGGTGACCAGCGGCACGCCGATCCAGACGTCGGTGACGATGGTGGCCCAGAAGGCGGTATTGCCATAGGCGAGCCAGGCGACCGGCTTGTCGACGATGCCGAAATTCTGCAGGAGGCCGGAAATCATGCCGAACTGGCCATTATACATCCAGCCCCACATGAAGATGCCGATGGCCATGGGGACGATCCAGGGCGGCATGGTGAGGATGCGGAACAAGGCACGGCCGGGCACGGCGGCATTGAGCAGAACGGCGCCACAGGTGCCGATGATCATCTTTATGGAGACCGAGAAGAAGGTCCAGATCACGGTGCGGATGATGACTTCGGAGAAATTGGCCTTGAAAATCTTGTCGTAGTTCGCCCAGCCGACCCAGTCATAGGCCGGGCGCAGGGCCGCATTGGTGAAACTGAGATTGATGGTATCGACCAGCGGATAGGCGACGATGCCGATGATGTAGAGCAGAGCCGGAGCCAGCAGGGCGAAAGCGAAGATCGAAGCGCTACGGGTGCTGGTCATCTCGGTCTCCTCAGTTCGCTCGGCCGAGGGCAGCGTCGAATTGCTGCCAGATCGGGCTCATGTCGATAACCGAGCGGGTTCGCATCGCCTGGTCCATGGAGAGGGCCAGAAGTCCCGCTTCGAGCGCATCGGTCACCGATACGGGGAGTGGCGCGCCCTCGATCATGTGCAGAAGAATATCCTCGGCCATCTGCTCGTCGGCGCCGTAATGCTGGCTGAGGCCCGAGGTCTTGTAGGTGGCATCGACCAGCCGGTCGGAGGTGCGGCTGTCGGTGACGCGCAGGAAATTGCGGATGAAGTCGCCCTCGGCCATGCCCTGCGCGCCCATCACGGCGAAGCGGCGGAAGTCGTCGGGGACATTGAGATTGGTGTGGAAGGTCAGCGCGGCGCCGTTCGCGTATTGCACGATGGCCGTCTGGTAATCGATGATGTCGCCATCGCTGTCGAAGACCTTGTCGCTGCCCTGCCAGCCGCTTGGCTTGCGGTGATAGACTTCAAGGTCGTTGACGCCCAGATTCTGCGGCGCATTGGCCGGAACAAAGGTACGGCGGCCGCCGAAGCTGGACACATAATGCGGGCGGCAGCCCATGACCCCGTTATAGAGATCGAGGTCGTGGCAGCACTTTTCCAGCATGAAGCTGCCCGAATAGCGCTCGTAGCGCCGCCAGTCGCGCATGAAGAAGGCGCCGTGATAGGGCGGGATGTGCTCGGAGGCCTCGATGGAAGTGATATCGCCCAGCATGCCATCGGCCTGGGCCTTGCGCAGGTCGACATAGAGCGGGGCATAGCGCAGCACCAGGCCGACCATCAGGTTGTCGGAGCCGTATCGGGCGATGAGCTTTGCCAGTTCCATGGTCTCCTCGACCGTGGTCACGACAGGCTTTTCGGTGAAAATCTTCTTGCCGCGCTCGAGGCCGATGCGGATGTGCTCGAGATGGAGATGATTGGGCGAACCCACCATCAGCAAATCCAGCTCTTCATTGTCGAGCAAAGCTTCGAGCGAGGCATAGGCCTTGCCGACCGAAATGCCGTGCTCGACCGTATAGGGAAGACCCGCCGGGGCGGGATCGACATAGCCGGCAACGGAAAAGTCGGGGCGGGCAGCGGAGAAGACCCGCGCCAAATAGCCCAAACGATATCCGAGGCCGATAATGCCTACCCGCATGCTGTCCGTCCCTGTTTTTAGACCGCCAATCTCTTCCGGATTGGTGTGGTATTCTGTAAACGATTTTCAAGATTAGGATCGTTCCGAAAGCAATGTCAACACGAATCCGTCACACTTTCAATACCAATTTAAGCCACCCCTGAAATTTGCTCAAAGCGGCGGCATTTTGCTGCATTTCTGGGCGTTTATATCGAGTTCACCGTCTTTTCCGGTGTGGACAAGCGTCACGGAAACGGGCAGCATGCCCAAATTGGTATTCATCTGGGCCCCAATGGCGGCTTTCATGGTGATGACACCAATGAAAATTTAGAACACAAATAGTTCATAGGGCGGCCGCGACCGGCTTGCCGCCTGACCGGAAACCCACGAGAGCTTTCATGAGCCATACCAACCCTTTCCCCAACGATCCCGACCGGGGCGCCATCTGGACCATGCTGGTGGAACGCGACATCGCCGCCTTCGTCGCCGCCGACTGGAGCATGGTCGATGGCGACTTCATCAAGGAGGGGTTCCTGGGCATCAACGGCAAGAAATCCGGCAATCCCGATGAATGGCGCATCAGCTTTCCGACGCTGGAAGCCTATCGCGACGACTGGATCCGCCAGGCGCAGGAGAGCCAGAAGCTGGACTATGCCGAGGACGTGCTGGAGGGCATCCACCGCGCGACGCGCCTTACCGAGATCGAGATCAACGGCGACATCGCCATCGCGCACAAGAAATTCGATGGCGAGATCAGGCTGCGCGATGGCGGCAAGGACGTGCTGAACTGGCAGACGCTGTATTTCCTGCGCAAGGTGGACGGGGCGTGGAAGCTGACGGGGTTTGCGGGATATCTGCCCTATCCGATGGGTGTTTCCCTCGCCCCTTGAGGGAGAGGGTGGTTCTTCAGCGGAAGAACCGGGTGAGGGGTGCTGCGCTCACCCATGCCTCTGAGCGTAGGGAGAGTCCGACACCCCTCATCCGCCCTTCGGGCACCTTCTCCCTCAAGGGGAGAAGGGGAAAACCGCTAAATTCAGATTCGCCGAGAGACAACCGATGTCCTTTCTTTCTCCGCAACGCCTGACCATGCTGGTCTTCTTTCTGCAGCCCGTCGCCTTCGGGTCGTGGCTGCCGCGGATTCCGGATGTGCAGCAGGCGCTGGGGCTGGGGCCGCAGGGGCTGGCGATTGCGCTGCTGGGGCTGCCCTGCGGCACGCTGCTGACGCTGCCCTTTGCCGGGCCGCTGGTGGGCAGGATCGGGCCGCGCATGGCGATCCTTTGCGGCTTCGTACTCTATTCCATCGCCACGAGCCTGCCCGCCTTTGCCCTGAATCCGGCGATGCTGTTCGTGGCGCTGATGCTGGCGGGATCGACCATTTCCTTTGTCGAGCTGGGGCTCAATGTGCAGGCCGACGCGGTGGAGAAGGCGACCGGCTCGGTCATCATGACGACATCGCACGGCTTCTGGTCGGTCGGCATCATGGTGGGAAGCCTGATGGGCTCCGGCCTTGCCGCGCTGGGGCTGGAGGCCAGATGGGCGATTCCGCTGGTCGCCCTGGTGGTGCTGCCGGTGGCGCTTGTGGTCTCCAACGCCCTGCCCGTCTTCGCGCCGGAAGCGCCCCGGCAGGAGCAGCAGCGCTCGGTCTGGGCGCTGCCGAGCTGGGCGCTGCTGGGCATATGCTTCTTCGTCTTCGGCATCACCATGACCGAGGGGGCCATGGCCGACTGGTCGGCGATTTTCCTGCGCGACGCGCTGGGGGCCGAGAGCGGCATAGTCGGGCTGGGCTATTCGGTCTTCGCCATGATGGTGGCGGCCGGGCGGTTCGGCGGCGACAGCCTCAAGAAGCGGTTCGGCGCGGTCAATACGGCGCGCATCTGCGGCGTGTTGGCAGTGGCGGGCGCGGCAATCCTTTTTATCGCGCCCAATACGCCGGTGGCCTTGTTCGGCTTTGCCATTATCGGGCTCGGGGTATCGGTGGGCTTCCCGCTGGCGGTGACGGCGGCGGCAAGCCTGACCGACCGCACGGCTTCGGCCAATGTGGCGATCCTGAGCTTCGTCGCGCTGCTGGGCTTTCTGGTCGGGCCACCGGTGATCGGCTTCGTGGCCGAGCATTTCGACATGCGGCTGGGCATTGCGTGCCTGGTGCCGGTTTTGCTGGTGAGCCTGCTGCTCACCGGGCGGCTGGCGACGAAACAGCGGGCGCCCGCCGCCAATCCTGAAGCCGAAATTCCCGGAGTGCTCTGATGCGCATCGCCGTTGCCGGGCTGCATACCGAATGCAGCACCTATAATCCCGTCCTCGCTCGCGAGGCCGATTTCCGCGTGCTGCGCGGGCCGGCGATGCTCAAGGACGGCTATTTCGACTTCCTGACGCATTTCCCGGCGGAATTCATCACCATTCTGCATGCCCGCGCCATTGCCGGCGGGCCGGTGGAGCGGGGCATCTATGCGCGCTGGAAGGCGGAAATCCTCGACGGGATCAAGGCGGCCCTGCCGCTCGATGGCGTCTATCTGGCGCTGCATGGCGCCATGTTCGTCGAGGGCATGCAGGATGCCGAGGGCGACTTTATCGCGGCGGTGCGCGCGGTGGTGGGGCCGGAGGTGCTGATCGCGGCGAGCTATGACCTGCATGGCAATATCAGCCAGAGGATCGTCGACAATCTCGATATCTTTTCCACCTACCGCACGGCGCCGCATATCGACGTGCCGGATACGATGCGGCGAGCGGTGACCATGCTGGTGCGGGCGCTAAAGACCGGGCAGAAGCCGATGCTGGCCTGGGCGCCGGTGCCGGTGCTGCTGCCGGGGGAGAAGACCAGCACGCAGGACGAGCCGGCACGGAGTTTCTATGCGCAATTGCAGGCGGTGGAGGACCCTGGTGGCATATGGGACGCCTCGTTCCAGGTGGGCTATGTGTGGGCCGACGAGTCGCGGGCCACGGCCTGCGCGGTGGTGACCGGCACCGACCGAACAGCGATGGCGGAGGCGGCGCGGCACCTGGCGCAGGGCTATTGGGATATCCGCGAGGAGTTTGCGTTCGGCACCAAGGTCGGAAGCATTGCGGAATGCGCCGGCTGGGCGATGGCGGCGGGGACCGGGCCGGCCGTATTGGCGGAATCGGGGGATAATCCGACCGGTGGCGGCGTGGGCGACCGGGCGGAGGTATTGGCCGAGCTGATGGCGCGTGACGCGCAGGGCGTGGTGTTTGCCGGCATTGCCGACAGGGGCGCGACGGACGCGGCCTATGCGGCAGGGGTGGGTGCGAGGGTCGATCTCAGCATCGGGGCGAGCCTTGATCCATCGAGCAAGGCTGTGCGGGCCGAAGCCGAAGTGATGTTCCTGCTTGAAACCGGCAATGAGCTGCTGCGCGAGGCGGTGGTGCGGATCGGGGGCGTGGACCTGGTGCTGACGGCGCGGCGGCGGCCCTTCCACAATCTGACGGATTTTGCCCGGCTGGGGCTCGACCCGAAGGCTGCGAAGATCGTGGTGGTAAAGTCGGGCTATCTGTCGCCCGATCTCGGGCCCATCGCCAATCCGAGCCTGATGGCGCTGTCGCCGGGGGTGGTGGACCAGTTCGTGGAACGGCTGGAGCGCAAGCACAAATCGGTGCCGCAATATCCATTCGACCGGGATTTTTCGTATAGCCCACAGGTGCTGTGGTCGAAGCGCGCGTAACCTAATCGCGTCCCGATGCGTTCCGGCAGGAACCACCGGGAGTGTGATCATGGAATTTCAAGGCAAGGTGGCGCTGGTGACGGGCGCCGGATCGGGCATCGGCAAGGCGACGGCCCTGCGGCTGGCGGCGGGCGGGGCGCGCGTCGCAGTGTTGAGCCGGACGATGGAAGAAGTCGCCGAAACGCGCGACGAGATCCAGGCCAAGGGCGGCACGGCACTGGCCATCGACGCCGATATCTCGGATGAAAGCGAGATGGCGAGGGCCCTGGAGCGGACCATTGCCGCCTATGACCGGCTCGATATCGTGGTGGCCAATGCCGGGATCAACGGCATGTGGGCGCCCATCGACGAGCTGACGCCCGACGAGTGGGACAAGACGATCAGGATCAACCTGCGCGGCACCTATCTGACGCTGCATTTCGCCGTGCCGCATCTGAAGCGCGAGGGCGGCTCGGTGGTCATCGTCAGCTCGATCAACGGCAACCGGACCTTCACCACGGCGGGCGCCACCGCCTATACGGCGACCAAGGCCGCGCAGGTGGCCATGACGCAGCAACTGGCGCTGGAGCTGGGCAGGCACCGCATCCGGGTCAACGCGGTATGTCCGGGGGCGATCGAGACGGAAATCTGGGACAATACCGACAAGCGCAATGTGGAGTCCGTTGCCATTCCGGTGAAATGGCCGGAGGGACAGATACCCATCACCGGCGGCAAGCCGGGCAAGAGCGCGGACGTGGCGGATGTGATCGCGTTCCTGGCATCGGACACGGCGCGGCATGTGACCGGGGTGCCGGTCTATGTGGATGGCGGGCAGTCGCTGCTCAGGTGAGGCACGGTCGCCCCGCTCCCACCGCGCGGCACTCCCCCTGGACGCAGGGCTATCGCATATGACGGCTCCACCGGGCGCGGGCTCCCTCTCCCCTGAGGGGAGAGGGTGGGTTGAGGGGTTCAGGGCTTGTGTAAGCACGGTGCCCAACGCGGCGCTGAACCCCTCACCCGACCCTTCGGGTCGACCTCTCCCCTCAGGGGAGAGGTGACTTGCGCTTCACTCCATATGCGATAGCCCTGCTGGACGGGGGAGGCTGGGAGGGGGGGCGGTTAGCCCCAATATCGGGGCCAAACACCCCCTCCTGCCCCTCCCCGCAAGGGGGGAGGGTGACGACTGATAATTCGGTGCTACGGCGCGAAAAACCCCGCATCCTCTTCCAGCAGGTATTTCCTGGCCCCTTCCGGGTCGATATCGAGCCCAAGCCCCGGACCCGGCAGCAGGTCCACATGGCTGTCGATGACGATCCGATCGGGGAGGCCGATGACGATGTCTTCCCACCAGGGGTCGGAGGCGCTGGGATATTCGAAGGCGATGTAGTTGGCCGGCAGGGTGGCGCAGACATTGATGAGGGCGCCGAGGCCGAGCAGGCCGTTGGCGGTGCCGTGCGGAGCCATCATGATGGAGTGCATATAGGCGTGCTCGGCCACCCATTTGAGCTCGGCTATGCCGCCGATATCGGCGGGATCGGGGCCGACGACGCGCACGGCCTGGGTTTCGATCAGTTCCTTGAAATTGTGGCGGAGGTAAATCTGCTCGCCGGTATGGATGGGCGTGGATGTGGAGGTGGTGAGTTCGCGATAGGCCTGGGGATTGACCCAGGGAACGTAATCGCCGGTCAGCATGTCCTCGAGCCACATCAGGTCGTATTTCTCGACGGCGCGGGCAAAGCGAATGGCGTCGTTGAGGAACCAGCCGGGACCGCAATCGAGGGCGAGGGACACCTTGTCGCCCAGCACCTCCTTCATGGCGGCGACGCAATCGAGCATGTGGTTGAAGCCGCGCTCGGAAATCTGCCCCTGGTCCATGGCGCCGTGATAGCCGGCCTTTTTCTGGCGGACGCCATAATGGAAGTCCTCGACATTGTCCTTCATGTTGGAGTGGAAGGAGATGCCCTGCTTGACCATGAAGAAATTCTGCGGCTGCTCCATCATCCACTTGACGTCGGCGGCATAGTCCTCGGGCCGGTCGCCGCTGCGCTTCCTGCGGATAGAGCCGTTATAAACGCGCACCTTGTCGCGCACCTTGCCGCCGAGGAGCTTGTAGGCGGGGACATTGGCGGCCTTGCCAGCAATGTCCCACAAGGCATGCTCGATGGCCGAGACGGCGGCGCCATAGGGCTTGAACGATCCGCGCTGGCGGATTTTCAGCATGCAGCGCTCGACATCGGTGGGGTCCTCGCCGAGCAGAGCCTCGCGGAAATGCAGCACCCACGGCTTGAGATAGGGCTTGGTGAATTCCACCTCGCCCAACCCGTAAAGCCCCTCGTCGGTGACGATGCGCACGATGGGGTGGCGGCCGATGACGGCGCAGCGCAGGTCGGTGATCTTCATGTCTTTTGCTCCTTTTCTTCACCTCTCCCCTGAGAGGGAGAGGTCGATGCGAAGCATCGGGTGAGGGGTTCAGACCTGGTGCTCGAGCCGAGAGGGTGAACCCCTCACCCCGACCCTCTCCCCTGAGGGGAGAGGGGACGATTGGCAGCGCGGCGTTGCTAGCTCCATGTCCGGTCCCAGGAATATTCCTCGTCCCAGTGGTCGGTGGGTTGCCAGATGCCGGTGACGCCGGGTTGCAGGTGCTGGCTGATGACCTCGTCGACCACGTCGTCGATGCCGAGGCCCGGCTTGTCGGGCACCTCGATGAAGCCATCCTTGACCAGCGGCTTGGGCAGGCCGGTGACGATATCGTCCCACCAGTCGACCTCGACGCTGTGATATTCGAGCGCCATGAAATTCTCGGTGGCCACCGCGACATGGGCGGCGGCCATGGCGGCGATGGGGCTTTCGGCCATGTGGATGGCCATGGCGACGCCATGATCCTGCGCGGCGTCGCCGAGCTTCTTGGTTTCGAGGATCCCGCCAGAGGTCAGCAGATCGGGATGGATGACCGAAATGCCCGATTGCAGCAGCGGCTCGAAGCCTTCCTTGAGGTAGATGTCCTCGCCGGTGCAGATCGGCACGGTGGTCGCCTGCTGAAGCTGGCGGTACTGCTCGGTATATTGCCAGGGGATGACGTCCTCGAGCCAGGCGGGGACGTATTTCTCGATGCGCCGGGCCAGGCGGATACCGTTCTGCAGCGAGATGTGGCCGACATGGTCGATGGCCAGCGGCACTTCGTAGCCGATGACCTCGCGGACTTCGTGGATATACTGCTCAAGCAGGTCGATGCCCTTGTCGGTGAAATGCAGGCCGCTGAACGGGTGGCGCACATTGTGGGTATCGTAGACGGCGTTGCGCGCCCGGCGATCGTCCATGGACTTGACCGGGCCGCGGCCGGGATGGATGCGATAGGCCTCGAGCGAGCCGGCTGGGGCGACGACGGCGCCCGGCACATCGGCTATCTGCATCAGCCCCAGGTCCATCTTGAGGAAGGTGAAGCCGAGATCCATGCGCGCCTTGAGGCGCCTGCCGGTCTCGGTGCCGCTGGGCTTTTCGGCATCGGTATCGCAATAGACGCGCACCTTGTCGCGGAACTTGCCGCCCAGCATCTGGTAGATGGGCACGCCATAGGCCTTGCCGGCGAGGTCCCACAGCGCGATCTCGATGGCCGAGACGCCGCCGCCCTGCCTTCCATGGCCGCCGAACTGCTTGATGCGGCGGAACAGGCGATCGACATCGCAGGGATTTTCGCCCAGGAGGCGGCTCTTGAGCATCAGCGCATAGGTGGCGCTGGCGCCGTCGCGCACCTCGCCCAGGCCGACAATGCCCTGGTTGGTGTAAATCTTGAGCAAAGCCGAAGTGAAGGGGGCGCCGACGATTTCGGCGACGCGGATATCGGTGATGCGCAAGTCGCTCGGGCGCGAGCTCATGCGGACATTGTTCTCGATGGTTTCGGCAAATTCCTTCGTCATGAAAACCTTCCCTCAATTGTCTGTTCCCCGAGGGAGGGGGTCCTTCGGTGATCACACAACCACCCCCTCCCCGGCCCTCCCCTCAAGGGGGAGGGAGGCCGACTGAAAACTCCGAACGCTACCCGCCGCTCCTGCGGGCTCCGTTTCTCTTGGCGACGCCCATCTGTTCGATGATGTGGCGGCCCGAGCCTTCGACGTGGCGGGCCACCACGGATGCGGCGCGGTCGGCGTCCTGCGCGCGGATGGCTTCGATCAATTCGCGATGCTCGCGCAACACGGCCTGGCGGCGGCTGAGCGAGGTGGGAAAGCGGCGGCTGATGGCGCGCAAAATTTCGCGATGCTTCCACCACAGCCCGGCGGCATGGCGGTTGTAGTGGCGATCGTAGATAAGCTGGTGGAACCTCGTATCGAGCTCGCCATGCTGGCGGGGATCGGCGAAATTGAGCGCCTCGATCTCGGTCTGGGCGGCTTCGAGGTCGGCAATATCGGTATCGGCGGCGATGGTGACGAACCACCGCGTCAGCGCCGGCTCGATCAGCATCTCGATCTCGATGATGTCGCGGACGAAGTCCTCGTCGATGGCGACGACGCGGGCGCCGCGATTGGGCTCCATCACCACGAAGCCCTCGCCGCGCAATTGCTGCAGCGCTTCGCGCACCGGATTGGTGGAGGTGCCGTAGGCGGCGGCAAGATCGGCGACCTTGAGCCGGGCATTGGGTTGCAGCCGGGCCGAGATGATGTCCTCGCGGATCATTTCATACACGGAGACCTGTGGATCGTTTGCGCTTCTGGGCGGCGCGATTGGGACGTCAGTTTCGCTCATAACCCTGTTTAGGCGGCTTTCCGGGACAAGCCAAGCCGGTTAGCACGTCAAAATAACGAAATAATGTACGATCCATTCGATATTGACAGACAAGTTCTGGTCTGGAAGTGTTCGGACCGGGAGAGACATGGGTCACCAAGGCCCGCCCCGACTGCAGGTTGTTAGCGCTAGCGCGATGCCTGCACTTCTGAGGAGGCGCAGCAGAGCTGCGAGGAAGCCCAGGTTCGGCCGAGGGGCTGGACGGTCTTCCGAATGTGAGGAGGACTATCGATGACTGACATGCAAGGCCGCGTCACGCGGCCGGGCCCGACGTTGCATCGGCAGGTCGTTGCCTATGCCATTGCCGCCGTGACGACCGCATCGCTGATGTCGACCACCGTCTATGCCCAATCGGTCGATCTCAGCCAGTGGTCGCCGGATTATATCAGGTCCATCGCCGGCACCGAGACCTTCGATACGGCCGGCCATTGCGCCGATGTGGTGCCACTCGATTATACCGGCAGGCTGACCTATTGGTGGACCGGCCCGACCGAAGCCTCGCCGCAGATCGAGCACACGATCAACGACGAATTCTGGGCCGCCTGGGCCAAGACCTATCCCAATATCGCAACCGACGCGCAGAACATCGACTACAACCAGTTGCTCGACCGGCTGCGGACCACCCTGCTCGGCAATGCCGGGCCGATGGTGGTGCGCCTGCAAATCCTGGGCGGGGTGGAATTCGCCTCCAAGGGCTATTTCCAGGAGCTGACGCCGGAAGATATCGGCTATCCGACCGCCGATTTCTGGCCGGGCGCCATGAAATCGGTGACCTGGGACGGCGTGACCTATGGCGTGCCGACCAATAACGAAACCATGGCGATGATCTGGAACGCCGATATCTTCGAGCGGGCCGGACTCGATCCGGAAAGCCCCCCGGCGACCTGGGATGACGTGGTCACCTATTCCAAGACCATCCACGACAAGCTGGGCATTTCCGGCTACGGCCTGGTGGCCCGGCAGAATGCCGGCAATACGCCGTTCCGCTTCATGCCCCAGCTCTGGGCCTATGGCGGCGGCGCGCTGGACGAAGCCGAGGCCAGCCCATCCTACCAGGATTCCTATCTCGACAATGACGGCGCCAAGGCGGCGCTGCAGGCGGCATTCGACATGTATGTCCGCGACAAGTCAGTGCCGACTTCGGCGCTGACCAATACGCAGAACGAAAACCAGTCGCCCTTCATCGCCGGCCAGCTGGCCATGATGATCGCCCACCCGTCCGAATATGCCAAGATGGTGGACCTGGCCGGGCAGGCGACCGGCGCCGACAAGGAGGTCGCCGATACCGTGGTGGCCAATATGCGCTATGGCCTCATCCCCGAAGGCCCGGCGCGCCGCGCCGTGGTGTTCGGTGGCTCCAACATGCACTTCATCAACGAAGAGTATGTCGAGGGCGGGTTCGATGAACAAGCAGCCAAGGCCTTTGCCTGCTTCTGGAACAGCCCGGAATGGTCGACCAAGCTGGCCTGGACCGGGTCCAACCCCGGCAACCTGGCCGGGTTCAAGACCGAATGGATGAAGGAACGCCTCGACACCATCAAGTTCCTCGACGTCACCACATCCATGCTGCCCAGCGGCATCCCCTTCCCGGTCATCCCCGAGGCGACCGAGATCATGAACATCATCGTTCCCGATATGCTGCAGAACGCATTGACCGAACGCATGACGGTGGATGAAGCGGCAGCCGACGCAGCCGCCAAGGTCGACGCCCTGCTCGGCGGCGGTCTCTAAAGGTTCCTCCCTGCCCATGCCGGCGGCGCCAAGGTGCCGCCGGTGCTTTCGACCATCGAAGGAAAGGACGGGCCTGAGCATGGCAACGGGACAAGCCGCAGGGCCACCGATCACCAGGGCGGCGCGGAAAAAACCCAATATCGTCAGCCGCATCATCAAGCATCGGGCTGATTATCTCTATGTGCTGCCGGCGCTGATCGTCATGCTCGTGGTGATCGCCTTTCCGATCTACTACACGATCGAACTGAGCTTTTTCCGCACGCCGCCCAACCTGCAGATGAAGGACAAGATCTGGACCGGGCTGAGCAATTATTCGACCGTACTCAACTCGTCGGTGTTCCATGAGGTGACCATCCAGACCATCATCTGGACCCTCGCCTCGACGGTGTTTTCATTTCTGCTGGGCCTGGGCGCTGCGCTGTCGCTGCATCGCGAATTTGTCGGCCGCGGCGTGCTGCGGGCGCTGCTGCTGATCCCCTATGTAATCAGCGCCGTGGCGGCGTCCTATGTGTGGAAATGGCTCTATCACTCCGATTTCGGGGTGATCGGGGCGATTTCGGTGGCGCTGGGCTTTACCGACGAGCCGATCAATTTCCTCGACAACCGGCAGACCGTGCTGGCCTCGCTGATCGTGGTCAACATCTGGAAGGAATTCTCCTTCGCCATGGTGATGCTGATGGCCGGGCTGCAGACGGTGCCGGACCAGCTGCATCGCGCCGCCATGGTGGATGGCGCCAATACCTGGGACCGCTTCTGGCACGTCACTTTCCCCCATCTCAAGGGCGTGTCGATGGTGACGATCCTGTTGCTGATGGTGGCCAATTTCAACTCGTTCATCATCCCCTTCGTGATGACCGGCGGCGGGCCGGCCGACGCCTCCCATATCTGGATCACCCATATCTACCAGCTCGCCTTCGGGCGGCAGCAATGGGGCGTGGCCTCGGCCTATGCGGTGATCCTGTTCGTGGTGATGATGACGCTGGGCTACTTCTACGTGAAGGCGCTGACGCGCGGCGACGAAAACCGGGCGGGAGGCTGAGCGATGGCGGTTCGGGCACAGTTATCGCAGTCGTTCTTCTATCTTTGGCCGGAAATCGTTCACGGGGCGGGTTTTGCCTGCATTGCCTTCCCAATCACTGTGTCATTCCGGCGAAGGCCGGAATCCATCCTGAGGTCGCCCAACGCGAGAGGGAGGTGGATGAATCTCAGGATGGATCCCGGCCTTCGCCGGGATGACATCGTGATTTTTGAGGCGAGGGTGCCGCGCACCGGTCTTGGCCAGACCTGCGCCATATCCTTTCCAGGAGCCCTCACATGACCGATGCAACCGCGTCCCGCATCCGCCCCGTGGTGAAAAAATCTGTCGACTGGTGGCGCTGGGCGGGGCGGGTGTTTCTCACCTTCCTGCTGCTGTTCACCGTGCTGCCGATGGCCTGGATGATCCTGACTTCGGTCAAGTCGCAATTCGCGGCGATGCAGTATCCGCCGCAATGGTGGCCGGCCGAGCCGACGCTGAACAGCTATTTCAAGCTGCTCAACCCCAATGAGCGGATCGGCCAGGATTTCCTGCGCTACTTCTGGAACAGCTTCTATGTCTCGCTGCTGACCACGATACTGGGCGTGGTGGTGGCGGTGCCGGCAGCTTATGCCTTTTCGCGCTTCCGCTTTCCAGGCCGCAACTTCATGTTCTTCGCGGTGCTGGTGCGCAACATGTTCCCGGCCGTGGTGTTCCTGATGCCGCTGTTCCTGCTGATGCGGTGGATGGGGCTGGTCAATACCCACGGCTCGCTGATCCTGACCTACCTGACCTTCGGGCTGCCGCTGTCGATATGGCTGCTCAAGGGGTTCTACGACAACATCCCCATCCAGCTCGAACAGGCGGCGCGGATCGATGGGGCGACGCGGTTGCAGGCGTTCCTGCTGATCGTCATGCCGCTGTCGACGCCGGGCATCATCGCCACCTCGATCTTCTCGTTCATCGGGGCGTGGAACGAATATGTCTATGCCTACACCTTCCTGTCGCGCGACGACCAGATGACCCTGCCGGTCGGCATCCAGCGGTTTTTCACCGAATTCGCCACCGACTGGCCGGGCCTGATGGCGGCGACTTTCCTCATGAGCGTGCCCGTCGTGGTGATGTTCCTGGTCCTGCAGAAATACTTCGTGCGAGCCCTCACCGAAGGCGCCGTCAAACATTAGGAGATCCGTTGATGGCCGAGGTCGTCCTCCAGAATGTCATGAAGACCTACGGCAATCTCTATGCCGTCAACGATGTCTCGCTCACCGTCAATGACGGCGAATTCGTCGCGCTGGTCGGCCCGTCGGGGTGCGGCAAGACGACGACGCTCAACCTGATCGCGGGGCTGCTGCCGATGAGCGGCGGCGATATTTCCATCGGCAACCGCGTGGTCAACGATCTCGACCCCAAGGACCGGGACATCGCCATGGTGTTCCAGAACTACGCGCTCTATCCCAACAAGACCGTCTACAGGAACCTGGCCTTCCCGCTGCAGATGCGGAAGCTTCCCAAGGAGGAGATCAACCGCAAGGTTCAGGATGCGGCCAAGCTCCTCGACATCACCCACCTGCTGGAGCGCAAGCCGCGCGAATTGTCGGGCGGGCAACAGCAGCGCGTGGCTTTGGGGCGGGCACTGGTGCGCGATCCGGCAGTGTTCCTGATGGACGAGCCGCTGAGTAACCTCGACGCCAAGCTGCGGGTGCAGATGCGCAGCGAGATCAAGCGCTTCCACCACAATCTCAATGCCACCGTGGTCTATGTGACACATGACCAGCTCGAGGCGGTGACCATGGCCGACAAGATGGCGGTGATGAGCGGGGGCCTGCTGCAGCAATACGACACGCCGGCTAATGTGTTCGCCAACCCGGTCAATACATTCGTGGCCAGCTTTGTCGGCAGCCCGGCGATGAGCCTGATCCCGCTCGAAGCGGCGGGGAATGCGCTGCGGAGCCCGGAGGGTTGGGAATTGCCGCTGTCCCAACTCAATGCGCGCAAGGCGGCCAATTCGAGCACGAACAAGATCGTGCTCGGCGCGCGGCATTCGACGCTGAAACTGCACAAGGCGGCGGTGCCGGGGGCGGTGCCGGGCAAGATCTATACGGTGGAGCCCACCGGCGACGTGACCTTCGCGCAGGTGTTCATCAATGGCGCGGTGGTCAACATCAGCCTCGACCCGACCGCCAGGATCGAGCCCGACGAGACTGTGTGGATCGAATTCGACCAGGAGCGTATGCACCTGTTCGATGCCGAGACGACGATGGCGCTGAAGGCGATCTAGAAATGAAAATCACGGCCATCATCCCCTACCCCACCTGGGTCGGCATCCGGAACCAGCTCATCGTCAAGGTAGAGACCGACGAGGGCATTTATGGCTGGGGCGAGAGCGGGTTATCGGGCCGCGAAAAGGCGGTGGCCGGGGCCATCGAGCATTACCGGGAATTTCTCATCGGGCGCGATCCGATGGCGATCGGGGCGCTGTGGCAGGAAATGTATCGCAGCCAGTATTTCGAGGGCGGGCGGGTGCTCACCGCCGCGATTTCGGCCATCGATATCGCGCTCCATGACATCAAGGGCAAGGCGCTCGGCGTGCCGGTTTATCAATTGCTGGGCGGCAAGCAGCGCGACCGGATTCCGACCTTTGCCACCACCAGGGGACCGTGCGGCCCCGAAATGATCGAGCAGGCGCGCGAGCTGATGGATATGGGCTGGGACTGCATTCGGCTGTTTCCGCATGGCCACGGCAATCCCGAGATCTACGAGCCGCGCCAGAGCATCGGCGAGACGGCGAAATGGTGCATCAAGACGCGCGAGGCGCTGGGCGCGGACGTGGTGCTGGGGGTGGACTACCACCATCGGCTGTCGGTGGCGGAGGCGGCGAGTTATTGCCAGAAAATGCCATCGGGCACGCTGGATTTCCTCGAAGAACCGATCCGCGACGAAACGCCGGAAGCCTATGAAGCTTTGCGCAAGCTGACCGACGTGCCCTTTGCCATCGGCGAGGAATTTGCCAGCAAGTGGCAGTTCCTGCCCTATATCGAACGCGATATCCACCAGTTCAATCGGATCGACGTGTGCAATGTCGGCGGGCTGACCGAGGCGATGAAAGTGGCCGGGTGGAGCGAGGCGCATTATGTCGACATGATGCCGCACAATCCGCTGGGGCCGATCTGTACCGCGGCGACTATCCACTTCGCGGCGGCAGTGGCCAATTTCGCCTGGCTGGAAACGCGCGCAACGCCGGGCGAGCTCTATCATGGCTTCGACAATGCCGAGATTTTCATCACCCAGCCGCGGCTCAACGGCGCCGTCTATGAGGTCAGCGACGCGCCGGGGCTGGGCGTGGAGGTGGATGAGGCGCTGGTGAAGCAACAGAGCTTCAAATTCTGGGAAGCGCCGCATCTGCGGCGGGCAGACGGTTCGGTGACGAACTGGTAAGCTTCAGCACGCAGTGGAGGAACCAAGCATGATCAAGACCGCCGATATCACGCGGCCACCCCGGCACCTGATCGAGGGGCTGAAAGACCTCGGTGCCGCGACCATCGCCGGCACGCTGGGTCATATGGGTTTTCGCAACCCGCATATGACCGGCATCCTGCCCCAGACCATGGGCAAATCGATCTGCGGCCCGGCCCTGACGCTGCAATGCCTGCCGCAGCGGCCGGACCTGTTCAGCGAAGGCGAATATGCCGACCCGGAAACGCAGCTGCATCGGCATGTGCTCTATCATGTGCAGGAAGGGGACGTGGTGGTGGTGGATGCGCGCGGCGACATGCGCTCGGGCATCTTCGGCGACATGATGAGCACCTATTTCAAGGGTCGCGGCGGCGCCGGCATCATCATCGACGGGGTGATGCGCGACCGCCCGAATGTGGAGAAGCTCGACCTGTCGCTGTGGCTCAAAGGCTGGTCGCCCAACTACCACGTGCAGACGGATATCTACCCCAATGCCGTCAACGTCACGATTGCCTGTGGCGGCGTGACCGTCGTTCCGGGCGATATCATCGTGGCCGACGACGACGGCGCCGTGGTCGTTCCGGTGTCGATGGCCGAAGCTGTCATCGAGCAGGGCAAGTCGCATGCCGAGTGGGAAGAATTTTCCCGCATGAAGCTGATGGAGGGGGCGTCGCTGCAACGCTATTACCCGCTCCATGCCGATGCCCAGGAAGAATACCAGGCCTGGCGCAAGCTCAATCCGGTCAAGCACGGCTAAACGCTGCCCCTCGACGGTAGGGCTATCGCCCTATGGAGGAATTCCATCGCTCACTGAGCGCGGGCTCCCTCTCCCCTGAGGGGAGAGGGTGGGGTGAGGGGTTCAGTGCGGGGAATGGCATAGCGCTAGACGCGGCGCTGAACCCCTCACCCGGCGCTGCGCGCCGACCTCTCCCCTCAGGGGAGAGGTGACTTCGGCGCCACCTCCTCAACCGCCGAACAGGCCGCCGGGCAGTTTGGGCAGGACCAGAACAGGCGCTGCCGGAGCGGCCGGGGCGGCGGGTTCCTTGCGCGGCTCCGGTTCACGCTTGGGTTCAGCTTTGGGGACCAGAACATCGGGCAGTTCGGGCGTGATGCAGCGATTGCCGAGGGGGATGGTGCCCGGCGGGCAGACACAGGCGGTTCCCGCATTGTTGGGCACGGCGGGCGGGTTGCACTGGATGGGCTCGGGCCGAACCGGGGGCTCATCGGTGGCGACGCATTGGTTGCCCTGCGCCCTGGTGCCGCGCGGGCAGATGCAGACCGTGCCATCGGCGCTGGGCTGGGCCGGGGCGTTGCAGGAGATGGCGCGCTTGTCATCGGGCTGCGGCGGGCGCGGAATCGGCAGGGGAGGACCGGCGACGCTGAAGGGCGCGCAATTGCCCCATTGCCCGCCTGTTGGCGCGGTGGTCGGGTTCACGTCGGCAAGCGCCGCTTCATAGTCTGGCGGCACCGTGGTCTTGCCATCGGCGACGAAGCAGTTGCGATAGCCGCTGCCGGCAGGAAGCGGGTCATCCAGCGTCACCGAGAAGGTGATGGACTGGTTGACCGGCAGGCTGAGATTGGCCAGGCACTCCGATGGCGTGGAAGTGCCGCTCCAATCGGCAGGCCATGCGCAGATGGTGGGCAGGGCCGTATTGGTGATGCTCGAAATCGGGGCGGTTACCCCGGTCCCGGCATTGGAAACGCCGTCGCCGAACAGCACGGGACCGCTGAAATCCTTGCACTGGGCCCGCACGGTGATGGTGAAGCTGCAGGCGGGACTGCCGCCGGGGACGCAGACTTCGGGAAAATCGGTCTTCTTGGTCACCCATAGATAGGATGAGCCGCAATCGGGCGGGGTCACCGGCTCCTTGTCGCGGACGCAGAGGCTGGCCGAGGCCTCGTCATGCTCGTGCACCGGGCCAAGCAGGGCGCTGGCCATGTTGCCGGGGACTGAATTCAGCGCGCTGTCGGATGCGGTCACCTGGGCGTAATTGGCCAGGCACCGCCAGTTGGGCGTCGGGGCCGGATTGGGCACCAGCGTCGTCTGGAAACTGAGGGTGGCGGTGGCGCCGGCGGCGATGGTGGGAATGGTCCAGCTCACCGTGCTGCCGCTGACCGTCGCCGGCTGGCTGAAAGCGGTGGGATTGGTGAGATCGACCGGCAGTTCGTCCTCGACCGTCACACTGGTCAGCGCGGATGTCGACGTGTTGGTGACCGAGAGGGTCACCGTGGCGATGACGTCGCCGCTGACATAGTGGAAGTCGACATAACCAGGATTGATGGTCTTGGTGAGGTAGAGATCGGCGCAGGCATTGCGGGCCAGCGTGGTCAGATCGGCATCGAGCGAACCATAGCTGCTGGAAAGGGAGCTGGTGCCCAGCAGTGCATCGAGATGGGTCGAGACACTGCCGATGCCGATGCCGACAATGGGCGTGCCCTGGCCGTAGATGAGGTTGACCGCCGCGATGGCTTCGTTGGTCGCCAGCACCGAATTGGTGGTGTAGGCGACATTGCCGCTGCCATCGAGATAGGCGGTAGGGGTACCGTCGGTGATGAAGACGATGATGGTATTGGGGCTGGGCAGCAGCCCATTGGCCGCCAGCAGGGCCGCTTCCCAATTGGTGCCGCCGCCGGCGGCGGGGTTGTAGCCGTTTGTCACCAGCGGGAAGGTGCCCGAGCCCATCGGGTAGCTGACCACCGCACTGTCCGAGAAGCGGATCACCGCGGCCTGCGCGCCGTTGCTGTTGAAGATATTGGCGGCATTGGTCAGGGCATTGTTGACGTAATAGGTGGCGTTGGCATCGGCGATGGAACGGGATTCGTCGACCACGAAGATGACATTGGTGCCGCAGGACGGATCGTATTCGGGTTCGTCGTCGGGTTCATCGAAATCGTCGTCGTCCTCGACCACGGTGACGCAGCTTTCGTCGTTGAGACCGTAGCTGTCGGCCAGCCCCGATGCGGGCAGCACGCCGACGGTGGCGCAATTTTCGAACGTGCCTGTTTCGTCGATGGTGGCGTCGAGCCGGATTTCGGAGGTGGCGCCGCTGGCCATGATGCCGCTGCCGGTGAACTGGCAGGTGATGCTGGCCGGGCCGGTGGCCGGGATGGGGGCGCAGGTCCAGTCGGCGCCGGAGGCGGCCGTGATGGTGATGCCGGCGGGAATGGTGTCGGTGACGCTGAGCGCCGCAGTGGCGTCGAAGGCATCCTCGACATTGCCGACCGTCAGCACGAAGGTCCCTGCCCCGGCCACGGCGCCGGGTTCCCAGGTCTTGTCGAGCCGCACGTCGATATCGCGGAGTTCCTCGTTGACGAGGTCGGTGCAGGAATAGCCGACCTCATCGTCATCAAGGGTCAGCAGGGCGCAATTGGTGGCGTCGACCGCAGCACCCTGGTCGGGCAGTTCGATCTCGACCGCGATCGACGAACTGTTTCCCAGCGCGGACAGGCTTTGCCAGTCGATCCTGCATTGCGCCGGATCCGCGGGGGCGAAGGGGGGCTGGGTGCAGGTCCAGGGATCGGCCGAACCGAGCGAGATGATGGTCTGGCTGGCCAGATTGCTGCCGAACATCATCTGCTCGTCCACCACCAGGTCGCCGGCAAAGGGCACGCCGTTGGAGGTGACGGTGATGAGGCACAGGCAGCGCGGCAGGCCGGTTTCGGGATCGATGGCGCAGGCCTGGCAGGTCTTGATTATGTCGAATTCAGGCAGCGCACAGTCATCGCCCAGGCAGGTGGGATCCTCGGGATCATCAGGCTCGTCGGGCGTGTCGGGATGTTCCGGGTCTTCGGGATAGCTGACATAGGGCGGATCGGTTTCGTAGCCGGCGCCGCCATAGGTGCCGATATAGGGTGGGGCGCCGCAGCCGCGGCGGTAGACCGCCACATCGCCCTCGTGGCCGTTGACCTCAGTGGTGCCGGGGAGCGGACCGAGATCGAGCATATAGCTGAACCAGGGCGGGGTGTTTTCGGGTTTGACCGGACCGGCGGGTCCGACCTGCAGCCCGTCGATGGCCAGGGGGCCGCCAGCCAACAACTGGTCGGCAAGGTCGTCGTCCTGGCGCAGGTCGTCGGCGGTGCTGAGCAGGGAGGCTTGGCAATAGGTCAGATCGAGGAGGCCGTTCTGGTCATAGCCGTAGCCGATATCCACGCCGCCTTCGCTGCGCCGGTTGTCGCCACCGAAGCCGATGGCATATTCCTCAGGCTCTTCGATCCAGCGGCCGGGTGTCGCCGGGTCGTCGGGGCTTTCGAGCCAGTAGCGATAGGTGCGCGCCTCGCCGGTTTCGGCGAAGCCGGTATAGTCATAGGTGGCGGTAATCTCGCCGCGCTGCGCCAGGATCATTGCGCCCAATTCGGTGAAGACGATATCGCTAACGGGGAGCTTGGAGGGACGCTTGGGCACGTCGAGTTCCCAGCGCGGATCGGTGGCGAAGGCGCCCGTTTGCGGGTCGATGCCGACCGACCAGACCTGGCTGTCATCGAGCACCGCGTAGTAGAGGCGGCCATCATGCACGGCGAGACCCCAGACCTGGCGGTCGGGGTCGGCATAGCCCCAGCTGTCGGGGTCCTCGGTATCGAAATCGCCCCGGGTGATGTCGAGCGCGCCGGCCGGATCATAGGGTACCGGCGGCAGGCCGGCGGCACCGCGGCCGGCGACGCCGTGATCGAAAAGTTCCAGCTCGGCGCCATCGAGACCGAAGCGGTGGATCATGCCGGTAGCACGGTCGGAAACGAAAAGCTGCGCATGGGCCGCGTCATAGGCGATATTGCCGAGGGCAGCGCCGGGATTGGCGGCGCCATCGAGGGTCACATCGGCAAAGAGCGTGACCGCACCGGTAACGCCATCGACCTTCCAGATGCTGCCGGGGCCGCCGTCGGGCCCCCAGAGACCGGGCATGAAGGTGGCGCCCGGTTCGCCTTCGAGCAGGCGCTCGGGGCGGCCATCATTGTCGGTATCGGCTGCGACGATGGGCAGGCCATAGGCCGAGGTCGCGGTGAGATAGATATTGGGATATTCGGCATCGTCGAGGGTGACGCCGAAGACCTGGCCGACGTCGCGGGCCAGCACCAGATGCAGATCAGGCGCGACCGAGGCGCGGGCGTCCCAGATATAACCGGGCGCGGCGAGGCCGACGATGCGGGCAGCAATGCCGTCGAGATCGATCAGCGTCTCGTCGATGGGCTGGGCATCGTCGGGCAAGGTCAGCGGATCGGGCGCGACGGTGCCGGAAAAGCCGGTCACCACGGCATCGCCGAGATCGATGATGCCGGCGGGCAATTGCTGGCCGAGGGCGGCGCCGGGACCGGCCAGAACAATCGGCATGGCAAGCAAGAGCGTTCTGAGCATGGCTGTCCCCCGTCGTCCGGGTCTGGCCATGCCCATCGGCACGGCGCGGCGTCGTTACGGCAACGACGCCGGCCAAGCAGATGACAATCCAGCTCCCGCGACCACGGCGCTTACTCAACGCCCGATCAAATATTCAATCAAGTATTATTATTCCAAGAACTTTCAGTCGCTGGAATAATACTGGCGCAGCAAGATGTTAGGCCCCGAGGAGCCTAACGTACCATTTCGGGCAGGAACAGGATGATATCGGGGAACACCACGATTGCGGTGACGACCACCAGGTCGGCGAGCAGGAACAGGGTGACGCCCTTGAACACGTCGGTCAGCGACGCATATTCGCCGGCGACGTTACGGATGACGAAGACGTTCATGCCCAAAGGCGGCGTGATCATGCCGATTTCGAGCAGCTTGACCAGGAATACGCCGAACCAGACCATGTTGATGTTCTGCGCATCGAGCACTGGCATCAGCACAGGCAGGGTGACCAGCATGGCGCCGAACGGCTCCATGAACATGCCCAGGATCAGATAGATCACCACGATGACGAACATCAGCTCGAAATAGTTGAGATCATAGCTCTGCACCGCGCCGCTGATCAGCCCGGCGGCGCCGCTGAGGCCGAGAAAGCGGGTGAACATCACTGCGCCGACGCCGATGATGAACAGCGAGGCGCAGGTGCCCAGCGTTTCGAGGATCGACTGCCGCAGCACGGCCCATTTGAGCCGTCCGGTGATGGCGACGAGGCCGATGGCGCCCGCGGCCCCGATGGCGCCGGCCTCGGTGGCGGTGAACAGGCCCGAGAACAGTCCGCCGAAAACCAGCAGGATCAGCGCCAGGATCGGCCAGACATTGAGCAGCACCTTGCGGCCATCGAGCTCGTCGACACCCACCGCCTTGGCGGGGATGATATCCTTGCGTAGCCAGGCGATCAGCACGATGACGAGAATGTAACTCGCCGCCGTCAGCAGGCCCACCGAAACGCCGCCCATGAAGACCGCCGTCACCGAAGTTTCGGAAAAGACGCCATAGATGATCATCAGGATGGAGGGCGGGATCAGCGCGCCGATGGTGCCGCCCGCCGCCAGGGCGCCGGTGGCGAAACTGGGCTTGTAGCCGGCGCGGACCATTTCGGGGATGGCGATGCGGCCCAGCGAGGCGGCAGTGGCCAGGCTCGATCCGCAGACCGAGGCAAAGCCGGAGCAGGCGACGATGGCGGCAATGCCCAGCCCCCCCGGCACTTTGCGCAGCCCGAGCTTGGCGGCATCGAACAGGCCCGAAGTCAGCCCGCCGTGATAGGCGATGAAGCCCATCAGCAGGAACATGGGCACGGCCGACAGCGTCCAGCTGGCGATGAATTCGTAGGGGGTGTTGGCGAGGATGCCGATGGCGGGCGCCAGGCCCAGCATGGCCCACACGCCGGCAAAGGCGATGGCCATCATGGCAATGGCGATAGGCACCTGCAGCGCCAGCAGCACGAACAGGAAGGCGAGGCCGGCAAGACCAAGAGTGAGGTTCATTCCGCTGTTCCTTGCTTGGGCATCAGGCCCCGATAGAGCGTGACCAGTGCTGCCAAGCCAAAACCGACGGGCAGCACGAAGTAGCCGGGCCACACGGGTATGACGACGCTGAGGGAAAGCACGAAGCTGCGGGCGGAAAATTCACGCATGGCCACCACCCAGGTCGTATAGGTCAGCGCGGCATAGACACCGGCGGTCACCAGGGCGACGAATATCTCATTGATGCGGCCGATGCGGCCCTTCATCAGCGGCGCGAGAATTTCGATGGAAATCATCTCGCCGCGCCGCTCCGCCCAGGCGAGGGGCAGGAAGGCGATGAGGATCATGTAGTAGTAGGACACGATCTCCACCGTGGCCGGAACCGGCGAATGGGTGAGCTGCCGCATGACGACATAGGCCGTGATGTGAACCAGCATCGCCACCACGCCAACGGCGGCCAGCAGCGCCAGGCCGTCGGATATCCGGACGACCAGCCGGTCAAGACTCTCGCGCATCGCTTTTGACTCCACGAAGTCGATATCGGGGAAAAGATGCCCGCGGGCGGATCACCACCCACGGGCTCGTGGCTCAGAGGCCGTAGGTGGACCAGTCCACCTTGTCCCAGACTTCCGTCTGCACGGCCGCCGCAATGGCATCGACATCGCCATTGGCGGCGTCGGTTATGGCGGTCCACTTTTCGACCAGGGCCTGGAAGCGGGCGATCTTTTCGGCCGCGCCGGTGACGCCGAGCTGACTTTCGGCCACCTCGATGGCCGAGGCAACGTCGGTGAAGCGGAACTCGTTGGTGGCGTCGAGCAGGTCCTGGCTGGCCGGGATGATCTCCATGCCGGCATCGAGCGCGGCCTGGCGGGCAGCGGCAGCGCGGTCATAGCCCCAGCTCTGGGTGAAGAGCGCGCTGGAGCGGTTGGCGGCGCGGGTCAGGCCGGCCCGCAATTCGGGCGTCAGTTCGGCCCAGGTACCGCTGGCGACGGTGAAGTTGGACGTGGTGTGATAGGTGCCGAGCGGCAGGTCGATGATATACTTGGCCACGTCCACCAGGCGATAGGAGATCAGGTCCGACACCGAAGCCATGGTGCCATCGAGCACGCCCTGGGACATGGATTCGAAGGTGTCGCTGACCGGCACCTGGGCCGGTGCGGCGCCGAGCGCTTCGGCCCAGCGGGCATAGGGTGCGCCACCCGAACGCAGGCGCAGGCCCTGCAGGTCGGCCAGGGAATTGACCGGCTTGGTGGTCAGCAGCACGTAGATGTCGGACGAGCCGGCGCCGAGGAATACGCCGCCCATGGCCTTGAACTCGGCCTGGCATTCTTCGCAGGTCACCACATATTCGGTCACCGCCGCGCCCATGGCATGGGGCGTGGTAGCAAGGAACGCCAGATCGGCCGTCAACACCGTATTGGGCAGGTCGCCCGCAGCGAAGAGCGGCAGCACGTTGCCCACTTCGGCCAGCGAAGATTGCAGCGCCTGCTTGACGGCAACAATGCCGACCACTTCGGGGCCGATCATCAGGCCCGTCAGTTCGCCATTGGTCTCTTCGGGCAGGAATTCCATGAAGCTGTTATACATGGGGTCGGTCGCCGGGTGGGCCGGCGGCGCACCTGAAGCGAGACGCAGTTCACGCGCATCGGCGGCGGTGCCGGCAGCAATAGCGGCCAGCGACGCAACGGCGAGCAGTTTTGCAAGCTTATTCATTCTGTCCTCCCGCGGCCGGAGGATCCGACCGCACTCTCTCTTGGTTTCTAGTCTCCAGCCGCATTTTTGCGGTCTTGTGGTTAGATTCCGAGCAGGCGGCGCGCGTTCTCCTTGAGGATCAACGGTCGAACCTCCGGCTTGATATCCAGTTTCTCGAAATCGGTGAGCCAGCGATCCGGCAGGATGGCGGGCCAGTCCGAGCCGAACAGCATCCGCTCCCTGAGGAGGCTGTTGGCGTATTTAACGAGGATCGGCGGAAAGTATTTCGGCGACCAACCCGAGAGGTCGATGTAGACGTTGGGCTTGTGGGTCGCGACGGCCAGAGCCTCTTCCTGCCAGGGGAAGGAGGGGTGGGCCATGATGATCTTGAGGTCGGGGAAATCGGCGGCGACGTCGTCGATATACATCGGGTTGGAATATTTGAGGCGCAGGCCATAGCCTCCGCGCATGCCGGCGCCCACCCCGGTCTGGCCGGTATGGAACAGGGCCGGCACACCGGCTTCCTGGATCGCCTCGTAGAGGGGATAGGCCGCGCGGTCATTTGGGTAGAAGGCCTGGTAGGTCGGGTGGAACTTGAAGCCCCGAACGCCTCTGTGGATGGCTCCCGCATTGCAAGAGATAATTCGACGTTCTGGCGCATTGGTCGGGTGCAGTCTTCTGTCCGGCCTGTTGATGCAGCCATTAGAGACTGCTGATCTCTTCGGGGGTCAACGGC
>NZ_LMEM01000012.1:243195-354308 GCF_001426345.1 Devosia sp. Root436 | reverse complement strand
AATCGATCCGACACCGCAGCCGCGATCTGGGTCGCCATCCAGATCGCGGCATCCAAAAGGATGGCACGAGCTAACCACAAAGCGCTAATACAAGGGCTACTGGAACATTGAGCTAACAGTAGCCCTCATGGTGAGGTGCGCGTTCTTCATGCGCCTCGAACCACGAGGGCGTGCCCCCGCCCCAATTCGCCCGCACCCACCTGCCAGTCTTGCCCGCAACCCCCACGCCATGGCATCACCATCAGCGGAGACCGGACATGAAGACTTTCATCGCCACCCTCACCACGACCCTGCTCCTCGCCAGCCCGGCTTTTGCGGATGGCAAGATTTACGTGCAGCTGCCCGACCTCAGCAGCATAACCGGCGCCGAGGCCGAGGCCTTTCTCAGCGAAGTGGTGCTGGCCAATGTCGTCTCGTCCAACTGCCCGGACTTTGCCATCACCGACGAGGAATGGTCGCTGCTGACCGACTCCGCCGATATCCTGGCGCGCGAGCAATTGCGCCTCAGCGTCGATGAGTATGACAGCCGGTTCTACGGCCCGGCCTTCGATGCGCTCGACCGCCCCGAAACCTGTGCGGAGGCCGGTCCGGGCGTGCAGCCGACCCTCGACCGGCTGGTGGAGCTGGGCGGCTCGCGCGCGGCCCTGCCCGATCAGGATGCCGCCTACGCGGCCGAACAGGCGCGCCAGGCATCGTGGGATGCTCCTGCCGCTACCCAAGGAAAGACCAAGACCAAATGAGCGTCATCGCCCTCGTCCTCGTCGCCCTCGTGGCCTTGCTCCACCTCTACATCCTCGTCCTCGAAATGTTCCTGTGGACCGGCCCGCGCGGCCAGAAGGCCTTCGGCCTGACGCCCGAATTCGCGGCCCAGACCAAGGCCCTGGCCGCCAATCAGGGGCTCTATAACGGGTTCCTGGCCGCCGGGCTGATCTGGAGCCTCGTCCATCCGCAGCCGGAATTCGCCTGGCAGATCGCCATGTTCTTCCTCGCCTGCGTGGCCGTGGCCGGGATTTACGGCGCGGCGACGGCCAGCCGGAAGATCCTGTTTATCCAGACCGTGCCCGCCGTCATCGCCATGCTGGCGGTGATGTACCTGTAGGGCCTATCCCGCCAGGCTGGCCAGCACCCGCACCCAGCTCCGAATGCCGCGGTGATAGCTGTCGAGGTCGTATTTCTCGTTGGGCGAGTGGATCTGGTCATCCACATGGGCAAAGCCGATCAGCAGTGTATCGAGTCCGAGGATACGCTTGAAATCGCCCGCCACCGGAATGGACCCGCCCGAGCCGGTGACCACGGCCGGCTTGCCCCATTCGCCGCTCAGCCCCTGCAGCGCCCGGCGCAGATGCACCCCGTCTGACGGCACGGTGATGGCCGGCGAGCCGCCATGGGCGTGGAAGCTCACCGAGCAATCGGCCGGGATGCGCTCCTCGACATGCTTGCGGAAGGCGGCGCGGATGCGTTCCGGCTGCATGCCCGAGACGAGGCGGAAGCTGATCTTGGCGCTTGCCCTGGCCGGGATCACGGTCTTGAAGCCGTCCCCGGTATAGCCGCCGATCATGCCGTTGATCTCGCAGGTCGGGCGCGCCCACAGCATTTCGAGCACCGAGTGGTCCGCCTCGCCCGCCGGTAACGATAGCCCGGCCTCGCCGAGGAAGGCCGCCTCGTCGAAGCCCAGCCCCTGCCACTGCGCCTTGAGCGCGGGGCTGATCTCGGCCACGTCGTCGTAAAAGCCCGGCAGGGTCACCGAGCCGTCCGGCGCGCGCAAGGATGCGATGATCTCGGCCAGAACCTGGTTGGGGTTGCGCGCCGCATTGCCGAACATGCCGGAATGCAGGTCCTTGTTGGCGCAGGTGATTTCCACCTCCTCGGCCACCAGCCCCCGCAGCATGGTGGTGATCGACGGCGTCTGGCGATCCCACATATCGGTGTCGCAGACCAGCGCAATGTCGGCAGCGCCAAGCTCGGCTCTGTTGGCCTCCATGAAGGGTGGCAGATTCTTGCCGCCACTCTCCTCCTCGCCCTCCAGCATCAGCGACACGCGCACAGGCAGCGATCCCGTCGCCGCCTTCCAGGCGCGGCAGGCTTCGATGAAGGTCAGCATCTGCCCCTTGTCGTCCGAAGCCCCGCGCGCCACGATGATCTGGCGGCCATTGGCGTCGGTCTTCAGCACCGGCTCGAACGGATCGGTATGCCACAGCTCAAGCGGATCGACCGGCTGCACATCGTAATGGGCATAGAACAGCACATGGGGCCCCGCCTGTTCCGGCCCATGCGCCACCACGACGGGATGGCCCGGCGTCGGCCGCGCCGTGGCGTCGAAACCCAGGCCCGTGAGTTCATTGGCGATCCAGTCGGCGGCGCGCCGGCACTCCCTGGCATAGGCCGGGTCGGTGGAAATGGATTTGATGCGCAGCAGCGCATAGAGCCGTTCGAGGCTCTGGTTGAGGCCGGCATCGACATGAGCGAGAACGGCATCGATCTGGGTGGAGGCGGTCATGCGGCTGATTCCCCTTTTGCCGCTACACTCGCCGCCGCGGCGCGTGCTGTCCAGCACCGGTTGCCGTGCGGCGCCGGGTCGGATAGTTCATATAGTAACACTAATGCGGCAGTGCCGCAGGGGAGCTGCATGGTCACGCGCGACACACCAGACAGGACGGCAAGCGAGCTGATCGCCTCGATTGCCGGTCGCGTGCCGCTGCGAAACCTGCATTCGCAGGTGCTGTGGCAGCTCGGTGTCGCCATTGTCGGGGGCGACTATCCCGAAGGCTCCATCCTGCCGTCCGACAGCGAATTGCTGGCGCGCTTTGCCGTGTCGCGCACCGTGTTGCGCGAAGCGCTCAAGACCCTGGCCGCCAAGGGCATGATCGAGGCGCGTGCCCGCATCGGCACCCGCGTCCTGCCGCGCTCGCGCTGGAACCTGTTCGATTCCGACGTGCTGTCCTGGCATTTCGAAACCGGGCCCGATGTCGAGCTGCTGCGCAGCCTGGCCGAAATCCGCATCGGCGTCGAAGTGGAATCGGCGGCCCTGGCCGCGTCGCGCCGCAGCGACGCACAGGCCGAGGCCCTGCTCGCCATCGCCATCAGCATGGGCGAGGCCAGGACCCCCGAGGAATTCGCCCGCACCGACCTCGCCTTCCACCGCACCGTGGCCGAGGCCTCGGGCAATCCGTTCATGGCCTCGGTCAGCGCGCTGGTCGAACTGGCGCTGACAGCGGCGTTCACCATCAGCTCGCCGGTCGAGGACGCGGCGCTGACGGCCGCCGCCGTCAAGTCGCATACCCGTATCGCCCGTGCCATCGAGGCCGGCGATGCCGACGAGGCCCGGGCCGCCATGAAAGCCGTCATCACCGAAGGCTTCGGCCGCGCCGCCGGGCGCATGGCCGAAGGCAAGCCCCGACGCAAATAAAGGAAAAAGCCGGAATGGTGGAGCTGAGCGGGATCGAACCGCTGACCTCGTCATTGCGAACGACGCGCTCTCCCAACTGAGCTACAGCCCCGTTCCGACGCGTGCTGATATGGACAATAATCGGGGCGAGGGCAAGGGGGATAAATGGCCCTTGCCCCTATCTGGCTAAGCCAGCTTGTACGCCACCAGCGTTCCAGCTGTGGCGAGAATCGCGTCGGGCGCGGGGATCAGGGGGCGGCCGAGCAAGGCGATGGCGCCGCTCGAATCGAGTTGCTTGGGCAGGCCCAGTTCGGCCAGACTGCCGCGCACGTCGCGGTCGAAGAGGCCATAGAGCCGCACGGCCCAGTCGGGCATTTGCCGCCGCGGCACGCGCCGGTCGGGATAGCGCGCCGCCACCAGGTCGGCCACCTGCTTGAAGAACAGGGTGCGCTCGCCCATGGGGAAGCGCTGGCCGCCGGCCTGGGGCGCCGTCATCGCCGCCACATGGGCAGCGGCCACGTCGCGCACATCGATGACGGTAATGGGAATGCGCGGCAGAGCCGGCACCGAGCCATTGAGCAGGCGCTGGATGAGAATGGCCGAGGTGCCGGGATCTTCGTCGAGCAGCGGCCCGAAAATGCCGCTGGGATTGATCACCGCCAGCGCGTCATGCCGGCCGGCGGCGTCCATGATCTCCCAGGCGCGGCGTTCGGCCAGGGTCTTGGATTCCTGGTAGAAGTTGACGCCGCGGCCATGCAGGTCCGTCCAGTCGTCGGCGGTGAAGCTCGTCCGGCTTCGGTCGTGGCCATAGGCGATGGCAGCCATGGACGAGGTCAAGACGATCCGCTCGGCGCCGGCCTTGTTGGCGGCGTTGAGCGCCCGCGTGGTGCCCTCCACGGCCGGGCCGATCAGCGCCATCTTGTCGGCGGGAATTTCGAGCACGAAGGGCGAGGCGGTGTGCTGCACATAGCGGCAGTCCGCGGCGGCTTCGTTCCAGCCCGCATCGTCCATCAGCTCGAGCGCCACGAATTCGAGCCGGGATATGTCGGCACCGGCGCGCTGGAGGGTATCGCGCACCTTGCCGGCCTTGCCGAGGTTGCGCAGGCTGCCCCGAACGGTGTAGCCAGCATTGAGCAATTGGAGGGCGACATGGCCGCCGAGAAAGCCGGATATGCCGGTCAGCAGGACGCGGTCGGTCATCGAAATCTCCCTTACATATTGAACGATAGATACGATAATCGTTCAATATGTTCAAGTGTGGGGTCGCGAATTTGAATCAGGCGGCGCAGGACAAGATGGCGGAGCGGCGGCGGCGCATTCTCGATGCTGCCCGACTGCTGATGCTGCGCGACGGGCTGCGCGGCACGACGATGGAAGCCATTGCCCGCGAGGCGCGCATTGCCAAGCCGACGCTCTATGCCCAGTTCGCCGACAAGGAAGCGGTGTTTGCGGGCATACTCGACGAATTGACCGAGGCGCTGGTGGCTGGCTTCGATGCCGGCATGGCCGGAAAGGGCAATGTGGGCCAGCGCATCGGCGCTGCCATGGCCGGCAAATATGGCGCCATCGCCCATGCCATCGAAGGCTCGCCCTTTGCCGAGGAGCTCTACGCCACCCATAGCCGCGTCTCGGCCCGTTTCCGCGAACTCGACGCGCGCATGAACGCGGAAATCGTCGCGGCGCTGAAGGCAGCCGGCGTGGCCGAACCCGGCGAGCTCAACCGCCTGATCCAGGCCGCCAGCTATGGCGTGGCGCGCAAGATGGTGGACGAAACCTCGGTGCGGGCGGCGATCCCGGTCCTGTGCGAGCGGTTGATCGGACCGGAATTAAGCTGAACTCAGCGCTGTGCCTACCCTCCCCCAGCGCCGCTCGGCCCGCAGGGCCGTAGCAAGGGGAGAGGGGAAGGCCGTGCCTTAAACCGTCGCCCAGCCCCCGGTCTTCTCGCTCTCGAATACCGCATCGATCACCCGCATCGAGGCAATCGCGTCCTCGATGCCCCAGGGCAGCGGCTTCTCGCCCAGTACGGCCAGCGCGAAGGCCTCGGCCTGTTCGGTATATTGGTCCACCGCCGGCAGGATTTCGCGCCGCGCCAGCGAGCCGTCGAAGGGGGCGCCGGTATCCACGGTGATGGCGGTGCGCTCGTGGGGCGGGGCGTTGAAGGGGATGATCACCTCGAGCTTGGCCTTGCTGCCCAGCACCAGCACCCGCTGATGCGGCGTCGTCTGGGTCGAGCAGGTGAAACTGAGCTGCCGTCCATTGCCGAAATCGGCGATGACGCTGGCCAGCTTGTCGGTGCCGAAATTTGCGTCGCGCTCGACCAGCGAGACGACCCGCTTGGGCTCGGCCTCGAACAGGAAGCGCGCGGCGGTGATCGGGTAGCAGCCGATATCCATGATGCCACCACCGCCGATATCGGCCTGGTTGCGCACATTATTGGGGTCGGCATTGAAATAGGTGAAGGCCGCATTGATGGCCCGCACGTCGCCCAGCTCGCCCGAGCGAACGATCTCGCGGGCACGTTGCCATTGCGGATGGAACCGCACCATGAAGGCTTCGAGCACGATACGGTCCGGCGGGCACTGGCGCAGCGCTTCGGCATCGGCAGCGTTGAGCGCGATGGGCTTTTCGCACAGCACATGCTTGCCGGCCTTGGCCGCCGCCACGGTCATGGGGACATGCAGGTGGTTGGGCAGGGGATTATAGATGGCGTCGATGTCGGGGTCGGCGAACAGGGCCTCATAGGAGCCATAGGCCTTGGCGATGCCGAGCTTGTCGGCTGCCGCGCGGGCCTTGCCCAGGTCGCGCGAAGCGATGGCGACGACTTCGGAATGTTCCGAAGCCATGATGCCTGGCGTCACCTTCTGCATGCCGATATTGGCGGTGGACAGAATTCCCCAGCGGACTTTTTTGCTCATGACGCACTCCTGTTTGGTGCGCAGAGCTTTAGCGGCGAGGTGGGGGATTGGCTAGTATGGAAGCGGCCTGGTGCTCCGCATGCGCATCGGCCACGCCGAGCCGCCAATAGGCAGCAGCCTTAATACAGGTCGAAATCGTCGATGCTAACAGTCTGCTAACCAACTCGGCCCGGTGTTAACGCACGAGGCCGAGCATCCTGTCCTGCGCCTGGCGCAGTGCGAAGAGGCGCGTCGCGGTATCCGGCTGGCTGTTGGCCGACGTCAGCAGCTCGCCCTTTTTTACCGGCGCCGTCACCTTGCCGCCTTCGAGCAGGCCCACCGGAACCGCACCGGCAGCGCGGCTGTCCGTGATGGTCATGGTGTAGGAGCGGTAGCAGGTTTCTCCAATGGCATCAAAGGTTTCGCCGGGTGTCAGGTTGCGCTTGGCCACGGCGCAGACCTCGGCCACCGGCTGGGGCAGCGGCACCATGTCGGGCTTGCCATAGAGCATGATACGGGCGCAGGTCAGGGGCACCTCCAGGCTCGTCAGGTGGTAGGGCCGGAAGAAACTGTAATAGGGGCCGTGGCCGATATGGAGGTCATCCATCCGCTCGATGATGCGGGGATGCTCGGGCTTGACGATGACGAAGACGCCGGGGGCCACGCCCTTGCCGATGGTGAAATCGACCACGCCGGAGCGGTTGAGAATCCCGCCATCCGCCTTTGGAATCAACACCTTGGCCATGTCGTCGCGGTCGGCCTTGGGCCCGTGCATGCCGGGCACGTCGGGCACCAGCCCGGTTGCATTGGCGATGGCGCACATTTCCACCATGGTCTTGGAGCCATCGACGAATTCCACCAGCATGCGGGGGTTCATGTTGCGGCGGGTCGCCTCTTCCCGGTAGTCGTCGGGCACGGCGTCGTGACGCAGGGGATTGTTCTTGCCTTTGCCGGCGGCGACGATGGGCAGGCCCAAAGCGCTCACGAATTCAATGAGTTCCATGCAGGAGCTGGGCTCGTCCCCGGCGCCGACCGAGTAGACCACGCCCAGCTTGTCGGCCTGCGCCTTGAGGTAAGGCCCGATGGTCACGTCGGCCTCGACATTCATCATCACCAGATGCTTGCCATGTTCCATGGCGAGCAGGTCGTAATCCGCCGCGACGCCGGGTTTGCCCGTCGCGTCGATGACGACGTCGATATTGGGTGTGGTGACAAGGGTTTCGGCCGAGGTGATGGCGATCTTGCCGGCCTCGATGGCTGCCGTCGCCTGGGCCGCGCTGTCGGCAATTCTCCCCCTGGAATCATCGCCATAGGCAATGGTCATGGCGTCGAGCGCGGTATGGGGCCGGCGGGTGGCGATAGCCGCCATCTCGATGCCGGCCATCAGGCTCATCTGGGTCACCAGGTCCGTGCCCATCTCGCCCGAACCGATGACGCCGACGCGGATCGGCTTGCCGGTTTCGGCGCGGGCGGCAAGGTCGCGGGCGAGGCCGGTCAGGGCGATTGAGGCGGTCATGGCAGGTCCAAATTCGAAGAGTCGTGCTTGGGTTACCCCCCTCCGATTGTCGGCCGCAAGGGAAAAGCGCGGTTGTGCCAGAACGGGGCGGCGGCAGGGGCGCCGAAGCCTTGGTTGCAAGGCGGAAACGCCGCAATCCCCATCCGCATCAAGGTTAGCACTTCTTAAACCGTTCCCATGGAAACTGGCGCTTGGAGAAAACTCCGGGGGCATTATTCGCCATGGTCAGCAAGGCCAAGAAATCCGTCGCTTTGCCAGCAGTCATCGATCTCGATTCGCTCGATAGCATCCGTGACAGCCTGATCGACGCGATCGAGGAGGGACCGGTTACCGTGACGGCCGGGGCGGTCGAGCGCGTGTCGACCAATGCGCTGTTCATGCTGATCAGCGCGGCCGAAACCGCCCGGAGAAATCATTTTGACTTTGCCATTGAGCAGCCGAGCGCGGCCCTTGTGACCGCCATCGAGCGCCTGGGTCTCGGCACCCAGTTTTCGGGGATGATGAGAGGATGACGACTTTGCGGGTTCTCACGGTGGACGATTCGAGGACGATCCTCGCCATGCTGCACCATACCCTCTCCAATGCCGGGTTCGAGGTTCTGCAGGCCGAAGACGGCAAGCAGGGGCTCGATGTCCTCAAGACCGAGACGGTCGATGTGGTCATCACCGATATCAACATGCCCGTCATGGACGGTATCGAATTCATCAAGAACGTGCGGGCAACGGGCAATCACCAGAGCCTGCCGATCCTGATCCTCACCACCGAAACCAGCCAGGACAAGCGCGACCAGGGCAAGGCTGCTGGCGGCACGGGCTGGATCGTCAAGCCCTTCGATCCCGAAAAACTCATCTCGGTCATCCACCGGGTCGTGCACTAAGCCCCCAGAACCCAGAAGGGTTGGACGTGTTCGCATGAGCGATCTCGACGATTTCAAAGCCACATATTTCGACGAATGTTCGGAGCTTTTGACCGAGCTCGAGGAGCAGTTCGCGGCGATCGAGGCCGGTGAGCGCGATGCGGACCGGCTCAATGCCGTGTTCCGCGCCATCCACTCGATCAAGGGCGGCGCCGGCGCCTTCGGCTTTTCGGCGCTGGTGGGCTTTGCCCATGCCTATGAGACGCTGCTCGACTATGTGCGCGATGGCCGCATCGAGATGAGCGACGACGTGGTGGCGCTATGCATCCGCGCCAACGACATCGTGGCCGACCACGTCAAGGCGGCCCAGACCGGCGAGGCCTTGCCGGCCGATTACGGCATGGACGAAAAAGAGCGCTTCGACGCCCTGGCGCGCGGCGACGCTGCTGCCGGCGACGATGAAGACGGCGATCCGCTCGACGAATTCGACATCGAGTTTACCCCGGTCATGGTCAATCTCGACGCGCCCGAGGCCCCGGCGGCAATGGCCGCGGGCGAGGCACCCGTCGACGATGCCTTCGATTCTGCCCCGATGCAGATCGAGCCGGGTCACTGGGAAGTGCGCTTCACGCCGCATCGGGCGCTCTATGCCCGCGCCAACGATCCGCTGCTGCTGTTCCGCGAACTGGCGGCCTTGGGCGAGATGCATGTCCGCGCCGTGCTGGAAGAGATTCCGCCGCTGAGCGATTTCGAGCCCTTTGCGGTCTATTGCTCCTGGGAGATCACCATGATCTCCCCCTCGCTCACCGAGGCGATGATCCGTGAAGTCTTCGAATTCGTCGAAGGCGATTGCGATATCGCGGTAGCCCAACTCGGCAGCGCCACGGCAGGGTTCGATATCCCGCCGGCGCCCGAACCGGTCGTGGCGGTGCCCAAGCCGGCCATCAACGAAGAGCCCGATCCGGCCGACCTGCTGGCCCTGGCCGATGATGAAGTGGCGACCCTGCTCGACTTTTCGGCGGATGCCAATGTGGCGCCCGAACCTCAGTTCGCGCCCGAGCCGGAACCTGCCCCGGTCAGCGTTCAGGACAGTTTCGAGGAGCCGCCGGCCCTCAGCTTTGCCGAGCTGGCCGAAACCATCCAGCCAAGCCCGGTAGCCAAGCCGCCCACGCCTGTTGCCGCTGCGGCGGCGCCGGTCCGCGTTGCGCCGCCGGCCGCTCCCAGCGAGGGCGAAGAGAGTGGCGGCAATCGCAGTGTCGGCGTGCAGTCGATCCGTGTCGATCTCGACAAGGTGGACCGCGTGGTCAACATGGTGGGCGAGCTGGTCATCACCCAGTCCATGCTCACCCAGCAGATGGATGAGACGCTGCGGGCGCGCTATACGGAACTGGTGCGGGGCCTGGAAGTGCTGGCGCAGACGACGCGCGGGCTGCAGGATTCGGTGATGGCGATCCGCGCCCAGCCGGTCAAATCGGTGTTCTCCAGAATGCCGCGGCTGGTGCGCGAGCTGGCGACCAAGACCGGCAAGAAGATCAAGCTCGAAACCATCGGCGAGAACACCGAAATCGACAAGACTGTCATCGAGCAGTTGAGCGATCCGCTGACTCACATGATCCGCAACTCGGCCGACCACGGTATCGAGTCGCCTGAGACGCGCACAGGCCGCGGCAAGTCCGAGACCGGTACGATCCGTCTTTCGGCCGAACAGGCGGGAGGCAATATCCTCATCATCGTGGAGGACGATGGCGGTGGCATCAATCGCGAGCGCGTGCTGCAAGTGGCGCGCGACAAGGGTGTCGTGGCGCCCGACGTCAATCCGACGGACGAGCAGATCGACCAGTTGATCTTCGCGCCCGGCTTTTCGACGGCCAGCGAAGTCAGCGACATTTCCGGCCGAGGGGTCGGCATGGATGTGGTGCTGAGCAATATCAAGAAGATCGGTGGCTCGGTGCATGTCCGCTCCTGGACCGGCAAGGGCACGCGCATGACCTTGCGGCTGCCGCTGACGCTGGCGGTGCTCGACGTCATGCTGGTCAAGGTCGGCGAGAGCCCTTACGTGGTGCCGCTCTCCTCGATCGTCGAAACCATCCAGTGCTCGCGCGCCAGCTTCGAGCGGGTGCCATCAGGCGGCCAGGTGCTGCAGGTGCGGGGCGAATATGTACAGGTCATCGACCTGGCGCAGCGCTTCGAGATGGTGACCGAGACCGATCCCGAAAACCGGTTCGTGGTGCTGTGCGAGGCCGAAGGTTCGGCCAAGGTGGCGCTCATCGTCGACGACATCATCGGCCAGCAGCAGGTGGTGATCAAATCGCTGGAAGAGAATTTCGAACGCGTGGACGGCATTGCCGGCGGCACGATCCTGGGGGACGGCAATGTCGCGCTGATCGTCGATGTGCAGGGACTCAAGACCACGATCGTTCACAAGAATGCGGCATAGCGGCCACTGGACATAAACGTGGCCTTAAGCGGTCGCTGGTAAAAGCGTAGCCGCCCAGAACAGGCGGCAGAAAGGCGAAAAAATGGAAGCGCTCGGTTTGCGTGACGACATGGGCGACAAGTCGGCTGTCGCCGCCCAGAATTCCCTGCAGTTGATCGCCTTCTCGATCGGCGAGCAGACCTATGGCGTGGAGATCACCACGGTCCGCGAAATCCGCGCCTGGAACGGCGCGACGCCGCTGCCCAATACGCGCGAATTCGTGCGTGGCGTGATCAACCTGCGTGGCACGATCGTCCCGATCTTCGATCTGCGCGCCCGCTTCGGCGATGGCCAGACCTCCCCCACCAAGAACCATGTCGTGGTGGTGATGAGCGTCGGCGACAAGTGGGTCGGCATCCTGGTCGATGCGGTCAGCGACATTCTCACCGTGTCGCGCGACGACATCCACAATGTGCCGGAAGGCAATTCGATCGATACCGAGCTGCTCAACGGCATCGTCACCCATGAGAGCCGCATGGTCGGGCTGATCGACCTGCACGCCGTGGTCAGCGGCGCCAAGATGGACGGCTAGGCTGGTTCATCGCCGGGTTGAATAGAAGGGGCGCTGCGGCGCCCTTTTGTTTGGGCGGCGTATAGTCGTAATTGTGGAATGAGGCTCTTCCGGCGACCGCCATGGGGTGGTTTGCTGACTGGCTGCTTTTAGCTACCATGGTGGCCAAGCTGCCGTCGATAAGGGCTCGCTGCGCTCGCTCGGACGTCGACAAACGGAAGGAAACTCAATGTTCGCGATCATTTCGGATGGTCAGATTCTTGGGTATTCCGAGTTAGAGCAAGGTGATCCACCAATGGGGGTCGCCTTTGGCCGCTTCGTTCCAGCCGAAGGTTTCGACGCGTTCGTCCGCGCAGTTCCCCCTGACATCACCGATGGAGACCGCGTCCATATCTGGAATAGGCTTGGGGCGAGGACCTCCCAAGGCGTCGTGCTCCAATGTGCCGGCGTCTGCATCCGCTACGACCTCAAAGATAAACATACCAGCGAGGTCGAGGTGCTGGGGATAAGCTCCCCTCCCTACGACGAATTGTTTCCGCACCACGTCGAGGCTTACGACTTACTATTTCGGCCCTGAAGGTCGGCAAACAAGTCCGCTTTGGGGAGCCTGACGAATAGGGTCCAAGGGTAGAAAAGGGGTCGAAAGCAGCCGAATGCGCGGTCGGGTATGCGCCCATGAAAAAGGCGCCGTTCGGCGCCTCTGCATCAATCGGTTTCCGCGGAAGTTTCAGAACAGGTCGACGTCGCCGTGGCTCTGGTGGGCGGCGATGCCTGAAAGGGCGGGGACGCGGAGTTCGTCGAGGGTGAGGCTCGACCAGATCTCGTCATAGACGCTGTCGGGTGCGTTGGCGGGCAAGAGAGCGAACTGGCGGACGGCAAGCGCCATGTTGTGGCAGCGCTGCTCGATACGATCCTGGCCCTGCAGGGCTGTTACGATCATCTGGACGGCCTCGTTTATGGTGGCGTCCTTGCTCAGGTTCTTGTCGGCAAGAAGGTCTAGCGCTTCCGTGATGCCTTCTAGCATCGACGCCGTCTGGCGCGCCGTCTCATCGAGTTCTCTCGCGAGTTTCTGCAGTGACATAAAGATTGAATCCTAGCCCCGTTCAGACCACCCTATCGCAGTATTTCTAAAGCTCTTCTTGCCGAATTTGGCGGTGTGGTATTCCTCGGTCGGCGTGGTTAGCAATTGGCTAACGAGTTTTCCGCTACGATCCGAACCATTGGCGCGTTGGGGTTGCAAGACGACAAATGGTATTGCCGAACTCTCTACCACCCGAATTCGATCGTGGGGTGGTTACGACCGTGCACCAGGGCGATTGCCATGTCTCCGATGCGGCCGACCTCACTTATTCCACCGTCCTGGGCTCCTGTATTTCGGCCTGCGTTCGCGACCGGGTGGCCAATGTGGGCGGCATGAACCACTTCCTGCTCGCTGAGCAATCCGGCTCCGCCAAGGACCGCTACGGCGCCTCGGCCCGCTACGGGGCGTTCGCCATGGAACAGCTCATCAACAAGGTGCTGACCAAGGGCACCGGCAAGAAGGCCAATCTCGAAATCAAGGTGTTCGGCGGCGGCAAGATCAATTCGGCGCTGGACGATGTCGGCCGCAAGAATATCGACTTCGTGCGGCAATTCCTGCTCGATGAAGGCTATGTCGCCATCAGCGAGGATCTGGGCGGCACCTATGCCCGCCGCGTGCTGTTCAAGCCGCATTCCGGCCGCGCTTTCGTCAAGCGCCTCGACAGCGATGTGGGTGACAATGTGGCGCGCGAAGAAGCCGCGATCGCCAAGCGCCGCATCGTGTTGCCGGCTCCGGTGGACGATATCGAACTGTTTTGACTTCGATACTTGCGGGATGCCGCCTTCGGCCCGGCCTGACGCAAGTCTCTTCGCAAAACTCTGCCCACCGTTTGTCGCAGATCGCGGCCCCTGTCCCGAAACAGGACAAATCTTCAGATTGTCGCAATCGGGCTTAGCAAAGTCTTACGTGCCGACAGGTCTTTATAGATTTGATTAACCATTGCCGACGTAGAGTCCGGCCATGTTGGACCCCCTGTTGATTTGTGGATCAGGCGCGCCATGCCCAATCTGCGCCTAGCGCTTGTCATCGCTGCATTGTGGCTGGGCACCATGGCGCTGTCCGGGGTTGTCACCCTCACGCTCGGCGCCAGCCCGGCGGGGCAGGGGAGTGTGGCTGGGCTGGTGCTCGTGGCCCTGGCCGCAACGCTGTTCATTGCCACCAGGCTCGACCGGCGGGACCGGGATATGCTGGCTTCGGTGGCGCTGGCGGCCGGGCTCGGCGACCGGCCGGACGAAGTGCTGACCATTGCCGGCATCGTCATGCGGCTGGGCAAGCGCCTGGAACGGGCCCATCACAGCAAGATCGCCATCGCCGCCCTGCAGCAACCCGCCCTGGTCGTGGACGATGAGGGGGTGATCCTGGTGGCCAGCGCCGGCGCGACCGCATTGGTCAGGGGCGCCGAGGAGGGGGCTACGCTCGATGTCCTGTTCGGGCCGGGCTATCTCGATACCGGCGGCGGCGCGCCCGAAGAAACCATGATCACCGCTGGGAGCGGACGATTCACGGTGAGGCGCAGGCCCATTGCCTCGGGCCGCTATCTGCTCGAACTGGTGCCGGCCGGCCTCTATATCGAAGACGACGATCTCGACGCCTTTGCCGGGGCCCTGGCGAGCGGACAGACCGGGTTCCGCTTCGAAGCCAGGGCCGCGGCGGTCCATCCGGCGCTTGCGGCGCTCAATGACGGTCTCGCCACCCTCGATGCGGGGCTGCTGCAGCTCGAGGATGTGGCGGCCGGCGGCGGCGAACTGCCTAATGGGCTCGAAGGACCGCTGGGCGCATTGGCAACGCGGCTGCATGATTTCATCGCTGCCATCGTCGAACAGCTCGACGAGGAACGTGGGCTGCGGACGGGGCTCGAGGAGCGGCTGGCAGCGGTCGGGCGCCTGCTCGATGGCTTCGAGCAGCGGGTGGCCCGCTATGGCGCACTGACCCAGGAAAGCCGCGACGATGCCGGAGCCACCAGTCGCGCCCTGGCCGATGGCGGCGGGCGGCTGCGGCAGGCGCTTGCCATCGGGCGCGAGGCACAGGAGCTGCTGGGGCAGGCCGACATGGCGGTGCGGCGCAACCAGGCGCTGGTGGGCGAGATCGACCAGATGACCCAGGAAATCGACAAGATGGTGCAGGCCATCGAGGATGTCTCCTTCCGCACCAACCTGCTGGCGCTCAATGCCGCGGTGGAGGCGGCGCGGGCGGGCGAGAAGGGGGCGGGCTTTGCCGTGGTGGCCGACGAGGTGCGCCAGCTGGCGCAACTGACCAACCGTTCGGCCCGCGATATCCGCGGCGTGGTCAAGCGCGGCCGGGCCCAGTCCGAGACCGGGGTGAGCGAGGCGCAGGGCCTGCAAAAAATGATTGCCGGGCTCGATGCGCATTTACGCAATCTAAGCAATGAAACCGATACGATCGTTGCGACACTGGACGAGGGTGACGCGGCGCTGAAGCGCCTCACCGGGCGAATGGCGTCGTTCGGCGAGACAGCGGAGCCCGGTGCGGCCCCGCTTGTGCGACGGGCGCGCGCCTGATCCCCGCATCCGCGGACCAGTAGGCAATTGGGGTATGCCGCATGGAACAGGGAGAAATCTCCCTCAGCGACCGTGAGTTTTCGCGGATCAAGAACCGGGTCTATTCTGTCGCCGGTATCTCGTTGAGCGATGCCAAGAGAACACTGGTCATTTCGCGGCTCAGCAAGATCGTGCGGGCCCTGGGCCTGCCGGGCTTCGACGCCTATGTGGACTATCTCGAGCGCGCCGGTTCGGCCCAGGACGGGCAGGATTTCGTCAATGCGCTGACCACCAACCTCACCCGCTTCTATCGCGAAGACCATCACTTCGAACACCTGCGCTCCTATGTCGGTGCGCTGGTTGCCGAAAAGCCGCGCGGCAACCGCCTGCGCATCTGGTCCGCCGGCTGCTCGACGGGGCAGGAGCCCTATACTATCGGCATGGACCTGCTGGCGGCGTTTCCCGAGCTCAAGCGCTGGGACTTCAAGATCCTGGCGACCGATATCGACACGGCTGTCATCGCCAAGGCGGCGCGCGGCTCGTATCCAGAAAATGAACTCAACGGGCTCAGCGCCGAGCGCGCCAGGCAGTTGGAGAAGGTGGGCGATGGCACGATCCGCATTCCCGCGGCGGTGCGGGAGCTGGTCTCGTTCAAGCCACTCAATCTCATCGGGCCGAACTGGCCGATGAAAGGCCCCTTCGACGCCATCTTCTGCCGCAACGTGGCGATCTATTTCGACAAGCCGACGCAGGGGGAAGTGTTCGGCCGCCTCGGCAAGCTGCTGGCGCCGGAAGCCTTCCTCTATATCGGCCATTCGGAAAATCTGGGCTCGGGCGGCGACGGATTCCGCTTGGTCGGCAAGACCATCTACCAATCAAAGCAGAAACTGAACAAACGAGAAGTGGCATGAGCATCAAGGTCCTGGTCGTCGACGATTCGGCGCTGATCCGCGAAGTGCTGACGCGCATGCTGACGCGCGATGGCGATATCGACGTGGTGGGTACGGCAAAAGATCCGATCGACGCACGCGAGAAGATCAAGGCGCTCAATCCCGATGTCGTGACGCTCGATATCGAAATGCCCAACATGAACGGGCTGCAGTTTCTCGACAAGCTCATGCGCCTGCGACCGACGCCGGTGGTGATGGTGTCGACGCTGACCAAGAAAGGGGCCAGCGAGACGCTGCTGGCGCTGGAGCTGGGCGCCGTCGATTTCGTGGCCAAGCCCAGTGCCGAAGCCGAAGGCGGCATCGAGGCGTTTGGCGCCAACCTGCGCGACAAGATCCGCGCTGCCGCCAAATCCGACGTGCATGGTCGCTCGACCGGGCGGGCCGAGGCGCCCAAGATTGCGGTCAAGACCGCTGCCGCGCCGGCCGGGGCGCTCATCGCCATCGGCGCCTCCACCGGCGGCGTCGAAGCCATCCGGGCGGTGCTGGCCAGCATGCCGGTCGACTGCCCGCCTATCGTCATCGCCCAGCATATGCCGCCGGGCTTTACCAGCCGCTTTGCGGCGCGGCTCGACGAGGTTTGCGATCTCAAGGTGGTGGAAGCGGAAGACCGTATGCCGCTGCTGGCGGGCCATGCCTATGTGGCGCGGGGCGACTACCACCTGCGCGTCGAACGCTCATCAGGCCAGCTCAAGGCGCGCTTGACCCACGACGACCTGGAAAGCGGCCATCGCCCCAGCGTCGATGTGCTGTTCGAGTCAGTGGCCAGGACGGTCGGTCCCATGGCGGTCGGTGCGATCCTCACCGGCATGGGCCGGGATGGCGCACGCGGGCTCAAGATGATGCGCGATGCCGGCGCCTATACGGTGGGCCAGAGCCAGGCATCGGCCCTGGTCTATGGCATGCCGCGGGTGGCGTTCGAAGAAGGCGCGGTGGTGGAGCAGGCGCCGGTCGAAGCAATCGCCGCGCGGCTCGCCAATGCCCTGGTGCGGCTGAAATCGGCTGCCTAAGGCCTCTGTCGCAATGCCATGCGCCAGGTTGAGAGATTTGTAACGCTTCTTGCCTAGGGTTTGCTCGAAAGAACGGAGTCCTCGGACTCCACGCGCCAGAAGGTGAATACGACCATGCCTAAAGCCAGCGCAGTCAGCGTCCTCATCGTCGACGACCAGCAGTCCATGCGCGGTATCTGTAAATACATTCTCACCCAGCTCGGCTTCAAGGATATCATCGAGGCCAAGAGCGGGCGCGATGCGCTCGGCAAGCTCGAAAAGTCCAATGTCGACCTGATCATTTCCGACTGGAACATGGAAGATATCGACGGGCTGACCCTGCTCAAGGTCATCCGCAAGCATCCGCGCACCCAGGCCATGCCGTTCATCATGGCGACCGGGCGCTCGGACAAGGAGCAGGTCAAGGAAGCCATTTCCTTCGGCGTCAACAACTACATCATCAAGCCATTCGACGCCTCGACCATGAAGAAGCGTATCGAAGCGGTGATCGGCGCGCTGAGCTGATCGGGCAAGCGGCCCATAATTCAGGATTTTTTGACACCTCCCGACCCCGGTCGGGAGGTGTTCTGCTTTGTGATGCTCATTTTTGCGGCAGAAGCGGGTGAATCCGGACGCACCGTGAATAACCGTAAGGAGCGGTTAATCCCCCGGATATATCGTTTGCAGAAATTCGATTCACGTCGGGGGCGATTGTCGCTGCCGGAGCCAAGCAGGGCTCCCATCAAGGCAGGCGCGACGATCGGTGAGGAGCATCAGGACCAATGAAATTGTTTCCGCAGTTGAAGATTGCCCAGAAGTTGCCGCTGGTGCTTGTTGGCTCGGCCCTGCTCGTGGGCGCGGGCGTCGGGCTTTCCAGCTATCTGATCGGTCTGGGGACCGTGCAGAACCAGCGCAACCAATCCATGCAGGCATCGCTCAACACGGCAGTCTCACTGGTCAGCGACTATTATTCGAGCGCCGAAGTCGACCTGCGGCTCTTTGTGCAGCGCTCCGATACCGTGACGGCTATGAAGAACCTGACGCGGGCGCTCGACGAAATGCGCATGGGCCTCAAGGAGCGCGCCGCCCCGCAATTGCAGGCGGCCTATGGCACCGAAAGCCCCAATCCCGAGGACCGCGCCGCGGTCGACACTGTCGGGGCAAAGGGCGCGACCTACGACGCGCCGCACAAGCGATACCACCCCGGCTTCCGCTCGCTGATGCAGGAACGCGATTATTCGGACGTGCTGCTGATCAGCGCTGCCGGCGACGTAGTCTATTCGGTGGCCAAGAACACCGATTTTGCCACCAACGTCGTCACCGATCCGGCAATGGCCGCTTCGGGACTGGGCCAGGCCTTCGCGGCCGCCAAGGATCTTGCCGACGGCCAGGCTGCGTTCGTTGACTACACGACCTATGGGCCGACAGGCACGGCCGAGAGCTTCATGGCCATGCCGGTGTTCGAAAAGGAAGAAAAGACCGGCATCATGGTGCTGGCCATTTCGACCGATGCGCTCAGCGCAAGGGTGTCGGCGCTGTCGGGCCTGGGTGAGACCGGTGAAGTCTTGGTGGTGGGCGCCGATGGGTTGCTGCGCACGGAGTCGCCGCGCACCGAAGCGCCCGACGTGCTGCAGACGACCCTGACCTCCGATGTTATTGCGCGCGCCTTTGCCGGCGAGAATGGCGAAGGCTTCAGCACCGATTATCGCAACGCACCCATGGTGGTGCGCGCCGGGCCGGTCAGTGTCGGCGCCGTTACCTGGGCCGTGGCGGCTGTGCAGCCGCAGGACGAGGTCTATGCGCCGGTCAACAATATGCGCAACATGATCCTGCTCGTGGGTGGGGCGCTGCTCGCGCTCGCCGCGTTGGTGGGGTATGTCTTCTCCCGCTCCATCAGCCGGCCGATCAGCCGCCTGACCACGACGATGGATGCGCTGGCCGATGGCGATCTCGATGTCGAGGTGCAGGGCGCCGATGGCAAGGACGAACTGGGCGCCATGGCCCGCGCTGTGGAAGTGTTCCGCGAAAACGGACTCAAGGTGGCGCAGATGACCGAGGCGGAAGCCGCCCAGATCATCCGGACCCAGGCCGAACGCGCCGCCATGATGCAGGATCTGCAGCGGGCCTTCGGCGCGGTGGTGGATGCCGCTATTGCCGGCGATTTCACCAAGCGGGTCGATGCCGAATTCCCTGATGACGAGCTCAATACGCTGGCCCGCTCGGTCAACAACCTGGTGGCGACGGTGGATCGCGGCGTGGGCGAAACCGGCTCGGTGCTGGCTTCGCTGGCCGATACCGACCTGACGCGCCGCATGGAGGGCGACTATCAGGGCGCCTTCGCCAAGCTCAAGGCCGATACCAATGCGGTGGCCGAAAAGCTGACCGACATTGTCGGCCAGCTCAAGGACACCTCGCGCACGCTCAAGACCGCGACGGGGGAAATTCTCAGCGGCGCCAATGATCTTTCCGAGCGCACCACCAAGCAGGCGGCAACCATCGAGGAAACCTCGGCGGCCATGGAGCAGCTCGCTTCGACCGTGCTGCAGAATGCCGAGCGCGCCAGGGAAGCCAGCGGCGTCGCCTCGACGGTGACCCGAACGGCCGAAGAGGGTGGGCAGGTAATGCACCAGGCGACCGAAGCCATGGAACGCATCACTCAGTCCTCTGGCAAGATTTCCAACATTATCGGGCTGATCGACGATATCGCCTTCCAGACCAACCTGCTGGCGCTCAATGCCTCGGTGGAAGCGGCGCGGGCCGGCGATGCCGGCAAGGGCTTTGCCGTGGTGGCCGTGGAAGTGCGGCGGCTGGCGCAATCGGCGGCCAATGCGTCGAGCGAAGTCAAGGTGCTGATCGAGCAGTCGGCAGGCGAGGTCAAGGGCGGCTCCAAGCTGGTGCTCGACGCTGCCAGCAAACTCGAGGCCATGGTGACCGCGGCGCGGTCGTCGAATGAATTGATGAGCGGCATCGCCAAGGACAGCCGCGAACAGGCCGGGGCCATCGAAGAGGTCAATACCGCCGTTCGCACCATGGATGAGATGACCCAGCACAATGCTGCGCTGGTCGAAGAGATCAACGCCTCCATCGAGCAGACCGAGGCCCAGGCCACGGAACTCGACCGGATCGTCGATATCTTCGCCATCAACGAGACGGCGCCGGCCCAGCGTCAGGCACGTCCCGAGCCGGCGCGCGCTGCCCCGGTCAAGACGTTTGCCGATGGCGCGCGTGGATTGCAGGATAAGCTCAAGACGGTGGCCAAATCCTATCTCAGCCACGGCAATGCCGCAGTCGACAAGGACTGGAACGAGTTCTAGCCGAATTGGCACGAGCCAGAAGAAAGGGCGCTTCATCGGGCGCCCTTTTTCATTGGCGCGGCACCGCAACTACCTATTAGCACTCGCGGCCTACGGGCTTCCATACAAGTGTGAGCCGATTCCCGGGCTGGTCTTGACCGGTACGCGGTGGCAATCGGGGTCGATTGTCCAAGTTTTCGTCATAATTCTGCATTCGAAACGACTAATTTGTCGCCGGAAACGATACCGGGCCGATTTGGACAACTTTCGATTAACGGCTATCCCGTAATTTTCCTGATCAGTAAGTCCGCAAAGCACGCGCGATAGTCTCGCCGCGTCCGGACCGTCGGGGGAACAAACCTATGCGCAAGCTCTTTGCCGTCTTCGGCAATATCAAGATGACCACGGCCATCGCGGCGCTGGTCCTGATCGCCATTATCGGATCCATCGCCGCGGTGTCGGGCGCCATCTATATGAACCTGTATGCCCAGTCGATTACCGACAGCAAGGTGCAGCAGCAAACCAATCTGGCGGTTGCCGCTACGATCCTGGAGCGGCGCATTTCCGGTTCGGTACTGAACTGGACCGAGGAAGGCACGATGGATGCGTTCCAGAGCTGGGCCGTGCCCCCATTCTACGACACTGAAATCATCGATTCGGTGACGCGCGTCACCAAGCAGGATGCAAGCATCTATGTGTTCGACGCTGCGACGCAGGTTCTGGCGGGCAAGACCACCAGCATCGCCGCTCCGGACGGGACGCGTGTCGCGGACCTGATGCTCGACGCCTCCAGCCCCGCCTATGAAGCGATCCTGGCCGGGGAGCCGTTCATCGGCCAGCTGCCGATCAACGGCATCAGCTATTTTGCGGCCCTGCAGCCCATCGAGAAGATGAGCGGCGAAGTGATGGGCGCTATCTTCGTGGGGACGCCGATGGCCAATGTCGAGGCTTCGGCCAATGGCGTGCTGGGGCTGATCCTGATGGTTGGTGGTCTCGTGACCGTCGGGCTGGGCCTTATCGGGCTGCTACTGTCGCGCTTGATCACCAAGCCCATTCCCAAGCTGGCCGGCTCGATGGAAGCCATTGCCGAGGGCAATTACGAAACCGAAGTGCCCTATACCGAGCAGGGCAACGAAGTGGGCGCCATGGCCCGCGCCGTGGAAGTATTCCGCCAGAACGGGCTGCGCGTCAGCCAGATGACCGAAGCGGAAGCCGCGCGCATCATAGCCGACCAGGAAAACCGGCAGAAGATGATGAGCGAGCTGCAGTCGGCCTTCGGCGAGGTGGTCGATGCGGCCGTTGCCGGCGACTTCACGCGGCAGGTGGCGGTGGAATTCCCCGATCCCGAGCTCAACGGGCTGGCGGCCGGCGTCAACAACCTGGTGTCGACCTTCAATCGCGGCGTGACCGAGATCGGCCATGTGCTGGGGGCGATGGCCAATACCGATCTTACCGAGCGCATGGAGGGCGACTATGAAGGCGCCTTCGCCACGCTCAAGTCCGACATCAACGCGGTGGCCGACAAGCTGACCGAAGTGGTCGGCCAGCTGCGCCACACGTCGGGGTCGCTGAAGACCGCGACGGGGGAAATCCTTTCGGGCGCCAACGACCTTTCCGAACGCACCACCAAACAGGCCGCGACCATCGAGGAAACCTCGGCGGCCATGGAGCAACTGGCGACGACCGTGCTCAAGAATGCCGAGCGCGCCAAGGATGCCAGCGTCAACGCGGCGCAGGTGACCCGCACCGCCGAAGAAGGCGGGCAGGTGATGGATGCGGCGACATCGGCAATGGAGCGCATCACGCAATCCTCGGCCAAGATTTCCAACATCATCGGCATGATCGACGACATCGCCTTCCAGACCAACCTCCTGGCGCTGAACGCCTCGGTCGAGGCTGCCAGGGCCGGCGATGCCGGCAAGGGCTTTGCCGTGGTGGCCGTGGAAGTGCGGCGCCTGGCGCAGAGCGCCGCGCAGGCATCGAGCGAGGTCAAGGTGCTGATCGAGCAGTCGGCCGGGGAAGTCAATTCCGGTTCCAAGCTGGTAGGCGACGCGGCCGGCAAGCTCAAGGCCATGCTGGATGCGGCGCGCGGCAATAACGGGCTGCTGGAATCCATCGCCAATGACAGCCGCGAACAGGCTTCGGCGATCGAGGAGGTCACCACCGCCGTTCGCACCATGGATGAGATGACCCAGCACAATGCGGCATTGGTGGAAGAAACCAATGCGGCCATCGAGCAGACCGAAGCGCAGGCCACCGAACTCGACCGCATCGTCGATGTGTTCCGCATCTCCCAGCAGGAGACGGGCAAGGCGCGTGTCGAGCGGACAGCGCCCGCCGGTGGCGCGCGCGACCTGCAGCAGCGCCTGCATGCGGCCTCGGCCAATCTCACCACCCACGGCAATGCCGCCGTGGCGCCGGACTGGAACGAATTTTAGCTCCAGCAGGCTACCGGAACGAACCAACCCCGCGGCACCCGGTGCATGCGGGGTTTTTCATGCCCGGACCGAGGCAATTCAAATTTGTCCGAACAAGTTGGATTATCTATATAATTGAATGATCTAGGGCGTTTCCCAGGCCTCCCGACAGGCGGCGGGCCGCCGGATTCGGGGATGATAAACACTCGATTAAGCCTGCGCTGATATTTTTCCCGGATCAAAGCGCGGGCAGATCCCACTGAACTGCGCGGGGGATACGGGGTAAATCGACATGTTGAAGCGCGCTGGGCACTTCCTGGGCAATATCAAGCTGACCACGATGATCGCCATCCTGGTGATCTCGGCGATCATCGTGTCGATCGCTGCGGTGACGACGGCGACCTATCTTACCCTCAGTGCCTCGACGCGTGCCAGCGCCATGTCGCAGCTGGAAGGCGACCTGCGCACGGCGGCGACCGTGGTGGGCGGCAAGCTGCCAGGCGCCGAAGTGGCCTGGGCCGAAGATGGCAGCATCGCCTCGGTCAAGACCTGGGCCATGCCACGCCTCTTCGTCAATCACGACCTGGTGGATTCGGTGGTTCGCCTCACCGGCGAAAGCGTGACCATCTACGGCGCCGAAGACGCCACCAAGCCGCTCACGGCGCTCAGCAGCACGCTGCTCACGCCCGAGGGCGAGCGCATGATGGGCCAGCCGCTCGACGCGACCGATCCGGCCTATGCCACGTTGCTCGAAGGCAAGCCGTATTTCGGCGAAGCTACGATACAGGGCACGGCCTATTACACCGCCTACCAGCCGATCCAGGATCAGGAAGGCGGCCTGATTGGCGTGCTCTATGCCGGCACCGACAAGGCCAGGCTGGAGGCCGGAATTCTGTCGACCCTCTGGGTTCTGCTGGGCGTGGGTGCGGTCAGCCTCGTGATATTGGGTGTGCTGGGCTACGTCATGTCCCGCCTGATGATGGCGGCGGTGCCCAAGCTGGCGCAGACCATGAAGGCCGTGGCGGAAGGCGACTATGAAACCGAGGTGCCCTTTATCACCCAGGGCAACGAGGTCGGCGAGATGGCCCGGGCTGTGGAGATTTTCCGCGAGAACGGGCTCAAGGTCAGTCAGATGACCGAGGAGGAGCGCGCCGCGTCGCAGCGGCGTCGCGTCGAGCGCACCGATATGATGGTGGCCCTGCAGGCGGCCTTCGGCGAGGTGGTGGATGCCGCCATTGCCGGCGATTTTTCCAAGCGCGTGCATGCGCAATTCCCCGATGCCGAGCTCAACGCGCTGGCCGGCAGTGTCAACAACCTGGTCGAGACGGTGGATCGCGGCATCAGCGAAACCGGCAGCGTGCTGGCGGCATTGGCCGATACCAATCTCACCAAGCGCATGGCAGGCGACTATCAGGGTTCGTTCGCCAAGCTCAAGGCCGACACCAATGCGGTTGGCGACAAGCTGACGGATGTGGTGACGCAATTGCGCTCGACCTCGCGCGCCCTCAAGACCGCGACGGGGGAAATCCTCTCCGGCGCCAACGATCTTTCCGAGCGCACCACCAAGCAGGCGGCGACGATCGAGGAGACTTCGGCGGCCATGGAACAGCTTGCCTCGACCGTCGCGGAAAATGCCCGCATGGCGGAAGATGCCGATGTTATGGCCCAGTCGGTGTCCCACAGTGCCGCGCAGAGCGGCGTGACGATGACCGAGGCCAATGAAGCGATGGAGCGCATCACTTCGAGTTCGGCCAAGATTTCCAACATCATCGGCATGATCGACGACATTGCCTTCCAGACCAACCTCCTGGCGCTGAACGCTTCTGTCGAAGCGGCGCGGGCCGGTGACGCCGGCAAGGGCTTTGCCGTAGTGGCCGTGGAAGTGCGCCGCCTTGCCCAGAGCGCAGCCAGTGCATCGTCCGACGTCAAGGCGCTGATCGAGCAGAGCGCCAACGAGGTCAAGGGCGGCAGCAAGCTGGTCTCCAACGCCTCCGAGCAGCTGACGGCGATGCTGCAGGCCGTCAACGAGAATGCCAGCCTGATGCAATCGATCGCCAAGGCCAGCCGCGAGCAGGCAGCGGCCATCGACGAGGTGTCGGTGGCGGTACGGACGCTCGATGAGATGACGCAGCACAATGCGGCACTGGTGGAAGAGACCAATGCGGCCATCGAGCAGACCGAGGCGCAGGCGAGCGAACTCGACCGCGTGGTGGATATCTTCACCATCGAGGATGCCGCCGAGGCGCCGAAACGCGCTGCGGCGCCAGCGCCGCAGCGGGGCGTGGTCGACAAAGTGCGCTCGGCGGCCCGTTCCTACCTGACACAGGGCAATGCCGCCATCGCCAAGGACTGGTCGGAATTCTAGCGGCCGTCCTCGATCATGAGTTTTTAAAAGGGCGCCGCGTGGCGCCCTTTTTGTCATGCGATCACAGAAGCAAACGTACTTAACCAGGCCTTAAGGCCGCTCTGGCAAGGTGTTCCCGGACGCAGTTGTACTTTGAATTGGCATGTCGTGGCGGAAGCCATGACGGGAGCAACATGGCGTCGCTTTCCCGACAACCAGAATCCCCACAGCCCGCTTCGCGTGGGCGGTGCCGAGCTGGCTGCGGCTACCATCAGGGACAGATGCGGTCGATTTGAAGCGGCCCTTGCGAAGGGTCGCCGGGGCGGCCCCGTCAGGGGCAATAATTGGTAGGGAATACAGGATGAAATTCTCAAACCTGTCGATCCAGAAGAAGCTGGTTATCGGCGCAGGTGTGTTGTTCGCGGCGTCGATGTGCGCCATCGTCTTCGGTGGCACGACGCTGATGTATGGCACGGCGGGCAGCGAGGCCGAGTCGCGGGCACGGGCATTGCTGGGGCAGTATAGCCAACTGGCCTCCGGCCAGATGGGCGGCATCATCTCGCTGGCGCGTGGCGTGACGGCCTCCGTCGAAGGGCTTATCGAAGGCCCGGTGGATCGCGATCAACTGGGCCGGCTGATGACGGCCGCGACCGCGTCTCGCCCGGCGCTGGCCGGCATGACACTGGCCTTCGAGCCCAATGGCCTTGACGGCAATGATGCCGGTTTCATCGGCCACGCCTATTCCGACGCCACCGGGCGCTTCGTGCCCTACTTCACCAACCAGGATGGCAAGGTGGTGGTGCAGCAACTGGACATGTCGTCCGGTAACGAGAATTGGTACGATCTGCCGATGGCCGAGGATCGCTCGGTGCTGACTCCGCCCTATTCCTACGCCATCAATGGCGTCGATGTGCTGATGACCACGATCAGCATCCCGGTCCGTAAGGCGGGCAAGCCGGTGGGCATCGTCACCGCCGATCTCGGCCTCAATACGATTGCCGGCGTGATCGGCCAGCTCCGGCCGTTCGACGTTGGCAACGTGTCGTTAGTCAGCGGGGACGGACAATGGGTCGCCAGCCCCGATCCCAAGCTGGTCGGTACCAAGGTGGCGCCGGAAGTGGCCGGTGCGTTGCTGGATCCGGGCCTGCTGCAGAAGGGTCTCTACTATTATGACGCCAATGGCGTGCAGCAGTTCGTCATCGCGACACAGCTGACCTTCGATGGCGTGCCCGACCAGTGGACCATGCTGATGGACGTGCCGGCGGCAACGATCTTTGCCGGCGTCGACCAGATGCGCAACCTGGCCCTCGGCGCCGCAGCCGCGCTGCTGGCCGTGGTGCTGGGGCTGGTGTGGTTCGGCGCCGGCGTGCTGGCCAAGCCCATCCGCAAGATGACGGGCATCATGGATGGCCTGGCTGAAGGCGAATACGATGTCTTCGTGCCCTATAGCGAAAATCGCGACGAAATCGGTGCCATGGCGCGGGCGGTGGAAGTGTTCCGCCAGAACGGGCTCAAGGTCAGCCAGATGACCGAAGCCGAGGCGGCACGCATCATTGCCGAGGAACAGAGCCGCCGCGCCATGATGTCGGACCTGCAGGGCGCCTTTGGCCAGGTGGTCGATGCGGCGATTGCCGGGGATTTCAGCAGGCGGGTCGAGACCGAGTTCCCCGATCCCGAGCTGAACGGCCTCGCCAGCAGTGTCAACAGCCTCGTCGCCACGGTGGATCGCGGGCTCGACGAAACCGGCCGCGTGTTGACGGCGCTGGCCAATACCGACCTGACCATGCGCATGGACGGCAATTACCAGGGCGCCTTTGCCCGCCTCAAGGCCGATACCAATGCGGTGGGCGACAAGCTGACCGAAGTGGTGACGCAGCTGCGCTCGACCTCGCGCACGCTGAAGACCGCGACGGGGGAAATCCTCTCGGGCGCCAACGATCTTTCCGAGCGTACCACCAAACAGGCGGCGACCATCGAGGAGACCTCGGCGGCCATGGAGCAGCTTGCCTCGACCGTGCTGCAGAATGCGCAGCGCGCCAAGGAAGCCAGCGTCAATGCGGCCGAGGTGACCCGCACCGCCGAAGAGGGCGGGCAGGTCATGCAGAAGGCTAATGAGGCGATGACGGCAATCGAAGCCAGCTCGGGCAAGATTTCCAACATTATCGGGCTGATCGACGATATCGCCTTCCAGACCAATCTCCTGGCCCTCAACGCTTCGGTGGAAGCGGCGCGGGCCGGCGATGCTGGCAAGGGCTTCGCCGTGGTGGCCGTCGAAGTGCGGCGGCTGGCCCAATCGGCGGCCAGCGCCTCGGCCGACGTCAAGGTGCTGATCGAGCAGTCGGCCGGCGAAGTGGGACTCGGTTCGCGTCTCGTTTCTGACGCCGCGGCACGGCTGGCGGCCATGCTGGATGCGGCGCGGGCCAGCAACCAGCTGATGGACGGCATCGCAAGGGAAAGCCGCGAACAGGCTTCGGCTATCGAGGAGGTCAATATCGCCGTTCGCACCATGGACGAGATGACCCAGCACAATGCGGCCTTGGTGGAAGAAACCAATGCCGCCATCGAGCAGACCGAAGCGCAGGCCAGCGCCCTCGACGAGATCGTGGCCGTGTTCAATACCGGCAGCGAGCGGGCCGCGCCGGCACGCGTCCCGGCGTCCCCTGCGCCGGCCGCGCGCCCGGCCCATGTCCGGAAAGCGGCGCAGGCCTATCTCAGCCAGGGCAATGCCGCCATCTCGGCCGACTGGAACGAGTTCTAGGCCGATCTCCAAGGCGGGTTCCCGGTTTGGCCGGGAGCCCGCATGACGGCGCCGTGACGCGCCCGGAAGGGCTTCCTTAACCATACCGTTCCTATGGTTTAAGCGCGTCATGACCGCGGAAGAGGAGCTGCGGGCATGCCTTGTCAAAGGCAGCAGTGCCACAACTCCGGAAGTTTCCTCGATGACGACCCAGCTCAAACTAGCCTTCAAGCTGCCGGCCATGGTGGTGGCGATCGCGCTTGTCACCGGAGCCAGCCTGGCGCTGGCCGCTTATGTCGCCAGCAGCGCCATCGTCGAAAATCAGGCCGAGCAGCGGCTTACCGCGGCGGCGGCCAATGCGCGCTCGGCACTCGATGCCTATCTCAGCGAAGTGGCCGAAGACCTGACGCTGTTTGCCGGGCGGTCGGAAATCGCGGCCGATATCGACCTGTTCTCGGGCGCGATGCGTTCACTGAAGGGGCAGGGTGACCCCACCGAACTGCTGCAGGGCGCCTATATCACGCAGAATCCCAATCCGGCGGGCGAGCGGATCAGGCTCGATACGTCCGACAAGCTGCCGGTCTATGACCTGCATCACCGGAACCTCCATGCCGATTTCCGCGACCTGCTGGAGAAGCGCGGCTATTACGACATCTTCCTGTTCGATACCGACTTCAACAATGTCTATACCGTGTTCAAGGAAGCCGATTTCGCCACCAATTTTGCCGAGGGCGGCGGGCCGTGGGCCGATAGCGACCTGGGCAAGGTGGTGCGGTCAGCCATGGCCGGGGAGGAGGGGCAGGTGTTCCTCTCCGATTTCGCCCCCTATGGCCCGAGCGCCGGGGCGCCGGCCAGCTTCATTGCTGCGCCGGTCTATGACCAGGGCTTCCTGATCGGCGTCCTGGCCTTCCAGATGCCGACCGGCCGCATCGGCGACGTGCTGGACCGCACGAAGGGGCTCGGCCAGAGCGGGGAGACCTACCTCGTCGGCCAGGATGGGCTGGTGCGCAACGATTCGCCCAAGACCGAGGGCAATGACGTGCTGGCGCTGTCGTTGCAGGGCGATGCCGTCAGTGCCGCCCTGACGGGTACGGCCGCGATGGGCACGCTGTCCCATCACGACGGGGCGGCCTATGCGGCAGCCAGCGAGCCGCTGACCTTTGGCGGCGTCGACTGGGCTGTGGTGGCGCTGGAAAGCGAGGCCGATATTTCAGCGCCGTCAGTCGGGCTGCGCAATACCATGCTCATTATCGGGCTGGTGCTGCTGGCGCTGGCCGCGGTGGTGAGCATCCTCATTGCCCGAACCATCACGCGGCCGATTTCACGCCTCACCGGTGCCATGGCCGAGATTGCCGGTGACAAGCTGGATATCGCGGTGCCTGGCCTCGAGCGCGCCGACGAACTGGGCTACATGGCCGAGGCCGTGGATGTGTTCCGCAGCAACGGCATCAAGATGCGCGACCTGCGGGCCGCCGAGCTCGACATGAGCGAGGAGCGCGCCAGCCGGGTCAGTGTTATCCAGGCGCTGCAGCAGGATATCGGCGCGGTGGTCGGCGCGGCCATCGACGGCGACTTCTCCCGCCGCGTCGGCACCGAGCTCAACGATCCCGAACTTCGCCGCCTGGCGCAGGACGTTAACGACCTGGTGGAAACGGTCGACCGCGGACTGACCGAAACCGGCAGCGTGCTGGCGTCGCTGGCCCGAGCCGACCTGACCCACCGCATGACGGGCGACTACAAGGGTGCCTTCGCCCAGCTCAAGCAGGACACCAATGGCGTAGCCGAGCAACTCGGCGAGATCGTTACCCAGCTGAGCGGCACGTCGGGCGCGCTCAAGACGGCAACCGGGGAAATCCTCTCCGGCGCCAATGACCTCAGCGAGCGCACGACGCGGCAGGCGGCGACTATCGAGCAAACCAGTGCCGCCATCGAGCAGCTCAGCCGCACCGTGGTCGATAATGCGGCCCAGGCCGATGCGGCGAGCCACGAGGCCCGCGCGGTTTCGACGGAAGCCGAGGCCAGCGGGGCGGTGATGGGCGAGGCGACCGGCGCGATGGACCGCATCACCCAATCGTCGGCCAAGATTTCCAACATTATCGGCTTGATCGACGATATTGCCTTCCAGACCAACCTGCTCGCCCTCAATGCTTCGGTGGAAGCGGCGCGGGCTGGGGAAGCAGGCGCAGGCTTTGCCGTGGTGGCGGTGGAAGTGCGGCGGCTGGCGCAGTCCGCGGCCAGCGCCTCGGCCGATGTCAAGGCGCTGATCGAGCAGTCGGCCGACGAGGTCAAGGGTGGCACGCGCCTCGTGGCCAATGCGGCCGAGCGGCTGGTGGCGGTGCAGGAGGCCATCCGCGCCAATGCCGGCATGCTGGATAGCATCGCCAGGGCGAGCCGCGAACAGGCTGCTTCGATCGACGAGGTCAATGTGGCGGTGCGCCAGCTCGACGAAATGACCCAGCACAATGCGGCGTTGGTGGAAGAGACCAATGCCGCCATCGAGCAGACAGAGGCGCAGGCCAACGAACTCGATCGCGTCATCGGCGTCTTTACGGTCGGAGGCGCGGCCAAGGCGGCGTCGGAGCGTGAAAGCGGCGCGCGCGGCATGCTGCAGGGGCTCAAAGCCGCGGCGGGCGCCTATCTGGGGCGCGGATAGCGCCGGGGCAGGTTTTCAAATACAATCGAACTGCATGAAAATGGGCGCCGGGCAGGCGCCCATTTTCTTTCGACCGGGATCGTGTTGGCCTTCCATTAACCTTTCGCGGGCAGCTTCAGTAGCGGACGCAGATCAACAGCATTGTCACTGGTGGGGACCGGTGGTGACAGATGAACGATCGGCCATGCACCAAACAGCGATAAGATTGCGATCGTCAGCACTCCGGCCCCTCGGGGCTGACGGATTCCGGCATGGTTTTCGGGCAATTGCGTAGGCGGCTACGCAGAACCCGCAAGCAGCGTCAGAACCCCCATTTATCCAGATTTCCATAATATTGCACGAGCGCCGCAATGCGGCAGGGGCAGGGGCTGGAGGGCCTTTCTCGATGGGATTATTCGCACGAAACAGCAGTGAAGACCGGGCCAAGGTCGAAGCCATCATGCGCAGCCAGGCGGTGATCGAGTTCGACCTCGAGGGCACCATCATCACCGCCAACGAAAACTTTCTTGCGGCGCTCGGTTACGAGCTTGGCGAAATCGTGGGCAAGAACCACCGTATGTTCGTTGATCCTGAGGAGGGGCTGGCGCCTGGCTACAAGCAGTTCTGGGCCGATCTTGCCGCCGGCAGGTTCCAGGCGGCGGCCTATCGGCGCATCGGCAAGGGTGGCCGCGAAATCTGGATCCAGGCGAGCTACAATCCGGTCTTCGACAAGGCCGGCAAGCCGATCCGGGTGATCAAGTTCGCCACCGACATTACGGCACAGAAGAACCAGGCAGCCGACCACGAAGCCCAGATCGCCGCCATCGGCCGTGCGCAGGCGGTTATCGAATTCGGCCTCGATGGCACGATACGCGAGGCCAATGAGAACTTTCTTGCCACGCTGGGCTACCGGCTCGATGAAATCATGGGCAAGCATCATCGTATGTTCTGCGATCCTGCCTACGCGGCCGGGCCGGACTATGCCCGGTTCTGGGAACGGCTGCGAGCCGGCGAATATATCGCCGCCGAGTTCCAGCGCTTCGGCAAGGGCGGCAAGGAAATCTGGATCCAGGCTTCGTATAATCCGATCCTCGATGCGCAGCGCAGGCCGGTCAAGGTGATCAAGTTCGCCACCGACATCACCGAGCGCAAGCGGGCGGAAGGCATCATCGCCGACCTGACAGCGAGCCTCGCCAAGATGGCCGAGGGCGATCTTACGGGGCGTATCGATACCCAGTTCACCGGCCAGTACGAACAATTGCGCCTGGCCTTCAACCAGTCGCTCGGCAGGCTGTTCGATATCGTCACCGGCCTGCAGAAGACGTCGCGCTCGCTCAAGACCGCGACCAGCGAGATTCTGTCGGGCGCCAACGATCTTTCCGAGCGCACGACCAAGCAGGCGGCGACCATCGAGGAGACGTCGGCCTCGGTGGAGCAGCTTTCGACGGCGGTGCAGGAAAATGCGACGCGTGCCGCCACGGCCAGCCAGAAGGCGCAGGCCGTCTCGACCAGCGCCACCGAAGGCGGCGCCGTGATGAACGAGGCCAATGCAGCCATGGCGGCGATCGAGACCAGTTCGGGCAAGATTTCCAATATTATCGGGCTGATCGACGACATCGCCTTCCAGACCAACCTGCTGGCGCTCAATGCCTCGGTGGAAGCGGCGCGGGCCGGCGATGCCGGCAAGGGCTTTGCCGTGGTAGCGGTGGAAGTGCGGCGGCTGGCGCAGTCGGCGGCGCAGGCTTCGAGCGAAGTGAAAGTGCTGATCGAAGCCAGCGCCAGCGAGGTCAGGAATGGCTCGCGCCTGGTGGGACAGGCCGCCGAAAAGCTGCTCGCCATTCTCAGCGGGGCGCAGGAAAGCTCGACGCTGATCGATTCCATCGCCCAGGCCAATAGCGAGCAGGCCGAGGCGCTGGACGAGGTATCGGTCGCTGTGCGGCAAATGGACGAGATGACCCAGCACAATGCGGCGCTGGTGGAGGAGACCAATGCCGCCATCGAGCAGACCGAGGCGCAGGCCAGCGAGCTCGACCGCATTGTCGAGGTGTTCAAGATGGACGGCGGGGCTCCGGCGCCGGTGCGTCCACAGGCCCGGCCCACCCCGTCATTTCGGACCGTGGGCAATGCCGCCATCGCCCCGGACTGGAACGAGTTCTAGGAAAGCTGCTCCTGACTCTCTTTGTCAGGAGCGCGTGCGAAAAGGCATCTGCGTAAAATCGGGTGCCTGCCATGCTCACCTCCGCCGTCGACCCCGTCTATTCCAGCGAGTTCGCCGCGCTCATCGCGCCCCTGCCGGCGCCGGTGGCTGAACTCACGGCGCGTCTAGTGGCGCTGGTCGCGGCGCATCCGGGGCTATCGGGCAAGGTGATGAGCGGCTGGCGCTCGGTCAATTTCCGTCATGCCGATGCCGGCCATGTCTGCTCGGTCTTTCCGCAGGAGGGCCGGGTGTCGCTCTATTTCGAACATGGGCGGTTGCTTGAACATGGCGATGGCCTGCTTGAAGGCGAGGGGCTCAAGAAGGGGCGCTATCTGCGTCTCGTGCCCGGCGACGACATTCCGGTCGACCCCATCGGCATCCTGCTCAGCGAGGCCATTGCCCTGTTTGCCTGAAGCATGCATGTAGTTTTCCTGCATTTGGAGGGCAGCATGGCGCGGATTGGCCTGGTGGCACATGACGACAAGAAAGACGATCTCTGCGTCTGGGCCGAGCATCACAAGCACAAGCTCACCCAGCATGAATTGTGGGGCACGGGCACGACCGGCAGCCGCGTCATGGCGGCGACCGGCTTGCCGGTAACCCTGCTCAAGAGTGGTCCGCTGGGCGGAGACCAGCAACTGGGCGCGATGATCGCCGAGGGCAAGCTCGACGTGCTGATCTTCTTCATAGATCCGATGACGGCGCAGCCGCATGATGTCGACGTCAAGGCACTGACCCGGCTGGCGACGCTTTACGATGTGCCCTGCGCCAACAACAAATCCACAGCAGACGCGGTGCTCGCCTACCTTTGACTGGTTGGTCAAGGTTGACCCTTGCGTTACCTTATGAGCAGATGCCCCAAAATCGCCTGGATTGAACCGGGCTTCGTGGCATTGGGAAAACGGGACGGGCTTAGTGTCCTCTGACTTGGTTATCGACGTTCGCAACGTCAGCAAACGCTTTGGCGGATTGACCGCCGTGAACAACTGCTCGCTGTCGGTGCGACGCGGCTCGGTGACCGGGCTGATCGGGCCGAACGGGGCGGGCAAATCCACTTTGTTCAACATCGTCGCCGGCAATATCGTGCCCGATGAAGGGCAGGTGATTTTCGACGGTACCGACGTCACCGGTTTCAAGCCGCATCAGCTGTTCCGCACCGGTATGTTGCGCACCTTCCAGATCGCGCATGAATTCTCCAACATGACGGCGCTGGAAAACCTGATGATGGTGCCGGGCGACCAGCCGGGCGAATATCTTGGCAATGCCTGGTTCCGCCCTGGTCTTTCCAAATCGCGCGAGACCGAGGTGCGCAAGAAGGCGCTCGATGTCATCGACTTCCTCAAGCTCGGCCATGTGCGCAACGAATTGGCGGGGAACCTGTCAGGCGGGCAAAAGAAGCTGCTCGAACTGGGCCGTACCATGATGGTCGATGCCAAGGTGGTGCTGCTCGACGAGGTGGCGGCTGGCGTCAACAAGACGCTGCTCAACGACCTTGCCGCCAATATCGAGCGGATGAACCGCGAGCTGGGCTATACGTTCTTCGTCATCGAGCATGACATGGACCTGATCGGACGGCTGTGCGATCCGGTGATCGTCATGGCGCAGGGCGAGAAGATCGCCGAGGGGCCGATGGCGGAAATCCGCGCCAATCCGGCTATCGTCGAAGCCTATTTCGGCACTCCGGTCGAGGTAGCGTAAATGCCCCTTATCGAACTCAAGCATGTCGTCGGTGGCTATGGCGGCGCTCCTATTCTCAATGGCGTCAACATGGCCATCGAGCAGAGTGATATCGGCGTCATCGTCGGCCCGAACGGGGCCGGCAAGTCGACGACGCTCAAGGCCATTTTCGGCCTCCTCAAGGTGACTGGTGGTACCATCGAGTTCGCCGGCAAGGATGTTGCCAATTCGCTGCCCGATGCGTTGGTGCCGATGGGACTCAGCTTCGTGCCGCAGGAAAAGAACGTCTTCACCTCGATGACCGTCGAGGAGAATCTCGAAATGGGCGCCTTCACGAGGCGCGACGATTTCAGGGGTACCATGGACTGGGTCTACCAGATGTTTCCGGTGCTGGCGGAAAAGCGCCGCCAGCCGGCGGGCGAACTTTCGGGCGGGCAGCGGCAGATGGTGGCCATGGGCCGGGCGCTGATGAGCAAGCCCAGGCTGTTGATGCTCGATGAGCCTTCGGCCGGCTTGTCGCCGCGCTATGTAATCGAGATTTTCGAGACGATCGTGCGCGTCAACAAGGAAGGCGTGGGCATCCTCATGGTCGAGCAGAATGCGCGGCAGGCGCTGGCCTTTGCCTCCAGAGGCTTCGTGCTCGCCAGCGGCCAGAACCGCTTCACCGGCACGGGCGCCGAGCTCATCGCCGATCCCGAAGTCGCCAAAAGCTTTTTGGGAGGCTGATGATGCAACGGACCGGCCTGTCCAACCTACCATGTCATTCCCGCGCAAGCGGGAATCTCCCTTTCTGCCGTGCCCATCACAGGGAGATTCCCGCTTGCGCGGGAATGACGCTGTGGTGCGGAGACGTGCCGTGCGTCGGTGAGGTCTCCGCATGACCGAACTCGTTTTCTTCATCAACCAGGTCGTCATATCGGGCGCGGTGCTGGGCTGCATCTATGCGCTGGGCGCGGTCGGCATCACGTTGATTTTCGGCATCCTGCGCTTTGCCCATTTTGCCCATTCCGAACTCATGACCTCCGGCGCCTTCTTTGCGTTCCTGCTTGCAGCCCTGTTTGCCAGCTGGGGCGTCGTGACGCCGATCCCGCTGGGTTTCGTGGTGCTGCCCATCGCCATGGTGATGTCGGCTATTTTGGCGCTGGGCATCGACAAGGGCTTTTATGCCCCACTACGCAAGCGCGGTGCCAAGCCGGTCATCCTGCTCATCGCCTCGATCGGGGTGACGCTGATGGTGCAGGGGCTGATCCGCCTGTTCTTCGGCGCCGGCTCCTGGTCGTTCTTCGAGACCGAGACCAAGGAAATCTTCCGCATCGACACCAGTGCGATCGGCTCGACCCGGCCGCTGGTGATTACCGAGCCGCAATTGCTGATGATCGTCGTGACCATCATCTCGGTGCTGGCGCTGCATTTCTTCCTGACGCGTTCGCGGCTGGGCAAGGCGATGCGCGCCATGGCCGACAATGCCGATCTGGCGCAGGTCTCCGGCATCAATACGGCGCTGGTGGTGCGGGTGACCTGGATCGTGGCTGGGGCGCTGGCCTGCATGGCCGGCACCATGCTGGCGCTCGACGTGACGCTGAAGCCGGACCTGGCCTTCAACATCATCATCCCCATCTTCGCGGCGGCCATTGTCGGTGGCCTGGGCCAGGCCTATGGCGCCATTGCCGGGGGCCTGCTGATCGGCTTTGCCGAGTCGCTGGCGGTGTTCAACTGGACCATGGTGCTGCGGCCGCTCAACGCCATCCTGCCCGAATGGATGCAGTTGCCGGCGACGCTGGCGCTGGTGCCGACCGAATACAAGCTCACCGTGGCTTTCGTCATTCTCGTGGTGGTGCTGCTGGTGCGACCGACGGGCATCTTCAAAGGAGCTTCGTCATGATCCGGCGTTCGCTCACGCTGTTTGCCGGCCTGTTCGTGCTGATCCTGGTGATCGGCTGGTTCATGGGCTTGCCCTTCACATCGTCGCGGCTCGTCGAAGCCGCCGCCTATAGCCTGATCGCGCTGGGGCTCAATATCCAGTGGGGCTATGGCGGGCTGTTCAATTTCGGCATCATGGGCTTCCTGATGCTGGGCGGCTTTGCCGTCACCTTCATGTCCTATCCGGTCAATCCGGCTTTCTGGGACTCTGACGGGCCTTGGATGCTGGGGCGGGCGCTGATCGCCTTCGCGGCCGGGGCGCTGCTGGTCATCGGCGCGCGCAAGAGCGACAGGCTGGGTATTCGCGGCGGCTGGAAGACCTTTGTCACCGTGCTGGCTTGGTTCGTCGCCTATTGCATCTATCGCAGCCAGCTCGATCCTGCCGCGGCCTATATCGAGGCCAATGCCGGCTTTGTCGGCGGGCTGGGCGCCCATCCGGTGGTGGGATGGCTGTTCGGCGGTGTGCTGGCGGCCGTGATCGCCTTTATCGTCGGCAAGATCGCGCTGGGCCTGCGCACCGATTATCTCGCCATCGCCACGATCGGCATTTCCGAGATCATCCGGGCGCTGATCAAGAACATGGACTGGCTGACTCGCGGCACGCTGACCGTGTCGCCGATCCCGTGGCCGACGCCGCTGCCGCAGGACTACCAGGCTGGCGGCTCGGACATGGTTTCCTCGCTCCTGTTGGCGCGCGGTGGCTTCCTGCTGCTGGCCCTTGCCGTACTGGGCATCGCCATCTGGCTGATTTCGCGGGCCTATGCCGGCCCCTGGGGCCGCATGATGCGGGCCATCCGCGACAACCATATCGCCTCGGCCTCGATGGGCAAGAACGTCACGGCACGCCAGCTCGAAATCTTCGTCTTTGGCTCGGTGCTGATGGGCATTGGCGGGGCCATGCTAGTGAGCTTCACGCAAATCTTCGATCCCAGCAGCTACCAGCCGATCAATCATACATTCCTTATCTGGGTGATGATCATCGTCGGTGGCGCCGGCAACAATTGGGGCGCGGTGTTCGGCGCGGTGCTGATCTGGCTGGTCTGGGTGGTCAGCGAGCCCCTGGCCAAGGTCATCTTCGACTTCGCCAGCACCTGGTCGACCCATATCGGCTGGGGCGCCATTCCCGACATCGAGTCCCGCTCGGCGCAGATGCGCGTCTTCGTACTGGGGCTGGTGATTACCATTGCGCTCCGGTTTGCCCCCAAGGGGCTGATACCGGAAGTGGTGCGGCGGGACGCCTGAGGTCAAGCCCCACGCTTGCGGGCGTGTAGCCAGAGCCAGCGTGTCGGTCGGTTGTCGTAGCCCGAGCCATCGTTCTCGGTGATGTCGATGGTGGCCCAATCGGCCGCGTCGGTCATATGGGCCCGCAGCGCGCCGGCATCGGGGTAGTTGTAGTAGCGCCCCAAGGCGTCGCGGCCCTCGCCGCCGCCGGCCTTGAAGCTGGCGGCAAAATGCCCGTCGGGGCGTAGCGCCCGGTAGATGCGGGCGAAGTCGTCGGTCAGCTCGTGGCGCGGCGCATGCAGCAGGCAGGCGCAGGCCCAGACGCCGTCATAGGCCGCGGTTTCGTCAAGCTCGTCAAAGGCCATGATCCGCACCGGGATGCCAAGCCGTGCCTCGGCCTTTGCGGCCAGTTCGGGCGAAGCATCGGATGGCGTCACGGCAAAGCCCGATGCCAGCATGGCGGCGGCGTCGCGGCCATTGCCCGTTCCCAGTTCGAGCACCGTGCCGCCAGGCGGCAGGTGCGCCAGGAAGGTGGCGAGTTGCGGGGTCGCAGCGGTAGCGTGCCGCACGTAGGCTGCGGCATTGTCGGCGTAGAATTTGAGCGTTTCGCGATCGGGCATCGGCTCTCCCCAACGAAAAGGCCCGGGATCGCTCCCGGGCCTTCGATAGCTCAGTCCAATCCGTTTTACTGGATCACGCCCTTTTCGACGAAGGCGCCGCCTTCGACGGCCAGTTCCATGATGATGCCGTCCACGTCGCCGACTTCGTCGAAGTCGAGCGGGCCGCCGGCGCCTTCATAGTTGATGTCGGTGCCGGCCTTGATCAGCTCGACGGCCTTGCTCCACTCGCCCGGCAGGATGGTTTCGCCCGGAGCCGAAGCGACATCGCGCAGCGCGGCCGAGAGGCCGTCACGCGAAGCCGAGCCGTTCTTCTCGATGGCCAGAGCCAGCAGGAAGGCGGCGTCGTAAGCCTGCGGCGCATAGGTCGCGTTGGCTTCGATGCCGGCAGCGGTGGCCAGGTCGTTATAGGTGGTGGTGGCAATGCCTTCCGGAGCGCCGGCGCGGGTGGCGATCAGGCCTTCCACGGCAGCGGCGTCGATGCCCGAGAGCAGGTCGTCACCGACCATGCCGTCACCGCCGACATAAAGCGTGAAGTTGCCGGATTCGACGGCCTGGCGCAGGATCGTGTTGCCCGAGGCATTGGCGTAGGCAAGGATCACCAGGTTCTGCGAAGCGACTAGGTTACCCAGCTCGGCGCGGTAGTCGGCCTTGCCTTCTTCATGGGCGACGTTGGCGGCAACGGTGCCGCCGCCGGCGGTGTAGGCAGCGCTGAGGGCGTCGGCGAAGCCTTTGCCGTAGTCGTTGTTGACATAGGTGATGGCGATGTCCTTGACGCCCTTGGCGAGCAGCAGCTCGGCCAGCTTGACGCCCTGGAGCGCGTCCGACGGGGTGGTGCGGTAGACGAGATCGTTGTCTTCAAGTGTGGTCAGGGCCGGGGCCGAAGAGGCCGGCGAGACGAAGACCACATTGCCGCTCAGGCCGGAGCCGTTGAAGGCGCCGATGGTTTCGCCGGTGCACAGGCCGCCGACGACAGCCACGGCATTGTCGGTGTTGATGATCTTGTCGGCAGCGGTGGCGCCGCCGGTGGCATCGCAGGCACTATCGGCCGAGATCATGGTCAGCTCGCCGCCCAGGATGCCGCCCTGCTCGTTGACCTGCTTCACGACCAGCTCGGCGCCGGCGAAGATCGGCGGGGTCAGGGATTCGATCGGGCCGGTGAAGCCGCCGATGAACCCGATGGTGGCGCCGGTATCCTGGGCGATGGCGGGCGCGGCGACGGCGAGCGTCGAAGCGGCAACGGCCAGTGCCAGGGTGTTCTTGAGATTGCGCATGTACGTCCCTCTGCTTGGGTCGCTCCGCCGAGAGGCCCTGTGCCGGGCCAGTCTTCCGTACGAAACGACGCGATAAAGGGGGCGCAACCCGCGCCCCGCTGAAAGCGACTGTTGCACATTTGATAAGCGGGAGTCACCGGGTATTGATTGGCAAATCAGCTTGCTGCTGCTGTTGCTTAACGGGCGGGTTTTTGCATGGAGTGGAAGCCTGATGAGGGAGTGGCGGCCATGATGGCAAAGCTATTGGGCAAGGTGGTGGTCCTGGTGTTGGCCCTGCTGGCGACGGGACCCGCTTTTGCCCAGATCACCGTGCTTGACCAGGCCCAGGATGCGGCGCCCCAGGAGGCCGTCGCGCCGCCCCCGCCCTGCGGCACCCAGCCGCTCAGCATCGCCCGGATGAGCTGGCCTTCGGCCGAACTGCTGGCCGAAATCCATGCCCTCGTCCTCAAGCGCGAATTCGGCTGCGAGACGCGGGTCACGCCGGGGGATCTGGCGGCTACTGGGTCGTCGATGGGGTCGACCGGGCAGCCAGCGGTGGCGCCCGAAATGTGGGTCACTCGCATTGCCGATGTGTGGAATGCCGGCATCGAGGCACAGATGCTGCGACCGGCGGCGCCCACCTATGTCGAGGCGCAGCTGGAAGGCTGGTTCATGCCCGACTATGTGGCGCTGGGCCACCCCGAACTGACCGGCGCGGCGGGCATAGCGGCGGCGGCGCCGAGCCTCAATGGCGGGACCAAGGTGCGGTTCATTTCGTGTCCGGCCGATTGGGCCTGCGCGCTGATCAACCGCAATCTGGTGCGGGCGCTGGGCCTTACGGGTATGCTGGAGGTGGTGGAGCCGGCCAACCGGTTCGAAATGGATACGTTGATCGCCGAGGCGGTGAGCCGCAAGGAGCCGTTCCTGTTCTACTACTGGCAACCCAATGCGGTGCTGGCGCAGTTCAACTTCGTGGCGCTCGACATGGGCGCCTATGATGAGGACGCTGCCAAATGCCTGGCGCGGCTGGCCTGCCCCACGCCTGTTGCCAGCGCCTTTTCCAGCGAAACGGTGGTGGTGGCGCTGGCCGAATGGGTCTTTACCGACATTCCCGCCATCGCGGCCTATTTCCAGCGCAGCAGCCTGCCGCTCAAGGAAATGAATGTGCTGCTGGCCCAGCTCAACGAACCGGGCGCGACCGTCGAGGGCGTTGCCGAGCGCTTCGTTGCCGAGCGCAAGGATATCTGGGGCACATGGCTGTCCTCGATCGCGCCCTAGACGGTTGAAAACAGGGCGAATTCGCGGCTAAATCAAGGCCGAGAATATTTTTTTGCTTGTCGCTTAATTTTCCAGTGCCACGGCGCCTCTTAGATGAGCAAGTTTTTCTAGATTGCTAGTTGTACACAAGTCCGCTCTAGTTCATCCGGCAAATTTAGATTGCCAAAAAGAACAGTTTTGCAGCAAGTAATCGTCGATTTGACATGGCTGTATTGCTGCATCTATGGTCCGTCATCACATAAAACCAGGAGACGACCTGATGATATTGAAGTCCGGTGGCATTGCCGCCGCGATGGCCGTTGCGCTTTTGTCCGCGATGAGCCTCAACGCCACTGCCCAGGAAACCGACGCCGCCGCCTGCGGTACCGATAGAACCATCGATATTGCCGAGATGACCTGGCCATCAGCGGCCGCCTTGGCCCATATTCACGCCACCATCCTCGAGGCCGGCTTCGGCTGTGACGTCGAGATCGTGACCGGCGATACCGTTCCCACCTCCTCCTCCATGCTGACGCGCGGCACGCCCGCCGTGGCGCCGGAGCTGTGGACCAGCGCCATCGAAGAACCCTGGGCACAAGGCGTTGCCGCGGGCGACGTGGTGGCCCTGTCCGATGCCATTACGGACGGAACGGTCGAGGGCTGGTTCATACCCCGCTATGTGCAGGAAGCCCATCCCGAATTGACCACGGCCGAAGCGGTGATCGCACGGCCGGACCTGTTTGCCGATCCGGAAGAGCCCGAACAGGGCCGTCTCTATTCCTGCCCGCCGGGCTGGGCCTGCGAGCTGTCCACCTCGGCGCTGTTCGAGGCCTTCGACATGGAAGACACCTGGAACCTGTTCTCGCCCGGTTCGGGCGGCGCGCTGGACGCATCGATTGCCCGCGCTTTCACCCGCGAAGAGCCGATCCTGTTCTACTATTGGGGGCCGACGGCTATCCTGGGCAAGTATGACGCGGTGCAGCTCGATCTGGGTGAAGCCAAGCCGGAAGTCTATGTCTGCAATACGGATCCGGATTGCGACAAGCCGGCCGGCGTGACGGCCTATCCGTCCTCCCCCGCCATCGTCGGTGCAGCCGCCTGGCTGCAGGAAGAAGCGCCAGCAGTGGCCGAGTATTTCTCCAAGGTGGGTCTCACCAATGCCGAGATCAGCGAATTGCTGGTCTATGGCGACGAGAACCAGGCCGACGCTGCCGCGACCGCAGAAAACTTCCTCAAGACGAAGGAAGATCTGTGGACCGGCTGGGTCTCGCCCGAAGTGGCCGAAAAGGTCAAGGCAAGCCTTAGCTGATCGTTGCCTCACAGCGAAAAGCCGATGCGGCCGGGTTTCGACCCGGCCGTTTTCCGCGTGATGCCCGAAGGCGAGCCATTCGGCGACCGCTTTCCGGCATCACGCGCCAAGCGCGAAGAAGAGAACAAGCGTGTTTCCAGAACTGATTGATACCCGCCCGCTGCGCCGCGCCATCGATGATGGCCTCAACTGGGTCGTGCGCAACTGGAGCGATGAATTCGAAGCGGCGGCCTATCCGCTGCTGATGCTGCTCAAGGCCATCGAAGACCTGCTGATCGCCACCCCCTGGTGGCTGATCATGGCCGTGCTGGTGGGCATTGCCTGGCTGGCGACGCGCAGCTGGAAGCTGCCGGCCATGGTGCTGGTGTCGCTGCTGTTCCTGGGGGTGATGGACCTGTGGGAAGACGCGATGACTACCATGGCGCTGATGATCGCCGCGACCATCACCGCCATTGTCGTGTCCATTCCAGTCGGGGTGTGGATGAGCCGTTCGCTCCATGTGCGCAAAGTCGTCACGCCCGTCCTCGACCTGATGCAGACGCTGCCCAGCTTCGTCTATCTGATCCCCACGGTGATGATTTTCGGGCCCGGCAAGATTCCGGCGCTGATCGCCACCATCGTCTATGCCGCGCCGCCGCTGGTGCGGCTGACCGACCTGGGTCTGCGCTCGGTCGATCCGGCGGTGATGGAAGCCAGCCGGGCCTTCGGCACCAACCCGCGGCAAAGGCTGTTCGGCGTGCAAATCCCCCTGGCGCTGCCGACCATCCTGGCCGGCATCAACCAGACCACGATGATGGCGCTGGCCATGGTGGTCATCGCCTCGATGATCGGGGCAGGCGGGCTCGGCTACCAGGTGCTGCAGGGCATCGGGCGGCTCGAAGTCAGCCGCGGGCTGTTTGCCGGCCTGGGCATTGTCGTGCTCGCCATCATTTTCGACCGCATCACCCAATCCTTCGGCAGGCAGTTGCAGGGGCGGATCGGCCTGGCGGAGGTGCGCTGACATGAACGCGATCGATACTCATACCGACCTCGCCATCGCCATGCGCGGCGTGACCAAGATTTTCGGTGACGATCCGGAGACGGCGCTGGCGCTGCTGCAATCGGGCCGGTCCAAATCCGACGTGCAGGCCGAGACCGGTCATGTCGTCGGGCTCGACAATGTTTCGCTGGATGTCGCCAAGGGGCAGATATTCGTGGTCATGGGCCTGTCGGGCTCGGGCAAGTCGACGCTGATCCGGCATGTCAACCGGCTGATCGAGCCGACGGCAGGCGAGATCGTGGTCAATGGCAGCGATGTGCTCAAGATGAGCCTGGACCAGTTGCGCCTCTATCGCCGGACGCAGGTGGCCATGGTGTTCCAGAAATTTGGACTGCTGCCGCATCGGTCGGTTATCGACAATGTCGCCTATGGCCTCGAAGTGCGCGGCGTGGGCAAGGCCGAGCGGCTCAAGGAAGCGGCCAAATGGATCGAGATCGTCGGTCTTTCCGGCTACGAGCAGTCGCGGCCGCGCCAGCTTTCGGGCGGGCAACAGCAGCGCGTCGGGCTGGCGCGGGCATTGACGCTCGACACCGAGATCATTCTCATGGACGAGGCCTTTTCGGCACTCGATCCCCTGATCCGCTCGGGCATGCAGGACCAGTTGATCGAGCTGCAGAAATCGCTGGGCAAGACCATCCTGTTCATCACCCATGATTTCGATGAAGCACTCAAGATCGGCCACCGCATCGCCGTGCTGAGGGATGGTGCGGTGCAGCAGATAGGCAAGCCCGAGGATATCGTGTTGCGGCCGGCCAATGAGCATATCGAGGAGTTCGTGCGCGACGTGAACAAGGCGCGGGCCATCCATGTGCGCTCGATCATGGAGGTCGGCGAGCACGAGCCATGCGCGCAATCGGTGCCGCGTGATGCCCGCTGCGAGGATGTGTTGCCGCTATTTGCCGAGCACCAATGGGTCGGGGTGGTGGACGAGAACGGGCGGCAAATCGGCAGGATCACCGCCAAGCAGGTGATCAAGGCCCTGGCCCGCCATACGCCAGGGGTAGGCTGACAGCTTCATGACAGGTAGGCTTTAGTCATAGTTGCGTCGGGCGTGGCCGCACGGATATAAGGGGCCGGGGAAGCCTCGATGTGGCAGCGGGAGTAGTGACTTGGATTTGAAGCGGATCAACGATCGCGTCAGTGTTTCGGGACAGATTCGGCCCGAGGATGTCGCCGCGCTCAAAGCCGCCGGTTTCGTCGCCATCATCAACAATCGCCCGGATGGGGAATCGCCCGACCAGCCGGACAGCGCCACTATCGAAGCGGCCGCCAAGGCCGCGGGCCTCGACTATTATGCCATCCCGCTCGGCCGTGAGGGGGTTTCCCCCGACATGGTCGAAAAGACCAAATCCGTGCTCGAGGGGAGCGCGGGTCCGGTCTTCTGCTTCTGTCGTTCGGGAACACGCTCCACTACCCTGTGGGCGCTGAGCCAGGCGGGGGAGATGGAGGCAAGCGAAATCATTCGTGAGGCGGCCGAGGCCGGCTACGACATGAGTCACCTCGCAGGCCATCTCAGCCGCACATAGACTTTCTATTCGACGGTTGGACGGGCAACCGTCGCCAGCCGCCCGCATACCCTGAGCCGGACCCGTCAGGGTCCATAACCCCTCCTGCTCGGACGGACATACATGCCCATCAAGAAAATCCTCGTCGCCAACCGCAGCGAAATCGCGATTCGCGTATTCCGCGCCGCCAATGAGCTGGGGCTCAAGACGGTGGCCGCCTATGCCGAAGAAGACAAGCTGGCGCTGCACCGCTTCAAGGCCGACGAGGCATACCTGATCGGCAAGGGCAAGGGCCCGGTCGAGGCGTATCTGCAGATCGACGAATATATCCGCATCGCCCGCATCTCGGGCGCCGATGCCATCCATCCGGGCTACGGCCTGCTTTCGGAAAGCCCGGAATTCGTCGATGCCTGCGAGGATGCCGGCATCATCTTCATTGGGCCGCGGGCGCAGACCATGCGCGACCTGGGCAACAAGGTTGCCGCGCGCAACATGGCGATTGCGTCCAATGTGCCGGTCGTGCCGGCGACCGAGGCGCTGCCTGATGATCCTGCCGAGATCAAGAAACTAGCCGCCGAGATCGGCTATCCGCTGATGCTCAAGGCGAGCTGGGGCGGCGGCGGGCGCGGCATGCGTCGCATCATGGACGAATCGACCCTGATCGCGGAAGTCTCGGAAGGCAAGCGCGAAGCCAAGGCTGCCTTCGGCAAAGACGAGATGTATCTCGAAAAGCTGATCGAGCGGGCCCGCCATGTCGAGGTACAGTTGATCGGTGACGATCATGGCAACCTGGTCCACCTCTATGAGCGCGACTGCTCCGTGCAAAGGCGCAACCAGAAGGTCGTCGAGCGCGCCCCGGCGCCTTACCTCAGCGACGCTGTGCGCAAGGAATTGACGGATGCCGCCGTCCGTCTCGGCAATGCCGCCAGCTATCGTGGCGCCGGCACGGTCGAATTCCTCATGGATGCCGACACCGACAAGTTCTACTTCATCGAGGTCAATCCGCGCATCCAGGTGGAGCATACGGTCACTGAGGAAGTGACCGGCATCGACATCGTCAAGGCGCAGATCCACCTGCTGGATGGCGCAGTGATCGGCACGCCGGAATCGGGCGTGCCGCTGCAGGAGAATATCCGGCTCAACGGCAATGCCATCCAGTGCCGGGTGACGACGGAAGATCCCGAGCAGAATTTTATCCCCGACTATGGCCGTATCACCGCCTATCGCGGCGCCACCGGTTTCGGCGTGCGGCTGGATGGCGGCACGGCCTATGCCGGGGCGGTCATCACCCGGTTCTACGATCCGCTGCTGGAAAAGGTCACCTGCTGGGCGCCATCGGCCGAGGAAGCCATCGCCCGCATGCATCGCGCCTTGCGCGAATTCCGCATTCGCGGCGTGGCCACCAACCTGGCCTTCCTCGAAAACATCATCACCCATCCTGACTTTGTCGAGAACCGCTATACGACGCGGTTCATCGATACGACCCCGGAACTGTTCAACTTCAAGCCGCGCAAGGATCGCGCGACCAAGCTGCTGAGCTATATCGCCGACGTGACGGTCAACGGGCACCCCGAAGTGCGCGACCGGCCGAAGCCGCCCGCGGAAGCCGCGGCGCCGGTGGTGCCGGAATTCCCGGCTCTCGCCGCGGTCGAGGGCAGCCGGCAGATTCTCGATCGTGATGGCCCGGCGGCTTTGGCCCGGTGGATGAAGAGCCAAAAGCGGGTGCTGTTCACCGATACGACGATGCGAGATGCGCATCAGAGCCTGCTGGCTACCCGCATGCGATCCTACGATATTACCAGGATTGCCCAGGCCTATTCTCGCGGCCTGCCTGCACTTTTCTCGCTGGAATGCTGGGGCGGGGCGACGTTCGATGTGTCGATGCGCTTCCTCAACGAGGATCCGTGGGAGCGATTGGCCAAGGTGCGCGAAGGTGCGCCCAATATCCTGACCCAGATGCTGCTGCGCGGCAGCAATGGCGTCGGCTACACCAATTATGCCGACAATGTCGTCAAGTTCTTCGTCAGGCAGGCGGCGGCCGGCGGGGTCGATGTGTTCCGGGTGTTCGATTGCCTCAACTGGGTCGAGAACATGCGGGTGTCGCTCGATGCCGTGATCGAGGAGGGCAAGGTCGCCGAGGGCGTGATCTGCTATACGGGCGATCTGTTCGATCCCGACCGCTCCAAATACGACCTCAAATATTATGTCGGGCTGGCCAAGGAGCTCGAAAAGGCCGGTGCGCATGTGCTGGGCCTCAAGGACATGGCGGGGCTGCTCAAGCCGGCCGCGGCCAGGAAGCTCATTGCGACGCTGAAGCAGGAAATCGACCTGCCGATCCACCTCCACACCCACGACACGTCAGGCGCGGCGTCGGCCACGGTGCTGGCGGCGGTGGAAGCCGGTGTGGATGCGATTGACGCGGCCATGGATGCGCTTTCCGGCACGACCAGCCAGCCGACCCTGGGCTCGATCGTCGCCGCGCTGGCCGGCGGCGAGCGCGATCCGGGGCTCGATGCCAAGGCGATCCGCCAGATTTCGTTTTATTGGGAAGCGGTGCGCACGCAATATCGCGCCTTCGAGAGCGACCTCAAGGGTGGCGCTTCGGAAGTGTACCTGCATGAAATGCCGGGCGGCCAGTTCACCAATCTCAAGGAACAGGCGCGCTCGCTGGGGCTCGAAACGCGCTGGCACGAGGTCGCCCAGACCTATGCCGACGTCAACCAGATGTTCGGCGATATCGTCAAGGTGACACCATCGTCCAAGGTGGTGGGCGACATGGCCCTGGCCATGGTCTCGGCCGGGCTCAAGCGGGCCGACGTGGAAAATCCAGACAAGGATATCGCCTTTCCAGACTCGGTGGTCGGGTTCTTTGCCGGCGACCTCGGCCAGCCGCCGGGCGGCTTCCCCAAGGCGCTGCAGAAGAAGGTGCTCAAGGGCAAGACGCCGCTGACCGAGCGGCCGGGCTCCTATCTCAAGCCTGTCGATCTCGAAGCCGAGCGCAAGAAGATCGCCGGCGAGGTAGGTCACGAGATCGACGACCTGCGGCTCGCCTCGTACCTGATGTATCCCAAGGTCTATTCGGATTTCGAAAAGACCCAGGATCGCTACGGCCCGACCGAAGTGCTGCCAACCCCGGTCTATTTCTACGGCCTCGAAGAGGGCGATGAACTGCTGGTCGATATCGAGAAGGGCAAGACGCTGGTCGTCAACTATCTCGGCCGCGCCCCGACCAATGAAAAGGGCGAGGTGCGGGTATTCTTCGATCTCAATGGCCAGCCGCGCACCATCCTGGTGCCCGATCGCCTCAAGGTCGGCGAGGTCAAGGTGCGGGCCAAGGCGGTGCCCGGCGACTCCAAACAGGTCGGCGCACCAATGCCGGGCGTCATCTCGACGCTGGCCGTCAAGGAAGGCCAGCATGTGACATCAGGCGACGTGCTGTGTTCCATTGAAGCCATGAAGATGGAAACGGCGCTGCATGCCGAGATAGACGGGGTGATCGCCGAGCTTTTCATCAAGCCGGGCGACCAGATCGACGCCAAGGATTTGCTGGTCAGATTCGAATAACAAAGGCCCGGAGTGATCCGGGCCTCTTCTCTTGGCAAAGTTATGCTGCGATTGGTCCCGGATCGTCTCCGGGCAGGGGATTGGTCACCTGCAGCACCTTGAGGCGCTGTGTCGTGCCGTCGGGGTCGAGCCAGGTCATGATATGGCCTGGCCTTAGTCCGAGCAGGGCTGCCCCATGGACGGACGTGACCGTGAGCCGATAGGCGCCGGCGGCCTCGTCGTTCTCCGGGATGACGAGCTTGACGATGCGTTCGTCGCCCGGCATCGGCCTGTAGTGCACGATGCTGCCGATGCGCACGACATCGTGGGGCAGCAGGGCATCCCGCACGATCTGGGCGCGATCCAGCTCATAGAGCAGGAAATCGGTGCGCTCGGCATCGGCGCCGATATTGGTCAATGCCGTGGCCGTCAGCAGGCGGTGTTCGCTTTCACCCACCAGTATCTGGGGCGATTGGCCCCAATCGGACAAGGAAATCGTGGTCATTGGCGCTCTTGCCTCCTGGTTGGCGTGGCGGCATCGGCACCTGATCCGCCCTCGAAGTGGGTGAAAAGACGTTCAGGTCCGGACGACCGGCCGTCATAGGGCCGGTGGCACCAGGGACAGCGGCGGGCTGCCCGTGGACGGGGGCCGGAGCAGGATTTGCAATAGCGCAGGCTGCGCATGAGGTTTTCCTTTCCAGCTCATGACAATGGGGTCGCAGCGAGCGTCTGCAGGATGCGCGCCCGGTCTTCGACGTTGAGCAGGCGGATGGTCATGGTCTCGGTCTTGATCGGGGTCTGCGGGGGCAGGCTATAGCTCAGTTCGGGCAGGTGCTTTTCGGCCCATTCCCGGAAACGGCGCAGCTTGTCGCCGCCGCTGATGGGCAGGGTTACGGAGTATTTGAACGTCATTTGGTGTCGCCTTGCAGACAGCATGCGTCATCGCCATGCGCGGTGGCATGGGGAGCATGTTCAGGTTTTGGGGGGAGCTAAGTGATGCAGTCCTGGTGCCGCTCTTGCCCATCAGGCAGGTAGCAACACCAGGCGATCAGCCTGCCTTGCGAAGGCGACTCTCAAACAGGCGTGCAGCAGTAAAAAACCGGCTCATAGCTGGCATCATGGCCATATAACGTGCTTTGTCAAATCGCCTGCGGCTAAAGCCGCCGCGCGCGGCCATCGACCGTCTTGCCATACCTGCCGGCATAGACCGGGCGCGGCAGGCGGCTGACGATCCAGCTCACCATCAACGGCACCAGGATCATGTCATCGACCCAGCCGAGCAGGGGGATGGCATCGGGGATGATGTCGAGCGGATTGACCAGGTAGAAGGCGACGAACAGCGTCGCGGCCTTGAGATGGAGCGGGGTCTCGGGCGCCCAGAAAGCCTTCCAGAGCTGGACGACTTCCTTGCGAAAGAGGACGAGGCGGGGGAGGAGCATCTTGAACATAGCCCATAGATGGTCCTTGCGCGGACGCATTCAAGATGCGGCCCTTGGCCCGCGTCCGTTCGACACAATCGAGAAACATTGCGTCTCTACCCTTGCGGGCTTATTTCTCCCTCAGAACTCCAGAGGTGTTTCATGGCTGGCCCGGCAATGCGCAGGCAATCGGTAGGTGTCAATGTCGGGGGCGTGCTGGTCGGCGGCGGCGCACCCGTGGTCGTGCAGTCGATGACCAATACCGATACCGCCGATATCGACGCGACGGTCAAGCAGGTCATGCAACTGGCGCGGGCCGGTTCGGAAATCGTGCGCATCACCGTGGATCGCGATGAATCGGCCGCCGCGGTGCCGATCATCCGCGATCGCCTGGCCTTCATGGGCTATGACGTGCCGCTGGTGGGCGACTTTCACTATATCGGCCACAAGCTGCTGACCGACCATCCGGCCTGTGCCGAGGCGCTGGCCAAATACCGCATCAACCCGGGCAATGTCGGCTTCAAGGCCAAGCGCGATACACAATTCTCGACGCTGATCGACATCGCCAACAGATACGACAAGCCGGTCCGCATCGGGGTCAACTGGGGGTCTCTCGACGAAGAACTTCTCACCCGGCTCATGGACGAGAACGCGGTTTCGGATGCGCCGATTTCGGCTGCGGCGGTGCAGCGCGAGGCGATCATCCAGTCGGCGCTGCTGTCGGCAAAGCGGGCCGAAGAGCTCGGCATGGGACGGGACAAGATCATCCTCTCGACCAAAGTGTCGGACGTCCAGCACCTGATCGCGGTCTATCAGGACCTGGCTTCGCGCTGCGACTATGCCCTCCATCTCGGCCTCACCGAAGCGGGCATGGGCTCCAAGGGCATCGTCGCCTCCTCGGCGGCTCTGGGTATCCTGCTGCAGCAGGGCGTTGGCGACACGATCCGCATTTCACTGACGCCCGAGCCGGGCGGCGACCGCACCACCGAGGTCAAGGTGGCGCAGGAACTGCTGCAGACCATGGGCTTCCGCCAGTTCCTGCCTGTCGTGGCGGCCTGCCCCGGTTGCGGTCGCACCACCTCGACCACGTTCCAGACACTGGCCAAGGATATCCAGGACCATCTTAACACCTCCATGCCGGAATGGCGCGAGCGCTATCCGGGCGTCGAGACGCTGTCGGTGGCGGTCATGGGCTGCATCGTCAACGGGCCGGGCGAGAGCAAGCATGCCAATATCGGCATTTCGCTGCCCGGCACCGGCGAGACGCCTGCCGCCCCGGTCTTTGTCGATGGCGAAAAGGTGGCCACCCTGCGCGGGGCCGACGTGGCCGATCAGTTCAAGGTCATGGTCGCCGACTATATCGAACGCAAGTTCGGCTCGGGCCAGAAGACGGCGGCGGAATGAGCGATTTCTTCCGGCGCCTGTTCACGCCCTTCCAGTCCTCGCCGCGGCGCTGGTTCTGGGTCGGCATGCTGCTGCTGGTGCTGGCGGCGTTGGCGCTGACCGGAAACCTCAGCTAGCGGCGGGTTCGCCCGGCGGTATGCAGGCATCGGCCCATTTGTTGCCGCAGAGCGCGGCCAGCCGATCGACCGTGAGCTTGACCGAAGCGTGGGTGTCGCCACCCGCCGGGATCACGAGGTCATAGATCTTCAGCGACACATCGAGATAGATCGGCAGCGGCGCGGGCAGGCCGAAGGGGCAGACGCCGCCGACCTGGTGGCTGGTGAGGCGCAGCACATCCTCGGCGCCCAGCATGCGCGGGCGGCCGCCAAAGGCGGCCTTGGACTTCTGGTTGTCCAGCCGCGCATCGCCGCGCGTCACCAGCAGGAATTCCTCGTCCCTGACGCGGATGCACAGGGTCTTGGCAATCTGGCCCGGCTCGACGCCATGCACTTCGGCCGCCAGTTGCACGGTGGCGGTGGAGGCGTCGGTGACGATCACCGCAAGGTCGGGTGCGCGGCTGGCCAGGTCGGTCTGGACGGATTGGAGGCTCATCGGGGAACTTTCAGAACAGTCGCGCCAGCTTGTCTTCGAAATCGGCACGCATCTTGTAGTGGACGGGCGCCAATAGCGCCCGGCGGAGAATGGCGGGGTCGGGCCCGCGCACGCCATCGAGCGCCATCAAATCGCTCACACTCGTCCGCTCGCCGGCAAAGGGCGTGTAGCGCACCGGCTGGCCGACATGCAGCGCGCCTTCGCTGATGACGCGGCAATAGGCGCCGGGGCGGCCGGCGCGGTGGAAGCGCCGGACGAATTTCGGATCGCCCATGCGCAGGGCAAAGACATTGCAGGGCGTGCGATGCGAGGTCACTTCGAGCACGAGCTTATCGATGGTGAAACGATCACCGACCGCCACATGGCGCCCTTCGACGCCGCCAATGGTCAAGTTTTCGCCGAAGGTGCCGGGCGCGATGTCCCGGCCCAGTTCACCCGACCACCAGAGATAGTCGTCGCTGAAATAGAGATAGACCGCCTGGTCGCGGCCGCCGTGATGCTTGCTGTCCATCACCGCATCGCCAGCCACGCCTTCGCGCGTGATGGCCACGTCGCCCTCGACCGGGGTCTTGTAGATGCCGGTCTTGCCGCTCTTGCCGGGAATGGGCTGGGGCGCGCCGATATTGACGCTGGCGAGGATGGCCAAGCTCAGTTCTCCCGGCTGGCGAAATAGCGCACCGTGGCGCGCAATCCGTCGGCCTTGGGGCCAAAGGTGCGCAGAGTGGACAATGCTTCATTGACCGTCTGGTTCAATCGGGCCTGCGCGCCCTCGAGACCGAGCGTCGCAACCAGGGTCTGCTTGCCCAGCGCGGCATCCTTGCCGGTGGCCTTGCCCATGGCTTCGGGCGTGGCGGTAACGTCGAGAATGTCGTCGGCAAGCTGGAAAGCGCGGCCGGCGAGTTCGGCATAGAGGGTGAGCACCGACAGCGCTCGCGCATCGGCGCCGCCCAGAATGGCGCCCATGCGGACGCTGGCGCGGATAAGCGCGCCGGTCTTCATCGCCTGCATGGTAGAAATTTCCTCGGGCGAAAGGCCCGCCTGTTCGCCCTCGATATCGCGCATCTGTCCGCCCGCCATGCCGCCGGCGCCGGAGCCGACAGCCAGTTCGGCCACCAGTGCGATGCGCACCGCGGGGTCGGGGTGGCAGGCGGGGTCGGCGAGCAGGCCGAAAGCGTGGGTGAGCAAGCCATCGCCGGCCAGGATGGCGGTGGCGTCGTCATAGGCCTTGTGCACGGTGGGACGGCCGCGGCGCAGGTCGTCATCGTCCATGGCCGGCAGGTCGTCATGGACCAGCGAATAGCAGTGGACCATTTCCACCGCGAGGCCCGCCGTCAGCGCCTGCGCGGCGGGAATGTTGAAGATCGCCGCGGCCTGGCGAACCAGTAGCGGGCGCAGCCGCTTGCCGCCGGCCAGGCTGCCATGGCGCATGGCCGCAATCAGCCGACCGGGTGCGGGACCGGGGCCGGTGAGGCGCCCGGCATCGAGCTGTTGGGCCAGCCCCGCTTCCACGGCTTTGGCACAGTCGGCGATGTCGGCGGCGAAGTCGTACATGGCTTGTTGCTAGCCGTTCATGAGCATGGCGGCAAGGTGGCGTGGCACTGGATTCTGCGGCCATCGCCCGCTATTGGACCTGCATGGTACGACGCGGCAAACCCAAAGGCATCTGGCGGATCCTCCGGCCCGTGGCGCTCGTCATGGCCGTGCTCGTCGCCATTCCCGTCGTGCTGACGCCGGTCTATCTGTTCGTCGATCCACTCTCGGTGCCCATGCTGGCGCGCACGCTCTCCGGTCGCCCCGTGGATCGGGAATGGCGCGATCTCGCCGATATTTCAGACCGGCTCAAGGCTTCGGTGATCCTGTCCGAGGATGGCCAGTTCTGCCGGCATTGGGGCGTGGATTTCGGGGCCTTGCGCGACGAGGTGCAGAATTTCATGGCCGGGGAGGATGCGCGGGGCGCTTCGACCATCACCATGCAGGTGGCGCGGAACCTGTTCTTGTGGAACGGGCAAAGCGTGGTCCGCAAGGCGCTGGAAGTGCCGCTGGCGCTCTATATCGATCTGGTGCTGCCCAAGCGGCGGATCATGGAGATTTATCTCAACATCGCCGAATGGGGGCCCGAGGGACAGTTCGGGGTGGCGGCCGGGGCGCGCCGCGCCTTCGGTATCGCGCCGCAAAATCTCGATTGGCGCACCGCGACGCTGCTTGTAACGGCATTGCCCAATCCGCTGTTGCGCCAGCCGGCGCGACCATCGGCGGGCATGTTGCGCATTGCCGCCATCATCGAGGGCCGTGTCATCGAATATGGTGCCCGCGCCGATTGTGTCGGGGAGAATGGGCGGCTGTCGCTCTAGGCGACGGCGGCAGCATCGCCTGCCAGCAGGTCGGCCAGCGCCATCAATTGCCGGTCGCGGATGCCCAGTTCGCGCAGGTGGCGCGCGGTATTGAGCACGTAGTCGATATTGCGGCCGGAAAGGCCCACCCCTGATCGTACCATGGCCAGCTGCTGATCGAGGCTCAACTGGCCGGCAAACTGCTCATGCCGTTCGTCGACCAGGAAGGCCAATGCGCTGACGGTGCGGCCATCGGCCAGTCGCACCGGGCGTTGGACATCGCGATAGACTGCCGTAACCTGCTCGCGGTCCTGCAGATAGGCATAGACGTCTTTCCAGTCGGCATCGGCCACTTCGAACACCATGCCGCGGCAGGAACCGCCGCGGGTGAGCCCGAATACCAGCCCCGGCCGTTCGACCGTGCCGCGATGGTGGTGCGAGACGATGGAGAGGCTGCGATGGGCGCCCCTGAGCAGGCCCTGTTGCGCCGAAACATGGGCAAATCCCGGATTCCAGATCAGGGAACCGTAGCCGAAGACCCAGTGGGTCGCTGTATCGTCCGTATCGTGCATCGCCATAACCTGAACAGAAACCTAGGCAAGCTTGCCGGCCAAGGCAATTGCGCTGTCTCAATAGAAGCCATGCGATACTGGCGCGACCCGGATTTACCGCCGATGAAATGCCGCTGGTGATGAAGATGCTTTGGTCTGGCCGCCAGCGCAGGTAAGAGTGCCGCCCATGAAAAAGCGAATCATCATTCTCGGTAGTGTCGTGGTGGCGGTCGTCGTGCTATGGAGCGCGGCGTGGCTGGTGCTGGCGGGCGTGGTCAAACAGAATATCCAGGCCCTGGCGCAGGCCGATGGGGTCACCACGCCGCGCGTCAGTTGCGAGGCGCTGGGCGTGACTGGCTTTCCGTTCCGCTTCGATGTCGATTGCGTCACGGCCCATATCGTCACTGGCGATATCGAGGTGGACGTCCCCGGCATTCGCGCCAGCATTCGTGTCTATGCGCCATTCCATGTGCTGGCCTCGGCCAAGGGGCCGCTGCAACTGACTGACAGCTTTACCGGCATGCGCAATGGCGTGGCCTGGTCGACGCTCGAAGCCAGCGTGCGGCTGGATAACTGGCGCATTGCCCGTGCCTCGGTCTCGGGCACCGGCCTGGTGTGGACCGATGCGCTGTTCGGCGATGCGGTGATCGCGCAGAGCCCGCTGGCGGAAGTGCATCTGTTCGATATTCCCGAGCAGCACGATGCCGAGCGCCATCTGGCGGCGCTGGCGCTCTATGCGCGGGCGGAGACCGCGGCCTGGCCGGGGTTGACGCTCACGGACACCAATGCTGAGGTGCAGCTCGAACTTTCCGGCCTGCCCGACGATGTCAGGAACTGGGGCGATCCGATGCTGCTGGCGGCCATGCAGCAGGCGGGCGGCAAGCTCAATGTCGTGTCGATACACGGCACCGATGCCACCTCGACGCTCGACGCCACCGGTGAGATACGGCTCGATCCGCAGGGCCAGCTCGATGGCGAAATTGCCGTCACCTCGACCGGCGTCGCCGAACGCATCGGGCCGATGCTGCAGGAGCCTTGGCGGACGCTGGTGCTGGGCTCGCCGCGGCCGGATGGCTCGCATGCCAACCAGATCAATTTCCGCGCCGGCGCCATGTTCTCCGGGCTGCTGCCGATCGCCGCCGTCCCGCCGCTGTTCTAGGCGTCGTCGCCGCCGCCATGTTCGCGCACGAAGGGGACTTCAGGCGCGGGCGGCGCTTCATGGGTGCGGCCGAAATCGGGTGCGGCGGTTTCCTGCCCCGCCGAGATGATCGAGCGGCGGATGGCGCGCGTGCGGGTGAACAGGGCTTCCAGCGCCGGGCCGTCGCCGGTGCGCACCGAGCGCTGCAAGGCCGAGAGATCTTCGAGGAAGCGGCCGAGCATTTCGAGCACCGCCTCGCGATTGGTCAGGAACACGTCGCGCCACATCACCGGGTCCGAAGCGGCGATGCGGGTGAAATCGCGGAAGCCGGAGGCCGAGAACTTGATGACTTCGGACTGCGTGGCGGCCTCCAGATCGGCCACCGTGCCCACGATATTGTAGGCGACGAGATGGGGAATATGGCTGGTGATGGCCAGCACCATGTCGTGATGCCCGGCATCCATGCTTTCGACCTGGCTGCCCATGGCGCGCCAGAAGGTGGCCAGCTTCTCGGTCTGGGCCGGATCGACTTCCGGGCCGGGGGTCAACACGCACCAGCGGCCGGAGAAGAGCTCGGCAAAGCCGGCCGACGGGCCGGAATGTTCAGTGCCGGCCAGCGGGTGGCCGGGAATGAAGCTGACACCGGCCGGAACGAGCGGGGCCAGCGTCTTGACCACATGACCCTTGACCGAGCCGACATCGCTGAGGATGGCGCCTGGCTCCAGCGCCGGGGCGATGGTTGCCATCACGTCGGCATAGGTTCCTACGGGCGTGCAGATGATGACGAGATCGGCGCCGCGCACCGCTTCGGCGGCGTCGAGCGTGTAGATATCACCCAGGCCAAGTTCGCGCGCTTCGTCGAGGGTTTCCTGCCTGCGGGTGGCGATGGAAATGACTTCGACCAGCCCCTGCCGCCGCGCGGCCAGGGCGATGGAGGAGCCGATGAGGCCGATGCCGATCAAGGCAAGTTTGCGGAAATGAACGCTCATGAAATCTTGACCAATGCCTTGAGGATGCCGGCGACGCCGCGCATGGCTTGCTCGGAACCGATGGAAATGCGCAGCCCGTTGGCAATGCCGTAGGACGGGCCGATCTCGCGCACGATGAGGCCGCGCTCGCGCAGGGTCTCGAAGGCCGTGGCGGCGGATTCGGCGTCGGCAAACAGCACCATGATGAAATTGGCCTGGCTGGGCACGACGCGCATGGAATTGGAATGGAGTTCCGCCGTCAACCATTCGCGCCATTTGGCGTTGTGGGCCTTGAGTCGGGCGTTGAACTCCACATCGTGCGTGGCGGCAGCGCCCGCCAGTTGCGCTGGCAGGTTGACGTTGAACGGGCCCCGGATGCGGTTGATGGCGTCGACGACAGGGGCCGGGCCCACCATCCAGCCGATGCGCGCGGCAGCCAGCCCCATCTTGGAGAAGGTGCGGACCATGACGACATTGCTCGCCTCGCCCACGAGATCGAGGCCGACCGAATAATCGGCGGCGGTAACATATTCGGCATAGGCGCTGTCGATGACGAGGAGGATGTCGGGGCGCAAACCGGCATGCAGCCGCCGCACTTCGGCGTCGCTGAGATAGGTGCCGGTAGGATTGTTGGGATTGGCCAGCCAGATGACCTTCGTCTTCTCCGTCACGGCCGCCAGCATGGCATCGACGTCGGCGGTATAGTCGGTCTCCTCGACCATGACGATACTGGCGCCGGTCGCCTTGGTGATAATGGGATAGACCGAGAAGCCGTAGCGGTTCATCACTGCCTCGTCGCCTTCGCCGAGATAGGTCTGGGCCAGCAGGTGCAGCAGGTCGTCCGAGCCATTGCCGCAGACTATGCGATCAGGGTCGATGCCATGCACTTCGGCCAGAGCCGCGCGCAGGATTTTCGAGGAGCCCTCGGGATAGATTTCGAGGTGATCGGCGGCCGAGCGGAAGGCTTCCACGGCCTTGGGGCTGGCGCCGAGGGGGCTTTCATTGGCCGAGAGCTTGATTGCATTGCTGCCCGGTGCGCCCGACTTGCCGGGCAGGTAGGGTGCAACGTCGAGAATGCCGGGCTGCGGTGTGGGGCGGATAGTGTCGTCGGACATGATGCCAATCTGGGCGGAAAAACCGCGCGGACCATAGTCAAAGTGAGAGGGGAAGGCAAAGGGTGACACGTGAGGGGAGGCAAGGGAGATTCCCGCTTTCGCGGGAATGACGCGGTGGACATGCGCCACGGCTGCTGATCAACCCACAACGTCATTCCCGCGAAAGCGGGAATCTCCCTTTGCTCCAGCTTGACCGCGCGGTCGCGGTGCTCAGGCCTGGTACGCGCACGAAGCGTTCCTCGCGCTTGCGGCGCGGCACCGCCGGGAAAGCCTCCTTGCGGGCGCGGACGCAGATGACCCCGCTCATGGCCGGGCCGAACAGCCGTCCGACCCGCTCGAAGAAGCGAGTGGATTTGAGCACCAGCGACGATTGGAACGGCGGCAGGAACAGGCCATCGCGCCAGGCTTCGGGGACGAAGCTGTGGTCGCGCAGGAGTTTATCAAGCTGGCCGCCGGAATAGGGATTGCCCGAGCCGAAGGGCGTGTTGTCGCGCTGCGCCCAGATGCCCCTGCGGCGCGGCACCACGAGGAGCAGGTGCCCGTTCGGCGCGGTGATGCGCCACAGTTCGCGCATCAGTTCCTCGGCGTCGGCGACATGCTCCAGCGCGTGGATGGCTACGGTAAGGTCGATGGCCGCGTCGGTCAGCGGCATTTCCAGCGGATCGCAGAGCACGGTATGGGACGGGCCTTCGCGCGGCCAGGCAGAGGCGCCCTGCCGCGCCGGCATGAAGGCCAGTACGCGCTCGGCCCTCTCCAGGGTGAAGCGCATATAGGGGGTGGCAAAGCCCAGCCCCAGGATGCGCTTGCCCGCCACGTCACCGGCCAGCCCGAGAACCTGCTCGCGCACCAGTGCGCGCGAAATGCGCCCCAGCGGAGATTTGTAATAGGCGATGAGGCGGGTGACGTCGGCGGTCATGGCTGCAACTCTGCCGCTTTCCCAAGAACTTGTCCAACGGGGCGGTTGTCATGTGGCGCCAGCGCCCCTAGCTTTCAACCTCCCTGCTTCGGAGTGCCCCCATGAGTCTGATCGTCGATGTGTTTCCTGCCCGGAGCGACAATTTCGGCTATCTGGTGCATGACACGGCAAGCGGCCGCACCGCGGCCATCGATGCGCCGGAAGCGGCGGCTATCCGCAATGGGCTGGTGCATCGCGGCTGGGCGCTGACCGACATCTTCATCACCCATCATCATATCGACCATGTCGAGGCTATTCCCGAGCTCAAGGCGGAATTCGGCGCCAGGGTGGTCGGGCCGCGAGGCGAAGCAGACAAGATCGCCGATCTCGATGAACTGGTGGCCGGTGGCGATAGGTTGCGCCTGGGCGAGACCACGTTCGACGTCTATGACGCGCCGGGCCATACGCTGGGCCATATCGTCTTCCACGACAAAGCGGGCAAGCACCTGTTCACCGCCGATGCGCTGTTTTCGCTCGGGGTCGGGCGCATGTTCGAGGGGACGCCGGGGCCGATGTGGGACGGGGTCAGGGCCCTGCGCGAATTGCCCGACGATACGCTGGTTTATTGCGGCCACGAATATACCGCCAGCAATGCCAAATTCGCGTTGTCGATCGACCCTGATAATGCAGCCCTGCAGACGCGGGCGGCCGAGGTGGCAGCCTTGCGCGAGGCCGGGCGGGCGACAATCCCGTTCCTGCTCGGCGAGGACAAGGCGGCCAATCCGTTCCTGCGCGCCGACGATCCGGCATTGGCAAAGCATTATGGCCTCGAAGGCGCCGACCCGGCCGAGGTGTTTGCGGCCATTCGCAAGGGCAAGGACAATTTCTGATTTAACCATTTCGCGCTTTGGGAGCGGAAACCGTTAACAAAACGTTAGCATCTGGCACGCCGATTGCCCCTAATAGGGCACAGGGCCAGATCCTCTGTTTCATTTTGAGACAAGCTGGCCCGCTTTGAGACAAGCGAGGCAAAAGATGGCCAGTTCTGAAACAAAGCAAGCCGGGTTGCCGATGTTGATCGAAGCCGCGCGCCCGCGCCCTTCGCTGCGGCGCAACCAAACCACGGCCGCCTTCGTCAGCCAGCTGCTCGCCGAACGCAACAATCTGGCGCCGCAGCGCGCGCGCCGGCGTGGCAATGCCGAAGGCGCCATCGGGGCTTATGCCGATGGCGCCAGGGCCGGTATCAAGCGCATGCCGATGGGATTTCGGACGAGCATCGTCGCCTGAGCCCTGAGTGCGGGCCTAGTGGCCTGCCATGCTCATGTCGCGCGTGGCTGACGTGATGGACATGGTGAAGCCGGCCACGACATCGATCAATGACATGACGAGCAGGATGAAGAACACCGAGCTCGATGCCGCGCCGAGCAGCAGGAATTCGACCAGGATCACCACGAAGACGATCATCGAGAGCATGTGCTCGAGGATGGAGACCGTGCCGATCCGGGTGGATTTCAGCAGTTCGAAGAATAAGAGGATCAGTGAGCCGACGACCAGCAGGTCGCCGATGGAGACGGCCCATGGCACGCCCGAGACCATGGGGATGGAAAAGGCCGTATTGCTCCAGCCGGCCGGGTTGCCGCCCAGGAAGATGAAGACGACCAGGTTGTAGACCAGGAACGGCACGATCAGCAGAGGCGGAATGAACGGGCCGGCGCGGCGCGGCGCGGCGCCGGTCGGTGGCACATAGACATGTTCAACCAAGTTGGCTCTCCTTGTTCCCTGTGCGGACCATGCCAGATTGGCGGTCCGCAGCAAAGAGTGCCTACTTCTCCCCTTGAGGGAGAAGGTGCCCGAAGGGCGGATGAGGGGTCACGAGTTATCCATCCGCATTGAAGCATGGGCGAGCGCAGCACCCCTCACCCGGTTCTTCCGCTGAACGCGGAAGAACCACCCTCTCCCTCAAGGGGAGAGGGGTAGGAGATGGGGGCTTACTTCTTCAGCTTGAGCGGACCGACCATCTGTTCGGGCTTCACTTCGGCGTCGAATTCCTCGCCTGTCAGCAAGCCCAGCGCGATGGCCGTTTCGCGCAAGGTGGAGCCGTTCTTGTGGGCGGTCTTGGCGATCTTGGCGGCGTTGTCGTAGCCGATCTTGCGGTTGAGCGCGGTGACCAGCATCAGCGACTGGTCGACCAGTTGCTTGATGCGCTTGCGGTCGGGCTCGATGCCCACGGCGCAATTGTCGTTGAAGCTCTTGGCGCTGTCGGCCAGCAGGCGCACGGCCTGCAGGAAATTGTAGGCGATGACGGGCTTGAACACGTTCAGCTCGAAATTGCCCTGGCTCGCTGCAAAACCGATCGCGGCGTCATTGCCCATGACATGGGCGACGACCATGGTCATGGCTTCGGACTGGGTCGGGTTGACCTTGCCCGGCATGATGGACGAGCCGGGCTCGTTTTCGGGGATGGTCAGCTCGCCCAGGCCCGAGCGGGGCCCTGAGGCCAGCCAGCGCACGTCATTGGCGATCTTCATGAAGGCAACGGCGAGCTGCTTCAGCGCGCCGGACGTGCCGACAAAGGCGTCGTGGCCGGCCAGCAGTGCGAACTTGTTCGGCCCGGTGACGAAATCATGGCCGGTCAGCGTGGCGATTTCCTTGGCCACCGCGACGGCATAGTCGGGATGGGCATTGAGGCCGGTGCCGACAGCGGTGCCGCCCAGGGCCAATTCCCTGAGCTGGGGCAGGGTGGCCTTGATGGCGGCGACGGCATAGTCGATCTGGGCGACCCAGCCGGAGATTTCCTGGCCCAGGGTCAGGGGCGTGGCGTCCTGCAAATGGGTGCGGCCGATCTTGACCACATCCATGAACTGCTCGGACTTGGCATGGAGCGTGTCGCGCAGCAGAGCCACGCGCGGGAAGAGGTAATTTTCCAGTGCCTCGACAGCGGCGATATGCATGGCCGTGGGATAGGTGTCGTTGGACGACTGGCTCATATTGACATGGTCATTGGGATGCACGGGCTTCTTGGAACCCATGGTGCCGCCCGCCATCTCGATGGCGCGGTTGGAAATGACCTCGTTGACATTCATGTTGGACTGGGTGCCCGAGCCGGTCTGCCAGACGACGAGCGGGAAGTGGTCGGCCAGCTTGCCGGCGATCACTTCGTCGGCCGCGGCGACGATCAGGTCGCGGGTCTTTTCGTCGAGCAGGCCGAGCTTGTGATTGGCGAGGGCGGCGGCTTTCTTCAGTACACCGAAGGCAGTGACGATCTCGGTCGGCATCTTTTCGCCACCAATATCGAAATTCATCAGGCTGCGAGCGGTCTGCGCGCCGTAATATTTGTCGGCGGGGACCTCGATGGTGCCCATCGTGTCCGATTCAACGCGCGTGCTCATCCCATTCTCCGTAGAAATGCCGCGCCGGGGCGGCGAACAAAGCAAAACGGCCGATCCCTTGCAGGACCGGCCGTCGAATATCAGATCGAGCGCATGAGCGCCAAACCGCCTTTCGGCTTATTTCTTGACGTCGAGAATCTGCCGGCCGCGATACATGCCGGTCTTGAGGTCGACGTGATGCGGGCGGCGCAGCTCGCCCGAATCCTTGTCCTCGACATAGGATGCGGTGGCAAGAGCGTCGGCCGAGCGGCGGAAGCCGCGCTTCATCGGCGAGGTCTTTCGTTTTGGCACTGCCATGGTCGGTACTCCGAATTCAATATCGTTGCGCCGCAGAGCGGCCCAGAGAGTTCATCTCTGAAAGGGATTGCTCGGCTCTATAGAGGAAGAGAGGAGGCTTGGCTAGGGGGTTGTGCGAGGAGTCGCATGCGCAATTCCACCCCTATCGACAGCCGCCTACCGCGGCCTTGATCCGCGGGTCTTCCGCCACATACTCGATCGTCACCCGCGGCTTGGCCCGCGGGCACTTCACTTACTCTGTGCTCCGCAAGTGCAGAGCCCTCGGGTCAAGCCGAGGGTGACGGCCGGTGGGTGGGGAACGGAATGACGGGGGCAATCTGGGTGCGATGACGTTAAGCCGCCTGCGCGCCCTGGGCGGGTTCGGCGCCTTCGAGATCCCAGATGGTGGTCAGCCGTTCGGCGGCGGCACCGGGCGTCATGAGGCGGAAGACGTTGGTGGCGCAGTCCAGCGCCAGGCGGAAGCGCGTGCGGCTCATCGGATCGGCGACCAGCTCTCCGGTCGAGCCAACCCAGAGCACATGATTTCCCTGGGCCACGAGGTAGAGATCGGCATCGGTCATGGCGAAGCGTTCAAGGCTTTCGCTGACCAGGCCATAGGCGCGCCCGGAGCGGCCCAGCCAGTTGCTCAGTCGGCCGAAGCCATGGATCAGAACCTTGTTCTCGATATTGCCGGCCATCACGCTATCCCCACAGCGGGTATCGAACAAGAACAAAAATAGAACAAAATGCGAGGCATGTCAAGCGGCCTCATGTATCACGACTATATGTATGTGGGTGTTTGCCGGTTTCGTCAATATGTAGTGGTCATTGGGCGGTGGTGCCCGCCTGACGCAGCGCATCAAGGCGTTCGCGCATTTCAGGTCCGATGGGGCGGGACAGGCCCTGATCCTCGGCCTTGAGAATGAGGGCGTTGGACTCCGATTCGATGGCTTTTTTGAGTCGGTCGAGGAAGACATCGGCCGACAGGCCAGCCTCGATAGGCGGCAGGAATTTCGCTTCGGCGGTGCCGGGCCAGATGACCAGGCTATTACGGCCCCAGAACAGGCCGGAATTGAGCGCCACCGGCACGACAGGCACATTGAGCTCCAGATAGAGCCGCACGATGCCCTGGCGGTAGTCGGGCGGTGCCAGCGGCGCCTTGCGGGTGCCTTCGGGGAAGATGACGATGCGGCAGCCGCGATCGATGGCGGCATGGGCCTGGGCCATCATGGCGGGAATGGCCTCGGCGCCGCGCTTGCGGTCGACCTCGATACAGTCGAGCGAGCGGGCGGCCCAGCCAAAGAAGGGAATGCGCATCAGCTCCTTCTTGACGATATAGGCGGGCCGGCCGCTATGGGGAAAGATCGAGAAGACGTCCCAGTCGCTCTGGTGCTTGGCGGCAATGATGCAGCCGCCCTCGGGGATGTTCTCCTGGCCGGAGACCAGCGTCTTCACCCCGGTCAGGACGCGCAGGTAGGCCAGGTTGGAACGGCACCAGAATACGGCCATGGCCCAACTGAGCGGGGTGCGACCGCTGATCAGCGCGATGCAACCGATGATGAAGGCGATGATCGCCGTCTGCCCGATAAAGACGAAATAGAACAGCGCTGATCGCACTGCCTGCACGAATGCCATGAACCTCTCCCACGGCTTGGGCCGTTTTGAGCGTCTTAGCGGGCAAACGCCGCCTTGGCGAGCGCGTTCCCGAACCTATGACGTCTCGGCGAGGAAGCGCCGCACGGTGACGCGCGAGGTGATGGCAGTCAGCGCGGCGATGACGGGCACCACCGCGACGATGCCGACAATACCGTCGATGCCCAGCGCGAAACGGCCGAACAGCACGCCCACCTGTGCGCCGGCCTCGCTCGACAGCATGTTGCCGGCCGCGGTGCCGATCAGCGCGAAAAACAGCATTGCTGCGACGGTGCCGAGCAGGCCGCCCTGCAGGCCGATGGACAGGAACCGTCCCTGGAACTCGCCGGCAATGAACTTGTTGGAGGCTCCGATATAGTGAAGCACATCGACAATCTCGCGGTTGGTCGCCATGGCGCCCCGCGTGGCAAAGACAATGGCCAGCACGGTGGCGGCACCGATCAGGATGAGCACCAGCAGGCCCGAGAGCACGATGGTCCCGGCCATGGTGTTGAGCTGCTGCCGCCAGGCGGCATGGGTATCGAGGCTGGCGCCCTTGACGGCGGCCAGGTTGCGCCCGAGCCCCTCGATATCGGCATCGACCGGATCGGAGAGCTGCACCACGACCAGGCGGGGGATTTCGATGGCGGTGAGGTCGAGCCCGGTGCCGAGCCAGGGTTCGAGCAGTTGCTGGCTTTCCTCGATGGTCAGCGCCCGCGCCGAGGCGACGCCGGGCGTCGATTCGGCGAGGGAAACGGCAGTGCGCAGGTTGGAATCCATCACTTCGCCCTCGACCGGGCGGATCTGGATGGTGACTTCGCGGCCGACATCGGCCGACCAGGCGATGGCCGATTTCTGCACCAGCACCACCCCGCCCAAGGTCACGGCGGAGAGGAAGCTCATGATGGTGATGAGCAGCAGCAGCGTGCGGCCGGCGACGCTCTTTTCCGGAACGATGGGGGCCGCGCCTTTACGGGCAGGCCAGAGGTGGAGAATGCGCTCAATCATGGATCACCAGCTCGCCCTTGCTCAGCAGCATGCGCGGATAGTTGAACTGATCCAGCAGCGGCAATTCGTGGGTGGCCAGGATGATGGTCATGCCCAGCGTGCGGTTGAGCTCGGCGAAAAGATGCACCAGCCGGCTCGACAGGTCCGGATCGACATTGCCGGTGGGTTCGTCCGCCAGCAGCACCTTGGGCCGGGCGATGACGGCGCGGGCGATGGCGGCGCGTTGTTTTTCGCCACCTGACAGCAGCGAGGGCAGGGCGTTCATGCGCTCGCCCAGGCCGACCCATTCGAGCAGTTCGGTGACATTGGGCCGGTATTCGCTCTCCGGCTGGCCCAATACGCGCAAAGGCAAAGCGACATTCTCGAAGGTGGTCAGGTGGTCGAGCAGGCGGAATTCCTGGAAGACGATGCCGATATGGCGGCGCATCTGCAGCAGGCGGTCCTGGGTCAGGTTGCTCACATCCTCGCCGAACATGGTGACGCGGCCGCGCGAAGGCTTGAGCGACAGCAGCAGCAGGCGAAGGAGGCTGGTCTTGCCCGAGCCGGAAGGGCCGGTGAGGAAATGGAACGAGCCCGGCTCGACCGAAAAGGTCAGGTCCCGCAGGATCTCGGGCCCGTTACCATAGCGCAGCCCGACATTGGAAAACTCGATCAAGAATGGAGGCTCCGCAATTGGTGCGCAGATCAAGGCGAATCAGGTGTCGGGCGCATCATAACAGCCATGGCGCCCGCTTGCGCATGGCAGCCTGCTTGCGGGCACGAAAGCGGCGCAAATGTGGTGGATTGGCGGAAGTGGCGGAATGGTTTGAGGAGTTTTAACCCCCGCCCTTTAGGGTCGGGAGTGACCAATTCCGTCCTCCCTTCCGTCTGGCCCGATGATTATCACCTGTCCACATTGCCAGACCAAGTATCAGGTGACCTACGAGGCCATCGGTTCGGCCGGCCGCAAGGTGCAATGCGCCCATTGCCAACGTGCCTGGCAGCAGCAGGCGCTCGACAGGGATGATGCCACCCCGGCACAGAAGGACGCCTTCGAGGCCATGGCCGAAGACGGGCTCGACGAGGCCCTGACGGCCGAGGAACGCGCCGTGGCGAGCGACGTCACGCGGCGCCTCGAACTGGAACAGCAGATGCAGGCGGCCAGCATGTCCAGCGCGGCGGCCAAGGCCGATGCGGCCGTCCTGCGCAAGCGCCAGATGGCGTTCACGCGCCGGCAGACGGCCATGGCGGCCGAATTGCCGCTGGCGCGGCTGCGCCGCACGTCGCGGATTGCCGGCTTCGTCGCGCTCGGGCTGATCCTGGTTACCGGCTATTTCGGCCGCATCGAGGTGGTGGAACGCTTTCCGGCCATGGCCGGCGTCTATGCGGCGGTGGGCCTGGGCGTCAATGTCGTGGGGCTCGATTTCTCCAACGTATCGAGCCTGCGCACGCTGCGCGACGGCAAGGAAGTGCTTGTCGTGTCGGCGCAGATCGTCGGCATGATGCCCGAGCCGGTGCCGGTGCCGCCTGTCGTGGTGACGCTGATCGATGCGCATGGCCAGGGCATTTATGAATGGAGCGTCGCGCCTTCGGTGCGCGACCTGATGGGCGGCGAGCGCTCGACCTTCGATACCCAGCTCCCCTTGCCGCCGGGCGAAGCGACACGGGTTCGCCTCAGCTTTGCCGGCGGGCAGAGCATCCCCATAGTCGCGGCGGGTGCCAGGGCCGCCAACGACCGTGCCGAGGCCCCGGCGGCCAAAGCATCCGAACCCAATACTACTATTCCGGAGCAGCATTGATGGCCCGCATTCTGGTTGCCGAAGACGATCCCTCGGTACGCGCCTTCGTGGTCAGCGCCCTGACGATGAAGGGCCATGAAGTGGTGGCCGAGGAGGATGGCGGCCTTGCCGCGGAGACGGTCGATGCCGAGAACGGACGCTTCGACCTGCTGCTGTCGGATATCAAGATGCCGATCATGGACGGCATCGGACTGGCTTTGCATGTGGCGGCCAAATATCCCGGCATCATCATCGTGCTGATGACCGGCTTTGCCGACCAGCGCGAGCGGGCGCATGGGCTCGAGGCGCTGATCTACGATGTCATCACCAAGCCCTTCACCCTAGCCGACCTGATCGCCAAGGTCGACGACGCGCTGGCAGGCAAGCCGGTGGAAGTGCTGTCGCTGGCCCGGCAGGCGCGGGAACAGTAGGCCTGTCTCACACCCAGTCGGGCACTGAATCCAGTGCGATCAGCTCGTCGAGGCTCTTGCGCGGGCGGATGACATGGAACCTGTCGCCATCGACCAGCACTTCGGGGATCAGCGCCCGCGAATTGTAGGTCGAGGCCATGACTGCGCCATAGGCGCCGGCGCTCATCACCACAAGCAAGTCGCCTTCCCTCACGCCGGGCATGGTGCGGGCCTTGGCGAGATAGTCGCCCGTTTCGCAGACCGGGCCGACAATGTCGGCGGTGATGGGGGCGAGGTTGGAGTGGTTGACCGGCACCACGTCGTGATGGGCTTCGTAAAGCGTGGGGCGGATGAGATCGTTCATCGCCGCGTCGACGATGACGAAATTGGTGCCGCCTTCCTTCACATATTCCACCTTGGTCACCAGCAGGCCGGCATTGCCGACGAGCAGGCGCCCCGGCTCGATCACCAGGGTACAGCCGAGCTGGCCGACCTTGTCGCGGATCACAGCGGCATAGGCCTCGGGGTGCGGGGGGGCTTCCTGATCGTGATGATAGGGGATGCCCAGCCCGCCGCCGACATCGACATGGCTTATATCGTGGCCATCGGCGCGTAAGGTCTTGACCAGCTCCGCCATGAGGCCAAAGGCGGTGCCGAAGGGTTCAAGATCGGTCAGCTGGCTGCCGATATGCATGTCGACGCCGACGGCCTCGACATTGGGCAATTCGGCGATGCGGCGATAGACGTCGCGGGCGCGGGCATAGGGGATGCCGAACTTGTTCTCGGCCTTGCCGGTGGAAATCTTGGCATGGGTGCGGGCGTCGACATCGGGGTTGATGCGGACGGAAATATGGGCGGTGAGGCCCATGTCCGAGGCGACCATGGAGAGACGTTCGAGCTCGGGCTCGCTCTCGACGTTGAAGCATTTGATGCCGGCCTCAAGCCCGCGGCGCATTTCGGCGACGGTCTTGGCGACGCCGGAAAAGACGATCATCTCCGGCCTGATGCCGGCGGCCAGAGCGCGCTCCAACTCGCCCAGCGAGACCACATCGGCTCCGGCGCCTTCCGATGCCATCAGCTTGAGCACAGCCTGGTTGGAATTGGCCTTCATGGCATAGGCGAGGAGGGTGGGGATGCCCTCGAAGGCGGCCTTCACCACCCGCACATGCCGGCGCAGAGTGGCGCTGGAATAGACATAGAAGGGCGTGCCGACCCTGGCCGCGAGGTCGTTCAGGTTGACGTCCTCGGCAAAAAGGGTGCCGTCGCGGTGTTCGAAATGGTGGACCAAGGCATCGTCCTCAAAATATCCACACCCACGATGTCACGCCTGCGCCGGAATGACATTGAGAGAGGTTGATAGTTCCGTAGTTCACTGCTACCGAAAACAAAAGCAAGACTTACCGATCCGGCTCATAAGCGGCTTCGATGCGGTCGGCGACCAGCGCTTGCAATTGCCAGAGGTGGGGATCGTGGATGCCTATCTCCTCGAGATGCCGCACGGTGGCGAAGAGATATTCGGCCATCGAGCCGCGAGAGCCCACGGCGGTCGCCAGGACGTCGGCTATGGCATCGATGGTGAGGCCCGAGACGTAGCGGCCGGAATGGCGGTCGATGCAGAAGGTGATGGCGCGGATCACCCGGTCGCCACTCCGCGCATTGACCCAGCGCGGCGGAAAGGATGACGGCAGCCAGCCCATTTCGCGTTCCAGCAGCTTGGTCAGGCATTCATCGATCTTGCCCGGCGGCAGGCGGTAGAGCACGCCATTGCAGGCGCCGCCGCGATCGAGCGCCAGCATCAGCCCAGGATTGGCGTCCGACCCGCGAAAGCGGTTGTTCCAGCCCAGGCAGAAGGCGCGGTGCCAGCCGCGCACCAGCCCGGTACGCATCTCGACGAAGTCACAGGCCGGTTTCCAGATCAGCGAGCCATAGGCGAAGATCCAGACTTCGTCATGGTCGTGATCGGGCGGCAACAACTGGGCAATGGTGGCGGTGAAGTCTTCCGGTGTCGCGATGCGCATGCCTGATGGCGGCGGCGGCATATCCTCGGAGGGCGCCTCGGGGCTGAGATAGCCGACATGACGCTCGGTGAGGCGCATCTGTCTGCTTTTGTTATGCAATGTTCTCTCCGTTCTTCCCTTCTCCCCTTGAGGGAGAAGGTGCCCGAAGGGCGGATGAGGGGTCCTGCGCCATCTATAAGCATTGAAGCATAGGATGGCGCAGAACCCCTCACCCGGAAATTCTTCTGGACGAAGAATTTCCGCCCTCTCCCTCAAGGGGAGAGGGGTAGGATCGGGGCTCGCCACAAATTACTCAACCCCCCCCTTCACCATGGCCGCCATGCTTCTTCTTGCCCAGGGGCCTCGGCTCATGCGGCTGGCCGGTGAGTTCGGTTTTCCAGCGCGCGGCCTGGATCAACACGTTGGCGGGGGCCGTGCCGCCATAGCTCTGCCTTGCGGCGACCGAGGCTTCGACGGTTAGAACCTTGTGGATGCGGCTGTCGATGCGCTGGTCGATGAACTTGAAGTCCTCGATGGTCAGTCCTTCGAGACCGCAGCCTTTCTGCTCGGCCAGGGCAACGATCTGTCCGGTAATATGGTGGGCGTCGCGGAAGGGGATGTTGATCTCGCGCACCAGCCAGTCGGCTATGTCGGTGGCGGTGGAAAAGCCTGCCGAAGCCGAAGCCCGCATGCGCTCGCGATTGGGCACCAGATCGCCGACCATGCCGGTCATGGCGGCCAATGACAGGGAGAGGGCGTCGAGCGCGTCGAAGGCGACTTCCTTGTCTTCCTGCATGTCCTTGGAATAGGCCAGCGGCAGCCCCTTCATCACCACGAGCAGGCTGGTGAGCGCGCCCAGGATACGGCCGATCTTGGCGCGCACCAGTTCGGCGGCATCGGGATTGCGCTTCTGCGGCATGATCGAGCTGCCGGTGGTGAACTTGTCGGAAAGCCGCACGAAGCCGAACTGGGCGCTGCTCCAGATCACCATTTCCTCGGCAAAGCGCGACAGGTGCATGGCGCAGATCGAAGCGGCGGCCAGGGTTTCGAGGATGAAATCGCGGTCGGACACGGCATCGAGGCTATTGGCCGTCGGGCGGTCGAAGCCGAGCTTTTCGGCCGTCATGTGCCGGTCGATAGGGTAGGGCGTACCGGCCAGCGCGGCCGAGCCCAGCGGGCTTTCGTTCAACCGTTTGCGTGCGTCGAGCAGCCGCCCGGCATCGCGCCCGAGCATTTCGACATAGGCGAGCAGGTGGTGGCCGAAGGTCACCGGCTGGGCGCTCTGCAAATGGGTGAAGCCGGGCATGATGGTCTCGGCTTCGTCCTCGGCGCGGGTCACCAGCGCCAGTTGCAAGGTGTTCACCTGCACCACCAGCGTATCGATGGTGTCGCGCACATAGAGCTTGAAATCGGTCGCCACCTGGTCGTTGCGCGAGCGGGCCGTGTGCAGCCGGCCGGCAGCATCGCCGATCTTTTCGCGCAGCCGGCTTTCGACATTCATGTGAATGTCTTCCAGCGCCCGCGAGAACGTGAAGCTGCCGCCCTCGATTTCGGCCAGCACCTCGGTTAGACCCGCTACAATGCTGTCGCGGTCTTCATGCGTCAGAATGCCCGTCTCGGCGAGCATTGTGGCATGGGCAATCGATCCGGCAATATCCTGGCGGAACAGGCGCTGGTCGAACCCGATCGAGGCGTTGATTTCTTCCATGATGGCGTCGGGGCCGGTGGCAAACCGTCCGCCCCACATCTTGTTGCTCATTTCCGGAGACCTCTATGACCGACACGCAAGCACCCCGCCCCGGAGCGACGAGCCGGGTCCGGCTATGGGTCATCCTGGGCCTTGTGGGATTGGCGGTAGCTATAGCGGCGTGGGTGTGGCTCGGCAATGCCGGGCAGGCAAAGGAATGCCCGGTGCAGGCCGAGGATGCCGCAGCCATCGACATGGCGGCGGTGGGCGAGCTGGCCGCACTCAACGGCACCGGCGAGGGCCGGGGCTATGCGGCCATGGCCTTCAAGGACGCTGCCGGCACCGCGATGACCATTGCCGATTTCAAGGGCAAGGCGCTGCTGGTCAATTTCTGGGCAAGCTGGTGCGTGCCGTGCCGCGAGGAAATGCCCGCGCTCGATGCCCTGGCTACCAAATACAATTCGGACGCCTTCATGGTGCTGCCTGTCAATCTCGACATTGGCGAGGGTGGGCTTGAAAAGGCGCAGGCCTTCCTCGACGAGAACAACTTTAACAACCTGCCGCTCTATGCCGACAACACCTTTGCCGCGTTCGAACGGCTCAAGCAGCAGGCGGTGGCGATCGGCCTGCCGGCGACGCTGGTGCTGGATGAGAATGGGTGCGAACTGGCCGTGTTGCAGGGCCCGGCGCATTGGGACACGCCCGATGGCGAAGCGGTGATCGAAAAGCTGCTGGAGCTTGGGGTCTAAAGCGAGTCGCGATCTTTCAGATTCGCTCCGTTCGCTTTAGCCTTTTGATTTCACGCATGTCTTTGTCCCGAAACCGGGCCCACTTTCGGGAGACATGCTCTAGACCAGCCTGTCCACCACGGCGCCGGAATCGATCAGTGTCGGTTCGACTTCGTCTGCCGGTTTGAACAGCGCCTGCCTGGCCTCTTCCTTGTCGGCCGCGACCATCAGGTCCATGCGCAGCTTGGCGACCTTGGCCAGGTGGGGTGTGGTGGCATCGCCTTCCCGGTGGACAAGGCGATTGATCATGACGGCTGGGCCAATTCCAAGGGCGCTCATCGGCGGTCTCCTTGCTTGCTAGGCCGTTTTGTCGACCTTGGTGCCCTGGCCGGGCGGGGGTGCCGACTGCGACACCTCGATCAGGGTGTTGATCAGGTCGGTCTGCATCTCGTTGGCTTTTTTGAACACGGCAATCTGCATGCTGTTCTGCAGCTTGACCGAGTTCATCTGCATCATCTGCATCGAGAGGTCGGAATTCATGCCGGACCTCCTTTTCGCTGATAGCCCGACATTCAGCCTAGGGATCGGATGTAAACAAAACCTTGGGCAATCGTGGCAATTTAGTGAAATTTGCAAAGGTCGCAGGCCTTTACCCCGCATTAACGGCGCTGGACGGAGTTGTCGCGGGCGCGGCCGCAAGTTCACGCCTCGCTTACGCTTCTATCGGCAAATGGTGCCATTCGATGCCCGGAGCCGGTCCGCAAGCCATGCTCGTCCAGGAACTGCTTCTCGCCCTGATCCACGGCGTCAGCCTGCTGGCGCTGCTGGCTATCGCCTTTGGCGCAGTCGAGCGGCAACTCTGGCATCCCATCCTGCGCTCGCTGATCCACGGGGTGATCTTCGGCATCGGCGCGGTTGTCGCCATGATGGCGCCGGCCCATATCGGGCAGGGCGTGATGGTCGATTCGCGTGCGCTTATCGTGGGCTTTGCCGCCGCCTTCGGCGGTTGGCCGGCGGCGCTGGTCGCCGTGGTGGTCGGCGCTGGCTACCGGATTTGGCTTGGCGGCGCGGCAGCGCTACCCGGTGCGGTGGGAATCGCGGTGGCGGCATTGCTCGGACTGGGCTGGCGCTATTTCCTGCGCCCCAGGACGCGCATCAAGGCGCGGCACCTGGTTGTGTTGGGCCTCGTAGTCTCGTGCTATCTCTTCACCGGCATGAGCATGGGCTATGCGAGCATGGCGACGCTGCTGAGCCTGATCGGCCCCTATATGGTCGCCGCTTCGGTGTTCGCCTCGGTGCTGCTCGGCCTGTTCGTCGACCGTGAGCTCAACCAGATTGCCCGCGAGCAGCATTGGAAAACCCGCGCGCTGACCGATCCGCTGACGGCCCTGCCCAATCGTCGCGCCTTCGAGCGCGGCATTGCCGGACTGCGGCCCGATGACCGCTCGGCGGCGCTGCTGCTGATCGATCTCGACCACTTCAAGGTGGTCAATGACACCCATGGCCACGCGGCGGGCGACTATGTGCTGCAGCAGATATCGATGATCCTGCGGGCCAATATGCGCAATCGCGACCTGCTGTCGCGGCTCGGCGGGGAGGAATTGGCGGTGCTGCTGCCCGATACCGATCCGGTCGCGGCGCAGGTGATCGCCGAGAGATTGCGCCGGTCCATCGAGACGCTGGACATCCATTGGGAAGGGCGAACCATCGCCATCACGGCCAGCTTCGGTGTCGCCGTCGGCCCCGGCACCACACCCAGCGACGCGCTGTTCGTGCAAGCCGATGCGGCGCTCTATGCCGCCAAGCGCGGCGGGCGCAACCGGGTCGTGTTTTCGGGGGAAATGCTGCTGCGGTCCCCGGCGGCAGTGGGCCCGGCGCTCAGTATCGTGGAATCACCACACCGTGCGGCCTGACCCTACTCCCTGGCGCCGCCCTTCTTGACGTCGCCATTGCTGCCCGGAATCCAGAGCACGTCCTTGACGCCATTATTGTTGGCGACACGCGCCAGCACGAAGAGCAGGTCGGAGAGACGGTTGAGGTAGCGCACGGCTTCGGGGCTGGTATCGGCCTCGGTTGCGGCCAGTTCGACGGTGATGCGCTCGGCCCGCCGGGTCACCGTGCGAGCCACATGGAGGGCCGCCGCGAGGGGTGAGCCGCCGGGCAGGATGAAGCTCTTCAGCGGCTCGATATCGGCATTGTAGTGGTCGATCTGCTTTTCGAGGAATTCGGTCTGTACCGGACGGATGCGCAGCGAGGGATAGTCGGCGTCGGCTTCGTCGGCGCCGGGCGTTGCCAGGTCCGAGCCGACATCGAACAGGTCGTTCTGGATGCGGCCCAGCAGCATATCGATCTTGGGCATGGAGGCGGTGTGCAGCCGCGCCATGCCGACGCAGGCATTGGCTTCCTCCACCGTGCCATAGGCTGCGACCCGCAGGTCGTATTTGGGGCGGCGGGGGCCGCGCACCAGGCCGGTTGTGCCGTCGTCGCCGGTCTTGGTGTAGATGCGGTTGAGCTTGACCATGGCCGGGATTTAGCCGCGTCCGCCGAAGAGGAACAGCGCGGCCAGCAGCAGGATCAGGGCCACGGCCTGGCCGGCGACGCGCAGGCGCATCAGGCGCTGGCTGGTATTGCCCGGCCCGCCCTTGAGCATGTTCCACAGGCCCATGCCGAGCACGATGACGACGAACAGCAAGGCGAGGGCGATGGCGATATTGAGAGCGGTCTGCATGAGGTCCTGCCGAAAAGGTTGCTAGGCGTTGATATAGGTGAGGAGACCCTCGGCCAGCGCGTCATAGATGGCACGAATCCGGTGCGACGTGAACAAATCCCTGTGCGTGGTCAGCCAGATTTCGAGCGGCGGAATGGCCAGGTCGATCGGCAGGGCGACGATTCCCGGGGTGCGCCGGGCCAGGTTTTCCTGGGCAAAGCCAATGCCAAGGCCGGCCTTGATCAGTTCCCACAGATGCGGCTGGTCGTCGGAGCGCAGGACGAAATTGTCGCGGCTGAGGGTGATGCCGAGGTTGCGCGCATGCAGCAGGATGGCGTCGGACCGATCGAACCCGATCAGGTCGTGGCTCCATAGTGCGTCGACCGATGCCGGTGTGCCGCGGCGCTCCAGGTAGCGCTCATGGGCGGCGGGTACCAGCGCGATGTCGCCCAGCCGGCGGGTGACCAGTTCGAGCTGGGTGGGGCGGAACATGCGGATGGCGATGTCGGCCTCTCGCAGCAGCAGGTTCTCGGCCGAATCGGAGGGCACCACTTCGATGGCAATGCGCGGATGGCGCTCCCGGATGCCAAGCAGCAGGTCGGGCAGGACATAGTTGGAAATCATGGCGCTGGCGGTGATCCGCACGGTGCCGCCCGGCTCGGCCTGCGCTCCTTCGGCCAGCATGGTGGCCGTGGCGAGATTCGCCTCGGCCTCGGCTACGGGCCCATAGAGCTGCAATGCAGCGGCGGTGGGCTTGAGGCCGGTCAGCGTGCGCTCGAACAGCGGCAGGCCCAGGCCGGCTTCCAGCGCCTCGATATGTCGGCCCAAGGTGGGCTGGCTGAGCTTGAGCGCCCGCGCGGCGGCAGAGAGCGAGCCATTGGCGATCACCGCGGCAAAGCTGCGCCACAGCGACCAGTCCGGTTGCCTATTCATGGTTGAATGTCAAACCCACGAAAAACGAGAATAGTGCAACATTATTGCATTGGGCATGCTGGTGTCATCAACAAAGGAGCACAGCATGTCCAAGGGTAAGGTTACGGTTCTCGGCAGCAACGGTCACCTCGGCAATGCCGCCATGGTGGCGTTTCGCGATGCGGGCTGGCAGGTTACGGGGCTGGGACGCAGCAATCGCCGCCCGGTGGAGCATACGCGGTTCATCGCCGGGGATGCCGACGATGTCGCGGTGGTCAAGGCCGCCATCGTCGATGCCGATGTGGTGGTCCATGGTCTGCATCTGCGCTACGACGGCTGGGGCAATGGCCGGGCCGAGGCGCAATTGCAGGTGGTGATCGACGCCATGGCGGGCAGCGGCAAGACGCTGCTATTTCCGGGCACGATCTACAATTATAGCGCGGGCGACCGTATCATCGGACCGGACTTGCGCCAGCGTGCCGAGGCGAAGCGCGGCGATATCCGCATCCGGCTCGAACAGATGCTGAAAGCGGCGGCCGAGGCGGGGCAGTTCCAGGCGATCATCCTGCGGGCCGGCGATTTCTATGGTCCGGGCAATCGCGGCGAGTGGTTTGAACAGGCCATGCTGATGGAGCATGCCAAGGGCCGGCTCTATCACCTGGGCGACCTCGATATGCGTCATTGCTGGGCCTATCTGCCCGACCTGGGCCGGGCCTTTGCGGCGCTTGGCGAGCAGCGTGCGCAGCTCGCCGCCTTCGAGAACCGGCACTTTGCCGGCCATTGGGTGACCCATCGCCAGGTGATGACGGCGATTCAGCAGGCGGCCCCGGCGCCGCTGGCGGTCAAGCCGATGCCGTGGTGGTTGCTGCGGGCGCTGGGGCTGGTCAATCCGGTAATGCGCGACATCTACCGCATGCGCTACCTGTGGCGCAACGAAATGGAACTGACCGATCCGCGCCTCCATGCCCTGCTGGGTCCGGATTTCGCCACGCCATTCGACGTGGCGGTACGGGTGACGGTCGAAGAACTTCTCGGCAAGGCGGTGAAGAAGGCCGCCTGATGCCGACATCCCCTCCGGCCCCGAATCTACTGGACGATCCCGACCGCTCTGCGCACATCGTCCGGCGTCCATCCCCTGGCCCGCAGGTCGGCAAGGCTCTTCGAGCCTTTCGACTTGCTGAGCTTGCGGCCCTCGTCGTCGAGGATCAGCCGGTGGAAATTGTAGATGGGCGAGGGCAGGCCCAGCAGCATCTGCAGCAGGACATGAATGTCGGTTGCCGCCTCCATATCGCGGCCACGGGTGACATGCGTCACGCCCTGGGCCGCGTCGTCCACCACCACGCTCAGGTGATAGCTTGATGGCGTGCCCTTGCGCTGCAGCACCACGTCGCCCCAGCGTTCGGGCCGTGCATGACGGACTTGCGGGCGGTCGGTTACCAGCGGCCCGACCACCGAGAAGGTCAGCATGCCGGCGCTGTCGATGGCTTTTGCACTATCGAGCCGGAACTGCACCGCATAGCCCCGCTGCAGCCGCTCGATCTGCTGCCCCCGGTCCAGATGCCGGCAGGTGCCGGGATAGAGCGGCGCCCCATCGGGATCGGTGCCGGTAGCCGCGGAGGCAATGTCACTGCGTGAGCAGAAGCAGGGATAGAGCAGGCCCAGATCGCGCAGGTGGTTGCCCGCATCAGCATAGGCGTCCATATGCTGGGACTGCTGCCGCACCGGCTCGGGCCAGTCGAGGCCGAGCCAATGCAGGTCATCGAAGATGGAGGCGGTGAATTCGGGTTTACTGCGTTCGGCGTCGATGTCTTCGATCCGCAGCAGGGCCGTGCCGCCGAGCAGGCGCGCCGCCTGCCAGGTATAGAGCGCCGAAAAGGCGTGGCCGAGATGCAGCAGCCCGTTGGGGCTGGGAGCGAAGCGAAGGACGGGACTGGATGACTGCTTTGACACGGGGCGTTTCTACATGAGCGAGTTGCTGTCGTCACCGCGGCTTGACAGCGTCGCTGCTATTGCCGGTCATATCGAGGCGCTGGTGGCAATCGATCCCCGGTTGGCCGCGGTGCGCGATTTTGCCGGCGATGTGCAGCCACGCGTCGCCCAGCGCGGCTTTGCCGGCATGGTCAAGGTGATCTGCGGCCAGCAGGTGTCGGTCGCCAGCGCCAATGCCATCTGGGGGCGGTTCGCAAGCCTGCCCGGCGCGCTCGACCCGGTGACCTATCTGTCGCTCACCGAAGAGGCGGTGCGGGGCGCCGGTTTTTCCGGCGGCAAGTTCCGCACCGTGCGCGCCATTGCCGAGGCTATGGTGGCCGGGACGCTCGATTTCGATCATCTCGAAACCCTGCCGGCCGAGGCGGCCGTGCGCTATCTCGCCGCCCATAAGGGCATCGGGCCATGGACGGCAGAGGTCTATCTCATGTTCTGCGCCGGTCATCCCGATGTGTTTCCCGCCGGCGACCTGGCTCTGCTCAAGGCGGTGCAGCATGGGCTCGGGCTTGACGCCCGTCCCACCATCAAGGACATGATCGGCATTGCCGTCGGCTGGACGCCGCACCGTTCCGCCGCCGCTTTGCTGTTCTGGCGCTATTTTGCGGTCATGCGCGACCGGGAAGGAATTCTTCTGTGACCAAGCTCTCCGGCCCCATGTTGCCGCCGGCCTCGGGCGGCCTGCCCAAACAGGCCGTGGTGCTGCTGCATGGCTATGGCAGCGATGGCAATGACCTGATCGGGCTGGCGCCGCAATGGCAGGGCGTTTTGCCCGACGCCGTGTTCATCTCGCCCAATGCGCCCGAACCGTGCCGGCAACTGGCCTTCGGCTTCCAGTGGTTCGATGTCAGCATGGAGGGCGACCGGCTGGCCCGGCGCCAGGAGGGCGTGGCCAGTGCCCGTCCGGTGCTGATGGAGTTTCTAGATGACCTGTGGAGCCAGAGCGGCATCGGGCCGGAAAACACCATCCTCGTCGGTTTCAGCCAGGGCGCCATGATGGCGCTGCATACCGGGCTGTCGCTGGAAAAGCCGCTGATGGGCATCATCGCCTTTTCCGGGGCCTTCGTGCCGCCCGAGGGTTTCGGCAGCCGGCCGCTGGCCAAAAGTCCGGTCTGCCTGGTGCATGGCGACAGGGACGCGGTGGTCGATCTCGAGCACAGCGCCGACGCCGAGGTGGCCCTGCGGCTGGCGGGTTATGATGTCGCCTATCATGTGAGCGAGGGTGTCGGCCATGGCATCGCCCCGGATGGGCTGGCTTTCGCCACCGCCTTCATCCAGAGAATTGCCGCGAAATAGGCGTCGATGACGCGAGCCACCACTTTTCCAGAAAACGCTATGCTCCCCGCTTCACAGCCCTGACACAAAGGGCTTAGTATAAGGGAGCTATGGACTTACTCGATTCCCGCTCCGGGAGACTCAAGTGACGATCCACGTGTCGCCTGAGGCCTGTCCCGCATTGGTGCTGAATGCCGATTTCCGGCCTCTCAGCTACTACCCGCTTTCGCTATGGTCGTGGCAGGACGCCATCAAGGCAGTGTGCCTGGATCGGGTGAATATCGTGTCGCATTACGACACGGTCATCCACTCCCCCAGCTTCGAGATGCAATTGCCCAGCGTGGTGTCGCTGCGGGACTATGTGAAGCCGGCGCGCCACCCGGCCTTCACCCGCTTCAACGTGTTCCTGCGTGATCGCTTCCAGTGCCAGTATTGCGGCAGCAAGGACGATCTGACCTTCGATCACGTCATTCCCCGTTCCAAGGGTGGCCAGACCACCTGGGAAAATGTCGTGGCCGCCTGCGCGCCGTGCAACCTGCGCAAGGCCAACCGCCTGCCCAGCGAAATCCGCATGTTCCCGCACCAGAAGCCTTATCACCCCACGGTGCATGACCTGCACAACAATGGCCGCGCCTTCCCGCCCAACCACCTGCACCAGAGCTGGCTGGACTATCTCTACTGGGATATCGAACTGGAGCCGTAGGGCCGGTCTCTTGCGCGGGACATGGCCAATAACTATTATTGGTTTGCCCCAAGCGGAGAAGAGCCATGGCGATTAGTGCGGAATTGGGTGACACCCTCGAAAAAGTCGTGACCGACCTGGTCGAAAATGGCCGCTACAACTCCAAGAGCGAGGTCCTGCGCGAAGGCGTCAGGCTAGTACAGGAGCGCGAGGCGCGGCTAAGGGCGGCGCTGGAACGGGGGATGAAGGATATAGAGGAAGGGCGCGTCAAGCCGCTCGATGAAGTAGCTGATCGTCTGATTGCGAAATACCAGAGAATGGCGGACGAGCAGTCATCATGACTGTCACGATTGCTGCGGAAGCGGACGCGGATCTGAAGCGATTGCCGGCTATATCGCTGCCGATAGTCCGCTTCGCGCGGTGTCGTTCGTTCAAGAGCTGGTGGCCAATTGTCACGCCCTCGTGGTTCGGCCGCTTCGCCAACCCATTGTCGCTGACTATGGGCAGCGCTTGCGGCGATTTCCGTACAAGGGCTACTCGATCTACTATCAGGTCAACAGCGCCGAGGACGTCGTCGTGGTTCACATTCTGAACGATGCTATGGATCATCGCCGAATTCTGGACAGCTAGTGGGACTGATAGAGCTGTCCAGTTCTAGGCTGCTGATTCCCGTTCAGCCCCGCTTGCGCCGCATCTGCGCGGCGATGGAAATGCCCAGCAGCGCCACGATGGCCACCGAGACCAGCGCGTTGTAGCCCGCCAGCGAGATGCCGAGGAAGCGGAACTGCACCACGTCGCAGCCGATGACCGGGGTCAGGTTGCTCAGCGCGTCGAAATCCATCATCTCGCCGACCCCGGTGCAGGCCGTCGGCCCCGGCCAGAAGCCCCATTCGACGCCGGCATGATAGGCACCCATATAGGCGCCCCAGACGAAGATGGCAGTGACAATGGCCATGGCGATGTACCATACCGCGAGCGGCAGGCGGTTCCAGGTGACCAGCACCGCCAGCAGGATCGGCAGGCCCCAGTAATAGGCCATGCGCTGTTCGAGGCAGAGCTCGCAGGGCACCAGCCCGCCGACGACCTGCGAGCCCAGTGCCCCCAGGATCGCCGCCAGCCCGATCAGGAAGGCGAGGCCGGCCGATTTCTTGTCGAGCGGGTGGAGGATGGATGCGGCCATGCTGGGAACTCTTGGATGACGCTGAAACAGGGGCTGGCATAGACCGCCATTGCGGCCGATTCCAGAGAGCAAACGGGCTTGTGATCAGTCGCCGGGCAGGCCGATGCCGGCGGCCTGGCGCAGGGCGATGGCATTGGCCGGGGCGTGCAGCTTGTCCTCATGGACGAAATAGGCAAACACGTCCTTGCCATCCGCGGCCCAGGCTTTGACCGTCCCGGCCCAGTCGGCGATGTCGGACGCCTGGTAGCCATCGCCGCGGGGCGGCCCCTGCAACCGGCAATAGGCGAAATCGGCGGTCAGCTCGCGTGACGGATTTTCGGCCGTATCGGCAATGACGCGGGCCACATTATGCCCGGCCAGCAGTCCATTGACCTCCGGCAGGTCGAAGCTGGCATTGCGCATCTCGATGGCATGCCGGATGGGACCGACCCCATCAGTGGCAAGGAATGGCGTGGATTTGAGCCGCCCATCGGCCTTGCCGGCCAAGGCGGCATAATCCGCCGTGTTCCGTGGCAGCAGCCTGAGGAAGGCTGCCAGCACGTCCCTGTCATAGCTGACATTGGGCGGCAGCTGCCAGACGAAGGGTCCGAGCTTGGCGCTCAGAGCCAGGGGCCCCGAGGCGAAGAAATTGGCCAGTTCCTGTTCGCAGTTCTTGAGCCGCTTGATGTGGGTGACCAGTTGCGGGCCCTTGATCGAGAACACGAAGCCCTCGCGCGCCTCGCCGGCCCATTTGGCGAAGCTCTCGGGCTTCTGGTTGGCGCGGAAGGTGGCGTTGATCTCGATGCTGCCGAGGCGCGAGCTGGCATAGGCCAGCTCCTTTTTCTGCACGAGGCCGGCGGGAAAGAAGGTGCCGCGCCAGGGCTCGAACACCCAGCCGGCCGTTCCAGTGCGTATCGCGCCAGTCGTCATGCCGGGAAATCCTCCACTACCTTGGCCTCGGGCCAAGCTAGCGCAAACCGTCCGGGTCTGCATCGAAATATGCGGGCAGGAGGGGCGCAACCCGGCTTGCCAACCCGGCTTTTTGGGCAGACCTTGCCGGCTTGATCGACTGCGCCCGGAGCAGAAAATGGAAAAATACGTCTTGAGCACCGTGGGCCTCTTGGTGCTTTGCCTCGTCTCGCTGGTCCTGGCGGTCTATTCAGGTCGCTCGAAGGGGGCGGCCGGCGCATTGGCGGGCCCGGTGCTCGATGCGCGTGACGACAACAGGCTTTATCGCATCGACCGGGTCCACATGAACTCGGTCGAGGCGTTGACGCCGTTCGCCATACCCACGGTGCTGGCCATGCTGCTCGGGGTGGAGCCCATGTTGCTCGCCGCGCTGGTCTGGCTGCACCTGGCGCTTCGGTTCATCCATCTCTCCGTCTATCTGCGCGGCGGCGAGGCGGCCAGGGGCGGCAAGTTGCGGACGGTGCTCTATGTGTCGTCCGCGCTGGTGACCCTGGTGCTCATTCTGGCGACGGCCTGGGCCGCCGTTACCGCCTAGAACTTGTAGTTCAGCCCGGCGCGTACCACGCTGAAGCGCTGCGAGGCGTCGATATTGCCGATGGGGGCGGGCAGGCCGCTATAGGTCTGGGTGCCCAGGTCGACATAGAGATATTCGGCCTTGATCGAGATGTTCGAAGTGGCCTGGGCTTCGAGGCCCACGCCGGCGGTCCAGCCCATATGGGTGGCCGATTGCGAGGTGACGACGCCATTATCGTAGCTGGCCGAGCCGCGTCCCGCCGCAATGCCACCGGTCACATAGGGCATGACCTGGCCAAAGCTCATGCCGGCGCGGCCGCGCAGGGTGCCGTAGAAGTCGATGCCGGTCTTGAAGGTGCCGCCCGGAACGGCTTCGGAAAAGTTGACATTGGTCCATTGCAGGTCGCCTTCGGCGCCCAGGATGAACCCGCCCATGTCCATATTGTACCCGGCCTGGCCGCCGAGGCTCCAGCCGCCAGTGTTGTTGGTCGCCTGTGCGCCGGGGGCGGGCGTCACGGTCTGGGTGCCCCAGCCATAGCCGCCGCTGACGCCGGCATAAAAGCCCGACCAGCCCGAAGCGGGGGTGGGCGAATACATGGGGCTGGCGCCGCTGTTCCAGCCGAGATCGGCGGCCTGGGCGGCTGATGTCAGCGAAAGGATCGCGGAAAGCATGATGCCGATGCGCTTCATGGATGTCCTCGTCTGCAATAGGGATGAAGGTTTTCGGCAAAATGCGACCGAAGAAATTAACACCCCGGTAAGGAACAAGGTTAACGCCATGCGGTATCGCCATGGCTCGCCGTCACCTCTGCGTGAGGCGTATGAATGGTGGGTGCTTAGAAGCTGGGGCGCGGCCGCGGATACGGCACGGCGCCATCGCTCGCCACCGGCAGGCCGGGGCGCAGGTCGCCGCTGAGCGCGGCTTCTTCGGTCGGCGCGGTGAAAACCGGCACATGCACGGGGCGCGGACGCGGCAGGTTCACGCCCACGGCGATACGACCAAGGTCGGTCGCCACATAGGATGCCGCCAGCACCGTATCGGTGAGGAAGCTCGGCTGGCCCTTGAGTCCCATGGGAAAGGCCGCTTCCTGGGCCGCCGTATAGGCCTTGGCGTCCTTGCCGCAGATTTGCGACCGCATGTCGACCGGCAATGCGCCGGGATTGTTGCCCAGCGTCAGCACGGTCTGGCCGGTGGGCGTGGCCGCGCCGGAGAGGCCGCGCAGGATCAGTTCGGCGGTGCGCTCGTTGCGGTCGCGCGCCGAGGCGCCGCCCAGGAGCACGGCGAGCAGGTGGCGGCCATTGCGGTCCACTGTCGCCACCATATTGAGGCCCGAGGCGCAGATGAAGCCGGTCTTCATGCCGGTGGTGCCGGCAAAAGTTTCGAGCAGCTTGTTTTCCGATTCCAGCTTCTTGCCGTTGAGCATCACCGTGCCGGTGCCGAAGATGGGCAGGTATTGTGGGAAGCTCTGGCGAATATAGAGCGAAAGCACGGCCAGATCGCGCGCCGAGGTGACCTGTGCGGGATCGTGCAACCCATTGGCATTGGCATAGTGAGTCGCCGTCAGCCCCATGCGCGCGGCGGCGTCATTCATCAGCGCCACATAATCCGCCTCGTCGCCGGCCAGCGTTTCGGCAATGGCGACGGCCACGTCATTGGCCGATTTGACCAGCATGAGATAGAGCGCGTCCTCCAGGGTTACGGCGCTGCCGATGGCGAGGCCCGATTTGGACGGCGCCTGGTTGAAGGCCTTCCTGGAAATCACCACCGGGGTTTCGAGCGTCACCTTGCCCAGGGCGATCTGCTCGAAGGCGACATAGGCCGTCATCAGCTTGGTCAGCGAGGCCGGATGCCAGGGCTGGCCGGCTTCCTGGGCGTAGAGCACGTCGAAACTGTCCATATCCACCAGCAGCATCGGATTGGCGCGGGCTGGCGCGAGGCTCAGCAGCGCCAGCATGAGGACGAGGACGAAGCGGCGGGCGAACAGCAAGGGGAAACGGCTCCGATGGGCGGGAAAGGCGGCATTCTCTTAGCAGCGGGGGCGGTGCACCTCAATGCGCGGCAGCGACGCTGACAGGCTTTTGAACCTGCCTTACCCTTCCGTGTGGAGAGGTAAAGAGCTAAACCGGGAGCATCAGCGTCGTGTTGCGCGTTACCGTGCCGCTCAGCGGCAGGTCGGTCGAGGACAGGCCAGCAAGCAGGGTGAAGCTGCCGTCTTCTACCAGCCAGTGTTTCGCCTTGACCCGGTAGAAGGCAAAGGCGCGGGCATCGAGGGCCAGCGTGACCCGCCGGCTTTCGCCGGCGTCCAGCCGCACCTTGCTGAATGCCTTGAGCTCCTTGGCCGGGCGTGGGTCGGATGAGGCGTCATCAGACACGTAGAGCTGCACCACGGCCGAGCCCTCACGGTCGGATGTGTTGGTCACGGTGACGCCCACCATCACATTGCCCTCGGTCTCGAATTCGGCATCGTCGATGCTGAGATCGGAGAGGCGGAAACTGGCATAGCCCAGCCCGAAGCCGAACGGGAACAATGGGGTAATGCCCAGCCGGTCATAGTGGCGGTAGCCGACGAAGATGCCCTCATCGTAGCGCACCTTGCCCTCAAAGCCCGGATAGACCTCGTGGTCCTGGCTATGGGCCGGGTTATCGGCCCAGCGCACCGGAAAGGTCTGGGGCAGGCGGCCCGAGGGTTCGGCGGCTCCGGTGAGCACATCGGCAATCGCATTGCCGGCCTCCTGGCCCGGATACCAGGCCTGGATGAGCGCGGCGACCGAACCGATCCATTCCATTTCCACCGGGCCGCCGGTCTGCATCACGACAATTGTATTGGGATTGGCATTGGCGATGGCCGCAACCAGCTCGTTCTGCCGCCCGGGCAGGTCGATCGAGGGCAGGTCGCTGCCTTCGGTGTCCCATTCGCCGTTGCGGCCGATAAAGACCACCGCCGTATCGGCATTGCGGGCCGCGCGCACGGCTTCGGCAATGGCGTCGCCGCCCAACGGCAGGCCGATGCCGGCGGCAAAGGCGGCGAGGCCCAGCGTGGCGAAATCCTTGGTGGCAAATTCGATCACCACCTCATGGGCGCGGCCGGCTTCCAGCGCCACAGTGCCCACCACTTCGTCGCAGCCCTCCTCGAAGAAGGTACGGCCCTTGGTCCAGTTGGTCCAGGCGTCGGCAATCAGCTTGCCGTCGACGAAAACCCTGGCGAAGCCGGCCGAATAGATGCCGACGCGGTGGGTACCGCTGACCTCGGGCACATAGTTGCCGGTAAGGCGGGCGGAAAAATGCAGTGGATCGACCTTGCCCTCGGCGACATGGCCGATCCAGAAGGCCTGGGCATCCTCCTGCGTGCCTGTTTGCACCGGCTCGCCGCTGAGCTTTTCGTTGGCGAAATATTCTATCCTGAAGCTGCCGCGCAAAACTGGCTCGAAGCGGTGATTGGTGCAGCCCGGCGCATAGCGCAAGCGGTCCTCGCCCACAGCCGCAACCAGTCCATCCCAGGGCGAGACGCGGTAATGCGCGTTGAGCTGGGCGCTGCCGCCCCCCATGATCTGGGCGATCTTGGCATTCGGCCCGATGACGGCAATGGTGCCGTCGCCCCTTAACGGCAAAACGCCATTGTTCTTGAGCAATACGGCGGCTTCTGACCCGGCGCGGCGGATCAAGGCGCGATGCTCCGGCCGGTCATCGGCCGTTTCCTTGAAGTCCCTGTGGTCCTCGAGCGAGCCGACCCGCTGCATAAGCCGCAGCATGGCGATGGCGCGCTGGCGCAAGGTGGCTTCGCTCACCGCGCCGGATTGTACCGCCTCGATGAGCTTCTGCCCGCGATCACGTGGGGGCCCGGGCATTTCGAGGTCGAGCCCGGCATTGACCGTCTCCGCTGTCGAATGGCTGCCGAACCAGTCCGACATGACGATGCCGTCATAGCCCCACTCCTTGCGCAGCACGTCGGTCAACAGCCAGTTGTGCTCGGAGGTAAAGGTGCCGTTGAGCCGGTTGTACGAGCTCATGACGCCCCAGGTCTGGGCCTTCTTCACCGCCCATTCGAAGGGAATGAGATAAATCTCGCGCAAGGCCCGCTCGTCGATCTCGCTCGACATGGTGGTGCGCTCGATCTCGGATTCATTGCCGACGAAATGCTTGATCGTGGCGCCGATGCCCTCGCCCTGGAGCCCGGTGATATAGGCCACGGCCAGCTCGCCCGACAGGATCGGGTCTTCTGAATAGCATTCGAAATTGCGCCCATTGGTCACTGAGCGTTGGATGTTGACCGTGGGTGCCAGCAGCATATGGGCCTGCTTGGACTTGACCTCGTCGGCCAAAGCCGCGCCGATTTCCCTGACCAGTTCGGTATTCCACGTCGCGCCTAGCGCGATGCCGACCGGGAAGCTGGCCGATTTGACGCCGCCGATCAGCGAGCCGCCGCCGCGCGCGCCGTTGGGTCCGTCGGTGACGCGCAGCTTGCCGATGCCTAGCCGCGCCACCGCCGGAACCGACCAGAAATCTTCGCCGGACAGGATCGACACCTTTTCCTCAAGGGTCATCTGGTCGGCAAGGGCTTCGATACGGTCGCTCATGGGGCCTCCTTCACGTCACGGCAGGCCGACAAGACAGTGCCACCAAGGCGCTGTCAACGTCGATTATCGATAATGTTATCTGCCAAATCAGCGCGGATTGATCGGTGTCTGCGGTCACACTCCTTTCTCGAACTAATGCGACTTTGTACCCTAGGCACAATAGAGAACTGTGTTTATATTTGTGCCTGAGTTACGCACGAGAAGGAACAGCAATGTCACTGCATGACACATCCAAGCCCGCCAATTGCACGGCGATGTCCGATGTCCTCAATCGCATCGGCGACAAGTGGAGCGTGATGGTGGTGGGCATGCTCGGCCGCAACGGCACTTTGCGCTTCAACGAGCTCAAGCGCATGATCAACGGCGTTTCCCAGCGCATGCTGACCCTGACGCTGCGCAATCTGGAGCGCGATGGGCTGGTGACCCGCACCATCTATCCCGAAGTACCGCCGCGCGTCGAATATGGCCTCACCGAAATGGGCAAGACGCTCGACGGTCCCATCAGCAAGCTGTGGGACTGGTCGGCCGAGCATCATGCCGCCATCATCGATGCCCGCGCCGTCTATGATGCGCGCGAAAACGCCGTGGCCGCCGCCGAGCCGCGCAAGGTCGCCTACGCACGCGGCTGAGCCATGTGGACCCGCGCGGCACTGGCCGAACATCTGGCGGCGCTCGGCCTCGTACCCGGCGACGCGGTGCTGGTGCATGCCGGCCTGCGCTCGGTCGGCCCGATGCTGGGCGGGCCGGATACGCTGATCGATGCGCTACGCGATACGGTGGGACCAGATGGGACGATCCTGGGCTATTGCGACTGGAACTATGACGACCGCGACCTGGCCGATCCGGCTTTGCGGCCGCATGTCCCGCCTTTCGATCCGACGCGTTCCCGCGCTACGCGCGACAATGGCGCCTTCCCCGAATTGTTGCGCACCACGCCCGGCGCCCGCCGCAGCGGCAATCCCGGCGCGTCCTTCGCCGCCCTGGGTGGCAAGGCGGATTGGTTTACCGCCGACCATGCGATGGATTATGGCTATGGCCCGCAATCACCGCTGGGCAAATTAGTGGCCGCTGAGGGCAAGACGCTGCTGGTGGGCGCGCCGCTCGATACGATGACGCTGCTGCACCATGCCGAGCACCTGGCCGACATCCCCGGCAAGCGGCTGCGCCGCTACCAGAGCCCCATCCTCGTCGATGGGCATACGGTGTGGCGGAGCTTGGAGGAATTCGACACGTCGGATCCCGTCGTCGAGGGGCTGGCGGACGACTATTTCGAAGAGGTGGTGGAAGATTTCCTCGCCACCGGCCAGGGCCGGCGCGGCCTCATCGGCCACGCCCCCTCGGTCCTGGTCGCCGCCCCGGCCATCGTCGCTTTCGCGGTGGATTGGCTGGAGCGGCGCTTCAAGCGCTAATAGTGCAGTCTAAACCAGCGCCACGATCTGCTTCTTCTTCCAGACGAACTGGTACCAGCTCGCCTGCAGCACCAGCATCATGGTGAAGCTGGTGGCATAGGCGATCCAGATGCCTGTCAGCCCCAGGCTGGTCTGGCTCAGCAGGATGGCGCCCGGCAGCTCGATGCAGAGGATGCAGGCCAGCGACAGGATCATCGGCGCATAGACCGTGCCGCTGGCGCGCATCATGCCCGAAAATACCACGCTCCAGCCGAAGCAGAGGATGCTCCACAGCACCACATGCAGCAGCGTCTCGGTCAGCTCGATCACTTCCGGATCGGTGATGAACAAAGCCACCAGGTGCTGGCTGAACAGATAGGCCAGCACGATCAGCCCACCGGTAATCACAAGGTTCAGCAGCAGTGCCGTGCGGGTGATGGGCCCGAGCTGGTGCAATTGACGGGCGCCGATGGCCTGCGCCGCGAAGATCGAGGCGGCGATGCCGATCGACATGGCTGGAAACTGCACATAGCTCATTACCTGCCCCAAGGCGCCATAGGCCGCCGTGGCGTCCGAGCCGAAGCGGTTGACCAGCCCGATCACGACGATGCCGGCGATGGAGGAAATCACCATCTGCAGGCCCGCCGGCACGCCGAGCTTGAGGATCAGCCCGAGCAGCTTGAAATCGGGCCGCATCATGGCGCCGAGCAATACTGCGTCGGGCGCCAGTGGCATGTTGCGGGCGCGCATATAGACGAACAGGAAGATCAGCACCGTGATGAAGCCGGCGATGAAGGCCCAGGCGGCGGCATTGACGCCCAACTGCGGCAGGCCAAACCAGCCCTGGATCAGGGCCGGCGTCACCAGCATGGAGACAACCATCGACAGGATCAGCGAGAAGAGCGGCGTGATCGTATCGCCCACGCCGCGCAAGACCGACGTGACCACCAGGAATACGAAGAAGCCGGGCATGCCGATCAGCACGATGCGGGCATAGCCCACCGAGAGGGCGCGGATATTTTCGGGCGCGCCGAGCACGGTCATGATCTGTTCGGTCAGCAGCCCGCCGAAGATGGCGACGATCAGGCCCAGCACCAGGGTTGCGGCCAGCGTGGTGCCCGCCACCTGCTTGACCTTGTCGACATTGCGGGCCCCCCAGGCCTGGCCGATCAGGATGGTCGAGCCGGCCGAGAGCCCGATGATGAAGCTCATCAGGAAGAACATGATGGGGAAGAAGGTAGCGGTGGCCGCCAGTGCCTCGACGCCGATCATCTGCCCGATATAGATGGAATTGATCGTGCCGGAGAGCGCCTGCAGGATATTGGATGCCATGAGCGGCACGAGAAACACGGCAAATCGCTGCCAGAGCGGCCTGGACTGGGGGTTCATTTGAACACTCCTGAGAACCTCGACAAATAATCGCGCGTCACGTCACGGGCCCGGAAGCAGTGGTGATCTGAGCAAAGTTCAGGCCGCTGCAGGGACCGATTCACACCCCGAAGGCGGGGCGCAGGCTGGACGGGCGCGGGAGGCATGGAAATGACACGGGCGGTTCTACTACGCCCGGGGCGGGGGTGCGTCAATGTGGCTTCTCTGCGGGCCTGGGCTTGAGTTCTTGCCTTCTCCCCTTGTGGGAGAAGGTGCCCGGAGGGCGGATGAGGGGGAATTGAGCGATCCGCCAGCACTGAAGCATGGGATGGCGCAGACCCCCTCACCCGCAATTTCCTCCGAACGAGGAAATTGCACCCTCTCCCACAAGGGGAGAGGGTAGGCCCGCGCGCCGCGGTGACGATCATCACCCCCGCGAATACCCACCATCACCACTTGTCATCGCCAGGTCGCAAATTCCCGATGCGTTGCGTGCCGTCACAGGCTAAGCATCAGCCATGTCCACGCTTGCCGCCCCCTATCGCTTTTCCGAGCAGTTCTGTGCCGGGGCCCGCGCCTGCGTGCCGGTCGCCATTTCGGTGGCGGCCTATGGGCTGGTCTGGGGCGTCCTGGCGCGCGGGGCGGGCCTCAGCCTCATCGAAGTGGTGATGATGAGCGGCCTGGTCTTTGCCGGCTCGGCGCAATTCGTGGCGCTCGACCTGTGGACCGCCACGCCATCGAGCCTGCCTATAGGGCCGCTGATCCTCGCCGCGCTCATCGTCAACCTGCGCTACCTGCTCCTGACGGCCACCTTGCGCCCGCTCTATCCCGAAAAGGGCCTGTGGCGCGGGGCGCTCAGCATGTATCTGGTGACCGACGAAAACTGGGCCATGACCGTGGCGGCCATGGCGCGGGGCGGCGGCAGTGTCGCCTTTCTCATGGGTGGAGGTGTCCTTGCCTGGATCAGCTGGATGAGCACCAATCTCATCGGCTATGGCCTGGGCTCGGCGATCGACGATCCGGCGCGCTGGGGGCTCGATTTCGCCTTCACCGCCACCTTCCTCGCTCTGCTGCTCGGCATGTGGAAGGGGCGGAGCGATCTCGTGCCCTGGCTGGTCGCGGCGCTGGCCGCCATCGTCACGGCGCAATTCGTCGAGGGCAGCTGGCACATCCTGGTCGGTGGCCTAGCGGGAAGCCTTGCCGGCGCCCTGGTGGAGGTTCGCAAGCATGCACACCACGCCTGAAGCCGTTATCGCCATTCTGGGCATGGCCCTGGTCACCATCGCCGTCAAGGCCAGCGGCTTGCTGCTGGCCGATCGCCTGCCGCGCGAAGGTTTTGCCGCCGCCTGGCTGCGCCATATTCCCGGCGCCGTGCTGGCCGCGCTGGTGGCCCCCGCTTTGATCACCGGCAGCCCGGCCGAAGCGGTTGCCGCCCTGGCAACGGGCGGCGTCTTCATCCTCACGCGAAACCTCTTCGCCGCAATGGCGGCCGGGGTCGCCATGGTCTACCTCATCCGGCTGCTCATCGCCGGATAATCGTCGCTCCCTGTTGCGGCAAGCGGTCAACTCGGCTAGGAACGCTGCCCGTGCCCCTCTGGCGGAATGGTAGACGCAGAGGACTCAAAATCCTCCGCCGCGAGGCGTGCCGGTTCGAGTCCGGCGGGGGGCACCAATAGCCTACTCCCTGGCGAAAGCTGAGAGCCGACTTGACCGAAACCGCAACCGTCGCCTCGATCCCCGCCGCCTGGCTCAGGCCGCTGCCGCAAGGCCATAAAATACCGTTCTGGCGCTGGATCGTCCTGCCCGCCACCACGCTCATGCTCAAGCGCAATGGCGGCGTGTGGATGAGCGGCACGCTCACCCTGGCGGAGGGCAATCTCCAGTTCACCCAGACGCGGCTGACCAAGTCGCGCAATCCGCCCGCCAGCTGGACCATCCCGCTCGCCGAGATTGCCGATATCGGCGTGGAAAAACGCATGGCGTCGGAGCGCATCGACATCGCTCATGCAAGCGGCCCCATCAAGCTGATGTCGGTCCGGTCGGAAGACTTCGTGGCCCAACTGCGGCAGGCGCTGCCGTCGTCATAAGCGGTCAAGAGCAGGTGGTGATCTGGCTTTCGCAGATATCGCTCGACCAGCCGCGCACCCGTTTGCCGGCATAGGTGCCGCCGATTTCGACCCAATCGCCGCGGCAGTCGTAAAGCCGGTCCACGGTGAGGAAATTCTCGCCGCCATCGCTGAAGTCCACGGCGACGGCTGCATCATCGGCTGGCCGGTCCAGCAGAGCCGGGCTTTCCACATAGAGCCCAAGCGCCTTGCCGGGTACCCAGCCCTCGCCGGAAAAGACCGTGACCGGATCCGCCTCGGCATAGAGGTTGGTCACGACCTCCTTGATGCGGAACCAGCCGTCCCTGGACCCGGTGATGCTGGCCGTTGGATAGGCCATGCCGTCGTAGCCTTCATAGGGCTGCGGCATGTCGGCAATGGCCGTGGCATTGGCGGACGGACCGTCGCGGATGACCTGGGCGGCCGGGCCTTCGGCCTCGATCCAGGCATTGAGGTCGCAGCTTTCGATCGCCGCCGTTTCGGCATCCTGGCCGCACGCCTGGATCAGAGCGGCTGCCGCGTCCAGTGCACCCTCCAGTGGATATTCCGCCGCGCCGTCCTCGACGAAAACACTGAGCATGCCTGGGGAACCGAGCAGGTCGATGAGCCTGGCATCGACCGCGACCTCGCCTTCCAGCAGGAACAGGTCGTCCATCTGCATCAAGGTACCGGTGGTCTGGATGGGCAGCGAGATATCGTCGGCCTCCAGCGTCACCTGCACCTGGACGCCGTCGACCGCCTCAATCGGGGCGAAGGCGAAGACGAAATTGGCCGCTTTGCTCCCCGCCTGACAGGACAGGGCGATCTCGACATGGTCCGATTGCGGAACGCCGTAGAACAGTGTGGTCATGCCGTCATATGCATTGCCGTGCCAGCCCGGATCGTCCTGGGCCATGGCGCCTGCGGAAAACATCAGGCCGGCGGCCAGCGCCGCAGCCCGGCATGGGAAATGTGTCATTGTGGACCTCCTCTGCTCGCCGCCGGTCCACTTCACCTCATGCAGCCTGCCCTGTCACCCCTTGAGAATGACAAAGCGCATGGCGTCGTCCTCGGTCGTGACCGTGCAATCATGCCCGTTTTGCTTGCAGAACAGGGGAATATCCACCTTGGCCATGGGATCCGTCGCCAGAACGACAAGGCTCGCGCCAGGCGGCAATGACGCCAGGCGCTTTTCCATCTTGAGGACGGGCAGCGGGCATTTGAGCCCGCGCGCATCGATGGTTTGGGGGTCAGTCGTCAAGGACGAGCACCCAGTGGACGCCATAGCTCGACGTGGGGCTATAGGCCATGGCCACGCCGGCCTTGCCCGCAGTCGCCTTGAGGCCGGCGGCATCGGCCGGACTGTTGCGCCAGCCCGAGAAAGTCTCGGCAAAGGTGGCGTAGCCAGCGCTGAGCTTCATCACCGTCAGCTCCTGCGGCGCGCGGGGCGGCGTGCCGGTCTGGGCATATTGGTTGGCCAGGGCCTGGGCCGTGCCGTCCAGCGCGGCATCGGGCGTCAGGGCCGGCAGGCCGTTGGTGGCGCGATAGGCATTGATGATCGCTATGGCCTGGGCGCGGTCGAGGCTGGCGCCGGGCTGGTCCATGCGGGCGGAAAGGCCCGGGGAGAGGGCAATGGCGGTGGTGCTGCCACCGCCCATGCTGCAGGCGGCGAGGGTGACGCCGGCCAGGGCGATGGCGAGGGGAAGGATGGCCGGCTTGAAATGGTGCAAAACGGTCATGAAAAAATCCTGGAACAAGAGTGGTCGTGGCCCGGTTAGGCGGCCAGCAAGGCCAAAAGATGGTTGCCGCCTTGATAGCGTATGCGCACTGCAATGAGCTTAACGCCCAAAGCGATTTGCCTTGCCTTCTTGTATGGCAGGCGACTAGAAGTGACACAGTTATTTTGCATCCCGATTTAAATCGGGAGCCCGCCAGCGAGCCTGCGCCCTTCATGAAGACTGCCGATCCCGAACTGATGCGGGCCATCAACCGCTTTCATGTGCTCGACACCATACGTCGGCACGGCTCGATTGCCCGTGTCGAGATTGGCGAACGCACCGACCTGTCGGCGACCACGGTTTCGGCCATCACCGCCTCGTTGCTCGATGACGGGCTGATCACGGTACGGCACGAGGGCGATATCCGCAGCCAGACCTTGCGCGGCCGGCCCCGCGTCATGCTGGCGCTCAACCCCCAGGCAGCCTGGGTGGTCGGGGCAAAGCTCGCCGCCAACCGCATCGTCTTCGTCGCCACCAATTTCCAGGGCGACGTGCTGGCCAGCCTGACGCTGCCGGTGCGTGTCGACCGCATCCCCACATCCGTTATCGCCGACCTGGTGGAAGACGGGGTGCGGCGCTGCGTGCGCGATGCGGGGCTGGGGCTCGACCAGATCAAGACCATTGCCCTCAGCCTGCCCGGCGTCATCGAGCATGGCACCGGCAAGGTGCTGGCCTCGAGCGTGCTTGCCGATCTCAATGTGTCGCTGCACCAGGCCATCGCCACGCGGCTGGGCATCGACACCATCATCGAGAGCGACGCCAATGCCATCACCATGGCGCAGCACTGGTTCGGGCAGGCGCGAAGCCATGACGATTTCGTGCTGGTCGCCGTCGAAGAAACGCTGGGGCTGGGCGTGATGCATGGCGGGCAGTTGTTCCGCGGTGCGCATGGGCTGAGCCTGACGCTGGGCGACATGATCATGGGCGCGGGCGGCGACAATGCGGTGCGGCTGGCCGACCTGGCCGGCGAAGGCGCGATCCTGTCGTCGCTGCAGGCCGATCCGCGGTTGAGCGAAGCGGTGCGGCTGGGGCAGGGCATGACGCAGGTCAAGGGCCTGCTCGAAGCCGGCGAGGAAGGCCTGCGCGATGCGGCGGCACGAGCCGGGGCCGCTTTGGGCATTGCCATCGCCAACCTGGTGGCGCTGTTCGCGCCGCCGCGCGTCATCCTCGTCGGTTCGACCCTGGCTTTGGGCGAGCATCTGCTGGCGCCGCTGCGCCAGGCCTTCGCCAATGCCATTCCAGCGCCGCTGACCACTTTGGCCGAGATCGTCATCGACGATTGCGGCGACGAATTGTGGGCCCGCGGCGCGGCTGCCGTGGCCCTGGGCGAACTCTATGGCTCGCCCTGGGGCACCACCGGCCCGGCGCGGCACGCCCAGTAGTTTATTCATCGCCGGATGCCGCTCGGCGCCGGCCGGTTTATCGCGTGAGGAGAATAGGATGCGCGAAGCACTGATCGTCTGGGGCGGCTGGAGCGGCCACGAGCCCGAGCAATGCGCCATGATCTACAAGAGCTGGCTCGAGGAAGACGGCTTCAGGGTCTATGTCGAGAACACGACCGAAGCCTTCGCCGATCCGTCCATCCGCGATCTCAGCCTCATCGTCCCGATCTTCACCATGAGCAAGATCGAGAAGGAAGAGGTCAACAACCTCACGGCCGCCGTGGAATCCGGCGTTGGCCTGGCCGGCCATCACGGCGGCATGGGCGATGCCTTCCGCGATGCGGTGGATTACCAGTTCATGGTCGGCGGCCAGTGGGTGGCCCATCCGGGCAATATCATCGACTACCGCGTCGACATTACCCGCAAGGACGATCCGGTCATGGCCGGGGTCAACGGCTTCGCCTATCGTTCCGAGCAATATTACATGCATGTCGACCCCTCCAACGAGGTGCTGGCCACCACCACCTTCAACGGCGATCACGCCAGCTGGATCGACGGCGTCACCATGCCGGTGGTGTGGAAGCGCAAGCACGGCGCTGGCCGGGTGTTCTACTCGGCGCTGGGGCATGTCTCGTCGGAATTCCAGGTCCCGGAAATGGCAACGATCCTGCGCCGCGGGATCAACTGGGCCGCGCGGTAGGGCCGTCCGGCCTGCTCGCGGCTCATGCCGCGTTGCAGACCAGCGCCCGCCCGCTCAAGGCTATGAGGTGCGCGACTTCGTTTCGGTGCGCGGCAAGAGGGCGCGTTGCTCGTGCAGCAGCCCGCTATCGCCGAAAATCGCCAGTTCGAGCGGGTTGGGCAGGTTCATCAGGTTCAGCTTGATCATCGCCAGGAGCGACTCGTCCGTCCGGCAGTCCTGGCGGACGCGCCGGGCAATGCCGGCCAGATGCGTGAGGCCGCTCAGGTTCGAGGCGGCATGGAGGTGGTCGGCAATCCTGCTGTAGTCACGTGGCCGGTGTTCAAAGTGTGCCAACAGGTCGATGGCATTGATCTTCTTGTACCCCATCTTGACGCTCCGATCGGGTTCGTTGCTCGCAGGTGGTGCGAGCGCCGGAACGATGATCGCCGAGTGGAACGCCCCCGAACAGTGGAAGAACTCCCATGCATTTTTCCGTTCGGCGCCATGGTCGGTCGGCGGCCGGCCGATTGCTGTATCGCGGTTCGGATGGGGGTGGGCGTTTGAGACAAGGTGCGGGATAGCCCGTTTCCGTCTTGTATCAAAAAGTGCCGCCGAGGCGCGGCGATGCCTCGGCGGTGATGGTGCTTAGTAGGTCTCTTCGATTTTCTCTCTAGCTGCTGTCGCAAGAAAGGCGGACCGGGTCAATCCCAATCTATCGGCGGCATCGTCGATGGCCTGAAGCAGGCCGGTGTCGAGGGATATGTTTGCGCGGGCGGGCTTACCGGAGTTGATGACGAGGGGCACTACTGCGAACAAAGCCGGACCCTCAGCAAATATTGCCAAGACATCCTCATCGTGCCGAAGTTCCTCAATAGTGCGTGGCTGCAAAAGCGCGCCACTGTCAGCCAAAACGTCCGCGCTCCATTCGGCAAGCGCGGCGCCGGCGGCCTTAATCGCCTCGTCCACGGTATCGCCCATCGCGGTGCAGCCTGGCGCATCGGGGAAACTCACCCCGTAGGCACCTGGTGCGCCGTCGACAATGGCAACGTATCTAGACATTCATTTCCCCTTAGCGGCCACATTCGGCCAATCAATCAATCCTGGTGGTGAGGGGCTGGTCTTTCACCAGCCCGCCGCCTTCGCTATCGACCTCGCCACACCGGGCGAAACTGATATGTGCCTTGGGACAATTATTGGCTTGTTCCCCGCCTTGGTGAACTTGTCGTGGTTGGCACCCCCCACATTCGTCCATCCCTCACGCTCCAAACGCGCGATAATCTTCTTCGCTCGGTCCTCGTGTTTCGATTTTACCTCCCTGTTGGTTGCTATGCGCATATATTTGCGCAAAACTTCGGAGGAAGTCAAGAAATTGCGCATTATCTTGCGCAAAATTCCGCTCTCGCTTTCTGCGAAACACGTTGGGCGCGCCGCTGGAGAATCTGTGAGGGTGGGAGGAGCGGCGTAGACTTTGCCAAACCTGAATTCTGGTGATCTCGACGGGATTCGAACCCATGACCCCCGGATTAGGAATCCGGTGCTCTATCCTGCTGAGCTACGAGACCACGGGGTCGTGGATAGCAAATGCGCCGGGGCAGCGAAACCCCGTTTGCAGTGCAAGGCCCTATTGATGAATGGCGCGCGCCGACTCATGCTGTGCCCGCCGGTTGATCAGCCGGTGAGTCGCCTGAGCCTTTGGCCTGGCGGCAGGACGAACCTTCCCGGAGATCATGATGAGCGATGAGGCCGTTGCTGATGCCAGCGCGGAAATGGATGCCGCGGCGCGGCCGTCGACCAGCCTGACCGAAAATCGGCCGCTGCTCGGCATCCTGCTGATCGTTGTCGCCACGCTGATGTTCGCCTCCAATGACGCCACCAACAAATATCTCATCGCCACCTATGATGTGCCCCTGGTCGCCGCCATTCGCTATATCGTGCATGCGCTGCTGATGCTGGCGGTGCTCGGGCCGAGCCGGGGGCGTGAGCTGGTCGTGGTCAGGCGGCGCGGCCTTGTTGCCGTGCGCTCGATCTGCCTGGTGATCGGGTCGCTGTTCGCCAGCCTTGCCCTGCAGCTCATGCCGATCGCCGAGACCACGTCCATCATCTACCTCTCGCCGATCCTGGTGGTGCTGCTGGCGCGGCCCGTGCTGGGCGAGCGGATCGGCCTGCTCGGCTGGCTGGCGGCCCTGGGCGGCTTTGCCGGCGTGGTGCTGATCGCGCGGCCGGGGGCCGGGCTCGATCCGGCGGGCGTGATCTTCGCCTTGTGCAATGTCGGGGCAACCGTGACGTATTACATGCTGTCGCGCGTGCTGGCGCGCAGCGAGCGGACGCTGGCTCTGCTGTTCTATTCGGCGCTGGCCGGAGCGATCTGCTTCGGGCTGGCCATGCCGTGGTACTGGTTCGGCGCCGTGCCGAGCCTGTTCGAGATGGCGCTGTTCCTCAGCCTCGGGCTGACGGCCGCCATCGGGCATTTCTGCTTTACCGCCGCCAACCGCTATGCCGAGGCGTCGCTGCTGGCGCCGATGAGCTACCTGCATCTGCTCTGGGCCGGCGCGCTGGGCTGGGTGGTCTTCGGCCAGCTGCCGGATGGGGTCGGCATGGCCGGCATGGTGGTGATCGGGCTGGCCGGCGTCGTGGCGGCCTTGCGGTCGCGCTTTGCCCGGCGATAGCCTTGTCCGATCACGCCTTCGCGAGCCTTCATGATTTTTTGCCGCAATTGCGTGCAAGGTGAATCGTCTGTTTCCGGGGCGCCCATTGTTCAAAGCCAGTCTCGTCCGTCTTGCTGCGCTTGCGGCCCTTTCTTCCGTGTCGGTCGCGGCTCTGGCCTGCGAACAGTTGCGCATGGAAAAGGGCGGCATGGTCACCGCGGTTACCGATGGCGATACGGTGATCCTGGACGATGGCCGGGTGGTGCGGATGATCGGCACGCAGGCGCCCAAGCTGCCGCTCGACCGCCCCGATTTCGTTGCCTGGCCGCTGGCCCCCGAGGCCAAGGCGGCCCTGGAAGCCATTGCGCTCGGCAAGCCGGTGCGGCTGGGCTTTGGCGGGGAGAGGGTGGATCGCTATGGGCGGGTCTTGGCCCATGTCTTTGTCGATGGGCCCGAAGGCGAAGTCTGGGCGCAGCAGGCGATGGTCGGGCTGGGGCTGGCGCGGGTCTATTCCTTTCCCGATAACCGCGCCTGTCTCGATCTGTTGTTCGCGGCAGAGGGTCGCGCAAGGCTGGGCAGGCTTGGCATCTGGGCCGATCCCTATTACAGCACTCGTGCGGCGGACCGGCCCGGCGATATCCTCGCGCGGGCAGGCCAATATGAACTTGTCGAAGGCAGAATTCTGCTCGCCGAGAAAACCGGCGGGCGGGTCTATCTCAATTTTGGCCGGTTCTGGAAGGAAGACTTTACCGCCGTGATCGAAGCGCCGGCTCTGCGGCTGTTTGCCAAAACCGGCATCGATCCGCTGGCGTTCGAAAATGCGCTGGTGCGCATCCGTGGATGGGTGGACGACCGGGATGGTCCGCGCATCGAGGTAACCCATCCCGAGCAGATCGAGGTTCTGGCGACACGATGACGGGATTGGGGCATATCTGGGGGGGATTGCGACCTGCATTGCGCATGGGCCTGGTGGCCGTGTCGCTGCTGGCGCTGGGCGCCTGCACCAGTTTGGGGCCCAATATCGCCGTCAGCAAGACGGGTGACAATCCGGCCCCAACGGTAGTGCCCGAAGGCACCGATCCCGAAGACGTGGTTATCGGTCGCCGCGAGCATCCGCGCATCATCGCCGCCTATGGCGGGGTCTATTCCGACCGCCCTGCCGAGATCATGGTGGCGCGCATCGTCGGGCGCCTGCTGGCTGCCGCCAACCAGCCCAATGCGCAGTTCCAGGTCACCATCCTCGACAGCTCCGAGGTCAATGCCTTCGCGCTGCCGGGCGGCTATATCTACGTGACGCGCGGCATCCTGGCACTGGCCAGCGATACCAGCGAGCTGGCCGCGGTGCTGGCGCATGAAATCGCCCATGTGACCCTGCGCCATGCCCGTGCCCGCACCGATCGCACCCGCACATCCGAGATCGTCGATCGCGTCATCACCAGCGTTTTCGGCGGCGATACCTCGACAGATGCCACCGCCAACCGCACCCGCGAATCCATGGCCGCGTTCAGCCAGAACCAGGAACTGGAAGCGGACAAGGAAGGCATCAAGTTCGCCGGCAAGGCGGGCTATGATCCGCAGGCGGCGGCGCGGTTCCTGGGCGTCATGAGCCGCTTTGCCAGCTTCTCGGCTGGCGACAATGGCGGGGAAGGGTTCCTGTCCTCCCATCCCTCGACCCCCGCCCGCATCCAGAAGGCGCTCGATACGGCCACGACCATGTTCGGCCAGTCCCAGTTGGGCGAGACCGACCGGGATGGCTACCTGGCCTCGATTGCCGGGCTGACCTTTGGCGACAGCCCGGCGCAGGGCTCTATTGTCGGGCGCCGCTTCATCCATACCGCCTCCAAATTCGCCTTCACCGTGCCCGAGGGCTATACGCTGCAGAATTCGCAGAGCGCGGTGGTGGGTGTGGCCGGCGATGGCGAGGCCGTGCGCTTCGACAGTGCCGATGTGCAGGCCAATGTGCCGCTGGCCGATTACCTGCGCTCGGGCTGGATTGCCGGGCTCAAGGCCGACAGCGTCACTACGCAGAGCTACAATGGCATCGAGATGGCTTCGGGCCTGGCCCAGACCGATCAGTGGTTCTTCCGCGTCTCGGTGATGCGGCTCGATGGCCAGGTCTATCGCTTCATCTTCGCCGCCAAGGCCGACAGCGCCCGCTTCGCTGCCGGCGCCGAGGCGACGCTCAAGAGCTTCCGCCGCACCGAGGCGGCCGATCTCGACCAGGTGCGCAAGGTGGCGGTGCGGGTGGTGACGGCAAAATCCGGCGACAGCGCCGATTCGCTGGCCCGCCAGATGGCCGGGCTCAATCGCGGCAGTGAGCTGTTCTATATCATCAACGACCTCTATCCCGGCGATCCGGTGGTCGCGGGCGAGAAATACAAGGTCGTGGTGCTGCAGTAGCGGTCAGTCGAGCTTGGCGCTCTGGCTGGCGAAGACTTCGGCGGCGCTGCCGGTGCCGATACCCATCAGGTTCACCAGGGAATTGCCGAAGGCGGCGAAGCTGCCGATGGCGGCAACGGCAATCAATGCGGCGATGAGGCCGTATTCGATGGCGGTGGCGCCAACCTCGTCATCGACGAATCTTCTGATCGTCTCAGCCAACATGTTTTTGCCCCGCTAGAGCAGGTCGCATAAAGCGGCGACCAGTGGTTCGTCGGCCGGAGGCATGGGATAGTCGCGCAGCTTCTGCGGGCGGACCCATTTGAGGGCTGAATGTTCCCGCGCCTGGGGTTCACCCTGCCACTTCCGGCAGGCGTAAAGTGGCATCAACAGGTGAAAATTATCGTAAGAGTGACTTGCGAAGGATACCGGAGCCAGGCACGCCGTCTTGGTGGAAATACCGAGTTCTTCCTCGAGCTCGCGGATCAGTGCCGCCTCGGGGCTTTCGCCTGCCTCCACCTTGCCGCCGGGAAATTCCCAAAGTCCCGCCAGTGACTTACCTTGGGGGCGCTGGGCGATTAGCACGCGCCGGTCGGCATCGATCAGGGCGCAGGCGACGACGAGCAGCAGCTTGAACCCGCTCATGCCTGCCTCCGGACGCGATAGGTGTAGTCGTAGAGGTGCCGGTAGCCGAGGCTGGCATAGAGCGCCTGGCCGGCCAGGTTGTCCGCCTGCACGTTGAGGGCGGCGATGGTGGCGCCATTTGTCCTGGCCCAGGCCAGCCCGGTCCGCATCATGGCGGCGCCCAGCCCCTGGCGGCGGCGCGTCCGGTCGGCGATGACATTGCCTGTCATGACGATGCCATCGGCAATCGCCATCAGCCCCGAGGCCACGGCCAGGCCATCGCGATAGATCACGATGCCGCAAGCGGGAACCGCCATGACCGCGAGCAGGGCCCGCATGCGGGCCATCAGCGCATCGCCGTGTCCCTGCAGCGCCTGTTGGGCGGCGAGGAATTGCGGGTCGAGCAGGGCGGTGACCCGCCCTTCCGTATCGGGCTCATGCGCGGCCAGAGGCATGGCATAGAGATAGCTGCGGTCGATGGTCGCCCAGCCTTCGGCGTCCAGCACCGCATTGAGGCTGGCGCTGGCCAGCGGGGTGGTGCGCACCACGGGCGGAATACCGCGCGCCTCGAACCAGGCGACGCCTGCCGCCAGCCGGGCGCCGGCATCGTCGCCGTCATCGGGGTCGAAGCATTGCAGGGAATTGGCGCGCTTGGTGTAGCCGCCAGCGGCACGGCGCACCCATTGGCCATCCCACTCCACCTCGATTCCCGGCCAGGCCTTGAGGCCCGCACGTTCGAGGGCCAGCGTATCGGGAAGACCCATGTCAGCTCCGATAGTCGCCATTAATGGTGATGTAGCCATGCGTCAGGTCGCAGGTATAGACGGTGGCGCGGCCGTCCCCGAGCCCCAGGCTCACCGTCAGCTCCAGGTCCTCGCCCTTCATATAGGCAGAGGTGGCCGCTTCGTCATAGACCGGGGCGCGCTCGCCGTCCTTGGCGACCAGCAGGTCGCCGAAGCGGATGGCCAGCCTGTCGCGGTCGGCGGGTTCGCCGGCCTTGCCCACGGCCATCACCACGCGGCCCCAATTGGCGTCCTCACCGGCAATGGCGGTCTTGACCAGTGGACTATCGGCGATCGACTTGGCAATGCGGAAGGCCGAGGCGTCGGAGGTGGCGCCCTCGACATGGATGGACACCTGCTTGGTGGCGCCTTCGCCGTCACGCACCACCTGGATGGCCAGGTCGAACAGCACGTCGCGCAACGCTTCGCCGAAGGTTTCGGCGCGCGGATCGTCAATGCTCTGGATGGGCTCCACCCCGGCCTTGCCGGTGGCGAAGGCCAGCAGCGTGTCCGATGTGGATGTGTCGCTATCCACGGTAATGGCGTTGAAACTGGTCTGCACATGGCGCGCCAGCAAAGCCTGCAGCACCGGCGCCGATATCGGCATGTCGGTCACCACGAAGCTCAGCATGGTGGCCATGTCGGGCGCGATCATGCCCGAGCCCTTGGCGATGCCGTTGATCCTGACTTCCACCCCGTCGATGTCGAGCACGGCGCCACTGAGCTTGGGGAAAGTGTCTGTCGTCATGATGGCTTTGGCCGGGTCCATCCATGGCGCATCGCCCATCTTGCCGGCCATGGCGTCCAGCACGCCGGCAAATTTGCCCGCGTCGAGCGGCTCGCCGATGACGCCGGTCGAGGCGAGGAATATTTCCGAAGGTTTGCAGCCCAAGGCCTTGGCCGCATAGTCGGCGGTCAGGGCAACACTCTGCTTGCCCTTGGCGCCGGTAAAGGCATTGGCATTGCCCGAATTGACCACCAGCCCGCGTGCTACCCCGCCCGGCAGGTTGGCCTTGCACCAGTCCACCGCGGCCGACGAGCATTTGGATTTGGTCAGCACACCCGCCGCCGTCGTGCCCTCGTCAAAGGCCATCAGCAGCACATCGGTTCGCCCCTTGTACTTGATGCCGGCCTCGGCGGTGGCAAAGCGCACCCCCGATATGGCGGGCAGGTCGGGATAGGATTTGGGAGCGAGCGGGGAAACCGGGTGAGCAGCCATGGCAAAGTCCTCAAGCGAAGTCGCAAGGGTGTGCCCGAAACATGCAGCATTCGCAAGACGGTGCCGATTGGCTGGCCACGGAGTCCCCTTCTCCCCTTGAGGGAGAAGGTGCCCGAAGGGCGGATGAGGGGTATCGATCTATCCATGAGCACTGAAGCATGGGCGAGCGCAGCACCCCTCACCCGGATTTCTGCTGAACGCAGCAATCCACCCTCTCCCTCAAGGGGAGAGGGGTAGCCCCATTCATCAAGCCATCGCCTTCTTCCCGGCGATAAAAGCGCCGAAATGCCTGCCGATGAACGGCACGACCAGCAGGACGATGGTGCTTGCCATGACAGGCACCAGCACAAGGCTGCGCTGCCACATTTCCCAGCCCATGGTCAGGGGCATCAGGACATAGAGATAGAGCGTCACGATGGGATAGACCGCCAGGGTCATCACCAGCGCCATGCGCAGCTTGGAGGCGAGGGAGGGTTGCATTTGCTGCTCCTATTGAAACGATACGTTTCGTTATGTAACGGAACGGCACGTTTCGTTCAAGTCCTTTGCTTCGGAATCTTTTTGACCCATATTGAGCTCCATGAGCGAGCTTGCCCCTGACGACATCGACGATCGCCGCCGGTCCATCGGCGCGCGCCGCAATCCGGAAACCGAACAGGCAATCCTGGAGGCTGCCGAAGCCATCGTGGCCGAGGAGGGGATAGCCGGCTTTTCCATCGAGGCGGTGGCCAAGCGCGCCCGCGCCGGCAAGCCGACCATATACAAGTGGTGGCCGGGCAAGACGGCCCTGCTGCTCGATGTCTATCACCGGCACAAGCCGGCTTCGGTGCATACCGATACCGGCAGCGTCGAGGGCGATATTTTCGCCTTCCTCACCGGCGTTTTCGCCCATTGGGGCGATACCGGCGCGGGCCAGGTGTTCCGCTTCGTCATTGCCGAAGCGCAGCGCGACGAAACCGCTGCGGCTTCGCTGGCCGACTATTCCGCCGAACGGCGCATCCAGAGCGGCGCGATTTTCCAGCGTGGCATCGTCAGAGGGGAACTGGCCGAGGATATCGATGTCGGACTATGCGCCGACATGCTGGCCGGCTTCATCTGGCAGCGCCTGCTGACCGGCCGCATCGAGCGCGACCCGGTCCAGTTGCGGCAGGTGGCCAGGCAGATGGTGCGGGGGCTTCTGGCCTCTCCCTCTGGGGGAGAGGTCGGCGCGTAGCGCCGGGTGAGGGGGCCTTCCTCCTCACCGCGTCAAGTAAAGGCCCCCTCACCCGACCAAGAGGGTCGACCTCTCCCCCAAAGGGAGAGGTGAAGAAGAGGGTGAACCGCTCGGGCCCTACTGCGCTGCCGGTTCTGCGCCCACTTCCGTCTCGGTCTGCGCATCCACCGCGGCCTTGAGGTCGGCGTCGGGGATGTCGATCTGCACGCCATCCATCAGCTTGGCCACCGTGTCGTCGAAGGTGGTCATCAGCAATTGCTGCTGCAGCTGGCTGGCGACCTGCTCGAAGGCCGGCGGGGTCGACTGGCGCTTTTCTTCCAGCTTGATGATGTGCCAGCCGAACTGGGACTGCACCGGCGCCGAAATCTGGCCGATATCGGTCAGCGCGAAGGCGGCGGTTTCAAACGGCGCAACCATCATGCCCTTGCCGAAAAAGCCCAGGTCGCCGCCATTGGCCGCGCCGGGATCGATCGACTTTTCCTTGGCGATAGCGGCGAAATCGGCACCGCCATCGAGCTCGGCCTTGATCGCATTGGCCTCTTCCTCCGATGCCACCAGGATATGGCTGGCGCGGATTTCATCGGCGGGCACGAAGTCGGCGACGAACTTGTCATAGTCTGCGCGCACGGCCTCCTCGGTCACCGCATTGGCGATGGTCTCGGCGAAGAAGGCGCGGCGCAGGGAGCGCTCTTCGAGATATTTGAGGCGCTGCTGGAACAGGGGCGTCTCGGCCATGCCGGCGTCGCGCCCGGCCTGGGCCATCACCTTCATGTCGATCAGCACGCGCACGAGGAACGGCTTTCGCTGTTCGGGAGGCATCTGCTGCAGTTCCTGGGTCAGGTCCTCGGCGGCAAAGCTCAGGTCGGCCTCGGTGATCGCCTCGCCGCCGACGGTGGCCACCACCGTATCGGGCGAAACTGGCGCAGCGGCGGCGGCAGGCGCCTCAGCCGCGGGCGCCGCATCCTGCGCCAAGGCCGGGGCCAGGGCGCCGGCGGCCAGCATGAGCGCAAGGACGCTCGCGGTGCGGGCGAGGCGCGAAAGGGAAAAATTCATCGGATAGATCTCCTTGGCCGGCGCTTCCAAATGCTCGCGTCTGGCTCGTTGTGGTCGGCAATAGCACGCCCCGGTCGGCCCGGAACGCTGTTTCCGGCCTGCCGTCACACGTCAACCGGGCCAAAATGTGCCGCGCCGCGCCTTGTGAGCAACCAATCGCCGAAAATCCCGTTTCTGCCGGGGTTTCCGGCGGGGGCAGGCAGGTGTCGCCCATTTCGGCGGCGTTGACAATAGAGGGGCCCGCTCTTACATCTGCCCCGCTTTTTCCGCCGTATGGCGGGATGACAGAAATTCAAAAGCCGGAAAGGCTTTCTCATCGCGTCGACGTGGCCGCCCGGTCCAATTCCGCCCCTCCCCCGCCGCACGCCGATGAGTCATAAAAGGACCTGACATATGGCACTTGCCTCGCTCGCCCGGCGGATATTCGGGTCTCCGTCCGACCGCCACGTCAAGCGGTTCCAGGGCAAGGTCAGCGCCATCAACGCGCTCGAAGCCCAGATGGAAAAGCTCAGCGACGATGAGCTGCGCGCCCGCACCGCCGATTTCAAGGCACAACTCGAAAAGGGTGCCGATCTCGACGATTTGATCGTGCCGGCCTTTGCCACGGTACGCGAGGCGTCCAGGCGCGTGCTCGGCATGCGCCATTTCGACGTGCAGCTCATCGGCGGCATGGTGCTCAACGACCGCTCCATCGCCGAGATGCGGACCGGTGAAGGCAAGACGCTGGTGGCGACCCTTGCCGTCTATCTCAATGCCCTGACCGGCAAGGGCGTGCATGTCGTTACCGTCAACGACTACCTGGCCCGCCGCGACGCCGCCTGGATGGGCCAGATCTACAATTTTCTTGGGCTGAGCTATGGCATCATCGTGCATGGCCTCACCGATGCCGAGCGCAAGGCGGCCTATGCCGCCGACATCACCTACGGCACCAATAACGAATTCGGCTTCGACTATCTGCGCGACAACATGAAATATACGCGCGCCCAGATGGTGCAGCGCGGCCATGCCTTCGCCATTGTCGACGAAGTGGATTCCATCCTCATCGACGAGGCGCGCACGCCGCTGATCATCTCCGGCCCGTCCGATGACCGCTCCAGCCTCTACACCACTATCGACGCGCTGATGCCGATGATCGGGGAGGGCGACTTCGATCTCGACGAAAAGCAGCGCGCCGCCACCTTCACCGACCAGGGCATCGAAAAGCTCGAAGCCAAACTGACCGAAGACGGCCTGCTCAAGACCGGCTCGCTCTATGACGTGGAAAACGTTGCGCTGGTGCATCACGCCAATTCGGCCCTGCGGGCGCACAAGCTGTTCCGCAAGGACAAGGACTATATCGTCCGCAATGACGAAGTGGTCATCATCGACGAGTTTTCCGGCCGCATGATGCCGGGCCGCCGCTATTCGGAAGGCCTGCACCAGGCGCTGGAAGCCAAGGAACACGTCAAGATCCAGCCGGAAAACCAGACGCTGGCGTCGATCACCTTCCAGAATTATTTCCGCCTCTACAAGAAGCTGGCCGGCATGACCGGCACGGCGGCGACCGAGGCCGAGGAATTCGCCGACATCTACAAGCTCGACGTGGTCACCGTGCCGACCAACGTGCCGGTGGCGCGCGTCGATGATGAAGACGCCATCTATCGCACCGCCGCCGAGAAGTTCGACGCCATTGCCGACCTGATCAAGGATTGCCAGGAGCGCGGCCAGCCCGTGTTGGTCGGCACGACCTCGATCGAAAAGTCGGAAATGCTGGCCGAGCTGCTGCGCAAGAAGAATGTCGGCAGCATGAATGTGCTCAATGCCCGCCACCACGAGCAGGAAGCCTTCATCGTCGCCGATGCCGGGCTGCCGGGCGCCATCACCATCGCCACCAACATGGCGGGCCGCGGCACCGACATCCAGCTCGGCGGCAATCTCGAAATGCGCATCCAGCGCGAGACCGAAGGTCTCGAAGGGGAAGCGCGCGAGGCCAAGATCGCCGAGATCAAGCAGACCATCGCCGCCGACAAGGCCAAGGCGCTGGCGGCTGGCGGCCTCATGGTCATCGGCACCGAGCGCCACGAATCCCGCCGCATCGACAACCAGCTGCGTGGCCGTTCCGGCCGCCAGGGCGATCCGGGCCACTCAGCCTTCTTCCTCAGCCTCCAGGATGACCTGATGCGCATCTTCCCGGTGGACAGTATGGATTCCATGCTGGGCAAGCTGGGGCTGGAACAGGGCGAGTCCATCACCCATCCCTGGGTCACCAAGGCCATCGAGCGGGCGCAGGGCAAGGTCGAGGCGCGCAATTTCGATATCCGCAAGAACATCCTCAAATACGACGACGTGATGAACGATCAGCGCAAGGTGATCTTCGAGCAGCGCATCGAAATGATGGATGCCGAGGATGTCAGCGAGACCGTCATCGACATGCGCCATGACGTGGTCGACAATATCGTCAGCAAGGCCATCCCGCCGCGCTCCTATCCCGAGCAGTGGAATACCGAGCAGCTGGCCGCCGCTGCGCGGACCTATCTCAATATCGACGTGCCGGTGGCCGAATGGGCGGCCGAGGAAGGCATCGATGCCGAGATCGTCACCGAGCGGCTGATCGCCGCCGCCGATGCCCAGGCCGCCGCCAAGGAAGAGCGTACCGTCGCCAATATGGCCGCCGCCGGCTCGCCCAATCCCGCCATCATGCGCCAGGTGGAAAAGTCCATCCTGCTGCAGTCGATCGACGGGCTGTGGCGCGAGCATCTGGTGACGCTCGACCACCTCTCCAAGGTAGTGGGCTGGCGCGGCATCGCCCAGCGCGATCCGCTGACCGAGTACAAGCAGGAAGCCTATGAGCTGTTCCAGGGTCTCCTGGCGAACCTCCGCGAACTGGTGACGACCCAGCTCAGCCATGTCGAGCTGCAGCCGCGCCCCGTGGCCCCGCCGACGCCCGACCTCACCCGCATCCGCGAGACCCATATCGATCCGCTGACCGGCGAGAACGATGCCGATAGCGGCGACACCATCGCCGATTCGCTGGGTGCCACCGGCAACGATCCCTCGCTCAAGCCGATCGATCCCAAGCTCCTGGTCGGCGTCTCCCGCAACGCCCTATGCCCCTGCGGTTCAGGCAAGAAGTTCAAGCACTGCCACGGTGCGTTCTAGAAAAAAGGCCCGGAGCGATCCGGGCCTTTTTGTTGGTGGCACGCCCTCGTGGTTCGAGGCGCTGAAGAAGCGCACCTCACCATGAGGTCTACTGGAACACCGCATCAGGAGTAGCCCTCATGGTGAGGTGCGAGCTCTTCGCGAGCCTCGAACCACGAGGGCGTGCCACCATGCTCAGCACGTCACCTTGATTTCCGCGAAGCCGCTGATGCTGCCGCCCTCGCCGGGCACTACGCCGATCATGCAGGCGCTGTTGGGCAAGGCGATGTTGCCGCCCTGGGCGATCACGGTGCCGTCCGCCAGCGTGATGAAGCCATCGTCCACCCCGCCGATCTCGACTACCGCGCCGGTGCCGCAGACCGGGTAGCGGTCGCCCGCAGCCACCATGAAGCGCGTTCCTGTCGGCAGGCAGTCGCCGCCCGCTGCGTCGGCGGGGGCGGCCACAGCCGGCAGCGACGGCAGGCTTGCGGCAGGCGCCGGGGCAGCGCGCCAGCTTTCTTCCAGGATAGAGAGGCGATTGGCGAGGTCGGAAAGGCTGGCGCTGTCGGTGCCCGATGGGGTGCCCTGCTGGCGGCCGAACAGTTCCAGGCTGACGCGCAATTGCGCGATATCGGTGGAGAGCCGCACGATGTCGCGCTGGGTTTGGCTATAGACAAAGGCGCTGGCGCCCAGCGCGGCGATGCCCACCAGCCCGACCACGGCGCTCAGCATGGTGGCAAGCGGCAGGCGCCGGCGGGCAGGGGGCAGGTCGTCCCGCTTCTCGCCCTGAACATCGACCGATGCTGGCTCTTCCAAAACGACGTCTCCATTGCTGGCTTTGCCGCGTCCAGATCCGCGCAGATTGCGGCCCAGATATGGTGCAGGGCAATGGCAATTGCATCGCCCTGCCAATGACCGGGATTGATCCTACCGCGGCAGGCGGGGCATCGGCCTGGGGGCCGGCTTGCCCGAGATCACCGGCACGACATCGGCATCCTTGCCGCCGAACATGTTGCCGATGCCGCTGAAGAAGCCGCCTATGGCCTCGCCCCGCGCCTTGGCGGCGGCTTCCCCGGCGGCCTGCCGCTCGGCTTCCGCCGCCAGCCGCGCCGCCTTTTGCGCTTCGCTTTCCACCGCGGCGGCAAAGGCGATGTCGTCGGCCTGCTGCTGCCGGGTCAGCGCCGCATTCTGGGTCACGGCGGGGCAGGGGCCCATCGGGTTGAGCGCGCCGCCACCGGCGGCGTTGAAGATATACTGGCGTTCGCAGACGTCCCAGGTCGGCGGCGTCTTGGTCAGCTCGAACAGGTCGTAGCCTTCCTTGATGTCCTTCCAGAAGCTCAGATGCTGGCTGGAGGCCTGCTGGGCCAGCTTGGCGGCAGTCATCCTGAACGGGAAGATTTGCAGCTGGAAGCTCTGGTTGCCGCCCTTGAAGGTCTCGCGGGCCAGCGCGTAAATCTCGGCAATGCCCTCGTCGGTCATGGCGTAGCAGCCGCGCGACGAGCAATCGCCATGCACCATCAGGTCGCTGCCGGTGCGGCCCCAGACGCGGTCGAACTTGTTGGGAAAGCCGGTATTGAAGGCCAGGTAATAGTTGGAGCGCGGATTCATCAGGCCGGGCGTGATCGTATAGAAGCCCTCCGGGCTCTGGCGGTCGCCTTCCTTGATCTTGGGGCCGAGATCGCCGGAAAAGGCGCAGATCTCGTAGGTCTTGAACAGCTTGAAGGCGCCGGCATTGGTGCGCTTCCACACTTCGAGGGTCTTTTCCTCCTTGAAGATGCGGATGACCATGGCCTGGCCAGGGGACGAGCCCATATTGCGCAGACCGGCCTGGGTCATGCTCGACAGCGGCTGGTTGTGCCGGTTGTCGTTGCTCTTGGGCAGGAAGCCGCCACAGGCGACGAGCCCGAAGGCGACCCAGAGCAGGATCAGCGCCGCGGAAATTTTGCGAAACATAATGGCGGTCAAGGTCGGCGGCCCGAATGGACGAAAGGAAGCTGCGACCCATAGGGGCCGGTGGTTACCGCAGCATGAGTTTTGCTGGTGAACGAAGCGTTAGCACGGCGCGAAATCGGCGGGAAGCGGGGCAATATCACGCAAGCGTGTGGATGATTACCCTCGGACCTGAACGCAGTGATCTGGTCGTCGCTAAAGCGCGCTGCCGATCGCCAGGAACTTCTCGCGCCGGTGTTCGCGCGTTTCCAGCCGTCCCCTGCCCTCGAAATCGGCGAGGAACTTGGCAATGGCCCCGCGGGTCGAATCCATGATCGCCTCGTGGTGGCGATGGGCGCCGCCGGCCGGCTCGGGGATGATGCCGTCGATGACGCCGAAGCCGAGCAGATCCTGCGCGGTGATCTTCTGGGCCGTCGCCATGTCCTGCGCCTTGGCGGCGTCGCGGAACAGGATCGAGGCGCCCGCTTCGGGCGAAATCACCGAATAGATGGCGTTTTCCAGCATCAGCACACGGTTGGCCACGGCGATGGCGATGGCGCCGCCCGAGCCACCTTCGCCGATGACGATGGCGATATTGGGCACGCCCAGTTCGAGGCATTTCTCGGTCGAGCGGGCAATGGCCTCGGCCTGGCCGCGCTCCTCGGCGCCGATGCCGGGATAGGCGCCGGCCGTGTCGACGAAAGAGATCAGCGGAATGTTGAAGCGGTCGGCCATGTCCATGATGCGAACGGCCTTGCGATAGCCCTCGGGGCTGGCCATGCCGAAATTATGCTTGAGGCGGGTTTCGGTGGAACTGCCCTTTTCCTGGCCCAGTATGGCAACGGACTGGCCGTTGAAGCGGCCGAAGCCGGCCTGCAAGGCCGCGTCCTCGCGATATTTCCGGTCCCCGGCCAGCGGCGTCCATTCGGTGATGAGCTTGCCGACATAGTCGGAAAAATGCGGGCGCTGCGGGTGGCGCGCCACCTGCGTCTTCTGCCAGGGCGTGAGCTTCTTGTAGATTTCGACCAGCGCCTCGTCGGCGCGGCTCGACAGCCGGTTGACCTCCTCGTCGATGCTCACGGCCTGGTCGGTAGCGGCCATGGCCTTGAGCTCGGCGATCTTGCCCTCAAGATCGGCAACCGGCTTTTCGAAATCGAGATAAGACTGCATCAACCTGCCCGTTCGGGGTCTGTCCGTGGACCCTGTATTATGGGCCGCTGCTCTTGCGCCCTAAAGTGGCCGGAAAGTGGCGGTGGCGCAATGGCAAGTCAAGGCTTCTGGGTTGCGAGG
>NZ_LMEM01000012.1:210176-243184 GCF_001426345.1 Devosia sp. Root436 | reverse complement strand
TGCGTGGCACAATGTTACCCCTCGGCCAGCGGGTGATGCGTCTCCACCAGCACGCGCAGCTTTTCGTCCAGCACATGGGTATAGATCTGCGTCGTGGAAATGTCGGCATGGCCGAGCAGCATCTGCACCACGCGCAGGTCGGCCCCGCCGGCCAGCAGGTGGCTGGCAAAGGCGTGCCGCAGCACATGCGGCGTCACCCGCGATGGGCTGATCCCGGCGCGTCCGGCCAGGAGCTTGAGGTCACGCGCAAAGACCTGCCGGCTCAGATAACCCTCCGCACCTGACGCCGGGAACAGGAAAGCCTCCCCCTTCTCCAGCGTCGCGGCATAGGTCTTGACGGCATCGCGCGCCCGGTCGTTGAGCGGCACGATGCGCTCCTTGCTGCCCTTGCCGACCACAGTCAAAAAACTCGCATCCCGCATCACCGCCGAGCGGCGCAGGCTCACCAGTTCGCTTACCCTGAGCCCGGTGGCATAGAGCAGTTCGAGCAGCACATAGAGCCGCTGGGCGGCAGTCTGCTTCTGCGGCGAAGCCTCCTTGTTGGCTTCGCTGTCGGCCAGTGCCAGCAGCGTGTCCACCTCGGCCAGCGACAGCACCTTGGGCAAAGCCCGCCGGCTTTTCGGGCTTGGCACGATGCGGGTGGGATCGTCCCCGCGCATGCCGTCGGCGCATAAAAACTTGTGAAACTGGCGGATTGCCGAGAGCCGCCTTGCCGAGGACGCGGCGGAAAGCCCGTCCTGCTTGAGGCGGTCGAGAAAGGCGTTGACCGTGTCGCGGTCCACATTGAGCAGCGTCTGCTGCCGCCCGGCGACATAGCCGGCATAATCGGAAAGGTCGCGGCGATAGGCGGCGATGGTGTTTTTCGCCGCCCCGCGCTCGGCACTCATCATTTCGAGAAAAGCGCCGATCAGGTGGGCGCCGCTCATGGCGCGGCCGGGTCTTCGGCCGGAGTCTGCTGTCCGGGCAAGGCCGGCTGACCACCCGACAGCAGGTCGCGCTGGGGAATGCGGATGGTCTGTTCCTTTTGCGTCGGCTCGACGAAGGCGACCAGCGCGAACATGCCGGCATAGACCAGCCCGGCCAGGAAAAGCAGCGTGATGATGAGGCGGATCAGGGTGGGCATTGGCAGTCCGGCTGGCGGTTTGCTTGCTGTTTGCCGGCAATTTGCCTGCAAAAGGTTTCGTTTCCGTAGGCATAGTGCGGTTTGGCGCCGCCGACTGCAAGTTCTTGACAGCCGGGGGCCGGACGGCTTCATAGCGGCAGCATCAGGGAGTGTGTCTTTTGAACCGTCCGGACGCGGTATCGCGGCAGGCCCGCGCCGAACATCTTGCCGAGCGCCTCGCCGGCAAGCCGCTGGTGCTGGTCGGCATGATGGGCGCGGGCAAGACCACGGTCGGCCGCCGCCTCGCCGCCCGGCTCAATCGCCAGTTTCTCGACAGCGACGAAGAGATCGAGAAGGCGGCGCAGATGACCATTCCCGAGATTTTCGAGCAGCGCGGCGAGCCCGAATTCCGCGCCGGGGAAACCCGCGTCATCGCCCGCGTGCTCAAGGATCAGGGCGTGGTGCTGGCCACCGGCGGCGGCGCCTTCGTCAATGTCGAGACGCGGGCCCTGGTCAAGACCGAGGCCATATCCGTCTGGCTCAAGGCCGAGGTGGACATCCTGTTCGAGCGGGTGTCGCGCCGCTCCAACCGCCCCCTGCTCAAGACCGCCAATCCCCGCGCCACCCTCGAAAAACTGATCGAGGACCGCTATCCCATCTATGCCGAAGCCGACGTCACCGTGGTCTCGCGCGACGTGCCGCAGGATGTGGTGGCGGGCGACGTGATCGACGCCGTGCTCGGCTTTCTCAAGCGCCAGGACTGATCGACATGGCTGATATTGCCCACACAGTTCACGTCGCCCTCGGCGCCCGCGCCTATGACATTCTCATTGGCGACAGCCTGCTCGACGATGCGGGGAAAATCCTCGCCGAGCGCTTCCCCGGCCGCCGCTATGGCATCATCACCGATGACAATGTGGCCAAGGCACAATTGCCGCGTCTGCTGGCATCGCTCGACGCGGCGGGCCTCAGCCATACCGAAATCGTGCTGCCGGCAGGGGAAGCCACCAAGTCGTGGGCCCTGCTCGGCCAGGCGGTGGAGGGCATTCTCGCCGCCCGCCTCGAACGCGGCGACCTGGTCATCGCCCTGGGTGGTGGCGTCATCGGCGATCTGGCCGGCTTTGCCGCTGCTATCGCCCGGCGTGGCATGGATTTCGTGCAGATGCCCACCTCGCTGCTGGCGCAGGTCGATTCTTCGGTGGGCGGCAAGACCGGCATCAATTCGCCCCACGGCAAGAACCTGATCGGCGCCTTCCATCAGCCCAAACTGGTGCTGGCCGATCTCTCGACGCTCGATACGCTCGATGCGCGCCAGTTCGCCTCCGGCTATGCCGAAGTGGTCAAATACGGCCTCATCGACGACGAAGACTTTTTCTTCTGGCTCGAACAGCATCAGCCCGAAATCTTTGCCGGCGGCCCGGCGCGGGGCGAGGCCATTGCCCGCTGCTGCGCCCACAAGGCGCGGGTGGTGATCGAGGACGAAAAGGAGCTCGGTGTCCGCGCCTTGCTCAATCTGGGCCATACATTCGGGCATGCGCTCGAAAAGGATACCGGCTATTCCGACCGCCTGCTGCATGGCGAAGGCGTCGCCATCGGCATGGTGCTGGCACATGGCTTTTCCGCCCGGCTGGGGCTGGCGCCGAGCCAGGACAGCGGCCGCATCGCCCAGCACTTGAAGAAATCGGGCCTTCCCACCACCTTGGCTGATATCCCCGGAATGTTGGGCTCCACCGAAACATTGATGGAAGCCATCGCACAGGACAAAAAGGTCCAGCGCGGCGCGCTGACCTTCATCCTGACGCGCGGCATCGGCCAGGCGTTCATCGAAAAGAATGTCGATCCGGCGGGGGTGGCGGAGTTTTTGGATGAGATGCGGGCTCTACCCCTCTCCCCTTGAGGGAGAGGGTGATTTTCCGCGTTCAGCGGAAAATCGGGTGAGGGGGTACTGCGCTCGCCCATGCTTCAATGCTTGTGGAAGCAACCCCTCATCCGCCCTTCGGGCACATTCTCCCTCAAGGGGAGAAGGGTAGAAAGAAAGGCTAAACCCCCTCGGGCAGGTCCCAAGGCCCATCCACCGGCAGCACCTCGATCGTCAGGGCATGCACCTGGTCCTTGAGTTCGGCGCCCAGAACGTCCATGACGGCGCGGTGTTGCGCCACGCGGCTCATCCCGTCAAAATGACGGGTCGCGATTCTGACACGAAAATGGGTTTCACCACCCTCCCGCCAGCCGGCATGACCATGATGGAGCGATGATTCATCGATCACATGGAGGAAGGCGGGGACAAATTTGCTGGTGAGCTTGGCGGTTAAGGTGTCTTTTACGGACATCGCGTCGAGGTCTCTGTTGTCTTCAGGCTTTAACTAGGCGCAATGAAACTGCAATCCAAGCTCTTCGACACCATTCGCATCAAGCCGCGCCGCGAAGAAAAGCCGGCGCCGGTCGAGCACACCTGCGATTGGGAAGGGTGCGAGCTGGCCGGGGAGTTCCGCGCGCCCAAGGGGCATCGCAGCGAGGGCCAGTATCACCATTTCTGCCTCGAGCATGTCCGCCACTACAATACGGCATTCAATTTCTTCGCCGGCATGGACAAGGACGAGCTGGAGGAGGCTTTGCACGCCCCGCCCAAGGCCGAATCGCGCTCGAGCTTTGCCACCGGCAATCCCAATATGCGCGGCGCCAAGGCGGCCCGCGAGGCATTGCGGCCCGGCGACCGGTTCGGCGATCCGTTCGGGGTGTTTGCCCGCTATCGCCACCGCCAGTCGCAGAAGCCGGCGACCGAACGGGTCAAGCCGCTGCATGAGCAGGACCGGAGGGCCCTCGAAACGCTGGGGCTGATCGGCCAGGCCAAGTCCGACGACATCAAGCGGGCCTACAAGACTCTGGTCAAGATCCACCACCCCGACGCCAATGGCGGCGACAAGGCCAGCGAAGAGCGTCTGCGCACCATCATCGCGGCCTACGCGCATTTGAAGAAGACCGGCTTCGTGGCGAAGTGACTTGTCCCCTCCACGGCGTCATTCCCGCGAAAGCGGGAATCCCCCTTCGGTGCCTGTCAAAGTGAGATTCCCGCTTTCGCGGAAATGACGCGGCGGTTGTATAGCCAATGCAAGTTCTGCGCGCCGCCCGCTACCCCCATCGTCACAATGCTGCTATAGAGCCCGCGACTTAACGCCCATTCCCGCCTGAAATTCCTTCCGCCAAGAGCCATGCCATGACTGAGTACACCAATCTGCCCGACACCGAATTTTCGGCCCGGGAGCTGTTCGGTATCGACACGGACATGAAGGTGATGGGCTACAAGGAAGCCAATAGCCACGTGCCGCCGGTCGATCCGGATTACCTGTTCGACCGCAACACCACTTTGGCCATCCTTGCCGGCTTTGCCTTCAATCGCCGCGTCATGGTGCAGGGCTATCACGGCACCGGCAAATCCACTCATATCGAGCAGGTCGCGGCGCGCCTCAACTGGCCGCTGGTCCGCGTCAATCTCGACAGCCATGTCTCCCGTATCGATCTCGTTGGCAAGGATGCGATCGTGCTCAAGGACGGCAAGCAGATCACCGAATTCCGCGACGGCATCCTGCCCTGGGCGGTGCAGAACAATGTCGCTCTGGTGTTCGACGAATACGATGCCGGCCGCCCGGACGTGATGTTCGTGATCCAGCGCGTGCTGGAAGTGGCAGGGCGGCTGACCCTGCTCGACCAGAATCGCGTCATCGTGCCCCATCCGGCCTTCCGGCTGTTCTCGACCACCAATACCATCGGTCTGGGCGATACGTCGGGCCTCTATCACGGTACCCAGCAGATCAACCAGGGCCAGATGGACCGCTGGAGCCTGGTGACCACGCTCAACTACCTGCCGCATGACAAGGAAGTCGGCATCGTGCTGGCCAAGAACAAAAGCTATGCCGGGAACGACAAGGGCAAGAAGACCATCGCCAACATGGTGCGGCTGGCCGACCTGACGCGCTCCGCCTTCATCAATGGCGACCTCAGCACGGTGATGAGCCCGCGCACGGTCATCACCTGGGCCGAGAATACCCAGATTTTCGGCGGCGATATCGGCTTTGCCTTCCGCCTGACCTTCCTCAACAAATGCGACGAACTCGAACGCCCCGTGGTAGCCGAGTTCTACCAGCGCGTGTTCGGCGAAGATTTGCCTGAGTCGTCAGCCAATCTGGCGGTCACGGCCTAAAGACAAGGCCCCCTCACCCGGCCCTTCGGGCCGACCTCTCCCCCAAGGGAGAGGTGCAGGGGGTTCGGTGTTTCTCACCTCTCCCTTGGGGGAGAGGTCGCCGCGCAGCGGCGGGTGAGGGGGCCTTCCCCCGACCGACGAGCATATTGATGGCACAACCACCGCGCAGCAAAGCCAACAAGCCCGACCAGACCCAGCTGTTCAAATCGGCCATGGGGGCGACGGTGCGCGCCATCGGGGCCAAGGCCGATCTCGAAGTGACCTTCACCTCCGACCGGCCGCTGCTGACCTCCGACAAGGCGCGGCTGGCCAACCTGCCGCGGCTGCCGACGCGGCGCGATATCGCTATTGCCCGCGGGCAGGGCGATGCCATGGCCATGCGGCTGGCCAGCCACGATCCCGATACCCATCGCAAGCGCTCGCCGATGGACCCCACCGCGCGCGCCGCCTTCGATGCGCTGGAGCAGGCGCGTGTCGAGGCCCTGGGCTGCGTGCGCATGCCCGGCATGGTCGGCAATATCGGAGAAATGCTGGAAGACCGGCTGTTCCGCGCCAATTTTGCCGAGGTGGACAACAAGGGAGATGCCCCCATTGCCGAGGCCTTGGGCCTGCTGCTGCGTGAAAAACTGGCCGGCGTGCCGGTGCCGCCTTCGGGCCATGCGCTGGTCGACCTCTGGCGCAAGGAGATCGAGGACAAGGGCGGCAAATCCCTCGATGACCTGCTGACCCGCTACGAGAACCAGGACGAATTTTCGCGCGCCGCCAAGGCGCTGCTGCGCGATCTCAATCTCGTGCCCGAAAGCGAGCTGGACGACCCTGATGCCGCCGATGAGGAAGACGGCGAGAGCCAGGAGCCCGAACAGGGCGACAGCTCCGACAAGTCGCCCGAACAGGGCGAGGGCGAGAATGACACCCAGGATTCCGAGCAGGACGAGCAGGCCGGCGATTCGGAAGAGACCGGCGATGTCGAGGGCATGGAATCGGACATGGCCGATACCGACGAGGACGCGGCGGCCGAAGCCGGCGAAGACGCGCCCATGCCCCCGCCCGCCAAGGATGGCGGCACCCAGCTCTCCAACCAGTTCCAGTACAAGGTGTTCACCACCAAGTTCGACGAGATCGTCAAGGCGGCCGAACTCTGCCCGCCCGACGAGCTCGACCAGTTGCGGAGCCTCCTCGACAAGCAGCTCGAAAACCTGGCCGGCGCGGTGGCGCGTCTGGCCAACAAGCTGCAGCGCCGGCTGATGGCCAAGCAGAACCGGAGCTGGCAATTCGACCTCGAAGAGGGCCTGCTCGATACGGCGCGTCTCACCCGCGTCGTCACCGACCCGATGCAGGCTTTGTCCTTCAAGGTCGAGAACGATACCGATTTCCGCGATACGGTGGTGACGCTGCTGATCGACAATTCTGGCTCCATGCGCGGCAGGCCCATCACCATCGCGGCCATCTGCGGCGATATCCTCGCCCGCACTTTGGAGCGTTGCGGCGTCAAGGTCGAAATCCTGGGCTTCACCACCCGCGCCTGGAAGGGCGGCAAGTCGCGCGAAGCCTGGCTCGAAGCCGGCCGTCCGCCCAATCCCGGCCGCGTCAATGACGTGCGCCACATCATCTACAAGGCCGCCGACGAGCCGTGGCGCCATGCGCGGCGCAATCTGGGCCTGATGATGCGCGAGGGGCTGCTCAAGGAAAATATCGACGGCGAGGCGCTCGAATGGGCGCGCAAGCGCCTGATGGCGCGGCCGGAAGCCCGCCGCATCCTGATGGTGATTTCCGACGGCGCCCCGGTCGATGACTCCACCCAGAGCGTAAATGCCGGCAATTATCTGGAAGCCCATCTGCGCCAGGTGATCGAGGATATCGAGACGCGCTCGCCCATCCAATTGGTGGCGGTCGGCATCGGCCATGACGTGACGCGTTATTATCGCCGCGCCGTGACCCTGCTCGATGCCGAGGAACTGGCCGGGGCGCTGACCGACGAATTGGCGGCCTTGTTCGACGAGGAAATGCCGGTGCAGACGCGGCGACGAGGCCGGGGATGATGCTGGGCCGCGTCGCCATAATAGCGGCGATGCTGGCGGGAAGTTTTCCCGCCACGGCGGTCGAGGTGACGGTCAGCGCCAGCCCGGTGACCCAGTTCAAGGACAGCGGCGTCGACGAGCCCGTCGATAGCCTGATCTTCCGGGGCGGCATTGCCCTGGTCAGCCAGGACGACACATTCGGCGGCCTCTCCAGTCTCGCCATGACCGGGCCGAACCAGCAGGTGGTGTTTGCCAGCGATCGCGGCAATTTCGTCACCGGGCAACTGGCCTATGACGATGCGGGGCGCCTGTTCGGCTTCATCGGCACCCGCGTCGAGCCGATGCGCAATTCCAGGGGCGAGCTGCTGCCGCGCCAATATGCCAAGGATGCCGAAAGCCTCGACACGGTCTATCGCGACGGCGAGCCGGTGGCGGTGCGCGTCGGCTTCGAGAACCTGACCCGCGTCGCCGATTTCGCCCTCACCGATGGCCAGCCGGGCGGGCCGGCGCGCGAGGTGAGCATTCCCGATTGGCTCATGGAGCTCAGGACCAATGAGAGCCTGGAATCGCTCTGCATCGCGCCGCCGGCTTCACCCATAGCCGGGTCGACCCTGCTGTTGACCGAAGAGGCGCTGGACGAAGACGGCAATCATCGCGGCTGGCTGCTGGGCCAGCGCGACAAGGGCCCCATTGGCTACCGGAACAGCCCAGTGGTGAACCCCACCGACTGCGCCTTCCTGCCCAATGGAGACCTGCTGGTGCTGGAGCGCGGCGTTTCCATGCTGAGCTTCGTGATGAACCTGCGCCGCGTGCCGGCGGCCGAGGTGCGGCCGAATAACCTGATGGCGGGCGAATTGCTGCTCTCGGCCACCGGCGGCAGCATCGACAACATGGAATCGCTGGCTGTCCACACCGCCCCCGATGGCGAGCTGCGCATCCTCATCGGCTCGGACAACAATTTCAACGATTGGCAGCGGACGCTGTTGTTGGAGTTTGCGCTGGTGGAATGAGTGCCACGCCCTCGTGGTTCGAGGCTCGCGAAGGGCTCGCACCTCACTATGAGGCCTACTTCTAGCTCGCTGTACCAGTAGCCCTCATGGTGAGGTGCGCTTCTTCAGCGCCTCGAACCACGAGGGCGTGCCCCTAAGCCACCACAGCCCCGCGCCCGGCCAGCCAGCCCCGCAGCGACTTGTATGGCGCCAGCAGCAGCACGGCGAGCACCAGTTTCACCAGGAAGTCTCCCAGCCCCAGCGACACCCAAAGCTCCACTTCCGGCCCCACGCCCAGCAGCGGCGCCGGGAAGGCGAGCGAGGAATCGTCCATGCCGAACAGGGCGTCGATGCCGGCAAAGGCAGGGGCCATGGCCAATGAGAAGAAGATCGCCGTATCGAGCGCCGAACTCACCAATGAGGAGAATATCGGCGCCTGCCACCAGGCGCCGTTGCGCAGCCGGTGGAAGATGGAGATATCGAGGAACTGCGCCACCAGGAACGCCGTGCCCGAGGCAATGGCGATGCGCGGGGTGGCGAGATAGATCGAGAGCACCACCGCGACGGCAAAGCCGGCCACCACGACGAGGCGAGCCTTGGCGGGGCCGAAGGCGCGGTTGGTGAGGTCGGTCACGAGGAAGGCCACCGGATAGGTGAAGGCGCCCCAGGTGAGGATATCACCCAGATTGACCGGCCCGAGCTGGACCGCGACGGGGTATTGCACCAGGAAATTGGACGCGGCGACAACCGCGACCATGGCGGCCACGGCCGCCAGGAAACGAGCAAGCATCAGAATGCACCTCTATAGGAGCGCGATCCGGCATAAGACCGGGGCGCAATGGGTGGATAGGTATCACCCCATCCACGGAACGTCACCCTCGGATTCGCTCCAAGGGGTTTGGTATGCCAGATGGCATGGAGCAGAAGTCACCTCTCCCCTGAGGGGAGAGGTCGACCCGAAGGGTCAGGTGAGGGGTTCAGCGTCGCGTTGGGCACCGGGGACTTTCACCAGCATTGAACCCCTCACCCCACCCTCTCCCCTGAGGGGAGAGGGAGGCAAAGCTCCGTGACGGGCGCAAGCCGCCCCCCAAAAAACAAACCGCGCGGGGCATGACCCCACGCGGCTCAATCGTCTATCGACCGGCTGCTTACGCAGCGAGGGCGGCGCGGATTTCCTTCTTGATGCCCTGGGCCAGCGGGCTCAGGTCGGCATCGTCCTGCTTGAGCAGGAAGGCGTCGAGGCCACCGCGATGCTCGACCGTGCGCAGGGCCGCGGCGCAGATGCGCAGCTTGACCGGGCGGTTGAGCGCGTCGGACAGCAGCGTCACGTTGAGCAGGTTGGGGAGAAACCGGCGGCGGGTGCGGTTGAGCGCGTGCGAAACGTTGTTGCCAACCATTACGCCCTTGCCAGTCAGTTCACAGCGACGTGCCATTGATCGATATCCTATTTGTGTAAAGGTCCTGCGTGGCGGAGAAGTCCGCGACGGGCCTCGATTGTTATGAAATCTGGCGCGTCTTTAGAGAAAATGGCTGCCGCCGTCAAGGTGAAGCGGCCTCAAACGCCCGCGAGCGCCTTGCATGGGCCATATCGCACAGGCAGTTTTGAGCAGGGCGCTGATTCGCCGCCCGCCAATGCAGCAGAGAACCGACCGCCTTGATCCAGCTCCGTCTTGCTCCCCTGGCCGCTCTGGCGGTGTTCCTGAGCCACCCCGCCGGCGCCGCCGAAGTCGATGCGACGGCAAGCTATATACTGACGCTGGGCGGCGTCAATATCGCGGCCATGAAGGTCAACCTGGATGACGACGGCAGCCGCTACACGCTCGACCTGTCGGCCAATGTGGCCGGGTTGGGCACGCTGGTCGCCAGCGGCACGGCCAAGGCCACCTCCACCGGGCGCTCCTCGGGCGCGTCGCTGCTGGCCGAGGAATTCGATCTTGAAACCCGCGCCAATGGCGAGAGCTTCACCGTGGACGTGTCCTTTGCCGGCCGCGATGTCTCCGCCTTCAAGGTCACCCCGCCGATCGTCGACAACTATGACCGCGTGCCGCTGGAGCGCCGGCATCTGACCGGGGTGGGCGATTTCCTCTCCGCCTTCGTGCTCAAGGGCAATGGGCTCGACAAGAGCCTGTGTCAGCGCCAGGCCAGGATCTTTACCGGCGTCGAGCGCTTCAATATCGCCATGAGCTACGCCGGCGACGACGAGGCCACTTCGCCGCGCACCGGCTATCAGGGTCCGGTGGTGCTGTGCACGGTGGATTACGACCCGGTCTCGGGCCATTTCACCAGCTCTGATATCACCAACTACCTGGCCGACAGCGACCGCATCATCATCTGGTATGCCCCGCTCGGGGAGAGCGGCTATTTCATCCCCTATCGCGTGCTGCTGGGCACCAATATGGGCGATCTGTCCATGGTGCTGACCAATCTCAGCCAATAGAAGCCTGTCCCGCGACGGGACGGTCAAACGCTTTTTCCTCAAGATCGCCCGGCCAAAGCGGCACGGCGCGGGCCGGGTGGTGTTAACGTCCGCTCGCCTCGCGAAAATGTTCGCGCAAGGTTCTGGTCAGATTCGGCCGCGACGGCCCAAAATTTACCCTTTGGTCACCAAGATGAAGCCGTAAGGGGCCGTTTGGCCCACTTCGGCGCGGCACTAGTGGCGTGGCGCGCCTGGCCCCCAACATGTCGTAGCGAACAAAGCGGCACTGGCTCGATTCACCCGATTCTGTCCCCGTTCGTTCCCGGTTTGGTTCGGGCGTGAACGGGGCGGTGGACGGACCGTCCATTGTGTGCCGGTTTGGGAATGCTGCGCTAGTCGATGCCGGCGCGGGCTGCGCCGGGATGATGTCGCGTGAGCTTGTGCACAAATGGATACCGCCCTGTCCCATCCCGATACGGTCAAGCGCCGCGATCCTCAATTTCTGCGCGCAATAGCCCGCTTTCGCGGCCCCTGCGTCATAAATCGGCCAAAAATCTTTGCTACTCAGTCATTTACCGGGCCTTTACGGATGCCCGATTCGCGCTGCGGATTTACGATTTCGCAACGAAGCTGAACGTGTCGCCGCGTTTTCAGCTGTTTTTCTGCATGGTTGTATTTCGGCTAGTGGTATTTCCCGTCCGCCACCCCCAGACGTTGTGGAGAACGAAGCCGGATTCATTGAATTGCGCCGATTCGATGCCGTTTCGTTCCTATCCTGTTCTTTATATTAAGTGGTAGAGCAAAAAGGTCGCCAAGCCTGTCCTTTCTTGGGACAATGCGCGGTGGCACTCGCAACCCACGAACTGACCTCCTACATTGCCGGCAATGACTTTCGCGTCTCCCCAATCGGTCAAGGCGATCCTTGGCCCCACCAATACCGGCAAGACCTATTTTGCCATCGAGCGCATGCTGGCCCATCCCACCGGGATGATCGGCCTGCCCTTGCGGCTATTGGCGCGCGAAGTCTATCAGCGCTGCGTCGAGCGGGTGGGCGAGGGCGCGGTGGCGCTGGTGACCGGCGAGGAACGGATCGTGCCGGCCAAGCCTCGCTTCTGGGTCTGTACTGTCGAAGCCATGCCCATGGATATCAGGGTCGATTGCGTGGCGGTGGACGAAATCCAGGTCGCCACCGACTTCGACCGCGGCCATGTGTTTACCGACCGCATCCTCAATGCCCGCGGCAGCAGCGAAACCTTGCTGCTCGGTTCGGCCACCATGGAGCCGGTGATCCGCCGGCTGCTGCCCCATGCCGAAATCGTCGATAGGCCGCGCTTTTCCCAACTGACCTATGCCGGCTCCAAGAAAATCTCGCGCCAGCCGTCGCGCTCGGCCATCGTCGCCTTCTCGGCACGGCAGGTCTATGCCATTGCCGAGCTGATAAGGCGCGAGCGCGGCGGGGCGGCGGTGGTCATGGGTGCGCTCAGCCCCCGCACCCGCAATGCCCAGGTCGAACTCTACCAGAATGGCGATGTGGATTTCCTCGTCGCCACCGATGCTATCGGCATGGGGCTCAATCTCGATATCCACCATGTCGCCTTTGCCGATGACAGCAAGTTCGATGGCCATACCAGCCGGCCGCTGACCGCCGCCGAGCTCGGCCAGATCGCCGGGCGGGCCGGCCGGCATGCCCGCAATGGCACGTTCGGGGTCACCGGCGGCACCGAGGGATTTGACGAGGAAATGGTGGTGGCGCTCGAAACGCATGATTTCGAGCCGGTCAAAGTGCTGCAATGGCGCAACAATCAGCTGGATTTCGCTTCCATCAACGCCTTGCGCGACAGCCTCGAAATGACCCCCGAACACCGCAGCCTGACCCGCGTTCCCATCGCCACCGACCAGCATGCGCTCGAGTTCGTTTCGCGCAATGAAGCGGGGCAGTTGGCGCGCGGGCTCGATGGGGCGCGGCTGTTGTGGGAATGTTGCCAAATCCCTGATTATCAGGGCATTTCACCGGCCAATCATGGCGAAATCGTCACCCGGATTTACTGGGACTTAGTCAAGCGCCACCATGTCAGCGAGGACTGGATTGCCGAGCAGGTGCGCTTTTGCGACAATGCCAGCGGTGACATCGATACGCTGAGCAACCGGATCAAGCAAATCCGGACCTGGACCTTCGTTGCGAACCGTAAAAACTGGCTTGCAGACCCTTCACATTGGCGCGAAAAGACCCGAGACATTGAAGACCGGCTGAGCGATGCCCTGCATGAGCGTCTCACTCAGCGCTTCGTCGACCGGCGCACCAGCGTCTTGCTGCGTCACCTGAAAGACAAACGTATGGCATCTCCCGAGATCAATGAGAGTGGCGAAGTGCGGCTGGAAGGCCATCTCATCGGCACGCTTGAAGGCTTCCGCTTCACCCTGGCGCGCAATGATGGCGATGCCGACATCAAGGGGTTGCGCGCGGCCGCCGATTCCGTGGTGGCGCCCGAAATCCACAATCGCGCCGACCGCCTCGCCGGGGCGCCCAATGAAGAATTCGTGCTGGCCACCGATGGCAGGCTGCGCTGGAAGGGCGATATCGTCGCCGAACTGATCGAGGGCGATGCCCTTTATCGGCCGCGCATCCTGATGCTGGCCGACGAGACCCTGACCGGCCCCGATCTCGAGCGCGTGCAGGACCGGCTCAGCCTCTGGCTGCGCCACCACATCAATACCGTGCTCGAAGGCGTCATGTCGCTGGAAGCGCCGGCCGATCTCGAAGGCGCCGCCCGCGGCATCGGCTTTCAGCTGTTCGAGCATCTCGGGCTTATTCCGCGCAGCCAGGTGGCCGATGAGGTCAAGGGGCTCGACCAGGATGTGCGCGGCAAGATGCGCAAGCTGGGCATCAAGTTCGGCGCCTATCACATCTACCTGCCGCTATCGCTCAAGCCCGCCCCGCGCGAGCTGGCGCTGATTCTGTTTGCCCTCAAGAATGGCGGCGTGCGCCAGGCCGGCGTCACCGACATTCCCCATATCGTGCTGAGCGGCCGCACCAGCTTCGTGGTCGATCCCGAGGTCGATACGCGGCTCTACGAAGTCGCCGGCTTCAAGGTGGCCGGCAAGCGCGCCGTGCGCGTCGATATCCTCGAACGGCTGGCCGATATCATCCGCCCGCTGATCGCGCTCGATCCGGGCCGCCACCAGGGCGAACTGCCCGCTGGCGCCGCCGAGGGCAATGGTTTCCGCGTCACCGTGGAAATGACCTCGCTGCTGGGCTGTTCGGGCGAAGATTTCGCCTCGATCCTCAATTCGCTGGGCTATCGCGTCAAACGCACGCTCAAGGCGTCGGCTCCGGCCGCTGCTGCCGATGCGAGCGCCGAAGCGCCGGCGCTGGAAGAGGTGCTGGCCAAAAATCCGGCCGCGACCGATGCCGCTGCCGAAACCCCGGTCGAGGCTGTGGTCGCCGATGCGGCGCCGGTGGCCGAGGCCGAAATTCCAGCGCCCACTATTGTCGAGGCGGCGCCCGACTCTGCCGAGCCGGCCGCGCCCGCCGAGCCGGAATATGACGAAGTTTGGTCGCCGGCAGGCAAGCGCCCCGACAACAAGCGGCACGAACATCGCCGCCGTCCCGAGGGCGAGGTCCAGGCCAAGCGTCCCGAGCGCAATCACCGCCCGTCGGGGCCGCGCCGTCCCGAAGGCGAGGTGCAGGACCTGTCCAAGGCCCGCCACCTCAATCCCAAGCCCAGATTCGAGGGCAAGGGCCGCAACGACCACCGCCGTCCCGACGACCAGAAGGGGGAGCGCGCCCGGTTCGAGCGGCCCGTCGAGCCGCGCAAGGAAAAGGCCTTCGATCCGGACAGCCCCTTCGCCAAGCTCGCCGCCCTGCGCGACAGCAAGGCGGAGTAGCCCTTGGCAGGATCGGCCGAACCCGTCCGCAAGGAGCGGCTCGACAGGTTCCTGTTCTTCTCGCGCGCTCTCAAGTCGCGCACGCTGGCGCAGAAGGTCATCGAGACCGGCGCTGTCAGGGTCAATTCCGAACGCACCATCCGCTCCGACCACAAGGTCGGGGCGGGCGATGTCCTTACCATGAACCTGCATGGCCGGATCGTCGTCTGGCGCATCCTCGATTGCGGCACGCGCCGGGGGCCGGCCGCGGAAGCCCAGGGCCTCTACGAAGACCTCTCCCCGCCCGCTCTGCCCAAAGCCGAGCAATCCCCCTATGACGCCGCCATCGCGCCACGCGACGACGGGGCCGGCCGCCCGACCAAGAAGCAGCGGCGGGAGACGGACAGGCTCAGGGGTGGGGATGAAGAATGAGGGGGCTTCGCCCACGCACACCACTATCGTCCGTGATGCTGGAACAGCGTTCCGCGCCGGCTCCTGCCTGCGCCAAAGCGTCCCCTGCCGCGGCCTTGCGGCAGCACCGAAAACGGTTTAGCACCGGACCCGTTGAGACCCTGCCGGACTGCCGCCCGATATGACCTATATCGTCACTGACAATTGCATCGCCTGCAAATACACCGATTGCGTCGAAGTGTGCCCCGTGGATTGTTTCTACGAGGGTGAGAACATGCTGGTGATCCACCCCGACGAGTGTATCGACTGCGGCGTCTGTGAACCCGAATGCCCGGCCGAAGCCATCAAGCCCGATACCGAAAGCGGGCTCGACGAATGGCTGGCCCTCAACACCAAGTTCGCCTCCATGTGGCCCAACCTGACCGAGCGCCGCGACCCGCTGCCCGAGGCCAAGGAAAAGGACGGTGAAGACGGCAAGCTGGCCAAGTATTTCTCCGAAGCGCCCGGCGAAGGCGACTGAGCCGTATTCTTCTCCCCGCCGGGGAGAAGGTGGCGCGCAGCGCCGGATGAGGGGAGTCCCGCCGCATCCATGGCGCGTGGGGAAATCCCCTCACCCGTCTCGGCCTTCGGCCGATCCACCCTCTCCCCGCCGGGGAGAGGAACAGGCAGCCACATCATCGCCCCATTGCGCGGGCGCGAAACCACACCTGATTCGTAGTTTTTGATTCTGCTGAAATTTTGTGCTATGGTCTGGCCATATGCAGTTGAGCCCGTCACCCAGCCCGTGCCTTAAGGCACGATTTTTTTGACAACATCGTCAGATGACTTGACCTCCGGGAAAAGCGGAACCGGATGGCCATGGGGTATTTGCTGCGCGCGGCGTTCCGTTCGAACGCCATAACGAAGAGTAGGAATGGACGGTCCTTCCCGCCAGGAACTGTCCATTTGGGGCGTCAACAAGGAGTTCCATGAATATGGTAGCCAAGAAGGTACAGACACGGCTTGGGTTCAAGACGGGCGAGTATGTTGTCTATCCGGCGCATGGCGTCGGTGTGATCGTCTCGATCGAAGAACAGGAAGTTGCCGGGCTGACCCTTGAGTTGTTCGTCATCAGCTTCGAACAGGACAAGCTGACCCTGCGCGTCCCCGTGGCCAAGATCAAGTCCGTCGGCATGCGCAAGCTGGCCGAGGAAGACATGGTCACCCAGGCGCTGACCACCGTCACCGGCCGCGCCCGCGTCAAGCGCACCATGTGGTCGCGCCGCGCCCAGGAATACGAAGCCAAGATCAATTCCGGCGATCTCATCGCCATTTCCGAAGTCGTGCGCGATCTCTATCGCTCCGAGGAACAGCCCGAGCAGTCCTATTCGGAACGCCAGCTGTTCGAGCAGGCGATGGACCGCATGAGCCGCGAAATCGGCGCCGTCAACAAGCTGACGCTGACCGAAGCCGTCCAGCTCATCGAGAAGAACCTCGCCAAGTCGCCGCGCCGCACCAAGGCCGACGCCGCCGAAAGCGACGAGGAAGCTGCCGCGTAAAGCGCATTGGCTTCAGAAAGAACTGGAAGGGCCGGTGGAGACACCGGCCCTTTTTGTTTTTAGTGCAGCGCAAGCGGGTGGTTTGGCCCCGATATTCGTTTCACCCGTCCAGCGCTTCAATGCTAACAGTCTGCTACCCTATTCGCGCCCGATGCTACTGTTTTCGCCGGGGATTTGCCGGGCCAGCACGTCGCCCAGGCGCGTCGTGGCGCTGCCTGGTTTCAGCGGTTTTTGCTGGCTTTCATGCGGGGCCCAGCCGGAAAGCCAGATGATTTCCAGCGTCGCCCTGATGCGGCCATCCTTGTCGCTGTCGTTGAGGGCATAGGCTTGGGCGGCGGCGGCCAGTAGGGCTGGGGTCGCCAGGCGTTTCGGCCGATCCATCAATGGGTTGGCGGCTCCCAGCGCCTTGAGTTCTGCCATCAGCGCCAGGGGCGAGGAATAGCGCACGATATGGGTTTCGACATCGGCTACCGGCAGCGCCAGCCCTACGCGCTGCAGCAGCGCCCCGGCATCGCGCACCTGGATCATCGGCGCCACCCGCGCCGAAGCGCCGCCATAAACCATTGAATCGGCAGCAAGAAAAGCCTCGCGCAATTCCGTCAATGTCTCGCCGCCCAGGGCCGCGATCAGCAGCAGTCCATCGGGCGCCAGCTTCGCCCGCAGCCGCGCCAGGTAGCCGGGCACGTCATTGATGGCCTGCAGATGCAGCAGCGAGACGATGAGGTTGAAGTTATCCCCCTCCAGATCGGGCATGTCATCATGGGGTCCGAACGCCGCGTGGCGCTCGAAGGCGAAGCGCGCGCTGGCGGTCTGGCCGAAAGCGGGGAGCCGGTCCACATCGGGACCGATAATGGCGGCGCGGGGAAAGTCGCGGATCAGGGCGCCGAGCCGGTCTTCGAGATCGGCAAGCACCAGGTCGGTGACGAAATCCCCCGCCTGTTGCCGCCGCGCCAGGTGGCGGGCGATCAGGGCGGTATCGAAAATGGCGGGCGGCTGGTTCATGATGGTCTTGCGGCCTGACGGCGGTGTGACACTATGCGCCTTATGGAGAGGGTCGAGGGGCTTGTCAAAACCGGGTGGTGGCGCCGGCACATAACCGGCGGCATCGGGCGTCTGGGCGGCATGATGCTGGACCTGGCCTACCCGCCCGCCTGCCTCAACTGCGAAGCGCCGACCGCAGTGCCGGATACGCTTTGTTCCAATTGTTTCAAGGCCTTGCGTCCGATCACCGCGCCGCTCTGTCCGGTGCTCGGCCTGCCTTTTGCAGCGTCGCTCGGCCCCGATGCGGTCTCCGCCGCGGCGCTGGCCGATCCGCCGCCCTTTGGCCGGGCCCGCTCGGCCGTCATCTATGACGAGCTTGCCGCGACCATGGTGTCGCGCCTCAAATATGGCGACCGGCCAGAGCTGGCACGTTTCTGCGCCCGGCTGATGGCCGGGGCCGGGCATGAATTGTGGGCCGGCGCGCCCATCCTTATGCCTGTGCCGCTGCATCCGGCGCGGCAGCGTGAACGGCGCTTCAACCAGTCGGCGGAACTGGCCCGGGCCGTGGGGCGGTTGACCGGGCTCACGGTCGATCCGTCGCTGGTCCAGCGCATCCGCCGAACCCGGCAGCAGGTGGGCCTCAGCGGCGACGGGCGGCAGCGCAATGTCGCCGGGGCCTTTGCGGTTCACCCCGATATCCTGATTCGAACCGGCGGCCGGCGCGTGGTGGTTGTCGACGATGTCTATACTACCGGCGCCACCGTCAAGGCGGTGACGCGCACGCTGCGCAAGGCCGGGGTGGATGCTGTCGACGTCGTGACCTTCGCCCGCGTTGTCATTGGCGCGGACTTGCCCATATAAAGGGATAAATACCTTGTTCCCATTGGAGAAATTTTGATGGCCAAGATCGAGATCTACACCACCCCGACCTGTCCCTATTGCCATGCCGCCAAGTCGCTGCTGGCGGACAAGGGCGCCGATTATACCGAGATCAGCGCGCTCGATCCCGGCGTGCGCGAAGCCATGACCGAGCGCGCCCACGGCCGCCGCACGGTGCCGCAAATCTTCATCGATGACGCCCATGTCGGCGGCTATGACGATATGGCCGCGCTCGACCGCCGCGGCGGCCTCGACCCGCTCTTGGCCCAGTAATCCCATGAAAATCGCTGCCATCCAGATGCGGTCGGGTCTTGACCCCGACGCCAATCTTGCTGCGCTCGAGCCCCTGCTGGCCGAGGCGGCTGCGGCTGGCGTGCAGTATGCGCTGACCCCGGAAGTCACCATGATCTTCCCGGAAAACCGGGCGCAACTGGCCAGCGTGGCGGCGCCGTTCGAGGGCCATCCGCAATTGGCCCGCGTGAGCGAACTGGCGCGCCAGCATGGCCTGCATATTCATGTCGGCTCTCTCGCGGTGCCACTGCCCGATGGGCGCTTTGCCAATCGCTCCGTATTGTTCGGACCCGACGGGGGGCAGGTGGCGATCTATGACAAGATCCACCTGTTCGATGCCGATATTGCCGGGCTCAATGCTTACCGGGAAAGCGCCACCTATGCCGGCGGCGACGTGGCGGTAACGGCCGATCTGGGCCCGTTCACGCTGGGTTTTTCCATCTGCTACGACATGCGCTTCCCCCGGCTCTACAACGCCCTGGCCAATGCCGGAGCAAACCTCTTCGCCGTACCGGCAGCCTTCACCGTGCCCACGGGCCAGGCGCATTGGCATGTGCTGCTGCGGGCGCGGGCCATCGAGACCGGCTCCTATGTGATCGCGGCGGCGCAGGGCGGCCAGCATCCGAACGGACGCGCTACTTACGGCCATTCGCTCATCATCGATCCCTGGGGGCGGATCGTCGCCGAGCTCGACCACGACGCGCCGGGCATACTGGTGGCAGAGATTGCTCCCGAGCTGGTCGCCGACGCACGCCAGCGCATCCCGGCCTTGGCCAATGCGCGAAACTTTGCCCTTCCGGGGGCGTTGCAGGCTTAAGCTATCGGCCTATATCCTTGGTCAACCAACCGAGCCGCATGGGCTCATGAGACTTGTTGCCGTGATCCAGTATTCCCTCCAATGCGCCAAGGGCCACCACTACGACGCCTGGTTCAAGAGCGCTGCCGCGTTCGACGACCAGCAGGCGCGGGGCATCGTCACCTGCGCCGTCTGCGGCGACGGGACAATCGAGAAAGCCCCTATGGCGCCATCGGTGGCGCGCAAGGATGGCGAGACGGTTTCGCTGAGCTCGGGCCATCCCGACGCGGCCAGGTTCCGCGAACTGGTGCGGGCCTATCGGCAGAAGGTCACCAGCCAGGCCGACTATGTCGGCGACAGGTTTGCCGAAGAGGCGCGCAAGATTCATTTCGAGGAAACCGAAGCCCGCGGCATCTATGGCGAAGCCACGCGCGATGAAGTCGCGGGACTGCTCGATGACGGCGTGGACTTCATGCCGCTGCCTGATATTGCCGACGACAACTAGTTCCGAGCGCCACTCCCGGCGCGACCAAACGGAGATATCACCATGACCACACTCGACGCAGCCCTTTCGGGCACCTTCGCCATTGGCGGCGACCTCACGGTCAACCGCCTCGGTTTCGGCGCCATGCGCATCACCGGACGGGGCATCTGGGGTCCGCCGGAGAATCCCGATGAGGCCAAGGCGACCTTGCGGCGCCTGCCCGAACTCAATGTCGATTTCGTCGATACGGCCGAAAGCTATGGCCCCTATGTCAGCGAAGAGCTGATCGGGGAGGTGCTGGCGCCCTATTCCAGGGGCACCATCGTCGCCACCAAGAGCGGACTGACCCGCACCGGGCCGGACCAGTGGCACCAGCTGGGGCGCCCCGAATTCCTGCGCCAGGGCGCCATCCAGAGCCTGCGCCGGCTCAAGCTCGACGTCATCGACCTCTGGCAGTTGCACCGCATCGAGAGCCAGACGCCGCGCGCCGACCAGTTCGGCGCCATCGCGCAGATGCAGCAGGATGGGCTGATCCGCCATGTCGGCCTCAGCGAGGTCAGCGTCGCCGACATCAAGGAAGCGCAGAAATACTTCAAGGTGACGACCGTCCAGAACATGTACAACCTGGTCAGCCGCAAGGCCGAGGATGTGCTGGATTATTGCGAGGCCAATGGCATCGGCTTCATTCCGTGGCGGCCCATCGATGGCGGCAATCTCGCCGCCACCAGCGCCGAGTTCCGCACCATCGCCGAAAAGCACGATGCCTCGCCCAGCCAGCTGGCGCTGGCCTGGATGCTGAAGCGCTCGCCGGTCATGCTGCCCATTCCGGGCACCGGCAAGGTCAGCCATCTCGAAGAGAACGTGGCGGCAGCCGCAATCAAGCTCAGCGATGACGATTTCGCCACGCTGGATCGGATCGGCCGGAAGGGGTGAGCTCATCACTTGCGCGGTGTCATCCCGGCGAAGGCCGGGATCCATCCTGAGGTCCATCCGCGCCCAGCAAAGCTGAGCTATCTCAAGATGGATTCCGGCCTGCGCCGGAATGACACCGTGATTATCTGCAATGTTCGGGGGTTAGGGTCGGTTCGATAGGGAGGGTGGAATCCCCGCTATCGAACCTGACCGGACCAGAACCTTGGCAGGTCCTGGGCGGCTGAGCGGGGCTGTAGCACCGCACGCGGTGCTTGTCACGCGATTGTCGCAGAGGACCTGGTAGCTCCAACGTCACCGCACCGTCCTCGGGCCCGACCCGAGGACCAAGGCCCGCTTGTGCCGCGCTGATAGCGGTCCTCGGACCAAGTCCGAGGGCGGTACCGGTGGGCGGGGTGGGACTAGCGCCCTCAGTTCCAGAGCTTGTCGATAGCCTCGGTATCGCGCACAGCGCCCCGCGCTGCACTCGTTGCGAAAGCCGCATAGGCCTTGAGGGCCGTCGTCACATTGCGCTTGCGCGGATGGGCCGGCTTCCAGCCGAGCTGGTCCTGGTCATGCCGGCGCTGGGTCAGTTCGTCGTCGGTCACCAGCAGGGTGATCGTCCGGTTGGGAATGTCGATCTCGATCGTGTCACCCTCGCGCACCAGCCCGATCGTGCCGCCTTCGGCCGCTTCGGGCGAAACGTGGCCGATGGAGAGGCCCGAGGTGCCGCCCGAGAAGCGCCCGTCGGTCAGCAGGGCACAGGCTTTGCCCAGGCCCTTCGACTTGAGGTAACTCGTCGGATAGAGCATTTCCTGCATGCCGGGGCCACCGCGCGGGCCTTCATAGCGGATGACGAGAACGTCGCCTTCCTTGATCTGGTTACTGAGGATCGCCTTGACCGTATCGTCCTGGCTCTCGAACACGCGGGCCGGGCCGGTGAATTTGAGGATGGATTCATCCACGCCCGCCGTCTTCACGATGCAGCCGTCGATGGCGATATTGCCCTTGAGCACGGCGAGACCCCCATCCTTGGAGAAGGGCGTTTCGGCCGAGCGGATCACCCCGTTCTGGCGGTCGAGATCGAGTTCGGCCCAGCGGTTGGACTGGCTGAAGGCCTGCGTGGTGCGCACGCCGCCGGGGGCGGCCATGAAGAAATTGCGCACGGCTTCCGAATTGGTGCGGGAGATATCCCACTTGTCCAGGGCATCGCCCATCGTGGCAGAATGGATCGTATGTTCCTTGCGATTGATCAGGCCCGCGCGGTCGAGCTGACCCAGAATGGCCATGATGCCGCCGGCGCGGTGCACGTCTTCCATATGCACATCCGCCTTGGCCGGGGCGACCTTGCTGAGAACCGGCACCTTGCGGCTCAGGCTGTCGATATCGTCCATGGTGAAATCGACCTTGCCTTCATGGGCGGCAGCCAGGATATGCAGCACCGTATTGGTCGAGCCACCCATGGCGATATCGAGGCTCATGGCGTTCTCGAAAGCCGCCTTGGTGGCGATGGAGCGCGGCAGCACCGAAGCGTCGTCCTGCTCATACCAGCGGCGAGCCAGGTCGACGATCAGGTGGCCGGCTTCCTGGAACAAGCGCTTGCGATCCGAATGAGTGGCCAGCGTCGAGCCGTTGCCGGGCAGGGAAAGGCCCAAGGCCTCGGTGAGGCAGTTCATGGAATTGGCGGTGAACATGCCCGAACAGGAGCCGCAGGTGGGGCAGGCAGCTTCCTCGACGGCCTGAACCTCCTCGTCGGTATAGTGGTCGTCGGCGGCCATCACCATGGCGTCGACCAGGTCGAGCGCCTGCAGCTTGCCCTTGAGCATGGCCTTGCCGGCTTCCATCGGGCCGCCGGAGACGAAGACCACCGGAATATTGATGCGCATGGCGGCATTGAGCATGCCGGGGGTGATCTTGTCGCAATTGGAAATGCAGACCATGGCGTCGGCGCAATGGGCGTTGACCATGTATTCCACGCTGTCGGCGATGATGTCTCGCGATGGCAGCGAATAGAGCATGCCATCATGGCCCATGGCGATGCCGTCATCGACCGCGATGGTGTTGAATTCCTTGGCGACGCCGCCGGCCGCCTCGATCTCGCGCGCCACGAGCTGGCCGAGATCCTTGAGATGCACATGGCCGGGCACGAACTGGGTGAAGCTGTTGACCACGGCGATGATCGGCTTGCCGAAATCGCCGTCCTTCATGCCCGTGGCGCGCCAGAGGCCACGCGCGCCGGCCATGTTGCGGCCGTGGGTAGTGGTGCGGGAACGATAGGCTGGCATGACGATGTCCTCGGAAGTCCTTGCGCCCATTGAGACAAGCGCGGTCGATCTTTCTTAGACCCATTCCAGGGCAGGATCAATCGAAACCGTACCGGTGGGTACGGTCATGGCAAACCTGCGCAGGCCACACACCGAAGGCTAGTTGTTGATGCGGGTAATGCCCCACCAGGCCTGGGCACAGGCGTCATCGACGCAGATCAGGTTCATCCATAGTGCGCCATTGGCAAAGCCGACGCCGTCGCTGGTGACGATGAGATCGGCATAGTCCTGGCTGGAGAGGGCGGCGATGGTGTCCGGGGTCAGCAGGTAGTCGAAATTGTCGACCAGATCCTGCGGCTCGGTGATGTCGTAGATTTCACCATTGGCTTCGACGGTCAGCGGATAGACGCCCAGATCGGCGATGGTGGTAGGGTCGCCGAACAGGAAAGCGTCCTGCAACAGGCCAAAGGCCTCGCCGAATTCCACCGACATGCCATGCAGGTTTTCGATCTGCCCCATGACATCCTCCTCGCTCTGGGCGAAGGCGGGAGCGGCAAGCAGGGAGAAGACACAGGCAATGGCGAGGGCGGTGCGGCGCATAGCGGCTCCAGAGTTGGACGCTGCGATCCTAGCGCATCGCCCCGGTCTCGTATCGCCAAATCAGGCCCCCGCCGCCCGATGAAAAAAGGCCTGGCAAGCTGCCAGGCCCAGTAGGGTAGGAATACGCCAGGGCCCGCGAAAGCGCCGGGCGCAACCGAACTAAGCAGTTAGCGCGTCGCGGTTGGCGGAAAATATTGCGCATATCGCGGGTCGGTCTGCACCAGCCAGCAGGCAATGGCCCAGCCGCGAGCGTAATTGGCGATGGCGGAGGCAACGAAATTGTCCGCCAGGTCGAGCAGTTCGGGCAGCAGTTCCACCTGATGACCGCCGGGCCGATGCTGGCGGGCCAGGCCCAGTTCGGCCAGCTCGTTGAACAGATTGCGGATATGGGTTCGGGAAGTGCGGCTGCGCAGGCCCAGGGCGTCGAAGGACAGGCTGACGCTCGCGGGATCGCCATCATGGGCGGCGACCAGATAGGGCGCCAGCAGCTTGAAACCATCCTGCCGCGCCAGTATCGGCCGCAGCCGGCCCGCCAGTTCCAGGGGTTGCCGGGCCAGCGAGCGTGTCCGGCTGGCAACATGGCGCAGGGCGCGCTGGTAGCGCCGGTCGCCGGCCCGGAGCGGGCCGCCGATATCGGTGCCGGGCAGGAAGCTGTCGAGGCAGGAGAACTGCCGCGCCAGCAGGTCCAGATCGAGGTCCAGCATATGCTCGGTGGGCAGCACCAGCCGCAGCCGGCGATCGGCGGGCGAATCGACCAGGCTGAGCAGCCCTATGCTTTGCAGCCGCGCCAGGATGGCGTCGAGCCGGCGCGCGCTGGAGAGGCCGAGAGGCAGGAAAACGTCGCGGACGAGGCCGATTGTCGGCCAGGTGGCGCGCTCATCGGGATCGTATTGGAAGTAGAGGCTCACAATCATGCTGAAAAGGGCGATGCGGCCGGGATCGCTCAGCAGCCGCATGGCCGGGTTGCTGCCCTGGACCTGCGGGTCGGTGGCAAAGGCGAGCAGAAAGCGGCGTCTGGTGGCAGCAAAGTTCGGATGCGCTCGCACCTCTGCCACCGAAAGGGCCGGAGGGACGTGCGGAAAAGGCTCGCCCTCTGTCGGGCGCGGCGCCGATAGAGTGGGGGCAGCTGTCTCCTCCATGCCGCAACCTAGCCGGTCATCGGCAAGGCGGCAAGATTTGCGGCCCGATCGGGCGGCGCGCCGTCAGCGCTGGGACTCCAGAATGGTGATCGCCAGCCCTGAGACATCGGCACTGCGTCCGAAGCCGGCGCGTTCGAGGGGAATGCCGGCATCCTGCAGCTGCTCCCGCGAGAGGCCCGGTGGCAGGCGTGGTTCGGGGGTGAAAGCGATCGGCCACCACATCAGCGCCGGCCGGCGGAACAGGATGGTTGATGGATTGGGGGCAGTCGCGTCAACGGCAACGGTCATGGCACTCCTCCGCGTTCATGGGAGGGAAGCGTGCCAGACACGATCGGCGAGAGGGCGGAAGTCTCTGCGTATACCGCCGCCTGCAGCGGAAGTTTTTGCGTATATCGCCGGTCAGGCGGCAGGCCGTTCGGCCATCACCATATAGTTGATCCCCATGTCACGCGAGCGGCGCCATTCGTCGGCCAGCGGGTGGAACACCACGCCGGTCTCGCCGATGACCTTGAGCCCGTTGCGGGTGAGAAGGGTCTTGATCTCGTGGGGCGTGAGAAACCTGTTCCAGTCATGCGTGCCCTTGGGCAACCAGCGCAACACCCGCTCGGCGGCAAAGACGGCGAAGGCACGGGCGCGCAATGTTCGGTTGAGCGTGGCGGTGAGTGTCAGCCCGCCCGGCTTCACCAGGTCGGCGCAGCTCTTCATGTAGAGCGGTACATTGTCGACATGCTCCACCACTTCCATATTCAGCACCATATCATAGCGCTCGCCGGCTGCGGCAAGCGCCTCGCTGGTGGTGGCGCGGTAGTCGATGGCAAGCCCCGATTTTTCAGCATGCAGCCTGGCGATGGCGATATTGCGCTCGGCCGCGTCGATGCCGGTCACCGTAGCGCCCAGCCGGGCCAGCGGCTCGCAGAGCAGGCCCCCGCCACACCCGACATCGAGAATATCAAGCCCCTCGAAGGGGCGCATAGCGGTGCCGTCGCGGCCGAAATGGGCCAGCAGATGCTCGCGGATATAACCGAGCCGCACCGGATTGAACTTGTGCAGCGGCTTGAACTTGCCCTTGGGGTTCCACCACTCCTCGGCCATCGCGGTGAATTTGGCGATCTCGGCATTGTTGATGGTGGTGGCGGTCATGGCGTGGCTCCCGTGTTGGCGCATATGAGCGCGCGGGCGTGGCGGAGGCAAGGCGCGCGGGCGTCGCAGGCTTGATCGGCTTGATTGCCTTGCCCCTTTGTGGCATGTCCCGCGCAACAAGCAGCGTACCGCCGGGTTCGGCGGGGTTCCGGGGAAGCAATTGGCCCGCATCGTCGTCAAGTTCGGTGGCACTTCGGTTGCCAGTGTCGAGCGCATCCGCCAGGCCGCGCGCCATGTGAAGCGCGAGGTCGAGGCCGGCAATGAAGTGGCCGTGGTCGTTTCGGCCATGAGTGGCAAGACCAATGAACTGGTCGGCTGGGTCAACGAGGCCAGCCCCCTGCATGATGCGCGCGAATATGACGCCGTGGTCGCCTCGGGCGAGCAGGTGACGGCGGGGCTGATGGCCATCGTGCTATCGGAGATGGGCATCCAGTCGCGGTCCTTTGCCGGCTGGCAGGTGCCGATCCATACCGACGACGCGCATGGCGCGGCCCGCATTACCGAGATCGACCCGACCGAACTCGACAAGCGGATGAAGGATGGCTGGGTGCCTGTGATCACCGGTTTCCAGGGCATTTCCCCGCATGGCAGGGTGACCACGCTGGGCCGCGGCGGCTCCGATACCTCGGCGGTGGCGGTGGCGGCGGCGGTCAAGGCCGATCGCTGCGATATCTATACCGATGTCGACGGCGTCTACACCACCGATCCACGCATCGTGTCCAAGGCGCAAAGGCTGACCAAGATTTCCTTCGAGGAAATGCTGGAAATGGCTTCGCTGGGCGCCAAGGTGCTGATGATCCGGTCGGTCGAGATGGCCATGGCCTATAAGGTGCCGCTGCTGGTGCGGTCGAGCTTCGATGACCCCGATGCGCCCCAGCTGGCGCCCGATGGGACGCCGGGCGTTCCCGGTACGCTTGTTTGCGATGAGGATGAGATCATGGAAAAGCAGATCGTTTCGGGCGTGACGCTCGCCAAGGCGGAAGCCAAGATCACCCTGCGCGACGTCAAGGACAATCCGGGCGTGGCAGCCGCCATTTTCGGCACTTTGGCCGACCAGGGCATTATCGTCGACATGATCGTGCAGAACATCGCCGACGACGGCGCCACCACCGACATCACCTTCACGGTGCCCGACAGCGAATATGACAAGGCGGTCAAGACGCTGCAGAATGCCGGGGACCGTATCGAATATGCCCGGCTGTCCGGCTCCAAGGGCGGGGCAAAGGTCTCGGTCGTGGGCGTGGGCATGCGCAGCCATGCGGGCGTTGCGAGTTCGATGTTCAAGGCGCTGGCCGACAAGGGCATCAATATCCAGCTGATCACCACCTCGGAAATCAAGACCTCGGTGTTGATCGATGAGCAATATGCTGAGCTTGCGGTTCGCGCGCTCCATACTTATTACGGGTTGGACAAGAAGGACGAATAGGACCGCTCGAACGGTCCTGGTCGCTCCTCAAAGCAGGGGGGCGGTGTGGCGGCCGTCTAAGGGGTAATGGTCACGACCATCGGCGGCCCGAGAGTGCTGCTGCGGCAATTGCGTGAGACGATGGCGGAGCCGCTGGCTTCGCAGGCGCGACTCGACAAGATTGTCGGGCTCATCGCCGACAATATGCGCGCCGATGTCTGCTCGTTCTATGTGCTGCGCGATGACGGGGCACTGGAGCTGTTCGCCTCCAAGGGCCTCGCTGCCGAATCGGTTCACATGACCACGCTGCGGCTCGGCGAAGGCCTGGTCGGCCTCATTGCGGCGGAAGCGGAACCGCTGAGCCTCGATGACGCCCCCAGCCATCCCGGCTTTGCCTATCGTCCGGAAACCGGCGAGGAGCGCTACAACGCCTTCCTTGGCGTACCTGTGCTGCGGGCCGGCCAGACGCTGGGCGTGCTCGTGGTGCAGAATGCCGAACGCCGCCACTATGGCGAGGACGAAACCGAGGCGATGCTGACTACGGCCACAATCCTGGCCGAGATGATCGCCACCTCGGACTTCGACAATCTGATCAAGCCGGGCTCCGATATCGATCTCAGGCGTCCCCGCATGTTCACCGGCGTCAGCTTTACCGACGGAATCGCGCTGGGAACGGTGGTGCTGCACGACCCGCGCGTCGTGGTGTCAAACTTCATCGCCGAGGATACCGAGGCCGAAAAGGTGCGGCTCGAATCGGCGCTGGCGCGGATGCGCGTTTCCATCGACGCCATGCTCGACCATGGCGACATGGCCGGCGGGACCGATCATCGCGAAATCCTCGAAACCTACCGCATGTTCGCCAATGATCGGGGCTGGGTGCACCGGCTGACCGAGGCCATCGACAATGGTCTTTCGGCCGAAGCGGCGGTGGAGCGGGTGCAGAACGACACGCGCGCGCGCATGCTGCGCCAGACCGACCCCTATATCCGCGACCGGCTGCATGACCTCGACGATCTGGCCAACCGGCTGCTGCGGGTGCTGACCGGCGACGGGCTTACGCTGGGGCGCAAGGAACTGCCCGACAATGCCATTCTGGTGGCCCGCAATATGGGGCCGGCGGAACTGCTGGAATATGACCGCAAGAAGCTGCGCGGCATCGTGCTCGAAGAAGGCGGCACCACGGCGCATGTTGCGATCGTGGCGCGCTCGCTCGGCATGGTCGCGGTGGGGCAGGCGCAGTCGATCGTCTCGATGTGCGAAACCGGCGACGACATCATTCTCGATGGTCCGGGCGGGCTGGTGCATCTGCGGCCCACGCCCGATATCGAGCAGGCCTATGTCGACAAGGTGCGCGTCACCGCCAAGAGGCGGGCACATTACGCGGCGCTCAAGGACAAGCCATCGGTGACCAGGGACGGCGTCAGCGTCACGCTGCTGCACAATTCGGGGCTCGTGGCCGATCTGCCGATGCTCGACGATACCGGGGCGGCCGGGGTCGGGCTGTTCCGCACCGAATTGCAGTTCATGATCGCCTCCAAGCTCCCCCGGCTGCATGAGCAGCAGGAGCTTTATGCCGAAGCCATGGCGATTGCCGGGGAGCGGCCGGTGGTGTTCCGCCTGCTCGATATCGGCGGCGACAAGGTGCTGCCCTATCAGCGCTCGATGACCGAGGAAAACCCGGCCATGGGGTTCCGCTCGATCCGGCTGGGGCTGGAGCGGCCGGGGCTGTTGCGCACGCAGATCCGCGCATTGCTGCTGGCGGCCAACGGGCGCCCGCTCAAGATCCTGGTGCCGATGGTCACCGAGACTTTTGAATTCACCCAGACCAAGCTGGTGGTGCAGAAGGAAGTCGAGCGGCTGCGGCGCCAGGGCAAGCCCCTGCCGAGCCGGCTGGAGCTGGGCGTGATGGTGGAAGTGCCCTCGCTGCTGTTCGAGCTCGACCAGTTGCTGCCCGAGGCCGATTTCGTCTCCATCGGTTCCAACGACCTGGTGCAGTTCCTGACGGCCTCCGACCGGGCCAATCCGCGCGTGGCCAAGAATTACGACCCCATCGGCATGCCCCGCTTGCGGGCCATCCGCATGGTGGTCGACGCTGCGCGGCGCTACAATATCCCCATCACCATGTGCGGCGAGCTGGCCGGGAAACCTCTTGAGGCGCTCGCTCTCATGGCGGTGGGCATGACGCGGCTTTCCATGGGCCCGGCCTCCATCGGGCCAATCAAGGAACTGGTGCTGAACCTCGATCTCAAGCCGATCCAGCTTTCGGTCGGCGCCGCGCTGAGCGATGGCGCCCATGGAGTGACGATAAGGGCCTTGCTGCAGGAATGGATCGAAAAGCAGAACCTGCCGGTTTGACGCCGGGCCGCGAGCCTTCTACACGCGGTGCTTCGCCCGCACAGGATTAACGACCATGGCATCTCTTCCCCAGGACAAGCTCGACGCGCTCGAGACGCGGTTCCAGTATGTCGAAGCGGCGCTTTCGGGTGGGGCGGGGCCGGACGAGTTCGTCAAATTTTCCAAGGAACATGCCGAGCTGGCGCCGATCGTCGGAGAAATCCGCGCCTATAACAAGGCGCTGAGCGACCGCGCGGAAGCCGCGGAATTGCTCAAAAGCGGCGACAAGGACATGGCCGAAATGGCCGAGGCCGAGATCGCCGAGCTGGATAAGAAAATCGAGGCACTGTTCCAGGCGGTGCGCATCCTGCTGCTGCCCAGGGACGAGGCCGACGAGAAATCGATCATCCTCGAAATTCGCGGTGGCACTGGCGGCGATGAGGCCGCTTTGTTCGCCGGCGACCTGTTCCGCATGTATGAGCGCTATGCCTCCGGCCGCGGCTGGAAGGTGACGGTGATGGAGGAAAGCCCCGGCGAAATGGGGGGCTTCAAAGAAATCATCGCCAATGTGAGCGGCAAGGGCGTCTATGCCCGCATGAAATTCGAGAGCGGCGTGCACCGCGTGCAGCGCGTGCCGGCAACCGAAGGTTCGGGCCGCATCCATACGTCGGCGGCGACGGTGGCGGTGCTGCCCGAGGTGGAAGATATCGACATCGAAATCCGCAACGAGGATATCCGCATCGATACGATGCGCGCCTCGGGCGCCGGCGGGCAGCACGTCAACACCACCGACTCGGCCGTGCGTATCACCCATATTCCCTCGGGTATCGTCGTCACCTCGGCGATGAAGAGCCAGCACCAGAACCGGGCGCAGGCGATGGTGGTGCTGCGCTCGCGGCTCTATGAAATGCAGCGCGAGGAGCGCGATTCTGCCCGTTCGGCCGAGCGCAAGGGGCAGGTGGGTTCGGGTGATCGGTCCGAGCGCATCCGCACCTACAATTTCCCGCAGGGGCGGGTGACCGATCATCGGATCAACCTGACGCTCTACAAGCTGGACAAGGTTATTGCCGGCGAGGCGCTGGACGAACTGATCGAGGCGCTGATCACCACCAGCCAGGCCGAACAGCTCGCCGCGATGGAGACGGCCAACTGACCCAGGCGCCCACCCTCGGCGGGCTCTGGCGCGGCTGGCGCGACGTGCTGGGCCGGCTGGGCTTTGAAAGCGCGGCGCTCGACGCCAAGCTGCTCACCGGCCACGCGCTGGGGCTGGGCATGCTGGAGCTGGCGACGCGTGAAAATGAGCCGGTCGATTCCCAAGCGGCGGGTCGGGTGGCCGAACTGCTGCAGCGCCGCATAACCGGGGAATCGGTGGCGCGGATCATCGGCGAGCGCGAATTCTACGGCCTGGCCTTTACGCTCAATGCGGCCACGCTGGAGCCGCGGCCGGAAACCGAATTGCTGGTGGATATGGCGCTGGGCGCCCTGCCGGCCGGCGGGCGGCTGCTCGATCTCGGCACCGGCACCGGCTGCATCCCGATTGCCGCGCTGGCCAATCAGCCCGACGCGACGGCGGTGGCGATAGATTTGAGCGCAAAGGCGCTGGAAGCGGCGCGGGCCAATGCGGAACGGCATGGGGTGGCGGGGCGGCTCGACCTCCTGCATGGCAGTTGGTTCGATGCCTTGGCTCCCTCTCCCCTGAGGGGGGAGGGTTGGGGTGAGGGGTTCAGCCTCCCGGCTCAAGCCTCAAGTCTGAACCCCTCACCCGACCCTTGGGGTCGACCTCTCCCCCCAGGGGAGAGGTGGGGCTTGGAGGAAAAATTCGACCTCATCGTCTCCAATCCCCCCTATATCACTTCCGCCGTGGTCGAAACCCTCGCCCCCGAGGTCCGGGATTTCGACCCGCGCCTGGCCCTCGATGGCGGGCCGGATGGCCTTGCCCCGTACCGCATCATCGCCGCCCAGGCCGGCGGCTGGCTCAAGCCGAATGGCTGGCTCATGGTGGAGATCGGCCATGACCAGGGGGCCGGCGTCAGCGCCCTGTTTCTTGAAGCCGGGTTCGACGACGTGGCGGTCCATCGTGATCTCAACGGGCTTGATCGCGTGGTCAGCGCGCACCATTTGCAAGGCAGTCCGTCGCAATGCGTGGTGAGAAGCGCAATTAATGCTGGCAAAGACGGCGCGAACGTTATAGTTTGACCCTGCTGTCAACGGCGCTTCATGAGCGCCACGGCGACTAGCCACCCGACAAATTCATTGGCTGCGATACGCAGCGCGGTTCCGGCATAGGCTGGAACGACGCGGGATGGGTTCGGAGCGCCGTGCGACGGTTTCGGTCTTCATGAAGCCAGATAGAGCCGGTTTGAGGAGCCAAGAGAGCTTTCTTCCGGAATTGGCCCGATCAGGCAGTTTGCCGGTCCGCCAGCAGTGTGACGCTTATTTTTCTAGAGTTAGATAAAGCGACCAGATGAGACCCAATAACCAGAATAACAAGAACCGGCAGCGTGGCCGGAACGGTGGACGCAAGCACGTCAATCCGTTGTCCCGCAATTTCGAGAGCAACGGCCCGGATGTGAAGGTGCGCGGCAACGCCGCCCATGTCGCCGAGAAATATCTCCAGCTTGCCCGTGACGCCCAATCGAGCGGCGATTCGGTCATGGCGGAGAATTATCTCCAGCATGCCGAGCATTATTTCCGCATCGTCTCCAGCGCCCAGCAGGCCCAGAACGGCCAGCGTCCGGACGGCCAGGATGATGACTTCGACGATGACATGCCCGACATGAACTCGCGCTTCGCATCGCCCCAGCCGCCGCAGCAGCAATATGTGCAGCAGGCCGAGGGTGAAGAGCAGGGCGAGGGCGAGCAGAACCGCGAGCAGGGCCAGCCGCGCCAGGATGGCGAGCGCCAGCAGCGTGGCGACCGCCGCGACCGCCAGCGCAATCGCGAGCGTTTCCGTCCCGAAGGCGAAGGCCCGCAGCCGGTGGTTGCGGCCGAGTCGGCCCAGCCGGCCGCCGTGGAAGAGACAGCGGCCGCTGGCGAGCAGCCGGTCGAGGCCGAGGGCGAAGCCCGCAAGCCGCGCGAGCGCCGTCCGCGCCGCCGCCGTCCGGCGGGCGGTGATGGTGGCGACCTTGCAGGCGCCGACCAGCCCGATGTCGGCGAATTGCCGGCCTTCCTCACCGCGGGCGGCAGCGCCGCCGAATAAGTTCAAAGGCCGGGCCGCAATGCCCGGCCTTTTTGTTGGTGCCACGCCCTT
>NZ_LMEM01000012.1:202500-210137 GCF_001426345.1 Devosia sp. Root436 | reverse complement strand
AAGCCCTTTTCCCCCGCAAAACCCTCCCCATATACTGCTCGTGATGGAGCAGTGCTGCGTGTCAGGCGTTTCATCGGACGACGCTTCCGCCGCGTGTTCAGGTGCCTTCGGGGCCGGGCAGCGGGCGAGACAAGGAGAGTTGCTTTGAATATCGAGAAATATACCGAGCGGGCTCGCGGTTTCATCCAGAGTGCGCAGACCATGGCGCTGGGCAAGGGGCATCAGCAGTTCGCTCCCATCCACCTGCTGAAAGTCCTGCTCGACGATGACCAGGGCATGGCCAATGGCCTGATCGAGCGCGCCGGGGGCGATCCCAAGGCCGCGCGGGCTGCCGTCGAGGCGGCGATTGCCAAAATTCCCACCGTGTCCGGCGATGCCGGCCAGCTCTATCTCGGGCGCGAACTGGCGCGGGTGTTCGACACTGCCGAAAGCGCTGCGCAAAAGGCCGGTGATTCCTATGTCACCGTCGAGCGCCTGCTGCTGGCTTTGGTGGTCGAAAAGGACAGTGATGCCGGCAAGATCCTGAGCTCGGCCGGCGTGACGCCGCAGACGCTCAATGCCGCCATCGAAGCCATCCGCAAGGGCCGCACGGCCGACTCGGCCTCGGCCGAAAACAGCTATGACGCGCTCAAGAAATATGCCCGGGACCTGACCGAAGATGTGCGCGAGGGCAAGCTCGACCCGGTGATCGGCCGCGACGAGGAAATCCGCCGCACCATCCAGGTGCTGAGTCGCCGCACCAAGAACAACCCGGTACTCATCGGCGAGCCCGGCGTCGGCAAGACCGCCATCGCCGAGGGCCTGGCCATCCGCATCGTCAATGGCGATGTGCCGGAATCGCTCAAGAACAAGAGCCTGCTCTCGCTCGACATGGGTGCGCTGATTGCCGGCGCGAAATATCGCGGCGAGTTCGAGGAACGGCTCAAGGCGGTGCTGTCAGAGGTGACCTCGGCCGAAGGCCAGATCATCCTCTTCATCGACGAGATGCACACACTGGTCGGCGCCGGCAAGGCCGATGGCGCGATGGATGCGTCCAACCTGCTCAAGCCTGCCCTGGCGCGTGGTGAACTCCACTGCGTCGGCGCCACGACGCTTGACGAATACCGCAAGCATGTCGAGAAGGACCCGGCTCTGGCCCGCCGCTTCCAGCCGGTCTTCGTGGACGAGCCGACCGTGGAAGATACGATCTCGATCCTGCGCGGGCTCAAGGAAAAGTACGAGCTGCATCACGGCATCCGCATTTCGGATTCGGCGCTGGTGAGCGCGGCAACGCTTTCCAACCGCTACATCACCGACCGCTTTCTGCCCGACAAGGCCATCGACCTGATGGACGAGGCGGCTGCGCGGCTGCGCATGGCTGTCGATTCCAAGCCGGAAGCCCTCGACGAACTCGATCGCCGCATCATGCAGCTCAAGATCGAGCGCGAGGCCCTGCGCAAGGAAGATGACGACGGCTCCAAGACGCGGCTGGGCCGGCTCGAAACCGAACTGGCCGATCTCGAAGAACAGGCGCAGGAACTCAGCGCCAAGTGGCTGGCCGAAAAGGAACGCCTGCAAGGCTCGACCAGGATCAAGGAAGAGCTCGATGCGGCGCGCAGCCAGCTCGAAATCGCGCAGCGCCAGGGTGACCTGGCCAAAGCGGGCGAACTGGCCTATGGCGTCATCCCCGATCTCGAAAAGCGGCTCAAGACGGCTGACGATGCGAACGGTGACGGCAAGCCCGATCCGGTCATGGCCAAGGAGACCGTCGATTCGAGCGACATCGCCCAGGTGGTGAGCCGCTGGACCGGCATTCCGGTGGATCGCATGCTGGAAGGCGAGCGCGAAAAGCTGCTGCATATGGAGACCTCGATCGGCGCCCGCGTCATCGGGCAGGCCGAAGCGGTGGCCGCCGTAGCCAAGGCGGTGCGCCGGTCGCGCGCCGGGTTGCAGGATCCGAACCGGCCCATCGGCTCGTTCATGTTCCTCGGCCCCACCGGCGTCGGCAAGACCGAGCTGACCAAGAGCCTCGCCCAGTTCCTGTTCGATGACGAGACCGCCATGGTGCGGCTCGACATGAGCGAGTTCATGGAGAAGCATTCGGTGGCCCGCCTGATCGGCGCCCCTCCGGGCTATGTCGGCTATGACGAAGGCGGCGTGCTGACCGAAGCGGTGCGGCGCCGGCCCTATCAGGTCGTGCTGTTCGACGAGATCGAGAAGGCGCATCCCGACGTGTTCAACGTTCTGCTCCAGGTGCTCGATGACGGGCGGCTGACGGACGGGCAGGGGCGCACGGTCGATTTCCGCAATACGGTGATCATCCTCACCTCCAACCTCGGCGCCGAATATCTCGTCGAGCTCAAGGACGGGGATTCGGTCGAGCTGGTGCGCGGCAAGGTGCTCGACATGGTCAAGGCGGCGTTCCGGCCGGAATTCCTCAACCGGGTCGACGAAATCCTGCTGTTCCACCGGCTGGGCCGCGAGCATATGGGCTCCATCGTCGATATCCAGTTCGGGCGGCTGAAGCAGCTGCTGAAGGATCGCGACATCAGCCTCGAGCTGACGCCGCGGGCCCGTGAGTGGCTGGCCAACGAGGGCTACGATCCGGCCTATGGCGCCCGCCCGCTCAAGCGGGTGATCCAGCGGACAGTGCAGGACGGGCTGGCTGACGAGATTCTCGGCGGCAGGGTCAGCGATGGTTCCAATGTGGTGGTCGATGCCAATGACGACGGCATCGTGCTGCTGCCGGGCGGTAAGGCAGAGGCCGACGCCGCAGCCTGAACGGGGCGGATATAGTGTAAGGGCCGGTCACAGCGACCGGCCCTTTTTGCTGCAACGACCGGGACTGCGAGCTGTTAGTGACTTGCGGTGTGCTTGGGGATCGATTAGAACAAAAAGAGAACAAGGAGCGATCCGAATGACCGACAAGATCGACTATGTGGAGTTTCCCTCCAGCAATCGAGCGGTGACCAGCGCCTTTTTCCAGGCGGCGTTCGGCTGGGGCATTACCAGCTATGGGCCCGGCTATGACGGCCTGGAAGGCGCCGGGATCGATGGCGGCATCGACCAGGGCGAAGACCGGGTGGCGGCGACCATGGCCGTGGTGCGAACCGATGACCTCGACGGCGCCGAGCGCCGGGTGACCGCCGCGGGCGGAACCATTACCCGGCCGCAATATGACTTCCCCGGAGGGCGGCGCTTTCATTTCCGCGAGCCGGGCGGAAACGAGATGGCGGTCTATGTGGCGAGCGAATAGGCTGGGCAGGGCCTGAGCCCGGACGCCGCCATGACCCACGATATCGCTTCCCCGCAGAGCCGTCGTTTCGTGCTGGTGGCGGCCATTCTCGCATCGAGCATGGGCTTTATCGACGGGTCGGTGATTTCAATCGCCATTCCGGCCATCCGCGCCGATCTGGGCGCGACGCTGGCCGACGCGCAATGGATCAGCAATGGCTATCTGCTGTTCCTGTCCGCGCTGATCCTGCTGGGCGGGGCGGCGGGAGACCGGTTCGGGCTGCGCAACATGTTCGGGCTGGGCATCGCGGTATTCGTCATCGCCTCCTTGGTCTGCGCGCTGGCGCCGTCGCCACTGGTGCTGGTGATCGCGCGGGCGGTGCAGGGGACCGGGGCGGCGTTCATGGTGCCGGGCAGCCTCGCCATCATCGCCAAGGCCTATCCGCGCGAGGAACGCGGCCAGGCCATCGGCATCTGGGCGGCGGCCTCCTCGCTCACCACCATTGCCGGCCCTGTCATCGGCGGCTTCGTGCTGACGGCCTTGGGGGACTGGAGCTGGCGGCTGGTCTTCGCCATCAACCTGCCGCTGGGCCTTCTGGCCCTGGCCTTGCTGTGGTTCTGCGTGGCGCCCGATCGCCCCGAGGCCGGGCGGCGGCTCGATGGGGTGGGGGCGGTGCTGGCGACGCTGGCGCTCATGTTGATCGCCTATGGGCTCACCGGCGATGGCAGCGAAAGCGTGCCGCCGCTCTCCCACACCATCATCTGGTGCGGGGCGGGGCTGGTGCTGGCGGCCGGCTTCATTGTCTGGGAGGGGCGCAGTGCGCACCCGATGCTGCCCTTGCGGCTCTTTGCCAATATCGGCTTCTCCGGCGCCAACGCGCTGACCTTCGCGCTGTATTTCGCCCTTGGCGGCACCATGTTCTTCCTGCCCATGACCATGATCGCGGGCTGGGGCGAAGCACCGGCGACCGTGTCGCTGGTGCTGCTGCCCCTGGGGATCAGCCTGACATTGCTTTCCTCGTTGAGCGGCAAATGGGCCGACCGCTATGGGCCGGGGCCGCTGATTGCCGCGGGCTCGCTGCTGGTGGCTGCCGCCTTTGCGGCGCTTGGTCTGACCGCGCCGCTGCATGCGGTCTGGCTGGCCGTGCTGCCATCGATCGTGCTGCTGGGGCTGGGCATGGGGCTGGTGGTGTCGCCGCTATCGACGGCAGTGATGACCGCGGTGAGCGATAGCGATACCGGCGTCGCCTCGGGCGTCAACAATGCGGTGGCGCGGGTGGCGGGGCTGGTGGCTGTGGCGCTGCTGGGCGCGGTGGTCGCGTCGGTCTTCGAGCAAAATCTGGACGCGGCAGCGGAACTGCCGATCTTTTTCGGCGTGGTCACCGATGGGTTGAGCCCCGAGGAAGACACTCTCCGGCTGGCGGCAACCGATGCGGCCTTCGCAGCGGTCGCCTATATCACGGCCGCGCTCAGCGTCGTTTCAGCGCTTGTCGCCTGGCTGACGCTGGAACGCAAGCTCTAGGACCAGTCCTGGTTTACCGCGTTTGCGAACCGCAAAACCGCTCTAGTGATTGGCGTCGGCCACGGTCACCGGGGCAGGGTCGCGCGCCATCAGGTCGTTGATCTGCGCCATGGTCTGGGCGAACCGGGCCTCATATTGCTGGGGCAGGACATTGTCCTTGGGCAGCTTGACGCTCAGCGGGTCGACCAGGTTGCCGTTGATCTTGATCTCGAAATGCAGGTGCGGGCCGGTCGACTGGCCGGTGGTGCCGACATAGCCGATGATCTGGCCCTGGCGCACGGTGCTGCCCACGCCCAGCCCGTCGACATAGCGCGACATGTGGCCATAGGCCGTCTCGTACCCGTTGACGTGTTTGATTTCCACCTTGTTGCCGTAGCCGGACTGCCACTTGTAATATTCGATGACGCCATCGCCGGCGGCATAGATCGGGGTGCCCGAAGGGGCGGCGAGATCGACGCCGGTATGCAGCTTGCGCGTGTGGAATATGGGGTGGATGCGGTAGCCGAAGCGCGAGCGCAGCGTGCCGCCGCCTTCGAGCGGCCGGCGCGACAGGAAGCGTTTACCGGTTTCGCCGTCTGGATCGTAGAAATCGATCACGCCGTCATCGGTGCCGAAGCGATAGAGCTGGCGGGTGGTGTTGCCCAGGGTCAGGCCGACATACAGCAGTTCGGTCCGGCCTTCGGCATCCGGCACGGTTTCGAGAATTTCGATGGAATCGCCGGCGGCGATCTTCTTGGTCATGTCCACGTCATAGGCGAACATGCCGATGATGCGCTCGATAGTGGCGTCGTCGAGATCGTGCTTGCGACCTGTCTCCCAGATGGAGCGATAGACGCTGGGCAGGTTGGCGACATTGACTTCCTCGGTGTCTTCGTCGGGAAATTCCACGAAGTCCGGCTCGATGCCGAGCACATACTGGCCCGTATCGGTCAGGGCCACGGTGGCCCGGTATTCATAGCTGCCATCGTTGCGCGGCGTATAAAGGCTCATCCGGTAGGGGACGAGGCTGGTCGCTTCGTGGCTGAGCGGCCCATAGAGAATGCGCAGCCTGGTGCGGGCGGCGAGGTCCGTGCTGCTGAGCACGTTGCGCAGCGCATCGGCAACCAGTGCGACCTGGTTGGCGGTAAAGCCGTTCTTGCCCAGCACATCGTCGAGCGATGCCGCCTCGCGCAGGGTGAGGAAGCGTTCGGAGCGGCCGAGGGCCGCGTCGGCGGGCTGGGTGGTCTGGGGAACGATCGTGACATTCTCGGCAACGCCGCCCAGCGCACCGGTTCCCGACAGCAGGCCGAGATCGTGCACCGACGGGGCGAGCGCGGCATAGGCCAGGGTCGGGGGGACATCGTCGTCGCTGAAGAAGGTCGCCTCGACGACACTGCGGACATATTCGGCGGCCGACTGGTCGGAAATGGCGCGGGGCGGCACGAAGGTCATCGGCATGGCCGCCAGGCGCACTGCCACTTCCCCTTCCACTTCGGCACCATAGACGTCGGTATTGATATCGACAGTGTCCGTGGCCGCGATGGGCTGGGTGGCGTTGAGAATGGCCACCGGATCATAGTCGGGCACCCCCTCCGACAATGAGGTCGGCGCCGTCGCCAGCGTGGCGCGGATGCGCGTGAAGGGCTGGTTGCGGATCATGTCGCGGCCATCGACCGTCTCGCGGATCGAGGCCTCGATGATTTCGAGATCGGAGCGGGTGGCGGTGACCGGCCGCACGCGGGAGGATTTGGCCGAAAGATCGGTGGGGGCCAGAGCTTCCGATTTCGGGCGGGCGATCTGCAGCGCCTCATAGGCGGTGGAGAACGTGTCCTGGCCCTGGAAGGAGACATAGAGAGCCGCGCCCATGAGCAGCACGCTGGTCAGGCCCGTCATCACGGTGCCGGTCAGCCAGGCAAAGCTCAGCTCGCGCCCATGGGGGATTTCGCCATCGGTCGACTGCACCGTCAGCGCCGGGCTGTCCTCGAAGCCGGTGGCCTTGAGCAACGCGGCATGGCGGTTTCTTTGCGCTGCGTTCAACGCCCCATCCTTTGATGTGTCACGGCAGGCCCCCGTCCCGGTCTTGCGCCGGTTGCGCATGCAGCTGACCGCGTGTGCGCGCGGAGTCTATATCAATCAACAGCGCTGATCCAAAAAAAATGCGGCGAAACTGCGGGCTGAAGTGTGAGGCCATGCGCAAGCGCCGCCTGTGCTGCGGTTGTCGCGTGGTCGGCATGCCCAACTGTGCGAACATGCCTGACGTGAAGATGGGGAGTATGAAGGAGGTTTTGGGGATGAGTTCCCGGCGCTCGCTGCCGCCCCATTCACCGTGTCATCCCGGCGCAGGCCGGGATCCATCCTGAGGTGGGGGTGTTCGGTAGCAGAATGATCCACCTTGCGGCTGCGGCACGATATCGAGATGGATCCCGGCCTGCGCCGGGATGACATCGGGGGGCGGGAGGTTTTTGGGGGACGGACAAGATAGATAAGTCCTTACGGGCGATACAAAGCCGGCTCCAGGCTGGATCGTCACCCTCGGACTCGACCCGAGAGACCTGATCCTTGCCGGATGCTCGGCACGTGAAGAGCTTCCGGGGCAAATCCAGGGGCAACGCGCGGCGGGGAGGGGAGCATGGTGGAGGCCCTTCCACCGGATGCGGCCGTTGATCCGGCCGGGCATTGAAAAGATTGAGAAAAATCCTATATTGACTGCAGCGGCAGCAAAGCCCCGAAATCACTGGTGACTCAGTCGAGTTTTCCACATGGTCAAAAACGCCAAAATCAGAAAATGACGGTTTTGTCGCTTTGGGGGGTTTACAGCCAAAAGGGTCGCCCCTATAACCCGGCTCATCGCTGCAGACCGCGGCGCCGGCAACGGCCCGAACGAGCAGCAAGCCACTGAAATCACTAAGAAATTAGCGAATTC
>NZ_LMEM01000012.1:0-197500 GCF_001426345.1 Devosia sp. Root436 | reverse complement strand
TCGCCATTTAAAGTGGTACGTGAGCTGGGTTTAGAACGTCGTGAGACAGTTCGGTCCCTATCTGCCGTGGGTGTAGGAATATTGAGAAGAGCTGACCCTAGTACGAGAGGACCGGGTTGGACGAACCTCTGGTGGACCTGTTGTGGCGCCAGCCGCATTGCAGGGTAGCTAAGTTCGGACGGGATAACTGCTGAAAGCATCTAAGCAGGAAGCCTCCTTCAAAACTAGTATTCCCTTGAGAGCCGTGGAAGACCACCACGTCGATAGGCCGGGTGTGGAAGCGTAGCAATATGTGAAGCTTACCGGTACTAATAGCTCGATTGGCTTGATCGTTCTCATTAATCTATGTCCGCATAGACTGTGAAATACGATCGGTTCAGAAATACACCAGACATTACTTCTTGCATGGGAAAGTAATGTCCGAATAACAAAACCAGAATTCACTCATACGTTTTTCGCTGACCTTGTGGTTTTTGCGAGGAGCCCAAGACCCGATCCCATCCCGAACTCGACCGTCAAATTCCTCTGCGCCAATGGTACTAAGTCTCAAGGCTTGGGAGAGTAGGTCGCTGCAAGGTCTGCCAAAAACGTATGATCTCTTTAGATGTCGAAACGAAATTGCAAACCCCTCACCGGAAACGGTGAGGGGTTTTTCGCTTTTTTGGCTTTGGACGCTTGCGGCGACGTTGCAGTCGTCTCCCTCCCCCTTGCGGGGAGGGATCAAGGGTGGGGGATGTTTGGCCTTGGATATGCGGGGCCGGCCGCAATGAGGCGAAGTGTCCACCTCAGGCACGGCGCCTGGGCAGTCCCCTTCTCCCCTTGCGGGAGAAGGTGCCCCTCCGGGTCGCGTAGCGCCCGAAGGCAAGCTTCGGGCGGACGAGGGGTTGGTTCCACGCTTATCCAAGCATGGGCGAGCGCGCCCCGAACGGCGCGGGCATGTCCTGTCGGGGCATTTCGTGCTCCACTCAAAACCATGTTGCGCGCCGGGACGGTTGAACCTTCCTGCCGCCTCAGCGTATCCACATTGGACAGGCACGTAACCGTGCCGCCCGCGCCGATCTCTGTTCCTGCCGAATTCGACGGATTTTCTCATGCGCCATCTGCTCCTGTTGCTGCTGTTCGTGCTCTCCCCGGTCGCCGCCATGGCGCAGGTTCCCGGGGTGATCCCGGCGCCAGCGGCGAGCAGTGACCCCGCAATCGACGAGCTGATCCGCATCATCGAGAATGATGAGACGCGGGCGGCCCTGCTCGAACGACTGAAGCAGACCGGGACAGAGACCCCGGCCCCGGCAGAGGCGCCGCCCGATCTCAGCATTGTCAGGCAACTGGCCGAATATACCAAGGCGGCGGCCGAGGGGACGTCGGCGACCTTGCGCTCGCTGGGGCAGGTTTTCGGCGACCTGCAGCAGGGGCTGAGCGGCACGCTCGATGCCGATCTCGAAGCCTTCCGCAACGTGGCGATCGGGGTGGTACTGGTGGCGGCGGGACTGTTCGGCAGCTTCCTGGCATTGCGGATCGTCGTGCTGTGGGCGCAGGGCGTCATTGCGCGGCGGGTCGGCGGACATGGCTGGGTGTCGCGCATCGTGGGGACGCTGGCGGCGGCATTGGTCGATTTCAGCTCGGTGCTGATCGCCTGGGCCATCGGCTATGCAGTGGCCCTCGTATTGGTGGGCGGCGCGACCGGCCGGATGGGCATCAACCAGTCGCTGCTGCTCAATGCGTTCCTGCTGGTGGAGCTCAGCAAGCTGGCGGCACGGGCGATCCTGTCGCCGCGCTTCGAAGCGCTGCGGCTGGTCAGGGTGGGCGACGACAATGCGGCCTATTGGTCGTTCTGGGTGGCGCGCATCATCTCGCTACTTGGCTATACATTCCTGTTCGTCACGCCCCTGCTGGCGGCCAACCTGTCGGCGGGCGCCGCGGCAGCGGTGCAGGTCTTGGTGATGGCGACGGCGGTCACCATCGGCATCGTCATCGTGCTGCAGAACAAGGACGATGTGCGGACCTGGCTGACCGGCATCTCGGCGCGGCGCGGCAATGACGGCACCGGCCAACTGCTGATCCTGCTCGGCAGCTGGTGGCATGTGGTGGCGATCATCTATCTGGTGACGCTGCTGGTGGTCTGGTTCGCCAATCCGGAACAGGCGCTACCCTTCATGCTCGGGGCCACCCTGCAGTCGCTGGTGGCCATCCTGGTCGGCGTCGTCATTGTCGGGTTCATTTCCCGCTTCGTCCGCGCCGGCCTGCGCCTGCCCGACGACATCAAGGCGCGGCTGCCGCTGCTCGAGGCGCGGCTGCAGGCCTTCGTGCCTACGGTGATGCAGGTGGTGCGCTGGGTGGTGATCCTGGGCGTGCTGCTGGCCATCGCACAGGCCTGGGCGCTGTTCGACTTTGTCGGCTGGATCGGCAGCGAGGGCGGGCAACAGGTTGCCGGCTCGGTCATCTCGGCGGCGCTGATCATCCTCGTCTGCGTGGTGCTGCATGTGGTGGTGGCGTCGTGGGTCGAATACCGGCTCAATACCAGCATCGGCAAGGTGCCGACGGCGCGCGAGAAAACGCTGCTGAACCTGTTCAAGAACGCCTTCACCATCGCGCTCGTGGTGTTCGGGCTGATGCTGGCGCTGGCCCAGGTCGGGGTCAATATCGCACCGCTCCTGGCGGGCGCCGGCGTGGTGGGCCTCGCCATCGGCTTCGGGGCACAGAAGCTGGTGCAGGACATCATCACCGGCATCTTCATCCAGTTCGAGAATGTGATGAACGAGGGCGACGTGGTCGCCGTGGGCACCACGTCGGGCGTGGTGGAAAAGCTCACCATCCGTTCGGTGACTATCAGGGACATGAGCGGCACCGTGCATCTGATCCCGTTTTCCTCGGTCGACCAGGTCAGCAACATGGTGCGCGGCTTCTCGTTCTACGTGGCCGAGTTCGAAGTGTCGCGCGACAGCGATATCGAAGAGGTCAAGCAGGCCATGCGCGATGCCTTTGCCGGGGTGATGGAGACCGAGCACAAGGATGTGATCCTCGACGACCTGGATCTGCAGGGGCTAATCGCCATCACGCCGGCCTCGATGAGCCTGCGGGCGCGCATCAAGACGCTGGCGGGCAAGCAATGGGGTGCCGGGCGGCTCTATAGCGAGCTGGTGATGCGGCTGTTCGACGAGCGCGGCATCCAGACGCCGACGCCGCGCGTGTCCTATGTGCCCGGCAAGGGCGGCACGTCCCTTCTCCCCTGAGAGAAGGCAGCAGTCCACCGGGCGTTGGCTCCCTCTCCCCTGAGGGGAGAGGGTGGGGTGAGGGGTTCAGGGCTGGTGAATGGCACAGCGCTAGACGCGGGTGCTGAACCCCTCACCCGACCCTGCGGGTCGACCTCTCCCCTCAGGGGAGAGGTGACTTCGGCTCCACTCCATATGCGATGGCCCTGCCTCCTGAGCTGAACCATTCGTGATCGGCGGGGTGGTTTGCCTTAAGCCGATCTTAATTTGGTGGGTTAAAATAGTGATACGCGCCAGTTGCGGCACAGGTGGCGCAGTCGTGACTTCTTGTCTTTGCGTATCACGAGGCCCGTCATGTTGCTGTCGAATGGCAGGACTTTTGCCCCTTTTCGTCGCCTTCCAGCGCTGGCGATTGCTGCCGCGCTGAGCTTTTCCCTGGTCGCGCCGGCCCTGGCCAACAGCGCCGATTTCGTGCGGCGGCTGTGGCCGCAGGCCGAGGCGCGCGGCGTCAGCCGGGCGGCCTTCGAGGCGGCCTTTTCGGGCTACAATTACATTCCCAAGATCATGGAGCTGACCCAGAAACAGCCGGAGTTTTCCCAGACCGTGCAGCAATATCTCGACAAGCGGGTGACGGCAGCGCAGGCGCAGAAGGGCAAGGCCATGCGCGCCGAATGGAACCAGACGCTGACCGGAAGCGAGCAGCGCTGGGGCGTGCAGCCGGAAATCGTGCTGGCCATCTGGGGTATGGAAACCAATTTCGGCGGCTTCATGGGTGGCGAGAACACTATCCACGCGCTGGCGACGCTGACCGAGGGCGGCTATCGCCCCGACTATTTCCGCGATGAGCTGCTGACCGCCCTGCGCATCGTCTCGGACGGGCATGTAAGCGCCCGTAACATGACGGGCTCATGGGCCGGCGCCATGGGGCATACCCAGTTCATGCCGTCCAGCTTCATGCGCTATGCAGTCGATTACAATGGCGACGGGCGCAAGGATATCTGGAATTCGGTGCAGGATGCGCTGGGCTCGACCGCCAACTATCTCGACAGCTTCGGCTGGCGTCCGGGAGAGACCTGGGGCTATGAGATCAAGCTCCCCAGCGGGTTCGATTTCGCCGCGGCGCGGCAGATCGAGAAGGCGCCGCTGAGCCAGTGGCAGGCCATGGGCATAAAGCGCGTATCGGGCCGGGCCTTTCCGCGGCCCGATGATGTGGGGCGCCTGTACATGCCGGCCGGCGCCAATGGCCCGGCCTTTCTGCTGCTGCCCAATTTCGATGTGATCAAGCGCTATAACAATTCGGACAGCTACGCCCTGGCGGTGGGACACCTGGCCGATCGCATCATCGGCGGCGGCGACTTCGCCACGCCATGGCCGGCGGGTGACTATGCGCTGACCAAGGCGCAACGGGCCGAGCTGCAGACGCTGCTCGGCAGGGCGGGGTTTGATGCCGGTTCGCCCGATGGCGTGGTGGGGCCACGCACGCGCGCGGCGGTGATCGCCTGGCAGACACGGGCCGGTTTGCCGGCCGATGGTCACATCTCCGGGAGGCTCCTGGAGGCGCTCAAACGTTAACAGTCTGTTAACAAATTCGGCCCAAAGTTAGCGCGCTTAAGTAGAGGGCAGGCTGGTCTCCGATTGTTCGAGGCGCCTGCCCTCGCCCATTTCGGGCGCCGGCGCGCTGCCACAAAATCCCCGGTTTTGCCGCCTATGCGGGCGGTCTCCCAAACGCTCTGGTAGCCAATGATCATGCCGTTTCGTCGCGCCCTGGCGGTGCTTTTCCTGCTATTTGTCCTGCCGGCCCAGGCCTTTGCGCTGTCGGTCATGGACCCCTTCAACCTGCCGGCATCGATGGATGGCGGCACGGTCAAGGCCGGCGACGGCGTGGCCTATGCCGATGGGCCGCGGCACAAGCTCGATGTCTACGCCCCCGAGACGCGGGGCAACTCGGCGCCGGTGGTGTTCTTCATCTATGGCGGCGGCTGGAACCGCGGCGAGCGCAGCGACTACCAGTTTGTCGGCCGGGCCCTAGCGTCGCGGGGCTTCGTCACCGTCATCGCCGACTATCGCCTGGTGCCTGAGGTGACTTATCCGGGCTTTCTTGAAGACAGCGCCAATGCGCTGCGCTGGGTGCAGGACAATATCGCCTCCTATGGCGGCGATCCGAATCGGCTGTTCCTCGCCGGTCATTCGGCCGGCGCCTACAATGCGGTGATGCTGGCGATGGACCCGTCCTTCCTGCGGGAATACGGGGTGACCATGCCTATCCTGGGCGTGGCGGCTCTGTCGGGACCCTATGATTTCTACCCCTTCGAATATGGCGAGGTGCAGAATGCCTTTGGCGCCGCGCCCAATCCGCAGGGTACGCAGCCGATCAACCTGGTGACGCCGGAAACGCCGCCGATGTATCTGGCGACCGGCACGACCGACCCGATCGTGCGGATGCAGAATACCGAGCGTTTCGGCCAGAAGCTCAAGGATAGCGGCGTCTGGGTCACCACGCGCTATTACGAGGGTTTCGGGCATATGGAGCCGGTTATCGCCATGGGCGCCCTGTGGCGCTGGCGCATGCCTGTTCTCGACGACATGGTGGCGTTTTTCCAGATGTTCGGGGCTTTCCCGAGCGGCGTACCCTATGTGGCGGTGGCGCCCGATCCGCCCGAGCAACTGCCTGATTCCATCGCGCCGATGGAGCAGATCGTCGATCAGCTCAACGCGATGTTCCAGCCGATCGAGAACTAGAAGCTCCGGATCCGTGGTGGCTGGACAGGGCCGTATGCTGCGCTAGCTTTCTGCGATGGCAGACCATCTCCGATTCTCCGGCGCATCTGCGCAGGCCCAGCAGGACGCGCTTGAAGCGATTATCCGCAACTCGCCACTGCTGATGGATGTGCTGCGCGGCATGCAGGCGCTGGCGCTGCCCGATATGCTGCTGGGCTCGGGAGCCATCTACAATAGTGTCTGGAACGTCTTGACCGAGCGGGCGCCGCTGACCGGCATCAAGGATGCCGATGTCGTCTATTTCGATGACAGCGACCTGTCCTATGAGGCAGAGGATGCGGCCATCCAGCGGGCGGCTGAACAGTTTGCGGATGTGCCGATCCCGGTCGAGTTGCGCAATCAGGCGCGGGTCCATATCTGGTTTCCGCAGAAGTTCGGCACGCCCTATCCTCAACTGAGATCCAGCGTGGATATGCTGAGCTATTTTGCTTCGCGCACCCATGCCGTAGCGGTACGGCTGGAAGCGGATGGGCAGCTGGGCATCTTCGCGCCGTTCGGCCTCGACGATATTTTCTCGTTCCGCATCACGCCCAATCCCGCGCTCGACAATGCCGCTACCCATACCGCCAAGGCGGCGCGGGCCAAGGCAGTGTGGCCGGAGCTGACGGTTGTGCCCTGGCCGGATTGATCAGGCGGGATCGAACTCGACCGAGTCAGCGGAGCGCCGGACCGGGCCGTGGAACACGGCCTCGATATTGTTGCCATCGGGATCGAGCACGAAGGCGCCGTAATAGCCGGGGTGATAGTGGCGCTCGCCGGGCCGGCCATTGTCCTTGCCGCCGGCGGCGAGGGCGGCCTTGTGGAAGGCATCGACCATTTCGCGGTCCCTGGCCTGGAAGGCCAGGTGGATGTGGGTCGGCCCCGTGCGGGCATCGGCGGCATCAACGAAGAGTTCATCGACCTGGAACCAGCCTTCGCCGGCATGCTCGATCCTGACGCCGAGCACGGCGAACACCTTTTCGTAGAAATAGCGCGTGGCCAGGTAATTCCGGGCGCGCAGGTGCACATGGTCGATGAGGCGGCCGGTATGCCAGGTCATGGGAGTCTCCGTCGGCTGGACAAGACAAAGCCGCCCGGAGGTGCCGGGCGGCTGGAACATGGCTTCGGTTTATTCGGCTTCGTCGGCGGACGCCGAATTGAGCTGGCCGTATTTCTCGACGCCGATCTTGTCGAGCAGTTCGAGCTGGGTTTCGAGGAAGTCGATATGGCCTTCCTCGTCGGTCAGGAGGGCCTCGAACAGGTTCTTGGAAACGTAGTCGCCCAGCTGTTCGCACAGCTCGCGGCTGGCCTTGTAGGCGGCGCGGGCGTCGTATTCGCCGGCGAGATCGGCTTCGAGCACTTCCTTGATGGTCTGGCCGATTCGCAACGGCGCGACGCGCTGCAGGTTGGGATGGCCTTCGAGAAAGATGATGCGCTCGATCAGCCGATCGGCATGGTGCATTTCTTCAATGGATTCAGCGCGTTCCTTGGAAGCCAGCTTCTTGTAGCCCCAATCGTCGAGAAGACGAAAATGGACCCAATACTGATTGACCGCACCGAGTTCGAGGAAGAGGGCTTCGTTAAGCCGCTCGATGACTTGTGCTTCGCCTTTCACGACGTACTCCACTCCGTTGCTGCTTGAGCTTTTCGAGCCCGGTCGGAAGCGAGAGGACGTCGCCTGACTGTTGGGCTTGCTGCGAGTGGTAGTTTTCGGTGACGCGGACGATAATGTCCACCACATTCGGCACGCAGCCGCCGCATTTGGCGCGGCGGCTGAGCTCGGAATAGACCTTGGCCGGAACCACCAGCTGCCACGGATCGGCGCGGAGCAAGTCGAGGACGATATCCTCGATCTCCTTGCTGGTAATCATGTTGCACTGGCAGACGAGCATGGTGGTGCGACGGGTCGGATGGAGCTTGCTGGCCGCATAAAGCGATCTGATTAGGTGAATGTCAATGTCAGATAATGTCGCATTCCTAATGGAATGCGTCCTTCTATGGCCGCAGCGCGCTTGCGCGCTTCGCGGTCCTAATATGTCACGTCCCTAGCGGGCCGCGCCATACTAGGGCCACGCTGCGGCTGCGCCGCTGCCGTGGTCATAATGTCGTGCTCGATAGTTCCTGTGGCGCCCGCTTGCTCCATGGCCCGGCTCGGATAGAGTGGCGCTGCGGCTGGGGCGGAGGAGACAGGTTCATGACCGGATTGAAACGCTTTCGGCGGGGCCTGCTGCTGGCAGTGGCGTCGTCGGCAAGCCTTGTGGCTTCGGCAGCGCTGGCCGGGCCGGCTTTCGATGCCTGTGCAGCCGCTGCGGCGAGTCAGTTCGAGACCGGGTTCGAAAGCATCGGCCGTGAGAGCTGGGAGATCGATACCGATACGGCCATTGCGGCCTGCACCAGGGCCCTGGCGGAAGAGCCAGGCTCCAGCCAGGTCAAGGGCTGGCTGGCGCGAGCCTATTTCGCCGCCGGCGATACCGGGAGCGCCGTGCCCCTGTTCGAGGAAGCGGCCGCGGCCGGCAATGTGGTGGCGCTGGCCATCTTCGGGGACATGCTCACCACCGGCGATGGTGTCGAGGTGGATATGGAGCGCGGGGCGCGGCTGCTGACACAGGGCGCCGAGGCCGGGTTTGCGCTGGCGCAGAACAGCCTGGGGCTGAGCTATGATTTCGGCGAGGGGCTGGCGCAGGATTATACGCAGGCGGCGCGCTGGTACCGCGCAGCGGCCGAGCAGGGCATGAGCAAGGGCCAGTCCAACCTGGGGCTGATGTATCAGGAAGGGCTGGGCGTGCCGCGCGACTATGTGGCCGCTGCCGCCTGGTTCGAGCTGGCAGCGGCACAGGGCGACGCCTCCGGCCAGGTCAATCTGGGCAAGCTGCTGCAGGATGGACAGGGCCAGAAGGCCGACCCGGCGCGGGCGGCCGAACTCTACCGGCTCGCCGCCGACCAGGGCGACATGTATGGCCAGAACAATCTGGCCTTCCTGCTCGAAAATGGCGTGGGCGTCCCGGCCGATGCCACCGCGGCTGCCGAACTTTACCAGCAGGCCGCCGACCAGGGCCTGGCGCTGGCCAAGCATAACCTGGCCCTGCTCTACGAGGATGGGAGCGGCGTGACGCAGGACTATGCGCGCGCGCTGGAGCTTTACCGCGAGGCCGCCGAAGGCGGTGAGATGCGCGCCGCAGTCAATCTCGGTCTGCTCTATCTCGATGGCCTGGGCACCGAGGTCGACTATGCCGAGGCGCTCAAATGGACGCAGCTGGCGGCTGATAGCGGCCAGCCCATCGCGCTCAACAATATGGGTCATATCTACGAGAACGGCCTTGGCGTCGCGGCCGACCGGTCTGCCGCTATCACCTATTACCAGCAGGCGGCCGACCAGGGCTATCAGCTCGCCGCCGACAATCTGGCGCGGCTGACGGGGCCCGCGACACCGGGCGCCGGCAAGACCAAGACCAAATAGCGCGTGGCTAGCGCTGCTTTTCCTGCTGGCGCCGGGCCGCGATGATGGCGGCCGAGGCGGCGGTGCGGTGGGCCGAGGAAAAGAATTCGCGATGCGTCAGGATCAGGATGGTCGCGACGCAGGCGGCGATCGGCAGCCATTCGGAGACGAACCAGGCCACGGTGGCCACCGAGAAGTAATAGGCGCGGACGCCACTGTTGAAGTTGCGGGCGCCGAGCGCATTCATCGCGGTGATGGCGTCGATCTCCGGCTCGGAAATCGGGCTGGCATGATCGAGCGCGCCCAGCATGATGCAGAAATGGTTGAACTGGCGCAGCGACAGGGTGAAGGCGAAAAAGGCCAGCACGAACATGGTCAGCATGACCGCCAGATGCAGTTGCACGTCGAGCGTGGTGTAGACCCGGCCAAGCGACAGCGAATTGAGCGTGTTCATCAGCGCCGGCACCTGGCCGAACACCGCGAAGATGGCGAGGATCAACAGGACCGCGGTGGAAGCGAGAAAGCTCACCGAGCCCATGATGTTGCCCGAGAGGATAGCGTCGAACGGGGATTCGCGCAGGGCGGCATTCGCCACCCACCGGCGGCGCTGCATGTTCATGATGGAGGACAGTGACGGCCGCAGCCGCTCCACCATCGGCACGATGATGTTGTAGGCGAAGTAGCAGATGAGCGGAAACAGGGTGGATATAAGCGTCGTCGACAAGGGCAACCCCATTCAGGCCTGAATGCGCACCTGCTTCTCATAGCCCACCGTGTCATTCCCGCGAAAGCGGGAATCTCCCTTGTGCCGGTGCCAGAAGGGGATTCCCGCTTTCTCTGGGAATGGGGCAGGCGGCGGCGAGGTCGCCCACCCTGCCTCAGATCGTACGCGGATAGCGGCGGTGGATGGCGTCGATCTCGGCCAGTAGCTCGGGCGGCAGCACCAGGTCGCGGGCGCCGATAGCGTTGGCCAGCTGGGCCGTGCTGGTGGCGCCGATGATGACCGAGGTCATGAACGGGCGGGTCAGCGCGAAGGCGATGGCCATCTGCGCCGGGTCGAGCCCATGGCGGGACGCGAGGGCGAAATAGGCCTTGGCGGCAGTCTCGGAATGTTCATTGAGCCGCCAGAAGCCCTTCTGGTAGTCGCCCCGGCTGCCCTTGGGCATCTGGCCGTCAAAATACTTGCCGGTGAGCAGGCCGCCCGCCAGCGGCGAATAGGCGAGCAGGCCCACATCCTCGTGGTGGCTGAGTTCGGCCAGGTCGAGATCGAAGTGGCGGCGCAGCAGGTTGTATTCGTTCTGCACCGAGACCAGGCGCGGCAGGCCTCTCCGCTCGGCGATGCGCAGCCATTGGGCAATGCCCCAGGTGGTCTCGTTGGAGACGCCGGCATGGCGCAGCTTGCCCTCCCTGATCAGCGCGTCCAGCGTTTCCAGCATGTCCTCGATATTGGCCAGGGCATCTGCTGTGTCCTGCTCGTGGGGCTTGTAGGTCCAGGAGCCATCGAAATTGTAGCTGCCGCGACCGGCCCAATGGATCTGGTAGAGATCGATGCGGTCGGTCTGCAGGCGTTTCAGGCTGGCTTCGAAGGCCTGGCGCAGGGTCTTGCCGGTGGTGCGGCTGCCGTCGCGCATGAAATCCACCGGTCCGCCCGCGACCTTGGAGGCCAGGATCCACTGGTCGCGCTTGCCTGATGCCTTGAACCAGTTGCCGATGATTTCCTCGGTGCGGCCCGAGGTCTGCGGGCTGCGCGGCACGGCATAGAGTTCGGCCGTGTCCATGAAATTGAGGCCGGCCTCGAGCGCCATGTCGATCTGGGCGTGGCCTTCGGCCTCACTATTCTGGCTGCCCCAGGTCATGGTGCCCAGACAGATTTCAGTGACCTGGAGGTCGGTGCGGCCAAGCGGCTTCAGTTTCATGGAATATCCTGGCAACTGGTATGGAAGATTGGCGCACACTAACCGATGCCGCCGAAATTAACAGGCTCGCGCGGCACTATTTCGCGCCGTCAAAAAAGCGTCACCCACGCGCCTTTAGGGGTTGAGCTATGCCGCCCGACCCCCTATATACGCCTCACGTCGCGACTGAGGTCGCAGTGATGACGGCCCCACCGGCACTGTTATCGACTGATTGACGCGGGATGGAGCAGCCCGGTAGCTCGTCAGGCTCATAACCTGAAGGTCGCAGGTTCAAATCCTGCTCCCGCAACCAAAAAACCCCAGTTAAGCCAAGTGCTTAGCTGGGGTTTTCCTTTTCTGGACAGGTGGCGGCTCTAGGTGCCGGAATCATATCGGAATCAGATAGAGCGAAGCGGCTGGGTAGAAAAAGGCGGCTTCATGCTGTTCACGGTGTCGGATCTCTCCTCCAAGAGCGCCTTCTGCTAATTGCATGTGCGCAGATGCGGCGGTCGCAAGCGGGCTCTGAGCACGCGGCGCCCAAGTCGCAGCCCACCGCCCACGGTGCTCAGCGACAGAGGCACCGAGTTCACCAGCATGGCGATCCTGCGCCGGTCTCAGGACCGACTAACTGTGAGCACAGACTTGCTGGATTAGAATGGAGTCGGCTAGATCGGCTCAGTGGCCAAAGGGGAGGCAATGTGCGTTTTGACCTGCTGACGATTGAGTTGTTTATCGCCATCTGCGATGCCGCGAGCATTGCGAAGGCCGCCGAGCAGAAAAACATAGCGGCTTCGGCGGTGAGCAAGCGCATTTCCGATCTCGAGGCAAAGCTGGAGACGTCGCTGTTTCACCGCGGGGTCAAGGGCCTGGAATTGACGCCCGCAGGGCACACCTTCCTCTATCATTCGCGATCCATCCTGCGCGATCTGCGGCAGATGGAACTGGGTCTCGCCCATCACGGAAAGGGGCTGAGCGGACAGGTCCGGGTCTTTGGCAGCGTGTCCACTATCATCCAGCATCTACCCTCCGATCTGCGCGAGTTCCTGCTGCTCCACCCCTCGATCCGGGTGGAGCTTGAGGAGGGCACCAGCAAGCAGGCGGTGGATGCCGTGGCGGAAAATGCTGCAGATATCGGCGTGTTCGGTGGCGTCATGCCTCGCCCCGGCCTGCGCATCTTCCCCTATCGAACCGACAGGCTCGCTGTTCTTGCGCCTGCGGGGCATGCGTTTGTGGGTCGTGAATCGATCCGCTTCGACGAACTGGTGGGGCATCAGATGGTCGGCCCGATGCAGGGCAGCTTTCTCGATTCCATCGTCATGCGCGCCGCCGCCGACCTGAACAAGCCGCTGACGATGCCGATCCGCGTGAATGGCTTTGAAACCGTCGCGGCTATGGTCGAGGCAGAGCTTGGAGTAGGCCTCGTTCCGGAGGCTTGCGGGGCCCGCTATGTGGGCGGGGGCAAGGTTTATATGTGCATGCTCGATGAACCCTGGGCGACGCGGCAATGGAATATCTGCGTCCAGGAAAACAACACGCAGCCTTCTGTGGAGATGCTGGTCAACTTCCTGCGGCGCAGCATTCCCACCTGAACCCACGCATCGTCAAACACGATGCCGGCATGGCGAAGCACGACTTCGACTTTGCCTTCCCGCCCCCTAGTGTCCCGATGTCGCTCGGTTTTCCGCGCGGCGGACATCAGTGACACATGGGGCTTGCAAGTTGAAAATCGCTGTTCTTCCGGGCGACGGAATTGGGACCGAGGTGACTGCCGAGGCGGTAAAGGTGCTCAAGGCCGCTATCGGTACAGACTATAGCCTGGACCTGCAGGAAGCACCGATCGGTGGCGCAGGGCTCGATGCCGAGGGAACCGCGCTGCCGCCACGGACGCTTGAGCTCGCCCGCAATTCGGACGCCATCCTCCTCGGTGGCACCGGCGTAATCGAGGATGAGCGCCGTCCGCCGCTCGAAGGCGCCGGCAATGGCCTGTTGCGCCTGCGGCGCGCGCTTACGCTCTATGCAAACCTGCGCCCGGTCGTTCTGCTGCCGGAACTGCTCGACGCCTCGACCTTGAAGCCTGAGGTCGTCAAGGGCGTCGACATGCTCATAATCCGCGAGTTGAACGGCGATCTGTATTTCGGCGAACCGCGGGGCATTTCAACCGATGAGTCGGGAGAACGCTTCGGCATCAACACCATGCGGTATTCAGAATCCGAGATTCGCCGGATCGCCCACTTTGCCTTCAAGGCTGCACGCGCGCGCCGGGGCAAGCTGTGTTCGGTCGACAAGTCCAATGTCCTCGAAACGATGGCCCTGTGGCGCGAAATCGTCATCGAGGTTGGCCGCGAATATCCGGACGTCGAATTGCGTCACCTCTATATCGATGCAGCGTCCATGGCACTGATCCGGGATCCGCGCCAGTTCGACGTCATTGTGACCGGCAACGTGTTCGGGGATATCCTTTCAGACGCTGCCGCCATGCTGGCAGGATCAATCGGCATGCTGCCATCGGCGTCACTGGGGCCAGGCAAGCTGGGGCTTTATGAACCGGTGCATGGCACCGCTCCAGATATTGCCGGACGGAACATAGCCAATCCACTGGCGGCAGTGCTCTCGGCGGCGATGATGCTGCGTCACTCCTTCGACATGGACGATCGTGCCTGCCTCATCGAGCAGGCAGTACGCAATGTCCTGCGTGACGGTCATCGCACCATCGATCTTTGCCGGGCGGGCGAGAAAAGCATCGGCACCAGAGAAATGGGAGACGCGGTCGTTGACGCGGCCCTGCGCCTAAGACGCGACGGCCTTCCGGCTTCCTGACGACCGCCCCACCCTCATCGAGTCAACCCACCGATAGCAACATGGCACCAGATATCAACAATACTCCCCGGAGCATGCTGGACAAGATCTGGGCGCGGCACGCCATACTGGAGCGCCCGGATGGCGAGACCCTGCTCTACGTGGATCGCCATCTCATTCACGACGGCTATCAGCCGGCATTCGAGTTTCTGGAGGAGCGCGGCTTGCCTGTCCGCTTTCCCCAGCAGGTTTTCGCGACGCCGGATCACTATGTGCCGACCGATGAGCGCCGGGTCGCCGGGATACGCAGCGCCGAGCGGCGAGGCATGGTTGAAAACCTGGTGGCGAAGTCGCGGGAATACGGCATCACCCTGTTCGAGCTGGACGACCTTCGCCAGGGCATCGTCCATGTGATCGGGCCCGAGCAGGGCATCAGCCAACCGGGCATGACGATCGTCTGCGCCGACAGCCACACCTCCACCCATGGCGCCCTGGGTGCGCTGGCCTTCGGTGTCGGCATGACCCAGGCCGCTCAGGTGCTCGCCACGCAGACCCTGTGGCAGCGCAAGCCGAAGTCGATGCGCATTTCGGTTGAAGGAGAGCTGGGCTTCGGCGTCACAGCCAAGGATATCATCCTTGCCATTATCCGGCGCATTGGTGCGGCCGGTGCCGTGGGCCATGTCATCGAATATGGCGGATCGGCCATCCGGGCGCTCTCGATCGAGGGTCGGCTGACGGTCTGCAACATGTCGATCGAAGCCGGCGCCCGTGCGGGCATGATCGCTCCGGACCAGACCACGTTCGACTACATTGCCGGCAAGCCCTTTGCGCCCAAGGGCGAGGCCTGGGCACCAGCCGTGCAGCGCTGGACCGAAACCGCCTCTGACCCGGGTGCGGTTTTCGATCGCGAGATTGTGCTCGACGCTGCCGACATCGCGCCGATGGTGACCTGGGGTACCAGCCTCGAGGACGTGGTGCCCATTGATGGACACATCCCAGACCCCGCCAATGCAAAGACGGTCGAGGACCGGGAGCGCATGACCAAGGCGCTCGACTATATGGGCCTTGTCCCCGGAACGCCGCTCTCGCAGGTCGCGATCGACCGTGTCTTCATCGGCTCCTGTACCAATGGCCGCATCGAGGATCTTCGTGCCGCAGCTGCCATGCTCGGAGGGCGCAAGGTCCAATCCGGCGTCGAAGCCTGGGTGGTGCCCGGGTCGGGCCTGGTCAAGCAGCAGGCCGAGAGCGAGGGGCTCGACGTCATCTTTCGTGATGCCGGTTTTCAGTGGCGCGAGGCCGGGTGCTCGCTGTGCCTTGGCACCAACGGAGAGACGGTGTCGTCGGGCCAGCGCTGCGCCTCGACCTCCAACCGGAATTTTGTCGGACGCCAGGGCCGTGGCGCCCGCACGCATCTGCTGAGCCCGCAAATGGCCGCAGTTGCAGCGGTTACAGGCCGGCTGACCGATATTCGCGGAGGGTACTGACCATGAAACCATTTGGGACCGTCAGTGGCGTCGCCGTCCCCATCGAAGGCGAGAATGTCGACACCGATCAGATCCTGCCTGCCCGTTTCCTGCCCAAGCCGCGCAATGGCGGGTTCGGCCAGTACCTGTTTCACGACATCCGCTTCGATGACAGCGGCACAGAAAAGCCGGACTTCATTCTCAACCGACCCGCCTTTCGCGGGGCGAGTGTCCTGATCGGCGAGGCCAATTTCGGCTGCGGCTCGTCGCGAGAAAATGCCGTCTGGGCAATCGCCGACTATGGCATCCGTGCCGTCATCGCACCCAGCTTTGGCGATATTTTCTACAGCAACAACATCAAGAACGGCGTTCTGCCGGTGGTGCTGACAAAAGACGACGTGGCCAGACTGATCGAAGACCAGCTTCACGAGCCCGGACAGCCGGTAACGGTCAATCTGCAGGAGCAGACGGTCACTGCCGGCAATCGCGTCTATCACTTCAAGATCGACGAGTTTTCCCGCCATTGCCTGCTCCACGGCATCGACGAGCTTGATTACACCCTGTCACAGCTCGATGCGATCGATGCATTCGCGGCACGGAGGGCCGCCGAGGAGGGCTGGCCAGCGCAGGCACCACGCACAGCTTCGGCCTCCGACGACGGGGCCAATATCTAGGATTTGGTGGTCGGCCGGGAGGGCCGCGCCGCAGGGAGGACGAGTTCGGCATGGCCGACATGAGGATCAAGTTCCTGGCGACATCAGTGCAGATGCAGATGCATCTGGGGGTATTCCTGCCCGATGCCGCCATTGCCGCTTCAGACAGCATTCCGGCCAGCGGGCTGAAGACGCTATGGCTGCTGCACGACGCCGGTGGCGACGACAGCGACTGGATGCGGCTGTCGATGGTCGAGCATTATGCACAGGCCGCAGGCGTGGCGCTGATCATGCCCAGCATGGACAATTCCATGTATATAGACATGGCATATGGCGGCTATCCCTACTTCCGCTATCTGACCGAAGACCTGCCCAACCATGTGCGCAACCTGGTTCGCGTCCTCTCGGTCCGGCCAGAAGACAACTACGTTGCCGGCGTCGGCGTGGGTGGCTATGGGGCGCTGAAATGGGCGCTGCGCTTCCCCGATGCCTTTGCCGCCGCCGCTGCCTTTTCAGCGCCGATCGATATTGTCGGCGCGCTCCGCCGGCAGGAGGATGCGGGCGGGCTGGCAAACGACTGGGCGGCCGCTTTCGGTAGTGCTGCCGCGGTTGAAGGCACCCCCGACGACCTGCTTTTGCTGGCGCGGGGCCGCTCAAACAGCGCGCCGACCGCGCTCTATGTTGATGCAGGCCTGGCCGACGAGGCATCCCTCCCTCCTGCATTTGCGCCCCTGAAATCCCCCGGGGCGCCCGACATGGCCGGCTGGCCGTATTGGGACAGCCGGATACGGGCGTTCATCGATGACATCGTCTTGTCCGCGGAGGCGCGCTGACATGTCCCGGATCGAATTCAGCTACCATTCAAAATCGCTCGGCTACCGTACCAAGGTCACCGCGATCGTGCCCTCGCTCGACTGGATCGAGATGATGCGGGGGATGGGCGACAATGACTTTATCGGCACCCGTTTTCCCGCGCTCTGGCTGCTTCATGGCACATCCGGGGACAATGATTGCTGGACCCGCTTCACCCGCATCGAAAGCTGGGCCGAGCAGAACCGCATCGCCGTGTTCATGCCCGATGCCAGGCTGTCTGCCTATTCGGACATGGACAAGGGGCCCGCGCACTACACCCACATCGTCGACGAGCTTCCCGAAGTTTGCCGGACGCTCTTCCCAATCCTGGAAGGGCGAGCCAACAACTTCATCGGCGGCCTATCGATGGGGGGATACGGCGCCCTCAAGATTGGCCTGCGCAATCCGGACCGTTATTCGCTCATCCTGAACCTGTCCGGCGGCGTCGACCGGGTGATGCATATCGAGCGGACGATCCGGGAAGGACGGCAGACCGGCCTTCACAACCTCAATGCGATGAAGGTCACCTTTGGCGACCTGTCCGCCGTAAAGGGCGGAATCCACGACGTGTTTGGGCTGGTCGAGCAATTGTCACGCTCCGGCCGGCCCAAGCCAAAGATTTTTACCTCGATCGGCACGCTCGACCCTCACTGGGATGAAAATCTCCGGCTGCGGTCGCTGCTGATCAAGAACGACTTCGATGTCCACTGGGAACAGGGGCCCTTCATCCACGACTGGACCAACTGGAACCACTACATCGAGCACGCCCTGAAATGGGCAGCGGACCAATGGGGAGACAAATCAAAGGAGATCGACTGGTAGTGCCGACACGAGCAGCGAAATGCGCTGTCTGAGAATACGCGCGGCAGGAAGGACATGAGGTCCGCAGCAAGCCGCCACGAAAAGGGAGTATCCGAATGTACAACAGAATTTCGAACGCCGTTTCCGCTTTTTCCGCCGCAATGGTCGTAGCGGCCGGCGCTCTTCTGGCCGGCACGGCCGGTTCGCACGCGCAGGATGTCGAGTATCCCGACGTTACCCTGCGCCTGGCGCATGATATCGGCGAGGCGCATCCGACCCACCAGGCCATGGTGCGCTGGCAGGAGTTGCTGGCCGAGAGGACCGGCGGCAAGATGAAGCTCCAGATTTTCCCCAACGCCATCCTCGGCTCGACGGACAGCCAGATCACCCAGCTTCAGGAAGGTTCGCTCGACATCGTCGTTATCGGCGGCGTCAGCCTGCTCGGCAAGTTCAACGAAGAAGCCAATATCGAACTGATCCCGTTCCTGTTCTCCAGCAATGCGTCGGCCATGAAGGCATTCGACGGCGCATTCGGGGACTGGGTCGCCGAGAAGATCATCGAGCCAGCCGGCTTCAAGCCGATGGCCTACCTCATCAACGGCCTGCGTCACGCAGGGACGAGCGTGCGCCCCATCGTCAAGCCCGAAGATATGGCCGGCCTCAAGTTCCGGGTGTCCAACGTCGCGCTGCTGGTCGAGTTCTTCGAGGAAATGGGCGCAACGGCGGTGCCCATGGCCTTCACGGAAGTCTTCACCGCCCTCCAGCAGGGCACGGTCGATGGCTTCGAGAACCCGGCGGCGGTCTTCAACGCCAACCGCTTCGATGAAGTGACCAAGTATCTTTCGCTCACCGGTCACGCGTTCACGTCCTATGTGCCGATCATGAACATCGAGAAGTTTGACGCCTATCCGCAGGAGGTCCGCGACGTGCTCATGGAGACCGCTCACGAGGCGGCCGAATACCAGCATGAGCTGATGTACGCCTATGAGGACCAGTCGGTGCTGGACCTTGCCGCGCGCGGCATGGAGGTCAATGAAGTCGACCGCGATGCATTCGTCGCCGCGGTCCAGCCGATCTGGGAACGCTTCATCGCCAAGTATGGCGACGAGGGCATCAATCTGGCGCTCGAAGGCCAGAAGTAGCCGATCATCGCGGGCGGCCTTCCGGCCGCCCGCCAATCACCAAAAAAGGGGGCGATCATGCAATTTCGCGCCGGTTTCACGGCTCTGGTGGACATACTCGGCACGGTCATCTTTTCCGTGATCACGGTCGTATGCTTCGCTCAAATCATCAATCGGTACTTCTTCGGCCACTCCTTCGTCTTTGCCGAGGAGATGGCCGTTCAGCTCATGATCTGGATCGCCTTTCTGGGGGCGGCCAAATGTGTGTCTGAAGACTCCCATGCCCGGCTGACCGTCGTCCTCGCAAGCCTGCCGCGCCGACCGCGCGCCGCATTGCTCGTCCTGTCCGACATGCTGTGCATCGCCTTCCTGGGCATCGCCGCCTGGTTTGGCTTCCGGCTGGTACAGACGACATGGCGGAGCACCACCATCGGTACCGGTATTCCCGAGGGGCTCGTCTACCTCGCCATGCCCGTGGGCAGCGTCATCATGATCGTTTTCTACATCGCCAACAGCATTGCGACGATCCGGGACGCGGCCGGCGCGGAGAAGCAGCCATGATCCTTTTCATTTCCCTCGTCGCATTCCTTCTGCTTGGCGTGCCTGTCGCCATTGCACTCGGTTTCAGTTCTCTCATAGCGCTGGTGGCCTCAGGGCTTCCGCTCAGCATCATCGCCCTGCGGATGACCGACGGGCTGAATTCCTTCGCACTGCTCGCCCTGCCGCTGTTCATGCTGTCCGGCACGCTGATGGGCTATGGGTCGACACCGCGCATCATCCGTTTCGTCGACATGCTCTTCGGTCGCCTGCCCGGCGGGCTTGGCTCCGTCACCGTTGCCAGCAGCGCCTTTTTTTCCTCGATCTCGGGGTCGGGGTCCGCGACCGTGGCAGCCATCGGCGCGGTCACGGCGCCCCACCTGATCAAGCAGAACTATCCTCGCGGCTATGTTGCGGCGCTGCTTGCCGGCGCGGGCGGGCTCGGCATCCTCATTCCTCCCAGCATCCCATTGGTGGTCTATGGCATCAGCGCCGGCGCCTCGATCTCGCAATTGTTCATCGCCGGCGTGGTGCCGGGTCTGCTGATCGCGCTGGCGCTCATCATCTACAACACCATCGTCGCCAGCCGGAACGGCTATGGCTCGACCGAGCAGGTCCGTTACTCGACCAGGGAAAAGCTGGCGATAACCGCTGACGCCCTGCTGCCCCTGGGCATGCCGGCAATCGTTCTTGGCAGCGTGATACTGGGGATAGCGACGCCAACAGAGGCGTCCGTCATCGCTACCGTCTATGCCTTCGTGCTCGGCGCCGTCGTCTATCGCGAAATAACGCTGCAAAGTTTCTTTGATGCGTGCCGGGCCGCGATGACCTCATCCGCGATGATCCTGTTCGTGATCGCCTGCGCCAACGTCTTCGGCTGGTATCTCGCCCTGGCCGGTCTGTCGACCGAGATCACCAACGTCTTCCTCAATGTGAGCGACAACGGCATCATCGTCATGCTGATGATTACCGTGCTGCTGTTGCTGCTCGGGACCTTCATGGAAACGTCCGCGATCGTGTTGATCACGACCCCGGTGCTGCTCCCCGTGGTCACGGCGCTGGGTTACGATCCGGTCCATTACGGCATCCTGCTGATCATCAACCTGATCATCGGCGCGATGACGCCGCCACTGGCGGTCACCCTGTTCATCTCGACGCGCCTCTGCGGCATCGAGATGCAGGATGTGTTCCCGGAAATCCTCCACATCATTGGCATCATTGTCGCCGTGCTGCTGGTCCTGACCTTCTTTCCGGCAATCACCATGTGGCTGCCTTCGCTGATGGCCTGACCCCGCGCCGCCGCCTGCCACATTTCATACGGAGAATAACATGACCAATACCGCAGCCTTTTATCGCGGTGATCGCCGGTTCGAGATCGAGCAAATCCCCGAACGGGCCCCGCTCCCCGGCGAGGTGCAGATCGACGTAGCCTTTTGCGGTATCTGCGGCACGGACCTGCATGCATTCCACGGCAACATGGATGCGCGTATCGGCACGCACCGCGTCATCGGGCACGAAATGTCGGGCAGGGTGTCGGCAATCGGCGCGGATGTGCTCGGCATAGCGGTGGGCGAAAACGTCGTCGTGCGTCCGCTTGATCCGTGCGGCTCCTGCCCGGCCTGCCGCGCCGGCCTCAGCCATATCTGTCACCGCCTCAAGTTCCTGGGCCTCGACACCGATGGCGCCTTCCAGCAGAAATGGACCGTGCCCGCCCACACGATCCACGTGCTGCCCGCCGACATGCCTCTCGATCGGGCGGCGCTGATCGAGCCGCTGGCGGTTGCCTGTCACGACGTCCGCATGAGCAGGCTGGTTGCCGGAGAGATGGCCTTGGTGATCGGCGGCGGCCCGATCGGCGTCCTCGTGGCAATGGTGGCAGCCTACAAAGGTGCCAGGGTATTGGTCAGCGAGGTCAACGAGAACCGGCTGGCCAAGATTGCCGCGCTCGGCCTCGCGGGAATCAACCCAACCAAGACGGATTTGTCGCGGGAAATCACGCGCATGACGGCAGACAAGGGCGCCGACGTCGTGTTCGAGGTGTCAGGCTCCCAGGGCGGCGTCGATCTGATGACCGAGGTTGCGGCCACGCGCGGGCGCATCGTGATGGTGGCCATGCACCCCCGCAAGCCCACGGTTGATCTCTTCCGCTTCTTCTGGCGCGAGTTGCAGCTGATCGGCACCCGCGTCTACGAGCCCGAGGACTACGAGGCGGCCATAGCCCTGCTGGAAGGGGGGAAGGTCGATGTCGACGGCCTGATCACTGACCGCCGGCCCCTGCGCGAGATCCAGGCTGCATTCGACGCACTCGACAACAATCCCGTCGCGATGAAGACCCTCATCGATTGCGGGAGCGCGGCATGAGCGTCCTCGATCTGTTCAACCTGACCGGCAAGACGGCGCTGGTTACCGGCGGTCGCCGCGGCATCGGCATGGGGATGGCGCTGGCGCTGGCAGAGGCCGGAGCCGACATCATCTGTGCGAGTGCGTCGCTCGAGTCTTCCGGCAGCGAAATCGAGCAACGGGTCACGGCACTCGGGCGGCGCTTTGTCGGCCATCGGGTCGATCTGTCCGACCGGACGGCCGTTCGCGACTTTGCCGCGCGGGTCAGCGCCGATCCGGTCGTCGACATCCTGATCTGCAATGCTGGCACCATCCGTCGCGCGCCTGCTGCCCAGCATTCGGAAGCAGACTGGGATCATGTCATCGAAACGGATCTGACGGCGCAGTTCGTCCTGGCGCAGGCCATTGGTCGGAAAATGATCGAACGGGGCAGCGGCAAGATCATCTTCACCGCCTCGCTGCTCACCTTCCAGGGCGGCATCAACGTGCCGGGCTATGCCGCCAGCAAGGGCGGGATTGGCCAGCTGACCAAGGCGCTGGCCAACGAATGGGCCTCCCGCAACGTTAATGTCAACGCGATCGCGCCCGGCTATATTCGCACCGACAATACCAGCGCCCTGCAGGATGATCCGCAGCGGTCGCAGGCGATCCTGGACCGTATTCCGGCGGGTCGCTGGGGTCTGCCTGACGATATGAAGGGAGCGGCCCTGTTCCTTGCGTCGCGAGCCTCCGACTACGTCCATGGGGAAATCCTCACAGTAGATGGTGGTTGGATGGGCCGCTAAGGCCGGATATCCGGAATTCGCTGGGCTTTTCCTTTTCACCCTGGGGCGGGGGGCTTGCTGCGTTTACGCCGCCGGTTCGATATGGCGAGCGCGGACCAGCAAATAGCCCAGTGCCACGGCGTAGATTACGGTCTGTGGCAAAATTCCGAAGGTGGCGTTGCTGACCCCGAAGGTGAGTTGGCCTGTCGTCAGCACTATGGCGCCCAGCACCAGGGGGCGATCCTTCCTGGCCTTTGGCGAGGCAAGCAGCAGCAGCGGCGCGGACAGCAGGAGCAGATAGGCGACTACGCCCAGCCCGCCAGCCATGGCCGCGAAATTGGCCCAATCTGCATGAAGATTGTCCAGTGCGGCCTTGATCACGAGTTCCGGAAACATGGTTTCGGCCGTGACCATGATCTGCCCCAGGCCCACGCCGACAATGGGGGAGTCCCTGAGGATTTGTAGTGCCGATGTATAGAGCGCCGCGCGGATATCGTCTGAGCCTCCCGTGAAACGGAAGACATCAAGGGCGCTGTCGAAAAGGCCTGCGACCCGCATATTCTCACTGCCAAGCAGATAGACGGTGGTCGCGGCGCCAACGGCGATGCCGGCGAGCATGGCGAGCTGAAACAGCCGTTCGCGCCATAGCCAGATCGCCAGGATGGCAATGCCAATCCCGGTCATTGCCAGCGCACCCATCATAGGGCCGCGCGAGCCGGAAACGATGGTAGCAGCCAGGCCAAAAACAGGGCCGAGGAGAAAGAGATAGCGCCAGGGCGACACGCCGGCGACCACGCCAATCATGGCCAGGCATCCCGACATTGCCGCAAGCGTCCCATAGTGGATCGGATTGTTACCCAGGCCCGGCCTATAGGCACCGAGGACGAAATGCTCATAGAGCCCGCCGGTAAGCGCGATTGCCGCAGCGCCAAGACAGATGAGGCCGAAGGTGGTTGCGCCAGGGATGGTGTTTGCCGGTCTGGCCAGCGTGCCCAGGCCTATGGTGCCGAGCATGGGCAGCAGCAGGACAGGGGCCAGCAGGTCAGCCTCGCCGCGATAGACAAAGGGTATGGCGGCGCCCACGAGCAGAATGGCAGCGAGGATGGCGAGGGATGTCGGGTGAGCGAACACTGACCGTTCCGCCCATCCATAGATCAGAAGCGCCAGGAGCGCCGCTGCCAGGGCCATGTAGGCGCCGATATACGCCGCGTAACCGGGCGGCAATATCGCGGCAACCAGGGCTGTGAGGAGCATCAGGCGGGCAAAATTGAACGGCAAGCGTTGCTCCGAGGCGAGGAACGATGAGCGCTAGCCCATGATGGGGCAGGGGGCAAGCCAGCCAGGTTGATAGGCCGGATGCCGATTTGTGACTGTTCGAGTTGACCGCAATCGGAATGAAAAATATACGGCGCACGGACATGAAGGAACGATGTGTTGAGAATTCTGGTGGTGAGCCAACATTTTTGGCCCGAATCCTTTCGAATAAACCAAGTGGTCTCATCACTGATAAAACAGGGATGCGAGGTAACCGTATTGGCGGGCCAGCCCAACTATCCCGCTGGCATTACCTATGCCGGATATAGTTCGTTTGGTGCTGGCGTTGAAATTCACCCTGAAGGATATTCAATTGTCCGTGTTCCGGAATTGCCACGAGGAACTGGTCGCGCGCGTCAACTCATCGCAAATTATCTGTCTTTCGTCGTAGCAGGTTGCCTGCTTGGACCATTTTTTCTGTTCGGGCGGAAATTCGATCTGATATTCGTCTATGGAACATCGCCTATTCTTCAGGCTATTCCCGCCATTGTCCTGAAATGGCTCAAGAGAGCCCGCCTGGTCTTGTGGGTCCAGGATCTTTGGCCGGAGAGCCTGGAGGCCACGGGCTATGTCAGGAACAAGACGGTACTGAACCTGGTTGGCAGCGTTGTCCGCTGGATTTATCGGCGGGCCGACCTGATCCTGGGGCAGTCGGAGGCCTTTGTCACCGCCATACGCCCTATGGCCGGGACAGTGCCGATCGCTTATCATCCCAATCCGGGCGAGACATTCGACGGGCTGGATGACAGCGCGCCTGCCTATCGGCTCGATCCTGGTTTCAACGTTGTATTTGCCGGCAATATGGGCAAGGCCCAGGGCATGATGACCCTTGTCGAGGCGGCCGAAAAGCTGCGCGGCGAGGAGGACATACGGCTGGTGCTGGTCGGCGACGGCGCACTGGCAGAGGCTCTTCGTCAACGGGTGAACGAGCTGGGGCTGCGCAATGTGGTGTTTGCCGGGCGGTTCCCACCAGAAACGATGCCGGGCATACTGGCGCAGGCCTCGGCCCTGCTGGTCAGCCTGGCCGATTACCCGATCCTCAACATGACTGTTCCCAGCAAGGTGCAAAGCTATCTGTCGGCCGGGCGGCCCATTATCGCCTCGATGAATGGGGAGGGCGCCAGAATCATCGCTGAATCCGGCGCGGGCGTGACATGCCCGGCAGACGACGCCGAAGCATTGGCACAGTGCATTCTCGACCTGCGGGGACAGTCCCCAGAGGCGCGCCTTGCCATGGGCGAGAGCGGCAGGGCCTATCATCGACAGCATTATGAGCCCGAGGCGCTTGGCGCCAAGCTCAGATCACACTTCGCGCGGACGCTGGGAACTGCATCAGGGGGGAAAGACAGTGACGGAAGAGATTAGCCAAGGTGTGCCGGTATTGGTCCTCGGTGCCTCCGGCATGCTGGGCAGTGCCGTGTTGCGCGTGCTGGCCGAGAGCGACGGCCTTGCGGTTACGGGCACCGTGCGATCGGCCCGTGCCGCCCGGCTGCTGGCGCCGCACCTGCAGGCCCGGGTGACAGTGGGGGTCGATGTCGAAAACCACGATGCGCTGGTGGAGCTGCTGCGTGCGGTGCGCCCGGCAGTGGTCATCAACTGCGTCGGCCTGGTCAAGCAGATCGGCGCGGCCAACGATCCGTTGCAGGCTTTGCCGATCAACGCCCTGCTGCCGCATCGGCTGGCCCGGCTATCTGCCTTGCAGGGCGCTCGCCTGATCCATATCAGCACCGACTGCGTTTATGATGGTCAGAAGGGGGGGTATCGCGAAACCGATACTTCCAATGCAAACGACCTCTACGGGCGTTCGAAGTTTCTGGGCGAGGTGGATTATCCCAATGCCATAACGCTGCGAACGTCCATCATCGGTCGTGAACTGGACAGCCGCAATGGTCTGGTGGAATGGTTCCTTGCTCAGGAAGGGCGCTGCAAAGGCTTCACTCGGGCCATATTTTCCGGCCTGCCCACTGACGAACTGGCGCGGGTCATTCGCGACCATGTCCTGCCAAATCCAGATATGACAGGAGTCTATCACGTGGCGTCCGAGCCGATCGACAAGTATAGCTTGCTCACTATCATCCGCGACCTCTATGACAAATCCATCGAAATCGTCCCCGACGATAACCTGGTCATAGATCGTTCGCTGAACTACGAGCGTTTCCGCGATCGAACTGGCTATGTTGCACCGAGCTGGCCACAACTCTGCGCCGGCATGCGGGACTTTGGCCTTAGCAGCGCGACCTAGAGGGCTTAGGATGGACATCTTTCACGACAAGGTCTTGCTGGTCACGGGAGGCACGGGATCTTTCGGACAGGCCGTGCTGCGTCACCTGCTCGATTCCGATCTCGCCGAGATCCGCGTCTTCAGTCGGGATGAGAAGAAGCAGGAAGACCTGCGTATCGCATTCAACAATGATCGCCTGAAATTCTACATCGGCGACGTTCGCGATTATGACAGCGTGCACGATGCGACGCGCGGGGTCGATTTCATCTTCCATGCCGCGGCACTGAAGCAGGTGCCCAGCTGCGAATTCTACCCCATGGAAGCCATCAAGACCAACGTGCTTGGCGCCGAAAACGTCATGCGGGCGGCTGTCGATCTGGGGGTCAGCCGCTGCGTGCTGCTGAGTACGGACAAGGCCGTATATCCGATCAACGCGATGGGTATGTCCAAGGCGATGATGGAAAAGGTCATGATGGCGAAGTCCCGCCAATGCGACCCAGACAAGACGGTGCTTTGCGCCACGCGATACGGCAATGTCATGGCATCGCGCGGCTCAGTCATTCCCCTGTTCATGGACCAGATCAAGAAGGGCCGGCCGCTGACAATTACCGACGAGAATATGACCCGCTTCCTGATGTCCTTGCAGGAATCGGTCGATCTGGTACTCTATGCGTTCGGCCACGCCCGGCCCGGCGATATCTTCGTGCAGAAGGCGCCAGCCTCCACTGTGGGCGACCTGGCCCGTGCCCTGATCGAACTCTTCGAGGCGAAGACCGAAATCAAGATCATCGGCACGCGCCACGGCGAAAAGTTGTTTGAATCGCTGGTGTCACGCGAAGAAATGGCGCGAGCCGACGATATGGGCGCCTATTTCCGCATTTCTGCGGATAGCCGCGATCTGAACTACGACAAGTATTTCGTGTCCGGCGAGACCACCATTTCTGCGCAGGACGACTACACATCCCACAACACGACCCGCCTCAATATCGACCAGATCAAACAGACCCTGCTCAAGCTCGACGCGGTTCGCGAGGCGCTGGATGCCTAAGATCAAGGTTATGACGATTGTCGGCACGCGGCCGGAAATTATCCGGCTGTCGCGCGTCATTGAGAAGCTCGACAGATATACCGATCATTGCCTGGTCCATACCGGCCAGAACTATGACTATGAGCTCAACGAGATTTTTTTCGAAGAGCTCGGAATCCGGCGGCCGGACGTGTTCCTCAATGCGGCGGGTGATACGGCCGCAGCAACCATCGGACAGGTCATCATGGGGGCCGACGTTGCGTTGGCCGAACATAAGCCGGATGCGTTGCTTCTGCTTGGCGACACCAATAGCTGTCTGGCCGCGATCTCGGCCAAGCGCCGCAAAGTGGCGATATTTCATATGGAAGCGGGCAATCGCTGCTTCGATTTCCGGGTGCCCGAAGAGATCAATCGCAAGATTGTCGATCATATCTCCGACATCAACCTGACCTATAGCAGCATTGCGCGCGACTATCTGCTGGCTGAAGGGTTTCCGGCCGATCAGGTCATCAAGACCGGCAGTCCGATGCGCGAGGTTCTTGCCCATTATCGTCCGGCCATCGACCGGTCGGATGTGCTTGAGCGGTTGGGCCTGCGGGAGCGGAACTATTTCGTCGTCAGCGCCCATCGGGAAGAAACGGTCGATCGGCCGGACAGCCTGCGAAAGCTGCATGGCATTCTGTCTAGCCTGGCGGATCAACACGGCCTGCCGATTGTGGTTTCGACGCATCCGCGGACACGCCAGCGGCTGGATGCACTCAATCTGGGCGATGCCCCTAATGTGTACTTCCACAAGCCTTTCGGCTTCCTGGATTATGTGCGGCTACAGATGGGCGCTCGCGCCGTGCTCTCGGACAGCGGCACGATTACCGAGGAGTCTTCCATTCTCAACTTCCCGGCCCTGAACCTGCGTGAGGTTCACGAGCGGCCAGAGGGGTTCGAGGAGGCATCTGTGATGCTGGTAGGGCTGGACCTCGACCGAATTTCGCAGGCCTTGCGCGTGCTTGACGATCAGGCGAGGGGCGACCGGCGCGAGCTGCGCATGGTGGCGGATTACGAGCCTGAAAACGTGTCGGACAAGATCGTCAGGATCATTCTCAGCTATACGGGTTTCGTCAAACGCCGGGTCTGGCACCAGGCCGACTAGCGGTCGTCGCCGCCGACCCGGCGCAACAGCAAAGCCAGAGCGATCAGGGGCAGGTAGCAGGCCAGCGTGGCGCCCCACTGCCACGCGGGATAGCGCATTGACAGCCATGCCAAAGGGGCGACCCAGACAAGATTGGCGCCCCAGAAAAGCAGCGTAACCGGCTGATGCCGGCCATAGTGGCGAGACAGGCGCTGGTAGATATGCTGGCGATGGGCGGAGAGAAACCGTTCTCGCCGCACCATCCTGCGTATCAGGGTCGTACTGGTATCGACGATGAACAGAGCAGCCAATATCGCCCAGGCGGCGTAGGACATCCAGCCCGCCTTGATGGACAGGATCGCCACCGCAAAAACCACGTAGCCGAGGAAGGTGCTGCCGGCATCTCCCATGAAGATTTTTGCGGGTGGCCAGTTGAGCAGCAGAAAGCCCGCGGCGGCCGCGCCGATGCACAGCAGCCAGACCCAGAGACTGCTGTCTACGACCTCCGGCCGAACCAGGGCTGCGATGATGCAGGCGCCTACTGCCATAAACACGCCCTGCGAGGCGGCCAGACCATCAATTCCATCCATGAAATTGAAGACGTTGATCCACCAGGCGCCCAGAAAAACCAGCAAGATGACCAGCGCCGGACCGGCAATACTCACGCTGGGGACAGGCTCCATGACGGGCAAGTCGCCGGTCGTCAGTATCAGGATGGCGCTGAACACAAGATGGCCAAGCAGGCGGACGCGACGTGGCAGTTCCCACAGGTCGTCAAGCAGTCCAATGATTGCAATCAGGACCGACAATGCAATGGCAATGGCCATACCGGTATGGGGCTGTCCTATCGCCAATGCAATGCCACAGCAACTCACGGAAATTGCCATGCCGATGCCCCCACCGGTGGGTGTCGGCAAAACATGGGATGATCGGTGATTGGCCTGTTGTACCAGTGTCAGCCGGGCGGCGTTGCTTTTGACAAGAAGAGCTATCGCGAAGGCAAAGACACCGGAAACGATGACTAAGGCAATTGATGTGAACACTTTTCCCCGCTGCAAGTTGCCGGTTTTTCGGTGTTATTCAGCGCGAACCGCCATAAAGTTGAGTGTGTTCTTACAGGTGGGAAACCTGTTAGTGAACTGGCTAGGGCGGTCAACCCCCAACTGTTTGAATCACTAGATTGATAGCCGGCCAAAAATATGCTGTTTGCTGCCAAACGTAATACGATTGTCATAATTGCAATGATCCAGCCAGAGCAAATGCGGCCGATGTCTCCCGCCGACAGGCAGGAGCATGCAATTGCCGAGTCCGCAATGGCGTCATATTCGGTTGGAAAATGAGGTCCATGCAGAGGCTCGCCAAAACGATCATCACCTTGCCCCGCTGGTACAAGCAGCTGATCATGGTGTTTGCCGACGTCGTTATTCTGTTGATCGCCGCATCTGCTGCCTACCTGCTGAGGTATAATTTAGTCCTCGAATTCGGGTTTTCCGAACTCATTGCTCTTGCCATCCTGCCGATCATCGCGGTTCCGGTTTTCCTGAGATTCGGGCTCTATCGATCCGTTATTCGCTACATGGGGGAGCGTGCCGTCTGGACCACCTGCCAGGCGGTATCGGTCGTGACGCTCGCATGGGCTTTCATTGCTTTCCTTGCCCCGTCGCCGGTGCCGATCTTCATGCCGCGGTCGGTTCCCTATATCTTCTGGCCCCTGGCGCTGGTGGGCATCATGGGATCCCGCTTCGCCGCCCGCGATCTCATTCGGTGGCTGTCCAAGGACAGCATGCTGGGCCGGCCGATCCTGATCTACGGAGCTGGTTCGGGAGGGAATCAGCTTGCCTTTGCGCTGCATAATTCCCCTGAATTGCGTGCCGTGGCCTTCATCGATGACGATCGCATGTTGCATGGGCGCGACGTTGCGGGCCTCCGCGTCTATGGCCCCGACGATCTGGACGAGCTGATCGAGCATTACGAGGTCGCCGAGGTTATCGTCACGGTGGACGGGCAGGCGGTGGACAAGCGGCGCGCCAAGCTCGAGAGCCTGGAACGTTTCCCGGTTACGGTCAGGATACTGCCGCCCCTCGCGGATATCGCGTCGGGAAGGCATCTGGTGAACCTGGTTCGGCAGGTTGAAATAACCGACCTGCTGGGGCGCGAGCCGGTTGTGCCCGATGCCGATCTTCTCGAGCGCCGCATTACCGGCAAGCAGGTTCTGGTCACTGGCGCCGGAGGCTCGATTGGCTCCGAACTCTGCCGGCATATCGTCCGGCTGCGCCCCGAGCGGCTTATCCTGCTGGAATGCAGTGAGGCCGCGCTCTATCAGATCGACAGAAACCTGCGGGCGCTGGCGCCCGAATGTGAAGTGGTGGCGCGGCTGGGCTCCATCGGAGACCGGCGCCTGCTGGACAGGCTGTTTGCGGAGTTTGCCATCGACACCGTGTATCATGCGGCCGCGCACAAGCATGTGCCACTGGTCGAAAATAATGTCCTGGAAGCGGCGCGCAACAATGTCCTGGGTACCCAGACACTGGTAGACGCCTGCCTGGCGGCGGCGGTGAAAACCTTCGTACTGATTTCCACCGACAAGGCCGTAAGGCCTACCAATGTGATGGGCGCCACCAAGCGATGGGCCGAGTTGCTGGTGCAGGAAGCCAGCGAAACGGCGCGCCTGCAGGGCCGCATGTTCTGTGCCGTTCGCTTCGGCAATGTGCTGGGGTCGTCGGGCTCGGTCATTCCGCTGTTTCGTGAGCAGATTGCCGCTGGTGGTCCGGTTACCCTGACGCATCGGGAGGTGACGCGCTATTTCATGTCCATACCCGAAGCGGTGGCGCTGGTTATCCAGGCGGGCAGCATGGCGGTCGGCGGCGAGATATTCGTCCTGGAAATGGGCGAACCGATCAAGATCTACGATCTTGCCCGCAACATGATCCACATGAGCGGGCAAACCGTCCGGGACGAGGCCAATCCTCACGGGGATATCGAGATCAAGGTGACGGGCCTGCGCGAGGGGGAGAAGCTCTACGAGGAGCTGCTGATCGGCTCGGGCAATGCCGACCTCACCGCCCATCCGCGGGTGATGCGAGCCCACGAGCCCACATTGAGTCGAACCGAACTGGGTGACGTCATCGACGCCTTGCAAAATGACCTTGCAGCCAACGATGTGGAGGCCGCACGCCGGCGCCTGCTCGAAGTTGCCAATCGCGCCTGACGGGCCTTACCCTTCGTCGATCGTCGGCGCCACGGAAACAACGACATGAATCAGCCTGATCCAGACTGGACGCAGTTTACCCATCGGTCCGATGTCCGTTATCGCCAGGCCCTGGCCGGCGAGCAGACGGAAGAGCTGGTTCGCCACAATATTCGCTCGGGAGGCGATCGCGAACTTCGCATGATGATGGATGTGGCATCGCTGTATTTCGATGACGTGCCCAGCCGCGGGCGTGCTCTCGATGTCTGTTGCGGCGCCGGCTACATGACCGACTGCCTGCGCCAGTTCGGCTTCGACACGCTGGGCTGCGACCTGAATGCCGACGCCATTGCCCTTGCGCAGCGGCATTTCCCCGCCAATTCCTATATCGTTGGTGACGCGTCCCGGCCTGCCAGCTTTGCAGCGCCGGACAGCTTCGACCTGATCCTGGCCCGCGAGGCTCACCCGATGTCCCGCATCAACGATGCGGCGATCCAGGACGAAATGATGGACGGCTACATTGCCAGTCTGAAGCCTGGTGGCATCATGATCATCGCCCATGCCCAAACCGGCGGCGGGATGGATTATCCGAGCATTGATTTCAGGCGTGCGGCAGCCCGGCTGCAGGGGGTTACTGCGGTTGGTCCCTTCATGCCGCATCTCGTCAAACGTGTCCCGCCCTGGCTCCGCACCACAGCTGCGGTTCCATTGCTGTCGATGGCCGCAAGGCTCTATCAAAGACTGACGAATAATCGCCTCATCGAGGTTTTCTACCTCCGAAAACAACCCTGAAAGCCCGGCCGCCAAGCCATATGACCAGCATCGGGAACATTCATTTGAAAGCGTCGTCGGCTGCCGAGGTATCGGCGATAATGCACGAGGAAACGGAGCGCCCCGGGCAACCCTTTCCACTCGACACCCAGATGATCATACGGGATCGCTATGAACTGGCCGGCAGGCTGGCAGCAGGTCGGCGCGTGCTTGAAATCGGCAGCGGCAGCGGGCTGGGGCTGGGATATCTGCAAACCCGCGCCAGCGAGATCATCGCAGGTGATTTCAGTGCCGAAAACCTAGCCTTGCTGCGCGAGCGGTTTGGCGAGCAGGTGCCGATCCGCCATATCGATGCCCACGACCTGCCATTCGCGCCGGCCAGCTTCGATCTGCTGGTGGCCCTGGCCATGATCTACTACCTGGAGCTCGATATATTCCTCAGGCAGGCCCAAACTGTCCTGGCGCCCGAGGGCGTGCTCTTCTTTTGCACCAGCAACAGGGACGTGCCGGGGTTCTGGCCGTCGCCGCAGACGACCCGATATTATTCGATTCCGGAGTTGGACCGGCATCTGCGCGAGGCGGGTTTTCATGCCGAATTCCTGGGCGCCTTTCCCGCGGAGGGCAGTTTGGGGCGGCGGCGGCTGCGGGCCTTTGCCAAAGACAGCATCAAACGCATGACCCTGCTTCTGCCCGGCGGATTGCCGCTCTGGCGCCGTCTGCGTGCCAAGGGACAGCAACCGGGCGTGCCATTGCCGGATCGGGTCGAGGATATGGTGCCCAGTTCCGATGCCCCAGTGCCCTTGCCGGCGGACAGGCGTGACCACAATTATCGCGTCATCTATGTGATCGCACGAAAGCTGACGTGATGATCATCGAGTTCAGCGGTCCGAGCGGTGTCGGCAAGACCACCTGCATCCGCCAGCTCATCGTCGAACTCGAGCAACGAGGCATCCCAAACGGCTGCGTACACAGCGCTGCCCTCAACAATTGCCCCGCGATACCGGCTGGTCTGAGCGAAGTGGAAGGCCAGAACTGGAAGACTGACTTGCGGATGCTGCCCTGGGCCATCGCGCTGTTCCTGCGGCATCCGGCGCTCGCAGCCTTTATCGTCACCCGGCTTTGGCAGCTGCCGGAGGACCCACGGGAAAAGCTCGCGATCTTCCGCAGCATTATCCGCAAAGCCGGCATCCGGACCTATCTCGACCGGCGCCGGTTTAGAGACTTTGCGGTCGTGGTGGACGAGGGGCTTGTGCATGTCGCCCACAATCTGCTGATGTCTGCCCATAGCGTCGCGACGCGTGACGACGTTCACCGCTTCATGGCCCTGCTGCCGTCTCCCGACCTGCTAATGATCGTGACTGCCGAACCACAGGTGCTTGTCGAGCGCCTGATGAGGCGGGGAGATCTGTCGCCGCGCATCAAGGCTCCTGGGCAGCTGGAGAGCTTTGTCCGCAATGCGTGGGGTTTGTTTGAGCTGATGGCGGCGGCACCGGCCAGCCAGCCCATGCAGCTCTGGCGATCCGATATTCAGGATGTCGGGCAGGCCGTGTCGCAACTGGCTGACGATATCGCATCGTCACTTGCCGGTGCCTCCAAATAGGCTTCGCCTCCCGCCGAGGAAACTGTATTGAGTACGCCGACCCGCTGACCGAGGATGGATATACGCCGGATGAACGACTTTATTATTCAGCTCTTTCGCGACATCGAATCCCGGGGCATCCGCTACTGCCACTTCAAGAGCAATAATAACCTCGAGCCAGCTCTCAGCGGCGTTGACGACCTCGACCTGCTTGTGGCCATGCAGGACAAGGAACGTTTTGCGGCCGTCGTCGCCGAGGCGGGGTTCAGGCTGGCGACCGATCGCGGCCTGGCCGCCGCGCCGTTTGTATTTCACTATTACGGGCCAGATCCGGCGACGGGCCTGCTGGTCCACCTGCATGTCTATTTCCGCCTGGTCACCGGTGGCTCCATTCTCAAGAATCACTGGATTCCGCTGGAACGGGCCTTTCTGGAAAGCGCGCAGCCGGTCGGCGCCGCCAATGTCTATATTCCATCGGCCAATGCAGACATGGTGCTGTTCGTCCTGCGCAAGTTCATCGAGCAGCCGTCGCTGATCGAACATTTCCTCTTCCTGCGCGACATCGACAATATCAAAGCAGAAATCGCCTGGCTCATGCAGCGGGCAGATCGTGCGGGCATGCGTGCGCTTGTGGAGCGATGGCTTCCGCAAATTCCGGTCGATCTCTTCGACGACTGTCTCGATACCCTTACGAGCGAAAGCAGTTCGCTGGCAAAGCGGGTTCGGCTCGGGATGAAAATTCGGCGCTGCATCAAGACCACCGTCATGCCCTCCGTACCCGCGTCGCTGGCGCGCAGCATCATGTTTGGTCTGGCAATCATTCGCGGCAAGCTGCGGATCGACGTCAAGGACCGATCGCTGTTCCCCGGCGGCATGCTCGTTGCGTTCGTGGGATCGGAAGCGAGCGGCAAGTCCACCTTGTCGCGCGATGTGGCAAAATGGCTGGGTCGCCAGTTCGATCTGGCTCATATTCACGTCGGCAAACCGCCAAAATCTTGGCGTACCCGGCCAGTGTGGTGGGCCATTGCGCTGCGTACCCGGCTCCGCGGACTGGTCCGCGGCGGTAGCGGGGCCCAAGCGGGGCAGGAGCAGCGTGTTGCGGCAAACCTGCCGCATCCGATCGTCTGCTGGCTCGACTCGATAGATCGCCGGCGGTGGGTGATGAAGAACACGCGGCGCATGTTGAACGGCACCATCGTCATCACGGACCGCTATCCGTCCCAGGCCATTGGAGGCATGGACGGTGCGCGAATCGTCCCGAATTCGGGCCTGACGCGCATGCTTTCCCGCTGGGAGCGCAGGAATTATTCCGGCCTGCCGCAGCCCGACTTGGTGGTGAAGGTGATCGCGCCGCTTGATCTGGCGCTTTCGCGCAATGCCGAACGGCAGCGGCCCGAGCCGGAGGGTTTCATCCGGCAGCGCTTCGAGCTGGCCAAGGCCATTCAGTTTGCCGGTTCGCGACAGGTCGAAGTCGATACCGACAAGTCGCTGGAGGAAACCGCGCGACTGGTGCGATTGCTGGTCTGGAACGCCGGCGGCCGCGAGACCAGCTAGGCCGTCTAGCGGCGGGCTACGCGGCGGATGAGGTTGCCGAAGAATTCCAGGTCGGTCCGGTCGATGACCAGGCACTGCCGAATAGGAACGCCGGTGACGCGATTGAAGAAGTAGAGCATCAATCCGCCTGAGAGCAACTGGCCGCAGGCAAAGGCGATGGCCGCGCCGCTGAACCCGAGCGTGGGCACAAGCGCGACAGCGAGCAGCCCGCCGACTGCCAGTGACGCCAGGGCGCTGTAGATCGTATAGCGCTGCTTGGCCTCGCTGCTGAAATAGCGGGTCAGTATCTGGTAGAAAAATCCGCCCAGCGACCCGATCAGCATGATTTCGGCCGCGACGATGGAGGGCTCGTAGTCGCTGCCGAAGACGTAGACGATGAGCAGGGGCGTGATCAGCAACAGGACTGCCACCGTGAGGATGGCAAGGAAGAACGTATTGCGCGCGGTTCGTGCGGCGAATGCGGCGCTCGCCTCACGACCCTCTGTGCTCACCAGCTTGGGCAGCAGCATCGTGCCCACGGTTTCGGGGACAAACCGCGTTGCCTCGACGAGGAGCATCGCGACGGAGAAGTACGCCGCCGCGGCCGGTCCGAAAAACGCGCCCACGCCGAGCAGGTAACCTCGGTAGTTGACCAGGCCAACGAGGTTCTGGAACCAGTTCTTGACGCCGTAGCCCAACTGCGCCCGCAGCACCGGCAATGACGGCGCAAATGTCAGCGGGCGGACCTGCCACCATAGCGCAAGCATCAGTCCCAGGGCGAAGATGGCGAGGGCAACCACCCGCAGTCCTATCGCCCAGACCAGCATGCCATCGAACAGCAGGATGGCCAGGGTCGCCAGCAACAGCAGCACGGCATTGACGATCACGGCTATCGACTGCAGCCAATAAAGCTGCCTGCCCAGCACGATGCCCGAAAAAACGATGTCGATGACGATCGAAACACCCCCCAGCCACAGGGCGCCCCAGGCGAAGTCTTCGCCAACGCCGATCGAAAGGGGAAAGAAAAAGGCGCCGCCGACACATACCGTGGCCAGCACCACCGCAACGCCGAGGACGAAGATTGCGCTATTGCTGAAAATGACGTCGAGGGGCTGGTTTTCCCGGTTCAGGAAGTAAGTATTTGACGGCGCGATGCCTAGGTTGATGGCGTTGGAGAGCAAGCCTGTCAACGCAAAGAAGATCGCATAATGTCCTCGCTCATCAACACCCAACCACCTGGCGGTCAGCACGCCAACCAACATCACCAACAGGGAATATATCGTGCGGCTTCCCATGAAGACGGCGGTATTGCGAAAGAAGCTCATCACATTTCCTGGCTCGGCGGGCAGTCCCGGATCGATGTCTGGCACTTCTTGACTGGAACGCCACCGCAACGCAATGCCGCATCCGTGCTGGCGACAGATTGGTCAGCCAAACCAATCTGGTATATTCCCTCCAATGCTCGTGACGCCACGCCATTGCCGGAATGTAGGAACCGATGGACGAAGACGAAACATTGCCGCGGCCCGTTGGTGGCTGTGCTGCTGTTGGGACCATCCTGGGCGCCCGGCTCGTATTCAACTTCATTGAGGAGCCGGCGCGCAAAGGGATACGGCAGATTCCGCTGTTTCCTGCTGAAACCCGGCCTGCCTAGCAGGCATCTCAGCGAAAAAATGCCGAAATTGCGCCCGCCAGCCGATCCCGTTGCCGTCCGGTCAGCGATTGATGGACGGGCAGACTCACCAGATGATCGGCAACCGTCTGCATTTCGGGAAAGGGCTCGGTGGGATTTTCCAGGGTCTCGATCCGCCGGTAGGGCGGCGCGACAGTGGGTTCGAGATAGAATCCGTGCCTGGACATTGCCCTGACGAAATCGTCCCGCTGTTCGACCAGTATGGGAAAGCAGAACGGACTTTGTCCATCCGCCAGATCCGGAAACACCGGTCGCGGGCCCTTGATTCCGGCGATGACTTGCGTCCAGAGGCGATAATTGTCCCGCCGGTTTGCCGTGACTTCCTGCATATCGGCGGCACGTATGGCCACCTGGCTTTCCGCGGAAATACCGGCTGGAGGGATCCAGCCGCCAGCATCAAGGTTGTCTTGCGGGTCGAGATAGGATTCGACGGTGCCGCGCCAGCGCTGGATGGTCGCCAGCGGCAGCAGGCCTATGCCTCCGGCCCAGGCAATCGCGGCCTTGGCACCTGCCCATCCAGCGGTGCCGGTCCGTACCGGAAGCGCTTCCGGAAGCGGTAGTTCGATGCTGTTGACGCGCAGCCCGCCCCCATCGGCGATGGGTAGAAACTTCCTATAACTGAATATGGCGATGTCGCCCACCGTTCCGACAGGTCCGCCGTCGCTCGTCGCGCCATAGGCATGGGCGCAGTCCTCGATCAGGGCGATTCCACGCCGGTCGCACAGGGCTCGGACCGCCCTCATTTCGGTTGGCCGGCCCAGAAAATGGTTCACGTAGATGGCGCGGGTCCGTGGTCCGAGTCTGGATTCAAGCTCATCGACCGACGGTTCGAATCCGGCGTTCAGGCCATAATATCGTAGGCGGATCCCGCGCTTCATGAAGGCCAGCAGCACGACCTCGCACAGGGAGGCGGGCAGGAGGACTTCGCAATCGGGGCCCAGGCCCAGCATTTCCAAGCCCACAAACAGGGCATCACGACCGTAGCGATAATATCGCATCCTGTCGGCATCATCCTGAGATGCGGGCGAGCCACCCGGCCGAAACAAGGGCGGTCTGGTGGGAAGTACGGTCACATACATCGCGGAGCCGCCTTACAGATGCGTTTCGACCAGCTTGGCTATCTGGGCCGGGTCCATGCGCTGGAAAACACCGTCCATCGTTCGGGCTGCCTGCTTGATCAGGGCCCGGCGAAGCGGCCCATCCTCGATCAGTGCGGCCACGGCGGCGGTCAATGCAGGCACGTCGCCCACTGGGACGACCTTGGCGTTTTCATCGTTTTTCATCAGATGCGGAATACCACCGCAGGCGGTGGCGACGATGGGCAGGCGCATGGCCATCGATTCATAAAGGACGCGCGGGAAGCCCTCCGTCACGCTGGACAGCACGAACATGTCCGCGTGGCGCAGCAAGCCGTAGAGTTCCTCTTCAGCCTCTATGTAGCCCAGGAACTGCACCCGATCGGCGATGCCGAGATTGACGGCCAGCGCCTTGAGTTCCTCGTCCTTGGGGCCACCGCCGACGATCTGCAGCCGCAGGCGCGTATCGGTCTTGATCAAGGGCGCAACAGCAGCCAGCAACAGGTGCTGGGCTTTGTCCGGCACCAGTGCCCCGACATTGATCAATGTGACCGTATCGCCCTGGCAGGTGTCGTCGCGCTCGAAGATGTCATCGGGGGTCAACGTCATCCGCGGCGTGGTGTCATAGGTCGGGACACCCATTGACTTGTACTTTTCGCGAAGCTGGCCCCCTGCGGCTACGCAGAAGGCGGCACTGCGCACGATCGCTCGCTCCATCGTGCGGTTGAGCCATGCATAGAGCCGGTAGAAGCTGGTTCCGCGCAGGCTGTCCCACTTGAACATGGTTTCCGATGCCTGCACCCAGTCGTCGGCGCCATAGACGATGTGGCGCTTGCGATGCAGGCGGCCCGCCATCCAGCCCAGCGCGCTGGGGTAGCTTGGCAGGAACAGGTAGAGCAGGTCGAAACGCGGAACGATGCGAACCAGCAGAAAGAAAATCTTCAGGAACTGCAGCGCCTTGCCGAGAACGTTCCGGCGCAGCCCGCCCTTGGCTGGCAGTTCGATGACCCGAAGATTCGGTGCCATGAAGCGGGAATGTATGCAGGTCTCGTAGTCGGGATCGCCTTGGCGAAAGACGAAGGTGACCAGGACCAGCTCCTTGAAATGGCTGGCGAGGTTGTCGAGGTAGAGTCGTTCACCCTTGGAATAGCGATAGTGCTGTCCATCGAAGGCGATCGGCCCTTCCGGCATCACCGCCAGCACCATGTCCTTGGTATTGCGCATCAGCCCCGGCCGACCTGCTGCTTGGCCCGGCTGTAAAGGTCAATATATTCCTGGCTCCGCGCATTCATCGACATCTTGGTTTCGATGAAGTTCTTCGCCTTGAGCGTCAGCGTCTTGGCGGCATCATAGTTGTCGAGGATGCCGGCCAGCCCGTCGGCAAGCGCGGGGATGTTGTCGAACTCGACCGTGGCGCCGGCATCGACCCGGCGCACATCTTCGCCGGCGCCGGTATGGGCGGAGACGATGATCGGGGTCCCGCACAGGACCGCCTCGAACGGGGCCCAGGCACCCTGTTCCTGGCGCGACATCTGGGCAACAATGTCGGCATCGATCAGCGCGGAGTTCTTTTTCCCGCCGCCCATGAAGCCGGTGAAGATGACCTTGTCGGCGATCCCAAGTTCGGCGGCCAGCGCCTTGCATTCATCCATGTGGCCGTCGTCGCCGCCTACAATCACCAGCAGGCAGTCGTCCCGGCGCTTGCAGAGTTCGGCAAAGCCCTTGATGAGGAAGTCGTTGCCCTTGATGTGATGAACCCGGCCAAGGAACAGGATCACCTTGCTCTCCGCAGGAATTCCATACTCGGCGCGGAAGGTGCCCTTCGGTGGCAGCGTCACGAACTCGTCAGTGTCGAAGGGCGGGGAAATGACCACGATCCGGCTGCGGTCCAGCTCCGGATCAATATCCAGGTATTCCTTGACGCCCACCTCCGTCTCGGCAACCAGGAATGCGGCCTCGCGCAGCATGCGGCGACCCCAGATCCTGTCAAACAGCTTCTTGATCAGATTCTTGCGCGTGTAGTAGGGCACGGCCCCGTGCGCGTCGATAATGAACGGAACATTGTTCTTCTTGCAGAAGTGATAAAGAACGACGTTCTGGAACGTCCGGAATGTGTGCATGTGCACGACATCGAATTCCGGCACTTCCTTGCGCGCCAATGCGATCAGGCCGGGCATTATGGAAAAGCCCTCCTTGTCGAGATACGACTTCTCGACCCGGAACTCGGTGCCCGTCAGGCTGTTTGCCAGCTCGCCGTCAAACTTGTAGTCCCCTGAATAGACAATGGGCCTGTGTCCCAGTTTCACCTGCGCCTTGCATATCTTGTACATCAGGTCCGACGTGCCTCCGGCAAACCGGATGGAGAAGAAGATGAAGGCGTGACAGATATTCAAGGGCATTCTCCTGCGCTTAGGCGCTGTGGTGTCTGGCTATACGACTATCGGGCCGGGGCGCGGCGTAAAGACCCTTCGGTAGCATGTTCACCTGGCGCGCGAAGCCAGCCGAGCCACGTTATCGACAAGGCAATAACCAGCCAGAGCAGCACATTCATGTAGCTGTCATGGAAGGTTCCGTGCACCATGTAGCCAATCAATGTCGCTGGCATCAAGATGACCACCTGGCGAGAGCTTCGAGCAGATTCCGGAATTATCATAGCGCTTCGAAGCAAGCGATAGGCCAGCAGGACGAGGGCGGCTACGAATAATGCCGCGGCGGGCAGGCCGAATTCCACGGCCACCGAAACGTAGGTATTGTGAACCGCGTTATCGACGGGCAGGTCGGCACTAACAAAGGCCTTGCGGGCATTGAGGAAACCGACGCCGAAAATCGGATGCATCGCAATGAGCCGGGCGCTGTAGATAAGGATTTCCAGCCGGTTTTCGGCAGCCTGTACCTTGTCCGCGACCATGAGGGATGCGTCCCTGACCTCCTTTTCGCTGAGGTCTGCCAGCATTTTATCGGTGAGTAGCTCCGAGCTGCTGATTTCTGCGCTTGGCGCGGCGCGGCTGTACACGACGGCATTTTCGACGATTTTTTCGACAGCGGCGTTGTCCGACAAGCGCTCCAGGTCGTCGCGCTTCTGGGCCAGTTCTGCTTGCGCCTCGGGGTCGGCTTCGCTCGCCGATGCTTCGAGGGTCTCGATGTGGACGGTCAGGTCGCTCTTCATTTCCTCGATTTCGGCATGCACGCGGCTGGCGATCCGATCGAGATAAAACGACTTGAAGATCAGGTCCGAGGTGTTGGCGACAAATGTCGGCAACATGATCCCGGCGACAACGCATACTGCCCCCAGTCCGAGACAGGCCGTCTTGGCACCGACGCCACGGACATAGATCACCAGGAACACTGTAATGCCGACTGCCGCGCCCACCGCCGCCGAACGCGAGGCCGACAGGAATAGAACGGCAAGAATGGCTAGGCCGGCCAGAACTGCTGCAGTCCGCAGAAGGCCGTTGCGTGCCCGAATGATGGCATAAACCGACAGGATCATGCCGATGCAGCTATACACCGCGTAGGCGTTGGGGTTCTGCTCGGTGCCAAAAATTCTGGGGACGCCGAAAACCATCTCGGTCATCGGCTTGCCGAACAGGCTGCCGGCATCAAAACCGGTAACGACCGCATTCAGGGTGAGGATACTGATCAAGGTGATGCCGGCAAGCAGCGCCAACATGATCCGTTCTATATCCACGGTGTTTCGGACTAGTGCGCCAACAACCGGGATAAGGATGACGTAGCCGACCAGATTGGTCATCCCGGGGTGGAGGCTGATGCCATGCACCAGAAACGAGGCCAGGCACGCCACGACGAACAGGGCGAAAATGCCGGTCTCCAGCATTGGCCTTGGCCAGTGGGCCCTGCTGGCCAGGGCCAGGACGAACAAGATCGGCAAGGCGAGCTTGGGGACGGAGAACCAGGGCCCTATTAATTGCTGCCATTCGCCAAATGAAATGAAGAATGCAATGGCACAGATCAGCACTATGCCGATCTTGTGGGGCCAATCGGTCCTTGTCGTATCGTTGATCAACAACGCACTCCATTCAATTTCAAAAGACAATCACGAGATGCCGTCTCCCGCAGCTTGACCCTTATCTGGTGTCGTACGCTGAATCCAGTGCTACGCCTCGACCATTCCGCAATTTTAAAGCAAGAGCACGTATGCGATGAAGATAGTATATGTAATCAAATCCTCCTCGCAACTTTAGGTCCAGAACCTCTACTGTGTCGTCGCTGGTTATCATGATCCTGTTCAGGAAGTAGCGCTCGTTCTGCGCATGTGTGGTTCGCCAGATGGTCGAGCAAGCCAGGCTGAACTGTTGTCGAGCCACCTCGGCGAGCGCCGCGGGGCCAACGTGTTCCCCCTGTCCATAAGGGTAGGCGAAAAACTCGATAACGTGGCCGAGGCGGCGTTGAAGCTCGGCTTTGGATTTGCTGATCTCGTGGCGGGCCTGGGTTTCGCTGAGCGTCGACAGGATCGGATGTGACTGGGTGTGGGCGCCGAACTCGACCAGCGGATCGGCATCCATGCTCAGAACATTCTCCCAGCTCATCGCCTCCCAGCCCGGGTCTCCGATCAGATCGACCTCGCCATCGAGAAACCCCGGAACGATGAAAAAAGTTGCGGGAATGCGGTATTGGCTGAGCAGGGGGTAGGCGACTTCGAAATTGTCGCGATAGCCGTCATCGAAGGTGACGACGACGGCATCGGGAGGGATTGACGCCCCGCTATTCAGGGCGTCCGCGAGTTCGGCCAGCGAAATGGGCGTGTAGTGGGCGCGAAGATGTTGCAGATGAGATTCGAAAAGCGCCGAGGGTAGTGGATCGCATTCCGCATTTCCGGTGTCATTGACACTGTGATAGCACAGAACCGGTACGCGGAGCCGGGCGCCGGTACCGGGCCTGGCCCTCTGCCAGAGCCTGGCAATGGCTAATTTTATCGCCTGTTTCACCGACGTCCTAAGCCTTCGATATCTTGTGCCAAAGCCACTGCAGCGACCGCGAACGGTCCTTCGCATCCTTCAGGCGCTGCCGCCAGAGGCTGCGCTGCCGGTATACGGTGGCTGCAATCGCGCTCCTGTGGGCCACGAATCGCAGCAGGTCATAGTTGCTATCGGACCATTGGTATTTATAGCTCTCGTCACCGCCCATGAAATCGAACCATTGGTAGGGTTCCGAGAAACACTCCTCGACCAGGCATTTCAGGTGTAGTTTTCCGAGCGACACCCTCGGTATCGTCTGATCGAACGATGGTATCCAATAATAGAAACTGTCTCCACAGGAGATGGAGTAGGCGGCGGAAACCAGCGTGCCGTTCAGTTCGATTCCCGACAGGTGTATCTTGAATTCCGTACTGGGTGAATCCAGCAGGCGCCGAAAGAACTCTGTGCTTTCGCTGTCGTCAAAGATCGAGGTTCCGACCTTGCCGGCCTGCCTTCGCGTGTGAAATTGCGTCAGCGCCCCGAAAATCCGATGCGCCTCCGGGCCCGATGACGCGGTGACATAGCGCCAGGTGCCCAGTCGGTCCAGGTTGTTCTGGGTTGTACGGATTTCCTGGCGCAGCTTTTTTTTGGACGGTGCGGAATAGTATTGCTGGAAGCTGCCGCCGGTATCGATACGCGGGTTGCCGCAAATAATTTCCTGCACCCCGTGATGCTTCCCGGCGGAAAAAAACGACGCCAGTGCCTGGCTGAAAGGTTCAATCGCGCGTACCGGCGCCAGATCGATCCGCCGCCAGCTCTGGTTCTGCAGGGTCCGCGCCAGCATTGCCGTAGCAGCCTGTTCCATCCCCGGCAGGCAAAGAATGCCGGCATAGTCGGCAAACATGGGGTCGCCGAGAAAGGAAAGGGTGCCCCCGGTGAGCCGCAGCGGCGCAATCGCGGTGATCGTTGCGCCGTCATAGTCCGCCAGCACCAGCAGGTCGCCATCCCTGGCGAAGCTGGTGACCCACCGGATGGTCCAGTCCCAGCTCTCGAAGGGGTTGTTCGAACCGGATTTGGCGAAGAGCTCCCGCCAGCCGGATTCCAGCCCTTCAAGCTCCTGAATCGTGCGGACCGCAACGCCCATTACAGCTCCGTCCTATGGATTCGGAAACCCGGCCTGTAGCCTAGGCGGCCCGAGCGATGAGCTTGAGGCTGGCATCCAGTATCGCATCGATACCCATGCCATAATACTGCCTGAGGTAGTCCTGGCTGCCGACGACGGAGGAATACACATCCTGCATGCCAAGCCTGCGGAATGGAACGCTGCGGCCGGATTCGGCGATGACCTCCGCCACGGCGCCGCCCAGGCCACCCAGTATCGTGTTTTCCTCGATGGTCAGGATAGCGCGGGTATCGCGCAGGGCGTCCAGGATTTCAGCATCATCGAGCGGCTTGAGCGTGTGCATCGATACCACGCGCGCCGACAGCCCGCGCTCGGCAAGCCGTTGCGCAACGCTATCGGCATGGGCGAGAACCCCGCCCGAACCGATGATGGTGATGTCGCGTCCTTCCCGCAGCCGGCGGGCCTTGCCGAGCACGAAGGGAATTCCGAGGTCGCCGGTTCGCAAGGGCGTCTGCTTTTCGATGCGCAGATATGAAACGCCTTTGGCGGCTGCCAGCAGGGTGACGGCCTGCGTTGTCTCCCAGGCATCGCAAGGCGCAACCACGGTGATGCCGGGCAGCGCGCGCAGGATCGACAGATCCTCGGTGGCATGGTGGGACATGCCGAGTGCACCATAGGTAAAGCCGCCGCCGGAGCCGATAATGGTGAGGTTGGCCTCGTGATAGGCCGCGTCGTTGCGGATTTGCTCGAGGCACCGAAGGGTCGAAAAGTTGCCAATGGAATAGGCAAAGACCTTGTAGCCCTCGAGACCAAGGCCGGTCGATACGCCGATCATGTTCTGCTCGGCCACGCCGACATTGATGAAGCGTTCGGGGATGGCTTTCACGAAAGGGTCAAACGTACCGAAGCCGAGATCGCCGGTAACCAGCAGGATCTTCTCGTCCGATTGGGCTGCAGAAACCAGCGCAGCAACAAAGGCGTCGCGCATTGTTCAGTCCTGCCTGTCAGCGAGTTCGGCCATTGCGGCGGTGTATTCGTCGCCCTGGGCAGTCCGGTAGTGCCAGAGCACAGAATTTTCCATGAAACTGATGCCCTTGCCCTTGGTGGTGTGAGCCAGCACCACGCTCGGCATGCCGGTCTTGAACGGAATCCTGCCGAACACGGCCTGAAGAGCCTCGATATCGTGCCCGTCGACTTCCTCGACTGCCCAGTTGAACGCACGCAATTTGTCGGCGAACGGCTCCAGCGCCAGGGTCTCGGATACCGGCTTGAGGCTTTGCAGCTTGTTGTAGTCGATGACCACGACCAGGTTGTCCAGCTTGTTGTGGCCGGCGAACAGGAAGGCTTCCCAATTGGAGCCTTCGTCGCATTCGCCGTCACTCAACAGCGCGACGACGCGATGGTCCAAGCCGCTGAGCTTGGCTGCCAGCGCCATGCCGGTCGCCACCGGCAGTCCATGGCCGAGCGAGCCGGTGGAAAACTCCACGCCCGCTATACCCTTGTGCGATACGTGACCCGACAGGTTCGAGCCATCCTGGTAGTGGCGCTTGAGGTCGTCGATGGGGAAAAAACCGCATTCGGCCAGTGCTGCATAGACACCGGCGCCCGCATGCCCCTTGCTCAGGATGAAACGGTCCCTGTCCGGTTTGCGCGGAAAGGCCGGGTCCACGTTCAGGAACGACCCATACAGCACTGCCAGGATATCGGCGATCGACAGCACCGAGCCGATGTGGGAACTCTTGCCCAGATGCGTCATCTGCACCGCGTCGCGGCGGATATTCAGGGCAAGTTCGTCCAGGGTGTTCCAACCCAGGCGGTTGGAACCATGTGGCTCATCCATGGGCGTAGAAGCTTTCGATGGCATCGCAGACTGCATCAACCTCGTCATCGGTGATCGACAGGTTGAGCGGCAGCATGATCATGCGTGCCATCAGCGTCTCGGTATGAGGCAACCGCGCCGACAGCTTGAGGGCAGGGTACTGATGAACGGCCTTGCCGCCCCATTGTATCAGTGTCCCGATGCCATTGGCGCTCAGATGCGCCTTTAGGTCGTCGCGGCGGTCGGCCTCGATCTCGTAATTCTGGAAGACATCGAAGCGCTCGGGGTCCGCATCGGGTGGCGGCGGGAGCACCAGGCTGTTGATGCGCTTGAGGCGCTGATCGTAGCGCGCGGCAATGGCGCGGCGGCGGGCGACGATGCCGTCATAGTCCTCGAACAGATGCGCCAGAATCGCGGCCTGCAGATTGTCGAGCCGGCTGTTGCGCCCCCAGCCGACGATGTCGCCGGTCTGCGGGTCGCGGCCGTGATCGCGCATGGCCATCATGGCGTGGTAGAGCTTGGTGTCGTTGGTCAGCACCAGGCCACCGTCGCCGAAACAGCCGAGATTTTTCGCAGGGTAGAAACTGATGCAGCCACCCTTGCCGAACGTGCCTGCAAACCGTCCCTTGTAGCTGGCGCCAAGTCCCTGGGCCGCGTCCTCGTAGAGATCCAGCTTATGCTTGCTGGTGATCGCCAGGATCTTGTCCATATCGGCTACCCGGCCATTGAGCTGGGTGGGCATAATGGCGCGCGTCCGCTCGGTAATCAGCGACTCGATCTTGTCGACGTCGATCAGGTGATCGGCGCCAACTTCGGCCGGTACCGGCGTCGCACCGACGGAGTGGATCGCGCCGGCAGTGGCGACCATGGTGTGCGAGCAGAAGATCACTTCGTCGCCGGGCCCGATGCCGCCCGCTGAAAGCAGCAATTCAAGCCCGTCCGTCGCGTTGGCAACGCCAATGGCGTGAGCGGCGCCAGAATAGGCGGCGACCCGTTCTTCAAACTTGCGCAGGTCATCCTGCATGATGAAGGCGCCGCGCCTGCCTACCGTCTTGAAAATCTCAACAAATTTCGCTTCCTGATCGCTGAAAAGCGCCGGGTAGTTGAAGAACGGTATCGTCACGGAGAACCTGGTTGCTGATGCTGATGTGGGAACACGGCAAATCGACCGCTTGAATCTCATGAGACTATGAATGAGTTCTTACGGCAAGTCACCTTGTCCATGTACTTAAGTCGATTGTGAGGCGCAATCGGCAATTGCGGAAAGTCAGCACGCCACCACATTCACCGCCAGTCCCGCAAGGCTCGTTTCCTTGTACCGCTCGCTCATGTCCAGCCCCGTCTGGCGCATCGTCTCGATACAGGCGTCGAGCGGGACGGCGTGGGTGCCGTCGCCCTTGAGGGCGAGGGAGGCGGCGGTGACGGCTTTGACGGCGCCGAAGGCGTTGCGTTCGATGCAGGGGATCTGCACCAGCCCCGCGACCGGGTCGCAGGTCATGCCGAGATGGTGTTCCAGCGCGATTTCGGCGGCGTTTTCCACTTGGGCGGGGGTGCCGCCCATGATGGCGCAGAGGCCGGCGGCGGCCATGGCCGAGGCGGAGCCGACTTCGCCCTGGCACCCCACCTCGGCGCCCGAGATCGAGGCATTGTGCTTGATGATGCCGCCCACGGCGGCCGCGGTCAGCAGATAGTCGCGCACCGCTTGCGGGCCAGCGGCGGCGTTGAACTTGAGGAAATATTTCATCACCGCGGGGATGACGCCGGCGGCGCCATTGGTTGGGGCGGTGACCACGCGGCCGCCGGCGGCATTTTCTTCGTTGACGGCCATGGCATAAAGGCTCAGCCAGTCATTGGCCATCAGCGGGGTCAGCTCGTTCCGCTGCCACTGCGCGTCGAGCTGGTTGAAGATGCCCCGCGCCCGGCGCTTGACGTTGAGCCCGCCGGGCATGATGCCGTCCTGGCTGACGCCACGGTCGATGCAGGCGCTCATCACGGTCCAGATTTCGTCGATGCCGCGGTCGAGCGCGGCGCGGCTGCGGCTGGCTTCCTCATTGGCGCGTTTCATGCCGGCAATGGAAAGCCCTGATGCTGCGGCCATATCAAGCATGTCTCCGGCATGGGCGAAGGGATAGGGTACGTCGGCCTGGCGAGGCGAGGCATCCTTGATGGCATCCAGCTCCTCGGCGCTGACCACGAAGCCGCCGCCGATGGAATAATAGGCCCGGCGCAGCAGCAATTGGCCATCGCCGTCATAGGCGGCAAATTGCAGGCCGTTGGGATGACCGGGCAGGGCGTTACGCTTGTCGAACACCAGATCGACCGCCGGGCGGAAGCGATAGGCCGGGTGGCCCTGCGGATGCACCTTGCCGCTGGCTTCGACGCCGGCCACGATGGCGTCCATGCCGTTCGGATCGACGGTCCTGGGGTCTTCGCCGCACAGGCCCAGGACGACGGCGCGGCCGCTGCCATGGCCGATGCCGGTAAAGGCCAGCGAGCCATGCAGGCTTGCCGTCAGCGCGGCGGGGCGGGCGTTGGCGGCATGGGGCCAGCGATTGTCCTTCAATTCGTCGAGGAAACGCCGCGCAGCGGTCATCGGTCCCATCGTATGGGAGCTGGATGGCCCGATGCCGATCTTGAACACGTCGAAAATCGAAAGAAACATATGAGCCATTGTGCATGAACCCCCATTGTTCCGCAAACGGCAACAGTGCGTGGCGCCGGAGCCGGTTGTGCCGGGCGGACAGGTGGCCGATATCCTGGCCAACACGAATTGCAGGAGATCGGGCATGGCCAATTATCACTATCGCGAAAGCAAAGGCGCCGCTGAGCACGCGCCGCTGTTCCTGGTGTTTCACGGCACGGGCGGCGATGAAAACCAGTTCTTCGACGTGGCGGGCGAATTGCTGGCTGGCGCGCGCGTCGTCGCGCCGCGCGGCGATGTCAGCGAGGGCGGGGCGTTGCGCTATTTCCGGCGCAGCGGCGAGGGCGTCTACGACATGGATGACCTGCGCCTGCGCACTGCGGCGATGACGGCATTTGTGGTGGCGCGCAAAGCCGAGGGCGCGCCGCGACAGGTGGTGGGGCTGGGCTATTCCAATGGCGCCAATATCCTGGCCGCCATGCAGTTCGCGTCACCCGGGCTGTTCGATGCCACGGTGCTGATGCACCCGCTGATCCCCTTCTTCCCGCCCCAGGCCGATTTCACCGGCAAGCGCGTGCTGATCACCGCGGGGACGCGCGATCCGATGGCACCGGCTGCCGTGACCCAGGGGCTCAGCGACTATTTCGCCGGCCATGGTGCCGAGACGTCGCTATTCTGGCATCAGGGCGGCCACGAATTGCGGCCCGAGGAATTGCGCGAGACGCAGGCTTTCCTCAGCGGGCTGGCCACGATCCGCGCCTAGACCAGGCCGTGGTCCTTCATCGCCTGCTCCTCGTCGGGCGTCACATAGCCGAACACTTTGGCCGTGCCGCCGGCCACGGTGACGAAGTAGAAATTGGTGAAGGTCACATGGCCGCTCTGGCCGGCCTTGTTGGTATAGGCGAAGTCCCAGTCGACATCGGCCACGGCATGGCAGTGGTCGAGCTCGATGACCTTGAGCCCTTTGACCGTCATATGCTTGCCGCCGACCTGGCGGTAGCGCGCAAAGCCCTGGGGAATCATCGCGCGGAACCGGTCGTCATTGGCGCCGCCGATGACGCCGCGTGGGCTCGATTCGACGAAGAAGGGCGCAAAGGCGCCGACGACGCCATCGATATCTTCCTTGGGCGGGTCCTGCAGAGCGTCGTCGCTGCGCTTTGCATAGGCGTCGAACAAGGCGCGGACTTTGGTTTCGAGCTTGGTCATTGCGGTCTCCTCTCGGGGGCAGAACGTGCTGACCCGCCGGCGGGTTCACGTCTCGCGCGCATCAGCACTTTATTAACGAACTCTAGAGGGGTACGGGCTAACAGTGTCGGAGCGGTCTCCCCAAGGACTGATCCTGATGCAGACGAGGCGGCAAATCAGCAGGCTTCGAGATACCATTGCCAGCAGCCTGCGCATTCGCGTGCTGATCCTGGTGCTGCTCGGCTTTGCCGCGGTGGCGGCGCCGGCCTATCTGGCCTTCAACTGGATCGTTGCGTCCACCGTGGTCCAGCTCGGCACCCTGTTTGCCGAAAAACAGATTCTCTACGACCGCTATCGTGGCCTCGAAGCGCTGATGCGCGAGGTGTCGCTGGCCGAGACGCTGGCCGGCAGCCAGTCGATCCGCGATTGGGCCAATGACGAGGCGAATCCGGAGCTGAAGCGGCGCGGCATCGCCGAGCTCGAGCATTTCCGCCAGTCCTTCGCCGATCGCAGCTATTTCTTCGCCATCGGGGAATCGGGCAATTACTACTTCAACGACGCCGCCAATTCCTATGCCGGCGATCAGTACCGCTACACGGTCAGCCCCGACAATCCGCGCGACGCCTGGTACTACTCCACCGTGGCCCTCGGCGAGGGATGCCACCTCAATGTCGACAATGACGCCAATCTGCGGGTCACCAAGGTCTGGATGAACTGCGTCATCCGCGAGGGGCGGCGGGTGCTGGGCGTTCTGGGCACCGGCATCGATCTCACCAGCTTCATCCAGGAAGTGGTCAACGTCCCCCAGGTCGGCGTCACCTCGATGTTCGTCGACCGGCAGGGCGCGGTGCAGGCGCATCGCGACCAGGACATGGTCGATCTGCGCAGCCTCACCGCGGAGATGAGCGCCAAGCGCACGGTATTCTCGCTGGTCGACAAGCCGGAAGATCGCGCGGCCCTGCAGGCGCTGATGGATGAGGTGGCGGCGGGCAACGCGGTGGCGCAATCGCGCTTCATGACCATGGGCGGCAAGGAAATGCTGGTCGGCGTCGGTTATCTCGACAAGCTCGGCTGGTTCAATGTCACGCTGATGGATATCGACGCCATCATCGACAAGCGGCTTTTCCTGCCCATCGGCCTGTTGCTGGCCTCAATGATGGGGCTGGTGACCGCCATCATGGTGCTGGTGTTCAAGCGGGCCGTGCTGGATCGGCTCAAGCGGCTCGAACTGGTGGTCCATAGCGCGCGGCAGGGCGAATATGGCCCGGCCCTGTCGATGGCAGATGCCCGGCAGGACGAGGTGGGCCGGCTCTCGGCGGCCTTCACCGAAATGGCGGTGGCGGTCACCGACAATACGCGGCTGCTCGAAGCGCGGGTGCGTGCCCGTACCGAGGAGCTCGAAACGCTGGCGTCCCGCGACGCGCAGACCGGCATCGCCAATCGGCGCGGCTTCGTCGCCGCCTTTGCCGGGGCGGCCACCGGGCAGCGGCATGGCCTGGTGCTGGTCGATATCGACCACTTCAAGTCGATCAACGACAATTACGGCCACTCGGCCGGTGACGCGGTGATCGTCGAGGTTTCCCGTCGCATCGTCGAATGCGTCGGCGAGGGCAATGTCTGCGCCCGCTGGGGTGGCGACGAATTCATCATTCTGCTGCGTGACAGCGCGCCGCATCTGTTGCGGGCCGGCGCTTTCGGGGTCATGGCGGCAATCAATGACCGGCCGGTTGAGCTGGCGGGCGGGAAATCGGCGCCGGTGACCGCCAGCGTCGGCGCGTGCCTGGTGGAACCCGGCGACACGATCGAGACGGCCACCGAAATGGCCGATGCGGCGCTCTACATGGCCAAGGGCGAGGGCCGCAACCGCGTCGTCATCTTCGACCCTGACGCTGCCGAACCACCGCGGGCTGCCAGGCAGAGCTGACGGTTGACGTGGCGGCGGCCACCTGCCAGCGTCAAGCCAGCTCCAGCCGAGGTTTCGCCATGTACCTGTCCCGCATCCTCATTCCCGCAACCCTGCTGGCGCTGTTCGCCATGCCGGCCGCCGCCGCCAGCTTCGATTGCAGCAAGGCCGGCACGCCTTTCGAGCATGCCATCTGCGACATTCCCGAGCTGTCGACGGCCGATGACCGGCTGGCCAAGTCCTTCGCCACCGCCACCGGCGGGTTGACCAAGGACTCGGTGGTGCTGATGCGCGCCGACCAGCGCAACTGGCTCGACTACGCCCAGCGCGCCTGCACCGATGACGCCCAGCCGATGACCAGCGGCCGTTACAGCGAAAATAACGGTTCGTGCCTCGTCGAGAAGTTCAACACCCGCAGCGGCGCACTGGAACAGAGCCGCATGATCGAGGGGCACCGATTCTTCATCAAGGCCATCTATGGCGCATTGCCGGATCCCAATGAGGCGGACAATCCCGATTCATACTGGAAGGTGGCGAGCCACGAGCTGGTCATGCCGCTGCTCGATGCCGACGATCCCCTGGCCGAGGCCTTCAATCGCTACGTGATGGACATGGCTTCCAACCAGTCCGACATCCTGTCGCCGGCCGGTGGCGGGGAGATCGGCGATCTCGATCCATCGTCCGATACCAGCGTCAAGCTCGCGGTCAAGGAACTGGGCGGCAGCGGCCGCATCACGCTTGCGGTCAACACCTATTGGTATGGCCACGGCGCGGCGCATGGCAATTGGAGCATCAGCTACCTGCATTACCTCACGGCCGAGGATCGCGGGCTGGTCGCCGGCGATATCTTTGCCGGTGACGATTGGGCCAACACCCTGGTCGAGGCTGCCTGGGCGCAGTTGCAGGCCGAGCATCCGGCCGAATGGCTGCAGGTGGAAGCGGCCGGCGACATTGCCGAGATCGTGGTGGAGCCGAGCCGCTGGGACCTTTCCAACGACTATGGCCTGGTCATTCAATTCCAGCCCTATGAGGTCTCGGCCTATGCCTATGGGGCGCCGACCATCACCATTCCCTGGGAAAAGCTCGATGCCATCAAGGCCGAGACGCAGGATCAGGTGCGCTTCGGCTGGTGATCAGGCGCGCAGGTCGGCCCATTCGGGGTGGCGGCGGAACTGGGCGACCACATAGGAGCAGACCGGGACGATCTTGAATCCCTGCTCGCGCGCATCTGATATGGCTCTGTTCACCAGCTTTGCCGCGATACCGCGCCCCTCATATTCCGGTGGCACGCCGGTATGGTCGATGGTGATGGTGCCGTCGGCGCTCTTGCTGAAGGTCATTTCCGCCTCGAAGCCCGGCGCAAGGCGGATGAGATAGCGGCCGCGCGTCGGGCCATCCTCGCGGGTGACGGTGAGTTCGGTATCGGTCATTGTGGTTCCAAGGCTAGATAGGCAGGGCGTTCAGTTCCGGAAAGAGGGCCTTTTCGGCGAGAAACGGGTGAATGGCCAGCGCCGCGGTGATCGCCTCCAGCGCCAGGTCCCGCTGGTCGAGTTCGAGATAGATGATGGCCTTGCCGGCCAGGGCTCCGAAATGGCGCGGTTCCAGTTCCAGCGTCCTTTCGATATCGGCGAGTGAGCGCTCATAGTCGCCCTGCATGAAATACATCGTCGCCCGCTGGTTCCAGGCTTCGGCATAGGTGGGATGGCCGTCCAGGATATGGTCCAGCAGGGCGATAACGTCGGCGGGGCTACGGCGCTGGCGCATCTCCAGCACGTCGATCATGCTCGTATAGAGGATGAAGTCATCCGGATGCGTCCACTCGTCCCATATCTGGTTGGCTATGCGCTGCGCCGTGGCGGCATCGGGGGCCGTGCGTAGCTCGGCAAACAGCGCATCGAGCGCGGCGTCCTCTCCGGTCTGGGCCGTTGCGGGCAGCACCAGGGCAAACGCGGTGAGCGGCCCGGCAAGGGCGATGACGAACCGGAAACGGGCAATCCAGCGGCGCATGCCGGCTAGAGTGGACCTCTTTGCCTCACCCTGCAAGGCAGCACTTCGTGATCGTCACGGGCGGTTTCAGTGCGTCGGTTCCTGGGCGCCCCAGCGGGCCTTGATGGATCGCCCGAAACCACCCAGCCACGGTGCGAAGAACAGCAGGATGCGGCGGTGGTAGTGCACCAGCATGAATAAGGCCGCCAGGATGATGGTGCCGACGACGATCACCAGTTCCAGCGACAGCCCGATGGACTTGAGCCAGGCAGTCAGCAGCATGCCGGGCAGGATATGGGCCGCAGCCCAGACAAAGGCCGAGGTGACGTTGATGATGGTGAAGTGACCGTATTTCATGCCCATGATCCCGGCGACGCCGGGGATGACGGCCTTCACGCCCGGAATGAACCGGCCGATGAACACCGCCTTGCCGCCATGACGGGCGAAAAACACTTCGCCGCGGGCAATCAGCGGCTTGTGGTTCCTGAACGGCCACATCTCCTTGATCGAGTCCTTGAGGAAATGGCCGATCATATAGGAGATGGCGTCGCCGATAATGGCGCCGATGACAGCGGCAAAATACACTTCCCAGAAGGGCAGGCGGCCTTCGGCGATGATGCCGCCGGCCATCAGCAATACAGGGGTCGATGGCACAAAGAGTCCCAGGATGAACACCGCCTCGCCGATGGCCACGGCGAAGATGAACCAGAAAGTCAGCCAGAAATTGCCCGAGATAGCGTCGAGAAAGCTCTCGAGATAGGCCGAAACGGTGTGGAAGATATCGAACATGAAGCTGATGGTCCCGGTGCGCCAAGGAACGGTGCGCAACGCCCACCGGAGATTGACTTATCGCCGCGACGGGGACGACGCTCAAGCTCTATCACGCCGGAGTGTCATATGAGTGAAATGATCCACCACCTGGTTGCGGCCGGCCCGCAGCCGGTCGCCCCCTTTTCCCATGCCGTCGAGACCGACGGCTTCGTGTTCGTCACCGGCCAGATGCCGACCGATCCGGCAGCGCCCGATGCCCCCCTGCCGGATGGCATCGAGGCGCAGACCATGCGCGTGATCGACAATCTCAGGATCGTGCTCGGCGGTATCGGGCTTGGGCTCGAACACGTCACCATGGCCCGCATCTATCTCACCCACTTCGAGCGCGACTATGCTGCGCTCAATGCGCTGTGGCCGAGCTTTTTCGAGCCAGGCAAACTCCCCGCCCGGACCACGGTCGGCGTCACCGCTTTGGCGGTCGGGGCGCTGGTGGAGATCGACCTGGTGGCCAGGCGGCCCTGACCCGGCGGGACTTTGTGCCAATCGACATTCAGGTCCTGTGGCGCCATTTATTGTCACCCGGTTATTCACCTTTGCCGGGTCATTCCCGCGAAAGCGGGACTGACCCTTGCAATGGCGCAAGTGAAACGGTCATTCCCACTTTGGCGGGGGATGAGCAGAGATAATCGGCAATCGCGCCCAGCCCCAGGGCGGCCTACAACAGGTGCCTGGCTCAAAAACACGGTGTCATTCCGGCCCCGGTTCGCCTCGCGCCCGAGGACAGGCTCCAGCCGGAATCCGTCTTGAGATAGCGCAGTGTCCTCTCAGGATGGATCTCGCCTATGCCGGGATAGCATCGCGTAACCCAATGCTCATGACTAGACACTGCCGGCCTTGGCCCCATACGCCTGCCTCACCCACCCTACCCACAGGCAACAAAATCTCCTCGTCGGGTTGCTGACCGATCGGTTGGTCAGTATAGTGCCATTTTGGAGATGCTGATGCCCAGAGCCGGAAAGCGGGACGAGATCGTTGCGGCGGCGATGCGCCTGCTGGCGCGTGAGGGGGCTGCCGGTTTGACGGCGGCCAGCCTGGCGCGCGAAGCGGGGGTCAGCAAGGCCAACGTGTTCCATCATTTCGAGACGCTCAATGCCGTCGTGCTGGCGGCGTTCGAGACCTTCCTGCTCGGCATGGACGGTATGCGGCCGCAACCGGGCACGCCACTGCGCGACTGGCTGTTGGCGCTGGGCGCCGAGACGGCGGCGCAGATGGATGACGATCCGGGCCTCGCGGGCGCCTATCTCGCCTTTGTCGCCCGTGCCCAGGCCGATCCCGACCTGCGGCGCCGGCTGGCGCACCTTGTGCGCATGGCGGAGGAGAATTTCGTCGCCGCGCTCGAATTGCTGGCGCCTACCCGCTTTTCCCCGGCCGAGCGGGGACGGCTTGCGGCACTGATCCTGATCGCCGGCGACGGGCTTGCCATACATCGGCAACTGTTTCCGGAGCGGCGCGAGAGCCAGTTGGTGGCGTGGGGCACTTTTGTCGACACAATCGCACCAGAAGAAAGCTGAAAGCCATGAAAGCCATCATTTCCGGTGCCGGTATTGCCGGCCTTGCAACCGCCATTGCCCTCGGTCGGGCCGGGTGGGGTGTCACATTGCTCGAAAAGGCGCCCAGCCTGCGGGCTGGCGGCTATATGCTCGATTTCTTCGGTCCCGGCTACGCTGCCGCCGAGGAACTCGGTGTCATCGCCCCCCTCAAGGCGCATGCGCGGGGCGTGGACAAGGTCGATTTCGTCAACGGCGCCGGCCGTATCGGTTCGCAGATGGACTATGAACAGATAGGCGCTGCGGCCGGCGGCAAGCTGTTTCCCATCCTGCGCGGCGATATCGAGCAGGTGCTGCATGATGCCCTGCCGGACGAGGCCACGGTTCGATATGCGAGCGAGATCGCGTCGCTCGACACTGGTGAAAAGGGCGTTGCGGTCACGCTGGCCGATGGCCAGAGTCTCGAAGCCGACCTGTTGGTCGGCGCCGACGGCATTCATTCGGCGGTGCGCCATCTGGTCTTTGGCCCGGAAGAGCGCTTCTTGCGCTATCTGGGTTTTCACACCGCCGCCTACTTCTTCAACAGCCCCGCTGTGGCTGACATGCTGGCGGGCGACTTCAAGATGATGGCAATCAAGGACCGCATGGCCGGCCTCTACGAGGTCGACTCCGGTCGGATCATGGCCTTTTTCGTCATTCGGGACGCGAGCCGTGAACGCCCGCGCGACCCGCTGCCGGGGCTCAAAGCCGCCTTTGGCGACCTCGGCTGGGTGCTGCCCGAAACGCTGGCGGCCGCCCCGGGCCCCGAGGATATCTACTATGATGTGGTGGCGCAGGTGGAGATGGCCCATTGGCAAAGCCAGCGCACCATCCTCGTGGGCGATGCCGCCTACGCAGTGTCGCTGATGGCGGGACAGGGCGCGTCGCTGGCTTTGGCCGGCGGGCGGGCGCTCGGCCAGGTGCTCGATGGTACCGCCGACATCGAGGCGGCGCTAGCGCGGTTCGAGCAGGGTCTGCGGCCGCTGGTGCGGGAAAAGCAGCGTGCCGGGCGGCGCATGGCCAAGTGGTTCGTGCCCGCCACGCCATTCCACGCCGCCATCCGCGACACATCAGTCAACATCATGACCTGGCCACCGCTATCGGGTCTGCTGAACCGGTTCTTCTCGTTCAGCTCTAAGGGTTTTTCGCTGGCCTCGCGCTGAGCGTAACGCGTCAGGTCGTCCCTCTCCCTCAAGGGGAGAGGCGGAAGTGGCGTCGGTGATCAGGCGCCATACGCCTTCACATTCTGCGTCTGCTCGCCCAGGCCTTCGATGCCCAGCCGCATCACGTTGCCGGGCTTGAGCCAGACCGGGTCCGGCTTGATGCCCATGCCGACGCCGGGCGGGGTGCCGGTGGAAATGATGTCGCCCGGCTGCAGGCTCATGAACTGGCTGACATAGCTCACCACATGGGCGACGCCGAAGATCATCGTCCTGGTTGAGCCGTTCTGGTAGCGATGCCCATCGACGTCGAGCCACATCTTGAGGTTCTGCGGGTCGGCCACTTCGTCCTTGGTCACCAGCCAGGGGCCGATGGGGCCGAAAGTGTCGCTGCCCTTGCCCTTGTCCCAGGTGCCGCCGCGCTCGGTCTGGAAATGGCGCTCGGAAACGTCGTTGACCACGCAATAGCCGGCGACATGCTCCATGGCGTCGGCCTCGTCGACATAGCGGGCCTCCTTGCCGATGACGACACCCAGCTCGACTTCCCAATCCGGCTTGATCGCGTTCTTGGGGATGATCACATCGTCATTCGGTCCGATGATGGCGCTGGTGGCCTTCATGAAGATGATCGGCTCGGCCGGGATGGCGGCGCCGGTTTCGGCGGCATGATCGGCATAGTTGAGCCCGATGCAGATGAATTTTCCCACATCGGCCACGCAGGGCCCGATGCGCTGGCCTGCATCGAGCCTGGGCAGCACGCCGATATCGGCGGCGCGGATTTTCACCAGCCCTTCCGGGGTCAGCGCCTGGCCACCGATATCGCCGACAATGCCGGAGAGGTCGCGAATGGTGCCGTCCTCGGCCAGAATGGCGGGCTTTTCTGCGCCCTTGGCGCCAATGCGGAGCAGTTTCATGGGTCAGGTCTTCCTGTTGGCTTTGGACAAAGGCCATAGAGCTAACATGTTAGTCTGTCGAGGGCGAGTTTGGCGGAATGCGTTCGCCCGCCCGTTTTATGCCCCCGGGCGGACGATGCCCTTCTTGAGCAGGATATTGCCATAGAGCCGGCGCTCACCGGTCTGCACGATGGCGTAGCCGGTCTTGACCCGCTCGTAGAAGGCGAAGCGCTCCAGCGAGGCGAGGCCCATGCCGGGCTCGTGCTGCTTCACGATGGCTTCGAAGGCGTCCATCACCGGCTCACGCTTGCTCGCATCGCCCACCACCTGCATGCAGATCGCGGCCTCGTCGACGAAATCGTCCAGTGGCATCAGCGTCAGGATGGCGTCGAGCGCGTCGGTGGCGCTGACCCCGTCGAGCCGCACCAGAGCCGGCCCGGCCGCATCGGCCGGATAGTTGGCATCGACGATGGCGATTTCGTCGCCATGGCCCATGGCGCGCAATATGCCGAGCAGGTCGGGGCCGAGGATCGGCGGAATATTCTTGAGCATACGTTGCGGCTCCTAGCCAAACGAGAAACTGTCGCCGTCCGTCCCCAGCGTGGCGCCATCGGCGAACAGGTCCGGATGTTCGCGGGCGAAAGCGAAGAGTTCCACCATGACAGCATCGATGTGGGCGCGGATGGCGCGGGTCGCCTGCGCCTGGTCCCGCGCCAGGATGCCGTCGAATATGGCCTGGTGCTCGGCAATGGTCAGGGCCAGCCGGCGCGGGGTGATGATGAGCCGGCGGGCGCGATCGAGATTGGCGCGGGCCGAATCGATGATGGTCTTGACCTTGGTCAGCCGCATCGAGCGATAGATGATATCGTGGAATTCCACGTCGATCTGGTGGAATGTCTCGGCGTCGTCGCGCTCGGCGGCTTCGCGCTGGGCGGCGATATTGGCATGCAAAGCCTCGACCAGGCTTGCATCGTGGCTGCCGATCAGCACGCGCAGGGCCTCCGATTCGAGACCCTTGCGGATCAGCATGTATTCGCGGACATCGGCGAGCTTCACCAGCGACACGGTCGAGCCACGCTGCGGCGCGATATCCACCAGCCCCTCGATCTGCAGCCGCGCCAGCGCTTCGCTCACCGGAAAGCGGGAAACGCCCAGCTCGGCGCAGATCAGCGACTTGTCGATGACGCTGCCCGGCGGCAGGGCCAGGGTGACAATGGCATTGCGGATGGCGTTCGTTACCTCGGCTGTCACGTTGCCGCGTGCCAGCCCGGCGGGTCGTGTCAGAAATGAGTAGCGACTTGTATGGTTGTTCATGCTAACATGTTAGTTAGTGAAGAGGTGCTTTACAACGCCCGTCGCTGCCATTGCGGGCGCAATCTGGCGGCAAACGGCTCCGGCGTAAAGCGCAGTTGAGATCCGAGTCGCGAAAGTCCCCCGATCTATGTCCGAAACCATGATCCGCCCCCAGGGCCGCACCCTGCTGCTGAATGCCGCCGACAATATCGGGGTGGCGCTGGCCAATCTCGATATCGGCACCGAAACGCCGCAGGGCGTCGCCATCGTCCGCCGCGTGCCGCGCGGCCACAAATTCGCGGTCAAGCCGATCCGCGCTGGCGAAGCCATCATCAAGTTCGGCCAGATCATCGGTTTCGCCAAGGAAGCCATTCCCGCCGGCGACTGGGTGCATGAGCACAATTGCGGCATGGGCGGCGCCGATGGCTCGCTGAGCCATGATTATGCCTTTGCCGAAGGCGCCATCGCACCCGACATGGTGCCGGTCGCCCAGCGCGCCACATTCGAGGGCTATCGCCGCGCCAATGGCAAGGTGGGCACCCGCAACTATATCGGCATCCTGACTTCGGTGAACTGCTCGGCCACCGTGGCCAAATTCATGGCCGAGGAAATCAACCGCTCGGGCATCCTCGCCGATTATCCCGATATCGACGGCGTCATCCCCTTCGTGCATGGCACCGGCTGCGCCATGGACCTCAGCGGCGAAGGCTACCAGATCTTCCGCCGCACCCAATGGGGCTATACCGCCAATCCCAATCTCGGCGGGGCGCTGCTGGTGGGGCTGGGCTGCGAGGCCTTCCAGATCGACAAGATGAAGGAGCGCTACAACCTCACCGAGACCGACACGTTCCAGACCATGACCATCCAGGAGATCGGCGGCACAAGAAAGATGATCGACTGGGGCGTCGAACGCATCAAGGACATGCTGCCCGTCGCCGCCCGCGCCCGGCGCGAAACGGTCGATGCGTCCGAACTGACACTGGCTCTGCAATGCGGCGGCTCGGACGGCTATTCCGGCATCACCGCCAATCCGGCCCTGGGCGTCGCCGCCGATATCCTCGTACGGCAGGGTGGCACGGCCATCCTCTCGGAAACTCCGGAAATCTACGGCGCCGAACACTTGCTCACCCGCCGCGCCGTGTCGCGCGAAGTGGGTGAAAAGCTCATCAGCCGCATCAAGTGGTGGGAGGATTATACGTCCCGCAACCATGGCGAGATGAACAACAATCCCAGCCCCGGCAACAAGCTGGGCGGTCTCACCACCATCCTCGAAAAGTCCCTGGGCGCCGCGGCGAAAGGCGGCACGACGCCGCTCACCGCGGTCTATGAATATGCCGAGCCGGTGACCGAGAAGGGCTTCGTCTTCATGGACACGCCCGGCTTCGACCCGGTTTCGGCGACGGGGCAGGTCGCCGGCGGCGCCAATATCCTGGCCTTCACCACCGGCCGCGGCTCGGCCTATGGCTGCAAGCCGGTGCCCTCGATCAAGCTCGCCACCAATTCGGACATGTATGCCCGCATGACCGAGGACATGGACATCAATTGCGGCGATATCGTCGAGGGTGTTTCCATCGAGGCCAAGGGCCAGGAAATCTTCGATCTGCTGCTGCGCGTGGCCTCGGGCGAGCGTACCAAATCCGAAAATCTGGGCTATGGCGACAACGAATTCGTGCCGTGGCAGGTCGGGGCGGTGATGTGAGCAGCCAGCAGAAGACGGTCGATTATATTCTCGAGCAGAGCGCTGATGCCGGCACGATGACGGCCAGGAAAATGTTCGGCGAATATGGCCTCTATTGCGATGGCAAGGTCATGGCTTTCGTCTGCGACGACCAGCTCTTCATCAAGCCCACCGAAGCCGGCCGCGCCTATCTCGGCGAGGTGACGGAAGCTCCGGCCTATCCGGGCTCCAAGATGTATTTTCTCATAGACGGCGACCGCTGGGACGATGCCGACTGGCTGGCCGGACTGGTGAAGGCCACGGCGGATGCGCTGCCCGCGCCGAAACCGAAGAAGGCGAAGAATTAGGGACGAGCGGGTGGGTGAAGCCCCCCCTCATCCGTCCTTCGGGCCCCCTTCTCCCACGAGGGGAGAAGGGGGCCCGGTGTTGGTCGCAAGAGTGGAGCACCCCCTCGCCCCTTGTGGGAGAGGGGGATTTTTGCGGCGTTCAGCCGAAAAAATCGGGTGAGGGGTCGCGATGGTGGCACGGCCACCGGCGCCACAATGGCTATAACAGCCGATAAACCCACCCCACCCGCTCGGCCCTGTCCCGCGCATCCCCCACATCGCCTACCGCGTATGACGCTAGTCGCTCCAGCCGTTCCCCCGGCAAATCCCGCCGCTCCGGATCACCCACCAGCACATCCATCCCCGCCGCGACGCAGCGCTCCAGAAACGGCAGCATCAGCCGGCCCACGTCCGGATTGTAGAATACGTCGCCCGCCGCGATCAGTTCGAACCCCACAGGCGCATCGCCGGCAATGTCGATCTCGACCAAAGCCACCGCTACCCCGTTCGCCGCTGCGTTGAGCGCAATCGCCGCCCGCCCGTTCGGATCGATTTCCGCCGCGCTGGCCATGGCGCCCGCCTGCGCGGCGGCAATGCCCACCAGCCCCGATCCGGCCCCCAGGTCGAGCACGCGCCTGCCTGCCACCACCTCAGGATGCGCCGCGAAATGCCGCGCCAGCGCCAGCCCGCCGGCCCATTGATAGGCCCAGTAGGGCGCCGGCGGGTCGTCGTCATCGGGGTCGGCCAGCCGTGACAACCGGCTGCCGGGATGGGCCGTATAGAGCACGATTTCGGGCAGTGACGGCACCGGCTCCAGCCGCAGGTTGGCGCGAATGAAGTCGGCCGGGTTCACGGCGTCTGCAATCCCGTGGCGCTCACATAGGTTGCCATCACATACTGGCTGGCCGTAATGAACAGCCGGTTCCGCCGCGGCCCGCCGAATACGACGTTACTGGTTTTGGCTCCGGTTTTGATGCGGCCCAGCAGGGCCCCCGCCGGGTTGTAGACATTCACGCCCAGCCCGGCGCTGGTCCAGACATTGCCCTCGGTATCGAGCCGGAAGCCATCGGGCAGGCCGGAATCGATGTCGGCGAAAACCCTCGGGTTGGTCAGCCGCGCGCCATCGACATTGAACTGCCGGATATGCGCCGGCCAGTCGGGGTCGTGGCTCTGGCCGGTATCGGAGACGTAGAGCGTGGATTCATCGGGCGAGAAGGCCAGCCCATTGGGCTTGGCGAAATCGTCGGCCACGACGGTCAACGAGCCATCCGCCGGGTCGAAGCGATAGACGAAGCACCCGTCCTGTTCAGGATCGGACTTGTAGCCCTCATAGTCGGAAAGAATGCCGTAGCTGGGGTCGGTGAACCAGATCGTTCCGTCCGACTTCACCACGACGTCATTGGGCGAGTTGAGCCTCTTGCCCTGGTGGCGATCGACCAGGGTCGTCACCGTGCCGTCCCACTCGGTGCGCAATACGGCGCGGGCGCCATGCGAGCAGGAGACCAGCCGCCCCTGCCGGTCGCGGGTATTGCCGTTGACGTAGTTGGACGGCGTGCGGAAGGCGGTGACGCCGAGATCCGGCACCCATTTGAGCATGCGGTTGTTGGGGATGTCGCTCCAGACCAGGAAATTGCCGTCGCCGAACCATACCGGTCCTTCGGCCCAGCGGCAGCCGTCATACAGCACTTCCAGCGCGGCGATGCCGATGGTGAGGTCGTAGAATTTCCTGTCGATGAATTCGAGTGCGTCGCCGCCAATGGCCATGAAAATCTCTCCCGTTGCCGGCATTTGAGGGGAAGCGCGCCAGAGAGGCAAGGGGGTGGAAGTCCGGCACAAAGTTTCAGTCGCCAACACCCAAAAACAAAACTTATCCCCGCCCTCAAAACCTCACGCATACTTTCCCCATTCCCGCCAATCACGCGGCCCCGACGCAGGGCCGGGCGGGGCCTGTTCAGTGAGGGGAAATACGGCAGCCGGACCTGCAATACTGGTACCGCCTGAACCATACCTCATGCAAAAGCGGATCGTGATGGGCGGCCTTTGGTCCGTTCTATGTCGACAATTCCTTGGCCCAATGGCCGCCCATCGCCGTGTGAAACCGCAAGCCATCCGGCCGGGCGGCGCTTTCGCACGCCCGGCGGAGCCTTCGCACGTCGCATTGACGACTAACATGTTAGTTGCTAGGGCAGGGCAACATTGGAGCCCGACATGGCCGCACTCGATAAAATCCTCACCGTGGACGAGATGAAGATCAGGGCGCGCCGCAGCGTGCCCAAGATGTTCTTCGAATATGCCGATAGCGGCAGCTACACCGAAGGCACCTATCGCGACAACGAGAGCGACTTCAACAGGATCAAGCTCCGCCAGAAGATCGCGGTCAATCTGGAAGGCCGCAATCTCAAGACCGAGATGCTGGGCAAGCCGGTCACCATGCCGGTGGCCATCGCCCCGGCGGCGACCGGCGGCATGCAGATTGCCGATGGCGAGATCAAGGCGGCCAGGGCGGCCGAGAAATACGGCATCCCCTTCACGCTCTCGACCATGGCTGTCTGCTCCATCGAGGACATTGCCGAGAACACGACAGCTCCCTTCTGGTTCCAGCTCTATGTCATGCGCGATCGCGGCTTCATCGAGCGGCTGATCGATCGGGCCAAGGCGGCGAAATGCTCGGCTTTGGTGCTGACCATGGATCTGCAGATCCTGGGCCAGCGCCACAAGGACATTCACAACGGCCTTTCCACCCCGCCCAAGTTCAACGCCTACTCCGTCTGGCAGATGATGCAGCACCCCATCTGGTGCGCGCGCATGCTGGGCACCAGGCGCCATACCTTCCGCAACATTGTCGGCCATGTCGGGGGCGACCATGACCTGGCCTCGCTCTCGGCATGGACCTCCAGCCAGTTCGATCCCACGCTCAACTGGGCCGATGTGAAATGGATCAAGGACCGTTTCGGCGGCCCGGTCATCGTCAAGGGTGTGCTCGATCCCGATGATGCGCAGGCGGCCATCGACAACGGGGCCGATGCCATCATCGTCTCCAATCACGGCGGCCGCCAGCTCGACGGCGCGCCCTCGACCATCCGCGTCCTGCCCGAAATCGTCGATCGCGTCGGCCACAAGACCGAGGTCTATCTCGATAGCGGTATCCGCTCGGGGCAGGACGTGCTCAAGGCCATGGCCTACGGCGCCAAGGGCACCTTCATCGGCCGCCCGATGCTCTACGGGCTCGGCGCCGGCGGCGAGGCGGGCGTGACCCGCGTGCTCGACATCATCGCCAAGGAACTCGACACCACCATGGCCCTATGTGGCGAACGCGACATTCTCAATGTCGGCCTGCACAACATCTATTCCAACGACATGCCGCCGCGGAATGCGCCGGTGACGAAGGGCTGATCCTATCCCCGATAGGGCCTGCTTGCGCCCACATCGCCTTCGGTCAGTTGCCGATAGACCGAACCGGCAACGGCCTTCATCTGCTCTTCAGGCAGCGTGCCGACCACGGTGCAGGTGATGCGGGCATTGGCCCAGTAGAAGGCCTCGGCACCATCCTGGCTGGCAAATTCATAGGCCGGCGCGCGGTCGGGCAGGGCTGCGGTGACATAGATGGTCACGCGATCGCTGGCGGCGTTCTCATACATCAGTTGCGCGGCACGGCCCCCCGCATCGGGCTCGCCCGGCAGCAGCCGCCCGCCGACCAGGGTGAAGCCCTGGGCCGCGAGGTCCGGCATGCCCAAGGTGGTGTTGAGCCGGTTGGACAGCCAGGTGCTCAGATGCTCGCTGTCATCGCTGCCGACCTCGACCGCGTGGCGGTTCTCGGCGACATAGACCGCATGGGCATTGACCGCATTGGCGATCAAAACCTGGCTGGCCGGCCGCGCATCGAAGAGCGGGCGGGCGAACCAGCCGGTGCCAAGCCCGAGACCGACCAGCACGACGGCCGCAGCGGCCCAGCCCCAGTTACGGGCGCGGCGGCGTGCCATTTCGGCGGCCAGCCGCGCCGGCTTGAGCCGGGCAGGCACGGCTTCGGCGCCAATGGGCTCGAACAGTGTCCTGATCGCACCACTCTGGCGCTGCAGCAGCGCCACATCGGCAGCCGCATCGGGATTGGCGGCCAGGAAGGCTTCCATCGAGGCGCGTTCATCCTCGGGCAACTGCCCGTCGGCATAGGCCATCAGTTGGTCGCGGGTGATCTCGCTCATTTGACGGTCCTGAGATGCGGTTCGGCTGGGGAGCCGGTGAGCGTGCGCAGGGCAGCGCGGGCACGGCCAAGCCGGCTCATCAGCGTACCCAGCGGAATGCCGATTATCCCCGCCGCCTCGGCATAGGGTATACCTTCCAATGTAACCAGCAGGAGTGCTTCCTTTTGCTCGGGAGGGAGTGTTTCTATCGCTCGCGCCAGTTCGGCCAGCGCGATGTGCCCCGGCTGGGGAGCCGGGGTCGAGGGTTCGGGCACTGCGTCGAGGTCAACGGTCTCGCCGCGCCGGTGCGACGCGCGCAGCCCGTTGCGGTGCAGGTTCAGCAGGATCGTGAACAACCAGGCGCGGACCGGCCCAGTGGGCCGGAACAGGCCGCGCCTGGAAATGGCGCGTTCCAGGCAGTCCTGCACCAGATCGTCGGCCAGGTCGGCATTGCGCGTCAGCGCCCTTGCATAGCGCCTCAGGGCCGGCACGCAGGCTTCGAGCTGGTCGAGGAAATCGTTCAAGGACCGTTCCTGGGACTATTCGATGGCAAGATGCCAGACACCACCGACGCCGTCGCCGGAAATGTCGCCGGGCGCCACGTCTTCGTACCAATAATAGAGCGGCCAGCCCTTATAGGCCCACATGGTCGAGCCATCGTCGCGGGTGACCACGGTGAAGTCGCCCTCGGCGGCGGTGGCAGCATCGGCCATCAGCGGGGGCCATTTCACGGCGCAATCGCCGTTGCAGACGCTCTTGCCGTCGCCATTGGTGTCCTTGTCGAACGTATAGAGCGACATGCCATTGGCGTCGGTCAGCACCATCTTGCCGGCGATATCTGTGGATTTGACAGCGCCGCCCAGGTGGTCGGCGGCGAAAGCGGGCACGGCCAGAAACGCGAGAGCGGCGGCGCCGAGAAGGATCGAACGGAACGTCATGGGATGTTTCCCTCCATGTTGCGGGACCGTCGCTGCGGTCCACATCAAGGGCAACACCGGGGCGGCGGAAATAATCCCGCCGGGGCAAGATTTTCAGTCGCCGGCCATCAGCCCATGGTCGATGACGTAGCGGGTGAGGCCCGCCGTGGTGCCGATACCGAGCTTTTTCTTGATATTCTTGCGGTGGGTCTCGACGGTGCGCACAGAAATGTCGAGCTCGGCCGCCACGTCCTTGTTGGATTGCCCCTGCGCGAGCAGCAGCAGCACCGCCTGTTCGCGCGTGGTGAGCGGCACCACGGCGCTCGGCTTCTGGCCTTTCTGCAATATGGCCTCGGTAACCCCGGAGGAAAAATAGGTGCCATGGGCGGCCACCGCCTCGATGGCCGAGATGATCTCGGCGGGTGGCACGTCCTTGAGGATGTAGCCGGAGGCGCCGAACAGCACGGCTGTAGAGATATATTCTCTGCTGTCATGCATGGAGAGCATGAGCAGGCGCGTTCGCGGCAATCGCTCGCGGAACAGCTCGATCGCGTCGAGGCCGCTGAGCTCTGGCAGGTTGATATCCATCAGCACGACGTCGGGATTTGCCTGCGCCGCCAGGTCCAGCGCCGCGTGGGCCGAGCGGACTGCGCCGACCACCTGGATATGGTCGAAGGTTTCCACCACGGCGCGGATGCCTTCGAGCACCAGGGGATGGTCGTCGCAGATCAGGACCTTGATGGGGGCGGGAGCGCTCATGCGGGCACGGGGTCGGGTTTCTTGGTGAGATAGGTGGACTTGGGAAGATGCGCCCGGAGCACGGTGCCCTTTGCAGTGGTGCGGACTTCCAGCGAGCCGCCGAAATGTTCCATGCGCTCCTGCATGTTGCGCAGGCCAAGGCCGCTTTTGCTGCGGGTGGCCGGCAGGTGGGCAAAGCCCTGGCCGTTGTCCTCGATCAGCATTTGCGGGCCATTGCCGGCGCTGGTGATGATGACGCTGACCCGCGTGGCATTGGCGTGACGCTCGATATTGGTCAGCGCCTCCTGCGCCACGCGGTAAAGCGCTGTGCGCGCCTCGGGGAGGATCAGGTTCTTGAACGCGACCGATTTGAGTTCGACCGTGATGCCGGTGCGTTCGGCAAAGCTGCCGGTCAATGCTTCCAGCGCTGCGGTCAGGCCCAGATCGTCCAGCATGCCGGGCCGCAGGTCGTGAGAGATGCGGCGCACCTCCTTGATCGCGTCGTTGATCCCCCTTGCGCCGCGCTCGATGACATCGGCGGCATCGGTGGCGCCCGAACGCACCTTGGTCGCCGCCAGGTCGAGCATGTAGCGGGCGCCGACCATGGTCTGGGAAATGCCATCATGCAGCTCGCGGGCAATGCGGGCGCGCTCCTCTTCCTGCGTATCGACGACGCGCTGGGTGAGTTCCTTGAGTTTGCCGTCGGCCAGGCGTCGCTCATGCAGGGTGATGAGGAAGCTGGCGAGGAAGACTGCGAAGACGATGGGCACGGTAATGGCGGCCACGATGAGGAAAGTCGTGTTGATATGGCTGCGCAAGTCGTTCTCGGCGGCCGCGGTCTGGGCGAAGACGTCGTCGAGATAGACGCCTGTGCCCAGCATCCAGCGCCATTTGTCGAGCCCGACCGCCCAGGAGAGCTTGTCGGCGATCTCGCCGGTGGAGGGTTTCTCCCACTTGTATTGATGCAGGCCCCCGCCTTCCTTGGCGCGTTCGATCAGGTTGTAGATGACGCGGTTGCCGTCCGGATCGGTCATGTTGATCCAGTTCTGGCCGTGGCGGAACGCCTGGCGTGGGTGGACGATGTTCACGCCGTCATAATCGTAGGCAAAGAAGTAGCCGTCCGGTCCATAGTCGAGTTCGGAGAGGATCGCCTGCACCTGCCGCTTGGCCTCCTCGTCGTCGGCATCGGCCGCCTGGTAGATATCGGCAATTGCCGAAACGGCCATGTTGGTGAGATTGAGGAGTTCGTTTTCCTTGGCCCGGAGCAGGTTGCGCTCGAAGGTGGCGATGCTCGCCCGCGCCAGCTGGGTGGATTGAAATGTCACCAGCGCCGTGATGGCGAGGATCGCCAGCACCAGCGGCAGCACGGACAAGGCCAGGATTTTCTGTCTGAGATTCATGGGCGCCGCGAGGCTCCTCCACCCGTTGCGCGGCAGTCTAGCACGCCGCGCGGCGGCCGTTCTGCGTATTAATGGGTAGGCCGGCATCGGGATCGGCGGCGCCCGGCATGCCCGCACTGGACAGCGGGCGCTTGGGGCGCAACTCTGTCTCCGCACGAGTCCGCCCTCGTGACAGCTATGGAGCAGGCGGCAACTCAAAACCGGCGGCATCAATGCCGCATTCTGTTGGGAGGAATTATGAAAAGACGCGAATTTTTCAAGTCGGCCTCAGTCGCCACTATCGGCGCTGCCGCCGCTGCCACGCTGGCCGCCCCTGCCATTGCGCAGGGCAATATCAACTGGCGAATGGTCACCACCTGGCCCAAGAATTTCCCGGGGCTCGGTGTTGGCGCCCAGCGCTTGGCCGATCGCATCACCGCCGCTTCGGGCGGGCGCCTCACCATCCAGGTCTTTGCGGCCGGTGAAATGGTGCCTGGCCTGCAGGCGCTCGATGCCGTCATCGACGGTTCGGCCGAAATGAGCCACGGTGCTGCCTATTACTGGCAGAACAAGAGCCAGGGCCTGTCGTTCTTTACCGGCGTGCCCTACGGCATGACCAGCCGCGAACTGACCGGCTGGGTCCGGCACATGGGCGGCCAGGAAATCTGGGATGAGATCTACGACCAGTTCGGCGTGCAGGGCTTCCTGTCCGGCGATACCGGCACCCAGGCGGGCGGCTGGTTCAAGAACGAGCTGACCGGCGTCGCCGATGTGCAGGGCCTGCGCTTCCGCACCCCGGGCATGGGCGGTCAGGTCTGGGCCAAGCTGGGCGCCTCTGTGACCAACCTGGCTGCCGGCGAAATCTTCGCCGCTCTGCAGTCGGGCACCCTCGATGCGGCCGAATTCGTCGGTCCCTATAACGATCTGGCGCTCGGCTTCTACCAGATCGCCAAGAATTACTACTTCCCCAGCTTCATCGAGCCGGGCCTGGCTACCGAACTGGTGGTGGACAAGGCCAAGTATCAGGAGCTGCCGGCCGACCTGCAGGCTCTCGTCAAGGATGTCTGCCAGGCCGAATACGACAATGTGGCGGCCGACTTCGCCGCCAACGACCCGCGTGCCCTGCAGTCGCTGGTCAGCGAGCACGGTGTGCAGATCAGGCAGTTCCCCGAGGAAATCCTCGAGGCCGGTGCCAAAGCCGCCGTCGAAGTGCTCAGCGAGATCCGTGAAGGTGGCGACGCCCTCACCAAGAAGACCGCCGAAAGCTTTGTCGCTGCCCTCAATGTGGTGCGCCAGAAGACCGACGGCACCGACTCGCTTTTCCTGGCGGCCCGCGAGAAGTACTTCAAGCTGAGCTAAGGCCAGCGCCGAAACTGAAAGGCCCCATCGCTTCGGCGATGGGGCCTTTTCTATTCCCGCGTGGAGGCCGCAAGAAGAAGGGCCCCGGATGGATAATCCGGGGCCCTTGCAGTGCGGCGGTATGGTTGCCTTCAGTGATAGATTAGATCGGGCAGCCAGGTGATGAGCTGGGGGAAGATGAACAGGATGATCAGCCCCGTCAGTTGCAGGATCACGAAGGGCACCACGCCCCGGTATATCATGCCGGTGGTGACCCGCGCCGGCGCCACGCCGCGCAGGTAGAACAGCGAGAAGCCGAAGGGCGGCGTGAGGAAGCTGGTCTGCAGGTTCACGCCAACCATGACGCCCAGCCAGATCGGGTCGACGCCCAGCGTCAGCAGCACCGGCGCGGTGATCGGAATCACGATGAAGATGATTTCGAACGTGTCCAGGATGAACCCGAGCAGGAACATGATGAACATCACGATGATCGTGGCGCCGATCGCTCCGCCTGGCATGGACGAGAGGAATTCATGCACCAGGTTGTCGCCGCCCATCGTGCGGAAGACAATGGAGAAAACCGCGGCACCGAACAGGATGATGAACACCATCGAGGTGATGGTGGCCGTCGAGATCACCGCCTGGCGCAGGATGGAGAGCCCCAGCTTGCCGCGCAGGGCGGCCAGGATCATGGCGCCGACCGAACCCACCGAGGCGGCTTCAGTGGGGGTGGCGATACCGGCCAGGATGGAGCCGAGAACGGCCAGGATCAGCAGCAGCGGCGGAATGAGTGCGACCACCACTTCACGCAGCAGTCCGTCCTTCTCGGCCTCCGGCACCGGCGTTGCCGGGCAGGATTTGGGGTCGGTGATGGCCTTGAAGATCACCCAGCTGGCATAGAGACCGACCAGTACCAGGCCGGGAATGATGGCCCCGGCAAACAGGGCGCCCACCGAAACGGGCTCGGGAGCAAAATTGCCCTGCTCCATCTGTACCTGGGCGTTGATGCCCGAGAGCATGTCGCCCATGAAGATGAGGACGGTCGAGGGCGGGATGATCTGCCCCAGCGTGCCCGAGGCGCATATCACGCCGGTCGCCAGTTTGGGATCGTAGCCGGCGCGCAGCATGGCGGGCAGCGAGATGAGGCCCATGGTGACCACCGTAGCGCCGACCACGCCGGTCGAGGCGGCGAGCAGAGCGCCCACCAGGATGACCGAGAGGCCGAGGCCCCCACGCAGGTTGCCGAACAGCTTGCCCATCGTGAGCAGCAACTGCTCGGCTATGCCGGATCGCTCCAGCATGACGCCCATGAAGATGAAAAGTGGTACCGCCACCAGCACTTCATTGGTCATCATGCCTATGTAGCGGCCGACCAGCGAGCCATAGTTGGATGGGTCGTAGACGCCCAGCACCCACCCGACGAGGCCGAAAATCAGGGCCGTGCCGGCCAGCGAGAACGCGACCGGGAAGCCAATCAAGAGTACGCCGATGACGCCAACGAACATAAGGGCGGCGAGGATTTCGCCAATGAGAACGGGATCCATCAATGCACTTCCTTGGCGTCGTTGTAGCGCAGATCATCGGGCAGCAGGTCTTCGCGGTTGGCCAGCACCAGGATGGCGCGGGCCGCCATGGCAAGGCCCTGCAGGCCCACCAGCACGCAGAACAGGATGATGAAGCCCTTGAGCAAGAACAGCCCCGGCATGCCCCCGATATTGGCCGATCCCTCCTGGTAGCCCCACGAGCGCGTCACGGCGGGCCAGGCATAATGAAAGACCACGTAGATATAGGGCAAAAGGAAGAATACCACGCCGAACAGATCGGCAATGGCCTTCTTCCGCAACGGCGCGGGACGGTAGAAGATGTCGACGCGCACATGGTCGTCGCGCATCAGCGCGAAGCCGGCGACGCCGGTGAACATGGCCCCGCCCAGCCACACGTAGAGATCCTGCATCCACAATGTGGATGAGTTGAATACATAGCGCTCCACCACAACGGCGAAGCAGACCAGCACGCATCCGAGCGCCAGCCATGACAGCACTTCACCAACGATGCGGTTCAGACCACCGATCGTGCGGACGAGCATAGCAAGGGCTTGCATATTATCCTCCCCTCTCCCCGCCGGGATGTTCCCGGCCTTGAGCCGATTGAACGGCACCTTGCAATCAGGTCAACACGACTGGTCGATCCTTCGCAAGATGCTCCCGGCAATACAGCCGAAGCGATAGGGGAAAGGCGCGGGCATCACAACGGCGGGTGGAGCAGAAGTGGTGCCGGGCCCGTAATAGTGGGTAGACCAGCAGGCTGCGCCCGCAGGCTGGGCATCTGCTCACGCCGCTGGTGACAGAGCCGCCAAAAATGCTATGTCGCTGCCGACTGCGCCGGGAGGGCATTGCATGTTTGTCGTTGGTGGGGAAAGCCTGATCGATCTCAAGGCCGAGGTGGCGCTGCCCGGCGGCGCGCTGATCGGGCGCGACGGCGAAAACCAGATCGTGATGACGGCCCATCCGGGGGGGTCGCCCTATAACTGCGCCATCGCGCTGGCCAAGCTGGGCAATCCCACCGGCTTTCTCTGCCCGATCTCGGCCGATGCGTTCGGCGATTACCTGCTGGGGCCGCTCGATGAAGCCGGCGTCAAGCCACTGCTGCCCGAGCGGGTCAAGGACTATACCACGCTGGCCGTGGTCAATTTCGACGCCAATCACAATGCACGCTATGGCTTCTACCGCTCGGCCGATGGCGCCATCGATGCCGCCAAGGGCATCGCGGCCCTGCCGGAAAAACTCGACCTCTACCAGATCGGCGGCTTCTGCCCGATCAAGCCGGACGAGGCAGCCCTCTGGCTCCAAATTGTCGAGGCGGCGATCGCCAAGGGCGCGACTATTTCCATCGACCCCAATGTGCGACCGAGCCTGGTCGACGATTTCGCCGGCTACAAGAGCCGGCTCGCCACCTTCCTCGACCTGGCCCATGTGGTGAAAATGTCCGAGGAAGACCTTGAAGCGCTCGACAGCGCCATGAGCATCGAGCAGCACGCGGCGGACCTGCTGGCCCGACCCAATTGCCAGCTCGTGGTGGTGACGCTGGGCGACAAGGGCTCGCGCGCCTTCACCAAAGCCGGCAAGGCGCAGGCGGCGATCCATGCGCCGCCGGTTTTCGGCGACACGGTGGGCGCGGGCGACAGCCTCATGGCCGGCATTCTGTCCTGGCTGCATGAGCGCGGGCTGCTCAAACCGGGCCGGCTCGACGGGCTGGGGGATGGTGCCCTCGGCGACATGCTCCACTTTGGCGCTGTGGTGGCCGGGATCAATTGCGGCCGCAAGGGCTGCAAGCCACCCACCCGCGCCGAGGTTGATGCCGTACTCAGAAAATAATCCCGGCCCGGAACCTAAAATTTCCGTTAGTTGCCAGCATCCGCGGGCTCTGCTCTCTATGCGCGTCATGGCGACAGGGGATTGATGCGATGCGGCGATGGCTAGTGGTTCTGGGCATGCTGGCCGTCATCGGCGTTGGCGCGGCCGTCTATTTCCTCAAGCCCGTCACCGGCCCGGCGCGTGACCTGACGCTGGTCGGGGATGTCGAGCGCGGCAATTACCTGATCCGGCTGGGCGGTTGCGTCGCCTGCCACACCGATGCGGCCAATGGCAGGGCGTTCCTTTCGGGTGGGGCAGGGCTGGAAACGCCGTTCGGAACCTTCGTGCCGCCCAATATCACCTCCGACCCCAATGCCGGGATCGGCAATTGGACGCTGGCGCAATTTGCCGAGGCGATGAGCAATGGCATGGGGCCGCAGGGTCATCTCTATCCGGCTTTCCCCTATGAGAATTATACGCTGATGAGCGACCAGGAGATTGCCGACCTCTATGCGGCGCTGATGGCGACCGAGCCAGTGAACGAGCCGGCTTCCGACAGCACGGTACCCTTCCCGTTCAATATCCGCCTCGCCATGGCGGGCTGGCAGAACCTCTTTTTCTCCCCCGCCCGTTTCGTGCCGGAGGAGGGACGCTCCGATGCCTATAATCGCGGCAAGTATCTAGCCTACGGCCCGGCCCATTGCGTGTCCTGCCACACGCCACGCAATGCGCTGGGCGCGCTGGACTGGAGCAAGGCTCTTACCGGCTCGCCCGGCGGTACCGGCGGGCGGGCCCCGGCCATCACCCGCGATGCGTTGTTCGGCCAGGGCTATGACGAGGCTATCCTGGCGCAGACCCTGCTCGACGGCTTTACCCCCGGCTTCGACGTATTGGGCGGCCCGATGGGCGAGGTAATCGCCGATTCCACCTCTCAATGGACCGATGCCGATCGCGCGGCGATTGCCGAATTCCTGATGGCGGAGTGATCAAGCCCCGGCGCGGATAGCCAGGGCCTCCTCCAGCGCCATAGCTGTGTGGTGTTCCCAGTTTTCATCGGTCTGCGGATAGTCGGTGCGGAAGTGTCCGCCGCGGCTTTCAGTTCGCTTGAGCGCTGCCGCCGCGACGAGCGTGGCCGATGTCGTCATGTTGAGATAGGCGCTGGTGACCTGCTCGGCAGTGGCTTCGAGGTGGGCAATGCCGCGTAAAGCCTGCCGCAGGCCGTCGGCATTGCGCTCGACACCGACCAGGTCGGTCATGATGCGGCGCAAGTCCTGCACCGCCACGGTGCCGCGCAGCACATCCTCGGCCTTTTCGCCCTCGGCTTCGTTCCACTCGATGCCCCTGAACGGGGTCAGCTCGCTGGCCGGTTCGAGTCCGCCTATGTCTTCGGCGATACGCGCACCATAGACCGTGGCTTCGAGCAGCGAATTGGAGGCCAGCCGGTTGGCGCCGTGCAGGCCCGTGCAACTGGCTTCGCCGCAGACCCAGAGGCCCGGCAGGGACGACCGCCCGCGTTCGTCCACCTTGACGCCCCCCATGTGGAAGTGGGCGGCTGGCGTGACGGGGATGAGGCCGGTCACCGGGTCGATGCCGGCGTCGAGGCAATATCTGGACACGGTGGGAAAGCGGGTGAGAATGGCCTCGCCCAGCGCCTGCCTTGTATCGAGGAACACCTTCCGGCCTGCCTGGATTTGCCGGAAATTGGCGCGGGCAACAACATCGCGCGGGGCCAGTTCGGCATCGGGATGGATAGCCGGCATGAAGCGCTCGCCCAGGTCATTGACCAGGATGGCGCCCTCGCCGCGCAGAGCCTCGGTTGCCAGTGGAGCAGGATCGGCGCCTGTCGCAATCGCGGTAGGGTGGAATTGCACGAATTCGGCATCGGCAATCAGCGCGCCGGCCCGCGCCGCCATGCCCATGGCATGTCCGCGTACGCCCGGCGGATTGGTGGTGACGGCATAGAGCCCGCCCAGCCCGCCGGCGGCCAGCACCGTGGCGCGGGCGCGGATGAAGACCGGCTCGGAATAGCGGTCGCCCAGCCTTCGGCAGAACACGCCGACAATGCGGCCATTGTCGCGGGCCAGGCTCAGCGCGGTGATGCCTTCCACGATACGGATCGAGGGAGTGCGGCGCACTTCGGCGATGATGGCCTGCATGATGGCCCAGCCGGCCCGGTCGCCCTCGACCTTGACGATGCGGTTGGCGGAATGGGCGGCTTCGCGGCCCAGTTCGTAATGGCCGAAATCGTCGCGATCGAACGGCGTGCCCCAGCGGGCCAGATCCTCGATGCGGGCGGCAGCCTCGGATGTGACGCTTTCGGCCGTGCCGTGATCGACAATGCCGGCACCGGCCATTTCAGTATCCACCGCATGGGCATGGCTGCTGTCGCCTTCGCCGACTGCCGCCGCCACGCCGCCCTGCGCCCAGGCCGAGGAGGCGCCGAAGCCCAGCGGCTTGGGGGAAAGCACGGTCACCGGGCGCGGCGACAGCTTGAGCGCAGTAAAGAGCCCGGCGAGCCCAGCGCCCACGATCAGGGCGCCATCGGCATTGAGGGTGTTTTCGAAGATGGTCATGGCTGGAGCGGCTCCGCTTGCAAGCTCTGTGGTTCTACGTAAGGTCTTTCCGGCAGGGAAGCCGGAGAGAACCATTGGTCGGCAGCGAGGAAGATGGTCTGGGCGAGGAGAGGCAGCGCGGCTTTGCGGCCGATGAAAGCCTTGATGCCTATACCAGCCTGCAGAGGCTCGTATTCGTCAGCTATGGCTATCGTTGCGCGCTGACCGGCGCGCAATTTGCTGCTCCGGCATCGGCGCTGCACCCCGATCTCGACGTGGTCGCCATCCAGCCGCGCGAGCAGGGCGGCCCGTTGACCATCACCAATTACCTGCCGATGATCGCATCGCTGACCCCGGCATTCCGCGATGGCCTTATCGCCATCGAGGATGACTATCGCATCCTGGTGCCTCGTCCCGAACTGCTCGGCCGCGAAATGCTGTCGGCCCTGCGGGCACGGCTGGTGCTGCCGGAAAGCCCGTTCCGCCCCGATGCCGCGTTCCTGGCCTATCATCGCCGCTATGCCCTGGGCCGCTAATCGCCCTTCCGGCTCATCTCGATCATCCGCTCCACTGCCAGCCGTGCCGGTGGGATGATTGCCGGGTCCACCACCACTTCTTCGGTCATGGTGTAGAGGCTCCACAGCACGTTTTCGAGGTTGATGCGCTTCATGTGCGGGCAGATGTTACAGCCGCGCAGGAAGTCGACGCCCGTGGTTTCGCTCGCCACATTGTCCGACATCGAGCATTCGGTGACCATCACCACGCGCGGCGGCTTGGTGGTCTTGACCCAGTCGATCATCGCCGCGGTCGAGCCGGCAAAATCCACCGCGTCGATCACTTCGGGCGGGCATTCGGGGTGGGCGATGATCTTGGCCGTCGGATAGGCGTGGCGCAGTTCGGAAATATCCTCGGCCGTGAAGGTCTCGTGCACTTCGCAGGCGCCGGCCCAGGTGATGACCTTCTTTTGCGTTTTCTTGGCAGTGTTCTGCGCCAGGTACTGGTCGGGGATCATGATGACCGTGTCGCCCTCTACCCGGTTGACGATATCGAGCGCATTGGACGAGGTGCAGCACACATCCGTCACGGCCTTAACGGCCGCCGAGGTGTTGACATAGGTCACGACAGGCACGCCCGGATATTTCGCCTTCATCATCAGCACGTCGTCAGCGGTGATCGAGGAGGCGAGCGAGCAGCCGGCGCGGCTGTCGGGGATGAGCACGGTCTTTTCCGGATTCAGCAGCTTGCTGGTCTCGGCCATGAAATGCACGCCGCATTGCACGATGACCTGCTGTTTGACCTTGGTCGCCTCGATGGCGAGTTGCAGGCTGTCGCCGACGATATCGGCGACGCCGTGATAGATCTGCGGTGTCTGGTAATTGTGCGCCAGGATGACCGCATCCTTCCTCTTTTTCAGCCGGTTGATCTCGAAGATCAGCGGCGCATAGAAGGGCCATTCAATCTCGGGAATCTTGTCGCGAACGCGCTCGAACACCTTTGCTGTGGCGCGTTCGACAGCCTTGGAGAATTTGAGATCGAAGTGATCGGCGAGGATGGCGCGCGCCTCATCGAGGGGCGTCACCGCGTTGATCGTCTGCACCATGGACGTGTCCTCCCGAAGTCGAGGCGGAACCTAGGGATATTTCCCCGGCTTTTCAATGAACGGGGTTGCAGGAATTTCGCCAAGCTCCTAACCGTTCCCCAACAGCCCGACGAGGACAGACCATGCCACAAGACGCCGCCGCCATCCGTTCCATCCTCTCGCTTGCCCCGGTCGTGCCGGTGATCATCCTTGATGATGTCAGCCAGGCGCGGCCATTGGCCGAGGCGCTGGTGGCCGGCGGGTTGCCGATCCTCGAGGTCACCCTGCGTACGCCCAATGCGCTCAAAGTGATGGAAGAAATGGCCAAGGTGACCGGCGCCATTGTCGGCTCGGGCACGGTACGCACCGGCTTGCATATGAAACAGTCGGTCGATGCCGGCTGCCGCTTCATGGTGTCGCCGGGCATCTCCCCACGCATTCTCGATGCGGCCGACGATATCGGCATTCCGCTGCTGCCGGGCATCGCCACGCCGAGCGAGGCCATGACGGCGGCCGAGCGCGGCTACAGCTTCCTCAAATTCTTCCCGGCCGAAGCCAATGGTGGCGCCCCGGTGCTCAAGGCCTTCGCCTCGCCGCTGGCTGACATCACCTTCTGCCCGACGGGCGGCATCGATCCTGCCAAGGCCAAGGTCTATCTCGGCCTGCCCAATGTCATCTGCGTCGGCGGCTCCTGGATCATGCCGGCCGATGCCCTGGCCGCCAATGACTGGAGCCGTATCGAGGCGTTGGCGCGTGAGGCCTCCGCGCTGCGGGGGTAGTCCGACATGGCCGATATCCCCGAGGATGGCCTCTCCCATCTCAGGGTTACCTTGAGCGAGGTCGCCTATATCGGGCCGGGCCGGGCCGACCTGCTCGAACTCATCGCCAGCACCGGCTCCATTTCGGCGGCCGGCAAGGCTATGGGCATGAGCTACAAAAGAGCCTGGGGGCTGGTGCAGGCGCTGAACGAGGGGTTCGGGCAGGTGCTGGTCGAATCCAGTCGTGGCGGCGCCAGCCAGGGCGGAGCGCACCTCACCGAAGCCGGGCGGGTGGTGCTCGAGCATTATCGAGCCATGCAGGACAAGACGCGGCAGGCCATTGCCGGAGACGTAGCGGCCCTGAGATCATATTTCGATATGTCTAAACGGAAATAACGCTTGCCTTGGTCCTCCGGGCTGGGTGAAATCCGCTATGGATTTCAAACCATATTGGAGCCGATGATGAACTGCATGGTCCTGGGCGTATTGGCCGGCCTGCTGCTCTCCACCGCCGCACATGCGGAAAGCGTCAGCGTGGCCGTGGCGGCCAATTTCACCAAGGTTGCCGAGGAGCTGGCGCCACTGTTCAAGGCGGAGACGGGCCATGACGTGACCTATAGTTTCGGCGCCACCGGCCAGCTCTATACCCAGATCACGCAGGGCGCGCCGTTCGAGGTGTTTCTTGCCGCAGACGATGTGCGACCCACGCAGGCGGTGACGGAAGGTTTCGGCGTCGGGGGCAGCGTGTTCACCTATGCCATCGGGGCGCTGGCGCTCTACAGCACCTCGATCGATATGGCCGATGGCAAGGCCGTGCTAGAGGCTGGCGCCTTCGACAAGATCGCCATCGCTGACCCCGCGACCGCCCCCTATGGACAGGCCGCTACCGAAACCATTGCCGCGCTTGGCCTCACCGATGCCGTCACGCCCAAGCTGGTGACCGGCGAGAACATCACCCAGACACTGCAATTCGTGGAAAGCGGCAATGCAGAACTCGGCTTCGTCGCCGCCAGCCAGGTAGCCGGCAAATCCGGCGTGTGGATCGTGCCGGCCAACCTGTTCGAGCCGATCCGCCAGGATGCGGTGCTGCTCAAGACCGGCGAGGGCAATCCGGCAGCCACGGCCTATGTCGATTTCCTCAGGAGCGACGCTGCGGTGGTGGTGATCGAGGCGGCGGGCTATCTGGTTGAGTAGCCTGCAGTCCCGTCCAACCCGCAACGTCATTCCCGCGGAAGCGGGAATCCCCCTTCTTGTGTCGACAGGGAGATTCCCGCTTCCGCGGGAATGACGCCGTGAGTTGGCGTAAATGACGAACCGCGTGGCCGGGTGCGGGTCACGCCTGGGAGGGTGATCGTGAGCTTTGCCGATATCTGGACCCCGGTCAGCCTGACGCTGACCCTGGCCGCGATCAACACGCTGATCCTGCTGGTCTTCGGCACGCCCATCGGCTGGTGGCTGGCGCGCAGCGGGAGCCGCTATCGCGAACTGGTCGGGGCCGTGGTGTCCATGCCGCTGGTGCTGCCGCCGACGGTGCTGGGTTTCTACCTGTTGATCGCGCTCGGCCCCAATGGGCCGGGCGGCTGGGTCGCTTCCTTCTGGGGCGGGCGGACGCTGGCCTTTTCCTTCACCGGCCTGGTCATCGGCTCATTCTTTTATTCGCTGCCCTTCATGGTGCAGCCGCTGCGCAACGGCTTTGCCGCTATCGGCAATGACCCGCTGGAAGTGGCTTCGAGCCTGGGTGCCAGCGACTGGCAGCGCTTCTGGCGTGTCGCGCTGCCGCTGGCGCGGCCCGGCTATATCACCGGCGCGGTAATGACCTTCGCGCATACGGTGGGCGAATTCGGCGTAGTGCTGATGATCGGCGGCAATATTCCAGGCCAGACCAAGGTCATCGCCATCGCGCTCTACGACTATGTCGAGCGGCTGCAATGGGGCGAGGCCCATGTCATCGCGCTGGGCATGGTCATCTTCGCCTTCGTGGTCATCGCGGTGACGCTGGGCATCGACCGGCGGGTGAATCTGCCTATGCCTTAGCGCTTCGGCCCGTCCACGGCGCTCCACATGGCCTTGGTGATCGATTGGGTGGTGGTGAAGTAATATTGCCACGGATCGGGCTGCCTGGCCCGCTGGGCGGCGTCAGCCAGCGAAAACTGGCTGGCGGCCTTGATCGTCTTCAGCTCGTCCCAACTGATTGGCACGGCGACCGGAGCGCCTTGCCGCGAGCGGGTGGACCAGGGAGCAATGGCGGTCGCGCCGCGCTCGTTGCGCAGATAGTCGATGAACAGCTTGCCCTTGCGGCTGGCCTTGCGCGAATTGGCCGTGAAGCGATCGGGGAATTTGTCGGCGAGGCGCTGGGCAAAGGTCTTGCAGAAGCCCTTGACCTCGGGCCATTCCGTAACCGGGCGCAGCGGGGCAATGACATGTATGCCCTTGCCGCCGGTCAGAAGCGCGTAGCTGTCCAGCGCCCAGGCGCCGAGTTCGGTGCGGATATCGAGGGCGGCATCGCGCACATGTTCAAAACCCATGCCCTCGTCGGGGTCGATGTCGAAGACAATGCGCTCGGGCCTTTCGATATCGTCGAAACGGGCGCCCCACAGGTGCCACTCCAGCACGTTCATCTGCGTCCCGGCGATCAGCCCGGCCAGGTTCTCGATGTGGAAATAGTTGTCGGTGCTGCCGTCTTTCTCGGTAATCGGCGACGAGGCCATGGCACCGGGAAAGCCGCCGCTGTCGTGCTTCTGGAAGAAGCAGAATTTCGAGCGGCCCTGCGGACAGCGCACCAGGCTCAGCGGACGGTTCGCCACATAGGGCAGCATGGCTTCGGCCACGGCGGCGTAATAGGCGACGAGGTCGGCCTTGGTCACGCCCTGGTCCGGGTATATGACCCGGTCAGCGCTGGTCAGCCTGATACCTGCCGCCTCGGCTGCGGCAATGCCGGCCTGTGGATCGAGTGGGGTGGGCTGGTCCAGCGCAATCTCTCCTGCCGCTTGTCGAACAGCTCAACGTCGATGCGTGCCCGGCGTTCCATGCGTTGCACCGGCCGGCGCGCAACCCTAAAGTCGCGGCCATGAAGACCAAGGGAGAATCAGCGATGGAAATCTTTGACGGCTTCGCGCTCGACGGGCTCAGCATCACGCTGATCGGCCTCGGTATCCTCGCGCTCCTGGTGCTGTTCGCCGGCGCCAAGACGGTGCCGCAGGGTTATAATTATACGGTGGAGCGCTTCGGCAAATATACCCGCACGCTCAAGCCCGGTCTCAACCTGATCGTGCCGTTCATCGACGGCATCGGCAAGAAAATCAACGTCATGGAGCAGGTGCTCGACGTGCCCCACCAGGAGGTGATCACGCGCGACAACGCCTCCATCACCGCCAATGGCGTGACCTTTTATCAAATCCTCGATGCGGCCGCGGCGGCCTATGAGGTGTCCAACCTCGAAAACGCCATCCTCAACCTCACCATGACCAATATCCGTACCGTGATGGGTTCGATGGACCTTGATGAGCTGCTGTCCAATCGCGACGAGATCAACCATCGGCTGCTCAAGGTGGTCGATACGGCCGTGTCGCCCTGGGGCGTCAAGATTACCCGCATCGAGATCAAGGATATCGACCCGCCCAAGGACCTGGTGGATTCGATGGGCCGCCAGATGAAGGCAGAACGCGAGAAAAGAGCAGCCATTCTGGAAGCAGAGGGCAGGCGACAGTCGGCAATCCTGCAGGCAGAAGGCGCCAAGCAGGCGCAGGTGCTGGAGGCCGAGGGCCGCAAGGAAGCTGCCTTCCGGGACGCCGAGGCGCGCGAGCGCTCTGCCGAGGCTGAAGCCAAGGCGACGCAGATGGTCAGCGACGCCATTGCCTCGGGCAATGTGCAGGCCATCAACTATTTCGTCGCCAACAACTATATCAAGGCGCTGGAGGGCATTGCCACGTCGCCCAACCAGAAGGTGCTGATGCTGCCGGTCGAGGCGGCCAGCGTCATCGGCTCGATCGGCGGCATTGCCGAAATCGCCCGCGAAACCTTTGGCGGCGGGGCCCCATCGACGCCGGTCCGGCCAAGCCGGCCGCCATCGGCGGGCTGACAGGAGAAGCGCTATGCAGGTCGTCGATTTCATTGCAGGCAACGGGCCCTGGGCCTGGATCGTTGCCGGACTGGTGCTGCTCGCGCTCGAACTGATCGTGCCGGGCGGATTCCTGCTGTGGATGGGCATTTCAGGCATCGTCACGGGGCTCATCGTGCTGGTCCAGCCCATCGGCTGGCCGCTGCAATGGCTGATCTTCGGCGTGCTGTCGCTGATCAGCATCGCGCTCTGGGTGCGCTGGACGCGCGGCCGGCCGGCGGCCACCGACCGGCCCTATCTCAACCGGCGGGCCGACCAGTTCATCGGCCAGGAGGCGGTGCTCGAACAGGCGATCCAAGAGGGCTTCGGCCGCATCGTGCTGGGAGATACGGTGTGGCGGGTTTCCGGCGCCGACATGCCGGCCGGCCAGCGCGTGCGCATCGTCGGCAATGCGGGCGCGGTGCTCAAGGTCGAGGCGGCCTGACAAGGTTTCGTTAACCATAAGGTGGAAGGATCGCCACGCGCCCGGGCATCACGCTGCGGGTCGATTTCGGCTGGCGGAGAGCATCTTGCCCTTGTGGTCGCAGCAGATGGCAAGACAGGCAGGCGCTACGGCGCTCTGCATGCTTTGCCTTGCCGCGCCGGCACTGGCGCAATCGGGGTATGCCGGCGATGGTTCAGGCACCGACAATGAGCGCCTGCTGCCCGATGTCTATCCAGCCGGGCCGGTGCTCGACAGCGGCGAGTGGCTGCGCGAACCCTATGATCCGCTCTTCGATATCGACTGGTCGGTGGCCCTGCGCGGCAGCTACAGCAAGGCCACGTCGGGCGAACGCTTCGATATCAGGCTGGTCCCAAGCATCGGGCTCGAACATATCGGCAGCCGTTCGGCGATCAATTTCGATGCCAGTGCCGAGATCGTGCGGCCCAGCGAAGGCGGCAAGGTCGATATCGGCGCACTGCGGCTGGGGCTGCAGGCCGGCTATGATCTCGATAGCGTCACCCGCGCCACCGCTGCTGGCAATCTGTCGCTGACCCAGGCGACGCCGGGCACCCCTGGACTGGCCACCAATATCGCCATTGCCCCGCAAACCATCAGCGGCGGCGGCGATGTCGGCATTGCCCGGCAGTTCGGCAAGTTCAACATCGGCGTCACCGGCGCCGCGCAACGCAACATTTTCGGCCCCACGACGCTGACCACCGCTGCCGTGACCGACAATTCCGATCAGAACTACTGGGCGATCGATGCGGGGTTGCGCGTCGGCTTCCAGGTCACTCCGATCTTTGAAGTGTTCGGCCAGGCCGGGGCCGGTCGAGATATCTTCGACCAGCCTTCGACGGCCCTCGCCGCCTATCCCAATGCGACCGACGTCACGCTCAAGGGTGGGGTGACGGGCCGCTGGAACGACATCCTCGAAGTCACGGCCTCGACCGGCGTGGGGCTGCGGCGCTTCGATGCGGCGAGCCTGGGCGAGGTGGTCACCCAGCTCTACGATGCGCAGATCACCTTCACGCCTGATCCGACCTGGCGGATGACGGCGGGCTTTGCCACCACCGTCGCGCCTCCCGGCCCCAATGGCGGCGGCACGGCGCGGGTGGACTATACGGCCAATGCCGAGGTTGCCTATACCGTCAATTCCTGGCTGGGGCTGCGGGCGCTGGCCGATTGGAACGCGGCGCGCTTTGCCGGCAGTGCGGATACCGAGACCGGCTACGGGCTGGGCGCGGGCGCCGACTACAAGGTCAACGCCCACACGGCCCTGTCGGCAGACTATGGCTACGATCACGCCGAGAGCACGGCGAACGGCACGCAGGATGCGCACCGCATCACCGTGGGTATCACACTCTCGCGCTAGAGGTGGTCCTCGAGATCGAGGTTGCGCAGCTCCTTGAGGAAGCCTTCGCGGATGTCGTCGCGGTCCAGCGCGAAGACGACATTGGCAGTCAGGAAGCCCAGCTTGGAGCCGCAGTCGAAGACCTTGCCGTCATATTTGACGCCGGTGAAGGCCTGCTTCTGCATCAGGACCTGCATGGCATCGGTGAGCTGGATTTCGCCGCCTGCGCCCTTGGTCTGTTCGGCCAGCAGGGTAAAGATTTCCGGCTGCAGGATATAGCGCCCGGAAATGAAGAGGTTGGACGGAGCCTCATCGCGCTTGGGCTTTTCGACCATGCCATCGATCTTGAAACCGGTATCGGTGCCTTCGCCGCGCACGACGACACCATAGGAGGACACATCCTCCCAGGCGCATTCCTCGACGCCGATGACGTTGCCGCCGGTTTCCTCGTAAGCGTCCATCATCTGGCGGAGAACGCCCGGCTTGGCGCGAAACACCATATCGGGCAGCAGCAGGGCGAAGGGCTGGTCGCCGACGATATCGCGCGCGCACCAGACGGCATGACCAAGCCCCAGGGGTTCCTGCTGGCGGGTGAAGCTGGTGCGGCCGGCCGAGGGCAGCTCCTTGCGCAACTCGTCGAGCGCCTGCGTCTTGCCGCGCGCTTCCAGCGTCGCCTCAAGCTCGAACTGGCGGTCGAAATGGTCTTCGATGACAGCCTTGTTGCGGCCAGTGACGAAAACGAAATGCTCGATTCCGGCTTCGCGTGCCTCATCGACCGCATACTGGATCAGCGGACGATCGACTACCGTCAGCATTTCTTTGGGCATAGCCTTGGTGGCGGGAAGGAAACGGGTTCCGAGGCCGGCGACGGGAAATACAGCCGTTCTGACGCGCTTGGGCAAATCATGCACTCCATGCTGGGATCAATGTAAAGCTATCTCAACCACTCTAAAATATCATCAAGGCGAATAAGCGATTGAAATACGGAGTTAATCCATGACCGTTCTGGTGACTGGCGGGGCAGGCTATATCGGCAGCCACATGGTGCTGAACCTGACAGATGCCGGCGAAAAGGTGGTCGTGCTCGACAATCTTGTCACCGGATTCGATTGGGCCGTCGATGGCCGGGCGATTTTCGAGCCCGGCAATGCCGGCGATATCGACCATGTGCGGCGGCTGATCGAAAAGCACGGCATTACCGAAATCGTGCATTTCGCCGGCTCGATCGTGGTTCCCGAGTCGGTCATCGACCCGCTGAAATACTATGGCAACAACACCGCGACCTCGCGCAATCTGATCGAGGCCGCGATCAAGGGCGGGGTCAAGCATTTCATCTTTTCCTCGACCGCGGCCGTCTATGGCATGACCGGGCTGGCCCCGGTGGTCGAGACCACGCCGCTCAACCCGATGTCGCCCTATGGCCGCTCCAAGCTGATGACCGAGTGGATGCTGGCCGATGTCGCGGCGGCGCATCCAATGACCTATGGAGTCTTGCGCTACTTCAACGTCGCTGGGGCCGATCCGGGCAAGCGCAGCGGGCAATCGACGCCGCTGGCCACCCATCTCATCAAGGTGGCGTGCCAGACCGCTTTGGGGCAGCGGGACAAGATGGATATCTTCGGCACAGATTACGAAACGCCCGACGGCACCTGCATCCGCGACTATATCCATGTCACCGACCTGATCGCGGCCCATGCGTTGCTGCTCAAGCATTTGCGCGGCGGCGGGGAGAGCACGACGCTCAATTGCGCCTATGGCCAGGGCTATTCGGTCCGGCAGGTGGTCGAGACGGTGCGGGCGGTGTCGGGCGTCGATTTCCGCGCCGAAGAAGGGCCGCGCCGGCCGGGCGATCCGGCCTCGATCACTGCGACCGGAGAGAAGGTGCGGAACCTGCTCGGCTGGGTGCCGCAGCATGACGATCTGACCGAGATTGTCGAATCCGCCTATTGGTGGGAACGCCATCTGATGACACGCAACCGGTAGTTCTGGCCATCGGACTACCCCATTCTCAAGGCCGGGTGACATCGAGTTTGTTGGACCAGAGGAGGACGATATGCACATCTTGGCCTTGCTACTCGTCTGCCTGCTCACCACTTCCGCCGTTGCCCAACCCGTCGAGAGCTTCGACAGTTTCATTGCCAGTTTCCGCGCCAAGGCGCTGGCTGCTGGGGTGAGCGGCGCCGTCTATGACGCGGCCATGGGCGGGCTGACGCCCGACCCGCGCGTGCCGGAGCTGGTAACCAGCCAGCCCGAATTCACCACGCCGGTCTGGGACTATATCGAGGGCCGCGTGACGGCGGGGCGGATTGCGCGCGGCAAGGCGGCGATTGCCCGCAATTCGGCGCTGTTCACGTCGGTCGGCCAGGCCTATGGGGTCGATCCCTTCATCCTCGGCGCCATCTGGGGGATGGAGACCGACTATGGCGCCGTATTGGACAATGAGCGGCTGATCGGCCCTGTCGTGCGGGCGCTGGCAACGCTGGTGCATCAGCGGCGCACGCGCCTGGCCGAGGACGAGGGCGACCTGATCGCGGCGCTGCTGCTGGTGCAGCGCGGCCCGCTCGATGCGCAATCGCTGGTGGGCTCGTGGGCGGGCGCCATCGGGCATTTACAGGTCAATCCATCCAATGTCGTGGCGCATGGCACCGATGGGGATGGCGATGGCAGGGTGGACCTGCACCATTCGCTGGCCGACGCCCTGGCCACCAGCGCGCGCTTCCTGCGGGCGCTCGGCTATCAGCCGGGCGTGGACTGGGGCATGGAAGTGGTGGTGCCTGATGGCTTCGACTATCTGCTGGCGACGCGAACCCAATTGCGACCGGTGTCATTCTTTGCCGAGCGCGGAATCGTGCGGGTGGCGGGACGGCAATTCGCCGATCCGAACCTGCCGGTCTTTCTTTATGTGCCGGCTGGCAAGGACGGTCCTAAATTCCTGATGACGCAGAATTATCTGGTGCTCAAGGGGTACAATTTCTCGGACAGCTACGCCATGAGCGTGGCGCATATGGCCGATCGCCTCAAGGGTGGCGGTGCCTTCGTCGACGACTGGCCGCGCGGTGCCGCGCTTCCCAATCTGGCGCAGCGGCAGGCGATCCAGCAGGCGCTGTCGCAGTTGGGACTCTATGACGGCATCGTGGACGGGCGGCTGGGGCCGATCAGCCAGGAGGCCTATGCGCGGTTCCAGGCGGACCAGGGGCAGGTGGCGGATGGCTTCATCACTCGAGCGTCCTATGAGGCGCTGGAGGCCGCGACGCGGTAACATGATGGGGACGTCGATGGTGTTGCCGCGCCGGTTTTGCTAGAGGAAAGGCATGATCCGCCTGGTTGTCGCATTGCTGGTCGGCATGCTCGTCTTCATCGACGTGGCGCCCGCCTTTGCCCAGAGTTCCGAAACCATTGTCGTGGCGCAGCAGCAGAAGCGGCGGACGCTGTTCGACCTGCTGTTCGGGGAGCCCGAGCCGGCGCCAGCGCCGGTGCAGCAGGCCCCGCGCCAGGCCGCTCCGGCCGCCGCCCTGCCACCGCCCAAGCCGCAGGTGGAAAAGGCGCCCGATGCCACGCGGCTGGCGGTATTCGGGGATTCCCTCGCCATCGATCTCAGCCGGGCGCTGGAACGGTTCTATGCCGAAGACCCCAACTTGGTGGTGATCAACCAGGGTGTCAGTTCCTCGGGCTTCGTGCGGTTCGACTATTTCGACTGGGATGCGGCGATATCAGAGCAGATTGCCGCCGACAGTTTCGATCTTGCCGTGGTGATGATCGGCATCAACGACCGGCAGGAAATCACTGTGCCTGGCGGTAGCTACGAACCGCTGACCGACGAATGGAATGCGGCCTACCAGGCGCGCATCACCAGTTTTCTCGGCAAGCTGCGGGCCGCCCGCAAGCCGGTGATCTGGCTCGGCCTGCCGCCCATGTCCAAGAGCGAATATTCGGCGGCAATCAGCCAGATCAGCAATATCCAGCGGCTGGCGAGCTTTTCGGGCGGGGCGGAATTCCTTGATATCTATGAACGTTTTCTTGGCGAAGACGGCAAGTATTCCTCGCATGGCCCCGATGTGAATGGGCAGAATGCCCGCATGCGCAAGGATGACGGCATCCATTTTTCCTCGGCGGGTGCCGACAAGCTGGCCTTCTATCTCAGCCAGACGATCCGGGCCTTCTATCGCGGGGGCGGCGTCACCATCGCGGTGGCCGATCCGCTGCTGGGCACCGATGCGGCGGTGATGCTGCGGCCGCCCTATCAGGGGCTGGGCGCGGCGCGGCTGCTGGAGGTGGCGGGCGCGGTGATCCCGATCAGCCGGGTGCCGGCGCGGGCAGCGGAACTGGTGACCGCGGCGAGCGCTCCGCTGGCGCAGCCCTTCACGCTCGAACAACTGGTGACGGCGCCGGTGGGGCGGGTCGATGCGTTTGGTGTCGGCACGGACCCCACGGACGGTTCCGTGGAGAATGACGGCGGGCGGTGAGCAGTATGCCGGAGGTTTTGCGGGCGGGGATAAGTTTTAGAAAAACGTTCAGCCGGTAAAGCGGACGGCGCCGATATGGGGGAGGTTGCGGTTGCGCTGGGCGTAGTCGATGCCGTAGCCGACGACGAATTTATCGGGGATATCGAAGCCGACCCAGCGGGCGGTGACGTCGGTCTCGCGGCGGCTGGGCTTGTTGAGCAGGGCGCAGACTTCCATGCGGCGGGGATGGCGGGTCTCGAGGATTTCGAGGACGTGCTTGAGCGTATAGCCGGTATCGACAATGTCTTCCACGACCAGCACGTCGCGACCGGCGATCTCGCCGCGCAAATCCTTGAGAATTCTCACTTCCCGGCTGGATTCGGTGGAATTGCCATAGGAGGACGCTTCCATGAAATCGACTTCCACGGGCAGGTCGAGCTCGCGCACCAGGTCGGCGATGAAGATGAAGGAACCGCGCAACAGGCCGACCACGACGAGCTTGTCGGTATCGGCATAGTGAGAGGATATCTCCTTGGCGAGGGCCTCGACGCGGGCGGCGATGGCCTTGGCCGAGATGAGTTCATCGACGGTGTAGGGCTTCTGGGTCATGCGCGATTCCGGGTAGCAGGTGGCGCGAATTGGTTAGCAGACTGTTGGCATCGACGGTAGCGGCAGGTGAAGAGAACCGACCGCGCAGTCATCTCCCTCCCCTTGCGGGGAGGGATCAAGGGTGGGGGGTGTTTGGCCCAAATATCGTGGCTTCCGCACCCCCACCCAGCGCCGCTAGGCGCCAAAGCGCCAAGCTGTGCTGCCCTCCCCGCAAGGGGGAGGGTGGGTCCGGTGGCTAGCCGGTCATCTGTTAACGCAAATCAGCGCGGCAAATCCGTCTTGCCCATGAGATCGAAGTCGATGGAGCGAGCGGCCTGGCGGCCTTCGCGGATGGCCCAGACGACGAGGGACTGACCGCGGCGCATGTCGCCGGCGGCATAGACCTTAGGGACCGTGGTCTTGTAGCTCATGGTGTCGGCGAAGAGATTGCCGCGCTTGTCGAACTGGGCGCCCAGCTCGGTCAGCATGCCTTCATGCACCGGGCTGGCGAAGCCGATGGCCAGCAGCACCAGGTCAGCCTTGATGATGAATTCGGTGCCGGGAATGGGCTGGCGCTTGCGATCGACGCGGGCGCATTCGACGCCGGTGACCTCGCCCCTGGTATTGCCAACGATCTTCATCGTGCCGGCGGCGAATTCGCGGATGGCGCCTTCGGCCTGGGACGAGGAAGTGCGCATCTTGACCGCCCAGTTGGGCCAGTTGGTCAGCTTGTTTTCGAGCTCGGGCGGCATGGGGCGCACGTCGAGCTGGGTGACGGCGATGGCGCCCTGGCGGAAGCTGGTGCCAACGCAGTCGGACGCGGTATCGCCGCCGCCGACCACAACGACATGCTTGCCCGCCGCGGTGAGCTGGACTTCGGCGGACACGTCCTCGCCGCCCAGGCGCCGGTTCTGCTGCACGAGGAAGGGCATGGCGAAGTGGACGCCGTTGAGGTCGGTGCCCTCGCTATCGACATCGCGCGGCTTTTCCGAACCGCCGCAGAGCAGCACGGCATCGTGGCGGCCCGTCAGGTCGGAGAGCGGGCGGGTGATGCCGATATTTTCGTTGTAGTGGAAGGTGACGCCTTCGGCTTCCATCTGGGTGACGCGGAAGTCGATATGCTGCTTTTCCATCTTGAAGTCGGGGATGCCATAGCGCATCAGGCCGCCGGCCTTGGGCTCGCGCTCATAGACATGCACGTCGTGGCCGGCGCGGGCGAGCTGCTGGGCGGCAGCCATGCCGGCCGGGCCGGAGCCGACAATGGCGACGGACTTGCCGGTCTTGCTCGCTGATATCTGCGGCTTGATCCAGCCATTGCGGATGGCGCGGTCGGCAATGGCCTGTTCCACCGTCTTGATGGCGACCGGAATGTCTTCCAGGTTCAGCGTGCAGGCTTCCTCGCAGGGCGCGGGGCAGATGCGGCCGGTGAATTCGGGGAAGTTGTTGGTGGTGTGGAGGTTGCGCGCAGCCTCCTCCCAATCGCCCTTGTAGACGAGGTCGTTCCAGTCCGGGATCTGGTTGTTGACCGGGCAGCCGGTATCGCCGTGGCAGAAGGGCACGCCGCAATCCATGCAGCGCGCCGCCTGATCGACGATGCGGCCTTCCGACATGGGAATGGTGAATTCGCCAAAATGCCGGATGCGGTCGGAAGCCGGTTCATACCTGGGCTCTTCGCGCTCGATCTCGAGAAAGCCTGTTACCTTACCCATTTTCGCTCTCTCCTTACTCTGCCGCCACGCCCATTGCGCCACTCGCCCGCTTCTTTTCCATCTCCTTGATGGCGCGGCGGTATTCCACCGGCATCACCTTGACGAATTTCGGGCGCATCTCGACCCAGTGGTCGAGAATGAATTTGGCGCGGTCCGAGCCGGTATAGTGCAGGTGGTTGGAGATGAGCTGGTGCAGGCGCTCGTCGTCATGCTTGGTCATGTCGCCCGATATATCGACGCGGCCATGCCATTCGAGGTCTCCGCCATGGTGGTGTAGCTTCTGCATCAGCGCTTCTTCCTCGGACACCGGCTCCAGCTCGACCATGGCGAGGTTGCAGCGCTCGCGGAAGGTCTCGTCTTCGTCGAGGACATAGGCGACGCCGCCACTCATGCCGGCAGCGAAGTTGCGGCCGGTCTGGCCGATGACGACGACGACACCGCCGGTCATATATTCGCAGCCGTGATCGCCGGTGCCTTCGACAACGGCGATGGCGCCGGAATTGCGCACGGCGAAGCGTTCGCCGGCTATGCCGCGGAAGTAGCACTCGCCTGCAATGGCGCCATAGAGCACGGTGTTGCCGACAATGATGGACCTGGAAGGCTCGAAGGCGGCCTTGTCGGACGGGCGTACGACGATGCGGCCGCCGGAGAGACCCTTGCCGACATAGTCGTTGGCGTCGCCCACCATGTCGATGGAGATGCCGCGGGCGAGGAAGGCGCCGAAGCTCTGGCCGGCGGTGCCGGTCAGCTTGATCGAGATGGTGTCGTCGGGGAGGCCTTCATGACCGTACTTGCGGGCAAGTGCGCCCGACAGCATGGCGCCGGCCGAGCGGTCGCGGCTGCGGATGGGCAGCTCGATCTGCACGGCTTCACCGCGGGCCAGAGCCGGCTCGGCCAGCTCGACCAGCTTGCGGTCGAGCACGGCTTCGAGGTGATGGTTCTGGAACTCGGAGTGATAGAGCGTGTCGCCGCCGATGGGCTCGGGCTTGTAGATCAGCTTGCTGAAATCGACGCCCTGGCTCTTCCAGTATTCGACCACCTTCTTCTGGTCGAGCAGGTCCGAGCGGCCGATGAGGTCGCGCATCGTGCGGGCACCCATTGACGCCATCAGGCCACGCAGCTCTTCGGCGATGAAGAAGAAGTAGTTGATGACGTGCTCGGGCGTGCCCTTGAAGCGCTTGCGCAAAACCGGGTCCTGGGTGGCGACGCCAACCGGGCAGGTATTGAGGTGGCACTTGCGCATCATGATGCAGCCGGCCGCGATCAAAGGCGCGGTGGAGAAGCCGAATTCGTCGGCGCCGAGCAGGGCGCCGATGAGCACGTCGCGGCCGGTCTTGAGACCGCCATCGACCTGCAGCACGACGCGCGAACGCAGGCGGTTCAGCACCAGTGTCTGGTGGGTTTCGGCGAGGCCGATTTCCCAGGGGCCGCCGGCATGCTTGAGCGAGGTCAGGGGCGAAGCGCCGGTGCCGCCATCATAGCCGGAGACGGTGATGTGGTCGGCGCGCGCCTTGGCGACGCCGGCAGCGACCGTGCCGACGCCGACTTCGGACACCAGCTTGACCGAGATATCGGCCTGCTCATTGACGTTCTTTAGATCGTAGATGAGCTGGGCGAGGTCTTCGATGGAATAGATGTCGTGATGCGGCGGCGGGCTGATGAGGCCGACGCCGGGGGTGGAATGGCGCGTCTTGGCGACGATCCAGTCGACCTTGTGGCCGGGCAACTGACCGCCTTCGCCGGGCTTGGCGCCCTGCGCGACCTTGATCTGGAGGGCGTCGGCATTGACCAGGTATTCGGTGGTGACGCCGAAGCGGCCGGACGCGATCTGCTTGATGGCCGAACGCAACGGGTTCTGCGAGCCATCGGGCAGGGGCTTGTAGCGATCGGGCTCCTCGCCGCCTTCGCCGGTATTGGACTTGCCGCCAATGCGGTTCATCGCCTGGGCCAGGGTGGTGTGGGCTTCGCGCGAGATGGAGCCGAAGGACATGGCGCCGGTGACGAAACGCTTGACGATGTCCACGGCGGGCTCGACCTCATCGAGCGGCACGGCTTCGCCGAGCGGCTTGATGTCGAAGAGGTTGCGGATGGCCAGGTAGCCGTTTTCGCCCGAATTCACGCGGGCGGCGAAGCTGTCATAGCGCTCCTGCGCCGTTTCGGGGCTTTCGTCCTTCGTCCGGACGGCGTGTTGCAGATCGGAGACCACGTCGGGGCTCCAGGCATGCTTTTCGCCGCGGATGCGGTACATATATTCGCCGCCTACATCGAGCGCCTTGCGCAGCACGGCGTCGTCGCCGAAGGCGTCGCGGTGGCGGCGCACGGTTTCCTCGGCGACCTCGGCCAGGCCGACGCCCTCGATGGTGGTGGCAGTGCCGAAGAAGAAGCGCTTGACGAAATCGGTCTTGAGGCCGACGGCGTCGAAAATCTGGGCGCCACAATAGGACTGGTAGGTGGAGATGCCCATCTTGGACATGACCTTAAGCAGGCCCTTGCCCACCGACTTGATATAGCGGTGCACGACTTCGGCGGCATCCACCTCGTCGGGGAATTCGCCCTCGGCATGGAGCGCGGAGAGCACCTCGAAGGCCAGATAGGGGTTGATGGCTTCGGCGCCATAACCGGCCAGCATGGCGAAATGGTGCATTTCGCGGGCTTCGCCGGTTTCCACGACGAGGCCTGTCGAGGTGCGCAACCCCTTGCGGATCAAGTGGTGGTGCACCGCGGCGAGCGCCAGCAGAGTCGGGATATCGAGCCGGTCGGCGGCAATGCGCCGGTCGCTCAGGATGATGATGTTGTATTCGCCCCGGACGGCGGCCTCGGCCTCCTGGCAGATGGCATCGATAGCCGCTTCCATGCCCACCGCGCCCATATCGGCGGGATAGGTGATGTCGATGGTCTTGGTCTTGAACTGGTTGGTATCCATGCCACCGATAGCGCGGATCTTTTCGAGATCCTCGTTGGTGAGAATGGGCTGACGCACTTCGAGACGCTTTTCGCGGCTGACGCCTTCAAGGTCGAAGATGTTGGGGCGCGGGCCGATGAAGCTGACGAGGCTCATCACCGATTCCTCGCGGATCGGGTCGATGGGCGGATTGGTGACCTGGGCGAAGTTCTGCTTGAAATAGGTGTAAAGGAGCTTGGACTTCTGGCTCAGGGCGGAAATGGGCGTGTCGGTGCCCATGGAGCCGACGGCTTCCTGGCCTGTCGTGGCCATGGGCGTCATCAGCAGCTTGATGTCTTCCTGGGTGTAGCCGAAGGCCTGCAGGCGATCGAGCAGGGACTCGGTGGTCTGGGGGGCCTTGGGCGGCACGGCGGGCAGGTCTTCCAGCACGATCTGGCTGCGGGCGAGCCATTCGGCATAGGGGTTCTTCGTGGCCAGCGTCCGCTTGATCTCGTCATCGGAGATGATGCGACCCTCTTCGAGGTCGATCAGCAGCATGCGGCCTGGCTGCAGGCGCCAGCGCTCGACGATGTCTTCGTCGGGAATGTCGAGCACGCCGGATTCGGAGGCGAGGACGACATGACCTTCCTTGGTCACGAGGTAGCGCGCGGGGCGCAGGCCGTTGCGGTCGAGGGTAGCGACGACGTAGCGGCCGTCGCTGAGCGACATGGCGGCGGGGCCGTCCCATGGCTCCATCAGGGCGGCGTGATATTCGTAGAAGGCGCGGCGCGTCTCATCCATCAGCGGATTGCCGGCCCAGGCTTCGGGGATCAGCATCATGGCCGCGTGCGGCAGCGAATAGCCGCCGCGCACGAGGAATTCGAGCGCGTTGTCGAAGCAGGCGGTATCGGACTGGCCTTCGTAGGAGATCGGCCAGATCTTGGTAATGTCATCGCCGAAGAGGGGCGAGGAGACCGAGGCCTGGCGGGCGGCCATCCAGTTGACGTTGCCACGGATGGTGTTGATTTCACCATTATGGGTGGTCATGCGGTAGGGGTGGGCCAGCTTCCAGGAGGGGAAGGTGTTGGTGGAAAAGCGCTGATGGACCAAGGCGATGGCGCTCTCGAACGCCTCGTCGCCGAGATCGGGATAGAAGGGGCCGAGCTGGTAGGCCAGGAACATGCCCTTATAGACGATGGTGCGGGCCGACATGGAGACGACATAGAAGCCGTTGTCGCTGTTGCTCTCGGGCACCTTGGCATAGACGGTGTTTGAGATGACCTTGCGCACGATGAGCAGCTTGCGCTCGAATTCGTCGAGGGTCAGGCCATCGGGGCGGGCGATGACCATCTGCTCGATGACCGGTTGGGTCTCGATGACGCCGGCGCTGAGCCTCGAATTGTCGGTCGGCACGACGCGCTCGCCGAGCAGCGCCAGGCCTTCGGCGGCGAGGCAGCCATGCACCACTTCGGCCACGCGATCGCGCAGGCCCGATGTGTTGGGATAGAACAGCATGGCTACGGCGTAGTGATGCTTTTCGGGCAGAGCAAAGGGCAGCACCTTCTTGAAGAAGGCATGCGGGGTCTGCACCAGGATGCCGGCGCCGTCGCCCATCAGCGGGTCGGCGCCCACGGCGCCGCGGTGTTCGAGATTCTCGAGGATTTCGAGACCCTTCTCGACCACTTCGTGGCTGGGCTTGTTCTTGATGTTGGCGATCATGCCGATGCCGCAGGCATCGTGTTCGTTGGCCGGGTCATAGAGACCCTGGGCCCCGGGGCGGCCTGACGGAGCGACGCGGCGACCGTTCTCAATCAAGGTTTTGCTGTTGGCGGTCTTCGTCGTGACGGGAGTTGGAGATCCGTTCCGCGCGTGTGCCATGGCTTTTCCTCGTTTCGTTGGTCGCGCCCGCTGCCGGGCTCTGTCGCTATGTCGTGTGCATCCTGATGGTGCCGGTCGCCCGGCGGGCTGGATGCGTTCCGTCCTCTGTGGGCGCGTTGCTTATGCGGGTCGTACTACAACGGTACGACTCGAAAGAGCAAACGTGTCCATGCGTGGGGAGTGGCGCTGCATCCAAATGGCCACTCAATTCGGGCTGGTCTTCGTCTCTCGCCTGATGCCGGCCTACAAGTTCGGGTTCGCTCAGCTTCCGGTGCTCACGTACTTAATGTACGCTTCGCTCCAGACCTCGCAACCCTGCCTTTCGGCTCGGCCTGAAGCGAAATACTTCCGACCATCTTCAACCCCGCCTATCCGTTTCCGCTCATCTAAAGCGGGCCAGCCGGACCAGCGTGCATGCTTGCCGCGGAGAGCGGGGCAATGCGTCAGATAGGACAGGTGTACTGCCCTAACGCCTGCACATTTGCATAATTCAAAACTGGGGGCAAGCGGATTTGCCATGCTTCCGTCACAGAAAGTAGGAAATTTCCAACTTTCTGATAGGAAACAGTAGGATTTGCGGCGTGACGCGGCGAAAATCGAGCATCCCGGCCCAAGATATGTCGGGCCGGGATGGGAAAGCTGCCGATTTCCTATTCGAGATGGGACTTGATGAACCAGAGGTCCTTGTCGAGTTCGCGCGAGAAGGCGGTGAGGATGTCGGCGGCATCGGCATCGCCGGCTTCGTCGGTGGCGTCGATATCCTCGCGGACCTGGTTGGCCAGGGTGGCGTAGCGATCGGCCAGGGCGGAGAGATGATCGGATACCTTGCGGATATCGGTGGGATAGGGCGCCAATGCAGTGGCCTTGGCGACGATCTGGCTGGTGCCCAGGGCGATGCCGTCGAGCTGGGCGATGCGCTCGGCGATGATATCGACATGGGTATCGATGGCGGCGCGCATGGGATCGAGCATTTCATGGACGGCGATGAAATTGGGCCCCTTGAGGTTCCAATGCGCCTGCTTGGTGATGAGGGCCAGATCGATGGCATCGGCGAGGCGGGCGTTCAGGATGTCGATGACGGCGGATTTGGCATTGGCCTTGAGGGCGATGGCGGGTGTTTTCATGGATGGAGTCCCTTGGACGCTGGTGGTTTGGGGACTCAACTTGCTGGGGCGGTGGAGGTTCCGCGATGGGGATGTGAGTGGGCTGTTTGCTGGGAGGGGGTATCCGGACAAATAAAAAGGCGCAGCCCTTGCGGACTGCGCCTTTATCGTCACCGGGAGGTGTCGGGCTTAGTTAACCGACTTATCCTCGATGGTCGGCTGGGTGCCGGCATTGATCTGGATGGAGCGCGGCTTCTTGCTTTCGGGCAGTTCGCGCTTCAGTTGCAGGTGCAGCAGGCCGTTTTCCAGGCTGGCGCCGTTCACCTCGACATAGTCGGCAAGCTGGAAGCGCAGCTCGAAGGCGCGCTCGGCAATGCCGCGATGGAGGAATTCACGGGCCTTGTCGGCAGTCTCGGCCGGCTTGGCGCCCTTGACGACCAGGCTGTTTTCCTTGGTCTCGATGGCAATGTCGCCATTGGCAAAGCCGGCGACGGCGATCGAGATGCGATAGGCGTCATCACCGGTGCGCTCGATATTGTAGGGAGGGTAGGTCTTGGTTTCCTGCCCGACCAGGGTATCGAGACGGTTGAAGACGCGGTCAAAGCCGACGGTGGAGCGATAGAAGGGGGAAAAATCGATGGTCTGCATGGTCACATTCTCCTGTGAGCAACGTGGATGTCCCGGTGGTCTCGTTCAGCGCTCCCTGCGTTAGGCGAGCGATGAGTTTCCGAGGTCGGGGTTCCCGGTAATGCCGGCGAACGATCGAAATATGGGGGCAGGTTTTTTCGGGTTCAAGGGGTGCCGCGGTGGGCGAGAAAATGAACCGAATATGAACGGATGAGTCCGGTCGAGTTCAGGGTGGCGGCGCTAGAACGGGGCATGTGCTGAGGGAAACCCCTGCACGAACCCAACGCGGTCCATCACCCGCCCCCCGCATGGGCCGCAACAGGAAGCCGGTATCTCCAACAGAGATGCCGGTTTTCCTTTTCTGCATCGATCTTCGCAGCCGCCGACCTGCAAATGGCTGGCTCTTGCGCTTCCGGTGCACACGTACTCATGTACGCTGCGCTCCGGTTCTCAGAGCCAGCCATTTTCGACTCGGCGGGCCCGCGAATCTCGATACAGAAATAGTGCCTACCTCACAAAGGGCCGCCATGAACGCCGTTGTCGATCCGCATGGACCTGATCTCGTCAATATCCCATCCAATCCCATGCCCGAGGGTGGACGGGCGGGCTTTTTCAGGACGTCGGACAATGTGCAACTGCGCTATGCGACCTGGCCCAAATCGGATGGGGCGCATCGGGGGACGATCTGCCTCGTGCAGGGGCGCACCGAATTCATCGAGAAATATTTCGAGACCATCGCCGATTTCCGGCGGCGCGGCTTTGCCGTCGCCACGTTCGACTGGCGCGGGCAGGGTGGGTCGGACCGGCTGATCGGCAATGGCGCGCTCGGCTATGTCGACAGATTCGAGGATTACTGGACCGACCTGCGCAGCTTCCACGGCGAAATCCTGCTGCCGGACTGCCCGCCGCCCTATTACCTGGTGGGCCACTCCATGGGCGGGCTGGCTTCGCTGTTTGCGGGCATCAATGACCGGATGATGTTCGACCGGATATTCCTGTCGGCGCCGATGCTGGCGCTGGACAAGCAGCCGCTCAGCATGGCCGGCATGGCGCGCATATGCGAGGCACTCAGCTTTTTGGGGCTGGGGCAGGTGCCTGTCGGACGCAAGGCGGACAAGCCTATGTCGGAGGCGACTTTTGCCAATAACCCGCTGACCGGCGACATGATCCGCTATATGCGGGCGGTCGATGTCATCAAGGCGCGGCCGGAGCTGGGAATCGGGGTGCCGACCGTGCGCTGGGCGGCGTCGGCCTTTGGTGCCATGGCCGAGGCGGGGCGGGACAGTTTTCCCGCCCGCATCCGGGTGCCGCTGCTGATGCTGGCGGCGGCGCGGGACGAGGTGGTTTCGGCGCCGGCTATCGAGCAGTTGGGTCTGCGCCTGCGCACCGGACGGCACGTGGTGATCGCCGGGGCGCGGCATGAGTTGTTCATGGAAAGCGACACGATCCGCGGGCAGGTGTTTGCGGCGTTCGATGCGTTTATTACGGAACAGAGCGAGTAGGCGATCGTGCAGTCGTCCACCCTTCCCTTGCGGGGAGGGATCAAGGGTGGGGGTGAGAGCCGGGATATCGTGGCCTACGCACCCCCACCCAGCTCCGCTACAGCCCGTTGGGCCTAGCTTCGCTACCCTCCCCGCAAGGGGGAGGGAGCCCGACTGAGAGACTTGTGGCGCTAGCTCGCATTCACCAGCGCCAGTGCTTTTTCCAACAGTTCGGGTGTTGCGGCGGCTATGACATTGCCGCCGGCGGTGGGTTCGCTGCCGTCCCAGCAGGCTATGGCGCCGCCGGCTTCGCGGATGATGGGGACGAGGGCGGCGATGTCATAGGTATTGAGACGCGGCTCGATGACCAGGTCGGCGTGGCCGGCGGCGAGCAGTGCGTAGCCGTAGCAATCCATGCCGAAGCGCTGCAGGCGGGTGGCGGATTCGACGGAATGCCACTTGCTGGCCAGCTCGGGCGTGTCGAACAGAGCGGGGGTGGTGGTGAAGACGCGGGACGGCGCCAGCTCGGTCTGGCCGCTGCTGCGGATGGGCGTGGTGATGTCACCGTGGCGGTAGGTGGCGCGGCCGGGCACGGCGAGGAAGGTTTCTCCGATGAAGGGCTGGCTCATGATGCCCGCAATGGCGACGCCATCATGGGCGAAGCCGATCAGCGTGCCCCAGACGGGCGCGCCGGAAATGAAGGCGCGGGTGCCGTCGACGGGGTCGATGATCCAGGTATAGGGGCTCTCGCCGGAACTGCCCCATTCCTCGCCGATAATGGCGTGATCGGGGAAGTGCCGGGCGATGACGGCGCGAATGGCGGTTTCGGCGCCGCGATCGGCCTCGGTCACCGGGTCGAAGCCGACGGTGTATTTGTTGTCGATGGCCAATGGGGTGCGGAACAGCGGCAGGGTGCGCGTGGCGGCGGCCTCGGCGGCCTCAAGGAGGGTGGCTTCGACTTTGGCGAGATCGAGGGTCATGGGCGGGTCCGGGGGCGCTGTCTCGGTTCGAAGGGCCGTTCACGACGCCATCGGGTTCGGTGGGTGGGAATGACGCGGTGGGTGGGAGTGACTTCGTGCAGCCCGACGCTACTCCGCCGCTTCCTTGTCGATCACCGGCTGGCTGCCGACCAATGACACCAGGTCCAGGCCGATCAGGGCGAAGATCAGGCGTTCGACCAGGCTGCGGATGGCGTCGAAATCGGCATTTTTGGCCAGGGTCACCTCGTTCATATAGAGGTGGCGGCTGATTTCGATCTGCAAGGCATGCACGCCATGCTGGGGGCGGCCATAGGTGCGGGTGGCAAAGCCGCCGGCATAGGGGCGGTTGCGGGCGACCTTGAGGCCGGCGCTGGCGAAAATGGTTTCGGCCAGGTCGACCAGGCCGGGCGCGCAGGTGGTGCCATAGCGGTCGCCCAGCACGATATCGGGCGCGGCCTTGTCATTGGAGCGGGTGATGCGCGGCATGGAGTGGCAATCGATCAGCAAGGCGACGCCGAAGGCGGCAATGGCTTCGCTCAGCAGCTTCTGCAGGGCCGCGTGATAGGGATGGTAGATGCCGTCGATACGCATGCGGGCGTCATCGAGCGTCAGCCGGTCACGATAGATGGGCTTGTTCTCGGCCACGACGCGGGCCAGCGTGCCCAGCCCGGCGGCAACACGGGGCGAGGTGGTGTTGAAGCGCTCGGACAGGGGCTCGACGAACATGGTGGGATCGAGTTCCCACGGCTCGCGGTTGACGTCGAGATAGGCGCGGGGGAAATGCGCCCGCAGCATGGGGGCGCCCAGATGGGGCGCGCGGGCGAAGAGCTCATCGACCCAGGCATCCTCGGACTGGCGGATCGACAGATGATCGAGCCGGGTCATGGCGAGGAAGCGCTCGGGATAGACGCGGCCCGAATGGGGGGAATTGAACACCAAAGGTGTGACCAGCCGGCGTGGCCGGATGGTTTCGAATGCAGGCTGATCCCAATAGTCGGACCGCACGATGCCTCCCCGAAGGGCGCCTTTGCCGGCGCAGAGTGATTTGCCTGTCAGTGTCGCGCTTTGCGCCCGGCTTGTCCAGATTGCCGCAGGATTGGAAAACGGAAATCACGGGCAGAGGAGATTTTGCCCTGCAGGCAAACTTCGCTTAAACATCGTTCGCTATAGTCCGACTCAGACAGAGCCAAACCGGCTGGAGACCCCGATGAAGCGAATTCTGCTCGCGGAAGACGATAACGACATGCGCCAGTTCCTGACGCGTGCGCTCAAGAATGCGGGCTACGAGGTCGTGTCGTTCGACAACGGGCTTTCGGCCTATGAACGGCTGCGCGAGGAACCGTTCTCGCTGCTGCTCAGCGATATCGTGATGCCGGAAATGGACGGGATCGAGCTGGCGCGGCGCGCCACCGAACTCGACCCCGACCTCAAGGTGATGTTCATCACCGGCTTTGCCGCGGTGGCGCTGAACCCCGACAGCGACGCGCCCAAGGATGCCTCGGTGCTGAGCAAGCCGTTTCATCTCAAGGATCTGGTGAACGAGGTCGAGCGGTTGCTGGCGGCGTGAGCGCTACCGCTTCACCTTGCGCGGTGTCATCCCGGGCTTGACCCGGGATCCATCCTGAGATGCGTGAATGAATGTGGCGGTCCAGCGATCCACCTTGCGGCGGCGGGGATATCTCGGGATGGATCCCGGCCTGCGCCGGGATGACATCGTGGGTGGTGAACCATCTGGTTTCCATTCGGTCGCCGAAGTTCAATCAATCTGCCCACTTGACCCCTTCGGGGTTTTTATGGTCTATCCGCGCCACTGGAACGGCCTTGCGGCCGGGCCATCCCGGAGAGATGGGCGTATAGCTCAGCGGGAGAGCACCTCGTTGACATCGAGGGGGTCACAAGTTCGATCCTTGTTACGCCCACCATCTCTCTAAAGACTTTCGCCAATGGCGACGGGAGTATAGCTCAGCGGGAGAGCATTCGCTTCACACGCGAAGGGTCACAAGTTCAATCCTTGTTACTCCCACCATTTGCCCATCTTTCGGGCCATGCCGGCCTGCAAACACCCATTTCCTCCGCTTCCGGTGCTCACGTGCCGAACGCACGCTGCGCGCCGGTTCTCGGCAACGGGCGTTTTCGCCTCGCCTTGACCGGCTCGAAGGCAAATGGTGCCCCCAACGGGCTTTGTTAGTCTTCGAGAAAAATCTCATCATTGCCGTCGATGTAGTCGTCGAAGAGGACGGTGGTGCTGTCGGCGTCGGCGATGATGAAGGCCATCTGGCCGGGGCCGGCGAGGCGGCGCATGGGGATGTGGGGCTGGTCGACGCTGCAGGAATAATGATTGCCCGACAGGGTGGTGAAGCTCAGGCCGCGCCAGGTGGCGGTGGAGGTCAGATGAACATGTCCGGCGATGACCTGGCGGATATCGGGATGGGTCTTGAGCGCCTGGATGAAGGCCTCCGGATCGAGGATGGCGATATTGTCCGATTCGATATGAAGGGCATTGGCATTGTGATGGAGGATGACGATGACGGGCCGGTCGGCAGCCTCGGCCAGCCGGGCCTTGAGCCAGGCTATCTGGGCTTGGGTCAGCACGCCATCGACGCGGCCAGGCTCGGAAGAGTCGAGCAGGATGATGCGGTAGCCCTTGATGTCGATGATCTTGTCGATCTTGCCGGTCTCGGCGACGAAATGGTCGCCGAAGACGGAGAGGAATGACGGGCGGTGGTCGTGATTGCCCAGGGTGATATGCACCGGGATGGGCAGGCGGGCGATGATGGCCTTGAGGCGCCGATAGGCGGCCGGTTGGCCCAGATCGGCGAGATCACCGGCCAGGACGCAGAAATCGGCATCGCCATAGCGGGCAATCACCGCATCGACCGCCTGTTCCAGCCGGGCCCCGGTATCGAGCGTCATCGACAGCTCGCCTTGCGGCATGACATGCAGGTCGCTCATGACCACGAATTTCAGCATCGTTCCCCGCCCATGGACTGATCAGTGCTGCTGGTAACGGTAGAGCATGGCAGGCCGATGACGCCACCGGCTTCAGCGGCTTACCACATGGTCTGCCGGGCGCGTTCCGGCCAGGCTTGGTCATAGGCTTCGCCGCCAACCTGGTTGTCCGTCATGGCGGCGAGGATTTCGCCGGGTGTGGGGAGAGATTTGGGGTCAATGTGGCGGGCCGGGTTCCAGAGTTCGGAGCGGACGATGGCGCGGGCGCACTGGAAATAGAGCTCGTCGATTCTCATGACGATGACCGAGCGGGGCGCCTTGCCCTCGACGGCGAAGCTCGCCAGCAGGTCGGGATCGACGCTGAGATGGGCGCGCCCGTGGGCGCGGAAGGTGGTGCCGCTGCCGGGCAGCAGGAACAGAAAGGCGCAGCGCGGGTCGCGCACGATGTTGCGCAGGGAATCGATGCGGTTATTGCCGCGGCGATCCGGCATCATCAGGGTGTGGTCATCGTGGACGCGGACGAAGCCGGGCTGGTCGCCGCGCGGCGAGCAGTCGATACCCTCGGGGCCGACCGTGGCGAGGGCGGCGAAGGGGCTCGCTTCAATGAGGCGCCGATAGTGCGGCGTCATGGCATGGGCGACCTTGGTGGTCGAGGCGGCGGCGGGGGCGGGTGTATAGAGCGCTTCGAGCTGTTCGAGAGAGCTGACAATGGACATGGCGGGCCTTTGGCATACGATCAGCACGAATTGATGCAACGCGCGGTATGGGCGGGACGTAACCAATCCTATATCCGATGCGAATGACAGGGCGACAAAAGGAGTAACCGATGGACAGCCATGCCTTCAAGGTGACCCATACCGATGCCGAGTGGCGCGCCAGGCTCACGCCGGAACAATATGAGGTGATGCGCAATCACGGCACCGAGCGGCCCGGTTCCTGTGCGCTGCTGCATGAGCACCGGCAGGGCACGTTTTCCTGCGCCGGCTGCGATACGCCGCTGTTCCGGTCGACGCTGAAATTTGAAAGCGGCACCGGCTGGCCGAGCTTCAACGATCCGCTGCCGGGCTCGGTGGAGACGACTACCGACAAGAGCCACGGCATGGTGCGGACGGAGGTGCATTGCGCCACCTGCGGCAGCCATCTGGGGCATGTGTTCCCCGATGGCCCGCCGCCGACGGGGTTGCGCTACTGCATCAATGGCGTGGCGCTGAATTTTTCACCTGCTGAGTAGAGAAAGGCCCCGGAGCGATCCGGGGCCTTTTTGTTGGGACGGAGAGGGTCAGGCGGTGGCCTTCTCCCCTTGAGGGAGAAGGTGCCCGAAGGGCGGATGCGGGGTTGCTTCCGCCAACATCGAAGCATGGGAGGGCGCAGTACCCCTCACCCGGTTTTCTGCTGGACGCAGAAAACCACCCTCTCCCTCAAGGGGAGAGGGGAAGAGAAGGACTAAGTTCCCCTCGGCTTGGCTCGTGCTGTCGCGGCGGCATTGATCGGGTCGTCCGGCCAGAAGTGGCGGGGATAGCGGCCCTTGAGGTCCTTGGCGACATCTTTCCAGCTACCGCGCCAGAAGCCGGGGAGGTCTCTGGTGGTCTGGATGGGACGATGGGCCGGGGAAAGCAGGATGAGCAGCAGCGGAACCTTGCCGCCGGCCACAGCAGGGTGGCGGTCGAGGCCGAAGAGTTCCTGCACGCGGATTTCGAGCGCGGGGCCGTTTTCGGCGGCGTAATCGATGGGCAGGTGGCTGCCGGATGGCGCGGTGAAGTGGCTGGGCAGCAGGCGGTCGATTTCCTGGCGCTGGGACCAGGGCAGAGCCACGTCGAGGGCATTGCCGAGATGGGCGGCGGTGATGGCGGCGAGGCGGGTTTGGCCCAGAATATGGGGCGCGAGCCAGGCCGGATCGGCAGCAAGGGCAGCGTCGGAAAGGTCGGGCCAGGCTTTACCCAGGGTTTCGTGGAGATAGGTGGCCCGGGCGCGCAGGGCCTTTTGCTCCTTGGTCCAGGGCAGCGTTTCCGGGCGGCGCAGGGCGGCTGTGGCCAGGAGGGCGGCGGCCTGGTCGAGGTCGGTGACGGAGACCGGATCGTCGGCGAGGCGCAGGGCGCCGAACTGGCGCTGGCGGCGGGCGCGGATGCTGGCTGAGGCGGGGTCGAAGGTCAGCGTCGTGGTTTCGGTGATGCGATGGCCAAAGAGCGTTTCGAGATCGGCGCGGTCGAGGGCGGCGGCGGCGCGGATATGACTGGTGGCGGCGGCGCCGGTGAGGTCGGTGACGACGAGGAAGGGCGCGGATGCGAGGGCGTCGGTTTCGTCGAGGCTGGCCTGGCGGCCGTTGGCGAGGCGGAATTTGCCGCGGGCGGTTGATTGGGCGACACGATCGGGAAAGGCATGGGCAAGGTGCCAGCCTGCAGGGAGATTGCCCGTGGTTTGCCTGCTGTTTGCACCTGCCCAGCGCCGGGCAAGATTGCGGGCATCCTCGGCGCGCTTGCCACGGTCGGTGCGGAAGCGGTCGAGACGGTGGGCGAGGTCGGTGCCGTCGCCGCCCAGGCCGCGTTCGGAGATGAGGACGGCGAGCTCCGCGGCGGTGATGGCGTCGTCTTCGGCGGCGCCGGCGACGACCATGTGGGCGAGGCGCGGATGCAGCGGCAGGCGGGCGAGGGCCTTGCCTTCGGCGGTGATGCGGCCGGCGGGGTCGAGCGCGTCGAGGGATTTGAGCAGGCTGGCGGCTTCGGCCCAGGCAGGGGCCGGCGGGGGATCGAGGAAAAGCAGGGTCGATGGATCGGTGACGCCCCAATTGGCCAGGTCGAGCGCGAAGCCGGCGAGGTCGGCGGCAAGGATTTCGGGGGTGTCGAAGGGTTCGAGCGCCGAGGTCTGCCCCTCGTTCCACAGGCGGATGGCGACGCCGGGACTGGTGCGGCCGGCGCGGCCGCGGCGTTGGTCGGCCCCGGCGCGGGAGACGCGGCTTGTGGCCAGCGTGGTGAGGCCGGTATTGGGTTCATAGACCGGAACGCGGCGGAAGCCGCTATCGACCACGATGCGGACGCCGTCGATGGTGAGCGAGGTTTCGGCAATCGAGGTGGCGAGGACGACCTTGCGGCGGCCCGGTTCGGCGGGGCGGATGGCGCGATCCTGTTCGGCCGGGGTGAGCTGGCCATAGAGTGGGGCGATATCGGTATTGGCGGGGAGGCGGGTGGCGAGGCGCTCGGCCACCCGGACGATTTCGCCCTGGCCGGGCAGGAAGACGAGGGCGGAGCCTTCGTGATCGCGCAAGGCGGCAAGAACGGCTGATGTGACCTGGTCTTCGAGGCGCTGGAGCGGATCGGGCTCGCGATGGATGGTTTGGACCGGGAAGGCGCGGCCCTGGCTTTCGATGACCGGGGCGTCGTTCAGCAGGCGGGACACGCGGGCGCCGTCCAATGTGGCGGACATGACGAGGACGCGGAGGTCGGGGCGGAGCGCCGCGGCGTCGAGGGTGAGGGCGAGGCCGAGATCGCCGTCGAGGCTGCGTTCGTGAAATTCGTCGAACAGCACGGCGGCAATGCCGGTCAGTTCGGGATCGTCGAGCAGCATGCGGGTGAAGACGCCTTCGGTGACGATCTCGATGCGGGTTCGGGCAGAAACCTTGGTGTCCATACGGACGCGATAGCCGACGGTCTGGCCGACCTCTTCGCCCGATAGCCGCGCCATCTGGGCGGCGGCGGCGCGGGCGGCGAGGCGGCGCGGTTCGAGCATGACGATGCGGCGGTCCTGGCGCCAGGGGGCGGCGAGGAGGGCGAGGGGAACACGGGTGGTCTTGCCGGCGCCGGGCGGGGCGACGAGAACGGCATAGGGGCCGGCGGCCAGCGCCGCTTGCAGGGCCGGCAGGGCGTCGTCGATGGGCAAGAGCGGCAGGGACATGAGCAGGTTCTTGAAGTATCCGTGGTTTGTGGGCAAGAGCGGTATCGTGTTTGCGGAGGCAAACCCCCACCCTGCTCGATTTACGGACTTAGCAAACGCTAAGTCCTATCTCGCTTCCCTCCCACAAGGGGGAGGGTGAGGCCGGGTGGATGTGGCACGACGTTGCCAACATACGAAGCTGTTTCCCCCTTCTTGGGTTAGGGTGAGGCAATTCAGGAGCATTTCATGACCAATATTCGCATCGGCAATGAGCATGTGACTGTCGAAGTCTCCCCTCTCGGATCGGAGATGCAGTCGATTGTGACCAGCGATGGGCAGGACTGGTTGTGGGACGGTGATGCGGCGTTCTGGAGCGGGCGGTCGCCGGTGCTGTTTCCGATCGTGGGCCGGGCGCCGGACGATCATGTGCGGATCGAGGGCTTTCGCTACCCGATGGGGCAGCATGGTTTTGCCCGGCGCAGCGAATTCGAGCTGGTGGCAAGCGGGGCCGATTTCTGCCGGTTCGCGCTTCGGTCGGGGCAGGCCAGTCATTCGATCTTTCCGTTCGAATTCCTGCTGGCGCTGGAGCATCGGGTCGAGGGGCGCGGCGTGAGCGTCATGGCGGAGGTGAGCAATCTCGATCATCGGCCGATGCCGTTCGGGATCGGCTTTCATCCAGCCTTCGTGTGGCCGCTGCCTGCCTGTGACGGGCTGGAGCATCGCGTGGTGCTGGACAATGGCGGGACGCCGGACCTGGTGCGGCTTTCGGGCGGGCTGGTGAAGCCGGAGGCGCTGCCATCGCCGTTCGAGGCGGGGGAACTGGTGCTGAGCCATGACCTGTTCGCGGGCGACGCGATGCTGTTTCCCGAAGGGGCCGGGGCGGGGTTGCGCTATGAAGCGGGCGGCAAGGCGGTGCGGCTGACCTGGGAGAATTTGCCGAATTTTGCGATCTGGTCGAAGGCCGGGGCGGGGTTCGTGTGCCTAGAGCCGTGGCATGGGACTGCGGCGCAGGTGGGCGGGAGCGATGAGCTGGCGGAGCGGCCGTATGGCGATGTGCTGGGGCCGGGGGCGAGTGCGCGATATGGGTTTCGGGTGGAGCTGGTGGGGTAGGGTTCTTTCCTTCCCCTTGAGGGAGAAGGTGCCCGAAGGGCGGATGAGGGGTTGGTTCCACAAGCATCCGACTCGCGGAGAGAACCTCTCACCCGGTTTTCTGCTGAACGCAGAAAACCGTGCTCTCCCTCAAGGGGAGAGGGGAAGGGTGGAGCGTTATCTGCGCACGCCCAGCCTTGCCATCTTTTCGCTTAGCGTCCGCCTTGGCACCTGTAGGGCATCCACGACGGCAGCGATGGAATCGCCGTGCCGTGCCAGTTCGGCTTCGATGACGTGGCGTTCGTAGGCGGCGAGGCGGTCGGCGAGGCTGGCGGTGGAGGGCAGGGGTTTTGCCCTGGGGCCGAGGATGGTGTCGAGCGAGCGGCCGGTGGCGTCGAGGCCGAGGGCGAAGCGGTCGGCGGCGGCCTTGATTTCGCGGACATTGCCGGGCCAGGCGTGGACGAGCAGGGCATTGATGTCGGCGGGGTGCAAGGCGGGCGCGGGCTTGTTGAAGCGCTGGACGGCGAGGCCGAGGAAATGGTGGAACAGCAGCACGCTGTCCTCGCCGCGATCGCGCAGCGGGGCGAGGTGGATGGTGGCCAGGTTGAGCCGGTAATAGAGATCGGCACGGAAGCGGCCGGCCTCGCTTTCGGCGGCCAGATCGACCTTGGAGGCGGCAATGATGCGCAGGTCGAGCGGGATCTGGCGGTTGGAGCCGACGCGCTCGACCACGCGCTCCTGGATGACGCGGAGCACCTTGGCCTGGGCGAGCAGGGGCATGGATTCGATCTCGTCGAGCAGCAAAGTGCCGCCGTTGGCGAATTCGAACTTGCCGATGCGCTTGTCGCGGGCCGAGGTGAAGGCGCCGGCCTCGTGGCCGAACAGTTCGCTCTCGATTAGTTCGGCCGGGATGGCGGCGCAGTTGACGGCGACGAAGGGGCCCTTGGCGCGGGACGAGAAATCGTGCAGGCACCGGGCGACGACTTCCTTGCCGGTGCCGGTTTCGCCCAGAATGATGACATCGGTGGGGATGGAGGCCAATTCGCGCACGGCGTGACGCAGGTCTTCCATGACGCGGGAGGAACCGACGAGGCGGGTGGCAAGCTCGGCTTCGCCGCCATCGAGCTTGCGGCGCAGGTCGGCGACTTCGCGCTTGAGGCCGGCCTGTTCGGCGGCGCGGCGCAGGGTCTTGACCAACTGGTCGGGCACATAGGGCTTTTGCAGGAAATCGAAGGCGCCCGATCGCATGGCTTCCACCGCCATGGGCACATCGCCATGACCGGTAATGAGGATGACCTCGCTGGCCAGCGCGCGCTCGTGCACGGTGCGCAGCAGGTCGAGGCCGGAAAGGCCCGGCATGCGGACATCGGTGAGGATGACCTGGGGATGGATATCGTCGAGCATGGCCAGGGCCTCGGTGGCGCTGGTGGCGACATGGGTGGCGAAACCGGACAGGCGCAGCCATTGCTCGAGGGCGGTGCGCACCATTTCTTCGTCGTCGACGATGAGAACGGATGGGGTGGTCATGCGGTTTCTCTAGGTTGGTTCACGATAGTTGCGTTTTGCGCCCCTCCCCCTTGAGGGGAGGGCCGGGGATGGGGTGGTTTCGCGGGTCGCTGAGGGACCCCCTCCCTCGGTCGCTCCCCTCAAGGGGGAGGGAAGAGCAGGAGCGGACGCATCGGCGCGGTCCGGGGGAGCCAGGGGCAGTCTTACGGTGAACGTGGAACCCTTGCCGGGGCGGCTGGCGACGGCGATGGCGCCGCCGATGTCGCGGACCAGGCCATAGGAAATGGAGAGGCCGAGGCCGAGGCCCCGCCCGGCATCCTTGGTGGAATAGAAGGGGTCGAAGAGGTTGGAGAGTTCGGCCGCGGGGATGCCCGAGCCGGTATCGGACACGGCGACCTCGACATTGCGGGCGGTCTTGCCGACGCCGATGGACAGGACGCGGATGGGGCTGTGTTCCATGGCGTCGGCGGCGTTGGCAATGAGGTTGATCAGCACCTGTTCGAGGTGGATGGGATTGCCGGTGACCAGCAGCGGGCCGCTGTGGCGGCGATATTCGACGTCGATGCCGAAGGCCCGCAGCTTGTGATCGACCAGGTCGAGGGCATTGGCGATGACGGGGGCCAGGTCGGCCTGCATGGCGACGTGCGTCTCCTTGCGGGCGAAGATCTTGAGGTGCCCGGTCAGCGCCGCGAGGCGATCGACCACCTTGTCCATGGTGGAGAGGATATTGGAGATGTCGGTATCGTGGTGGCTGCTGGCGATGAGCTTGGCGCTGGCCAGATGGGTGGTGAGGGCGGCAACGGGCTGGCTGACCTCGTGGGCGACGCCGGCCAGAGCCTGGCCGAGGCTGGCCATCTTGGCGGCCTGCACCAGGCCGTGCTGGGCTTCGCGCTCGGCCTTTTCGGCGCGGATGCGCTCGGCGATTTCCTCGCGCAGGGCCTCGTTGGCGACGTGCAAATCCTCGGTGCGCTCGGCGACGCGCTGTTCGAGCCGCTCGTGATCGGCCAGGCGCTGGGCGACGATGCGCTGGCGCTGCACCAGCAGCACGATGATGAGCAGGAGCGCGGCGGCGCCGAGGCCGGCAGCGGCCGCCGCAGTCCAGGCGACGCCATAGAGCGGGGCCAAAGGGGTGAAGGACAGCAGCTCCCAGCCATGCTTGGGCAGGCGCAGTTCCTGCAGCACGAAATAGCCCGAGGTTTCGGGATCGTTGCCTGACAGCAGGGCGAATTCGGCGCCGCGGGAGAACCAGCGATCGGTGATGATGCCGGCATTTTCGATGCCGTTCTCGCCATAGCGCTGCTGGCCGGAAATACCCTCGACCCGTGAGCGCGGAATGGTCTGCAGCGGCCGGTAGCGCCAGTCAGGGCGGGTGGAGAGGATGACCACGTCGTTGAGATCGACAATGCCGATGAGCTCGCCCGAGCGCCACCAGGTGGCCTCGATCTCGCCCAGGTTGATCTTGGTGACGGCAACGCCCAGCGGACCATCGGGACCGTCCACGCGCTGGGAGAGGAAATAACCCGGTACGCTGGTGGAGATGCCGAAGGCATAATATTCGGCCTGCCCCAGCCGCATGGCCTCGGCGAAATAGGGGCGGAAGGAATAATTGGTGCCCACCAGGCTGGTCAGCGTCCACCAGTTGCTGGCGGCGACCACGGCGCCATTGTCCTCCATGAGGAAAATCTCGCCGGCGCCGGCCGTCTCGTTGAGCTTGGAGAGAAAGCCGTTGGCGGCCTCCACGGCGAGCGGGTCGTCGGGATTGGTCAGCGCCGCGCGGGTTTCGCGGGCCTGGGAAATGGCCACCGGCAGATAGTGGAAGCGCTCGATGATGGCTTCCAGCGTGCGCTCGAACAAGGCGAGCCGGCGGTCGGCCTGGTCGCGGGTATCGCGGATGGTGGCGTTGAGGGTCATCTCGAACGCCACCCAGGCGACCAGCGTCACCGCAACCAGCCCGATGGCCATCATGACCAGGTGGCGGCGGCCGAACCAGCTTCGCAGGGTCGTTCGTATCGTCACAGGCGCCTTTCCCGACCACAATCCGGCTCATTGGCAAGAAATTGCCGATAATCGCCGGCGCAATGAGCAAGTTCTTGCCCGGATGCTTAGCATGGTCGGGAAAAATAGCATATCAGCATTGCATCTCGCGCGTGGCACGCAGCTTGCATTGCTGGTGTCGACCCCGGTGAGGATACCGGGATCCAAGCATCTATATGGGAGGACAGACTCAATGAAGACCTTCGTAAAAATCCTGGCCGCGGGCCTTGTCGCCGGTTCGGCACTGAGTGCCGTTGCGGTCATGGCGCAGGACTATCCGACACAGCCGGTGACCATCGTGGTGCCGTTCTCGGCCGGTGGCCCCACCGATACGGTGACGCGGCTGGTGGCTGCGGCGATGAGCGAAGACCTGGGCCAGCAGGTGGTGGTGCAGAATGTCGGCGGCGCCGGCGGCACGCTGGGCGCCGGCCAGGTGGCCGCCGCCAATCCGGACGGCTATACGCTGCTGCTGCACCATATCGGCATGTCGACCGCCCCGGCGCTCTATGCCAGCCTGCCCTATGACCCGATGACCGATTTCGCCCCGATTGGCCTCGTGACCGAAGTGCCGATGACCATCGTGGCACGCAAGGATTTCGAGCCGGCAACGCTGGAAGACCTCATCGCCTATATCAAGGAAAAGGGCGAGGACATCACCTACGCCAATGCCGGCATCGGTGCGGCCAGCCAGCTCTGTGGCCTCCTGTTCATGGATGCGCTCGGGACCAAGATGACCGAAGTGCCCTATCAGGGCACCGGCCCGGCCATGACGGACCTGCTGGGTGGCCAGATCGACATGATGTGCGACCAGACCACCAACACGACCAGCCAGATCCAGGCCGGTGAAATCAAGGCCTATGCGGTGACAACGCCGGACCGCATCGCCGTGCTGCCCGAGCTGCCTACCCTGGCCGAAGGCGGGCTGGACAACTTCAACCTCTCGGTCTGGCACGGGCTTTATGCGCCGGCCGGCACCGACCAGGCCATCATCGACCGGCTGAGCCAGTCGCTGCAGAAGGCGCTGGCCGATGAAAATGTCGGTAACAGCTTTGCCGAACTCGGCACCTATCCGGTGCCGGCCGACCAGGCGACCCCGGCGGCGCTGAAGCAGAAGCTCGAGGGCCAGATCGCGCTCTGGGCCGAGGTGATCAAGGCTGCCGGCGTTTCGGCGCAGTAATCGGCCACCAGCAATAATAGAGGAGCCCCCGGCCCAACGCGGCCGGGGGTTTCCCACAGGGGAGGGAATGAATGGCACTCAACGCGTCGCGGAACGACCTTGCCTCGGGGGCGATATTCGTCGCCCTGGGTGGCTATTTTGCGCTCGAAGCCATGCGCTACGAATTCGGCACGCCGTTCCGCATGGGACCGGGTTTCATGCCGGTGGTGCTCGGCGGCATATTGGTGGCGCTGGGCGTGGCGGTGGCGGCCAAGGGCACGGGCAAGCCCGATACGGAGGCGCCGGCTCCCTGGCCGTGGCGTGGCCTCGTACTGGTGCTGGGCACGATCCTGTTCTTTGCCGCCACCATACGCGGGCTGGGCTTCATTCCGGTCGTGCTGATTTCCGGGCTGGCGACGGCTCTGTCGAGCAGCCGCAATTCTTTGCTCTCGTCGCTGGTCATCAGCGTGGGGCTGTGCGTGCTGTGCATGTTGATCTTCGTGATCGGGCTGGGGCTGTTGGTGCCCTGGATCGGTCCGTGGCTGCGCTTCTAGGGCGGGGAGGAACAGAGATGGACCTGATATCGTCGCTGGCCCTGGGCTTTTCGGTCGCGCTTGACCCGATCAATATTCTATACTGCTTCATCGGCGTGCTGCTGGGGACGCTGGTTGGCGTGCTACCCGGCATCGGGCCGACCGCCACCATCGCCATGCTGCTGCCCATTACCTTTTCGCTGCAGGCGGAAACGGCACTGATCATGCTGGCGGGCATCTATTACGGCGCCCAGTATGGCGGCTCGACCACGGCCATCCTGATCAACCTGCCCGGCGAAAGCTCGGCGGCGGTGACCGCCATCGACGGCTACCAGATGGCGCGCAAGGGCCGGGCAGGCCCGGCTTTGGCCGCCGCGGCCATCGGCTCGTTCTTCGCCGGCTCGGTGGCGACGCTGCTGCTGGCCTTTTTCGCGCCGCCGCTGGCGCGGGCGGCGCTCAATTTCGGGGCGCCGGAATATTTCTCGCTGATCGTGCTGGGCCTGCTGGTCTCCATCGCGCTGGCGCATGGCTCCATTCTCAAGGCGCTGGGCATGATCGTGCTCGGGCTGCTGCTGGGCATGGTGGGCCAGGATATCTATACCGGCACGCCACGCTTTACCTTCGGGGTGCGCGAATTGTTCGGCGGGCTCAACTTCGTGGCGGTGGCGGTGGGTGTGTTCGGCGTGGCCGAAATCCTGCGCAACCTAGAAAACGAGAAGGAGCGCGAGGTCGGGGTGACGGAGGTGAAGAACCTCTGGCTCACCAGGGACGACATCAAGCGGGTCATCGCGCCGATCCTGCGCGGCACGGTGATCGGCTCGGTACTGGGCGTGCTGCCGGGGGGCGGGCATATCCTCTCCGCCTTTGCCTCCTACTCGGCAGAAAAGCGGCTGTCCAGGACGCCGCAGGAATTCGGACATGGCGCCATCGAAGGCGTTGCCGGGCCGGAATCGGCCAATAACGCGGCAGCGCAGACCAGCTTCATCCCGCTGATGACGCTGGGTATTCCGGCTCATCCAGTGATGGCGCTGATGATCGGGGCGTTCATCCTGCAGGGCATTACGCCCGGCCCCAATGTCATCAACGAGCAGCCGGCCTTGTTCTGGGGCATCATCGCCTCGATGTGGGTGGGCAACTTCCTGCTGGTGGTGCTCAACCTGCCGCTGGTGGGGCTATGGGTGAAGATGCTCTCGATCCCCTATCGGGTGCTGTTCCCGGCCATCGTGCTGTTCGCCTGTATCGGGACATTCTCGATCAACCAGAACATCTTCGACATCTATGCCATCGCCTTCTTCGGCATCCTGGGCTACCTGCTGATCCGCTTCGGCTGCGAGCCGGCGCCGCTGCTGCTGGGCTTCGTGCTGGGGCCGCTGCTGGAAGAGCATCTGCGGCGGGCGATGATCATCTCGCGGGGCGACCCGATGATCTTCCTGCACCGGCCGATCTCGGCAACGCTGCTGGGGTTGGCGCTGCTGGCGGTGATCGTGGCGGTGCTGCCGAGCATCCGGAAAAAGCGGACCGAGGTGTTTGTCGAGGACGATTGAGGCGCGGAAGTCACCTCTCCCCTGAGGGGAGAGGTCGACCCGAAGGGTTGGTGAGGGGTTCAGCGCTGCTTTAGGCACCGTGCCCTTCACCGGCACTGAACCCCTCACCCCACCCTCTCCCCTCAGGGGAGAGGGAGCCTACGCTCAGCGAATGTAGGTCCGGCGGACTATTCTGCCGCGCCACGTTCGTCGACCAGCGCATCGGGACCGTTGGGGTCGCCGGGGGCGGTTTCGGCGCCCAAATCCGGGAAGGCGACGACGCGGTTGTTGCGGAAGTCGAGGCGGACGACGAGCAGGCCGCGTTCCTCGAACCAGGTCAAAAGGCGCCGGGCGCGGCTGGCCGAATGGGTGCCGTAGAGGCGGGCCAGGGTCGCGTCGGAGGGACAGGGGGCGCCGGTGAGGGCGGCCTGAGCGAGGACGAGGAAGACGCCCTGCACGTCGTCGGTCAGGGTTTCGGAGAGCGAGAGGGCCTGCTGCCAGCCGTCGGAGCTGGCCGTCTGTGTGTCGGGGGCGACGCGGGCGACGGCGAGGCGGCGCTTGAAGGCGGGCAGAGCGGGCGGCTCGCCGGGAACGCGGCGGATACGGCAGCGGACGAGAAAGTCCTGATAGAGCACGGCGACGGTGCGGAAGCCGGCATCGGGATCATCAAGCAGCTCGGCCATGATGGCGTCGATCTGGCGGTCGCGCTCGGCCTCGCCGATTTCGGGGAAGAGGCTTTGCGGGGCTTCATCGACCTGCGGGCGGGCGCGGGAGAGCTGGGCCAGCAGGTCATTGGTGGAAGGCGGCGGAGGCGGCGCCGGGCGGCGGACCACCGGGCGGGCCTGCTCCTCGGCGGAGGCGGTGAAGATGAGGTCCGCGGCGTCCACGGGGGGTTCGGGGAGGGGGGTCAGCTTGGGGCTGGTGGAGCGGGCCGAGGTTTCGACGGCGCCGATGGTGACGGGCAGGGGACGGCGGGAAATGGCGGGCCCGAGGGCGACGAAGTGGCCGCGGGCCAAGTCGCGGAACTGCTCGGCCTGGCGCTTTTCCATGCCCAGGAGATCGGCGGCGCGGGCCATGTCGATATCGAGAAAAGTACGGCCCATCAGGAAGTTAGAAGCCTCGGCGGCGACATTCTTGGCGAGCTTGGCGAGGCGCTGGGTGGCGATGACGCCGGCGAGGCCGCGCTTGCGGCCGCGGCACATGAGGTTGGTCATGGCGCCGAGCGACAATTTCCGTGCTTCGTCAGAGACTTCGCCGGCTGCTGCCGGAGCGAAGAGCTGGGCTTCGTCGACGACGACGAGAACGGGGTACCAGTGGTCGCGGTCGGCATCGAACATGCCGCCGAGGAAGGCGGCGGCGGCGCGCATCTGCTGCTCGACGTCGAGGCCTTCGAGATTGAGCACGACCGAGACGCGATGCTGGCGGACGCGGGCGGCGATGCGGGTCAGCTCGGCCTCGGTGCGGGTGGCGTCGACGACGGTGTGGCCGTAACGCTCTGACAGGGTTGTGAAATCGCCCTCGGGATCGATGATGCATTGCTGCACCCAGGGGGCGGATTGCTCGAGCAGGCGGCGCAAAAGGTGGGACTTGCCGGAGCCGGAATTGCCCTGCACGAGCAGACGGGTGGCCAGCAATTCCTCGAGATCGAGCGTGGCGGGCGCGGCGCCCGTCGTCGCGCCCATGTCGATTGCTACCTTCATCCGGTCTCCTGACGGCGGGATACGTCCCGGTCAGTCGGGAGTCACGCGAGGGAAGAATTGGTTAGCGCACTGTTAGCATTGACGAGGGCGATTCGTGAAAGGCGGTGGGTGGGGAAGGCACAGGGTTGCGGAGCGCTGAAGTGGCAGTCGACACCCCCCACCCAGCTTCGCTACGGGCTTTCAGCCCTAGCTGCGCTACCCTCCCCTCAAGGGGGAGGGTGGGCCTCCACTCTTGTCTAGCCGTAGGTGGGAACTACGAGGTCGGGTGTGCGGGTGGTGATCAGTTGTCCATCCTGCAATGTCTGGACTTCGTTGGGGCCGATGCTGATCGGGATCGAGCCGTTTTGCGTTTCGATGCTGCCCGTCACGGTGCGCGCGACCATGCCGATGGCGCCGTGCAGGGCGCCGGTTCGGTCGGTGACGAGGCGGATGCCGTGGGGGAAGCGGTAGAGCTGGTGGCCGTCGCGGTAGATGATGGCTGTGGTGCCGGTGTTGAGCAGTTCGAAGGTGTGGCCGCCGACCTTGCGGCGATAGGCGGTGTGGTGGTCCTGATGCTTGTGGATGACTTCGCGGGGGACGAGGCCGGTGAACCAGAGCGTGCCGTCGGGGCGGGGGAGGATGCCGCAGAGGCGTTCCACCATGTCGAGCAGGCAGAGGATCGAGGGCGAGTAGTTCTCGGTATAGCCCGGCGCGCCGGTGAAGGGGCTCAGGGTCTGCGGGAAGGTCTCCATGTCGAAGAGGGCGGCCAGGATCGGCATCTGGGCCCAGGTGAGCTCGACATGGCGGCCATGGTGCTCGAAGGCGTGGGCGGCCCGGATGATGGAGAGGAAGTTGGAGGGGCCCGACCAGGAGTTCTGGCCGAAATTGGGGTCGAAGCGGGGGTCGTCGAGCGCGATGGAGGTGAAGGGGTATTTGGCGAAGAATTTGGACGTGTTGAGCAGGTAGCGGCTGAGGGCTTCGGCGAAGAAGGCGTCGTCGCCGATTTCGCAGGCGAGGACGCGCAGCAGGGTATCGGACTGGACGCGGACGTGATTGCCGTTGCGGTCGCGGTCGTAGAAGAAATGGTCGTCGGGGTCGTAGCACTGGGCGAACAGGGCCTCGAGGCTCGCTTCGGCCTTGTCGCGCCAGGGTTGGGCCTCTTCGCCCAGTTCTTCGGCGATGCGGGCGAGGTAAAGGCGCTGGCAGATGACATTGGCCGTGAGGTCGGGCGCAATGAAGGGCAGGATAGGGCTGTCCGGATCGCAGCGGCTCGGGTCGTTGCCGAAGGGGCTGTCGGGGACGTGCCAGAAGCGGGCCGAGAGATCGTGGCCGGTATCGTAGGTGCAGAACGCTTCGACGGCGCCTGACTTGCGCGTGTCGCGGTAGGCGGCCAGCCAGGCATCGTAGCGGGACATGGCGACGTAGAGGCGGGCCAGGAAGGCACGGTCGCCGTTGATGGCATAGTGGTTCCAGACGGAGCGGGCGAGGGGGGTGACCAGCTGGATCTGGGCGAAGGCGGGGCCGGCCTGGGTGATCTTGTAGGGGATGAGGCCGTCTTCGCGCTGATGGGTGGCGAAGGCGGCGTAGGTTTCGGCGGCGATCGGGGGCAGGAAGCGGGCCATCAGCTCGGTACTGATGGTGCCGGTGCTTTCGAGCCAGCAGCCGTGATAGACGCCGCCTTCATGGAGGATTTGGCCGGTGACTTCGGTGGGCTTGATGCAGTCGAAGAGTTCGCTGACGGCCTGGTAGTAGCGGGCCTCGAGGCGGGGAGTAGAGGCGGCGAAGGCGACGTGGGCATTGGCCCATTCTGACATGGCGGGGTGGTCCCGGCCGAGGCGGGCGGGGAGGCTGGTGTTGCGGAGGCGGGCGAGGAGGTCGGGCTGGGTGGTCATTGCTGGTGCGGGGCCTGAGTCACCTCTCCCCTGAGGGGAGAGGTCGGCGCGCAGCGCCGGGTGAGGGGTTCAGTCTCAGTGAAGGGCGGGGTGTCTGCCTGCAGCACTGAACCCCTCACCCCACCCTCTCCCCTGAGGGGAGAGGGAGCCCACGTTCGGTGGGTACCAATGGAACGCGAGTGAAGGATCATTCTCCGGCCCTGGCGAGGCGGTTGCCCTTGGCGTCGAAATAGTGGGCGTCGTCGGGGTGGAGGGAGATGGTGAGCTTTTCGCCATTGTGGTGGCTGGATTTGCCGGGGGCCTTGACCAGCAGGGTCTGGCCGGTCTGGAGGCGGAGATAGATGAAGACTTCGCTGCCGAGATATTCGACCAGCGTGATGGTGCCCGAGAGGGTGAGGGGGCCCGACGCATCGATGGTGAGCTGTTCGGGGCGGAGGCCGATGGTGATGGGGCCGGCGGCGGCGATGCCTGGCGGCAAAGCGATTGTGCCGAGGCCGGGAATGTCGGCCTTGCCATCGGCGATAGTGGCGGCGAGCAGGTTCATCTTGGGCGAGCCGATGAAGCTGGCCACGAACAGGTTGCGGGGGAAATTGTAGAGCTCGTAGGGCGTGCCGACCTGCTCGACATTGCCCTTGTTGAGCACGACGATGCGGGTGGCCATGGTCATGGCTTCGATCTGGTCGTGGGTGACGTAGATCATGGTGGTGCCCAGCCGCTGGTAGAGGCCGGCGAGTTCGACGCGCATCTGGACGCGCAGTTCGGCGTCGAGATTGGAGAGCGGTTCGTCGAAGAGGAAGAGCTGAGGCTCGCGCACGATGGCGCGGCCGATGGCGACGCGCTGCTTCTGGCCGCCGGAGAGCTGGCGCGGCTTGCGCTCGAGCAGTTCCTCGATCTGCAGGATACGGGCGGCATCGGCGACGCGGCGGGCGATTTCGGGTTTGGGCATGCGCAGGTTGCCCAGGCCGAAAGCGAGATTTTTCCGTACGGACATATGCGGATAGAGCGCGTAGCTCTGGAACACCATGGAGAGGTTGCGCTGGGAGGCGGGCAGGTCGTTGACGATGCGGTCGCCGATGGCGATGGTGCCGTCGGTGATCTCCTCGAGACCGGCAATCATGCGCAGCAAAGTGGACTTGCCGCAGCCGGAGGGGCCGACCAGGACGAGGAATTCGCCGGAATGGACATCGAGGTCGATGCCGTGAATGACCTCGAAGCCGGAATAGGCCTTGCGGACTTCGCTGAGGGTGACTGAGGCCATGGGTTAGTCCTGGTGCTGCTGGAACGTGGGGCTTGCGCCACCTCTCCCTTGGGGGAGAGGTCGACCCTCTTGGGTCGGGTGAGGGGGCCTTTTCCTGGCTCGGTGCGAGGGGAAGGCCCCCTCACCCGGCCTACGGCCGACCTCTCCCCCAGAGGGAGAGGTGAAGATGCGCTGAGCCGCCGCCCTCATTTCAGCCCGCTCATGGCGATGCCGCGGATGATGAGGCGCTGGAAGATAATGAAGAAGAGGAAGATGGGCAGGATCGAGAGGATCGACATGGCGAACATGGGGCCGTACTGGCTGGCGCCGTCCTGGCTGAGGAACATGCGCAGGGCCAGGGGGACCGTGTAGTCCTCGACCTTGTTGAGATAGACCAGCGGCCCCAGGAAGTCCTCCCAGGTCCAGATGAAGCTGAAGATGGCTGCCGTGGCCATGGCGGGCAGGCTCAGCGGCATGATGATGGCCCAGTAAATCTTGAAGGGCGAGCAGCCGTCGATCATGGCGGCTTCATCGAGCTCGCGGGGGAGCTGGCGGAAGAACTGGATCATCAGGAAGATGAAGAAGGCTTCGCCGGCGAGGAATTTGGGCACGATGAGCGGCAGGTAGGTGTTGACCCAGCCCAGGTTGAGAAACAGCAGATATTGGGGGATGAGGACGACGTGATAGGGCACCATCAGCGTCATCATCATCAGGGCGAACCACATGTTCTTGCCGGTGAATTCCAGGCGGGCGAAGGCATAGGCCGCGAATGAGCAGGAGATGACGTTGCCGATGACAGAGAGCACGGTGACGAAGGTCGAGTTGAGGAAAAAGCGGGTGAAGCTGACCGAGAGGGCATTCCAGCCCTGGCCGTAATTGTCCCAATCGAAAGTCTGCGGCCAGAGCGAGAGGCTGCCGAAAATCTGGTTGTCGGGCTTGAAGGAGGCCGAGATCATCCAGATCAGCGGGTAGATCATGATGAGCGAGGTCGCGATCAGGAAGACGTGCTTGAGCAGGCCGGCGCGTTTGGCGCGGCGGGCGCGGGCTTCGCGGTATTGTTGCGCGGTGAGGGTGGTGGCGCTGATGGCGGTATCGGTCATGGGGTGGAACCAGAAGTCACCTCTCCCCTGAGGGGAGAGGTCGACCCGAAGGGTCGGGTGAGGGGTTCAGCGCTACGTTTAGGCAAAGTGCTTTCACAGGCACTGAACCCCTCACCCCACCCTCTCCCCTCAGGGGAGAGGGAGCCAACGCCCTGTGGCAAGAATTTGGTTACAAGCATCACCTCTACCCCCGCTCGTTTTCGTAATGGACCCAGTATTTGGAGGTCCAGAAGGCGATGGCGGTGAAGGCGGCGATGATGAGGAGAAGCACCCAGGCGAGGGCGGAGGCGTAGCCCATGCGGAGGTAGGAGAAGGCTTCGTCGTAGAGATAGACGGTGAAGAACAGCAGGCTATCGAGCGGGGCGCCGCTGCCGCCGGAAATGATGAAGGCGCCCGAGAAGCTCTTGAAGGCCTCGATCATCTGGAGGACCAGATTGAAGAAGATGACCGGGGCGAGCAGGGGCACGGTGATGGCGAAGAATTTGCGCAGCGGGCCGGCGGCGTCGATCTCGGCGGCCTCGTAGAGCTCCTGGGGAATGGCGCGCAGGCCGGCGAGGAAGATCAGCATGGGCGAGCCGAACTGCCAGACGGCGAGGACGATGAGGGTCCAGAGCGAATATTTCGGATCGGCCAGCCAATAGGGGCCGTCGAGGCCGACAAGGCGCAGGGCGGAATTGACCACGCCGTCATAATTGAAGAGCTGGCGCCAGAGGATGGCGACGGCGATGGAGCCGCCCAGGATCGAGGGCAGGTAGAACAAAGCCCGATACCAGCCGATGGCGCGGATGCCCTTGTCGAGCGCCATGGCGACGCCGAGGGCGAAGATGAGCTTGGCGGGAACCGAGATGACGACGAAGGAGAAGGTGACCTGGAGCGCCTTCTTGAAGCGGTCGTCGAACTGGAACATGTAGAAATAGTTGTCGAGCCCGATCCACTGGGGGGGACGGACGATGTTGTATTTGGTGAAGCTCAGATAAAGCGAGGCCAGGATGGGGCCGATGGCGAGCAGGAAAAAGCCGATGAGCCAGGGGGCCAGGAAAGCATAGCCGGCGAAATTGCGTCGGAAGAATTTTTCCATGGGCGTGGTCCTGACTCAATCTAGCTCCCTCCCCCCTTGCGGGGAGGGGTTGGGGTGGGGAGCGGCTGGCCCGAATAACGGGACTATACATCCCCCCACCTTTGATCCCTCCCCGCAAGGGGGAGGGAGTCGACTGCGCAATCAGGCCCTGGCCAGAATTGCCTTGGCCTGGGCCAGGAAGTCGGCGGCGACTTCGGGGATGGATTTTTCGCCGAGCAGAACCGAGACGGCGACGCGCTCGAAGGTTTGTTCGACTTCGTTGGAGCCCGAGGGCGGCGGCGGATCGAGCGGCGCCGTCTTGCCCTGGATGGCGTCGAAGAAGGCCACCGAGACCGCTTCGGCGGCCGACAGGTTGGGCTCGAGGGCGGCGCGCACGTCCGAATTGGACGGAATGCCGCGTTCGAGGCCGAGGATGGCCGTCATGTCGAGGTCGTTGACGAAGGCGCTCATATAGGCGGTGGCCGCTTCGGGATCGACGCTGTCGCGGGTGAGGCAGACGAACTGGCTCGGCTGCACGATCGAGCCGGGGATCATCTCGGGGGTATTGGGATACATGGCCGCGCCGAGCGCATCCTGCACCAGTCCCTGGGCGCCGACGAGCTGGTTGCTCCAGACATAGGACATGGCCGACTTGCCGGTGACGACGCCCAACTGGCTGAGATCGGCCACGCCGGCCAGGCCCGCCGATTCGGGTCCCGGCGGGGTCGCGCCGGCATCGCGGATACCCTGCCAGATGCTCCAGTATTCCTCGACGATTTCCTGAGTGGCGCCATAGCTGCCATCGGGATTGAACATCTTGACGCCCTTCTGGGCGATGAAATCGGAGAAGTTCTGGTAGTCGGCCGTGTTGTCGTCGGTGCCGGGGACGCCGGTGGCTTGCTTGATCTGCGCGCCGATGCGGGCGAGGTCGTCATAGGTATAGCCATAGGGGTCGAAATCGGTGCCGGCGACGATGCCGGCTTCCTCGAACAGGCGGGTATTGTAGATGGCCATGTGGGAATTGGCGCCGATGGAGAGGGCGTAGAACTTGCCGTCCACGGTGCCGGCATCGATGGCCGACTGGTCGATCCTGGAGATGTCGAGGCTCTTGCCGACATAGTCGTCGAGCGGCACGACGGCGCCATTGGCGATGTATTCGAACAGCACGCCATAGCCCTGCTGGATCACGTCGGGCATGTTGCCGCCGGCGATCTGGGTGGTGAGCTTGGTGAAGTAATCGGCAAAGCCGAGGGTTTCACCGGAAACGACGGTGCCCGGGGTTTTGGAATTGTAGAGGTCGATGACGGCGAAGGTGCGCTTGTCGCGCTCCGGATTGCCCCACCAGAAGTGGCGGACCTGCTTGTCCTGGCCGAAGGCCTGGGGGCCGAGGGCCGAAAGCACGGCAACGGAGCTGGCGGCGGCGCCGGCCCTGGTCATGAAAGTCCTGCGGTTCAGTCTGCTCATGTGGTGTCCTCCCTGTTGAGCATGCGTGGTGGCAGTGCGGGCGGTTCCCTCCCCCTTGCGCTGCCGCTTGTTCGGGTCGGGCCGGGGCCCGACTTACGTACCTCGTGCCTTCCCGAAAGCTGGTGTCGATGGCCGCGCCGGACCCGGGAGAGATACTTGTAGACTGCCCGGCGCGGCAGCCTGTGGAGTGACAGGCTATAGGCTAGGCATTGGCCACCAGGGGCGGCTGATGCGGCATGACGATCTTGCGCTGCTGCGGCGTCAGCCGCGCGAGCAGAGCCGGACTGGGCACGAAGCGGTGGCGGAAATAGCCCCAGCTCGGGCCGTAGCGATAGACGGTCATGCGGCGCTCGCCCGTGTTCACCCGGCGGGCGGCGCCGTGCATGATGGCATCGACGAACATCAGCGCATCGCCGGCCTTGAGATGGACTTCCACCGCGCCGGTGACGCCGTCGACCGAGGTTTGCTCGTCGCGCTTGTCGATGGCGACGGTCTGGGGATGGCGGAGATTGGATTTGTGGCTGCCCGGGATGACCATGGTGGCGCCATCGCCGGGGCCGATATCGTTGAGCGCGATGAGGACATTGACCTGGCCGCAATGGAATTTTCCCGCGTGGAAGCGGTATTGCGTGCGGATGGTGCCCATATGGCCGCCGGAATGGAGGCGCAGGGCCTGGCCGGGGCCGCGTATCGTGGCGAAGCATTCATCGATGAAGGCGGGGCCGTGATGGCCGTCGAAATTCTCCGGATCGTCGGCGCCGATGAAATGCACGGCCTTGGCGAACCAGGAGGGGTGGTCGATCATCTTTTCCCAGACCGGGCCGGCCTCGTACATCTGCTGCAGCATGACGCCTTCTTGGCGGGCGGGGTCGTTGTGCAGGTAGACATTGCCGCGGAATTGGCTGCCGACGAAGCCGCTGGCGTCATCGAGCGTGGCATTGCAGGCGGCGAGTTCTTCGGTGGAGAGGGCGCCGGGAATGACGAGATAGCCGTTCAGGTCGAACAGGTAGCGCTCCATGTCGGTGCATGGCTGATCGGTCATGTTCCGCCTCCCGCTTGCCCGATTTCCGGGGCAGTGTGCGGCAAGGCTGGGATGAAGGTGAGGACCGTCCCGCCAACCGCGACCGCACGGTTGAGATCGTCTGCGGGTCTCTCAGAAGGTCGATACGAGCATCGGTCCGTTGGTTGAACGGTCAGACCGAAGACATACCGCGTAGCTCACGCTTGACCACATACCCTGGCTGGACCCCGTGGGGTCCATGACGTGTCTCCGGCCGATCCTGGGGGATTGTTCCCACTCAGATGGCGGGAGATTGGCAATGGCGGGGTTGCAAGTCAATGATAAAATTTGGGATGCGGAAATAATCGTGGATGGGCAAGGAGTTAGGGCAGGGTTTCTTCCATACAAGACATGGAGCGCGCCAATGTGGCAGGTGAAGCCTTAATTTGGTATTGCTTATTCCATCCAGCAGGGAGGCTCGGATTGAACCGCAGGGAAGACAAAAACTGGGGTGCCCGTATCCTGACTTTTGCCTGCGCAAGCGCAGTCGTAGCTACGTTTATAGCAACTCACATTTTCATGCGATGGAGTACCTGGCCGCACGCCATTCTGGACTCTGATATGGGGGTCATCGTCACTTTTGGTGCACTGGCCACGCCAGTAGCTGCCTTGATCGGTATTCATCTGCTGAATCGGAGGACCAAAAACAGCGACCTGACACTTCAGCATCAGCAAGAAATAGCGGACCGGGACCAGTTCATCAAAGGTAGTGACTTGCTGTCGTCCGAGAGCGTGGGATCTCGGGTAGCGGGCGCGCACCTGCTTGCGCGGCTGGGACAAGAAGAACCAGCACAGTTCTTCGTTCCCGTGGCCAATACGTTCATTGCCTTTCTGGCGGCGGCCGATCGCACGTCGTTCGACGTAGTGGTGTCGCTAAACAAAAGCGACCGGCCAGACTGGAGCAAACTGGCCGAAACGCCGATGGATGTTACCGTCGCTCTCCACTATCTCGGTCGCATGCGCAACCAGGTCGATCTAGTCTGGCATGCTGATGTCTTTGGCTCGGGCGACAGTGCTGTGCTTCTGAAACTGCCTTCTGTCGCCGTGATGTTGGACGAGTGCAATTTTTCCAGCTGCGATTTCCGCAAATGGTACTTCGCCATGACCACGTTCCAGCGATGCAACTTGCAGGGCGCCAAGCTCTCGGGCAGCGCGAATTTCACCTTGTCATTTAAGAACTGTGATCTGCGGAACGCGCGGATCGACCTAAAAAGCGCCGGTGCCGAAGGGACGCCGACACAGGGTGCAATCATGTTATCCGATTGCGAGATCGATGGATTGCTAGTCAACGGCGAGGTGGCCAAGGAAGGCCTATTGAAGCTGCCTTGCAGCAATCTCATGCCCGTAATTGACCTCCCCAAATTCAGCCTCAAGCAATCTGACGCTATGGCATCGTCTTCCATCACCCATGTAGACAGCCCCCCTGACCTGCATCATCCCCTGTGGGCAGGGGGTCACATGATCCCAATTTTAGGCAAGCTGGGCGCGGCCAAGCCAGGAAAAATGATCCACTAATCCGCGTCCAGGATTGACGCTTTGTGTCTACAAATCCCGGAGCAATCTCGCCGGTCTTGCGGATGCTGCCCGCAGGATGGTCATGGCGCCGAGCAGGGCCGTGATGGCGATGGCGATCAGCAGTACGACGAGCAGGGCGTCGAGGTTGAGGGTGAAGTCGACGTTGAGCATGACCATGCTGACCAGCCGGCCGAGGCCGATGCCGAGGAGGATGGCGGGGAGGGCGGCGAGGGTGGCCAGGATCAGGTATTGGGTGAAGGCGGTGGCCATGAGCTCGAAGCGGGTGGCGCCGAGAACCTTTGAGATGACCGTATCGGCCTCGCGCTGGCGGCGGCCGGTGGCAAGACTGCCGACAAGGACGAGGAGGCCATTGCCGACGGCGAGGCCGCCGACCAGCACGGCGGCGAAGGAGAGCTGGCTCAGGGCGTCGGTGATCTGCTTGAGGGTATCGCCGATGGCGATGAAGCGCAGGTCGGGGAAGTCGGCGGCGAGCTGGCGCTCGACGGCCTCCTCGCGGCCCGGCGTGGCGGTGACGGCGGCAAAGAGCGTGGTGGGATAGCTCTCGATGACGCCGGGGGAGAAGGTGGCGAGGAAGTCGATGCCGCCCTGCCAGGAATAATCGCGGAAGGAGGCGATGGTGGTGGTGATCTGTTCGCCGAAGATGGTGAAGGTCAAGGTATCGCCGAGATCGACGCCGAGGCCGGAACGCAGGCTTTGATGCAGCGAGACGAGGCCGGGGCCGTCATAGTCTAATGGCCACCACTCGCCCGCGGTAATGCGGGAGGAGGCGGGCAGCACCGAGCGGAAGGTGAGGGGCACTTCGCCGGCGAGGAGGAAAGTGGCCTCGGGGCCGCTGGTGCGTACGGTTTCGGCGGGCTGGCCGGCGATTTCGGTCAGGGCGCCGCGCAGCATGGGGGTGGCGACGAAGCGGGGGATGTCGGTGCCTTGGCCGGCAATGGCGGCGAGGGCGTCCACCTCGTCGGGGAAGAGGTCGGAGGCGACAAGGGTGGGCACGTCGAAGGCCGAGGCGCCGAGGAATTCCTGGCGCAGATTGGCCTGGAGGACGAGGACGACGACGAGCATGGCCAGCGCCATGCCGGCCGAGACCACGACCGAGGCGGCATTCTGCCCGGAGCCGGAAATGGCGCGCAGAGCATGGCGCGGAATACGGGCGCGCGGCTCGGGCAGGCGGGCCAGCGTGAGCTGGATGGCGCGAATGAAGAGCTGGAAGATGACGGCGGCGGCCGCGGCGGCGAGGCCGAAGGCGGCGACCAAAACGGCATCCCCGGTCATCAGCCAGGCCAGGAGGAAGAAGGCGAGAGCAGCGGCGATAAGCGGGATGACCTGCCAGGAGAGGAGGAGGCCGGCCCAATCGACCGGCGGGGCAGACAGGCCCTTGGAGCGGAAGAGCAGGACCGGGCGGATGGCCTGGGCCTGCTGCAAAGGCAGATAGGCAAAGGCGAAGGCGGTGACCAGGCCTGCGGCGGCGGCGACGGCGAGGGCCTGGATGTGGATGGTTGCGGCAAGGTCGATGCCGACGGCGCGACCGATAATGGGCAGGACGGCAAAGGCGGCGCCGCCACCGATGAGCAGCCCGATGCCGACGCCGACGGCGGCGAGCGCCGCGACCTGGGCGAAGAAGTGGATGAAGATGCGCGCGCGCGGCGCGCCCATGGAGCGCAGGATGGCGATGACGCTGGCGCGCTCGGCGATATAGGCCTGCATGCCGGTCCAGACGGAAACGCCGCCGATCAGCAGCGAGCCGAGGCCGACAATGACCAGGAAGCGCATGAAGAGATCGTAGTAGCGCACCATCTGGCCCAGGCCATCGCGGGCGGAGCGGATGGTCCAGCCGCTATCGGCGAAGGCGGTTTCAAGGGCCGCTTTGCCGGCTTCGGCATCGCGGTCATTGAGCAGCAGCTTGTAGCGGAACCAGGTGCCAAGGCCCGGCAAAGGCGAGGTGCGGTCGGACACGGCGGCGAAGCCCTGATCGGTGACGAGGGCGGTGAGGCCGAGACGGAAGCCGCGCACCGGGCCGTCGGGCAGCTTGGTGAGGGTGCCGCGCGTCTCGAAGGTGGTGCCGCCGAGCGAGAATGTGTCGCCAATGGCGAGGCCGAGCTGATCGAGCAGGATCGGATCGAGCAGGGCGCCATGGGCCTCGGCGCTGGGGGCGAGCAGATCGTAGACCGACTGGCCGGTGGCCAGCTGGGGGCTCAGCACCTGGCCGAGCAGGGGATAGGTGGGGCCGACGGCGCTGAGATCGACAAAGGCGTCGCCAGTAGCGGATTCGGCACGCAGGTTGGTGTCGATAATGGTCGAGGCCGTGCCGAAGCCGGCCATGGTGGCCAGTTCGTTCGCGGTGGCGAGGCGGTCGGCGCGGGAGAGTTCCACATCGCCGCCCATCAGCTCGGCGGCGCCGTCATCGATGGCGCGGGTAATACTTGCTCCGACCGAATTGACGCCCGAGATCAGCGCGGTGCCGACGGCCAGGCAGACCACCAGCAGCAGGAAGCGGCGCAGGTCGCCGCGCATGTCGAGCAGGCCGATGCGGACGGCGCCCCAGAAGGAGCCCATTACTGCTGCCCCGTGGTTTCGGTCAATTGGCCCGCCGTCATCGTGAAGACGCGGTCGGCGCGGGCGGCGAGGGCCGGATCGTGGGTGATGAGCACGACCGAGGTGCCCTGCCTGCGGGCGAGATCGAACATCAGTTCGACCACGAGGGCGCCGGTCTTCTGGTCGAGATTGCCGGTGGGCTCGTCGGCCAGCAGCAGGGGCGGATTGGCGACCATGGCGCGGGCCAGGCCGACGCGCTGCTGTTCGCCACCCGACAAAGCCGAGGGGCGATGATCGAGCCGGTCGGCCAGGCCGACGGCGTCGAGGGCGGCTGCGGCCTTGTCGCGAATTTGTGACAGGGTCAGCTCGGGCGTGGCGATTTCGAGGGCGAGGCCCACATTGTCATGGGCGGTCAGCGAGGGAATGAGGTGGAAGCTCTGGAAGACGATGCCCAGAGTGCGGCGGCGGAAACGGGCCAGATCGTCCTCGTTGAGGGCGCCCAGATCGGCGCCGTTGACGGTGACAAGGCCGGTAGTGGCGCGTTCGAGGCCGGCCAGGAGCATGAGCAGCGAGGTCTTGCCGCTGCCGGAGGGGCCGACAATGGCGACGACCTCGGCCGGCGCGACGCGCAGCGAGACGCCCTTGAGAATGTGGAGCGGGCGGCCTGCCACCTCCAGGCTGTAGGTCACGTCCCTGATGTCGATGATCGGCGTGTCCGTAGTCACCTGAACCGTTCCCCCTTATGGTCCGCCTGGGCGTCGATGTATCCCGACGACCCATTGATCGTGATTTGTAACGCCCCGTCAGTAGCGAAATCGTAACAACTGCGTCAGATGTGTCAGATTTCTACTGGCTTCGGTATCTCTGCACTGGCAGACATAAAAAGAATCTGATGTCACGAAGCAGCAGGAGGTGCTTTGGCGATGAAGACGTGGTGGGGGATTGGTGTCGTTTTGCTGTTTATGCCGCTGGTGAACCTGGCGCCGGCACAGGCGGCGGACGAAGTGGCTTTGCTCGAATCCTATATCGGCAGTTGGCAGGGCGAAGGTGCGCTGGTGGGGGGCGACAGGCCCGAGCCGTTCCGCTGCCGGCTGACCATCGCCAAGGGCAACCAGGCCAAGGTGAACTATACCGGGCGCTGCGCGCTGGTGAATGCCACGCTCTCGATCAGCGGCACCATTGCCTTCAACGAGACTGCCAAGCGCTATGAGGCAGCCATGAGCTCCAATGCAGGCTTCACCGGGCTGGCCATTGGCCAGGAGCGGGGCGGGCAGATCAGCTTCGACCTGCGCGAACAGCAGAAGGATCGCGGCGGCAGCGATGTGCGCATCGGCTCGCGGATCGTGCTGGTCAACGGCAATATTACCGTGGACTTCGAGGTGGAGTTCAACAATTCGGGCGATGTGCTGACGGCGTCGGTGCCGTTCAGGCAGTAGAGGCGGCACCAGGTTGACCGCCATGATTTCTTAACTGGTGAACTGCAGGACGGCGTAGCCGACAAGGGCCGCGGCGGCACTGACGGTGATGCCCCAGGCCAGATCGACCAGGCTGACCACGAGTGGCCAGTCGCGAATGGTCGAGAGGTTGGTGAAGTCGTAGGTGCCGTAGGCGACCAGGCCCACCAGTGCTCCCAGGCCCAGCGCCATGAGCCACGAGCCTGCGGAAGCCGCGGGCAGAACGGCGAAAACGACGAGCCCCACGACATAGACCAGGTAGAAGGCGGCGGCGACCGGCAGGTTGGGGCTGTCGCGCAGCAGGCTGCCGAGCAGGGGTTTGTATATGCGCGATACAGCCAGGCTCAGCCAGATGAAATCCAAGGTAAAGAAGGCGACGGCGGTGGCGCCGTAGGCGATGGCAAAGGGCATGACGGGCTCCCTGATCCTGTGCATGAAGGGTGGCATGGCCGGGCGGGGCGGCCAACCGAACTTTTTGCCCGAGAGCGCAAAATAGGGCGCGCTGCGCTGAAACTTTGCCCGATGCAATTCCGTAGCTGGATCAAGCCCAGTTCAGGAAGCCCCGCGTGCTGCATCACCATCCCCACCCCGATCTTGCCCATAACCGCCGTATCGCGGTGATCGGAGGCGGTATAGCCGGCCTCTCGGCCGCCTGGCTGCTGAGCCGGCGGCACGAAGTGACCCTCTATGAGAAGGAGGACTGGCTGGGCGGGCATGCCCATACGGTGGACGTGGAGACGGAGCGGGGCCCGTTGGCGGTGGATACCGGCTTTATCGTCTATAACCAGGCGAACTATCCCAATTTCGTGCGGCTGCTGGATCAGCTCAACGTGGCGAGCACGGAAACCAACATGTCCTTCGCCGCTTCGGTGGGCGAGGGGCGGTTCGAATATTCGAGCGACCTGCTGGGACTGGTCGGGCAGACGAGCAATCTGGTGCGGCCCGACTACTGGCAGATGCTGGCCGATATCGTGCGCTTCTATACCCATGCCGAAAGCCTGCTCGACAGCCCGGAAATCGAGGGCATGACGCTGGGCGCCTTCCTCGACAGGCACGGCTATTCTCCCCAACTGGTGGACCTGCATGTGCTGCCGATGTGCGCGGCGATCTGGTCGAGCTCGGCCGACGCGATCCGCGGTTTTCCCATGCAGGCCTTCGTGCGGTTCTTTTCCAGCCACCAGTTGTTCAAGGTGGGGCGGCGGGCCAAATGGCTTACGGTCTCGGGTGGCAGCCGCAGCTATGTGCGGGCATTGGTGGCGGATTTCGCCAGCCCGGTGCGGATGGCACCGGCCGCCAGGGCGATCAGCCGGCATGGCGGGCTGGTGACGGTGGAGGATGCGCGTGGCGAGCGGGATGTCTTTACCGATGTCGTTCTGGCCAGCCATGCCGACCAGTCCCTGGCACTGCTCGACGATGCGGACGACATGGAACGGCGGGTGCTGGGATCGTTCGGCTATACGAAAAACCGCGCCGTGCTGCATGACGACCGCTCGCTGATGCCGCGGCGGCGGCATGTTTGGGCGAGCTGGAACTATATAGGCGGTGAGAACGAAGACGGCGGGGAGGCACTCTGCGTCAGCTACTGGATGAACCGGCTGCAGAAGCTGGACCGGCGGCATCCGATCTTCCTGACGCTCAATCCGCCGCGCGAGCCAAAGGCGGGGCAGGTGTTGCAGAGCTTCGAGTATGAGCATCCACTGTTCACGCAGGCGGCGCTTTCGGCGCAGCGCGAGCTGTGGCGATTGCAGGGGCGGCGGGGAACGTGGTTCTGCGGCAGCTATTTCGGCTATGGCTTCCACGAGGACGGGCTGCAATCGGGGCTTGCAGTGGCCGAGCGGTTCGGCGTGACGCGGCCCTGGACGATGCCGGCCAACCGGATCGCCGAAGTGCCGGCGCTGTTGGAGGCGGCGGAATGACCGCAAGCGCGCTCTATGTCGGCACGGTGGCGCATAAGCGGCTGCGACCGAAGGCGCACAAACTGCGTTACCGCGTGTTTTCCCTGCTGCTCGACCTCGACGAGCTGCCCGGGCTGAAGCTGCGCTGGCTGGGGGTAAACCGGCGGGGACTGCTGAGTTTTCGCGAGGCTGACCATGGCGATGGCGGACCATTGCGCTCATGGGTGGCCGCGCGGCTGGCCGAGGCAGGCATCGTGGCGGAGGGGCCCGTGCGGCTGCTCTGCTATCCGCGTATGCTGGGCTATGTGTTCAATCCACTGACGGTCTATTTCTGCCACCATGGGGATGGCGGGCTCGCGGCCATCATCTATGAGGTGCACAATACGCATGGTGAGCGGCATGCCTATGTGCTGCCCGGCGGCGGCGACGGCATGGTGCGGCACAGTTGCAGCAAGACATTCTTCGTCTCGCCCTTCATGCCAATGGATTGCGTCTATCATTTCACCATCCGCCCGCCCGGCGAGACGGTGAGCGTGGGGATCGTCGAGGGCGATGGCGAGGGAACGCTGCTGACTGCGTCGTTCGCGGGGGAGCGCGAAGAGCTGACCGATGCGACGCTGCTGCGGGCGGTGCTTGCGCATCCGCTGATGACGCTCAAGGTGACGCTGGCCATCCACTGGGAAGCGGTCAGGTTGCTGGCAAAGGGGTTGCGGGTCTATCGTCACACACCCAAGGACCGACCCACATTCGGCTCAGCCTGAACCGAATAACGCGTCATAGGCGGCGGACCAAGCGGCGGGTGATGGCGAAGAAGGGGCCGTAGGGCAGGCTGCCCAGGAGCTTCATCAGTAGCGCCATCTGCCACGGGAAGACAATCTCGAAGCGGCCGCGTTCGAGCCCGGACATGATGGCGTGGACCGCCTCGTCGGTATCGATGAGGAAGGGCATGGGGAAGCTGTTCTTGCGGGTCAGCGGGGTATCGACGAAGCCGGGATTGATGAGGGTGAGTTCGACCCCATCGGTTTCGAGTTCGGGCTTGAGGGCTTCAGCCAGGGCAATGAGGGCGGCCTTTGTGGCGCTGTAGGCGCCGGAGGTGGGCAGGCCACGATAGCCTGCAACCGAGGCGACCACCGCAACGCGGCCGGCGCGGCGCTGGCGCAGCAGGGGCAGAAGCGCGCTGAGACTGTAGACGGCACCCATGAGGTTGGTGTTGACCACGTGGGCGAATTTATCGGTATCGAACTTCTGTGCGCTGACTTCGCTATTGGTGCCGGCATTGAGGATGGCCAGAGTGATTGGGCCGATCACCGCCTCGATATGGGCGACGGCGGCGCGGACGGCGGCCTCGTCGGTGACGTCGAGCGGCACGGGCAGGATGGCGCCGGGACGGCCGGCTTCATCTGCGAGGGACACAAGATCGGTCTCGGTGCGAGCGCTGGCGGCAACCGTCATGCCGCGGGCGGCCAGGGCCAGCGCCAGGGCGCGACCGATGCCGGTGCCCGCGCCAGTAACCCAAGCCGTTCCGGTGAATGCTTCGCGCGTCATGTCTGCTCCTTGCTCAATGCCTGAGCAAGATACGAGAAATGGCGGCGAAAGGTTTCCTATCGGCGCCGTGGGCGCCTAAAGCTTCACCAGCGTCTTCACGTCGACCGGCAGGCCGGTCGCAAAAGACTGGTTGGCGGCGATGCCGGTCAGGATGGAGAGGGCGCCGTCGCGGTGGTTGGCGCCGTAGCCGGGGCGCGGGGTGGCGTTGCCGAAGATTTCCTCGAGCATGATCTTGTCGCCGCCGCCGTGGCCGCCTTCGCCGGCCTTGATCGGAACGACGCGCGGCTCGCCATGCAGGGGGAAGTGGTAGAGGTCGACGCCCTTGGCGGCGCCTTCGGCCGTCGAGGTGGAGCCGGCATTGATGTAGGAAGTCTCGCGCACCATCAGTTCGAGCCGCCCGCCGGTGCCGTTGATGGCGACGTTGAAGCCTTCCCAGGGGGCATAGGCATAGAGCGAATAGGTCATGACCGCCTTGTTGCGGTAGCGGACCATCACATTCATCGTATCCTCGATGGAAATGCCGTCGCCGAAGACGTTCTGGTCGCGCTGGTAGCCGTCTTCCTTTTCGCCGTCCCAGTAAAGACCCTTCTGCACCGGGTTGGCGGTAAGGTCGATGGCGAAGTGGTCGTTTTTGGCGGCCTCGACGCCGGTGGTGCGGGTATAGGGGGTGAAGACGCCCCGTTCCTCGGCATTGGCGCGGCCGTAGAATTTGAGGTCGCCCATGGCGAAAACCGTATCGGGCTGGCTGCCGAGCCAGAAATTGACCAGGTCGAAGTGGTGCGTGGACTTGTGGACCATCAGGCCACCGGAATTGCGCTTGTCGCGGTGCCAGCGGCGGAAGTAGTCGGCGCCGTGGCGGGTATCGAGCAGCCATTCGAAATGCAATGAGGTGGGGGTGCCGATGGCGCCGGAGGCGACGAGCTCGCGCAGGGCCGAATTGTGCGGGGCGTAGCGGTAGTTGAAGGTGACGCGGACATTTTTGCCGGTGCGCTCGACCGTATCAAGGATGGCCTGGCACTTCTCCTTGTCGGTCGTCATCGGCTTTTCGGTGATGACGTCGCAGCCCGCTTCGAGTGCGGCGATGATGTAGTGATGATGCGTGCGGTCGATGGAGGTGACGATGATCGTATCGGGCTTGTGGGCGGCGATCATGGCGCCGAAGTCGGCCGCCTTGTAGGTGGGCAGCTTCTGGCCGCCGAATTCCTGCTCGATGACCCGGTTGGTATAGTCCATGCGCACCTGGTTGGTGTCGCACAGGGCCACCAGCCTCGACTGGTCCTTATGCGGGCCCAGGATGGCCTCGTAGAACATGCGGGCGCGACCGCCGGTCCCCACGAGCGCGTAGGTCTTGGCCATTCGTTTCTCTCCGGTCTCGATACGATTCAGTTTTGCCGCCCCGGGAGGGATTGCAGAACCCATCTACCATACAAGATTGGAAAAGAGTACTGTTTCTTTGTTCCGGCCTGACGGAATCTGCGCCTGACCGGGGCCAGATTCCTGTGGAAGGCCGCAAAGAGCGGGCGCAGGACGGGTGTGTTCCGTCTCATGGTCGGCAAAGGGGAATCAGTATGGCCGTGAATGTGTCCGACAGCGTGACCGAGGAAACCATGGCGCTCCGCGTCGTCGGCGCGCTGCGCGACGATATCGTGACCATGACGCTGAAACCCGGCGACGTGATTTCCGAGAGCGACATTGCCGGCCGCTATGGCGTGTCGCGCCAGCCGGTGCGCGAGGCCTTCATCCGGTTGGCGCAGCAGGGATTGCTGCTGATCCGGCCCAAGCGGGCCACGGTGGTCAAGAAAATCTCGCCCGAGGGGGTGCGGCAGAGCCGGTTCATCCGCGAAAGCATCGAGGTGGAAATCATCCGCCGGGTGGCGAGCCATCCGGGCGAGGCCAAGGCGGTGCTGGGCGAGCTGATTGCCGAGCAGGAAGCCGCCTCCAGCGCCGATGACAGCCGGCGCTTCCATACGCTGGACGAGCTGTTCCATCGTACGCTGGCGCGGCTGGCGGGGGTGGAATACGCATGGCAACTCATCGACGACCACAAGATGCAGCTCGACCGGGTGCGCTACCTGACGCTGGGCGTATCGTCGTCGCAGGTGGCGATCGGCGAACACAAGGCGATCGCTGCGGCCGTGGGGGCGGGCGACGTCGCCGGGGCCGAGGCGGCGATGCGGGCGCATCTGGCCCGGGCCGAGGTGCTGCTGAACCAGACGATCAGCGATCATCCGGATTATTTCGAGTAGGGGAGAGGGGTTGACCCCGGCATGCCTGCCCGCGCAAACCTGCGCCGGGCCGATTGGCCATGGCAGGGAGAATGGTGATGAAGACGCGGCTTCTGGGCAAGACGGGCTATGAAGTGAGCGAAATCGGGCTGGGCTGCTGGCAGCTTGGCGGCGATTTCGGGCCGGTGGGGGACGAGACGGCCGGGGCCATCCTCGACGCGGCGAACGGGGCGGGCGTGACGTTCTGGGACACGGCGGATGTCTATGGCGGCGGGTTGAGCGAGAGCCGGATCGGCAGCCATGGCAAGGGCCCGGATGTGCATGTGGCGACCAAGCTGGGGCGCGGCGGCGGGCTGTTTCCCGATAATTATTCCCTGGATGGCATTCGTGCGAGCCTCAAGGGCTCGGCGGAGCGGCTGGGCGTGGCCAGTCTCGACCTGGCACAATTGCATTGCGTGCCGACCGAGGTGCTGCGCGACGGCCGGATTTTCGGCTGGATGGACCAGCTCAAGGCCGAAGGGCTGGTGCGGCATTGGGGGGCCAGCGTCGAGACCATCGAGGAGGGACTGATCTGCCTCGAACAGCCCGGTTGCGCGAGCCTGCAGATCATCTTCAACCTGTTCCGCCAGGATGCGGCCAAGGCGCTGTTGCCGAAGGCGGCGGAGCGAAATGTCGGCATCATCGTGCGGCTGCCGCTGGCGAGCGGGTTGTTGAGCGGGAAATTCGACAAGGCGACGCGGTTCGATGCGTCGGACCACCGGAACTATAATGCGGACGGCGCGGCGTTTTCGGTGGGCGAGACGTTTTCCGGCATTCCGTTCGAGCGCGGGGTGGAGCTGGTGGGGCAATTGCGCGGGCTGGCGCCGGAAGCATTGCCGATGAGCCAGTTCGCGCTGCGCTGGATTCTGGACCATCCGCAGGTGAGCACGGTCATTGCCGGGGTGAGCAAGCCGGAGCAGTTGGCGGATAATGTGGCGGCGAGCGCGCAAAGGCCGTTGTTCCCGGCGCTGATGGGGGAACTGGCGGAGTGGTATGAGAGGGACGTGAAGCCGGAGATTCGAGGGGGCGTTTGAGCTCTGTACGCTCAGTCGACTCCCTCCCCCTTGCGGGGAGGGATCGAGGGTGGGGGGTGTTTGGCCCGGATATTGGGGCTCCGATCCCCCCACCCCAGCTCCGCTACGGCCCTGCGGGCCTAGCTCCGCTACCCTCCCCGCAAGGGGGAGGGTGACCCGGACGATGGATCGTGCCGCGTCAAGCCGGCGTGACGCCTCTAGCGGATCGGCGGTCCCGTCCCTACGTTGTCAGCCAACAACAAGAACCCTTCCGAGTATTCCCCATGTCCCATCCTGCATTCGAACTGGTCCGCGACGAGCATATTGCGGAAGTGAACAGCCAGGCGCTGCTGTATCGGCACAGGAAGACGGGGGCGGAGGTGCTGAGCCTCGTCAATGACGACGAGAACAAGGTGTTCGGCATCACCTTCAAGACGCCGCCGCAGGATTCGACCGGCGTGGCGCATATCCTGGAACATTCGGTGCTGTGCGGGAGCCGGAAATATCCGGTCAAGAAGCCGTTCGTGGAGCTGATCAAGGGGAGCCTCAACACCTTCCTCAATGCCATGACCTTTCCGGACAAGACGGCCTATCCGGTGGCGAGCCAGAACCTCAAGGATTTCTACAACCTGGTGGATGTGTATCTGGACGCGGTGTTCTTTCCGCTGATCAGCGAGGACACGTTCCGGCAGGAGGGGTGGCATTACGAGCTGGAGGATGCGGCCTCGCCGCTGGTCTACAAGGGCGTGGTGTTCAACGAGATGAAAGGCGTGTTCTCGTCGCCCGACGCCGTGATGCGCGATATTTCGCAGCGCTCGCTTTATCCCGATGTGACCTATGGCAAGAGTTCGGGGGGTGACCCGAAGGTCATTCCGGAACTAAGCTATGCGCAGTTCAAGCGGTTCCACCAGACCTACTACCATCCGTCCAATACGCGGGCGTTCTTTTCGGGGGACGACGATGCGGGGCAGCGGCTGGCTATTCTCGACGAATATTTCAGCCAGTTCGAGCGGGCGCCTGTCGATGCGGAGGTCAAGCTGCAGCCGCGGTTCAACACGCCGCGGCAGGTGGTGGCGACCTATGCCGGGACCAGGGATGAGGGCAAGGCGCGGGACGGGATGGTGTCGGTCAACTGGATGATCGACCCGCCGGCCGACCGGACCGAGGCGCTGAGCCACGGCATGCTGAGCTACCTTCTGGCGGGCAATCCGGCCGCGCCCTTGCGCAAGGCGCTGACCGAGAGCGGGCTGGGCGAGGGCATGACCGGCGGCGGGATCGGGGCGGGGCTGCGCCAGCCGATGGCGAGCTTTGGCATGAAGGGGATCGATCCGGACGATGCGGGGAAGGTCGAGGCGCTGATCCTGTCGACGCTGGAGGAGATTGCCGAAAAGGGCTTTGCGACGGACCAGTTGGAGGCTGCGGCCAATACGTTCGAGTTTTCGCTGCGCGAGAACAATACCGGCTCCTATCCGCGTGGCCTGGTCTACATGTTCAACGCGCTGGGGACGTGGCTGCATGAGGGGGACCCGCTGGGGCAGCTCAAGTTCGAGGATGCGCTGGCCGCACTGAAGGACAAGGCCGGCAAGGGGCATTTCGCCAGCGAAATCCGGCGGCTGTTCCTCGACAACATGCACCGGACGACGGTGACGCTGAGCGCGGACCCCGAACAGGGCGCGCGGGAGGCGGCGAAGGAAGCCGAAATCCTGGCCGATGTGCGGGCCGGGCTGGACGAGAAGGCACTGGAAGCCACTATGGCCGAGACTGACAGGCTGAAAGCCCTGCAGGAAGAGGTGGATGACCCGGCGCTGCTGGCGAAGATTCCGACGCTTGGCCTGGCCGACCTGCCGCAGGAATCACGGACCACGCCGATCGAGGTCGGCATGCTGGGCGACGCGCGGCTGTTTTACCATGACCTGCCGACCCTGGGGATCGTCTATCTCGATCTGGGCTTTGACCTGCATGTGCTGGACAAGGATCTGCTGCCCTATCTGCCGCTGTTCGGGCGGGCGCTGCTGCAGACGGGGACGAGCAAGGAAGATTTCGTGTCGCTGACGCAGCGCATCGGGCGCTCGACGGGCGGGATTGCCCAGCATCGGGGCCTGTCGGCGCGGCAGGGGAGCGACGGCAGCGCGGCGTGGTTTTTCCTCTCTGGCAAGGCGGTGCCGGACAAGCATGCGGAAATGCTCGCCATCATGGGCGATGTGCTGCTCGATGCGCGGCTGGATAATCGCGCGCGGTTCAAGCAGATGGCGCTGGAGGAAAAGGCGGGCTTCGAGGCGCGGCTGGTGCCCGCCGGCAATGCCATCGTCAATACGCGGCTCAATGCCGGGCTGACCGAGGCGAGCTGGATCGCCGAGCAGTTGGGCGGGGTGAGCTATCTGGGCTTCCTGCGCGAACTGGTGAAGCGGATCGACAGCGACTGGGACAGCGTCGAGGCGGCGCTGGTGCGCATCCGCGACACGCTGTTCAATCGCGGGCGCATGGTGGTCAATGTCACGGCCGACGGGGCGCTGTGGGAACGGGCGCGGGGAGAGATAGAGGGGTTCCTGGGGCGGTTGCCGGACAGGGACTTTGCCTTTGCGGACTGGGCCATCGATTATGCGCCCAAGTCGGAGGGGCTGATCATTCCGGCCCAGGTCAATTATGTGGGCAAGGGGGCGAACCTGCGGGCGCTCGGCTTCGAGATGACCGGGGCTTCGGCGGTGGTGCTGAAATTTTTGAACACCACCTATCTCTGGGACAAGGTGCGCGTGCAGGGCGGGGCCTATGGCGGGTCGAGCCGGTTCGACCTCACATCGGGGAATTTCAGCTTTTTGAGCTATCGCGATCCCAACCTGCTGAAGACGCTCGATGCCTATGACGGGGCGAGCAGGGCGCTCAATGCCGGGATCGGCGACAACGATCTGACGCGCTCGATCATCGGGGTGATCGGGGATGTGGATGGATATGAATTCCCCGATGCCAAGGGCTATTCGTCGATGTGGCGGCAGCTGACCGGGACCACGGATGCGATCCGCCAGCAGCGGCGGGACGAGATATTGGGGACCGGTATCGCCGATTTCCGGCGCATGGCCGAGGCGGTGGATGCGGTGGCCAGGCATGGGCATGTGGTGGTGCTGGGCGGGGAGGCGGCGATATCGGCGGCGAACGAGAAGCGGCCGGGGCTGCTTGCGGTCAGCAAGGTGATGTGAGGGGCTTTCCCTTCCCCTTGAGGGAGAAGGTGGCGCGAGCGCCGGATGAGGGGTTTGCTTCCACATGCATTGCAGCATGGGAGAGCGCAGGACCCCTCACCCGGTTTTCCGCTGAACGCGGAAAACCACCCTCTCCCTCAAGGGGAGAGGGGAAGGCGCCTAAGCCGTCTTGTCCACGACCTTGCCGGCTTCGTTGCCGGCCTGCAAGGCTTCCATCATGCGGCGCTTGATTTCGTCTTCGACGACCTGGCGGGCTTCGGGTTCCATCTGGGCGAGGTCTGCTTCGCTGGTCTTCATGTCTTCGAGAATCTTGTCGCGCAGGCGTTCCAGCGGGGATTTTTTGGCGAGTTCGAGGAATTCTTCCTCGGGGCTTTTGGGTTGAAGCGGGCTGGAATCGCTGGTGCCCAGACGCTGGTTGCTCAGCGGGAAGGAGCGCATATTGGCGGAAACGGAGAAGGACATGGATGCCTCGGCAGATGAGCTGCCGGAACACATTCAAGTTTCATGCCATTGGCGTGGGTCCGGAATTGCGGGTTTTTTGCCGCCTGCCGACAGGTTCTGACAGTGCCGGCGGGCAGAATATGCCGGCTCGAACCTGCCGGGTGAACCTGTTTCGGGCCGCCAACGTTAGGGAGTCCCATGGCTACCCAGATCCTCGACCGGAACCTCCATATCAGGGCGATCGACGCCTATATCGACCCCTCCGTGCCGCGCGAGCGGGCGATCATCACGCATGGGCATGCGGACCATGCGCGCAGCGGGCACAAGGCCGTGCTGGCGACGCCGGATACGATTGCCATCATGAAGGTGCGCTATGGCGAGGATTGTGCCGGCAGCTTCGAGGCGCTGGATTTCAGGGTGCCGTATCGGATCGACGATGTGACCATCACGTTCTTTCCGGCCGGGCATATATTGGGGTCGGCGCAGGTGCTGGTGGAGCAAAGCGGGCAAAGGGTGGTGGTGACGGGCGACTACAAGCGGCTCGCCGACCGGACGGCGCAGCCCTATGAGCTGGTGGAATGCGACCTGCTGGTGACCGAGGCGACGTTCGGGCTGCCGGTGTTCCAGCATCCGCATCCCAACGTGGAAATTGCCCGGCTGCTGAAGTCGGTGGCGGACCAGCCTGAGCGAAGCCATCTGGTCGGCTGCTATGCCTTGGGCAAGGCGCAGAGGGTGATTGCGCTGCTGCGCGATGCCGGGTGGGATGCGCCAATTTACCTGCATGGCGCGATGCTGCGGCTCTGCGCGCTCTATGAGGAACTGGGCGTTCCGCTGGGGGATTTGCGGCCGGCGCTGGATGTGCCCAAGGCAGAACTGGCGGGGCAGATCGTGATCGCGCCGCCCTCGGCGATCCGCGACCGGTGGAGCCGGCGTTTCCCCGATCCGGTGACCTGCCAGGCGTCGGGCTGGATGAGCGTGAAGCAGCGGGCGCGACAGGCGCTGGTGGAATTGCCGCTGGTGATTTCGGACCATTGCGACTGGGGCGAATTGGGCCAGACCATCCACGAGACGCGCGCCGAGACCGTGTGGGTGACGCATGGGCGGGAGGATGCGCTGGTCTATTGGTGCCGCAAGCAGGGGCTGCAGGCGGAGCCGCTCAACATCCAGGGTTTCGAGGACGATGGCGGGGAGGGCGAGAGCGAATGAAGCGCTTTGCCCAATTGCTGGAGCTGCTGGCGCTGACGCCGTCGCGGACACGCAAGCTCAATGCGCTGACGCAGTATTTCCGCGAGGTGCCGGACCCCGATCGCGGCTATGCACTGGCGGTGCTGACCGGGGCGCTGACCTTCCGCAATGTGAAGCCGGCTTTGCTCAAGGAGACGGTGCTGGCCGAGGTGGACGAGACGCTGTTTGCCATGAGCTATGACTATGTCGGGGATTTGGGCGAGACGATTGCGCTGATCTGGCCGCATCACGGCGCGGAGGGCGATTTGCCGTCGCTGACGGACCTCATCGAGCTGTTCAATACGACCAGCAAGAGCGACTTGCCCAAGCTGATCGCGGGGCTGCTGACGCAGGCGGGGATCAACGAGCGATGGGCGCTGGTGAAGCTGGCGACGGGGGCCTTGCGCATCGGGGTTTCGGCGCGGCTGGCCAAGACGGCTTTGGCGGAGATGAGCGGCGTCGATGTGCAGGAGATCGAGGAAGTGTGGCATGGGCTCAAGGTGCCCTATCTCGATCTCTTTGCCTGGCTCGAGGGCAAGGCGGGGCGGCCCGATATCGACCAGTCGGCGCGGTTTCATCCGCTGATGCTGAGCAATCCGATCGAGGACCGGGATTTCGAGAAGCTCGATCCGAGGGAGTTTTCGGCGGAGTGGAAGTGGGACGGCATCCGGGTACAACTGGTGCTGGGCGGGGGCACGGTGTCGCTGTTTTCGCGCACGGGGGACGACATTGCGGCGGCCTTTCCCGACGTGGTCGAGAATGTGCATGGGCTGGGCGTGCTGGATGGCGAATTGCTGGTGGGGCGGGACTTCGAGGCTGGCAGTTTCAACGCGTTGCAACAGCGGCTGAACAGACGCGTGGCGTCGCCCAAGCATCTCAGGGAGTCGCCGGCCTTTATCCGGGTCTATGACATGCTGTTCGATGGGCGCGAGGATATCAGGGCGCTGGAATGGACCGAGCGGCGCAGGCGGCTGGAGGCGTGGCTTGCCGCCAATCCGCAGAGCCGGCTGGACCTGTCGGAAGTGCTGCGGTTCAGCGGTTGGGATGACCTTGGCCGGCAGCGGCGGCAGGGGGCGGAAAGCCATGGTCATGAGGGGGTGATGATCAAGCTGCAAAGCTCGCCCTATGTGCCGGGGCGGCCCAAGGGGTATTGGTTCAAGTGGAAGCGGGATCCCAATGTGGTGGATGCGGTGCTGATGTATGCGCAGCGCGGGCATGGCAAGCGGTCGAGCTTTTATTCGGACTATACGTTCGGCGTGTGGAAGGGGAATGAGATCGTGCCCATCGGCAAGGCCTATTTCGGCTTTACAGATGAGGAACTGAAGCTGCTCGACAAATGGATCAGGGCCAATACCACGGCGGCATTCGGGCCGGTGCGCGAGGTGAAGAAGGAGCTGGTGTTCGAGGTGGCGTTCGACTCGGCGCAGGAGAGTACGCGGCACAAGTCCGGGGTGGCGCTGCGGTTTCCGCGGATCAGCCGGATTCGATGGGACAAGCCGGCGGCGGAGGCGGCGACGCTGGAGGATATGGCGGTGTTTATCGGGGCGACTTAGGTGGGGAGGATCAAGGGTGGGTGTTTGGCCATGATATGGGCTATCGTACCCCCACCCTAGCTCTGCTACGGCCCAAAGGCCTAGCGTCGCTACCCTCCCCGCAAGGGGGAGGGTGAGCGCGGTGGTTGTGGAGGTTTGAGATGTCATCGCGGTCGATCAACGAGAAATTGCTGGCGTTGCAGAAGCAGATGGAAGCGGCTGCAGCGGAGATGGATTTTGAAAAGGCCACGCGGCTGCGCAACGAGATGGCGCGGATCAAGGGAGAGGCGCCGGTGCAGGAGGGCGATCCCGATACGGTGACGGTCAGCCAGCCGCCGCCGGGGGCGATGGGGCTGGGGACGCAGGTGCCGGTGCGGCAGCCACCCAAGGGGTGGGTGAAGCCGAAGAAGCCGGATTTTATGACGAAGGGTGGGAAGGGGCGGAGGTAGCATCCTGCCACGCCCTCGTGGTTCGAGGCTCGTGAAGAACTCGCACCTCACCATGAGGGCTACTGAGGCACCGCACCAAGAGTAGCCCTCATGGTGAGGTGGGAGCGCAGCGACCCTCGAACCACGAGGGCGCGCCGCCTCAGCCCGCCTTGTCCAGGCGCTCGTCTGCCAGTTTCCGGATTTCTTTCAGTTCGGCGATGGTGGTCTGCAGGTCCTGCAGCTGCGCCTCGAGCGAGGCCAGTCTCTCGTCGACCTTGGCGGTGAGCAGGTGGACCTGCTGGGAGCGGTTGGCGTCGTAGAGGCTGAGATAGTCGGAAATGTCGCGCAGGGAGAAGCCGAGGCGCTTGCCGCGGAGGATGAGGATGAGCCGGGCGCGGTCGCGGCGGCGGAAGATGCGGGTGGCGCCGACACGTTCGGGCGACAGCAGGCCCTTGGCTTCATAGAAGCGGATGGCGCGCGTCGAAATGTCGAACTCGCGGGCGAGATCGGCAATGGCGAAGAGGTCGCGGCTTTCGGTGACGGAACGGTTCACTTCTTGGCTCTTGTCTGGGCGTATTCCTCACGCAGCTCTTTCTTGCTGAGCTTGCCGATGAGGGTCTTGGGGAGGGCATCCTTGAAGATAATCTCCTTGGGCATTTCGATCTTGTTGAGGCGGGTGGCAAGAAATTTCCGCAGCGCATCCTCGGTGACATCATGGCCAGCCCGGAGCTTGACATAGGCGACTGGCGCCTCGCCGCGATATTCGTCGGGTACGCCGATGACGTTGGTTTCCTCGACCGCTTCATGGGTCATCAGTGCTTCCTCGATGGTGCGCGGATAGACGTTGAAGCCCGAGCAGATGATGAGGTCCTTGATGCGGTCGACGAGGAACACATAGCCGTCCTCGTCCATGTGGCCGACATCGCCGGTGCGCAGCCAGCCCTCCATGAAGGCCTCCTTGGTGGCTTCGTCATTGTCGTAGTAGCCGGCCATGACCTGCGGGCCCTTGACCTGCAATTCGCCGTCTTCGCCAATGCCGACGGGTTTGCCGCTGTCGATATCGACGAAGCGGATATCGGTGCCGGGGAGGGGCAGGCCGATGGACATAGGCTTGCTGGCGACGCGCAAGGCGGCGCAGCAGACGACGGGGGAGGCTTCGGTGAGGCCGTAGCCTTCGGCCAGGATGGCTTTGGATTTCTTGCCGAAGGCGGCGCGGACTTCGTCGGGCAGGGCGGCGCCGCCGGAAATGGCGACATCGAGGCTCGCCAGCTGTTCCGGCGTGACGCTGTCGGCGCGGGCAATGGCATTGAGCAGAGTGGGCACGGCGGGCAGGACATTGGCGCGCGTGCGGGTGAGCAGGTTGAGCAGGGCCTTGAGCTCGAAGCGCGGCAGCATGACGACCTGGGTGCCGTTGCAGAGCGGCACGTTCATGCAGACCGTCATGGCGAAGATGTGGAAGAAGGGCAGGACGGCGATGACCTTGGAGGGCGGGTAGAACAGGCCACAACCCCAATTGTCGATCTGGCTCATATTGGCCGCGATATTGGCGTGGGTGAGCAGGGCGCCCTTGGGAATACCTGTCGTGCCGCCGGTATATTGCTGGACGGCGACGTCCTTGAGCGGATCGATGACCACGGCGTCGGGCGTTTCATTGCGCGCGATCATGTCGTGGAAATGGGCGATGCGGTCGGCAATGGGCGCGCGACCGAGCTTTGCCAAATCCCTGCGCTTGGCGACGGAGAAGAGAATTTTCTTCACCAGCGGCAGCGCATCGGGGAAATGGCAAACCACCAGCGACTTGATGCGGCCGGCCTGGACCAGCTTTTCGGCTTTTTCGTAAATCTGCTGCAGGTCGAGCGTCACCATGACGTCGGCGCCGGCATTGGAGGTGATGTGGCTGAGTTCGGCCACGGTATAGAGCGGGTTGCAATTGACCACGATGCCGCCGGCGCGCAGCACGGCGTAATAGGCGATGGGGTAAAAGGGCGTGTTGGGCAGCATCAGGGCGACGCGGGAGCCCTTCTTGATGCCGAACTGGTGCTGCAGGGCGCCGGCGAAGGCGATGATCTTCCTGGCGAGGTCGCCGAAGGTGGTGGTGCCGCCGAGGAAATCGAGGGCGATGGCGGAGGGGTTCTTGGCGCAGGCGGCCAGCACCTGCTCGTGCACCGGGCGCGTATCGATCGAGGCATCCCAGACGATGCCGTCAGGATAGCTGGATATCCAGGGGCGAAGCGGGGCGGCAGCAGCTGTCGTCGTGGCCATGGTTTCCTCCGGAGTGCCTGATACGGCGCGGGCTTGCTGCCCGATTGGTGTGACGAATATTTCATGGCTTTACGTTAGCGTCAAAGGGGTGCCCGAACTTGTGGAGGAGTTGGGCGTTGGACGTATGGGGCAGTTTCTTACCTCTCCCTTTGGGGGAGAGGTCGGCCGCAGGCCGGGTGAGGGGGCCTTTACCGGGTGCAGTGTTTGGGGAAGGCCCCCTCACCCGCCTTGCTTTGCAAGTCGACCTCTCCCCCGAAGGGAGAGGTGAAGAAATATCGACGTAAACGGCACTAAGTTGACGTATACGTAAACCTTGCTAGACTGGCCTCAACAATAGGGGCGGCCCGCGCTATGATCCCGGCGCGGCGGACCCAATGACAGCCGAACGATTCGGCGACTGGCCTGACGTTCTGGGGATCGAGTTGCTTGCCCTTGGTGGTGCGAGCGACGCCATGGAGGGCATGCCGTGACCTTTGCGCTTATCGCCATCAGCCTTGTCGTCTTCGCCGTTCTGGCCGTGCGGGAAAGCCCGTTGTGGCAATGGGGGGTGGCGCTGCTGGCCATCGGATTGCTGTCGGGGGTTTCCTTCCTCGAAAGCGGGATCGGCTATGGGCTGGGCGCGGGCAGCTGGGTGTTGCTGGCCGGTGGCGCGGTGTTCCTGCTGCTGAGCGTCGCGGCCATCCGCAAGCTGGTGCTGATCACGCCGATCTATGGCGCCGTCAAATCCATCCTGCCCAAGGTGAGCCGCACCGAGCAGGAAGCGCTCGATGCCGGCACGGTAGGCTGGGACGCCGAGCTGTTTTCGGGCCGCCCGGACTGGAGCAAGCTCAATGGCATAAGGCCGCTGACACTGACCGCGGACGAGCAGGCCTTTCTCGACAACCAGACCGAGACCGCCTGCAAGATGATCGACGACTGGGACATCCGCAACAATCGCGCGGACCTGTCGCCCGAGCTCTGGCAATATCTCAAGGACGAAGGGTTCCTGGGGATGCTGATCGCCAAGGAGCATGGCGGGCGGGGTTTTTCCGCGCAGGCGCAGTCGATGATCGTCTCCAAGATCGCCAGCCGTTCGGTGGCGGCGGGCATCACCGTCATGGTGCCCAATTCGCTCGGGCCGGGCGAATTGCTGGAAAAATACGGCACGCAGACCCAAAAGGAAAAGTATCTCGGCCGGTTGGCCAAGGGGCTCGAAGTGCCATGCTTCGCGCTGACGGGCGTGCATTCGGGCTCGGATGCCGGCGGCATGCGCGATATCGGCATCGTCACCAAGGGCACGTATCAGGGCAAGGAAGTGCTCGGCGTGCGGCTGAACTTCGACAAGCGCTATATCACGCTGGCGCCGATCGCGACGCTGGTGGGACTGGCCTTCATCCTCAAGGACCCCGACAACCTGCTGGGCCGCGGGCCCGAGATCGGCATCACGCTGGCGCTGGTGCCGCATGACCATCCGGGCATGGATATCGGCCGAAGGCATTTTCCGGCGAGACAGGCATTCATGAACGGGCCGGTGCGTGGCAAGGATATGTTCATCCCGATGGATTTCCTGATCGGGGGCACCGAATATGCCGGGCAGGGCTGGCGTATGCTGATGGAGTGCCTGTCGACCGGACGCGCCATTTCGCTGCCCGCCATCGGCTCGATCTCGATCAAGCAGACCCTGCGCGCCACCTCGGCCTATGCGCGGGTGCGGCGGCAGTTCGGTATTCCGGTGGGTATCATGGAGGGCGTGGCCGAGCCGCTCGGCGAGATGGTCAAGCGCGCCTATACGTTCGAAGCGGCGCGGCGGCTGACGGCGTCGATGGTCGACGAGGGGCAGCGCCCGGCGGTTATTGCAGGCCTGCTCAAATATACCGCGACCGAGGCCATGCGCGACAGCATGGACGATGCCTTCGACATTCATGGCGGGCGCGCCATCCAGGATGGGCCGGGCAACTACCTGTTCGGCGCCTATATGAGCATGCCGGTGGCCATTACGGTGGAAGGCGCCAATATTCTCACCCGCACGCTGATGACCTTTGCGCAGGGCGTGCTGCGGGCGCATCCCTATCTGCTGCGCGAAGTGCAGGCGGCGCAGAACAAGGACAAAAAGCAGGGGCTCGACCAGTTCGACGCCGCGTTTGGCGGGCATACCAAATTCATGCTGCGCAATATCGTGGCGAGCCTGCTGCATGGACTGAGCAATGGCGCCTTCGCCTCGACGCCCAGCCAGGGGCCGATGGCGCGCTGGTATCGCCGGCTGCACCGCTACAGCCAGGATTTCGCATTGGTGGCGGACTGGACCACGGTGTTCCTGGGCGGTGCGCTCAAGCGCAAGCAGAAGATCAGCGGCCGCATGGCCGATATCCTGGGCGACCTCTACATGATGTCGGCGACCCTGCGCCGCTTCGAGGATGAAGGCCGCATTGCCGAGGATCGCGAATTGGTCGACGCCATCATGGCCGACCGGGTGGCGTCGATGGAGCGGACATTCGACGAGGTCTTCGCCAATTTCCCCAATCCGTTCTTCGCCTGGGCCATGCGGCTGCTGTGTTTCCCATTGGGGCGGCATGCCAAGCCGGCCAGCGATCGCATCAACTATCGCTTCGTGCGGGCGGTGCTGCGTCCGGGCGCTTTCCGCGACCGGCTGACGACGGGAACCTATGTGTCTTTCGATCCCAATGACGTGACGGGCGTACTGGAAGACGCGTTCCTCAAGGTGACGGAAGCCGAGGATGTCGAGGCCAAGTTCGTCAAGGCGGCCCGCAAGGGCGTCATCGAAAGGCGGCTGGACCGCGACGCCATCGACGATGCGGTGGCGGCGGGCGTGCTCAACGGCAACGAGGCCGGCATCATGCGGGCGGCCGACGAGGCTACCAACAGGGCCGTGGCGGTGAACGATTTCGCGATGGATGAGTTGGCTGCAGAGGGAAAGCACAAGGTGGCGGCGGAGTAGGTGCCACGCCCTCGTGGTTCGAGGCTCGCGAAGAGCTCGCACCTCACCATGAGGGCTACTTTGAAACGGCGTTCCCAGTAGCCCTCATGGTGAGGCGGGAGCGTAGCGACCCTCGAACCACGAGGGCGTGGCTAGAGGAGACAGCATGATCCAGCCGCAAATGCCCGAGACCCGGAACTGGCGTTTCCACCGCGATGTGGAGAATCTGGGCTGGCTCACCATCGATACGCCCGGTGCGCCGGTGAATACGCTGAGCCGCGAAGCCATCATGGAGCTGGAACAGCTCGTGGAGCGGTTCGAGGAGCTGGCGCAGACCGGGGAACTGGCGGGGGTGATCCTGCTTTCGGGCAAGGATAGCGGCTTCATCGCCGGGGCCGATGTTTCCGAATTCGATGCGATGAGCGATTTCTCGGTGCTGCCCGAGGCGCTGAAGCGCACGCATGCCTTGTTCGCGCGGATCGAGGCGCTGAAAATTCCTGTCGTGGCGGGCATTCACGGCTTCTGCCTCGGCGGCGGGCTGGAACTGGCGCTGGCTTGCCACTATCGGGTGGCGGTCAATGACGACAAGACGCGCATCGGCTTTCCGGAAGTCAATCTGGGGATATTTCCCGGCTTTGGCGGCACCGGGCGGTCGATCCGCCAGGCGGGGCCGGTCGATGCCATGGGCATCATGCTCACCGGGCGCATGCTCAAGGCCGGCGCAGCGCGGGGGATGAACCTCGTCGACAAGCTGGTGCGCCACCGCGATATCCTGCGCTGGGAAGCGCGCAAGGCGGTGCTGCAGAAGCGCAAATCGAGCGAAGCGGGCTTTACCAAGCGCGTCATGGCGATGGGGCCGCTGCGCAGCTATGTGGTCGGCAAGATGCGCGACCAGGCCGGCAAGAAGGCGCGGGTGGAACACTATCCGGCGCCATTTGCGCTGATCGACCTGTTCGAAAAGCACGGCAATGACTGGCAGGCGATGATCCGCGGGGAAATCGACGCCTTCGTGCCGCTGATGGGCAGCGATACGGCGACCAATCTGCGGCGGGTGTTCTTTGCCTCCGAGGCGCTGAAGAAGCAGGGCAGCAAGGGCGCCAAATTTGCCCGGGTGCATGTGATCGGGGCGGGGGTGATGGGTGGCGATATCGCGGCCTGGTGCGCCTTGCGCGGCATGAGCGTGACGCTGCAGGATCTCGACATGGAGCGCATCCAGCCGGCGCTGGATCGCGGCAGGAAGCTGTTCAAGAAGCGGCTCAAGAAGAAGCATGAGGTCGACGCGGCGGTGCTGCGGCTGGAAGCCGACCCTGCAGGCAAGGGCGTCGGCCGGGCCGATGTGATCATCGAGGCGGTGGTGGAAAAGCTCGAGGTCAAGCAGGCGATCTTTGGCGGGCTGGAAGACAAGCTCAAGCCGGGGGCGATCCTGGCCACCAATACCTCGTCCATCGAACTGGAACGCATTGCCGAAAAGCTCAAGCAGCCGGAGCGGCTGATCGGGCTGCATTTCTTCAATCCGGTGGCGCAATTGCCGCTGGTGGAGGTGATCCGGTCGACATTCAATACCGATGCCGAAATCGGCAAGGGCGCGGCGTTTGCGCTGGCCATCGGCAAGTCGCCGGTGGTGGTCAAGTCGGCGCCGGGCTTCCTGGTCAACCGGGTGCTGATGCCCTACATGCTGGGCGCGGTGCAAAGGGTGGAGGCCGGCGAGAGCAAGGAATTGCTCGATGCCGCGGCGGTGGCCTTCGGCATGCCGATGGGGCTGATCGAGCTGATGGACACGGTCGGGCTCGATGTCGGCAAGTCGGTGGCGACGGAGCTGGGGCATGCCGTGCCCGAGGGCAGCCGGTTCGATACGCTGGTCAAGGAGGGCAAGCTCGGTCGCAAGACCGGCGAGGGCTTCTACAAGTGGATCGATGGCAAGGCGCAGAAGGGCCCCACGCCTCCGCATGGCGATCTGGCCGGGCTGGGGCGTGAACTGGTGAAACCGCTGGTCGACATGACCGAGGTGGTGGTGGCCGAAGGCGTTGTCGCCAATGACGGATTGGCCGATATCGGGGTGATCATGGGGACGGGCTTTGCGCCGTTCCTGGGCGGGCCGATGAAGGCGCGCAAGGACGGGAAAGCGTAACATGGCTGAACTTCGGAAAGTCGCGATCGTCGGTTCGGCGCGCATTCCCTTCGCGCGGGGCAATACCGCCTATGTCGAGGAGACCAACCTCTCCATGCTGGGCACGGTGCTGGGCGGGCTGGCGGACAAATATGGGCTCAAAGGCGAGAAGATCGATGAGGTGATGGCGGGGGCCGTCATCAATCATTCCAGGGATTTCAATATTGCCCGCGAGGCGACGCTGGATGCCGGATTTTCGCCGCGCACGCCGGGAACGACGATGCAGATCGCCTGTGGCACGAGCCTGCAGGCGGCGCTGGTGCTGGCAGCCAAGATCGCCTCGGGCGAGATCGACAGCGGCATTGCCGCCGGCTCGGACACGGTGAGCGATAGCCCCATCGTCTTTGGCAACAAGTTCCAGCACAGGCTGCTCGATGTGAACAAGGCGCGGAGCGGCGGCGAGAAGCTCCGGGCATTCAAGGGATTTTCGTTTGGCGAGCTGACGCCGGTGGCACCTTCGGTCAACGAGCCGCGCACCGGGATGTCGATGGGCCAGCATTGCGAGCTGATGGCGCGCGAATGGGGCATTACGCGGCAGGCGCAGGATGAATTGGCGGTGGCCAGCCATCGCAATGCCGCCAAGGCCTACGATGAAGGCTTCCACGATGATCTGCTCGTGCAATGCGCAGGCCTCGTGCGCGATAATAACGTGCGTGCCGACGCCAATATCGAGAAAATGGCGACCCTGAAGCCGGCCTTCGACAAGAATTCCGGCCATGGTACGCTGACGGCGGGCAATTCGACGCCACTGACCGATGGCGCCTCCTCGGTGCTGCTGGCGAGCGAAGAATGGGCCAGGGCGCGCGGCCTGCCGGTTTTGGCTTATCTCACCACCGGCCGGGTGGCGGGCAATGATTTCGCGCATGGCGAGGGGCTGCTGATGGCCCCGACCATTGCGGTCAGCGAAATGCTGGCGCGGCATAGCCTAAGCTTTGCCGATATCGATTTTTTCGAGTTGCATGAAGCGTTTGCGGCGCAGGTTCTGTGTACCCTCAAGGCGTGGGACGACCCGGAATACTGCAAGACCGTGCTGGGGCGCGACAGCGTGCTCGGCCCGGTCGATCCGGCAAAGATCAACGTCAAGGGATCGAGCCTGGCCTATGGGCATCCCTTCGCCGCGACCGGTGCGCGCATCTTGGGGCTGACCGCCAAGATGCTCTCGACGGCGCCGGGAAAACGCGCTTTGTTGAGCGTCTGTACGGCCGGCGGCATGGGTGTCGCGGCCATTGTCGAAAGCGCCGCATGAACGAAAATGTCCTCAAATTTCGCCGCCCGGAAAAGAAGCCGGAGCCGCCGGGGAAGAAGCCGCGCGGGCCGCTGCCCGGCTGGGTGCCTTGGCTGGGGCTCGTCGTGCTGGCCATCGCGATCTATGGCGCCCAGCAGGTCGGCTGGCTGTAGCACATCGTTCCCCCGATCGTGATCGTGGAGCAAAGCCGTTGCGGGTTTGCGGGTATGCACAGTGTGTTAATAATTCGGCCAGCCTTGACGCTTAGGTCAATGTTTTGCTTGTCAGTGGACGGAATTGCGTAATACCGTCCAGCAATCTTGACCGGGGGGTAAAATCCGCCGGCCGCAAGAGCTTTTGAACTCCGCAGCACCTACGACTGCGGGAAAAAGACGATTTCGGGAATTCCACAAGGAGATGGGACGAGAATGAAAATCACGCAAACCCTGACTGCGGTAGCGACTGCCGGCCTGATGGCGGTGTTGATGACCAGCGCTGCTTCGGCCGTTACGCTCAACATGATGAACGGCTCCGAGCCCGGCTCGATCGACCCGCATCAGGCGTCGGGCGATTGGGAAAACCGCATCATCGGCGACTATATCGAAGGCCTGATGGCGGAAGACGCCAATGCCGAAGCCATTCCCGGCCAGGCCGAGAGCTTCACCATTTCCGACGACGGCCTGGTCTATACATTCAAGCTGCGTGACGGCATCCAGTGGTCGGACGGCGTTCCGGTGACTGCTGAAGACTTCGTGTTTGCCTTCCAGCGCCTGTTCGATCCCAAGACCGCTTCGGACTATGCCTACCTGCAGTTCCCGATCAAGAACGGTTCGGAAATCGCCGAAGGCACCGTGACCGACTTCAATGAATTGGGCGTCAAGGCGCTCGACGACAAGACCGTCGAGATCACCCTCGAAGGCCCCACTCCGTTCTTCCTGCAGGCGCTGACCCACTACACCGCCTATCCCGTGCCGAAGCACGTGATCGACAAGGTCGGCGATGACTGGACCAAGGTCGAGAACATCGTGTCGAACGGCCCCTATACCCCCACCGAGTGGGTGCCGGGCAGCTATATCAAGTCGGTCAAGTCCGAGACCTACTGGGATGCCGCCAATGTCCAGATCGATGAAGTGAACTACTTCGTGCAGGACGACCTGGCTGCCGCCCTGTCGCGCTACCGCGCCGGCGAATACGACATCCTGACCGATATTCCGTCGGACCAGGCCGAGTGGATCAAGACCAACCTGCCGGGCCAGGACTATTTCGCCCCGTTCCTGGGCATCTACTACTACGTGATCAACCAGGAAAAGGCGCCCTTCGACAATGCCGACGTGCGCAAGGCCCTGTCCATGGCGATCAACCGCGACGTGATCGGCCCCGACGTGCTGGGCACCGGCGAACTACCGGCCTATGGCTGGGTGCCGGAAGGCACTGCCAACTATGAAGGCGTGGAACCCTACCAGCCCGAATGGATCGGCCTCTCCTATGAAGAGCGCGTGGCGGAAGCCAAGTCGATCATGGAAGGCCTGGGCTATACCTCGGCTTCCCCGCTGCCGGTCCAGCTCAAGTACAACACCAATGACAACCACCAGCGCATCGCCGTGGCGATCTCGGCCATGTGGGAACAGATTGGCGTGAAGACCGAGCTGTTCAACTCCGAAACCGCGGTGCACTACGACGCCCTGCGCGCCGGTGACTTCGATATCGGTCGTGCCGGCTGGCTGCTGGACTATTCCGACCCGTCCAACACGCTCGACCTGCTGCGTACCGGCATCATGCAGGACGGCCAGATGAACTGGGGCAACAACTACGGCCGCTATTCGAACGAAGAGTTCGACGCGCTGATGGACCAGGCCACCACCGAGCAGGATCTGGCCGCCCGCGCCAAGCTGCTGGGCCAGGCCGAAAAGATCGCGATGGATGAAACCGCCGCGTTCCCGATCTACTGGTACATCGCTCAGAACGTGGTCTCGCCCAAGGTCACCGGTTTCGTCAGCAACGCCTCGGATATCCACCGTACGCGTTGGCTCTCGAAGTCCGAGTAGTCGCCTAGAAACCTGCGGCGTCGCCCCTTGGGAGGGGCGGCGCCGTTATTTTATCCACCCGGTTGGCCCCAGGCTTGTGGCGCGGTGGATGTGAAAGGTCCGAATTCATGTTTGGATATGTGACACGGCGCGTGCTGTCGGCGATTCCGATAGCGCTGATTGCCGTGACTGCCTGTTTCTTCATTCTGCGGCTGGCGCCTGGCGGTCCCTTTGACGGTGAACGCGCGCTGCCGCCCACGACGCTGGCGAACCTGCGGGCGCACTACAATCTCGACCTGCCGCTGATCCAGCAGTATTTCATCTATGTCTGGCGGCTGCTGCAGGGCGATTTCGGCCCCTCGATGGTCTATAATGACTTTACCGTGGCCGAGATGCTGTGGATCGGCCTGCCCTTCACCCTGATGCTGGGCTTTTCGGCCTTCATCATCGGCACGATTGTCGGGCTTGTCGCCGGGGCGCTCAGCGCCGTCAACCAGAACAAGTGGCCGGACTATGTGCTGGTGCTGCTGGTGATGATCGGGCTGGTGGTGCCCAACTTCCTGATGGCCGCCATCATGCAACTGGTGTTCGGCGTCTATCTCGACTGGTTCCCCGCCGGCGGCTGGCAGGCGGGGTCGATCCCGCATCTGGTGCTGCCGATCACGGTGCTGGTGCTGCCCCATGCCGGGCGCACGGCGCGGCTGATGCGCGGCTCGATGATCGAAGTGCTGGGCACCAATTATGTGCGCACCGCCAAGTCCAAGGGCCTCGGCCAGAGACTCATCCTGGCGCGGCATGCGATCAAGCCGGCCTTGCTGCCGGTTGTGTCCTATCTCGGGCCGGGGCTGAGCTATCTGCTCACCGGCTCGCTGGTGGTGGAGCAGGTGTTCGCCCTGCCGGGGATCGGCAAATACTTCATCAGCGCGGCACTCAACCGGGACTATGGTCTCGTGCTGGGGACGACCATTTTGTACATGTTCATCATCCTGGCGGTGAACCTGCTCGTCGATATCATCTATGCCTGGCTCGATCCCAAGGTGAGGTACAGCTGATGGCCGGCATTACTGGCAAGGACGCCGTACTCACCGAGTATGCGCAGAGGCTCGAAACGCTCGACGCCCCCAAGGGCCGTTCGCTGACCCAGGATGCCGTGCGGCGCCTGGCGCGCAACAAGGCGGCGGTGGTGTCGATCTTCGTGGTCGTGTTCATCATCCTGTTCGCATTCGTCGGGCCGTATTTCCTGCCCTGGACCTATGACAAGATCGACTGGACCGGTATTCGCAAGCCGCCCAATTTCGAGGCCGGGCACTTTGTCGGCACCGACCAGAATGGCCGCGACATGCTGGCTCGCATCATGCAGGGCACGCAGATGAGCCTGATCGTGGCGGGTGTGGCGACGCTGGTTTCGGTGTGTATCGGCATCATCTACGGCGCGGTCGCCGGCTATTTCGGCGGCAAGGTCGACGCTGTGATGATGCGCTTCGTCGATATCATGTATGCGCTGCCCTATATCCTGTTTGTCATCATTCTGGTGGTGATGTTCGGGCGCAATCCGGTGCTGCTGTTCGTGGGCATCGGGTGTCTCGAATGGCTGACCATGGCGCGTATCGTGCGCGGGCAGACGCTGTCGATCAAGGAACGCGAATTCGTCGAGGCTGCCAAGGCGGGCGGGGCCAAGCCCTGGACCATCATCACGCGGCATATCGTGCCCAACCTCACCGGCCCGGTGGTGATCTATTCTACGCTCACCATCCCAGAGATCATCCTCACCGAGAGCTTCCTGTCCTATCTGGGGCTCGGCGTGCAGGAACCGCAAACCTCGCTCGGCACGCTGATCTCATTCGGCTCGCCGGTGGCGGAGACGCTGCCCTGGATGCTGATCGGCCCCGCCGTAGTCCTCGTGAGCCTGCTGCTGGCGCTGACCTATATCGGTGACGGCCTGCGTGACGCGCTCGACCCCAAGGATCGATAAGATGAAAACTGTGTTGTCCGTCGAGGACATGTCGGTGACCTTCGCCCTGCACCAGAGCGAAGTTCACGCCGTGCGCGAGATGAACTTCTCGCTGTCCGAGGGCGAAACGCTGGCGGTGGTCGGTGAATCGGGATCGGGAAAGAGCCAGGCCTTCCTCGCCATCATGGGGCTGCTGGCCAAGAACGGCCAGGCCGGCGGCCGGGCGATGATGGGGGATATCAACCTCATCGGCATGGCGCCGCGCCAGCTCGATACCCATCGCGGCAAGGACATCGCGATGATCTTCCAGGATCCAATGACGTCGCTCAATCCGACGCTCAAGGTCAAGACGCAGCTCAGCGAGGTGCTGGTCAAGCATCGCGGCTTCGATCAGCGGAAGGCGACGATGGCCGCGGTGGAAATGCTGGAGCGGGTCGGCATCCCCGAACCGGTGAAGCGCGCCAATGCCTATCCGCACGAATTGTCGGGCGGCATGCGGCAGCGCGTGATGATCGCCATGGCTTTGCTGTGCCAACCCAAAATCCTGATCGCGGATGAGCCGACCACGGCGCTGGACGTGACGGTGCAGGCGCAGATGCTCGATCTGTTCAAGACACTGACCGATGATTTCGGCACGTCGCTGGTGCTGATTACCCATGACCTGGGCGTGGTGGCTGGTGTCGCCGATCGCATGATGGTGATGTATGGCGGCCGGGCGGTGGAAAAGGGCACGGTCGACGACCTGTTCTACGATCCGCGCCATCCCTATACGCTGGGCCTGCTGCATTCGACGCCGCATATCGCTCATCGCACGGCGCGGCTCGACCCGATCCAGGGCCTGCCGCCGAGTCTCGAACACCTGCCCAAGGGCTGCTCGTTCAACCCGCGCTGCGCCTTTGCCTTCGATCGGTGCCTGGCCGAAAGGCCGCCGCTGGCCGATACCGGCAATGGCCGCGAAAAGGCGTGTTTCTACGAAGGCCCGATGGCCTATGGAAAGGTCGCCTGATGGACCAGACCCCGATCAACCTGCTCGAAATCAAGGATCTCAAGAAGACCTTCTCGATCTCGGGCGGCCTGTTCCGCCAGCTGACGCTGACGGCGCTCGAAAACATCAACTTCAACATCCGCCAGGGCGAGACGCTGGGCATTGTAGGCGAAAGCGGCTGTGGCAAGTCCACCCTGGGCCGCTGCATCCTGCAGTTGCTGACGCCCGACGAAGGCCAGGTGCTGTGGCTGGGGCAGGATCTGACCCGCCTGCCGGCGGAGGAGATGCGCAAGCGCCGGGCGGACCTGCAGATCATCTTCCAGGATCCGCTGGCCTCGCTCAATCCGCGCATGACGGTGGGCGAGATCATCGCCGATCCCTTGCGCACGCTGCGGCCGGAAATGAACAAGGAAGAGCGCCGCGCCCGCGTGCTCAAGATCATGGAAGCGGTGGGGCTGCTGCCGGAGATGATCAACCGCTATCCGCACGAATTCTCGGGCGGGCAGGCGCAGCGTATCGGTATTGCACGGGCGCTGATCACCGAGCCCAAGCTGATCGTCTGCGACGAGCCGGTTTCGGCGCTGGACGTATCGATCCAGGCGCAAATTCTCAACCTGCTGGCCGAGCTCAAGGACGAGTTCGGGCTGACGCTGATCTTCATCTCGCACAATCTGAGTGTGGTGCGGCATGTGTCCGACCGCATCCTGGTGCTCTATCTGGGACGGATCGTCGAGCTGGCGACGGGTGACGAGATCTACGACGATCCCAGGCATCCCTATACGCGGGCCTTGCTGACGGCGGTGCCGATCCCCGATCCGAAGCTGGCGCGGCAGCGCAATATCGACGCGCTCAAGGGGGAAATTCCCTCGCCGATCAATCCGCCCTCGGGCTGCACGTTCCGCACGCGCTGCCGGTTTGCCAAGCCGTTCTGCGCCGAGACGCGGCCGCCGCTGGAAATGATCGAGGACGGCAGGCTGGTGGCCTGCCACCGCTGGCGCGAAATCGAGGTGCCAGAAGAAGCGGTGCTGGGGGCGTAGGACATGGAAAGGCCCGCTTTGGCGGGCCTTTTTTCAGCGGTTCCACTGAGGGGGACACCTTGGGTGGGTGAGGGGTTCAAGGCTGGTGAAAGGTGCGGTGCCCGACGCGGCGCTGAACCCCTCACCCGACCCTTCGGGTCGACCTCTCCCCTCAGGGGAGAGGTGACTTGGGCTCCACTCGATATCTGCTAACTCGCCTTGTTTTTCTTGCCCGCTCGCCGTTCCTCGCCGACACCCACGGTGCGGCGGCGGCGGTCGGGGCCGCTATACTGGTCGGCTTCGATGAAGCCGCGGGGATGGGCTTCGATGCTGGTGAGGCGGGCCTGCAGGTGGTTGGCGGCGAAGGGCTTGCGCAGGAATTCGGTGACGCCGGCGTCGCGGGCCTCGGCAATGCGCCTGGCATCGGGAGCGGCGCTCATCATGATGATGGGCACGTAGCGGTTCTGGCAATCGGCGGCGGTGCGCAGCTTTTTGGTGAAGGCCACGCCATCCATGCCGTCGAGGTCGTCGTCGATGATGAGCACGTCGAAGACGCGGCGCTTGAGCTCGGTCATGGCCTTGTTGGCGTCATAGGCCTCGCGGATATCCTTGCGGCCCAGATTGCGCAGCATCACGGCGACAAGCGAGGCCATGTTCTGGCTGTGATCGGCAATCAGTACGCCGCGCTTGGTGATTTCCTCGTTGGCCATGCCAGTTCCCGCTTGTCCTGAAGCGCCCCAGATCGACAGCGGAGACAATAGCTTAGCTTTCGATACAGCGTGTTAACCGGACGGCCGGCAAGCGGCCAGGGGAAAGCCCGACATGGGGGCAATTTCACCTGTCGTTGCGCGTTGACAGGTGAGGGCAATTTCCATATGTATGCCCCCAAGTTTCCGGGCGCGCAGGCGCCCATTTTGTTTGACTGAGGATAGACCGATGAAGATCCGCAACTCGCTGAAGGCGCTGATGACTCGCCACCGCGCGAACAAGCTCGTCCGCCGTCGCGGCCGGGTTTACATCATCAACAAGGTGGACAAGCGCTTCAAGGCCCGCCAGGGCTGAGCCCGTTTTACATCCAGATTGTTGACTCAAGCCCGCGAAAGCGGGCTTTTGTTTTTCAATCAGGTCGTTGCGGGAAGACAGAACCAGATGCGGCGTTCCCACACGATCTCCCTGTATATCGACTATCCCTACGATGCCGCTTACCGCTTCCTTGCCAATCCGCTGAACTATGGTGAATGGGCCGCGGTGGACAAGGCCAGCTATCGGCCGCTTGAGAATGGCGACTGGGAGGCGATGACCAATTTCGGCGGAATCAGGCATTTCCGGTTCACGCCGGTCAACGCCTTCGGCGTGCTCGACCATGCCATCTTCGTGCCGGGCGAAAAGCTGCTATGGACGCCGATGCGCGTCATGCCCAACGAGGAGGGGACGGAACTAACCTTCACCTTCTACCAGCGACCGGGCATGGGCGAGGAAGAGTTCGCCTCCGCCATCGAATGGATCACCACCGACTTCCTGACACTCAAGAGCCTGCTGGAAGCGCTGCGGCGTTAAGCACTGCGCCGGGATACCCCCCGGAAGGTCTTGATATCACAGGATGATTGCGCAAGTGTGCCGCCGCTGAGTAAGAGGTGCATCTGTGCTCCAGGCGCGTACGCTGACGGTCGAGATCGCCCGTCCGGCCGAAGACATCTATAATTTCCTGGTCGATCCGGCCAATCTGGCGAGTTGGACGCTGGTGAAGAACGGCCGGCCGCATCCAGCGGCGGGGCCGGATAGCTGGGCCTATGACGGCCCGCGCGGCATGGTGATCGTGCATTTCACCCCGGCCAACCCCTATTTCGTACTCGACTATCGCATGCAGGTGGGGCCGCAGGTGATCCACGCGGCGCATGTGCGGGTGATCCGCAATGGCGCGGGGGCGGCCCTCACCCATACGTCGGTGCAGCAGCCACTGGTGTCGGACGCCATGTTTGCCTCGGAAGAGGAATGGATGCTGTCGGACCTGCTGGTGCTCAAGACGCTGATGGAAAAGTAGGGCTGCGCGGCCAAGGCCCCGCGCCGCCGGTCGGGCTGCGCGAGGCCTGCGGTCATTTTGCGCCCGAAGCGGGATGCTGGAACGCCTGCCACGGGGTGTAGAGGTTGGGGCCGCCGCTGCCGAGTTGCATCTTCGGACTGGGCGTCCCCAGCACTTCGCCACCGACGTCGGCCGTTGCCATGAGCGGCTGCATCAGGTGACCGATATTGGCGAAATGCTCCATGGCCGCGTCGATGTCGCGGTAGCGCTCGAACACGATCGCCTCACTTTCATCGTCGTTGAAGAAGATCTCGTACTGAAGCGTGCCGCGATCCTGGGTGCGCACGATCTCCATGGCCTGTTCGCACAGGCGCTTGTACTCGTCCAGCTTGCCGGGGCGAATCCTGGCCCGGGCGATTCCCTTGATTTCATCCATGGTGACTATCCTTTTGAAGTGACTGGCCGGTACCGGCCCTGGTTAGACGACGGTTGCAGTCCGTCAGTTGAACTGGTCCGGTCCAGCGGGACGCGCGCCACGCACCAGAGCTTCGCGCACGTCCTCGCGGCGAAGGCCCAGATCGCGCAGACGATGCTCCGGCATGAAGAGCAAATCCTGCAAAGCTGCCGTTCGTTTCCGCCTGGCCTTGGCATCAACCATCCATCCGGCGATGTCATGAAGCACTCCGACAATCGGAGAGCGGGCGGGCTGATGGGTAAAGACATCGATGAAGATCATCTGGTTTTCTCCAACCGTGGCTAGCGGACAGATGCAAAGCTATGGCAAGCTGGACAGTAATTTAATGACCAGTTGAAGCAGAAATAGTTGTCCAGTTACGAGGTCGAACTGCTGATATCGGTGGATCGCCACGGTCCGGAGGCCCTGCACGCGCAGGTGGAGCGGCAATTTCGCGACGCCATCCGCAGCGGCACCCTGCGGCCGGGAAGCGAGGTGCCATCGACCCGCGCCCTGGCGAAGCGTCTCGGTATTTCGCGGCCGCTGGTTATGGAGGCATACGCCCAACTGGCGGCCGAAGGCTACCTGGCCCTGCGCCAGGGGGCGGCGCCGCGCGTGGCGAATACCGCGCCGCGGCAGCAGGTGTGGGTGTTTCCGCCCGAGAGCTTCACGACCACCTTCTTCCGCTACGACTTCCGGCCAGGCATTCCGGATCTGTCGACCTTTCCTTCAGCACGCTGGCTCAAGGCAGTCGAGGCGGCACTCAAGACGATGGTGCCCAATGACTTCGGCTACGGGCAGCGCTTCGGCATCTGGCCGCTGCGCCAGGCGCTGGCCGACTATCTCGGGCGCGTGCGGGGTGTCAGCGCCGATCCGCGGCAAATCCTGGTCACCGGTGGCTTCGAGCAGGCAAGGAGCTTTCTTGCGCAGGCCCTGAGGCGCCGTGGCGTAAGCCAACTCGCGGTTGAGGAGCCTGGTTACACCGACAGGCATGTCTGGCTCGATGCCGGTCTGACATTGATCCCCGTCGCTGTCGACGAAGACGGCATCGACGTGGCGGCGCTGGCCCGGAGCGGAGCGCAGGCGGTGCTGCTGACGCCGGCGCATCAATCGCCGACCGGCGTGGTGATGAGCGGGGCGCGCCGGCTGGCGCTGGCGACGTGGTTGCGGGACTGCAAGGCCGTTGCGATCGAGGACGACTACGATGGTGAGTTCCGCTACGACCGTGCGCCAATCGGCGCACTGCAGGGCCTTGCACCTGACCATGTGGTTTATGCGGGCACGACGAGCAAGACGATGGCTCCTGCACTGAGGCTGGGCTGGATGGTGGTACCGCCTGACCTGCTGCTGGCGCTCGAAAGCGAACTGCAGCGACTGGACTATGGCCGCAGCCGGATCGATCAGTTCGCGCTGGCGCATTTCATCAGGACCGGCGATTACGACCGGCACCTGCGCAAGATGCGCGCCGTGTACCGCGATCGCCGTGAGGCCCTGCTCGGGGTGATCAGGTCAGATCTGCCGGAGGTCGAAGTCAGCGGCATATCGGCCGGCCTGCACGCTAGCGTCCGCTTCTCCCGGCGCCTCAACGAAGCCGCCATCGTCGCGCGTGCGCACAAGCGCGACATAGGCCTCACCTTTTTGCGCCGGCATTATCTCGGTGCCGCGCCGGAGGAGAGCACGTTGCTTCTAAGCTACGCCAATATGCCCGAGGCGGCGCTCCGCGCGGCCTTTCGCACACTGGTCACGCTGCTCAACGACTAGCTGGCGTCGGCAAAAAGGCCCGCTCGCGCGGGCCCTTTGTCGTTGTGACGTCAGGTCGAGATCAGCTGGAGCCGGCGCCGTCCTGGCGGACGAAGGCGATGCGCAGCATATTGGTGGCGCCGGGGGTGCCAAGGGGAATGCCGGCGGTGATGGCGATGCGGTCGCCGGGGCGGGCAAAGCCTTCCTGATAGGCGATGACGCAGGCGCGATCGACCATGTCCTCGAGGCTGACGGCATCTTCGGTCTGCACGCAATGGACGCCCCAGACCACCGACATGCGGCGGATGGTGCGCTTATTGGGCGACAGCACGATGATGGGCTTGCTGGGCCGCTCGCGGGCGGCGCGGATGCCGGTGGAGCCCGAGGCGGTGTAGGTGACGATGGCGGCAAGGTCGAGCGTTTCGGCAACCTGGCGCGTCGCGGCCGAAATGGCGTCGGCGGCGGTGGCTTCCGGCTCGGTCTGGGCGGCGCGGATGATGCCGCGATAATTGGCATCGCCCTCGACCGCCACGGCCACCTTGTTCATGGTAGCGACGGCCTCGACCGGATACTGGCCGGAGGCGCTCTCGGCCGAAAGCATGATGGCGTCGGCGCCTTCGAAGACGGCGATGGAGACGTCGGACACTTCGGCGCGGGTGGGGACCGGGGCCGAGATCATCGATTCCAGCATCTGGGTGGCCACGACCACCGGCTTGCCATAGCGACGGCACATGCGGATCATGCGCTTCTGCAGGCCCGGCACGGTTTCAAGCGGGAGCTCGACGCCGAGATCGCCGCGGGCCACCATGATGGCGTCGCAGAGCTTGACGATTTCTTCGAGGCGATCGATGGCCTGCGGCTTTTCGATCTTGGCCATGACGCCGGCGCGGCCCTGCACGATCTTGCGGACGTCGATGATGTCTTCGGGGCGCTGCACGAAGGAAAGGGCGATCCAGTCGGCATCGGCGGCGAGGCCGGCGAGCAGATCGGCGTGATCCTTTTCGGTCAGCGCGCCGGTGGGCAGCAGCGTATCGGGCAGGGAAACGCCCTTCTTGTCGCTCAGCTTGCCGCCATAGATGACCTCGGTCTCGATGGCGCCATTGCCGACTTTGACAGCCTTGAGGGCCAGCTTGCCGTCGTCGAGCAACAGGCGATCGCCCACCGAAACGTTCTCGATGATTTCGGGATGGGGCAGGTAGACGCGCTCGGCATTGCCGTTGTCATTCTGCTGGCTGTCGAGGGTGAATTTCTGCCCGGCTACGAGGTTGACCGACCCCTCGGCGAATTTCCACACGCGCAGCTTGGGGCCCTGCAGGTCGACCAGCACGCCGAGGGGATGGTTGAGGCGCTTTTCGACATTGCGGATGCGCTCGACGGTCTGCTTGAGCAGGTCGTGGCTGGCATGGCTCATATTGATGCGGAACACGTCCGCGCCGGCCTTGGCCAACTCCTCGATCATCTTTTCTTCGTGGCTGGCGGGCCCGAGGGTGGCGATGATCTTCGCGCGTCGCATGCGTCTCATTGCGTGTCCGTTTCTTGCGTATTTATGTCGTCCTGCGGGACATCGATGGTGACGTCGTCGGGGTCGACAAGGAATGTGGGGTCTTCGAGATCTTCGCTGGCATCAGGACCGACGATAGCGGGGCCGTCGGCGCTCTCGGTGAGCTGCAAGGTCCAGTCGGTGCGGTTCTGTGTATCGATTTCAAAGAAGCCGGTGCGCTCATAACCGCGGGCGAGGCAATCCTCAACCCCGAATATTGTGAAGGTTTCGTCACGCGTGCACATGAAGACCGAGCCGTCCCAGGCGCCGCCGCCGATATCGTCCACCGCGAAGATATAATAGAAGCGCTTTTCGAGGTCCCCCTGATAGAGCACGCGGCAATCGCCCGGCGGGGTCTGCCACCAGCCTTCGCTCATCCAGCCGCGCTCGGCGCGATAGCCCAGGGACACCGAGACCAGGTTGGATGTCTCGTTGCAGATGCGCAGGTCGGCATGAGCGGGCGTGGCGAAAAACGCGAGACTTGCGAGCATCGCGCCGATCAGGGTCATGCCGAGACGGGTGGTGTGCAAAAGCGTGCCGGAAATCATCGGGAAAACGTGCCTTCTTTGAGCCCATGGTGACGCATTGGTCAATGGCAAAAGGGGCGATTTGACGGAATTGCGGCCATGCAGCGGCGCAGCCATGTGGATTGGCGGACAAAGGGGTTGAATGGCGCCCCCGGGTACGATTGAACGGGGCCAGCAAACTTAAAGGACTATGCCATGGCCGTCGAAGACAGCGTTGCCCAGGATCAGCTCAGGGCGTTCATCGAGCGCATCGAGCGCATGGAAGAAGAAAAGGCCGCGATATCAGCCGATATCAAGGAAATCTACGCCGAGGCCAAGGGCAACGGCTTCGACACCAAGATCCTGCGCAAGATTGTCGGTATCCGCAAGCAGGACGCCAATGAGCGCATGGAGCAGGAAGCGCTGCTGGAGCTGTATATGGCCGCACTCGGCATGGTGGCGGCGCCTGCCGAGGATTGATCCATCCACTGAGTCATCCCCGCTTTGGGTATAGGAACCCTCGCCGGCCAATGGGGCTAGCGAGGGTTTTCCTTGGGTGGAGCTGGCGCCGGGTCCACCGCCAAGGCTACTCGAACCAGGTGGTTCCGGGATATTGGTGGGCCCTGGCGACGTCTTCGTTGAGTTCGAGTCCGATGCCCGGCCTGTCGCTCAAGGCGATCTTGCCGTTCCTGATGATCTCGCCGCCATCGGTGATGGTCGACCAGTAGTCGCGATGGAACCAGTGGAATTCCAGCACCAGGAAATTGGGGATGGTGGCGCAGACCTGGGCCGAGGCCATGGTGCCGATGGGAGAAGAGACATTGTGCGGCGCGAACGGGATTGAATAGAGATCGGCCATCTCGGCGATCTTGCGGCATTCCGAAAGTCCGCCACATTTGGGAATGTCGGGCATGATGATGTCGACCGCCTGCTGTTCGAGCAGCTTGCGGAAGCCGTGGCGCAGGTAGAGATTTTCGCCGGCGCAGATCGGGGTAGACGTGCTGCGCGTGATCTCGGCCATGACATCGATATTTTCGGGCGGGACCGGTTCTTCCAGCCACATCAGCTGGAGATGTTCGAGATCGCGCGCCAGCCGGATAGCGCTGTGCTTGTCGAGCCGCGTATGCAGGTCGCAGGCAACCTCCACCTCCTTGCCGGCTGCTTTCACTACCATCTCGGCCAGTTGCACCATGCGGTCATGCTCCCACTTGTTGGGGGTCATGTTGAAACCATCCTTTTTGTACCAGCCGGTTTCCGTGCCGGTATGGCCATAGGCGCGAATATCAAGGTCGACCTTGAGGGCGGTGAACCCCGCCGCCAGAACCTGGTCCACCTCGGCCTGCACCTCGTCCATATTCATGCCGGGGGAGACTTCGCAGTCGCAGTAGACGCGGATGTCGTCGCGGAACTTGCCGCCGAGCAATTCGTAGATCGGCACGTTCAGGGCCTTGCCCTTCAAATCCCAGAGCGCGATCTCGATGCCGGTCAGCGCGGTGATCAGCGCGCCGGCGAAGCCGCCCTCGAAGACCAGGCTGCGGCGCAGCTCCTCGAAGATGGCGTCGATGGCGAATGGATCGCGGCCGACCAGCCTGTCAGCCAGTTCGCGGATGATGGCGATGGCCTGATGACCCCCGTGGACGCATTCGCCCAGGCCGGTGATCCCGGCATCGGTTTCGATGCGGACCCACAAATGCATGCAATGGCCGCTCGTCGCCGCCGTCTTGACTGATGTGATCTTCAATTGGTCCCCCTCAGGAATCGAGCCCATATCCGGCGCATTTTTGCCGCGCGCGGCTGCGATGGGTGGCGCAGGCAGAGTTCATGCCGGAGCGGACTTCTCGGGATCCTGGAATGCCTTGACGCCAACATGCAGGTGCGACTGCAAGGCATATTGGTAGCGAATGCGATCCCTGGCCGCCAAGGCGTCCACGACGGCGGCATGCTGCTCATAGGTGTCCGTGGTAAAGTCGCGGAGTTCCTTGGCCCGCTCCATGATGCGGATGATGACCGGCTTCATGATGCGATAGACGTCGCAGATGGCGCGGTTGTCCAGGATGGTAACAAGCCGGAGGTGGAAGCGGAAATCCACTTCCGACGCCGCCGGGATAGACCCCGCCACGCGCAGCTGTTCGTTGATGTCGCGCATCTCGGCGATATCGTCGGGCCGCATCTGCTCGAAAATGGTATCGACCGAACCAACCTCGATGAACTTGCGGAACCCCTGGATATCGTTGAACGTGCGGCGGGAAATATCCAGCGTATCGAATGAGAACAGGTCAAGCGCCCGCTCCATCCGGTCATCGACGATGATGGCGCCGATCTTGGGGCGTACGGATACGATCCCATAGGCCTTCATGATCCGCATGGCTTCGCGCACGGTATTGCGGCTGGCCTGGAAGCGGTCGCACAGCTCCCGTTCGGTGGGGAGGTTGTCGCCTACGCCCAACCGTCCTTCGGAAATGAGACCCCGGATATTGAGCACCATGGCGTCGACCGCGGACGGGATGGAGCTGCGCACGATCGATGCGTTCAACGCGCTGCGCCCCTTGATCCGCGACGAACCACTCATCCCTTGACGGCCCCAACGGTGAGGCCTTCGGAGAGGAAGCGCTGGGCGTAGACATAGAGGACGGCCACCGGAATGGCGGTCAGCAAGGATGCCGCCATCAGCTTTCCCCAAGGCAGGATGTCGCCGACCACCAGCGATTGCAGCCCGATCGGCAGGGTGCGCAGCGACTCACTGGTGATGAAGACGAAAGCGAACAGGAATTCGTTCCAGGCGTTGGTAAAGGCAAAGAGAGTCACCGACAGGATGGCAGGGGCGGCAAGCGGCAGGGTGATCCGCCAGAAGATGTAGAGCCGGCTGGCGCCATCGATCCGCGCCGCTTCCTCGAGCTCGACTGGAATAGACCTGAAATATCCCATTAGCACCCAGGTCGCGAAGGGCAACAGAAATGTGGGGTAGGTCAGGATCAGCGCGGTGTGGGTGTTGATCACGCCCATCGTCGTCAGGGTCTGGTAGAGCGGGATGAACAGCAGCGTGCCGGGCAGCAGGTAGGTGATGAGCAGCAGCGTGGTCAGCAGCGACGCGCCACGGAAGCGCAGCCGCGACAGCGCATAGGCCGCCAGCGATGCCAGGGCCACGGAAACAAGCGTGCTCAGGGCGGCGACGAAGACCGAGTTCAGCAGCCAGGTCAGGAATGGGGTGTCCTGCAGCAGGGAGGTATATTGCTCGGTCGTGGCCGGTTCGGGCCAGAAGATCGACCGGCGCTCGCTGATCTGGGATGTCGTCTTCAACGAGGTGGTAATGATCCAGTAGAAAGGAAAGATCACAAAGACCAGAAGCGGGACAAGCACCAGCAGTCGCGCCAGCGCGCCGGCATTGGATCGTGACGATTGCCTGAAAATCGGTTGCAGGGCCGACCGGCCGGTAGCGACGCGAACCTTGCGCACGGCCCATTCAAGCCCGGCGAACACCAGTTGGATCGGCAGGAAGGCCAGGTCGATGATGATGTTGACCAGCCAGGTGCCGCCGGCCAGCAGCCGGTCGGCTATGCCAGGGCCGCGCTCGGAGATGCCGTCTCGCTTGTCGTCGTGGCGCATGAAACGCGCCAGCAGCCAGATCAGGATGGCCATGAGGGGCGCGACGCTGAAGGCGATGGCAATGCCCGGCCCGTATTGCAGCGAACCAAGCGCCTTTTCATAGGCCAGGATGGAATAGAGTTTGGTGGCGCCGCTCGGCCCGCCGCCCGTCATGAGGAAGGGCAGGCCGAACTGATTGAAGGTGGAGATGAACGAGAGCAGCAGGGTGACCACGATCACGTAGCGCAGGCCAGGCAGCGTGACGTTGCGGAAACGCTGGATGGCATTGGCGCCATCGACCTGCGCGGCCTCGATCTGCTCGCGATCGACGGCCTTGAGTCCGGCCAGCAGCAGCAGGACATAGAAGGGTATGCCTTTCCAGACATTGACCGAGATGACGCTGCCCATGGCCATGTCGGGGTCGGACAGCCAACCCAGCGGGCGATCGATGATTCCGACGCCCTGCAGGATGGGATTGAGGCCGCCGAACATCGGATCGTAGATGCTTTTCCAGGCCAGGGCCGTGACGATTTCCGGAACGATCCAGGGCAGGAGCATGATGCCGCTGAGCAGATTGCGGAAGGGCAGGCGGCTGTTCAGGATGAGAGCAACCGTCATGCCGATGACGAATTTCAGCGACAGCGACCAGAAGGTGAACTGGATCGTGTTCTGCATGGCCTGCAGGAAATCGCTGTTGGTCCAGAGACGCTGGTAGTTGCGCAAGCCGACATCGGTGGTTTCGCCCGTCAGGAAATTGAGCGAGGTCGTGCTGATGAAAATGGCGCTCACGAATGGCCAGAAGATCAGGAGCGCCATGACGAGAACCATGGGGAGCACGAACAGATAGCCGACCTTCCAGTCGCGTCCGAAAAGGTTCTCCAGGAGCTTCCTGCGGGTGACGGGTCGTGCTGTTGTCGTTCCCAACGTCAAGGTCATTCGATCTTCCATGCCAACTCTCCATCGGGATCAGGCGCGGTAAAAATCGGCCGCGGCGCCGGCCGGTCGGTCAAATGGCACGCGACGGGGCGGTGGATGCCACCCCGTCGCGTTGTCCACGACAGCTAGAGGATGCCGCCTTCTTCAAAGATCTGGACGATCTTGTTGTGGGCGTCGGTCACCGCTTCCTGGGAGGTCATGCGGCCGGCGATCACATTGCCCATGGACTGTTCCAGCACGCCCTGGGCGCGGATGGCGTCGATCTGGGCGGCCGGCTGAGCAGGCCAGGATGGTCCGATGAAGGGTTCGGGAACGCTGACCTGATCCTTGATGATCGCGTAGTTGGGATCGGCCGCGATCAGCTCGTCAGTCCACAGATTCTCGTAGGCGGGCATGAACAGGCCGCCGGCGACCGCGGACATCGGGGTGAAATTGGCCGGATCGAGCAGATCGAGGGCAAGTTTCCTGGCAAGATCGACATTGGGCGCACCCTTGAAGATCGTCAGCCAGCCGCCAACGGCACCGCCATCGCGGCTGTCGCCATTGTTGGCATTGGGCTGGCGCAACAGCACGGTGCCCGGGAATACCGGGTTGTTGTCGCGCTTGGCCGCTGCGTAGACCGAGAAGGCGTTGTGCGTATAGCCGATATTGCCGGCGAGATAGGCCTCGTTGTTGGAGGTGTCGCCCCAGCTTTCGACGCCTGGCGGCAGCATGGCGGCATATTTGCCGTTGCGGTCGTAGGTTTCGCGGACGAATTCAAAGGCCGCGACCGTTTCGGGCGAGTCGAACTCGACCTTGGTGCCGGTTGCATCTGTAAAGTGGCCGCCAAAGGCATTCAGGATGCCTGACGCTATACCCCAGCCGTCACCCGACTGATTGACGGTGACGCCCCAGCCCCAGAATTCGTTGTCGGGATCGGAGATGGCGAGAGCCGCCTCACGCCGCTTTTCCCAAGTATCCAGGGTCTGCGGATCGATCCCCTTCTCCGCCAGCTTGTCGCCACGGAAGAATGTGCCGGTGGTGTTGGCGATAAAGGGGATCGCCCGCCAGCGGCCGTCGATCTTGCCGATGCTTTCGGCATTGATGCCCCGCATGACGTTGCCATACTTGCCGATGGCCTCTTCAACGACGTCATTGACGTCTTCGAGCAGGCCCAGCAGGTGCATCTRCGGCACCGAGACGTTGCTGGTATAGGCGAGGTCAGGCGGGTTGCCGGCCTTAACCGCGGCAGACATCTTGCCCAGGAAATCGCCGAACGATTCCGGGTTGGTAGTCGAGATATCGAGCTCGACATTGTTGGCACTGGCGAAATTGGTCACCGTGTCGCGGAACAGGTTCTGCGCCGCTTCGAAATATTCCGTGCGGTGGATTACGGTCAGCTTGCCGGCTGCACCTTCGGGCAGGTCCATCTCGGGAGCAGCATCCTGCGCAAACGCCGGAAAACCATTGCTTGCGGCCCAAAGGCCAATACCCGCGGCACCGCCAGTTCTTAGAATGTCGCGGCGATTAAATTTATTCGACGTCATACGTCCATCTCCTCCTGTTGAACATAGCTGAGCGCTCGCCGACCCTTCGGGTAAGCGTCAAAAACTGTCGCGATGCGCCGCGCCCTCCGAGTGAAGGAGCCTCCTCGCCCCTTCCTATACTCCACCCACCAAGTGGACTTTTGTCCTATCATTGTCGGCGAACAGGCATGAATTAGGACTCAAATGACCGATGAGTCAATCTTTTGTCCTACAAAAGACTTGATGGGGCTGTGCTGTCGCTCTAAACCCAAGAGGGTTCGATCTGCCAGGGAGGGCAGCGGGCACCATAGGGAGGAACTCATGGGCGCGGTGACGATCCGAGACGTGCGAAAGAACTACGGCAGCCTGGAAGTCCTGCATGGGGTATCCATAGACATCGCCGATGGCGAATTCGTCATCCTGGTCGGGCCGTCCGGGTGTGGCAAATCCACCTTGCTGCGGATGATCGCGGGCCTCGAGGATATTACCGGCGGCGAGATTGAAATTGCCGGAACCGTGGTCAATGACCTCGCGCCCAAGGACCGCGATATCGCCATGGTCTTCCAGTCCTACGCGCTTTATCCGCATATGACGGTGGAAGAGAATATGGCGTTCTCGCTGCGCCTCGCCCGGGTGCCGAAGGATGAAATCAAGCGCCGCGTGGCCAATGCCGCGGTGATCCTGGGCCTCGATACTTACCTGGAACGCTATCCGCGGCACTTGTCCGGCGGGCAAAGGCAGCGGGTCGCCATGGGCCGGGCCATCGTGCGCAATCCACGGGTATTCCTGTTCGACGAGCCGCTGAGCAATCTCGACGCCAAGCTGCGGGTGCAGATGCGCAGCGAAATCAAGCTCAATCACCAGCGCCTCAAGACCACCACGGTCTATGTCACCCATGACCAGATCGAAGCGATGACCATGGCCGATCGCATCGTGGTCATGCATTCGGGCAATATCGAACAGATCGGCACGCCGCTGGAGCTCTACGATCATCCGGCGAACCTTTTCGTGGCGGGCTTCATCGGTTCACCGGCCATGAATATCATCGGCGGCGCGATAGAAGGGTCCGCGTTCCGCTTTGCCGATGGTACGAGCATCGATCTGGGAGCCTTGCCGCCCGCGGTGAAGGATGGTCCTATCACCCTGGGCGTGCGCCCCGAGCATTTGCGTCTCGACCCGGCCGGAACCATGGCGGAGGTTGTCGTCATCGAACCGACGGGCTCGGAGACCCAGGTGACCCTCAGCCTGGGCGGGCAGGACCTCGTCGGCGTATTCCGCGAGCGCATCAATGCGGGGCCTGGCCAGCGGATCGGCGTTGCCTTCGACAGCAGCCTGCTGCACCTGTTCGACGTCGACACGGGACAGCGTATCCCCCGCTGACGGCGAAGGCCCCTGCGTCACCTGCGCGGGCGTGGAGTGCATTGTGGATGGACGGTGAATACGGAGACCTGCTCGGCAGCGGCAAGGAGGCGGAGGTCTACCGGCAGGGAGATCACGTCCTCAAGCTCAGCCGGGCCGGCGCTTCCAAGGCAGCGGCGTTTCGCGAAGCCGCCAATCTCGCCATCGTCGAGGCGCTTGGATTGCCGGCGCCGGCGCCACTGGGTGTCGTCCAGCGCGGCGACCGCTGGGGCGTGCTGATGACCATGGCGCCGGGGGAGTCCTTTGGTGCCGTCATGCTGCGGCAGGTGGAACTGGTTCCGGACTATCTCGGAGCCATGGCCGGGTTGCACGCACGCATCCTCAGCCAGCCGGGAACCTGGCAGACAAGCCTATCGGCACGACTCTCGAGCAATATCGGCAGGGCGCCCGGCCTCGGCGAAGGGGAGCGCAAGCGGCTGCTGGACGCGTTGCGGGAGCGCCCCGGAGGGGGCCGGCTGTGTCACGGCGATTTCCACCCGTGGAACATTCTAGGGTCACCCCACCAGGCCATAGTGGTCGATTGGCTCGATGCCTGTTCGGGCCCTCCCGAGGCCGATATCTGCCGCAGCTATGTGCTGATGAAGCCGCGGGTGCCGCAGCTGGCCGAGGCCTATCTCGCCGCCTGCGAGGCGCGGGGACTGACGTCTCGCAGAGACGTCCTGGCCTGGTCTCCATTCGTCGCCGCTGCCCGGCTGGCCGAAGGCGTGATGGATGATCGGGACGAACTCATGGAGATGGCGCGACGCCTGTAGGTTGGGCCCCCGCGGGACAGGCATCATTCCACGGCGAAATCGTTGAATGCCACCTCGCCGCGGGCGGCGGTCATGACGCTGCCTGGTGGCACTGGCTGCCAGGTGTCGCCAGTGTCGCCGAAGGGTTCGGAGGCGATGGCGATGCCGGCGTCGAGCCGGCGCCAGTAGAGCGAGGGCGGCTGGTTGTCGCTGGCCCAGCGGATGGCGAAAAGGCGTTTGCCATCGGCCAGGATGGCGGTGAAACGCAGGGCCGGCTCAATGGCATTGGCATGCATGACGCGCAGGCAGACGGCCAGCGTCCGCGCGAGAGCGGCGACCGGGTCGGCATCGAGACCATGGCCGAGCGCGGCAAGGAAGATGGCTTCGCTGTCGCCATTGCCGCGGCGGCGGGCATAGAGATCGTCAGGGATCATGGCCTCGACCGAGCGGCGGATGCGATCATAGCCGCCGATCTGGCCATTGTGCATGAACAGGTGCCGCCCGGCGGCAAAGGGGTGGCAATTGGCCATGGAGACTTCGCCCGAGGTGGCCGAGCGCACATGGGCGAGGAACATCGGCGCCTCGACCTGATGGCAGAGCGAGGCGAGATTGGCGTCGGACCAGGCGGGCAGGGTGCCACGATAGACGCCGGGCTCGGGGCGGGCGCCATACCAGCCGACGCCGCAGCCATCGCCATTGACCTGGGTCTTGGCTTCGCGGGCGGCGAGGGACTGGCTGACCAGCGATGAATCCGGCTCGATCAGCAGCGTATCGAGGAAGACAGGCTCCCCGGTGTAAGCCAGGAAGCGGCACATATCAGGCGGCCCGCTCCATGTCGTCGGCAAGGGCAAAGCGCACCGCCGCATCGGCATGGATGGCGGTGGAATCGTAGCCAGGCAGCGGCAGGCCAGCCGGATCGACCAGCAGGGAGATTTCGGTGCAGCCCAGGATGACGGAATCGATGCCCTGGCTGCGGGCCGCCTCGATGATGGCGAGGTAGCGGCCGCGCGAGGCGTCGCGGACCTGGCCCTGGCAGAGTTCGTTGAAGATGACGTCATGCACCACACCGCGATCCTCGCTTGCGGGGGTGACGACTTCGAGGCCATGGCGGGCCATGCGCTCGGTATAGAAGCCGTGTTCCATGGTGTAGCGGGTGGCCAGCAGCAGGGGCTTGCGGCGTCCATCGGCGCGCAGGGTGCGGGCGGTCTCGTCGATGATATCGATCAGCGGCACGCCGCTCATGGCGGCAACCGGCTCGGCGACCAGGTGCATGGTGTTGGTGCAGATGAGCACGCAGGCGGCGCCGGAGCGGGCAAGACCGGCGCCGGCTTCGCCCAGCAGACGCCCGGCCTCGTCCCAGCGACCGGCCTTCTGCAGTTCGACGACGCTGACAAAATCGAGCGAGCGCATGGCGATCTCGGCGGAGTGGAGCCCGCCGCACTGACGGCGAACCGCCTCGTTGATGAGCCGATAATAAGTGGCGGTGGATTCCCAGCTCATGCCGCCGATGAGGCCGATGGTCTTCATGGATATGCTCCTGCTGGCGACCAGTGTGCTGCAGGTCGCGTGCAAGCGGCATGCGAAGTTGGGTTTGGAGCGGAATCGAAGTGCAGGCCAAACGGCGTTTATGGCCACAATTGCGCGGAAAGATTGCGTAGACGCAAAAAATCATGCAGAAATGGCCCATGCTTGATGAGCGCGACCGCAAAATTCTCGACCTGATGCAGGCCAATGGCGAACTGGCGGTGAACGACATTGCCGACGCGGTGGCCCTATCGGCTTCGGCCTGTTCGCGGCGGATCGCCCGGCTGCGCGAGGAGGGTTATATTGCCCGCAGCGTAGCCGTGCTGGATCGCCGGAAGGCGGGGCTGCCGACGACGGTCTTCGTCATCGTGCGGACGGGCAAGCACGAGGCGGGGTGGCTGGAGGATTTCCATGCGGCGGTGAGCACCATCCCCGAAATCGTCGAGGTTCATCGGCTGACCGGGAACTTCGACTATATCCTCAAGCTGGTGCTGCCCAATGTGGAGCATTACGACGTGATCTATCGTCAACTGGTGGGCCGGGTCGAGCTGTTCGACATGTCGGCCTATATCTCGATGGAGACGGTGAAGCTGGCGACGGGCGTGCCGACGAAATACATCGAATAGGGGGCAACTGGTCGAGGGGGCGAGACGTTGCTAGCATTGCAGGAGACGAGCCGGTCTCCGGCCATTGGGGGAGGCCGAACTGGTGAAGAGACCTAGCATGCGAAGAACCGTGTCGGCTATTCCTGCGGCTATCGGGCTCATGCTGGTCTTTCTGGCGCTGTTTGCGGCTATTTTCGGCTATTTCCTCGTCATCGGCATCAGGCAGACCGAAGAGCGGCTGGTGGAACGCTCGAGCGCCGCATCGCAGGTGGTATCGACCAATGCCTTCTGGATCGCGGAGCTGGCGCAGCAAACCCTGCGGCGCGTCGATGCGGCGCTGGGACCGACCATGTCGGGCAATGCCGACGACCTGGGACCGGTGCTCGAAGGGCTGCCGCTGCTGACCGAGGTCTACATCATCGACGCCCAGGCCAATACGATCTATGCGACGGTGCCCGGCGCCAACAATGTTTCGGTCGCAGACCGCGACTATTTCATCGCCGTGAAGGCGGGTGCGCCTTTCTACACCTCGCCACTGCTGGTCAGCCGGCTCACCGGCGACCGCATTTTCGTGTTCAGCAAGCGGGTGCAGCGCGATGGGGCCTTTGCCGGCGCGATCATGGTGTCGTTCCCCGAATCGCTGCTCGAGGAGCTGTGGCGGAATCTCGATTTCGAAAACACCTCGACCATCAGCCTGGTGCGCGACGATGGCCAACTCATCGCCCGGTATCCGCCATCCGAGGAGCCGATGGACCTGAGCGGGTTGCCGCTTTTTACCCAATATCTGCCCGATGCCGAGGTGGGAACCTACAATTCGGGCAGCTCGCCCGTCGACGGCATCGCCCGTACCGTCAGCTATCGCCGGGTGCCGGGCACCGATATCATCGCGCTGGCCTCGGTGGGCTCGTCGCAGGTCTGGGCCGGCTTCAACGGCGCGGTGACGGCCGTGTTCATCATCGTCTCGCCGATCATCCTGGGGCTGGTGCTGGGCTGCGCCTGGATCGTGCGGCTGCTCTATCGCGACGCGGCACAGGCGCGGGCGCTGCACGCATCGGTGGAAGCCAATACGATGCTGTTTCGCGAAATCCACCACCGGGTGAAGAACAACCTGCAATCGGTGCAGTCGCTGGTGCGGATGCAGGATATTCCGCAGGCGGCCAAGCTCGACCTGCAAAGCCGGTTCGCGGCGATGGCGGCGATGCACCAGCATATCTACCAACACGATCGCTATGCCGATATCGATGCGCATGAATTCATCCCCGCGGTGGTCGAGGAGGTCATGGTGGCCTATGGCGCGAATGCGGTGGTGGACTATGACGTCGACCACATTCCGGTGGACCGGGACCACGCGACCCCGCTGGCGCTGCTGTTGAGCGAATTGGTGACCAATGCCTGCAAATACGCCTTCGCCGAAGACCAGCCGGGAACGGTGACCATAGTTCTGGCCGAGGGCAAGAATGGCCGGGCGACGCTCACGGTGAGCGACAATGGTCAGGGAATCGACCCGGATCGCACGACCGGCGGCAGCATGGGCATGCGGCTCATCAAGGGCGTCGTGGCGCAAATGGATGGGACGTATGAATTCCGCAGCGCGGGCGGGACGGTATTTGAAGCGGATATCGCGCTGTCGACGGAGGCGAGGAACGGGTGAGGGGTGTATCTGCTACAAGGGCGAAGAACCCCACCGCACGTCGCCCCCGGGGCTTGACCCGAGGGTGACGATCCGGGGCGGGGCGATCGAGGGGGTAGTGCCGCAGGTCCGCGGCAAGGACAGACGATACTCGACCTAGCTGATCACGCCCAGGGCCTTGGCCATGGCGGCTTCGTCATAGCCGAGGGTGGTGAGGGCCGTGGCGACGATGCCCGCGCGGTCGAGCCCGGCTTCGGCATACATGTCGGCCTGGCTGGCATGTTCGACGAAGTGGTCCGGGATCATCAGCGGGCGGAAGCGCAGCTTGCCATCGAGCAGGCCATTGCTGGCGAGGAAGGTGGCGACGTGGCTGCCGAAGCCGCCAATGGCGCCTTCCTCGGTGGTGAGCAGCACGTCATGGGTTGAAGCCAGTCTGGCGATCAGCTCCTCATCGAGCGGCTTCAAAAAGCGGGCATCGGCCACGGTGGGGTTAAGGCCCAGGGCGGCCAGTTTGTCGGCGGCGGCGAGCACTTCGCCCAGGCGCGTGCCGTAGCTGAGGATGGCGATGGTGGCGCCCTGCCTGACGATGCGGCCCTTGCCGATGGCGAGCTTTTCGCCGCGGGCGGGCATGTCGACGCCCATGCCATCGCCGCGCGGATAGCGGAAGGCGATGGGGCCGTTGTCATAGGCAGCGGCGGTGGCCACCATGTGGCGCAATTCGGCCTCGTCGGCGGCGGCCATCTGCACGATGCCGGGGATAGCGCCGAGATAGGCGGCGTCGTAATTGCCGGCATGGGTGGGGCCGTCGGCGCCGACATAACCGGCGCGATCGATGGCGAAGCGCACCGGCAGATGCTGGATGGCCACGTCATGCACGACCTGGTCATAGGCGCGCTGCAGGAAGGTGGAATAGATGGCGCAGAAGGGGCGCATGCCCTCGCTGGCGAGGCCGGCCGCGAAGGTCACGGCGTGCTGTTCGGCAATGCCGACATCGAAGATGCGGCTGGGGTGGATTTCGGCGAATTTGTCGAGGCCGGTGCCCGAGGGCATGGCGGCGGTGATGGCGACGATGCGCGGATCGTCATTGGCTTCGGCGATCAGGCTCTCGGCAAAGACCGAGGTGTAGGAGGGCGCGTTGGAGGCGGGTTTGGCCTGGGCGCCGGTGATGACGTTGAATTTGGACACGCCATGATACTTGTCGGCGGAATGCTCGGCGGGAGCATAGCCCTTGCCCTTCTGGGTGACCAGATGGACCAGGATCGGCCCTTCGGCGGCGTCGCGGACATTGTCGAGGATGGGGAGCAGATTTTCCAGGTCATGCCCATCGACGGGGCCGACATAGTAGAAGCCGAGCTCCTCGAACAGCGTACCGCCGGTGAAGAAAGACCGGGCGAATTCCTCGGTTTTTCTCGCTGGTTCGTAGAGGAATGTGGGGAGCTTGCTCACGACATTCCTGGCCGCTTCCCGCGTGCCGCGGTAGACCGGGCCGGAAACGAGGCGGGCAAGATACGTGCGCAGCGCGCCAGTGGGGGGCGCGATCGACATGTCGTTGTCGTTGAGCACGACGATGAGGCGGGCATCCATGGCGCCAGCATTGTTCATGGCCTCATAGGCCATGCCGGCCGACATGGCGCCATCGCCGATGACGGCAACGACATTGCGCGGCTTGTCCTGCAACTGGCTGGCGACGGCCATGCCGAGGCCGGCGGAAATCGAGGTGGAGGAATGGCCGGCGCCGAAGGGGTCATATTCGCTTTCGGCGCGGCGGGTGAAACCGGACAGTCCATCCTTCTGGCGCAGGGTGCGAATGCGGTCGCGGCGGCCGGTGAGGATCTTGTGCGGATAGGCCTGGTGGCCGACATCCCAGATGATGCGGTCATGCGGGGTATCGAAGACGGCATGCAGTGCCACGGTCAATTCGACCACGCCGAGGCCGGCGCCCAGATGGCCGCCGGTGACCGAGACGGCATCGATCATCTCGGCACGCAGCTCGTCGGCCAGTTGCCGAAGGTTCTCGCGCGGCATGGCGCGCAGGTCGGCCGGGGACTGGATAGTATCGAGCAGGGGCGTGGAGGGCTTGTCGGCCAAGCGGGCGATCCTTTGCCAAAAACGGCTTTGACTTGAATTCTTTAGGCCTCGGGGCGGTGCTTTGCAACAATACCACCTGCGCCGAATTGCGGCAGGGGTGTGCTAGGGGCGCAAGGGGACTGAATTGAGGCGGGCGCGCTTCGGGCCTATCGCCATCCTGCCCTGTGGGGCAGGTCGTTTGGATGGCCTTCGCTGAAGAACCCCCTCCCCAGCTTTGCTACGGCCCTTTGGGCCTAGCGGCGCTACCCTCCCCTCAAGGGGGAGGGTGGGCTAGAGCCCATAACTTGGGGAGTAGGCTAGTTCGAGGCCAGCGCGACGGGCGTGGCGGTGACGAAGCGGGTGTGCGACAGGCCCTTGGGGACATCGCCGACGCCCATGACGGTGACATAGCGGCCCATTTCGGCGGTGGGGTCGAAGTCGGCTTCGTCGTGATCCCAGATGACGGCGAAGTGGGACGAGGTCATGACCGCGGGGGTGATGAAGACCTCGGCGATATGTTCGAGATCGGGCGCGATCAGGTCGGGATTGCGCATGGCGCCGGGGGCCGGGCGTTTGGCGATGTGTTCGGCCAAAGCGGCGGCGACGGGTTCATCCTGCTGGGCGGCGCCGAAGGTGCCGCTGAACAGGCCCGCCAGGGCGTTGATCGGCTGGCCGCCGAGCGAGGCGGTACGCAGGCCGGTAGCTGATGTCAGCGGCGGCAGGATGGGCAGGCGCGTGGTCGGCGATGGCGGAGTGGTGGCCGTGGTCTCGCGCTGGATGATCATTTCGAGCGCGCGCTGGGCCTCGGGATCCTGCGGGGCGGACGGCAGGTAGGCGGTCATGGTCGCGGGCTGATCGGTCATGATGAGGCGGGGCTGCGGCACCGGGGCGGTCAAGGCTGCGAGAGCGGTAACGGCGTCGGTGGCCGGCAAGGCGGTAGCGGTGGCCAGTTGCAGGGTCTGCGACTTCATCGCCGGCATCGGGGCCACCAGGGCGGTGGTCAGTTCGGATGGATCGAGTGGGGCGCTGCCGGTGGTCGAGAAGGGAATGGCGGCGGGCGCGGACGCGACGTCGACCGGGGCGGCTATGCCACCCAGGGAGGCGGGGCGCAAAACGGGCATGGGCGCAACCTGCGGGGTTGCGGGTTGCGGCGCGACCGAGGCGACCTGGACCGGGGCCGCGGCTGCGGCAGAAGCCGGCTGACCGTTGTCGCCGCCGAAGAACAGATCCATCAGCGTGCGGCCGCTGCCGCCGCTTTCGGCGACCTGGGTGCCGCCCGACGACCCGTTGCAGGGATAGGCGTGGCACTTCTTCCATTCGGCCAGGGCGACCTGGTAGCCGGCCTGCGACAGCGGCTTGCCGTCGGTGGGCAGGTGCATGGTCTTGCCGTCGGGGAAGATTTCCTGGAGCTGCGCCTTGGTCATGCGCGGCCAGGCCCGGACGGAGCCGACATCGAGGTGGACGAAGGGACTGCCCGAGGTGGGGTAGTAGCCGACGCCGCCGACCTGCTTGCGCATGGCGGTGGCGCGCAGCTTGCTGAGCGAAATGCCGGGGATGAAGAAATCCATGGCGGTGCCGCGCATATGCTGGGAATTATCGGCGACGCCGGACGACTTGGCAGCCAGCATGGCATTGGTGGCTGGGGAGCGGTAAGCGGAAACCACATTGATCGGCTGGCTGGCGCCGACTTCCTGGTAAACTTCCCAGACCAGGTCGAACAGGCGGGGGTCCATCTTGGTGGGCTCGTTGCGGCGCCAGTCGCGCAGGAACTGGTTAAGCTCGTTGAGGCCCGACTGGACATATTGCCCATTGCGCTTGAAGACGATGCGGGCCGTCTCCTTGGTATGGGTATAATAGAGGTAGAGCGCGCGCTCGGTGGCGGCGGCCGCCGGCACGATAGCCTGCGGCAGGATGACGATAATGCTCATAAGGGCAGCTGCGAAAAGCCGCACGATATGGTGCCGTATCAAAAGGTAAGTCCCCGTCACGCCAAACTCTGCCCGGTAATTGCCAGTTGTCGTCGGACGTTAGCGCGAAAAATCGTCGAATTGATTAACGCTAACGAGATCACAACCACACAGAGCCGGACCCCTCACAAGGCGATTATTACGGGCAAAAGCGGGCGCAACCAAGGCGAAATTGTAAACGGGGGGTTAAGGGCTCCCACCTCTCCCTTGGGGGAGAGGTCGGCGCGAAGCGCCGGGTGAGGGGGCCTTTACTGGGTGAGGTGCGTGGGGAAGGCCCCCTCACCCGACCCGAAGACGGGTCGACCTCTCCCCCGAAGGGAGAGGTGAAGACGCTCAGGGCGACAACTCGTTAACAACCGGTTCAGCGTCGGCGACGATTTCGGGAGCGAGTTCGGGCTGGTCGAGGCCCATCGCCGCGATCAGCCTGGCGTTGTGGCCATAGACGTCGCCGAAGGAGCGCAGTGAGCCATCAGAATCGACGCGGATGGTGAAATAGGTGATGTGGACCGGAATCTGGTGTTCCGGGTTCACCCAGCGCTCGGAGGGGCCGAACATGGCTTCGAGCGAGGCGCGGCTGATATTGGGCTCATTGGCCATCAGCGCATCGGCAAACTCCATCGGGTTCTGCACCCGCACGCAGCCATGGCTGTAGGCGCGGAAGGCGCGGGCAAACAGCGACTTGGACGGCGTGTCGTGGAGATAGACGTCGTGCTTGTTGGGGAAGAGGAACTTGATCTGCCCCAGGGCATTGCCCGGACCGGGGCGCTGGCGCACGCGGAACGGGAAATTCGAGGTCGAAACCTGGCTCCAGTCGACCTGCCAGGGGCTGACCGGCGTGCCGTTGTAGAGCAGGTCCATATTCTGGTTTTCGACATAGCCCGGGTTGCGCAGGACGGCCGGCGCCACCTCGCCCTTGATGATGGAGCTGGGCACGTTCCAATAGGGGTTCACCACGATGTGGCGGATATTGTCCGAGAAAATCGGCGTCTGATTCTTGGTGGTGCCGACGACGACGCGGGTAGTGTATTCCTCGACGCCGTCTCTGACGATGGCCAGGCGGAATTCGGGGATGTTGACCAGGACGTTGAACTGGCCCAGCTCGCGCGGCATCCAGCGCCAGCGTTCCATATTGGCCAGGATATCGGCGCGGGTGACGGGCACGCCGCCATTGAGGGCGGCGAGCGTTGCCGGACCCATGACGCCATCGACGTCGAGATCGAGCGTGCCCTGGAAGGCCTTCATGGCATCGACCAGCACATCGTCATAGACCAGGCCATCGGTGGCCGGCACGCCAAGGCGGGTGCGCAGCAGGGGAACGCGCGGATCGCTCATCCCCGGACGCAGCGTCGGGCCTTCGGCGATGGGCGTGGGGCGATCGAGACTGGTTTCGTCGAAGCTGGCAAGGGCCGCCTTGAGGGCCAGGAATTCGGGATGAACAGGCTCCAGCGCGGCGAGCACGGCAACCGGATCGGGGCTGGAGGCCAGTTCGACCAGCAGCGACGCGGTGTCGAGCGGCTTGGGCGCGATATCGAGATTTTCGCTGACCGATTGCGGCCTGATGCGGCCATTGTAGATATGGCTGGCATAGCGCAAGGCGGCAGTGGAGAAGGCGGTTTCGAGCGCCGCCATCTTGATGGGGTCGCCCTGGGCGCCGGCTGGATCGAGATCAGGCGTCAGGTAATCGGATGGGCGCAGACCCTCGCTGGCGGCGCTTTCGAACAGCTTCAGAATCTTGCGGGCGGGTTCGGAGAACACCACTTCGCCATTGGCGGCCTCGTCGAGCCAGATGGGTTCGAAATGACGGCTGCCATAGAAGAAATAGAGCTTCTGGGCCTCGGTATAGGTCGCGCTGTCCCTGGAGGCGCTGTAATAGACCGCGCTCAGGCCGGACTTGATGGTCTGGGCCAACGGCGTCTGAGGCGGCGCGATGATCACCGGGCCGGCAGCCAGGGCCGCAATATCCTGCGCCGCGGCGGGCCACGCACCCCCGATACCGGCAAGGGCGGCGACCAGGCAGACCACGATCTTGTTCATCTGAGCTCCATGCACGGCAACGCTGTGACGGCCACTCCACCTTGGTCTTGCACCAGACTCGGCGGGGCCGCTCCGCACGAAAACTCAATACTCTGCAAACCTTAACGGGTGCAATCGCTCGCAAAGTTGTGAGCGTATTTTGTGGTGCCGGTGCAACGCCCCAAGCGGTCAGAAAAAGCGTGAGCGCCTGATGGTCAGCCAGGGAAGCATGCGGAACGGCCGTTCGCGATAGACGACGGTCACGCCCTGCGCGCCGGGCTCCGAACGGGGCACGCCGACAACGGCGATGCGGGTTTCATCGCTCCTGACCGAATTGCCGACACGATAGGCGATGCGCACCACAAGCGTCTCGTGCTCGTGTTCAAGCTCGACCTGCTTGTGCAACTCCTGGTCGATCCTGAACTGATAGCTGGATTTCATGGTGCCCCCACCCGAATGGCCCGCAAGATGAGTCAGCCCGTCGGCGGCCACAATTGGGACAAGTCCCATGCGGGGCGCTACGCCTGCGGCGTGTTTCCTGGTTTTTCCTATCAGCCGCCTGCGCCTTGATAGCGGTTCAGGGCATAGCGCCAGTGGATGATGGCGATGAATACAAGGCAGGGGCCGGCCAGCAGGGTAACGGGCGCGGCGAGGTCGCCGAGCAGGGGGACGGGTTTGCCCAGCAGTACCGCCACGGGGACCGAGCTGATGTAGCCCAGCGGCACGATGGTCAACATCACCACCTGCAGACCGGTGGGGAAGATGCCGAGGGGATAGCGGGTCAGTTCCCAGAAGCCGAAGAAGATCGAGAAGAGATGATTGGAGCGCACCCAGATCAGGGCCGTGGCGCCGATCATGGTCATCAGGGCGCCGGTGACCATGGTCGCGCTCAACAGGCTGAAGATGAAAAATAGCGCAGTGCCGACCGACCACTCCACCTGCGCAGCCAGGAGTGCCCAGACGAGGACCGGGATGGCCAGGATGATGTGTCCGACATAGCCGATGTTGAGACCCGAAAAGATCAGATAGGCCCAGGTGTTGACGGGCTTGGTCAGGAGCGTGTCGATGGCGCCGAGACGCACCAGTTCCTCAAGCTCGCGCAGCTGGGTGAAACTCATCGAGGCACCCAGGGAATAGGCGAGGAGCTGGAAGGAAAACAGCAGCGCAAGCTCGGGCCAGTTCCAGCCGCCGAGCTGATGGAACTTCTGCAGAAGGATCCACAGAATGAGCAGCACGGCGCCGTAGGAGATGATCTGGGCCAGCCGATCGAGCCAGAAGGCGCCGCGATATTCCATCTGCGACTTGACATGCATCCGGATCAGCAGCGGCAGAATGGCGAGGCGGTTCCGCATCGATCAGCCTCCCTGCACGGTGATGCGGGAGGACGCACGCCGCCAGAGCAGTGCCAGGGCCAGCGCGAGCAGGGCCGCCCAGGCCAGGCCGAGGCCGAAATGGAGCAGGGTTCCGCCGACATCCAGCTGGCCCAGCCACACCGCGGACGGGTAGTAAACCAGCCAGGCGAGCGGCTGGTGGCTGGCAATTGTGCCGAACGGCTCGGGGAAGAACCAGAATGGCACCAGCAGGCCGGACAGCAGGGTGATCAGGCTCTGCAGCAGCCATTCCAGCGAAAAGATGGTCATCAGCCAGAAGGCCAGCACGCCGAATATGGCCGCGCAGAGGAAGTGGATGGTGAAGCCCAGCAGGCAGAAGGGAAGGAACATGACGCCGTGGAACAGGCTGGCCGGCGGCAGCATGCCGTAAACCGACGCCACGACGATGATAGTCGGCACGACGGCAAGCAGGAAGGTGTAGAGCGACATGCCGGCCTCGACCGCCAGCAGGTAGAGCGGATAGTGGACCGGCTTGAGCAGCCATATGGCGACATCGCCGGTCTTGAGGGCCTTGCCCACCTGATGGACGATGCGCTCGTAGCGCGTGGTCCCCATGACCACGCCGCCCAGCAGGGCATAGGTGATCATATCCTTGATGCCGATACCGTCCACCGCTGTAACGCCGGCATAGACGGCCAGCCAGATGGCGACGCGGGCAAAGACCTGCACCAGCTTGCCGAAGATGTTGGCCCAGACCTCGTTGCGATAGGCCAGGCTGGTGAGAAAGCCGCTGCGGGCGAAGGCGGCATAGGCCATCATGGCGCGACCGGGGCGGCGTTGCGCCGCTGGTAGAAGGTGCGGATGACCTCCTCGATATCGGGCTCGTGCAGGGCGACATCCTTGAGGCCGCGATCGCTGCCGACTTCGCCCAGGATTTGCACCAGCGATACGTCCTCGCGCTCGAGCAGGTAGTGCTTGCGCAAGCCTTCGTCGGCGGTCAGCGTAGCGCTATCCAGGGCCATGGGCCCCGGATCGGCGGAAAATTCGAGGGTCAGCCGGCGGGCCGAGCCGAGCGCGGCGCGCAGGCGGCCCAGTTCGCCGTCGAAGATCAGCCGGCTGTGATCGACCATGATGAGGCGCGGACAGATGGTCTCGATATCCTGCAGGTCATGGGTGGTGAGGATGATGGTGACACCACGCTCGCGGTTGATCTCGGCGAGGAATTTGCGCACCGCATCCTTGGCGACAACGTCCAGGCCGATGGTGGGTTCGTCGAGGAACAGGATTTTGGGATCGTGCAGCAGCGACATGACGATCTCGGCGCGCATGCGCTGGCCCAGGCTGAGCTGGCGCACGGCGCGGTCGAGGAACGGCGTCAGGTCGAGCAGGGCGCTGAACCGCTTGAGGTTGTCGGCGTAGCGGGCCTGGGGAATGTCGTAGATGCGCTGATGCAGGGTGAAGCTGTCGATGACAGGCAAATCCCACCAGAGCTGGCTGCGCTGGCCGAAGACGACGCCGATCTGGCGGGCATTGGCCATGCGCTGCTCGTGCGGCGTGCGGCCGAGCACAGAAAGTGTGCCGGCTGACGGCACCAGGATACCGGTCATCATCTTGATCATGGTGGATTTGCCGGCACCATTGGGGCCGAGATACCCTACCGCCTCGCCGGCGGCGATGTCGAAGCTGATATCGGAGACGGCGGTGACTTCGGTATATTCGGAGGTCACCAACGTCTTGAAGGCGCCCAGGAGACCAGGAAACCGCTTGTGTTGCCGGAAGCGCTTGGAAACGCCCCGTGCCTCGATCAACGCTGTCATGAAAGGCTCCTACCCCCGGAAGGGGAGAGTAGCCGATTCGTCATGAATGCCGATCAGGCGGCGTCGTTGATCAGCTCTTCGGCGAGGCCATATTCGTGCAGCTTGCGGTAGAGCGTGGAGCGGCCGATCTTCAGCGCCCTGGCGACGCGCGACATGCGGCCGCCATGATGGGCGATGGCGAAGACGATGGCGGCGCGCTCGATCTCGGCGAGGGCGGCCACTTCCCCGGATGTGTCGAGGAAGCGGTCCGGTGCCGAAGGTTGCTCCGTGGCAGCGCGCTGGCGGGCCGGGGCGGTGTCGATATGGGTGGGTGCGGATGGCACCGGAACCTGCTCGATGGCCCGGATGGCGCTGTCGCGACCGGCCGACTGGGCGACGATCTGCGGGAAATCCACCGATTCGAGGAAGGCGCCGTCGGTCAGGACGATGGCGCGATAGACGGCGTTTTCAAGCTGGCGGACATTGCCGGGCCAATCATAGGCCATCAGCAGATCCAGGGCGGCGGGCGATATCCCGAGCACGCGCTTGCCGGCTTCGGCCGAGAAGCGGGCGATGAACATGGCGACCAGTTCGGCCACGTCTTCCATGCGCTCGCGCAAAGGCGGCACGTAGATGGGGAAGACATTGAGGCGGTAGTAGAGGTCCTCGCGGAATTCGCCCGTCTTGGCCAGGTTGAGCAGGCGGCGATTGGTGGCGGAGATGACGCGGACATTGACGCGTTCGGGTTTCGACGCACCGACGGGCTCGATCTCGCCTTCCTGCAGGGCGCGGAGGAGCTTTACCTGGGTGTCGAGCGGTAGTTCGCCGACCTCGTCGAGGAACAGGGTGCCGTTATGGGCCTCGGCGAATTTGCCCGGCTGGTCGGCCACGGCGCCGGTAAAGGCACCCTTCTTGTGCCCGAAGAGGACGGATTCGACGAGATTGGGCGGGATGGCGCCGCAATTGACGGTGACGAAGGGCTTGCCGGCGCGATCGCCTGAGCCCTGGATGATGCGGGCGATCAGCTCCTTGCCGACCCCGGTCTCGCCTTCGATCAGCACCGGAATGGTCGATTTGCCGGCTTTGCCGCATAGCGCCAGCACGCGGGCCATGGCGGGGGCCTTGGCGATCATGTCGCTGACGGCGAATGTGCCGGCCTTGCGGGCGCGTTCGGAGCGGATAGCGGCTTCGAGCGCATCGAGCTTCATGGCATTGCGCAGGGAGATGATGAGACGTTCGGGCGCGACGGGCTTGACGAAATAGTCGGCGGCGCCGTTGCGCATGGCCGAGATGACGGTTTCGAGCGAGGCATTGGCGGTCTGGATGATGACCGGGGTGGTGAGGCCCTCGCGGCGCATGGCGTCCATCACGCCCATACCGTCGAGATCGGGCATGACCAGATCGAGGATCATGGCGCCGATATTGCGATCCTCGCGCAGGATGGAGAGCGCCTGTTCGCCACCGGTGGCGGTCAGCGGCTTGAAACCGGCGCGGTTGGCAACCTCGGCCGTGAGGCGCAACTGAACCGGATCATCATCCACTACCAGAACACGCGTCATCCCAGCTCCAGTCTTTTTGGTGCGGCATCGAATCGTGTGCCGTTTTGGGAAGAGCATGCGCGGGGGGTGTTAAGGGGGGATTAATCATAGGGAAATCCGCAAGAAGCGGTAGGATGGGGAACCCGGGCGGAGGAGTCTGGGTTTCAGAGGGCAAAGGAGGACCCTGCCTATGGAGCATCGCGCCTATACGGGACTGGAATTCATGGAGGGCTTTTCGCTGCTGGCGGGGGCATTGTGGATCATCGGGGCGCTGCTGGTCGGCGGGCTGGTGATGATGGGCAATGGACGGCTGGCAAACGCTGCCCCGGCAGCCGACCAGGCGCCGGCCGTGGAGGCGTCGGCGACGCAATAGGCCGGCGACAGGTTTAGGGGAGGCCGCGCCGGACAGCGCGGTCTCCCGGCGATTTGGCGTCGATATAACTTGATAATCTGTGTCATATTAGATATCGGCATCGACAGCGGGCTGGAGGGCAGCGCCGCTGTTGATGGAGAATTCGATGTCATTGCTTCGCGGTATGACCGTGCTGATCGCCATGCTGGGGGGCGTGGGCAGCGTGTTTGCCCAGGAGTTTCCGCAGGTCTTCGAGCACCGTTTCGGCTCAACCACGCTGGAAACCAGACCGGAACGGGTCGTCACCCTCACATTCAGCGGGCAGGATCATTACCTGGCGTTGGGCGTGAAGCCGGTCGGAACGCGCGACTGGTACGGCGATTTCCCCTATGCTGCCTGGCCATGGGCGCAGGAAGTGCTGGGCGACGGCCAGCCGGTGCTGTTCAAGGATATCTCCTATGAACAGATTGCGGCGCTGGAACCCGACGTCATCGAGGGCATCGGTTCGGGGATGACCGAGGAGCAGTATGTCGAACTGTCCAAGATCGCGCCGACCATAGCGGCGGAAGCGCAATATACCGACTACAGCACGCCCTGGGCCGTGCGGGCGCGTACTGTTGGCCGCATTGTCGGGGAGGCAGACAGAGCCGATGCCATTGTTTCGGCACTGGAACAGCGCTTTACCGATGTGGCGGCCAGCCATCCCGACTGGGCCGGGATGGAAGCGGCGGTGGCGTTCAATGTCACCGAGTTCGGCGTCTATCACTCTATCGACACGCGGGCACAAATTCTCGGCCAGCTCGGTTTCAAGACGCCGGCTGCGATCGATGCGACGGGCGAGCCCGACGCGTTCTGGGTGCCACTATCGGAAGAACAGATGGCGCTGCTGGATACCGACCTGGTGGTGTGGATCGTCGGCGCGGGCGACCCGGCGAGAATCGCCGGCATGCCCATGCGCGACCATCTGGACGCGGCCGCGCAGGGCCGCGAAGTGGTGGCGGACTTCCTGCTTTCGGGCGCGTTCTCCTTCGCGACGCCATTGAGCCTCAACTACATGCTGGACCGGCTGGTGCCACTGATCGAAGTGGCAGTGGATGGCGATCCTTCGACCGTGGTCGAAACCTCGGCCGCAGCCGGTCTGCTGGACTGACGAAATGAGAGGATCGTCCTTCACAGGGCGATCCTGTCTGGCTAAGGTCCGCCGCACTTGACCAGCCGGAGACATGCCATGACCGCCGCCGCACAGAAGGGCCACAACGAATTCGGGGCGCTCCCGGTATGGGATCTTTCGGACCTTTATCCCGGCAAGGACAGCCCCCAATTCAAAGCGGGGCTGGAGGAAGCCAAGGCGCTGGCGAGCAAATTCGAGGCCGACTACAAGGGCAAGCTGGTGGCGCTGACCAAGGCCGGGCAACTGGTCGAGGCGATCAAGGACAGCGAAAAGCTGGGCGATCTCAGCGGCCGCATCGGTTCGTTCGCATTCCTGCAATATGCGCAGAAATCGACCGATCCGGACCGCGCCAAGTTCATGGGCGATACCAATGAGGCGCTGACCAACCTCTCGACCAAGGTATTGTTCTTCGAGCTGGAGCTGAACCGGATCGAGGATGAAGACCTCGAAGCCGCCTTCGCCAGGGATGCCGAGCTGGCGCGCTATCGCACCTGGTTTGCCGAACTGCGCAAGGCCAAGCCATACCAGCTCGACGACAAGCTGGAGGAACTGTTCCACGACAAGTCGGTCACCGCCTATTCGGCGTGGAACCGGCTGTTCGACGAGACGCTGTCGAGCCTGCAATTCGAGGTGGATGGCGAGACGCTCAACATGGAATCGACGCTGCACCTGCTCAGCGAAAAGGACGAGAAGAAGCGCGAAAGCGCGTTCAAGGCGCTGGGCAAGACGCTGGCGGCCAATAGCCGCCTGTTCACGCACATCACCAATGTCCTGGCCAAGGACAAGGAAATCTCGGACCGCTGGCGCGGCTATGAAGATATTGCCGATTCCAGGCATATGGCCAATTCGGTGGAGCGCGAGGTGGTCGATGCGCTGCAAAAGGCGGTCGAGGACGCCTACCCGCGGCTCAGCCACCGCTACTACAAGATGAAGGCCAAGTGGTTCGGCAAGGACCGGCTCAATGCCTGGGACCGCAATGCACCGCTGCCGACCAGCGACGAGCGGACCTGGGACTGGGATACAGCAGTCTCGACGGTGATGGAGGCCTATGGCAAGTTCTCGCCCAAGCTGGCGGAGGTCGCCGCGCCGTTCTTCAATTCGGGCTGGATCGATGCGCCCACCGGAGACGGCAAGCTATCGGGCGCCTTTGCCCATCCGACGGTGCCGAGTGCGCATCCCTATCTCATGCTCAACTATCTCGGGCGTTCGCGCGATATCATGACGCTGGCGCATGAGCTGGGCCATGGCGTGCATCAGCGGCTGGCGGCGGACCAGGGCCCGATCCTCAGCAATACGCCGCTGACACTGGCCGAGACGGCGAGCGTGTTCGGGGAAATGCTGACCTTCCGGCACCTGCTCAACACCACCACCGACCCCAGGCAGCGCTTTGCACTGCTGTCTTCCAAGGTGGAAGACATGCTCAATACGGTGGTGCGGCAGATCGCCTTCTATACGTTCGAACGCCGGGTCCATACGGCGCGCCGGCAGGGGGAGCTCAGGACCGAGGAAATCAACCGGATCTGGCTCGATGTGCAGAAGGAATCCCTGGGCGATGCCATCATCGCCAATGAGGGCTACGACATCTTCTGGGCCTACATTCCCCACTTCATCCATTCGCCTTTCTATGTCTATGCCTATGCCTTCGGCGATTGCCTTGTGAACTCGCTCTACGCACAGTATGAGAAGTCCAGCGAGGGCTTTGCGGAGCGCTATTTCGAGCTGCTCAAGGCCGGGGGGAGCAAGCACCATTCCGAGTTGCTGGCGCCCTTCGGGCTGGACGCCAAGGACCCGCAATTCTGGTCGCTGGGCCTGTCGATGATCGAAGGGCTGATCGACGAGCTGGAAGCGACTTCGCCTTAAGTCGACTTTCGGCGATAAGACTTTGAGATAACTGGACTGAAGAGGACGATATGGCCACTAAGCACCGCCCCGAACACCACGCCGAGCTGCAGTTGGAATCGCCGATGGACTACGCCCAGCACGAAGCCACCTACAATGGCTTCCTCACCGCTATCAAATGGTCGATCATCGGCCTGGCGGTGACCGCCATCATCCTCTACTTCCTCGTCAAACCCTGACGCAAACACGCATTCAGGCACTTGAATCGAGCCTGTCCGTCGGGCAGGCGGGCAGGAGACTTTCATGAAAATTGCGATCGTCCGCGAACGCTTCGAGGGAGAGAACCGCGTTGCGGCGACCCCGGAAACGGTGGGCAAGCTGATTGCGCTGGGTGCCAGCGTTGCGGTGGAAAAAGGCGCGGGCCTCGGCTCGCGTATTCTCGACAAGGACTATACGGCGGCTGGCGCGACCATCGCGGCCAGCGCCGATGCGACGCTCAAGGGCGCCGATGTGGTGCTGACGGTTCGCCGCCCCACCGCGGCCTCGCTGGGTGGCGTGGCCAAGGGCGCGCTGGTGATCGGCGCGCTCGATCCCTACGGCAATGACAAGGATGTGGCGGCCCTCGCCAAGGCGGGCGTCACCGCGGTTTCCATGGAGTTCATGCCGCGCATCACCCGCGCGCAGGTGATGGATATCCTCTCCTCGCAGGCCAATCTCGCCGGCTACCAGGGCGTCGTCGAAGCGGCGGCCGAATTCGACCGTGCGCTGCCGATGATGATGACGGCGGCCGGCACGGTGCGGCCGGCAAAGGCGTTCGTGATGGGTGCCGGCGTAGCGGGCTTGCAGGCCATCGCCACCGCCAAGCGCCTTGGTGCCGTGGTATCGGCGACCGACGTGCGGCCGGCGGCCAAGGAGCAGGTCGAGTCACTGGGCGGCAAGTTCATTGCCGTCGAGGACGAGGAATTCAAGCAGGCGGAAACCGCCGGCGGCTATGCCAAGCAGATGAGCGCGGCATACCAGGCCAAGCAGGCCGAACTAACCGCTACCCATATCGCCAAGCAGGATATCGTTATCACCACCGCGCTGATCCCGGGGCGCCCGGCGCCGCGGCTGATCACCAAGGCGATGGTCGAATCTATGGCGCCGGGTTCGGTGATCGTCGACCTGGCGGCCGAGCGCGGCGGCAATGTCGAGCTGACGGTGCCGGGCAAGGTCGTCGAGCATAACGGCGTCAAGATCATCGGCTATACCAATATGCAGGGCCGCATCCCGACCACGGCCAGCCAGCTCTATGCGCGTAACCTGCTGGCCTTCCTCACCACCCTGATCGATGCCAAGGAAAAGAGGCTCGCCATCAACTGGGATGACGAACTGGTCAAGGCGACGGTGCTGACGCGCGACGGCAAGGTGGTGCATCCGAACTTTGCGGCGCCTGCTCCGGCAGAAGCTAAGCCGGCCGCGGCGGCCAAGGCCGCGCCCAAGGCACAGGCCAAGACTGTCGAAGCCAAGGCTGCTCCGGCCAAGACCGGCGCCAGTACCAAGGCAGCGCCTGCCAAGAAGCCGGCGGCCAAAAAGCCCGTGGTGGCGGCCATGGCCGACGCGACGAAGGAGGCCGCTCCGGGCGTGGCGCAGTCTGTTCCTGCCGCTGCCGAAGCGGCGGCGCCGGCCAAGCGCGCCGCTACCAGGAAGGCGGCTGCCGTGATCGATGCCACTGCTGCGGTTCCTGCTGCTGCCAAGGCGCCTGCCGCCCGGAAGCCGGCGGCGCCAAAACCGGCGGCCACCAAGAAACCCGCCGCCAAGAAGCCGGCAGCACCCAAGGGAGCCAAGTAAATGGAAGCAACGGCAGAACAGACCGCCGATGTGATCGGCGCGGTGGCCCATGCGGCCATCGGTGGCGCCATCGACCCCTTCACCTTCCGCCTCGCCATTTTCGTGCTGGCGATCTTCGTGGGCTATTTCGTGGTGTGGTCGGTGACCCCGGCGCTGCATACCCCGCTGATGAGCGTCACCAACGCGATCTCCTCGGTGATCGTGGTGGGGGCACTGCTCGCGGTGGGCGTGCAACTGGCGGCCGATGCCAACTGGGTCAGCAAGGTGTTCGGCTTCATCGCGCTGGTCTTTGCCAGCGTCAACATATTCGGCGGGTTCCTCGTCACCCAGCGCATGCTGGCCATGTACAAGAAGAAGGGTTGATCCGATGATTTCTGCAGATATTGCAGCCCTTCTCTATCTCGTCTCGGGCGTGCTGTTCATCCTGGCACTGCGCGGGTTGTCGAGCCCGAGCTCGTCGCGCCGGGGCAACACCTTCGGCATGGTGGGCATGGGCATCGCCATCCTCACCACTCTGGCCGTGGCAGCGCCGAGCGACTGGATCAGCTGGGCATTGATCGTCGGCGGCATCGGCGTTGGCGGCGGCATCGGCGCCTATATGGCCCGTACCGTCAAGATGACCGACATGCCCCAGTTGGTGGCCGCGTTCCACTCACTGGTGGGCCTTGCGGCCGTATTCGTGGCGGCAGCGGCGCTCTATGCGCCGGAAGCTTTCGGCATCGGCATTCCGGGCGATATCCATGCGCAGGCGCTGGTCGAAATGTCGATCGGCGTGGCCATCGGCGCCTTCACCTTCACCGGTTCGGTCATCGCCTTTGCCAAGCTCAACGGCAATATGAGCGGCAAGCCGATCATATTGCCGGCGCGCCATGCCATCCATATCGTGATGGGCGTGGCCATCGTGCTGCTGGTCTGGGCCTTCACCACGTCCGCAGAGCCTTGGTTGTTCTGGGCCATCACCATCCTGGCCCTCGTGCTGGGCGGGCTGATGATCATCCCGATCGGCGGCGCGGACATGCCGGTCGTGGTGTCCATGCTCAACTCCTATTCGGGCTGGGCGGCGGCGGGCATCGGCTTCACGCTGGGCAATACGGCGCTGATCATCACCGGCGCATTGGTGGGCAGCTCGGGCGCGATCCTGAGCTACATCATGTGCAAGGCGATGAATCGTAGCTTCATCTCGGTGATCCTGGGTGGGTTCGGCGGCGACAGCGGTGCTTCGAGCGCCGCGGCGGAAGACGACCGTCCGGTCAAGCAGGGTGCAGCCGAAGACGCGGCGTTCCTGATGAAGAATGCCGGCAAGGTCATCATCGTGCCGGGCTATGGCATGGCTGTGGCACAGGCGCAGCACGCTTTGCGCGAAATGGCCGACCTGCTGAAGAAGGAAGGCGTAACGGTCAAATACGCCATCCATCCGGTGGCCGGCCGCATGCCGGGGCATATGAACGTGCTCTTGGCCGAGGCCAATGTGCCCTATGACGAAGTGTTCGAGCTGGAGGATATCAATTCCGAATTCGCCCAGTCCGACGTGGCCTTCGTCATCGGCGCCAACGACGTGACCAACCCCTCGGCCAAGACCGACAAGACCTCGCCGATCTACGGCATGCCGGTGCTGAACGTCGAAGACGCCGGCACGGTGCTGTTCATCAAGCGCGGCATGGCGGCCGGCTATGCGGGTGTGCAGAACGAGTTGTTCTACCGGGACAATACGATGATGCTGTTTGGCGACGCCAAGAAGATGACCGAGGATATCGTCAAGGCGCTCGGGCACTGAGGCTGGAGAATGGAAAGGCCCGCTTCGGCGGGCCTTTGTTTTGGTGGGGTATCCGCTCAATAATGCGGTGGCGGTGGTTCCGTCGCCGGGTCGGCGATATGGACGCCTGAGCGCACCTGTTCTTCGACCGTGTCGAGCTTGCGGGTCAGCAGGTCGATCTGGCGCCATTGCGCAGTGATGGTGGTGTTCAGCTCTTCGATGGTCTGATCCTGGAAGGCGATACGGGTTTCCAGGGCTTCGATTCGGGCGGCCAGATCGGGCATTATGGGCATGACGGGCTCCATTTTTGGTCGGTTCTAGCGCAAGGCGGCGGCAAAGCACAGCGTCCCGCTTGTTGACGTAAACGGAACCCTTTTGCCGTTTGCGCTGTTGCTCTGGCAGGCAATGACAAGAACGGGAGCCAGAAAATGGCGACCATTTCGGCGGTTTCAAAATCTGCTTTTTCGGTTTTCGACGTGGATCGGCACGATGGGCTCGGCCTGGTGCTGAGCGCCGCGCTGCCGCTGGCCGTATTCGTCATCGCCAATGGCGTGGCCGAGATCAATGGCATGCTGCCGCTGTTCTTTTCGCCGCTCAGCCTGCCGGGCTGGGTGGGTGCGGCGCTGCATCTGGGCGCCTTGCCGCTGTTTGGCGCGGCGCGCTGGATGGTGGCGGGGCGCGGCGATGCCGGACGGCGCGCCGGCTGGTGGATCGTGGCGCTAATGGCCGGGACGATCGCCTTCCCCTTCGTGGTGGCGCCGCTCGATTCCCTGCTGCTGAGCCTTGTGGCGCTTGCCCTGCTCGTGGTCGGGCTGGGCGCCATGGCGCGGGCCGGCACGGTCTATCCCAAGGCGGCGATGGTAATGGCGCCGGGCATGGCCTGGATGGGGTTCAGCGCCTTTGTCGGCCTGAGCTTTGCCGCTGGCTGGTCGCCGCCCTTTGCGGTAACCAACAGCCAGGGCGGGGCCTAAAGCACGACGCGCTTTAGGCTTTCGTTTTCGGCATGTCTTTGTCCCAAAACCGGAGCCACTTTTGGGAGACATGCCCTAGTTACCTCGACGTGCGTCCTTGCGGGCCGGGCGTTTCCACGCCATGTCAGGGGCAAGACAATTGCCCAAGGACTTTGGCATGACCAAATTGCTCAAGATCGACGTGTTCACCGATGTCGTGTGCCCGTGGTGCCTGGTGGGGTCGGCGCGGCTCGATAAGGCTCTCGCCGAGCTGCCCGATGACGTGGAGGTGGTGGTGGAAAACCATCCCTTCTATCTCGATCCCAATACGCCTGCCGAAGGCGTTGTGGTGGCCGACATGCTGCGCGAAAAATATGGCAAGGAGCCCAGCGAGATGTGGGCTCGCGTCGAGGGCGAGGCCAGGAAGGCCGGGGTGGAGCTCGATCTCAGCCGGCAGCCGCGCATGTTCCCGACCAAGAAGGCGCATACGATTACCCGGCTGGCCAAGCCCCTGGGCATCCAGCACGAGTTGGCCAATGCCATCGCCAATGCCTATTTCCTCGAACACCGCCAGATCAACGACGACAACGTGCTGGCCGATATCGCGGCCGAGTTCGGGTTCGACCGCGGCGACGCCATCGATGCGATGAACGACGAGAACGAGTTGGCGATTACCGAACAGCTGGCCAACGATGCGGCAGCGCAGGGTATTCGCGGCGTGCCGTTCTTCGTGTTCGGCGAGAAATATGCGCTGTCCGGCGCGCAGCCGGACGAGGTGTTCGAACGGGCGCTGGCGCAGACGATCGGGGAGCTCTGATCGGTTTCATTACCCACGCCATCATTCCCGCTTTCGCGGGAATGACGCGGCGGATGGAGATGTGGTGTAGTCTCACCTCGAATCCCCTGCCGAGGTCAGTCCCGTGAAGCTCCTGCGTCGTGTTCTGCTTGCCCTTGTCGTCCTCGTGGCCTTCGCCTATGCCGGGGCGGTCGGCTACATGTATTTCAACCAGCGCGCGCTGCAATATGATGCGCAGGGCGAGGTGACCGCTCTGGCCGACACGGCGTTGAGCGGGGCCGAGGATATTGCCGTGCCGTCGGGCGATGGGGTGGTCAATGGTTGGTATCAGGCGCCGCGCGCCGGCAAACCTGTCATCGTCTACTACAAGGGCAATTCGGGCAGTTTCACCAAGGAACATGAGCGCTACGAGCAGTTCGTGGCCGATGGCTATGGCTTCGTGGCCTTCGACTATCGCGGCTTTCCCGCCTCGCCGGGGGTGATCAGCCAGCAGGGCATCCTGGACGACGCCACCACCATGTTCGACTGGGCGGCGGCCAAGGGCTTTCCGCTGGTGATCTGGGGCCGCTCGCTGGGTTCGGGGCCGAGCACCTATGTCGCCAGCGTGCGCGATGCCGAGGCGCTGCTGCTCGAAACGCCGTTCCTGTCCGCGGTGACAGTGGCGTGGGAACGCTATCCTTTCCTGCCGGTGGGGCTGGTGATGCAGGACCAGTTTCCGGTGAATGAATGGATCGTCGATGTGAGCGAGCCGGTGCTGGTGGCGCATGGCACTGGCGATGTGACCATCGATGTCAGCAATGGTGAACGGCTCTACCAGCTCGTGCCCAACAAGGATGAATTGTGGATCGAACCGGGGGCCGGGCATAGCGATCTGTGGGATCGCGGGATCTGGAGCCATGCCGAGCCGTTCTTCGAGCGGGCCATGGCGGACTGACGAAATTGGTTAGCAGACTGTTAGCATTGACGCTTGGCTCGCGTGAATCCACTGAGCCTATAAGCTAAACAAAAACGCCGCCCCGAAGGACGGCGTTTTCGAAACTGATGGCAGCCGGCGCTCAGGTGCGCGGAGTAGCGGCTGCAGGACGACCGGGCTGGCCGGGACGCGCGGTCGGCGTCGGAGCGGGCAGGCCGCCTTCGCGCTGGGCGCGCTTGCGAGCCAGCTTGCGGGCGCGACGAACGGCCTCGGCCTTCTGGCGAGCCTTCTTCTCAGAGGGCTTCTCGTAGTAATTGCGCAGCTTCATCTCGCGGAAGACGCCTTCGCGCTGCAGCTTTTTCTTGAGCGCGCGCAGCGCCTGGTCAACATTGTTATCGCGAACGACTACTTGCAAAGGTCAACCGCCCTTTCGAAGCTTAGACATGTGGGTTTGGATGAGAGCGCCGGAGCCAAAAAACACCGTCGCCGACCAGCAGAGCCAGTCACCGTGGGCCGCTCTATAGCCCAGCGCCGTAGGCTTGTCCACTGTGCCGATGAGAAAAACCGCGGATTTGGCCGGTGCGGCCTTGCCCTCGGGCGTGCCGGGCGAAACAGTCGCGCTCGATGATTTTGCCGCCGGGAGATGAGAATGACAAGCGAGCTGGTGCTGTTGCCGGGGCTGATCTGCGACGCGCGGCTGTGGCGCGACGTGATAACTGGGCTCACCGCGCGATGCTCGGTGGCCGACCTGACGCAGGACGACTCGATCGCAGCCATGGCGGCGCGCGCGCTGGCCGCGGCGCCGGCCCGATTCGCGCTGGCCGGGCTCTCCATGGGCGGCTATGTGGCGCTGGAGATCATGCGGCAGGCGCCCGAGCGGGTGACGCATCTGGCGCTGCTCGATACCTCGGCGCGGGCCGATGACGAAGCGCGCCGGGAGACGCGGCGCAAGGGTATCGAGATGGTGGGGCAGGGCAAGTTCATCGGCGTGTCGCGCGGATTGCTGGGGAGCCTGATCGCGCCGCAGCATATGGGAACCGAGGTGGCGAGGGACGTGCAGGCCATGTCCGAGCGCGTGGGCCAGGCGGCCTATGTCCGGCAGCAGGTGGCGATCATGGGGCGCGTGGATTCGCGGCCGGGCCTTGGCGCGATCAAGGTGCCGGTGCTGGTGGGCGTGGGCGAGATGGACAAGATGACGCCGCCGGAACTGGCCGAGGAGATGGCGGCCGGGATTGCGGGTGCGGAACTGGTGCGGTTTGCCGACAGTGCGCATTTGCCGACGATGGAGAATCCGAGGGCGGTGGTGGCGGCGATGGTGAGGTGGCTGGGAAGGTAGGGGCGGTTGTGCCACGCCCTCGTGGTTCGAGGCTCGTGAAGAACTCGCACCTCACCATGAGCAACCATTAAGTGATGCGGTCCATGGCTTGTCTCTTTGCAGGACCGTGT
>NZ_LMEM01000011.1 GCF_001426345.1 Devosia sp. Root436 | reverse complement strand
AATCGATCCGACACCGCAGCCGCGATCTGGGTCGCCATCCAGATCGCGGCATCCAAAAGGATGGCACGAGCTAACCACAAAGCGCTAATACAAGGGCTACTGGAACACCGCATTCAAAGTAGCCCTCATGGTGAGGTGCGAGCTCTTTGCGAGCCTCGAACCACGAGGGCGTGGCACAGCCCTCACCACCGCCACAGCAGTCCCGCCGCATCCTCGCTGTTCATATGCAGCGTCACTTCCACGTCATTGCCCTCCACATGCACGCCGTCGGTATATTGCCGCTGCCGCAGCGTCACCACCTCCTGGTCGGGGTTGGCGCCCAGATAGACATAGTCGAAGCAGTCCAGCGTTTCCGCGCTGCGGTTCGCCTCGATCGCCGCCTTGAGTTCCCACAGCATCCGACCGCCGATCACGCTGCCGTCGCTGCGCCGCGTGGCCCGCACGCTCGGCACCCAGTCCTTGCCGCTCTCGCAGATATAGCGGTCGTCCTTGAACACGCCCTCGTCGGTAAAGGCGATATCGGTATCGGCATCCCAGGCATTGCCGATTTCGAACGTAGCGCCGGTATCGGTTACCTCGAGATAGATATCGGTCCAGGCGCAGGTGTGGTCCTGGTTGATGTAGCACCATTGCGCGCTCGATCGCATGAGCTGGGCCATATCCGTCATCGACACCAGCTTGCCGGCCTTGTGCCGGTCGATGATGGCCTGCGTATCGGCGTCGAAAGCCAGGGCCGCCGGCCCCGTCATCAGCAGGATCGCCATGGCGGCAAGCATCGTCTTCATATCTCGTCCCTCCCGGTCTCCGCAGACCTCCTGACCATAGCATTCCGTCAAAGCGGGGAAAGCGCGAACACCAAGGGTTGACATAGCCGAGCAATGTAACAATAAAAGTTACATGAAACGCTCCAGCCGCCTCTCCCTTGCCCTCCACGCCCTCGTCCACTTGCACAAGCAGCCCGGCGAGGCCATCACCTCATCGACGCTCGCCCAGTGTCTGATGACCAACCCGGTCGTCGTCCGCCGCGTTCTCGGCACCCTGCGCGAGGCCGGCATCGTCGCCGCCAGCAAGGGCCACGATGGCGGCTGGCGCCTGTTGCGGCCCGCCGGCGAAATCAGCCTGCGCCAGGTCTATGCCGCCATGGGGGAGAGCCTGCTCATCCGCACCGAAAGCGATCCCGGCGATATCGCCTGCGGCATCGTGCGCACGGTCAACGCTGTGATGGGCGATTTCATCGCCGATGCCGAAGCCCTGCTCGCGGCACGCCTCGAGCGCGTCTCGCTCGACGATATCGCGCGCGAAGCCACGCCCAATCCTCTTCATCCAAACCACCACGGAGCCCATTCCCATGGATGACGTCATCATCATCGGCGGCAGCTTTGCCGGCCTGGCCGGCGCGCTGCAGCTCGGCCGCGCCCGCCGCAAGGTCACGGTCCTCGATACCGGCCTGCCGCGCAACCGCTTCGCCGGCCATTCCCATGGCCTGCTCGGCCACGATCACAAGCCGCCGCTCGAAATCCTCGCCGAGGCCCGCCGCCAGCTTGCGCGCTACCCTACCGTCCGCCTGCTCAATACCCGCGCCGATGCCATCAGCGGCAGCCTCGACGATTTCTCCGTCCTCACCGACGATGGCGAAAGCCTCAGGGCGCGCCGCCTGCTGCTCAGCTATGGCGTCGCCGACCAGATGCCATCGATACCCGGCTTTGCCGAATGCTGGGGCCAGTCCATCGTGCCCTGCCCCTATTGCGACGGTTTCGAAGTGGCCGGCCGCCATTGGGGCTTGGTCTGGTCGGGCCCGCAATCGGCCCATGCCGTGTCCCTGTTCCACGACTGGACCGATCACCTGACGCTTTTCGCCGATGGCCACGACATCTCGCCCGAGACCCGCGCCGACCTCGCCCGCCGCAACGTGGCGGTCATCGACGGCCGGATCAGCGAAATCGCCCATGCCGATGGCAGGCTGTCCACCATCAACCTCGACACCGGAGCAAAGGTGCAGGTCGACGTGCTCTTCGCCCATCCGCGCAACCAGCCCTCCGCCAGCCTGCATGAGGCGCTCGGCCTTGAAACCGTCGATACCCCCGTCGGCATCGCCCTCAAGGTCGATGACCGCCGCGAAACCACCATGCCCGGCATCTACGCTGCCGGCGACCTCGCCAACCCCATGGCCTCCGTCACCCTCGCCAGCTCCCACGGCGCCATGGCCGGCATCTTCGCGCAGCAGTCGATGCTGGTTTAGGCGCAACGCGCCCCGCTTTGGGGCCACAGGCTGCCCAGTCGATACCCCCCTTGTGGGGGCGTGTTCACCTTGAACTCATGAGCATTGTTTTACGCGATGTCATCCCGGCGAAGGCCGGATCCATCCTGAGGTCTTCCCGCGTTCACCGCAGGCCCAGTCATCTCAGGATGGATTCCGGCCTTCGCCGGAATGACACCGTGATTGAAGCCAGGCGCCAATTGTAACCTCCCCACAAGGGGAGGAAAAACCCCTTTCCCACACCACACTCTTGCCATTACCTTAGAACCGTTCTAATTATTCTTTAGAACCATTCCAAAGTGGGCCAGCCCATGTTTTCCCTCCTGCCCGACGCCCGCCGCAGCTTCGCTTCGCTCTCCGAGCGCGAAATTCTCTCCCTGGCCGTGGCGGCCGAGGAGGAGGATGGCCGCATCTATTCCGAATTCGCCACCCGCCTCGCCGAGACCTATCCCGGTTCCGCCACCCTGTTCGAAGCCATGGCCGCCGAGGAGGATGAACATCGCCGCCGCCTGCTCGATCTCTATGTGGAGCGCTTCGGCAAGCGCCTCGTCCCTATCCGCCGCGAGCATGTAAGGGGCTTCGTGCCGCGCAAGCCGCTCTGGCTGATGAAGACGCTGACGCTGGAGGCTGTGCGCCAGCAGGTCTGGGAAATGGAGGAGGGCGCTTATCGCTTCTACATGGAGGCCGCCAAGCAGGCCACCGATGCCGGCATCCGCAAGCTGCTCGGCGATCTCGCCGCCCAGGAGCGCAAGCATGCCGACGCCGCCGACCGGATCGACGCCGCAGTGCTCGGCGCCGAGGGCCGCGACAGCGAATCCACCGAGTCCCACCGCCAGTTCGTGCTGACCTATGTGCAGCCGGGCCTCGCCGGCCTCATGGATGGCTCGGTCTCCACCCTTGCCCCGGTCTTCGCCGCCGCCTTTGCCACCGGCGATACTCACCAGACTTTCCTCGTCGGCCTGGCCGCCGCCATCGGCGCCGGCATTTCCATGGGCTTCACCGAAGCCGCCTCCGACGACGGCAAGCTCACCGGCCGCGGCTCACCCATCAAGCGGGGCCTGGCCGCCGGCGTCATGACCGCCATTGGCGGGCTCGGCCATGCGCTGCCCTACCTCATCCACGATTTCACAATGGCCACCACGGTCGCCGTCATCGTGGTTCTCGTCGAACTCTGGGCCATCGCCTTCATCCAGAACCGCTACATGCAGACCCCGTTCTGGCGCGCGGTCCTGCAGGTGGTGCTCGGCGGCTCGCTGGTCTTTGCCGCCGGCATCCTGATCGGCAACGCCTGAGGATCTAGGCCAGTGCAGGCGTGGCCTGCAGCACGCGCAGCCGCAATATGGTGCGGGTCACGAACATCGCGCTGGAAAATGCCGAGATGGCACCCATGGCGATGAGGAACGCCGCGCTGCTGGCCATGGCCGGCGCGGTAATGGCGGTGACGGCGCCGGCATAGCGCGTGAAGAAGATGGCAAGGATCACCAGGAGCGGCGTCCATTCGCCGGCCAGCTGGATTTGCCCATTGCCAAGCGGGGTCGCCGGATTGCGGCGCTCCAGCACCAGCCCGGCGGCGACGCCGCCCAGCGTTCCGAAAGCAAGACCGGCGAGGGTGGCGCTCGAAAGACCCGAGCCGAGGATGTGGTAGGCGGCGAGCGCCACCAGCACCAGCGGCAGAAACAGCAGCTTGCCCAGCCCCACGATGCGCGGCCTGGTGCTGATCAGCCCCCGCCAGATCAGCAGCAGCAGGATGGCCCAGACCCAGATGGGTGTGTGGATGATGATCTGGGTGATGGTCGTCGTGATGGCAGTCATGCTAGCGCTCCTTTGCTGTGGCCGCCTGGTGTGGCGGACTTGTCGGCGGCCCCTGTGGCGCTATGCTTGCCGCTCGGCAAATGGCAATGCGCAGAAGGAAAGCTGGCTACGTGAACGGATCGCTCCTGCATTCTGCGCTTCGTGAAATGCAGGCCAGCCTGACCTCGCCGCGCGTGCTGATCCGCATGGCCGGCGCCAGCCTGGTGCTGGCCATATCCGGACCCTTCGATACGCTCAGCCAGTTCGACCTGCCGGGACGTCTGCTCTACTGGCTGGTCATCGTGGTGCTCAGCTATGTGAGCAGCCATGCCGTGGCCCGCCTGACGCTGGACCGGCTGGCCCATCGCTTGCGGCGCCCGCCGCAGCGCATCGCGGTGGCGGCTTTGGCCGGCAGCATTCCGGCCTGGATCGTCGTCTACGGCGTCACCGTGATTGCCTCCCCCGGAGCGCAGGTGCCGCCGTTGCGGCTCTGGTTCTATTGCCTCGTCGTGTCCGCCGTTGTCGTCACCATGATGGTGGCGCTGGCGCCATCCGTGCCGCCGGTCACAACCCTGCCGCCGGCGCCCGAGCCACCCCCGATCCTGGCGCGGCTGCCCCATCCGCAGCGCGGCAGGCTGCTGCATCTGTCGGTCTCCGATCATTATGTCGACGTGGTCACCGACAAGGGCCGCGCCTTGGTGCTGATGCGCCTCTCCGACGCAATCCGCGAAACCGGCTCCGTGGCGGGCCTGCAGGTGCATCGCTCCCACTGGGTTGCGCTCGACGCGGTGCGCCGCACCCTGCGCCAGGCGGGCAAACCCGCGCTGGAACTGGAAAACGGCACCATCGTCCCGATCAGCCGCAGCTATCTCGATGCCGCCAAATCCGCCGGGCTGCTGGTCTAGGGCGTTTCCGGTTCGGAAAATGCAACAAGCATGGTCTAGCCCCGCGCCGCCAGCCGGTTGTCCACGATCACCCCGACGCTTTCGCATTCCCGCGCGATCTCGGCCACGAAATCGGCCAGCATGTCGCGCTCCAGCGCCGCCGTCGAACGCACCACCATGGCCGTGTCGCGATGCAGCGGCTCGAAATCCACGGGCGCGATTTCCACCAGCCGCCCGGCCTTGACGTCGTCGGCCACCGCCGAATTGACGAAAAAGCCCAGCCCCTGGCCCTTGATCGCCAGCCGCCGCGCCGGTCCGGTCGGCAGTTCCACGCTGGTCTTGGCCAGCCGCACCAGGGCCGCCGCCGTCTCCGGCTCGGCCTGCCACCAGCGCAGCGAGATCACCCGCGGCACCAGCGCCAGTACCTCCTCGATGCTGGGCCGGCTCGACAATTGCGCCGCGATTTCCGGCGCCACCACCAGCGGCACCCGCTCGCGCATGATCACCAGCGGGACTAGGTCCACCACCAGCGGATCGATATTGGGCCAGCAGAGAATACCCATCTCCACATCCCGCTCATGCAGCATGGCGGCGATCTGCGCCTGCCGCCCCTCGCTCACCACCACATCGACGCCGGGATATTTCTCCTGGAACCGCAACAGCGGCTCGGTGATCAGCGGCGACACCAGGCTCCTGAGCGAAGCTATGGCAATCCGCCCGCGCTCCACCCGCCGCAAGGCCTCGCGCCCCTCCTGCGCCGTGCCGATGATGCGCCGCGCAAACGGCAGGAAGGTCATGCCCTGGTCGGTCAGCGTCACCGTCCGCCCGCGCTGAAACAGCGTGACCCCCAACAGGTTCTCCAGCGCCCTGATTCGCATCGAGGCCGTCGCCTGGGTAATGTTGAGATAAGCCGCCGCCCGCGTAAAACTCTGCTCCCGCACGATGCGGTCAAACGTACGAAGCTGGTCGAGATCCATCGGTTTGGCTTATGACGCTGGAGAATTCATGGGAGAATACAAGCCTAGCATCGACAATTGCGATGGGGAAGGGTCGGGCGCGATGGTGTCCCACAACGATGTCATTCCGGCGAAGGCCGGAATCCATCCTGCGAGGCCACGTGTATAACGTATTGCGTTATGTAACGCCTGGCGTTACAGTGCCGGTTGATGATCCGCAGCTTCGCCAGCACCGAAACGGAACTGATCTGGTCGGGCCGGCGCAGCCGCAAGCTGCCACCCGATATCCAGTCTGTCGCCCTGCGCAAGCTGCGTTTGCTCAATCAGGCGCAGGTGTTGCAGGACTTGCGCGTGCCACCCGGCAATCGCCTCGAAGCCCTCAAGGGCAGTCGTGCCGGCCAGCATAGCATCCGGATCAACGACCAGTGGCGTATCTGCTTCATCTGGCAGCAAGGAGGACCAAGCAATGTCGAAATCGTTGACTACCATGTCTGACCTGCTGCCCAATCCGCATCCGGGCGAAATTCTGCTCGAGGAATTTCTCTTGCCCATGGCCCTGAGCCAGAATGCGCTGGCTCGTGCTGTGCATGTACCGCCTCGCCGCATCAACGAGATCGTCCTCGGCAAGCGTGCCGTCACCGCCGATACCGACCTGCGTCTGGCGCGCTACTTCGGCATGTCGGAAGGCTTCTTCCTTGGCCTCCAGGCCGACTATGACCTGATGCAGCGGCGACGCGAACTCGGCGACGACCTCACAGCCATTGAGCCGCGAGCCGCCTAGCAACCTCGGGGCAAAGAGCCTAGCCCGCTCTGTTCCGCGCCCGCGACGCCTCGGCCAGCGCCCGCTTGGCCGCCTTGCGCTCGGCCGCCACGCTCTTCGCGGCATCGCCCAGATGCGCCACGCCATGTCGCTTGCCCAGCTCCATCTGCTTCTGCCGCTCGGCCGCCGCCGCATGCTTGTCCGCTTCGCCGGCACAATGGGGGCAGCTCACACCCTCGACATAGTCGGCATGCGCCCGGTCCGCCGCCACCAGCGGCTGCCGGCAGGCCCGGCACAAGGTCGCCTCGCCCTCGACCAGCCCATGCCCCACCGAAACGCGCTCGTCGAACACGAAGCACTCCCCGGCGAAACGGCTTTCGCTCTCCGGCACCACTTCGAGATATTTGAGGATTCCGCCCTTGAGGTGGAACACTTCCTCGAACCCCTGGCTCAGCAGATAACTCGACGCCTTCTCGCAGCGGATGCCCCCGGTGCAAAACATCGCCACCTTCTTGTCCCTGGCCGGATCGAGATGGGTGGCCACATAATCCTTGAATTCGGTGAAGCTCCTGGTCGCCGGGTCCAGCGCCCGCTGGAATGTTCCCAGCCCCACCTCATAGTCGTTGCGCGTATCGACCAGCACCACGTCGTTGCGCGCGATCAGCCCGTTCCAGTCCTGCGGCTCGACATAGGTGCCCACCGCCATGGCCGGATTGGCCTCGGGCGCCCGCAAGGTGACGATTTCCGGCTTGAGCCGCACTTTCATGCGCAGGAACGGCATGGCGCCGGCCCGCGAATATTTGACCTCCGCCCCGGCGAGCCGCCCGGCGAAAACGTCGCCCGCAAACAGCCAACCGGCCAGCGCATCGATATCCGCCTCCGTCCCCGCCACCGTGCCATTGATCCCCTCGGGCGCCAGGATCAGCGTGCCCTTGATGCCGCGCCCGCCGCAGAATGCCGCCAGCTCTGGCTGGATGGCTTCGGCGTCGGGCAGGTCGGCAAATTTATAGATAGCCATCACCTTGTATGGTTGCTGGCCTTGGGGCAGATTAGCGTTCATATCGGATTCACGCGGGCTCATCGGCCCGCTCATACCATTCGCCGCGCCCAGCGTCACGCGCGGCCAAATCGCAAATTTTCGGGAGACTGACCATGACCTATCGGGCCGATACGGCACGCTATGACACGATGCAATACCGCCGCTCGGGCCGCTCCGGCCTCAAGCTGCCGGTCATCAGCCTCGGCCTCTGGCAGAATTTCGGCGGCACGCGCGACTATCCCTCGGCCATGGAAATCCTCGGCCACGCCTTCGATAGCGGCATCACCCATTTCGATCTCGCCAACAATTACGGCCCCCCGGCCGGCTCTTCCGAAGAGCTGTTCGGCCAGGTCATGGCCCGCGATTTCCGCCCCTATCGTGATGAGCTGATCGTCTCGACCAAGGCCGGCTACAATATGTGGCCCGGCCCCTATGGCGAATTCGGCTCCCGCAAATATGTGCTGGCCAGCCTCGATCAGTCGCTCAAGCGCATGGGGCTCGATTATGTCGATATCTTCTATTCCCATCGCTTCGACCCCGAGACCCCGCTCGAGGAAACCATGGGCGCCCTGGCCCATGCCGTGCGGTCAGGCAAGGCGCTCTATGTCGGCATTTCCTCCTATCCGGAAAAGGAAACGCGCGAGGCTTATGCCATCCTCAAGGACATGGGCGTCGCCACCACCATCCACCAGCCCAGCTATTCCATGATCAACCGCTGGATCGAGAACGACCACACCATCGACGCCTGTGGCGAACTGGGCATCGGCATCATCGCCTTCTCCCCGCTGGCCCAGGGCGTGCTGTCGGGCAAATACAATTCCGGCGACAAGTCCGGCACCCGCGGCGAAAATCCCAATGGCTCGCTCCGCGCCAGCCATATCGAACCCCGCGTCCTCGCTGCCGTCGACAAGCTCGGTGACATCGCCCGCAGCCGCGGCCAGTCCATGGTGCAGCTGGCCCTCTCCTGGGTCTTGCGCCGCCCGGAAATGACCTCGGCCCTGATCGGCGTGCGCAATCTCGATCAGCTCAAGGACAATCTGGGCGTGCTGAACAATCTCAGCCTGTCGCCCGAGGAAATCGCCGCCATCGACGCCGCCACCAAGGATGGCCAGATGGAACTCCACCCCCGCCCCAGCGGCTGGCTGCGGTAATCGCTGCACGCCTCGTGCCGCGTTTCCAGTAGCCCTCATGGTGAGGTGCGAGCTCTTGCGAGCCTCGACCCACGAGGGCGTGGCACTCAACCCGCCGCCAGCTTCTCCACCAGCCGGTCGATGGTCATCGCCATGCCCGGTTCGATCCCCTTGTCCAGCCAGGCCTCGACTTCGGCCTGGCTCAACTGGTCCGGCAGGTGCAGCGCCACGTCCATCCGCGTGCGCTCGCCCACCGGCGTCAGTTCCACTGTCACCTGCGGTCCGTTGCCGTCATCGGTGTCCGGCCAGCCGCCACTGGCGCCCCACGAAAACACCAGCCGGCGATTGGGCACGATTTCCCGGTAGATGCCGCCGGTCATGTAGTGCCGCTCGGCGGTCTCCACCATATGCTGCCGCCAGGTGCCGCCGACGCGCAGGTCGACCGTCGTGGCATGGTCCGGCCGCGTGCCGGGGTTGAAGAACCAGTCGAGATATCGAGGCTCGGTCCAGGCCCGCCACACCACTTCGGGCGGCGCATCCAGCATGCGCGTCAGTCGAAAGCCGCGCTCCTGTCGATAGGTCGGTGCCATCACCGGTCTCCCTGCTTGTCGTCGTCGGCCCGCGCTGCCATCATCGTCTTGAGCTGGGCTTCCAGCCGGTCGAAGCGTTCGCTGAAGAACCCCCGATATTCCGCCAGCCAGCTATCCGCCGCCTCCAGTGGCAGCGTTTCCAGCCGGCACGAGCGGAACTGTGCCTCCCGCGCCTTGCTGACCAGCCCCGCCTCTTCGAGCACCTTCACATGCCGCGATACCGACGGCAGGGTCATGGCGAACGGTTCGGCCAGTTCATTGATCGTCGCCGGCCCATGCACCAGCCGCGCCAGGATCGCCCGTCGCGTCGGATCGGCCAGGGCGGCGAAAGTGGTACTGAGGTGATCGGCCATATTTGCGTACTTCGCTAATTACGTAATATGCTAAATACGCCGCAATATCGAACCTGTCAATCGCCCGACGAGGAGTGGAGCGCACCCTCCCCTTGTGGGGCTTCGAGCCGTCCCGCATGGCAAATCGCTCCGGTGGAGCGATTTGAGGTGAGAAGTCCGTGAAGGCTACGCCCGAATGGCTGGAAGCGAGATAGGAGTTAGCTTCAGCTAACTCCGTGATCGAGCAGGGTGGGGGTATCTCTCCGCGAGTCCGGTGCGTGTGGCCACCCCACCCTCGATCCGTCCCCCTTTGCGGGGAGTGTTCACCTTGAACTCGTGAGCATTGTCTTGCGCGATGTCATCCCGGCGAAGGCCGGGATCCATCCTGAGGTCTATCCGCGCCCACGGGCCGCCGAGCTATCTCAAGATGGATTCCGGCCTGCGCCGGAATGACATCGTGATTGAAACCAGGCGCCAATTGTAAACACGCCCCCGGCAAAGAGGGGCGACTGACGGCCTTGTGCCGCCTACCGCCCCAGGAACCGCTCCATCCCGAACGGCTTCACGTCGATCGCCGGCTGCTCCCCGGTCATCGCCTGCGCCAGCAATTCCCCCGTCGCCGGCCCCAGCGTAAAGCCGTGATGGGCGTGCCCGATCCCCACATAGAGCCCCTCATGCCGCGGCGCCTTGCCGATGATGGGCATCATGTCGGGCGTACAGGGCCGCGCGCCCTTCCACGGCTCCGTGTCGAGCCGTTCGCCGAGATCGAGCAGTTCGCGCGCCGCCTTTTCCGCTCTGCCGAGCTGGATCGGCGTCGGCGCCGCGTCGCGCATGGCAAATTCCGCCCCGGTGGTCAGCCTGATGCCCCGCGCCATCGGCGCCAGCGCAAAGCCCACTTCGGCGTCGAGCACCAGTTGGTTGAGCTTGGCCCCGCCATGCGCGGTGTCGTAATGCATGTGATAGCCGCGCTTGACGAACAGCGGCAGCCGATAGCCCAGCCTGTCCAATATTTCGGGCGCCCACGGCCCCAGCGCGATCACCGCCTGCTTGCCGCCATGCCGCACTCCGTCCACCATCGTCGCCCAGCCCCCGCTCTCCTGGGTGAGCCCGCTTGCCGCGCCGCGCACGAAACGGCCGCCCAGCCGCCCGAACAGCTTGAAATACGCGGTCACCAGCGCGCCGGGATCACTCACCGTCCACGGATCGGTCCAGTGGATCGCCCCCGCCAACCCGCCCTTGAGGTCCGGCTCCATGGCCTTGAGCTCGGGCCATTCCACCACCCGGTGGGAAATGCCGAACTGGTCATGGTCCCGCCGCGCCTTCTCCGCTTCCCGGCGCAATCCCCGGTCGCTGCGAAAGGCCAATAGCCAGCCGCTCTTATGCACCAGCGCCTCGGCTTCCGGCCCGGCTTGCGCCATCAGGTCGGCATGCGTCACGATCGAGCGGCCGATCAGCGGCGCATAGCTCTGCACCACTTTGCGATAATGCTCGGGCGAGGATTCCCACCAATAACGCAGCAGAGCCGGCGCCAGCCGCGGCAGCGCCATCGGTTCATAGCGGGCCGCCGTGCTCAGATGCAGCCCCACCTGCATCAGCATGGCCAGGTCGCGCGGAAAGGCATGCGGCCGCACTCCCTCGCGCTGGATGATGCCGGCATTGCCGAAGCTGGTCTCGCGCCCGGGCTCGTTCTTGTCGATCAGCGTCACGCTGCGCCCGCGCCGCAACAGGTGAATACCCGTCGCCACCCCGACAATACCGGCCCCCAGAATGATGACGTCGTCCATGACAAGGCTCCCCTCCACCCAACATGGTCACATGCTAGCACAGCGCTTCCAGGAGTTTCACGCAATCGGCGAGGGTTGCCGCCATTCCACGCAACATCATCCGGTCAAATCGCGTCGGGGCGCAATATTATCCGGCTATTGCCGCCTGTGGCGAGCGACCTTGTCACCGGCGAGCGGATGGCCAGGGACGGGGTTCGTGCCGTGCAGCAGCATCAGGCAGCCCGTCATCCTTCGCCTTTTTGCCCTGGGCTGAGCGCGTCGATCACGCGGCAATCGCCCACCACGCCATGGCTGCAGCTCTCCAGCATGCGTTCCAGCTCGGCTTCGAGTGCGCGCAACGCACCAATACGCGCCCGCACCTCGCCCAGCCGCTCCGTAGCGATGGCGTCGATACTGGCGCAGGACTGGCCGGGCTGGTCCTGCAAATCCAGCAATTGCCGAATGCTGCCGATCTGGAAGCCCAGTTCTCGCGCGTGGCGGATAAAGCCGAGTCGGTTCAGATCATCCGCATCGAACAGGCGCCTGTTGCTGCCGCTGCGGTCCGTCGGCCGCAACAGGCCGATCTCTTCGTAATAGCGGATGGTCGGCACCTTGACGCCACTCCGTTCCGCAGCCTTGCCGATGAAAACGCCCATCGAAAATAGTCCTTGATCCTCTAGTCGCTGGAGATTGTAGGCTCGCGCTGTCAATCCAACAAGGAACCTCCATGAGCGCCCATTGCTGCGACCACCACGCCGAACCGCCAAAGCCCGATGCCGGCAAGGGCTACCGCCTGGCGCTCTGGGTCGTGCTGGCCGTGAATGCCGCAATGTTCCTCGTCGAGATAGGTGCCGGTTTCCTCGCTGGTTCGGCCGCGCTACAGGCCGACAGCCTCGACTTTCTCGGCGACGCGGCCAATTACGGCATCAGTCTCTTCGTTATCGGCATGGCCTTGCAGATCCGGGCCCGCGCAGCTTTGGTCAAGACGGCCAGCATGCTGGTTTTCGGCATCTGGGTCCTGGGCGTCGCCCTTTGGCACGCCATGACCGGCACGGTGCCGCAGGCCCAAACGATGGGCATTGTCGGAGCCACGGCCTTGCTGGCCAACGCGGCCTCCTTTGGCATTCTCTGGCGGTTCCGCGATGGCGACAGCAACATGCGATCGGCCTGGATTTGCACGCGCAACGACGTCCTGGGCAATCTCGCCGTATTGCTGGCGGCGCTGGGCGTCTTCGGCACGGGCACGGCCTGGCCTGATATCGCCGTGGCCGCGATCATGGCCCTGCTGGCCATCCAGGGTGCGGCGACCCTGCTCCCGCAAGCCCTCGCCGAACTGCGCTCAACCGCGGCGCGGCGCCATTCCCAGCTCAGAACCTGACGGGTGGCTCACCCCCGGCTCTGATACACATAACCGCGCACGCTGGCCGGCACTTCCTGCTTGAGCCAGGCGCGGAAGGCCCGCAGCTTGTGGCTCTCCCGCCGCCCCTTGGCCGTCACCAGCCAATAGCCCTGCGGCCCGTCCACCGCATGCTCGAATACCCGCACCAGCCGCCCGTCGCTGACCGCGTCGGCGCTCATCATGTCGGCCGCCATCAGCACGCCCTGTTCCGAAATGGCCGCGTCGAAAGCCAGCGAGGCATCCGAATAGACCGGCCCCGCCAGCTTGATGGCTGGGTCCATGCCCACTTCAGCCCGCCAGGCATCCCAGCTCAGCATCGTGGTTTCGTCCTGTATGACCGGCACGTCGCCCAGGTCCGCGGGGCGTTTCAGCCGCCTGGCAACCACAGGCGCGCAGACCGGCTGGTATTCCGTGCCGCCCACCAGCTCCGCATTCACCCCCGGCCATTGCCCATGCCCATAGCGGATGCCGCAGTCGATATCGGGCCGGCTGAGATCGAGCATGGCCGCCGTCACGTTGAGCCGCACCTCGATATCGCGGTGAAGCGCGGTGAATTTGTTGATGCGCCAGATCAGCCAGCGCGACGCAAAGACGCTGCCCACCGTCAGGTTCAGCACACCCTCGTCGCTGCCCTTGAGTCCGGCAAGTCCATCCTGCAGGGCGGCAAAGCCCGCTGTCAGCTGCGGCAGCGCCGCTTTCAGTGCCGGCGTGGGCCTGAGGCCGGACGGCATGCGCTCGAACAGCTCCATGCCCAGCCGCTCCTCGGCCCGGCGCAGATGCTGGCTCACCGCGCCGATGGTCACGCCCAGCTCCTCGGCAGCCGGCGCCAGCGCGCCCCGACGCGCCACGATCTCGATGGCACGCAGGGCATTGAGCGGAATGGGAAAGGCGCTGACCATATAGTTTTTCTATAGTCAAGCCGCGACCTTGTCCATTGTGGCCACGGCGCGGGAGGCGCATGAAAGGGTCATCACCATCTGCCGCGACCCGAAAGGAGGTCACAAAATGTCTAGTCTCCTGCCCAGGCTCCAACGCCTCTTCGCCGGCCTGTTTTCCACGCCTCGCCTGCCGCTCGACCCTGAGAACATGAGCCTGCGCGACTGGGCCGATCTGCCGGTGCATCACCCCTCGCGTGACCGCGCGCCGTGCTGAAGCCATAATCGGGCTTTTGAAGGGGTAACCGACCGCCCTTCAAGGAGCCTCCGATGATCCGCCCGTTCGCCGTGTTTGCCGTTCTCGCCCTCGGTCTTGGTGCCGCTACCGCGCAGGACGCCACCCCGGCCCCCGCCCAGGCCCCCGAAATCGTCATCGATCCGGCGGCCAGCCTCAATACCACGCCCAAGCAGGCCAATATGCTGACCGGCTTTTACGCCACCCAGGCCGTCATCGAGATTTGCGCGCTGGCCATCGAGCCCGATATTGCCACCGGCATGGCGGCCGACCGCGCCCGCCTCGAAACTGCCCTGGGCATGGATGCCACCATGGCTGCCGGCGCCTTCGCCCAGGTCAAGGCCGATGTCGAAAAGACCAGCCCCGACTGCGCCGATGGCAGCGCCGACCGTGCCGGCGTCGATGCCGTCACCGCCATCTACGCCGCCCTGCCACCCCCGGCCGCCGAAGCCCCCTCCCCGGCGGCCGGCACGGTGACCACCGACGCCCCGGCTACGCCGGCGCAGTAAATTTCGCCCATGAGTGGAGCCCACCCTCGCCCCTTGCGGGAGAGGGTGGTTTTTCCCGTTCAGCGGAAAACCGGGTGAGGGGAGCCGCCGCCCGATATCCGGCTACTCACAAATCCGCGCCGTACAGCTCTGCCCATGACATCCCAGATCCAGATGCAGGTGGTCGTGGTGCTCCGCATTGGCCTCCGGCCCCAGCACGGTGGTAAATTCCCCGCAGGCGGCGTCATGCGCCAGCCGCAGCAGCCGCCCTTCCGGCGCCGCCGCCGGCAGCCAGTCGCCCTCGACCGCGATGCTGCGCCCGTCCTCCAGCGTAAAGCCGGTCATATCCACCGCATTGGCAAAGCCATGCTCGGAGGTGAAGCCGTCGCTGGCATTGTTGCGGTTGCGGCACATATAGCTGATGCCGGTATCGATCTGCGCCAGCGCGCTGCCCAGCACGGTCTCGGCATAGAGATCCACCGTCTCGACCCAGTCGGGCAGGGCGCCGGCCATCTGGCAATTGGTGGTGATGGGGCTCGATAGCGGCACCATCCGCCCCCGGCTCATCACCCCGGTTACCACCAGCGGCGACTGCTCCCCGCATATCCCCTCATGCAGCGGCGGCGCCGTCTCGGCCGCCACCAGCCCCGTGATCACGGCCGGGCAGGCCACCTGGTAGATACGCTCCGGCTCCGGCACGGGTTCCACCGGCGCGGCGTCTGCTTCTTCCGCCGGTTCGCCATCGTCTTCTACCGCCGGCAGCACGGGGCCGGCCGGGGTGGCGACCACCGGTTCATCCGGCAGGCTGGGTGGCCTTGGCTTTGGTATGGGCGGTGGCGTGCTGGCAGCCGGCTCGCCCGGTTCTGCGCGCGGTGCCGGCTGGTGCTGGGCCGGCGGGCCGGTCAGGGTCTCGACGAAATCTTCGAGCGGTCCCAGGAAATCCTGGCTGCTGGCCGGAACGGCGCTGCTGGCGAGGATGGCGGCGATGACGACGGGAATGATGCGCATGGATACCCAACGCGCAGCCATGCAAAAGGTAGCGCCCCGACGCTGTTAACCTGCGCTAAACCATCTTTCTCGGCCCAAGCACTTCTGCTATCAGCGCCTCATGACAACGCCGCTTTCCCGCATCCGCAATTTTTCCATCGTCGCCCATATCGATCATGGCAAATCCACCCTGGCCGACCGCCTCATCCAGATGACCGGCGGGCTCGAACTCCGTGAGATGAAGGAGCAGGTGCTCGACTCGATGGATATCGAGCGCGAGCGCGGCATCACCATCAAGGCCCAGACCGTCCGGCTGACCTACAAGGCGCAGGATGGCGAGACCTATATCCTCAACCTCATCGACACGCCCGGCCATGTCGACTTCGCCTACGAAGTCTCCCGGAGCATGGCCGCCGTGGAAGGCTCATTGCTGGTCGTCGACGCCTCCCAGGGCGTCGAGGCGCAGACCCTGGCCAATGTCTACCACGCGCTCGACGCCAATCACGAAATCGTCCCCGTCCTCAACAAGGTCGACCTGCCCGCCGCCGACGTCGATCGCGTCAAGCAGCAGATCGAGGACGTCATCGGTATCGACGCTTCCGAGGCCGTGGAAATTTCCGCCAAGACCGGCCTCAATATCGAGGACGTGCTCGAAGCCATCGTCCACCGCCTGCCGGCCCCCAAGGGCGATATCAACGCCCCGCTCAAGGCCCTGCTGGTCGATTCCTGGTACGACACCTATCTCGGCGTCGTCGTCCTCGTCCGCATCATCGATGGCGTGATGAAAAAGGGCCAGAAGATCCGCATGATGGCCTCCGGCGCCGTCTACGAGCTCGATCGCGTCGCCGTCAACACGCCCAAGCTGGTGGAAGTCAAGGAACTCACCCCCGGCGAGCTCGGCGTCTTCACCGCCTCGATCAAGGAAGTCGCCGAAACCAATGTCGGCGACACCATCACCGACGATCGCAAGCCCACCGCCACCCCCCTGCCGGATTTCCGCCCGGCCCAGCCCGTCGTCTTCTGCGGCCTCTTCCCCGTCGATGCCAGCGACTTCGACGAGCTCCGCGCCGCCATGGGCAAGCTGCGGCTGAACGATGCCAGCTTCTCCTTCGAAATGGAAACCAGCGCCGCCCTGGGCTTCGGCTTCCGCTGCGGCTTTTTGGGCCTGCTGCATCTCGAAATCATCCAGGAGCGCCTCTCCCGCGAATTCGATCTCGATCTCATCGCCACGGCGCCCTCGGTGGTCTACGAGGTCGCGCTGACCAATGGCGAGACTATCCACCTGCACAATCCGGCCGATCTGCCCGATGTGATGAAGATCGAGGAAATCCGCGAGCCCTGGATCAAGGCGACCATTCTCACCCCCGACGAATATCTCGGCTCCATCCTCAAGCTCTGCCAGGATCGCCGCGGCATCCAGCGCAACCTGTCCTATGTCGGCAACCGCGCCTTGGTGGAATACGACCTGCCGCTCAATGAGGTGGTGTTCGATTTCTACGATCGCCTCAAATCCATCTCCAAGGGCTATGCCAGCTTCGACTATACCCTGGCCGATCACCGCCCCGGCGACCTGGTCAAGCTCTCCATCCTGGTCAACGCCGAACCCGTCGACGCCCTCTCCATGCTGGTCCACCGCACGGTGGCCGAGAGCCGCGGCCGCATCATGTGCGAAAAGCTCAAGGAACTGATCCCGCCCCACCTCTTCGTCATCCCGATCCAGGCCGCCATCGGCGGCAAGATCATCGCCCGCGAAACCGTCCGCGCCATGCGCAAGGACGTGACGGCGAAGTGTTATGGCGGCGACGCGACGCGCAAACGAAAACTGCTGGAAAAGCAGAAGGCGGGCAAGAAGCGCATGCGGCAGTTTGGGTCGGTGGAGATACCCCAGGAGGCGTTCATCAAGGCGCTGAAGATGGGGGATGACTGAGGGTCATCCCCCATCGTCATGAGCACTAGTGCCGTTTATGCCAAATTAGGTCACTAACCACAACCTGCCCAGACTCTAGAATGAGCTGTAGGGTATCGTGGTCACCAACCATAATAGCTTCGTCAATTTCGCCCTTTACCAACCGCTGAAGTAGCGTGGGTCTATCGAAGATGACGGTCCTCCCGATACGTCTTAAATCATATACTGTTGCGATGAGCGAATTTAGTTCCGCGCCTACCTCGCCAACATGTTGCAAAACAACGTCTTGTTGATAGTCGCTTAGCAATAAGAACTTGCGCCAATATCGATCATCTAGCGCATAAAAGTCATTTAGTGGCTGTGGCTTCGCGCCGCCATAGTGGATGCCCATTCGGCTCCCCCAAGTTTGACAGGTTGCTGCATTGTTTCCTCCCCAACTGAGTCCCATTAGCACTCACGGTGGCATAGTGCTAATGGCCCGTCAAGCGGGGCGGGCAGATCAGTGGTGATGGTATGGCGGTGTTCCGGCTATTGATCTGGCATAATTTTTATGCCATTAGAGTTCTGCCCACCGGAGTTGAGCGACAGCTCCTCCCACCCCAAAGGAGACAGAAATGAAGGATGCCCTGAAATTGCCTATCGTGCCTTACCTGGCCATCGAGAACACGCACCGCTAAGCGGCTGCGAGCTTAACACGGAACAGACGAGTCGAGGGAAACACGGATTAATTTATGAGCAGATGTGAGCCCTTCGTACTGCGTCGCAGGAAGAGCAAATGCCAAAAGATATCGAAACGTCCACACCAGAAGGAGAGACCGCGCGAGTTAGAATGACGCTTGATTTGTCGAGACGCTTAAACGAGCAGTTGGAGCGGTTGGCGACCGAGCGTCAGATTAGCAAATCGGACATAGTGAGATTTGCGGTCGAATTTTTGACGGCTGCGGACCAAGCAAAACGAGCAGGAATGCATGTTGGCGCTTGGAAAGAAGAAGCCGGAACGCGCAAGGAAAGAGAATTCATCGGGCTTTAGTGCCCAGACGAAAAGGGAGCCGGGCGGCAACCCAACTCCCCTGCCGTAGCTCATGCCCAGCCAGCTCGGCCGAAGCAATCGACACTTGACCAAGTTACCCTAATATAGGGCCGATTGCTCCGTCAAATCACAGAAGTGCTGGATGTGCCGCCCTTCGAAGGGCTTTCACGGAGGCCTCTATGGCCAACGAACGTACTGGCAGCAAGGTGGGAAGCATTGCTTCAAAAGCGCTTCGCGACCCTAAAAGTGTGACGCCAGCACAGATCAAAAAGATTGCTGCGTCAGCATTGACACAGCGCCCGAACAAAAAGTGAAATAGGTTGGCGCGGCCTCCGCGCCAACTCTTCTGCTTTACTAGGCTCGTTTTCTACCGGTGGTTTCTACAGATCCAGGAGGATAGCCATAGCGAGCGTAGCTGCCGGATTGCGACGCCTCAAAAGTACTACGTTTGTTTGGATCGGTGACATAGGTCAAACTGAGGCGCTTGGCCATCCTCTTGGCCGCCTGCTCAATCAACTCGACCTCGGATAGGGATTTTTCATCCATGAATCGCTCTCCAGTCGCCAAAGACGAATCACCTTAAGCCGAAAAAGGTTCCTACAGAGCTACTTTTTGCGGCCTAGATCGTAAAACTTGGGCTTGGAAGTGACATGAATTTGGTTCGCAGTGAGTTTCCGGAGCTTGTGTTCGGCATCGCCGCTCCCATCGGCGTTCATATTGACGCTATTTGCGAAAGCCTAGCGAACGAACTCCGCATTGTTCGATATGAGTCACACACGATAAAAATTACGAACCTATTGGACGATTTTCCATCTGGAGTTGAAAAACCCCAGCAACAGGATTTCGGCTCTGTGATCTCTTACAAGATCAACCACGCCAACGCGTTATGCGAGTTGTTTGCTGAGCCCTCGGTGCTGGCGCGCATAGCCGTTAGGGAGCTACGACAACTCCGTATCTCCCACACGCAGGACGCTGAGGTCATTCCTCCGGGGGTCGCATACATCATTCGTCAGCTTAAGCGTCCCCAGGAGGTGCAGCTACTGCGCCAGATTTACGGGAAACAATTCATCCTCATTTCGGCCTACGGCGCAGACGCGGATAGGCGAAACATCATCAGCGAGCGCCTCAAACGAACGCTGCCTACAAACACCACTTCCAGCGAAATAGCCTCTCGTACCGAAGAGCTGATCGACAGAGACGCGGAGGAGGGGGCCGACACGGGACAGCATCTGCGCGACACGTTTCATTTGGGGGATGTGTTCATTGACGGTATCAACAAAAAAGAGATGGACGACAAGCTCCATCGATTCGTTCAAGCGTTCTTCGGGAGGACCGATACAGCTCCAAGCAAAGACGAATATGGAATGTATGCGGCTAAATCCGCGTCTTTGAGATCATCAGACTTGTCGCGGCAGGTTGGTGCTGCCATCTTTTCCGACGATGGCGAAGTAATCACGCAGGGCTGTAATGAGGTTCCCAAAGCGTTTGGTGGCACATATTGGGATGGAGAAGAGCCGGATTTTCGCGATGTAGTGTTGGGCCATGACCCAAATGACGCGATGAAGAAGGAGGTGCTGCGAGAGGTTCTAGAGCGCCTGGAAAAGGCCAATCTGCTATCTAACACCGCCAAGCAGCACGGCACCCCAGCCACCTTATTGGAAGCGCTCTGTAAGAAGCCAACAGCCGAAGACTTAAAGCGGAACGACGGCACTGGAGCTCTTCTGGGTTCAGCACTCCTCGATCTAACCGAGTTCGGTCGTATTGTTCACGCAGAGATGTGCGCTGTCTGTGACGCCGCTAGATTAGGTAAGAGCGTCAAAGGTGCTACGCTTTATTGCACAACCTTTCCATGCCACAACTGCACAAAGCATTTGCTCGCCGCGGGCATAAAAAAGGTCGTCTATATTGAGCCTTACCCCAAAAGTAAGGCTCGAGATTTGCATGCCAATGAGGTGGCAATCGAAAGCGAGGTGCCCGGAAAAGTGTCCTTTATTCCGTTCCTTGGCATATCGCCGTATCGATATCGCGACATCTTTCAGAAAGCTCGGCGAAAAAACAAATCAGGAATGGCTCGGCGGTGGATCGACGAAGAGGACGTTCCCAAACCTATGTTGGATGCGGCATATCCGTCCTACTTGGAGGTTGAGCTTGCGGCTCTATCTACGTTCACGGGGGCGATCGTGGCTTTAACAAGCTGAAAAAATAATCCCCGCCCCTCCACCCCGCCTTACCCTCTCCTGTCCGGCATCCCGCCGCACAGGAAAAACCATGACCACACAAACCAGCCACCCGCCTTTCGCGCCCGGCGCTCAAGGCCAGCCTGCGGCGCAGGCTGCGCCCAATAGCCCGCCACCGCGTGAAGGCTATACCACCAAGCCCCAGGCCGAGCGGCATGAGGCGCTCTGGCTGAGCCTCGCCGCCCTGCACAAGGACACGATCGCGCTCGGCGCAAAGAAGCCCACCGCGCCCGTCTCCGATGCCCTGCGCATCAGTGCCGAAGGCCTGCTCAGCGATTGTGCCGAGTTCATCCGCCAGCGCGGCGAGCGCCTGCCGGTCGCCGCGCCGGATTTGGCGGGCCTTGCCGTCCAGCTCGGCCGGGCCCTGGCGGCGCTCGAAAGCTGGGAGAGCCACCACACCACCTGGGATGAGCGCTTCAACTGCCGCATCTGGCATCTCCATGCCGGCTACCTGCCGATCATGCGGCTCAAGCCGCCTGCCGCGGCCCTCAAGTTCAAGCGCGACGATTTGAACGCCATCCGCGTCAAGCTGGACGAGCGCTTCACCAACCTGCGCCTGCGCGATTTCTACAATGGCTTCCGCGCTGGCCGCCAAACCGAGCGGGAAAGCCGGCCGCTGGCCGCGGTAGAGGCCGAGTGGCAGAAAACTTATCCCCGCCTGCGCCTGTTCGAGTAAATTCATGCCCATCCCTCCGCATGGGCGGCCTGCAGCGAACAGTGGCGGGGGAGCCGGGTGCGGCTTCGCTGCTCGCACAGGTTCGAGTCCGGGCGGAAGCGTGTGCGCGACCCCCCGTACAGTTCCAAAAACCGGCGCCCCGAGGCGGTTTCCGTCTCATTAAAAACTACTCAGGGGCGAAAACCGCCTCGGGGCCCGCCTTGCTGCCCTGTCCCCGGAAGCGCCCGCGCTGTCCGGCGCTTCCGCGCGATTAAATCCCCGTTGCGCCGGCAAAGGGTATATACTGGCGCAAAGCCAAGGGCCGGATGGTCTAGTCCTCCAGCCGGAACGGAGCCTCCCCATGCACAAATACAAAATCGGCCAGACGCTCGATCTGCTGCCCAATCGCGGCAGTTCCAATCGCCGCGCCGGCGAATGCCAGATCGTCGCCTTGCTGCCCTATGAGGGCCATGCCGTGCAATACAAGGTCCAGGCCAAGGCCGAGACGCATCTGCGCATCGTCTCCGAAAACGATCTGCAGCAGCTCGCCCATCCCTGAGCCCGCTCTATCCCCGCTATTGCCGATTGTGCCATCATGACCACGCTTGCCGATTTCACCCTGCCCTTGCTGGATGGGACCAGCCAGAGCCTTGCCGCCTATACCGGCAAGGCGATGCTGCTGGTCAATACCGCCAGCAAATGCGGCCACACGCCGCAATATGAGGGGCTCGAGGCGCTGTGGCAGGCCTATAAGGACAGGGGCCTCGTCGTGCTGGGCTTTCCCTGCAACCAGTTCGGCGGCCAGGAGCCGGGAACGGCCGCCGAGATTGCCGAATTCTGTACGCTCAATTTCGGCGTCAGCTTCCCGCTCTTTGCCCGGCTCGATGTGAACGGCCCCGCCCAGAGTCCGCTCTATGCCTGGCTCAAAGCCGCCCATCCGGGCGATATCGAATGGAATTTCGCCAAGTTCCTCGTTGGTCGTGACGGCCAGGTGGCCGCCCGCTTCGCCCCCGATATCCTGCCGGCGGCGCTCGAACCGGCCATAGAGGCGCTGCTGTAGCCCATCGGCCACAGGTGCGGGCCGGATTTATCCCCGCGCGGAACGAAGGGCGCATAGTCCCGTTGTCAGATCACGGGGCGGAAATGGCGTGGACCCCGGGGTCGCACTTGCGATCCGTAGAGGTTTGCGCATCCGCAATGAGTGGCCTGTGCCACTCCGTGAAAGGACACAAAAATGAAGAAAATTCTCCTGGCCTCCGTGGCCGCGCTTTCGCTCGCCGCTGCAATCCCCGCTTTCGCGCAGGACAAGGTTGTCGGCGTCCAGTCCGATGCTGAAGCCGGCGCCGTCATCGGCGCCACCGGCGGCGGCACCACCGGCGCCGTGATCGGCGGCCTGCTTGGCGGCCCCATCGGCGCTGTCATCGGCGGCTTTGCCGGCGCCACCATCGGCGCCGAAGCGGGCATCGCCACCTCGTCCATCGATTATGTCGCGGCCCATCCGGTCGAGCCCATCTATTTCGACGGCAGCGCCGATATCGGCTTCGTCGTCCCGGCCGACGTGACCATCTACCCCATCGAGGGCGACGCGACCTATGGCTATGTCTATGCCAATGACCGCGTCTGGATCGTCGATCTTGAAAGCCGCGCCCTGGTGCAGTCGCCGGGCTATCTCGTGCCGCAGGTAGCCGCCGATTTCGCCGTGGCCAATCCGGTGACTCCGGTCCAGGTCGAAGGCGATGCGGTGGTCGGCTATGTCCTGCCCGACGGCACGGCGATTTCGACCATCCCCGATTCGCACTATGGCTATGTCTATCTCGGCGATCGCCCGGCCCTGGTCGATCAATCCAACCGCACGGTGGTCTGGATCAACTGATCCATCCACCCCGCCTGGTCCAGCCGCCCGGTTCGCGCCGGGCGGCTTTGCTTTTGACCGCTCAGCACGTTGCGCGATATAGAGAGCCGGCAGGCGGAGGTGCAGATGGCCGACATTCTCGAATATTGCAAAGGGCTCAAGCAGGTGAGCTTCAAGCCGGGCGCGGTCATGCTGCCCGAAGGCGAGCGCTTCGGGCGGCTCTATGTTTTGGTCGAGGGGCAGGTGGAAGTCATCCGCGAGCGCACCCAGGTCACCCATGTCGACGAGCCGGGCTCCATCTTCGGCGAAATGGCGGTTTTGCTCGACATGCCCCATTCGGCCACGGTCAAGGCGCTGTCGGCGGTCACCGCCTATGAAATCCCCGATGCACTGACCTTCCTCGATTCCCGCCCCGAATTCTCGCTGCACATCGCCACCATGCTGGCGCGGCGGCTTTACTACACCACCTCCTACCTGGTCGATCTGCAGCAGCAGGCCGCCGGCAAACGGCAGGATCTCGACCTGGTCGACCAGATCCTGGCGAGTCTCGTCGATCCGGCCGACCTCAAGAAGCGCAAGAAGGCCTGAGTGATGGCCGAAGGCGGACCAAGCCTCACCATCGCCTATTGCACCCAGTGCAACTGGCTGCTGCGCTCGGCCTGGATGGCGCAGGAAGTGCTGTCTACCTTCAGCCTCGAAATAGGGGCGGTGACCCTGCTGCCCGGCACCGGCGGTATTTTCGAAATTCATCTCGATGGAGAGCTGGTCTGGGAGCGCAAGCGCGACGGTGGTTTTCCCGACGTGAAGCAGCTGAAACAACTGGTGCGCGACCGCATCGATCCCGACCGCGACCTGGGCCATATCGATCGCGCCTCCGGCAACAGCCCGGAAATATCCTGACGCACCAGAGGGCTTCCCTTCTGCTCCCGTGCCGCTAAGCTACCCTTGCGAGAGCGGCCGGGTCGCGGCTGCCGAAGAGGAGTCCCAGCGTCATGGCACACAAGTTCAACATTACCCCGGCCGCCAACGATCAGTTCAAATTCGATTTCTCCTATAACAGCGAGAAGATTTTCTGGTCCGAGAATTACAAGGCCAAAGCCAGCGCCAAGTCGGCCATCGAGTCTCTGAAGAAGAATGCGCCGGGCGCTGCCACGGTCGATCTCTCCAAGGACGAGACCGGTTCCGGATACCGCTTCGAGATCGTTGCCTCCAAGGATGGCCAGCATTTCGTGCGCTTCGTCGCCGGCAATGGCGAAACCATGGTCCGCACCGAAACCTATACGTCCAAGGCCTCGGCCAGGAATGCCATCGAGTCGCTGCAGACCCGGGGACCCGACGCGCCGGTCAGCGACGAGGCATAAAGCCCATTTCCAAGCTTCGACCGAATGCTCTAGTCTCCCGGCAAAACATTGACTGGGAGACTGCCGCCTCATGCCTTCATTCACAAAATTCCTCGCCGTTGCCACGGCCCTTGCTGCTCTCGGCCTGCCCGCCGCCCAGGCGCAGGATGCGCTGCCCGATCTCGGTGGCCGCACCATCATTGCCGTCACTGAAAATGCCTATGTGCCGCTCAATTTCGCCGATCCGGCGACTGGCGAAGGCATCGGGCTTGAATACGATCTCTTCAACGAGATCGCCAAGCGCCTCAATGCCAAGGTCGATTGGCAGCTGTCGAGCTGGGACGTGATGATCCAGGCGGTGCGCGACGGCCAGTTTGAGGTCGGGATGGATGGCATCACCATCAATGACGAGCGCAAGAGCCAAATCGATTTTTCCGATTCATACCTCACCTCCCAGCAGCTGATGCTGGTGCGCGCCGACGAGACCCGCTTCACCGACGCCGCAACCTTCGCCGCCGATCCGGCCAATCTGGTCGGCGCCCAGGCCGGCACCACCAATTTCTACGTCGCCGTCTACAATGTTCTCGACGGCGACGAGGCCAATCCGCGCATCAAGCTGTTCGACACGTTCGGAACCTCGGTCGCGGCCCTGCAGGCCGGCGACGTCGATACCGTGCTGATGGATCAGACCTCGGCCAATGGCTATATCGGCGCCAATCCCGGCGCCTTCAAAATCATCGGCGAGCCCCTCGGCACCGAGGATTTCGGCTTCATCCTTACTCCCGGCTCCGACCTCGTCGCCCCCATCAACGCCGCCCTGGCCCAGATCAAGGCCGACGGCACCATGGACACCATCCAGCAGAAGTGGTTCTACGAGTACAATTCGGCGCAGTAGCCTTGCTGAGCTCTCACACTGGGGACGGTGACCCACTCTATCGGCTTCCTGCCCACCCTCCCCCTTGAGGGGAGGGTAGCGGCGCCAGGCCCGCAGGGGCCTTGGCAAAGCTGGGGAGGGGGTGGCTTTGTGGCTCATCAAGGGACCCCCTTCCTCATTCCCTCCCCTCAAAGGGGAGGGAAGAACGACTGAGAGGTCGAGGAACAAATAAGAAGTCCATGACCTACATCCCCCGCCGTCCCTCCATCCTCGCCCGTATCCCCTGGTGGTTGCTCGCCATCGGGCTGCTTTTCGTCATCGGCCTCTGGGCCATCACCAATGATGCCGGCTATTCCCAGATTTTCCGCGCCCTCTCCGGCGGCGTCGCCACCACCATCTGGGTCACCCTCGTCGCCTTCTTTGCCGCCACGCTGATGGGCCTGCTCGTCGCCCTGGCCCGCACCTCGAACAACCGCATCCTGCGCGAGATCGCCACCTTCTACGTGGAAATCATCCGCGGCATCCCGGTGCTGGTCTTCCTGTTCTACGTCGCCTTTGTCGGCGCGCCGGGCATGGTGGCCGGGCTCAACTGGCTGCTGCAGCCCTTCGATACAGTGGTCACCATCCGCCAGTTCGATTTCGTCTGGCGCGCCATCGTGGCGCTCACCATCTGCTATTCTGCCTTTATCGCCGAGATTTTCCGCGCGGGGATAGAATCGGTCGATCGCGGCCAGCTCGAAGCGGCGCGCTCGCTCGGCCTTTCCCGCTGGAAATGCTTCCGCCTCGTCACCTTCCCCCAGGCCCTGCGCACGATATTGCCGCCGCTCGCCAACGACTTCGTCTCGATGATCAAGGATTCCGCCCTCGTTTCGGCCCTGGGCGTGCAGGACATCACCCAGCTCGGCAAGGTCTATTCCTCCGGCTCGTTCCTGTTCTTCGAAACCTACAATGTCGTGGCCTTCCTCTACCTCACCATGACCATCTCGCTGTCCCTGCTGGTGCGGCTGCTCGAGCGCCACCTGCGCGAAAATCGCTACTGAGCGTCTTGCGCCGGGGGAGGAGCAGGGCCATCTAATGCCCGCAACCAGGAGCCCGCCCATGAACCGCCTCGCCGCCCTCGCCACCGCTGGCGTCCTCGCCGTCACCCTTGCTGCCTGCGGCGATAGTCGCGAGGTGGGCAATGTCGGGGTCGATTGGACCGGCAATGATATTTCCATCGATGCGGTGGCCGATCCGGAAGTGGCTGGCGTCACCTGCCATCTGGCCTATTTCAACCGCTCCTTCATCGATCGCATCAGCCAGGGCAACTGGTTCGAGGACCCCTCCTATTCGGCGCTCGATTGCTCGGTTACCGGCCCCATCACCATCGGCGATATCAATACCCGCGCCGGCGGCGAGGAAATCTTCAAGGAAGGCCGCTCGCTGATCTGGAAGTCGCTGCGCGTCACCCGCGTCTACGACGCCGCCAACAATGCCTTGGTCTATCTGGCCCATGCCCGCGAAATCCAGCAGGGCTCGGGCAAGATGAGCCTCTCGGTCATTCCGCTCAATGGCGAGCAGGTCACCTGGACCAACGGCGCCCCCACCCCCTGAGGGCTTTACTGCCGCAGGGCGTGCCTTTGGAACGCCATGGCGTTTCTGCCGCCCAAAACATAAAAGGATTTCACTCCCGGCCGCTTCATTGCGCGGGTGAGAGTACGATATTCTGTTCCAAGCGAGTAAGGGCCGTTGCGGCCCCAGAGGAAATAGCATGGCAATTCTGATTGGCGATACCGCCCCCGATTTCACGGCCGACAGCACCGAAGGCCCAATCCATTTCTATGACTTCATCGAAGGATCCTGGGCGGTCCTGTTCAGCCACCCCAAGAATTTCACCCCCGTCTGCACCACCGAATTGGGCTACACCGCCAAGCTGAAGCCCGAATTCGACAAGCGTGGCGTCAAGGTGCTGGGCCTGTCGGTCGATAAGCTCGAAGATCACGCCGGCTGGGCCAAGGATATCGAGGAAACCCAGGGCACCGCCCTCAATTTCCCCCTGCTGGCCGATACCAGGGGCGAGGTCGCCCGCCTCTATGACATGATCCATCCTAATGCCGATAATTCGCTGACCGTCCGTTCGGTCTTCGTCATCGGCCCGGACAAGAAGGTGAAACTCAAGATCGAATATCCGGCCTCCACCGGCCGCAATTTCGATGAAGTGCTGCGCGTCATCGACAGCCTGCAGCTCACCGCCAACCATTCGGTGGCTACCCCGGTCAACTGGAAGAATGGCGAGGACGTCATCATCTCCAGCTCCCTGTCGACCGAAGCCGCCAAGGAAAAGTTCCCCGATGGCTGGAAGGAACCCAAGCCCTATCTCCGCATTGTTCCCCAGCCCCGCGCGTAGCGCGGCACACGTTTTCTCCCTGACAAAACTGGGCGGTGGTTCATCCCACCGCCCTTTTCTTTTGTGATCCCTCGGCCGGTTCTGTCCCGCCTCCCTCAAGGGGGAGAGAGGTATGAACACTGGCCTCTGATCTTGCGCCTCCGCCCCTGAATGGGGAGTGATGGGAGCCACTGAGTCCGGAGTTTGTCCTACCCCGCCGCAAAGCTCGAATTCACATCCTGCGGCCGGATCATCCCCACCATCCGCCAGGCTGCGACAAAGGCAAGCGCCGCCATTGCCGCCCCCAGCGCATAGACCGGCACCACGGCCAGCTTGACCTCCACCGCCGAAATCGCCGCCGCCATGCCCGCCGAATTGGCCGCCACGCCGGCCAGCGCCGCGCCGATGGCATTGCCCGCCGATTGCGTCGTCGGCATCAGCGCCGAGGTGCGGTCGCGCTCCGCGTCGCTCGCGGCTTCCATCATGGTGAGGTTGAGATAGCCGTTGCAGGTGCCGAAGCCCGAACCGATCACCAATTGCCCCGCCACCACGATGGCGACCTGGTCCATCTGCAGCCCGGCCAATACCAGCACCAGCCCAACCGCGATCATCGCCGGTCCCAGCCGGATCAGCGTCTTGCGGGTTTCCTTGCTGCGCACATTGGCCACCATCACTGCCGAAGCGCTCCACGCCACGGCGAGCACGGCGGCGATGGCGCCCGCCGCTGTCGGGCCATAGCCCCACATTTCCTGCACGACGAGCACCAGGTAGACTGCCGATCCTGCCCCGGCGATATTGATCAGCAGCACCATCCACAATCCCGTGCCCACCACCGATACCGGCCGGAACGCGTCAGGCGGCATCAGCCGGTCGCGGCTGCGGCCATCGAGCCACACCACGCCCACCAGCAGCAGTCCAGCTCCGGCCAATAGGCCGATCGCCGGCAGCGGCTGCGCCAGGCCCGCCAGCGCCACCAGCATGATCGCCGCGCCGATGGTCAGCAGCCGCAGCCCCGGAAAGCTCACCACCTTGCGATCCTCCGGCGAATGCGCCGGCACCTTCACGACAACCATGGCGGCAAAGATCAGCACCAGCGGCACATTGACCAGAAAGGCGGCGCGCCACGACACCAGTTCGGTCAGAAGCCCCGCCGCTGCCGGCCCGCCAAAGGCCGCGATAGCCCAGATCATCGCCTGCAGCCCGAACACCTTGGGCACCAGCCGCGACGGAAACAATTCGGGGATCAGTGCAAAGCAGATGGCCGAAACGACGCCCTCGCCCAGCCCCTGCAGCGCCCGCCCCACCAGCACCTGCTCCATCGAAGTGGCACTGGCGGCAACCACCGTACCGGCAAGGAAAATGCCGGCCGAGATCAGCAGAGCTGTGCGCGCGCCGAGCCTTTGCTTGAGCAGGGCCGCGCCCGAGCCGCCCACGATGGCAAACACCAGGAACAGCGTCAGCGCCCACGAAATCAGCGCCACCCCGCCCATTTCCTGCACCGCCGTCGGCAGCGAAATCGACGCCAGGAAGGCATTGAACGCCAGCAGCGCTACGCCCAGGCAGAGGATCAGCGTCACCGTCGCATAGCGCGGCGTGAAAATTTCGGCCCAGTTTCCTTCAACGGAATCGGTCATGACAAACTCGGAATTAAAAAAGCGTATGCTTGGTATATTACGGGTGACGCAAAGGCAATTGCATATTCTCTAGGCAGGTCCGAAGCGAGGAGAATGTGTGGCGAGCCCACCACGCATCGCAACCACCGGCCCTCTTACCCTCCCCCTTGGGAAGGGAAGCGAGATAGGACTTCGGATGATCGAGCAGGGTGGGGGGGCTTGCGGGAGAGCTATGGAGTAAGACCACCGAGCGTGGGCTTCCTCATGAAGCATTCGCTTGCGCGATGTCATCCCGGCGTAGACCGGGATCCATCCTGAGGTCTATCCGAGCTATCTCAAGATGGATTCCGGCCTTCGCCGGAATGACACCGTGATTGAGGCCGGGCGCCAGTTGCAAACACGCCCCTTGAGGGCAGGGCAATCGCATTTGCCCGGCTCCACCGACGCGGACTTCCGCCCCCTTGCCATCCCCTCCACCCCATCTTAACCGCCCCGGTCCATCCTGCCGCCACCCCAGCGCAGGACCGCCCGCTTGACCGCCGCTCCCTCGTCCCGTCCCGATCTTCGCCTCGTCGTCCTCGTCTTCGCCGTGGCCGCGACGATCCTGGTTGTCCGCACGCTGGTCGGCCACGCCGATCTGCCCTTCTTCGCCGATACCGATGATGCCATGCGCATGGTCATGGTCCGCGATTTCCTCGCCGGCCAGCCCTGGTACGATCTCACGGCCCATCGCCTCAACACGCCCTTCGGCGCCGAATTGCACTGGTCGCGGCTGATCGACCTGCCGCTGGCGCTGCTGGTCATGGTCTTCACGCCGCTGCTTGGTGCCGATCAGGCTTTGGTGGCCGCCGGCTATGTCTGGCCGCTGCTGCTGCTGGTCCCGCTGCTCTGGCTCAGTGCCCTGCTGGCCCAGCGCCTTGTCGGGCCCGACGGTGTGCTGCCGGCCCTGGTCCTGCCGGTGCTGAGCCCCGCCATCACGGCCGAGTTCACCCCCGGCCGGGTCGATCACCACAATGTCGTCATCCTGCTGACGCTGGCGCTCATCTGGGCCGGCGTGGAAGCCATAAGCCGCCCGCGCTTCGCTTTGCTCTGCGGCTTTTTCGCCGCCACCACTTTGGCCATCGCCACAGAATCCCTGCCCACCATCGCCGCCGCCATTCTGGTGATGGGGCTGCTCTGGGTAGCCGATCCGGCCCAGGCCCGCACCATGCGCAGTTTCGGGCTGGCCTTTGCCGGCAGCGCGATGGTCCACCTCGCCATTTTCCGGCCGCCGTCGCGCTGGCTCGAAGCGGCCTGCGATGTGCTCTCGCCGGTTTATGTCGCGGTGGCGCTGGTCGTCGCCCTGGTCTTTACCCTCGCCAGTCTCGTACCCGCGCGAGCGCCATGGCAGCGCCTGGCCCTGCTCGCCGTCCTCGCCGGGATCGGCATGGGCATGGTCGCCCTGGTCTACCCCCAATGCCTCCACGGCCCCTATGGCGAACTCGATCCCTGGCTCCAGGTCAACTGGATCGCCACCATCGTCGAGGCCCGCCCCTGGTTCACCACCATCACCGAGCTGCCGGCCTATGCGGTCGCTGTCGGGCTGCCCGCTTTGCTGGCCAGCGTGGTCGTCGTCTGGCGCCTTTGGACCGTCCGCGAACGGCGCACCGAATGGGCGGCCTTGCTGCTGTTTCTCGTCTGCACCGCCCTGGTCATGCTGGCTCAGGTGCGTGGCGCACGTCTCGCCATCATGCCGGCCATGCCGGCCGCCGCCTGGCTCATCGTCACCGCCCGCCGCCGCTATCTGAACATGCCGCGCCTCGGCACCATTGCCGGCCTGGTGCTGAGTTGGCTGGCCTTTTCCGGCGTGGTGCTGTCCCTGCTGGTGCTGGGCGTGGTCAGTCTCGTGCCCGGTCGCCCGCAACAGATGGCCGAGGCCCGCGCCAGCAAGGAGCCGTGCCTATTGCCATCGGCCTTCGCCGATCTTGCCGCCATCCCGCCCGAACGGGTGATGACGCCCATCGATCTGGGCGCTCACCTGATGCTCTATACCCCGCACGAAGTCGTCGCCGCGCCCTACCATCGCAACCAGCAGGGCGTGCGCGACGCCTTCCGCTTCTTCAACGACCCCATTGCCGACGCCCGCGCCATCCTCGATGACAGGGGCATCGGCCTTGTCGTCCTCTGCCCGGCCATGGCCGAACTCAAGGGCCTTCCCAGCCGGGCCGAAGACAGCTTCGCCAACCTCTACGCATCAGGCAATCTGCCGCCCTGGCTGCAAGACGTAACCCTTCCCGGCGCCACCCTGCAGGTCTTCGCGGTTCTGCCGAAGAAATAGCCGGGGCCCCGGTCGTCGCCCCTCTCCCCTTGAGGGAGAGGGTGGTTTTTCGCGTCCAGCGGAAAACCGGGTGAGGGGTGCTGCGTTCAGGTATGCCAGAGGTGAAGTAAGAGACCCCTCATCCGCCCCTTCGGGGCACCTTCTCCCTCAAGGGGAGAAGGGAAGAGCGGCGCTTGGTCAGCCCAACCCCAGTTCCGCCCGCACCTTCCGCGTCAGCTTCCCCGCCACGATGCGGTGCGCCTCGCGCAGATAGGCTTCCACCTCATCCCCATCCAGCGGGCTGGCCACCGAAATCGCCACCCAGCCCGCCCGCGCGAAATAGGGTGCCGGCCGCACCCCTTCGAGTTCGGTCAGCAGTTCGTAAGCCATGTCGGAAACCTTGAGCCACACCTCGCCTGGATCGCGGTCGAGCAGCGCGAACACCTTGCCGCCGATCTTGGCGACCGAGTCATCGCGCCACTGGCGCACCAGGGTTGCCTTCGGCAGCGTCAGGATGAACGCTTCGAAGCCGATCCGTGTCATTATCTTGGGGTAGGTGACGCTCAATGCTGACAGTCTGCTAACAATAAGGCCGACCCGGTGAACCGGATCGGCCCTGTTTTCACTCGGCTGCGGCGACGCCCAGCCCGATGGGGCAAGAGACGCCGGTGCCCTGCAATCCGCAATAGCCATTGGGATTTTTGGCCAGGTATTGCTGGTGATAAGTCTCGGCGTAGAAAAAGTCCCTGGCCGGGGATATCTCGGTGGTGATGGCCCCCAGGCCCCGGCTGTTCAGTGCCGCCTGATAGGCCGCACGGCTCTTTTCGACCACTGCCGCCTGTTCGGGCGTCGTCGTATAGATGGCCGAGCGATATTGTGTGCCCACGTCATTGCCCTGCCGCATGCCCTGGGTCGGGTCATGCTCTTCCCAGAATGTCCTCAGCAGCGTGTCGAGGCTGACCGTGTTCGGGTCATAGACCACCTTGACCGCCTCGGTATGGCCGGTGCGGCCCGAGCAGACTTCCTCATAGCTGGGATTGGGCGTCGAGCCGCCCTGATAGCCGACGGCGGTGACGATCACACCCGGCAATTGCCAGAACAGCCGTTCGGCGCCCCAGAAGCAGCCAAGCCCGAAATAGATGGTTTCGGCGCCGGCTGGATAGGGGCCTTTCAGTGCCGCGCCATTGACGAAATGTTCAGCCACCACAGGCATTTCCGTGGCGCGGCCCGGCAGGGCCTCGCTGGCGTCGGGGATGGTGGTGGGCTTGGATTTGAAGAACATGTCTGTCTCCTTTCACTGCGTCATTCGCAGCATCGGCCGCCCTGGTTACAGGCGCCGTCAAATCTGGTCGGCGCGCAGATAGCGCTCGCGGCGCGGCTTGCGCCCCAGCAGCGCCAGCACGATTCCCGGCACGCCGAATACGGCAAAGGCCGGATAGTCCAGCACCGCCTTGAGCGCCGCATCGAGCAGGTCGGCAAAGAACCGGCTCTCGAAGAACGCCGCGACCGCCGCGAGGCTGGGCGGATGGATCTGCGTCCACAGATCCGCCAGGCTGGTGTAGACCAGGCCATTGGCGCCCAGCGATTTGGTGCCATCGATAACAAGCAAAACCAGCGCCAGGCCGATCAGCCAGGTGCCTGTAATTCGTAAGACGAGCCGCATCAACATTCCCTGTGCTTACCGGGGATAAGTTGAGGCTGGCCTACCCGTTCCGCCCCGTGCACAATTTCTTTGTGCCATGTCGGGCGGCCCGCTCACAAGGTGGGAATGCTTCCGCGCAAAAACAATCGTCATCCCGGTGTCGTGATCCCTTGCGCCCAAGGCGTTGATAAGTATATTGCGCCTCGCTCGCGTCGGCCACCCAGCCGGCCCCTCCGGCGTTTCCAGCCCGGGGATAAGGCGATGCGGAGAGATGGCCGAGTGGTCGAAGGCGCACGCCTGGAAAGTGTGTAGGCGGGTAACCGTCTCAAGGGTTCGAATCCCTTTCTCTCCGCCATTAATTCCTTGAAATATATCGGAAATTATGCCGGCTGCACCAGGTTGGCCATCAACCGGAATGCGCCGGGAACCAGATGGTCGAGCTGATGATGCAGCACCAGCCCCGTATGGGTATGGCGGCCCTTGCCGACCGGCGCCGAAATCAACGCACCCCTTAGCGGTTTTTCACCCGCATCGTGCAGCGACAGCAGCGGTTCGTAGGCCGCGTCCCAATCGGCCGCGAAGTAAAGGCCGCGCTCCTTGTCCCAGCCGGCCCAATCGTCAGGGCCGATTTTATTGGGTCTGGTCAATAGTTTGTGCTTGGGCGCGAGGATGGTGACCGGCGCCTCCGGATTGGTGACGCGCCAGCGTAGCGAGGGGCTGCCGATCACCACGCGGCGCGGCGGCGTAGCGTCGGGCGCCCAGCCATCGGAGGGGCGGTGATAAAGCGTAAGCAGATGACCGCCGGCCTCGACCCATGCGCGCAGCTTGCCGATGGCGGCGGCCAGGTCGGGGCGGACGCCAAAGGCGAAGGTGCCGACAACGATGGTGGTGTATCCGGACAGGTCGCCGGCCAGGGCGTCGGCATCGAGGTCGGTGGTGTCGAACCCCATGGCGCCCAGCCAGTACCCGACGCGATCGCTGCCGCCGCCGACATAGCCGATGCGCGTATCGGCGGGGCGCTGCAGATCGAGCGCCAGCACATTGAGCGCCTGCGGCGTCAGGAACTGGCTGCGGCCGATATGGGGATAGTCGATCGGGGTTTGGCGGTAGGCCAGGCGCCTGTCGGCCATCAGGGGCAGGCGATAAAGCCCATTGGGCAGCTTCGACGGTGGGCTGACGGTAACCCCGGTCTCGCTGCGGACCGCACCCCATCCGGTCGGAACAATCAGGGTGGCATTGGCGATCGACGATTGAGAACGAATGGCGATCGGCAATGGCCGGCTGGGTTCGCCCGATGGCAGGATGACCGCTTCGGGCAGCAATTGCACCGACTGCGCCGGGCCAATTGAAAACGGCTCCTCCAGTTCGATCGTCGCGCGAACCACGCGGCCGCCGATCGTGGTCTCCAGGGCCACGCTCAATTCGCCATTGCCACCCAGGCTGGAAAATCCCGGCGGATAGAGGCTGCTCAGCGGCGCCTCGGAACTGACGGCGATGGGATAGTGCATGACGCCATCGGCGGGCGCCGCCGACCCGACATGCAGCGGGCCACGGGCTATCGGCGTAGCCGAAACGGCATGCGCCCCGGTGGCGATGCTGAGCGTTGACTTTTCACCCGGCGCCACCCGGTTGGGCTCGGCCCAGGCGATCGGCGCAATGCCGGCGGCCAGCAGCAGGGCGGCATCGATCTCGTTCAGTTTGCGCCGGATGCGGTGGGCGTGGATGTCCTCAAGGTCGGAAACGCCATCAAGCGCGGTCGCGGCGGCAATGAGGGCATCGGTGATGGCCGCTCTATCGGGGAAGGCTGCGACCGCCGCGTCGATGCCGGCCTGTGCGGCGCGGAGCGCGATGGCCGCGGGCCCGCTCTGGCCATCGGCAAGTTCGCCCAGCGTCGCGGGCAGGTTCTGGCGGATATCGGTCTCGGTACCGGCAGGGCCGAGCTTGAGATGCAGCGGCCATTCGGTCGTTGGCGTGACTTTCCAGCGGCCCATGCCCTGGCTGGCGTGAAAAGCGCGCGACCATTCCCCGATCTCGCTGAATGCCGCGCCGGTGGGCATGTCGACACCAGGCGCCACGACGCGCACACTGGCATTGGGCGGGGGCACCTCGTCGTCATAGGTGTCCCCGCCGCCCGGCCAGGCCGGCAGATAATATTTGCCGACCGACCAGGGGGTGAGGCCGGGCGTCAGATAGCTGGGGTCGGCGGCCAGAACGATGGCGGCTTCGGCAGCTTCGGTCATGGCGCGATGGTGACCATGCTGGCCCGGCACGTCGAGGAAGGTTGGAATGACGATATCGGGCCGGTCACGGCGATAGGCGATAACCAGGCGTTCGATGATACGGTCCCGGCCCCAGCGCGCCAGCGTATCGGCGCCGTTCTTGGAAAAGCCGAAATCGTGCACCGGATCGTCGGGGCCATGACCGAGCCAGACGATATCGGCGTCCAGCGTGCGTGCGGCTTCTTCCATCTCGCGGGTGCGGAGGACCCCCAGCGCGCCGCCGCGTTCGGGCCCGAGGCCATTCTGGCCGCCTTCGCCCCGCGTCGAGCAGGCGACGATGACATGCATGCCAAAGGCGAAGCGCATGGCCGCCAGCATGCCCGATTGTTCGTCGTCGGGATGCGCGCCGGTATTCATCACCGTCAGCGTCGAGGTCAGCCGGCTGAGCGCCCGGTGCAGTTCGATCAGCAGGGGACGCGATTTCTGGCGGGCAAGGCGCTCGCGGGCGGTCAACATGGTCTGTCCTTAAGGCGTGGTCGGCAGGCCGGGTGCGAGATGCAGCCGGGGGGTCACGGTTTCGAGCATGGGCAATGCAGCAGCGCCCAGCGCCGCGGTCAATTGCCCGGTCTGGCCGCGAATGACGCGCGGTGCGGTGCGCACGCGGCGCGTGGCGACCGAGACCGGCATGGGATCGAGCGACGCGATGATTGCGTCGATCACTGAGTCGGGCAGCGCGCCGCCAAAGATGATGGTTTGCGGATCAAGCAGGTTCTCCAGCGCCGCGACCGTCGGCGCCAGATAGTCGGCAGCCTCGGCGATCCAATCGAGCAGCACCGGATTGTCGGCATCATGCAGCATCTGCAGGTCCGCCACGTCCGTCGCGGCGATGCCGGCGGCAGCCAGCTTTTCGCGCAGGGCATAGAGCGAGGCGAAATTCTCCAGCGCGCCATCGGGGCCATAAAGCGCCGGGCGGTTGCGCGGGGTGACGACGAAGTGGCCGATTTCGCCGGCATTGCCAAAGGCGCCGCGCAAGGGGCGGCCCTCCTGGATAATGCCCAATCCCAGCCCGACGCCGAAATAGACGAAGCCGAAATTGGCAAAATCCCGGCCGGCGCCATAAAGCCGTTCGCCCACGGCGGCGGCGGTGGCGTCGTTTTCGATCTCGACCGGCTCGCCGATGGCTTCGGAGGCGAGCGCCCTGGCATCCAGCCCGTCCCAGCCGGGCAGGGTCGCAGGACCGACCGAACTCATCCCCTCGATTTCGAAGGGGCCGGGCATCACCACGCCGACGCCGAGCAGGTTGACCGCGATGCCCGGCACCGACTGACGCAAGGCGTCCACGGCGTCGCGCAGGTCGGCAAGAATTCCGGCGGGGCTGGTATCGGCAACCGGCCGCACCGACTGGGCTCGCACCCTTCCGCTGAGATCGAGCAGGACGGCGCCGATATGGTCGGCGGCGATTTCAATGCCGGCGGTCATCGGGCCGTCGGGATTTACGGCGAACTGGATCGGCGGCTGGCCGCGGCCCGAACGTAGCCGACCGAGCTGGATGAGCAGGTTTTCCGCCACCAGTTCATCGACGATATTGGTCACCGCCTGCGGCGTCAGATGGGCGCGGCGGGCAATTTCGGTGCGTCCGAGATGGCCCTGGCTGCGCACCACGTCGAGCACGACACGCCGGTTATGCAGCCGGTTGCGCTCTGGATTGCTGCCGATGGCGAGGCTGCCGCGCGCTCCCGATCTTTCGCGTTTGCTTAAATCCCGCTCCATGGTGGAAGGCTATTTCTCGCGTCAGAATAACTCAAGTAGATTATTGTATTGACAAGTTTGGCCGCGCCAGATGAGCTACCAGGCTTGAGGCGTGGCCATGGCTGGTCTCGAAACAGGGAGTTTGTCCGTTCATACGCCGGCAGAAATGTCGCGTGGCGGACCATAAGGAGGTAACGATGCGCAATCGGTTCATGCTCGCCGGCCTTGCGGCCGGGATCAGTCTGCTAACGCTGGGCGCTGCCCAGGCAGTGGAAATTGAATACTGGCAATATGCCTATGACACCCGCGTCACGGCGATGGATCAGTTGATCGCCAATTTCGAGGCGGCCAATCCCGACATCACGGTCAAGCAGACGACCTTCCCCTATGACGATTACCAGACACGGGTGATCGCGGCCAAGGCAGCCGGGCAGGGGCCGGACGTGCTGCAGCTCTTCTACGGCTGGCTCGACAAGTTCCAGAGCGGCGGCGTGCTGCAGCCCTTGTCGACCACCGCATTCCCCCATGACCAGATCGAAGCCGATTTCTTCCCGATCGTGACGGCGATGAAGCGTGGCGACGACTATTACGGCCTGCCAACCGCGGTGCGCTCGCTGGCGCTGTTCTACAACAAGAAGCTGTTCGAGGAAGCCGGGCTGGACCCCGCCAATCCGCCCCAGACGCTGGATGAGCTGGTTGCCGCTGCCGTGGCGACCGCCAAGCATGACGATGCCGGCAATCTGATTTCCGAAGGCATCACGCTCGACATGGCCGGGCAGGATCACCAGTGGTGGCGCGAAGTCCTGACGCGCCAGTTCGGCGGCGTGCCTTATAGCGATGACTACCGCACGGTGACCTATGGCGAGAAAGGTGGCACCGAGGCGCTGAAATTCTACACCGACCTGCAGACTGAGCAGAAGGTGGGCCAGGCTGGCTTCATGGATGAAGGGCAGGCCGCGTTCCGCGGCGGCATGGCGGCGATGACCATCGACGGCACGTTCCGGCTCGGTTCGTTCCGGACCATCGATCAGTTCGAATGGGGCGTGACCGAACTGCCGGCCAATGCCGATGGCCTGCGGTCCAACTATGCCAGCTACTTTGCCAATGGCATCGGTTCCTCGGCACAGGGCGAAGAACTCGCCGCCGCCGAGAAGTTCCTGGCCTATGTCTCTTCGCCCGAGGCCATGCAGATCTGGCTCGAGGTCGTCGGCGAATTGCCGGCCCGCAAGGCCGCGGCCCTGACCGATACCAACCTTGCCGACCCGGTCCTGGCGCCCTTCCTCAAGGCGCTGGATTATGCGCAGACGACCCAGTTCGTCGACGAAGCCGGCCAGCGTCAGGTCGCCATCGACATGGCAAACCGCGTGCTGCTCGAAGGCCAGTCTCCCGCCGATTCCGTGGCTGAAGCGGCAGCCGCCGAGCAGGCCATCATCGACGACGCGACGAAGTAACCGGCATCGTGACGCACGGCGCAACCATCGGCGACGCGGCCCCCAAGGGCCGCGTCTGGGACCGGTTCCCGATCCGCACCAAACGCGTCATCTGGGCTTGGGCGTTTCTCGCCCTGCCAATCATTTTCTACGGCTGGATTCGGTTCTATCCGACCTTCCAGGCGTTCTGGATTTCATTCACCGACTGGGACATTCTCAAGCCGGCCCAGTTCGTGGGTTTCGAAAACTACGACAAGCTGATCCACGATCCGGCATTCTGGAAGGTATTCCGCAACACCTTCACCTATCTCATCATCGGCGCGCCGGTGAGCCTGGTGGTGGCCTTCGCCGTTGCCTATTATCTCGACCGCGTCCGCTTCATGCACGGCTTTATCCGGGCGCTGTATTTCCTGCCATTCCTGACCACGGCCGCTGCGTTGGCCTGGGTATGGCGCTGGATTTACCAGCCGGTGCCCATCGGGCTGATCAACGGCTTCCTGGCGCAATTCGGCATTCCGCAGCAGACCTTCCTCAAGTCGACGACACAGGCACTGCCGGCCATCATGGTCACGGCGATCTGGGCCGGGCTCGGGTTCCAGGTGATCATTTTCCTGGCCGGGCTCCGCGCCATTCCGCAGACCTTTTATGAAGCTGCGCGCATCGACGGGCTGGGCGAGGGGGCGATCCTGCGTAAGATCACGCTGCCGCTGCTCAAGCCGACCACGGTATTTCTGGTCGTCTTCTCCTCGATCGGGTTCCTGCGCATTTTCGACCAGGTCTACAACATGACCAGCAACGATCCGGGCGGGCCGCTGGGCTCGACCAAGCCGATCGTGCTGATGATCTACCAGACGGCGTTCTCGTCCTTCGACATGGGCTATGCCGCGGCACAGACGGTGGTGCTGTTCACCATCCTGCTGATCGTGTCCTTGCTGCAACTCTGGGTGTTGAGGAGCCGCTGAGATGACCGCCATTGCACCCGACGCCGGTCAGCCCCTGAAATTCGGTCGCATCCGGCCCGGCCAAATCCTGATCTGGACCGTGCTGCTGCTGGGCGGGCTGTTGATGATCACGCCCATTCTCTACATGTTCTCGACCTCGCTCAAAACGGCCAGCCAGGTCTATGACCTGCGGCTGATCCCGGCGGCGCCGAGCTTCGACAATTACGTCAAGGTGCTGTCGGATGGCAATTTCATGCGCTGGTTCCTCAATTCCAGCTTCATCGCCATCACCGTGACGCTCTCCAATCTGTTCTTCGATTCCATGGTGGGCTACACGCTGGCCAAGTTCGAGTTCCGCGGCCGCTACTTCATTTTCCTCGCGATCCTGTCGACGCTGATGATCCCCACCGAAATGCTGGTGATCCCGTGGTATCTGATGAGCGCGCAGCTGCATTGGCTCGACAGCTATTGGGGCATCATGTTCCCGGGCATGATGACGGCCTTTGGCACCTTCCTCATGAAGCAGTTCTTCGAAACCGTGCCGGACGATTTTCTCGAAGCCGCGCGGATCGACGGGCTCAACGAATTCCAGATCTGGTGGAAGGTGGCGATGCCTTTGGTGGCGCCGGCCTTGTCGGCGCTGGCGATCTTCACCTTCCTGGGCAACTGGACGGCGTTTTTCTGGCCGCTGATCGTCACCACCAGCCGCGAGCTTTATACGCTGCCGGTAGGGCTATCGAGCTTTTCGGATGCGCAGGATACGCGCTGGGAGATGATCATGACCGGGGCGGCGCTGGCGACGATCCCGACTTTGATCGTGTTCCTGGTGTTGCAACGCTTTATCGTGCGCGGCGTGATGCTGGCCGGGCTGAAGGGCTAGACCATGACCGATCCGCGTTCGAGCGACAGCAGCACCTTTCCCGATCCGGTCTACAAGGACACGGTGTTGCGCCCGCTCTTCGATGGGGCAAAGGCTCACCATGTCGCCGGCTTTCGCGCCATCGACCGGGCGCATCTGGTGATGCTGGCCGAGACGGGCATTGTCGATGCCGCATCGGCCGGCAAGATCGCCAGGGCGCTGCAGGCCATCGATGCTGAAGTCGATCCGGCCAAGCTGGTCTATACCGGCGAGGTCGAGGATTTCTTCTTTCTCATCGAAAAGGAACTCAAGGCGCGGCTGGGTCCGGATCTGGGCGGGCGGCTGCATACCGCGCGCTCGCGCAACGATATCGATCACACCCTGTTCAAGCTGGGCCTGAAAACGCGGCTCGACCTGCTGCTGGGCAAGGCCATCGCGCTTTACGATGCACTGATCGCAGCCGCGGAGCGGGAAAAGGCGACGCTGATCGTGGCCTATACGCACGGCCAGCCGGCGCAGCCGACAACTTTCGGCCACTATCTGGCAGCCGTCATCGAAGTGCTGGGCCGCGATATCGAGCGTCTGTTCGAGGCGCGCGCCATCGTCGACCTGTCGCCAATGGGCGCCGCGGCGATCACCACGTCGGGATTTCCGATAGATCGCGCCCGCATCGCCCGGCTGCTAGGCTTTGCGGCGCCGCTGCAGAACTCCTATAGCTGCATCGCGGCGGTGGATTATGTGACATCCACCTATGGCGCTATTGAGTTGCTGTTTCTCCATCTCGGCCGGCCAATCCAGGATTTGCAGTTCTGGACCAGCTTCGAGGTGGGGCAGGTCTATGTGCCCAACGCCCTGGTGCAGATATCGTCGATCATGCCGCAAAAGCGCAATCCGGTGCCGATCGAACATCTCCGCCTGCTGGCCAGCCAGACGTTCGGCCGGGCGCGGGCCATGCTGGACGTGATGCACAACACGCCCTTCACCGACATGAATGACAGCGAAGGCGAAACCCAGGCAATGGGCTACGAGGCTTTCGAAAGCGCCTATCGGGTGCTCGACCTGCTGGCCGCGGTAGTGGCGCAGATCCGCATCGATCCGGCGCGGGTGGCCAACAATATCCGCCGGTCCTGCATCACCATTACCGAACTGGCCGACAGCCTGGTGCGGCGCGAAGGACTGTCGTTCCGCGAGGGCCACGAGATCGCAGCGGCGGTGGCCAGGGCCGTGGTGGCCATGGACGGCGATCTGCCGGTCGATGGCTTTGTGCCATTCCGCGCGGCTTTCCAACAGGCAACCGGCCGCCAGACCACCATAGATGCAGCGCTCTTCGCCGAATTGGTATCGCCCGAGCATTTCGTGGCGGTGCGCGACCGTCTCGGCGGTCCGGCGCCGGCGCCGCTTGCTGCCTCGATTGCCGGCTACCGCGACAAGGCGGCCGATTTTGCGGCGCTGATGCGGCGGCATGGCGATGGCGAGGCCGCCGCCGTCCAAGAACTCGAACACAAATTCTCTGCCCTGATGGGAGCGGCCTGATGGCAAATATCGAACTGCGGGGGCTGGTCAAAAGCTACGGCAAGACGACAGCGGTGCATGGCATCGACCTTGACATTGCCGATGGCGAATTCGTGGTGCTGGTCGGCCCCTCCGGCTGCGGCAAGTCGACGACTTTGCGCATGATCGCGGGTTTGGAGGACATTACCGCCGGCACGCTGAAAATTGGCGGCGAAGTGGTCAATGAGCGCGAGCCCAAGCAGCGCAACATCGCCATGGTGTTCCAGAACTATGCCATCTACCCCCATCTGAGCGTGGCGCAGAATATCGGCTTCGGGCTCTATACCGCCAAGCTGAGCAAGGCCGAAAAGGACCAGCGCATCCTGGCCACGGCGAAAATCCTGGGCATGGAGGATTTGCTGAAGCGCCGGCCGTCCGAACTGTCAGGCGGGCAGCGCCAGCGCGTCGCCATCGGTCGGGCCATGGTGCGCGATCCGGTGGCGTTCCTGTTCGATGAACCCCTGAGCAATCTCGACGCACAATTGCGGGCGCAGATGCGGATCGAGATCAAGCGGCTGCATCAGCGATTGGGCACGACCATCGTCTATGTCACCCACGACCAGATCGAAGCCATGACCATGGCCGACAAGATCGTGGTGATGCGCGACGGACGGATCCTGCAGGTCGGAACCCCGACTGAGCTCTACGAAAGCCCGGTAGACGTGTTCACCGCGCGCTTCATCGGCAGCCCGTCGATGAACTTGGTGCCGGGCAAGGCGGCCGGCGACACGCTGACGGCGACCGGCGCCACGATCGCGGGCCTCGATTCAGCAAGCGCCAGCGGCGATGTGCTGATTGGCGTGCGGCCGCATGATCTGGTGGTCGGCGAAGCCGGCGCCTCCGGCCTGTCGCTGTCCGGCGCCGTCACCGCGGTCGAGCCGCTCGGCTCGGAGACCCTGGTGCATCTGGATATCGCGGGGACCGAAGTCATCGCCACGGCGCCCGGCAAGCTCGTGCCCAAGGTCGGCAGCACCATCACCGCTGCGGCGCTGCCGGGTTCGCTTTACCTGTTCGACGCCACAACCGAGCAGAGTCTGGGCCGGCGATGACCGGTCAGCAGAGCCGGCGCGGCATCATCAGTGCCGGCAGGATTTATTGCGACCTGGTATTCACGGGGCTGCGGGATATGCCGCGGCTCGGCACCGAGGTTTTTGCCGAAGCCATGGCGCCAGTGCTGGGCGGCGGCGCCTTCATTGCGGCCGCCCATATTGCGGCGCGCCAGCGGCCGTCGGCATTGCTGTCGCGCTTCGGCATCGACTCGCTGTCCATGGCGCTGGAAAGCCAATTGGTGGCCAGTGGCGTCGATTTGCGGTTTGTCGAGCGGCAGGCCGATGCCGGGCCGCAGGTGACCGTCGTCATGGCCCATGCCAGCGATCGCGCCTTCCTGTCGCGCCGGGCCGGGCGGGCTCTGCCGCGTGACTATGGCGCCGCGCTGGATTGGGACCAGGCGCGCCACCTGCATATTGCCGAATTTGCGACGCTGGCCGAATTTTCCGACCTGGTGCAGCGCGCCAAGGCCAGCGGGCTGACCGTATCGCTCGATCCGAGCTGGGACGAGACGCTGATCCGCCGTCCCGAATTGCTGGCTGCATGCGGCGGCGTCGATGTGTTTCTGCCCAATGCCGAGGAAGCCCTGGCGATCACAGGCACCAGCAGTGTCGAAGCGGCCATTGGCATATTGGAGGGCGTGTTCCCGGTGGTCGCCATCAAGCTCGGGCCTGAGGGCGCGATGCTGAGCGTGGGCGGATGGCGCTTCGCCAAGCCGGCGCCATCAGTCACGGTTGTCGACACCACCGGGGCGGGCGACGCCTTCAATGCCGGTCTGCTGGATGCCTGGCTCGACGGGCTCAGGGCCGAGCAATGCCTCGATGCCGCGATCATGGCGGGCAGCCTGTCGGTCCAGGCGGTGGGGGGCACGGCGGCGCTGCGATCCGGCGCGGCATAGCACCGAAGAACTACGCTGGCCCCTACGCAGGCAGGGCCATGTCGCTGTCGCCCGGCACGAGCTCCAGCGGAACGACCTTGCGGACGACGCCAAGCGGATAGGCTTCCGCATAGGCCGGCATCGTGGCCAGGAGGCTCTCGGCCAGCGTAATGCCCAGGTCGCGCAATGACAGCCGGAAGCAGGTCAGTTTGGGCACCAGGTAATGGGCCTGGGGGCTGTCGCGGCCGATAATGGCAAAGGTCTTGCCGGGGACGAGACCGACTTCGTGCAGGCCATTGTAGAAGCCAACGCACATGACCTCGTTGGTGAGCACGAAGCCGGTCGGGCGCTGGTCTGCCGGCATGGCGGCTATCGCATGGGCAATCTGGTGCCCGCCCCGCTCATTGGGGGGCGCGCGGAAGACCATGTTCGCGTCGAACGCGATGCCATGCCGTTCCAGCACCTTGCGGTAGGCGTCAACGAAGACGAAGCCGAGATTGGTGTCGTCGCGCGGCGCAAAGACCCCGATCCGCCGGTGCCCCTTGGCGATCAGCCGCGACACGCCGACTTCGGCCATGCCCTCGAAGTCGAGGTCAAGCCAGGGGTGCCCCGCATCGGTTTCCGAACGCCCAAGCGCGATGAATGGAATCTTGCGGCTGGAAATGAAGTTGATGCGATGATCCACCCGTTTGGTGGCGGAGATGATCAGCGCGTCGGCGAAGCCCCGCGCCACCACGCGCTGCATATAGGCCTCGGGATCCTCTTCGGACGAGCACAGCAGGGCGACCAGGTCGAGCTGGTGCCGGGCGAACACTGTCTGCACGCCGTCGAACACGCTCATGAAGAACACGTCGCCCTCGCCGGTGATCTGTGGGCCAGTCTGCATCATGAAGCCGACGACGCCGGTCGACCCCTTGCGAAGCGAGCGTCCGGCCTGGTTGGGCACGTAGCCGATTGCCGCCGCGGCCTCCACGACGCGCCGGCGGGTCTCCTCGTTTACGTCGGGCTTGCCATTCAGGGCGCGTGAAACCGTGCCGATGGACACGTTGAGCTGCTGCGCCAAGCGTCTGATACCAGTCATGTTTTCCCGCAGTTTCCTCAGGCGGTCCGCTTTGTCCGTAAACGTTTACGAATCCCCATTGACACATCCGGGGGCCAAATAATAGCGTCGTAAACGTTTACGGGACTGCGCTCCACGATGCTGCACAAGACGGCAAGGGCAGGCTGAAGTCCATAGGGAGGATCGTTTGATTTTCACGGCAGCGCTGGCCGGTTGCGGCAGCATGTCCAGGGGCTGGCTGACCGCCATCGCCACCCATCCCCTGCTCGCAGGCAAGGTGCAGGTGGTCGGGCTGGTCGATCTCGATCTTGCCACTGCCGAGGCGCGCGCCGATGAATTCGGCCTCTCCGGCATTGCCATCGGCACCGACCTCGACGCGATCCTCACCCAGACCGGGCCCGACCTGCTGTTCGACGTGGTCGTTCCCGCTGCTCGCGCCGGCGTGGTTGAGACCGGCCTGCGCCACGGCTGTCATGTCCTCAGCGAAAAGCCCATGGCGGCCAGCATCGACGAGGGTAGGGCGATGATTGCCCAGGCCGCCGCCGCCGGCCGCCTGCATGCCGTCGTGCAGAACCGCCGCTTTGTCGCCGGTGTCCGCCGCATCCGCCGGCTCATCGAAAGCGGCGTGCTGGGCGAGATCACCGGCCTCAACTGCGATTTCTTCATCGGCGCCCATTTCGGCGGCTTCCGCGAGGACATGGACCATGTGCTGCTGCTGGACATGGCCATCCACACGCTGGACGCTGCCCGCTTCATGGCCGGCAAGGCGCCCCAGGCCGTCTATTGCCTCGAAACCAATCCGCGCGGCTCATGGTATCGCCAGGGCGCCGCGGCCAATGCCATTTTCGAGTTCGAGGGCGGCATGGTCTTCAACTATCGCGGCTCCTGGTGCGCCGAGGGTGCCAATACCAGCTGGGAGAGCGCCTGGCGCGTCATCGGCAGCAAGGGCACGCTGCTCTGGGACGGCGAGGACCGTTTCGAGGCCCGCATCGTCGATGGCGACAGTGGCTTCTTTCGCGATCTCAAGGCCATCGACGTGCCGCCCCCGCTCGATGCGGACCAGACGCATGGTCATGCCAGCGTCATCGCCGATTTTCTCGCCGCCATCGAGACGGGGCGCCCGCCCGAGACCGTCGGCAGCGACAATATCCACAGCCTCGCCATGGTCTTTGCCGCCATCGAAAGCGCGCGCACGGGCCGGCGCGTATCCATTGCAGTTTGAGGAATTTCAACGTGAGCGATCCCGCCAAATCCATCCGCATCGGCACCATGGTCAGCGCTTCGGCCGGCAAGTCCGCCGAGCGCATCGCCGAGATCGCCGATCTGGGCTTTGAGAGCTTCGAGCCTTTCTTCTGGCAGACTACCAATGGCCAGGACCTTGCCGAGCTGGGCAAGCGCAGCCTCGAAGCCATCGGCAATCGCGACATCACCATTTCCACCCTGGGCATGTTCGGCAATCCGCTCGAGGACCAGGAGATGGATCGCCAGACCCTGCAGGGCTGGAAGGACTGCATCGACAATGCCCACCATTTCGGCGCCACCTGCGTCGCCGGCTTTACTGGCCGCATCCGCAACAAGCCGCTGACCGACAGCCTGCCGCAATATCGCAAAGTGTGGTCGGAGCTGGCGAAACGCGCCGCCGACAAGGGCGTGCGCATCGCCTTTGAAAACTGCGCCATGGACGGCAACTGGCAGAGTGGCGACTGGAACATCGCGCACAATCCCGATGCCTGGGAGCTGATGTTCAACGAGACGCCGGACGACAATATCGGGCTCGAATGGGAGCCCTGCCACCAGATGGTCTATCTCATCGACCCGCTGCCGCAGATCCGCAAGTGGGCCCATAAATTCTTCCACGTGCACGGCAAGGACGCCACCGTCCGCTGGGACGTGATCCGCGATCATGGCGTCTTCGGCAAGGAAAAATTTGTCTTCATGCGCACGCCGGGCTTCGGCGACAGCAACTGGACCGACGTCATTTCCGAGCTGCGCCTGGCCGGCTGGTCGGGCTCCATCGATATCGAAGGCTGGCATGATCCGGTCTATCGCGACGCGCTGGAAATGACCGGCCAGATTCGCGCGTTGAACCATCTCAAGGCGGCCCGTGGTGGCGATCACGTAGCCATAACAGGATAAGTATGACTATTGACGAGTCGTGAGAAACCGTTTTATCAAACCTGAGAAAAGGGTTTTCCTTTGAGGTACGCCGACGTGGTCAAGGCAGAACGCATCCGCATCTACGACGTCGCCCGCGTCGCCGGCGTCAGCGTTGCCACGGCCTCGAAAGCCCTCAACGACACCGGCCGCATGACCGAGGCGACCCGCCAGCGCGTCAAGCAGACGGCCGCTTCACTCGGTTTTCGCCCCAATGCCATGGCGCGAGCCCTCACCCAGCACCGCAGTTTCACCGTCGGTCTGCTGACCAACGACACCTATGGCCGCTTCACCCTGCCGGTGATGGCCGGAATATCGGAAGCCCTGGTGGACGAGGGCGTTTCGGTTTTCCTCTGCGGCATCGAGGACGATGCGGCGCTGGCCAGGCTCCATGTCGACGCCATGCTCGACAAGCAGGTCGATGGCATCATCGCCACCGGCAAGCGTATCGACCGCCGCCTGCCGGTGGATTTGTCCGGCCTGCCGGTGCCGGTCGTCTATGCCTTCACCGAGGGCCCCGACGACGCCGTCACCCTGGTCTCCGACGACGCACAGGGCGCGCGCGAGGCAACGGAATGGCTGTTAGGCAAGGGGCGTCAGCGCCTTGTCCATATCACCGGGCCACAGAGCTTCGCCTCGGTCACGGCGCGCGCCCGCGCCTTCAGCGCTGCGGCAGGGGCAGGGGCTGCCATTCTTTACGGAACATGGTCCGAAGCCTGGGGCCACGAGGCCGTGGCGCAATTCTGGTCGTCCGGGGCCCCGCGCCCCGACGCCATCTTCTGCGGCAATGACCAGATCGCCCGCGGCGTGGTCGATGCGTTGCGCGAACGGGGCGTGGCCGTGCCGGAGGATGTTTCGGTCATCGGCTTCGACAATTGGGAGATCGTGGCAGCCGCCACCCGCCCGCCGCTGACCACCGTGGACATGAATCTCAAGGAACTTGGCCGCGAGGCCGGACGCCTGATCCTCGAGCTTGCCGAAGGCAAGCCGGTCGAGCCGGGCGTCCGCAAGCTGCCATGCAAGCTCGTGGTGCGCCAATCCTGCGGCGGCGATGCTATCGCCCCCAGCGACAAGGGAGAGGCGCCCCAGGAGATTTAAGGGTGCTGCCGCAGGCGTTGCAACCGCCTGCGGCAGCGAGGAAAGGCCGCAAGGGAAGAGGAACCCAAGCGGCATGGATCGCGGCCCGAGGGCCGCAAGGGAGGATATAATGCAGTTTGTTAAGCTCGGTCTATTGGCCGGTCTCGCTGTCGGCGCATTGGTCGCAGCGACCCCGGCCTCTGCGCAGGTGACGCTCAAGGTCTGGTCCATCGATGGCAATGACCGCCCCGGCATCGCCGATACCTTCTCCAAGGAATTCGACGATGCCAATGACGATATCGTGGTCGAGTACCGCTATATCCCGTTCGATGAACTGGTGAACGAGACGCTGCGCGCCTTTGCCACCGGCAATGCCCCCGACATCGTCTCCTTCGACAATCCGGACTTCGCGCTGTTCTCGTCGCGCGGCGCCATGCTCGACATCACCGACCGCGTCGCCAATTCCGATATCATCGGCAAGGCGGAGTATTTTCAGGGCCCGCTGAACTCGGTGACCTGGGATGGCAAGCTGTTCGGCCTGCCCAAATATACCGACACGATCGGCATCTTCTACAACAAGGACATGTTTGCCGCCGCCGGCCTCACCGAGCCGCCCACCACCTGGGCGCAGGTGGTCGACTATGCCGAAAAGCTCACCGACCCGACCCACAATGTCTATGGCGCCACTTTCTCCGCCCGTGCTGGCGAGGAAGGCACCTTCCAGTTCCTGCCGATCATCCAGATGTCCGGCGGCGACGCCAACAAGGTCAATACCGAAGGCGCCGCCCAGGTGCTCGATCTCTGGAAAGAGATGATCGATAACGGCTGGGCCTCGCGCGACGTGCTGAGCCTGGGCCAGTGGGATTCCACCGGCACCTTCAATGCCGGCAATGCCGCCATGGCCATCTCCGGCCCCTGGGAAATCGACCGCATGGTCGAGGATGCCAAGTTCGACTGGGGCGTGGCGCTGCTGCCTACCATCACCGAAGGCGGCGAACGCTCCTCGGCCCTGGGGGGGTTCAACTGGGGCATCATGTCGACCACCCAGCATCCCGATGAGGCCTTCCGCCTGCTCGAATATTACGTGAGTCAGGAAGATCGCCTGTTCCCCGAATTCGGCAACCTGCCGGCCCGCGGCGATATTGCGCTGCCGGTGACTGGCGTCGAGAAAAAGGATGCCGCCCTCAAGGTGTTCCAGGAACAGCTGCAATATGCCAATCCGCGTGGTCCCCACCCGGATTGGCAGAAGATTTCCAAGGCTATCTATGACGCCATGCAGCAGGCCCTGACCGGTCAGATGTCGTCCATGGACGCGCTGAACCAGGCTCAGGCCACCATCGACACCATCTTCAACTAGTCCTCCCCACTGGCCGGCCGGGGTTCGCTCCGGCCGGACTTTCTTTCAATCGCATGGAGAGGTCCGGTGTCGCGATTTTTCAACGCCCTGCGCGACGGGGTGGGATTTGATATCCTGCTGGTCGGCGCAGCCCTGCTTTTCCTGCTCGCTCTGGCCGGCGCACCTTTGCTCTACAACGTGCTGATGAGTTTCCAGCAGGTGGACATGTTCACCCTGGGCGTACTGTTCCGGCCCTTTGTCGGCTTCGACAACTATGTCGCTGTGGTGCGGCAGCCCGAATTCTGGCTGGTGACGCGCAATACGCTGATCTTCGTTTTCGGCTCCATGAGCGGACAATTCGTGCTCGGCTTTGCCCTGGCGCTGTTCTTTGCGCAGAAATTTCCCGGTGCAGCCACCATTCGCGGCCTCTTCCTGGTCTCCTGGGTCATGCCGGGCCTCGTGGTCGGCGCCATCTGGAGCTGGATCCTCGCCGGCGATTTCGGCGTGCTCAATGTCATCCTCAAAAATCTCGGCATCATCCAGGCCAATGTCGTCTGGAAATCCGACCCGAACTTTTCCATCTGGGCCGTCATCATCGCCAATATCTGGCTCGGCCTTGCTTTCAACATGCTGCTGCTTTCGGTTGGCCTCGCCGCCATTCCGCGCGACCTCTACGAGGCGGCCGAGCTCGATGGTGCCAACGCCTTCCAGCGCTTCTGGACCATCACCCTGCCGATGATGCGCTCGACCATCGGCGCGGTGCTGTCGCTTGGCCTGATCGGCACCCTGCAGCAATTCGACCTTTTTCCCGCGCTCACCGAGGGCGGCCCGGCCAACACCTCCAACGTCGCCGGCTACTGGTCCTGGCAGCTGAGTTTCCAGCTCTATGACTTCGCCAAGGGCGCCACCGTTTCGGTGATGATGTTCGTGCTCGTGCTGTTCGCCTCGATCATCTATGTGCGCTCGACCCGCCACGAGGTGCGCGGATGACCCGGTCCTATACCCCCTGGCTGCTGCTGCTCGTCGCCCTGGTGCTGGCTGCCGTCTACCTGTTCCCGCTCTACTGGATGTATGTGACCAGCCTCAAGGGCAGCTCGGAAATCTTTGCCAATCCGCCGACCTTCTGGCCCGTAGCGCCCGATCCGGGCGTCTATCCGGCTGTCTGGGCACGCCGCAACATGCCGGTTTTCCTCAGCAATTCGGTGATCATCGCCGCCGGCGTCACGGCGATCACGGTGATCCTGGGCACCGGTTGCGCGTATGTGCTGGCGCGCTACCGCAATGTCTGGATCGATATCGGCCTGTTCTGCGTGCTCATGCTGCAGGTGCTGCCGGCTTCGGTGATGGTGACCCCACTGTTTGTCGGGTTCAACCAGATCGGCCTCCTCAGCTACCCCCGGACTGCGGTGGTGCTGGCGGCAGCGGCCAAGGCCATGCCCTTCTTCGTCGTGCTGGTGCGCGCGACCTTCATGAGCGTGCCGCGAGAATTGGAGGAAGCCGCGCTGGTCGATGGCAATTCCCGCGTCGGCGCGTTCTTCACCATCGTATTGCCGCTGGCGCGCAATGGCATCCTCGTCTGCGCCATCCTCACCTTCATGAGTTCGTTCGGCGAATATATCTACTCCAAGTCGATCATTCAGGATCCCAACCTGCAGCCGGCCAGCGTCGGCCTGTCTGGCTTTCTCGGGCCCAATTCTACCGACTGGAATTCCATCATGGCCTATGCGGCGATCTACGTGACGCCGATCCTGGCCGCCTTCGTCATCCTGCAGCGGCGCATCGTCGCCGGCCTGACCTCGGGAGCCCTCAAATGACCGCCCAGATCGAACTGCGCAACATCGACAAATACTATGGCAGCTTCCGTGCCCTCAAAGGCGTCAGCCTCGCCATCGAGAAAGGCACCTTCGTCGCATTGGTAGGCCCCTCTGGCTGCGGCAAGTCCACCCTGTTGCGCTCGATCGCAGGCCTTGAAACCATCTCGTCGGGTGAGATCACCATTGCCGGCCAACCCATGACCGGCGTGCCGCCGCGGCGGCGCGATGTCGCCATGGTGTTCCAGTCTTACGCGCTTTACCCGCATATGACGGTGGAGGAGAATCTCACCTATTCGCTGCGGCTGCATGGCGTGGGCAAGGTGGAGGCCCGCCAGAAGGCAGGCGAGGTCGCCGCCACGATCGGGCTGTCACAATTGCTTGGCCGCTATCCCAGGCAACTCTCGGGCGGCCAGCGGCAGCGCGTCGCCATGGGGCGCGCCATCATCCGCAATCCCAAGGCCTTCCTGTTCGACGAACCTTTGTCCAACCTCGACGCCGCCCTGCGCGTGCAGATGCGCAAGGAAATCCGCGCCCTGCATGACCGGCTGGGCGCCACCTCGGTCTATGTGACCCACGACCAGATCGAGGCCATGACCATGGCCGACTGGGTGGTGGTCATGCGCGATGGCATCATCGAGCAGCAGGGCCGACCCCTCGATCTCTACGACCAGCCCGTCAACCGGTTCGTTGCAGGCTTCATCGGCTCGCCGGCCATGAACTTCCTGCCGGCCACGGTCACTCCGGATGGCAAGGCCATGACGCTTGATGGCCTTGGCGAAGGCCAAATCCCGCTCGCCGTACCGGCGGGGCCGGGCCGGGCGGTCATTGCCGGCATGCGCCCCGAGCATCTGCGCATGGCACAGGGACCGGCCAGCTTCCACCTCGAGGTCGGCACCATCGAATCCACCGGATCGGCCACCTACCTGGCCTCCGCCGATGGCGCCTTGCAACTGGTGCAGAGCGAACGGGCGGAGCTGAAGTCCGGCGATCGCATCGGCCTCGAAATCGACCCCGCCCGCATCCACCTCTTCGATCCCGAAACCAGCGCCAGGATCTAGCTCCCGCCATGTCACACTACATCCCCGTTCCCTTCCCCGACGTCAGGCTGGAGGGGCAGTTCTGGCGTGAGCGCCTCGAAACCGTGCTGACCCGCACTGTGCCCAGCCAGCACCGCAAGCTGGGCGAATACGGCATCCTCGACTCGCTCAAGCTGCCCAGCCCGACGCCCCCGCTGCGTTTTCCACGCCATGCCAACGGCTTCACCGTGCAGGTGTTCTGGGACAGCGATGTCGGCAAGTGGATCGAGGCGGCAAGCTACGCGCTGGCGCATCGCCGCGATGCCGATATCGAAGCCAAGATCGAAGCCGCCATCGACGATCTCGAAAAGGCCCAGGCGCCCGATGGCTATCTCAACTGCTGGTATCTCGGCCACGAACCGGAAAACCGCTGGACCAACCTCCGCGACAATCACGAGATGTATAATGCCGGCCACCTGCTGGAAGGGGCCATCGCTTATTTCCGCAGCACCGGCCGGCGCCGCTTCCTCGACATCATGGAACGCTATCTCGACCACATCTATTCGGTCTTCGGCACCGGGCCGGGCCAGAAGCGCGGCTATGACGGGCACGAGGAAATCGAGCTGGCGCTGATGAAGCTCCACGCCCTGACCGGCGAGAGGAAACATCTCGATTTCGTCGCCTATCTCATCAACGAGCGCGGGCGCCAGCCGCATTATTTCGACATCGAACGCGAGGCGCGGGAGGGCGGCGACAGCCGCCAGCGCTACGTCTTCGCCAACTACGAATATTCACAGAGCCACAAGCCGGTGCGCGAACAGGACAAGGTGGTCGGCCATGCCGTGCGTGCCATGTATCTCTACACCGCCATGGCGGACCTTGCCGCCAAGCTGGGCGATTCCGGCCTCAAGCGCGCCTGCGAGGTGCTGTGGGACGATGTGATGGAAACCAAGATGTATGTGACGGCGGGCCTGGGTCCGTCAGCGCATAATGAGGGCTTCACTCATGATTTCGACCTGCCTAACCAGACGGCCTATGCCGAAACCTGCGCCTCGGTGGCTCTGATCTTCTGGGCCCAGCAGATGCTGCATCTCGATCTCGACGGCAAATATGGCGACATCCTCGAACTGGCCATGTTCAACGGCGCCCTCAGCGGCCTGAGCCGTGATGGCGAGCATTATTTCTACGCCAATCCGCTCGAAAGCAATGGCACGCCAACCCGCTGGGATTGGCATACCTGCCCCTGCTGCACCATGAATGTCAGCCGCCTCGTCGCGTCGGTGGGCGGCTATTTCCTCTCCGTCGCCGAAGATGGTGTCGCCTTCCACCTTTACGGCGGCATTGCCACCAATGTCGAAATCGCCGGCACCAGCGTCGCATTGCGCGAGGTCTCGATCTATCCATGGAAGGGCGACATCGCCATCCATGTCGATCCGGCCAGCCCGGCCGCCTTCGATCTCAAGCTGCGCATTCCCGGCTGGTCGTCCGGCGCGACGGTCTGGGTCAATGGCGGGAAAGTGGATGAGTCTGGGGCGGTCAACGGTTACCTCACCATCCACCGCGTCTGGGCGAAGGGCGACGTCGTCACCCTCGATCTTCCCATGCCGCCGGTCCGGCTCTATGCCCATCCCGGCGTCATCATGGATGCCGGCCGCGTGGCGCTGAAGCGGGGCCCGCTGGTCTATTGCGTTGAAGAAGCCGACAATCCCGGCGGCCGGGTGCAGCGCCTCAAGCTCCCGCGCGATGCCGAGATTACCGCAGAAAGCCGCCCCGACCTCTTCGATGGCATAGTCGCCCTTAGGGCCGACGCTACCGCCATCGACGAGAGCACCTGGACCGGCCTTTACCGCACCTCTCCGGCCCATGAATCCCGGTCGAGCCTGACCGCCATTCCCTACTATCTCTGGGCCAATCGCGGTCAGGGCTCCATGGTCGTCTGGGTGCCCGAGGCGGCTGGCTGACACCAGTAAGGCCAGCATCCCACAGTGATGCGGCTCGCCATCGACGAGCCGTGGTGGCTGCATTGACCCCGCGCTGCTAGAAAGCAGCACCCGCCATTTATCCCGTACGACTCTGCGAAATTCCGCATCTATTCCTCTAATGTTTCGACTTTTGGAACAGACGGAAGTTTGGGAAGGCTACGGGGAAGTGTTAGGGAGGAGCCAATGCATTTCTTGAAAGCCATCACGCTAGCCGCCTTGCTGGGCACGGCCATCGTCAACCCCGCCATGGCGGGCAAGTCGGACGACACGCTGCGCGTAGCCTTCGTGGAGGAAATCCTCGAACTCGATTACAACTACACCACCAAGCGCGAATATATCATCATCGCCGACCTGATCGACGAGAACCTCTTCGAGATCAATCCGGAGACCAATGAATTCGAACCGGCGGTCGCGACGGGATATGAATATATCGATCCGCTGACCATCGAGGTGAAGCTGCGCGACGACGTCACCTTCCACAATGGCCAGAAGCTGACCGCCCGCGACGTGGCCTATACCTATAACTGGATCATCGATCCCGAAAGCGAGAGCCACCCGGGGCCGGGCCACGCCACCTGGCTCAAATCGGCGGAAGTCATCGACGACTACACGGTCCGCTTCCATCTGCTCAACGATTATCCGCTGGCCATCCGCGACCTGGCCACGCGCGTCAGCATTCGCCCGGAAAACACCTATCACGTGAACGGCGAAGTGGTCCGCAATGCGGCCGCGCTGGAGCCGGTGGGTCTCGGCCCCTATCGCGTTGCCAGCTTCAAGCCGGGCCAGGAACTCGTGCTCGAGCGCTATGACGGCTATTATTCCAACAGCCCCAAGGGCGACGTGCCGATCGAGAATATCGTTATCCGCACCATTCCCGATATCGGGACCCAGCAGGCCGAGCTGATGAGCGGCGGCATCGACTGGATGTATAACGTGCCGCTGGATGTGGCGCAGAGCGTCGAGGGCCTGCCCATGGTGGAGCATCTGTCCGGCCCGGACCTGCGCGTGTCCTTCGTCGTGCTCGACGCCGCCGGCCTGACCGATCCGGATGGCCCGCTGACCAACCGCCAGGTGCGCCAGGCGATGAACCATGCGGTCAACAAGGCCGACATCGCCCAGTATCTGGTGGGTGGTTCGGCAGAGCCCATCCACACGCCGTGTCATCCGGCACAGTTCGGCTGCGACACCAGCATCCAGGATTATCCCTATGATCCCGAAGTCGGCCGCCAATTGCTGGCCGAGGCGGGTTATCCCGATGGTTTCCCGCTTGATCTCTGGGCCTATCGCGACCGCTCCATCGCCGAAGCCGTCGCGGCCGATTTCGAAAAGATCGGCATCGACGTCAACCTGCGCTATGTGCAACTGGCCTCGCTCGATCAGGCTCGCGCCAATCAGGAAATCCCGGCCTATATCGGTACCTGGGGCTCGGGCGGCACCGCCGATACGGCGCTGATCGCCAATATTCACTTCAACGCGACCACCGACCGCAACCTGTCGGGCGACGAAAAGCTCACCGAGCTGGTCCTCGCCGCCGAGGCGACCAGCGATCAGGACGAGAGGCGCCGCCTCTATACCGAAGCGCTGACCATCATCGCCGATGAAGCCTATTGGGTTCCGCTGGTGACCTATTCGATGAATTACCTGATCAATTCGGAACTGAACTTCCCGCTCAATGCGGATGGCCTGCCGCGCCTCTATTCGGCAAGCTGGAAATAGGCTTGTTCCAAACATCGAGCCGGCCTGGTGCCGGCTCGAACAGGGATTGATGCTATGCTCAAATACATCCTGCAGCGGGCAGCGCTGGCGCTTGCCGTGGCCCTTGTCGTCTCCTTCGCCACGTTCATGTTGCTCAACTATGCGACGGACCCGGCATCGGCCCTGGCCGGGGAGGATGCCACCCCCGAGATCGTCGAGCAGATCAGGCAGACCTATGGTTTCGACCGGCCGGTCTTCGTGCGCTATTTCGAGTGGCTGGGTGGCGTGGCCCACGGCGATTTCGGCGAGAGCTACTACTGGAACAAGGATGTGGCCGCGCTGGTTCTCGAGCGGGCGCCGGTGACGATCGCCCTGGCCCTGTCGGCGCTCATGGTCACCATTGTCATCGCCATTCCGCTGGGCGCCATTGCCGCCTTGCGACCCAATTCCTGGGCCGACCGCCTGGCCCTCACCTTCGCCGTCTCGGCCCAGGCCATCCCCAGCTTCTGGCTGGGCCTGATGCTGATCATTCTTCTGGGGGTCATGATCCCCCTCCTGCCGATTTCGGGCGACAGCTCCTGGCAGCATTTCGTCATGCCGGCCTTCGTGCTGGGGGCCAGTTCCGTGCCCGCCGTGATGCGGCTGACCCGGACCGGACTGATCGAGGTCATGGAATCCGACTATATCCGCACCGCCCGCTCCAAGGGCTATCGCGGTTTTGCCCTGCTCCGGCGCCACGCCATGCGCAACGCGCTGCTGCCTGTGGTGAGCGTGCTGGCCGTGCAGCTCGGCCAGAAATTCGGCGGCTCGGTGATCACCGAAAGCGTCTTCGCCATCAACGGCCTGGGGCGCCTGGCGCTGCAGTCGATCCTGGGCTCCGATATCCCGACGGTGCAGATGCTCATCTTCATCTTCGCCCTCATCTTCGTGCTGATGAACCTGCTGGCCGACCTGCTCAATGCAGCGCTCGATCCGAGGATCCGTATCTCATGACCATCTCCTCTTCCACCGACCTGCCCACTGCCCCGGAAACCAAAGCTCCAGCGCCCCGCGCGCTGATGCTGCGCCGGGCGCTGGAGCATAAGGGCTTCATCGCCGGCGTAGTTATTGTCGGCACCCTCATCCTCGTGGCCCTGCTGGCGCCGCTGCTGGCCCCGCACGACCCGTTCGCTCAGTCATTGCCCCACCGCCTGCTGCCGCCCGTCTGGGCCGAAGGCGGCAGCTGGGACTACCTGCTGGGCACCGACCAGGTCGGCCGCGACTATCTCAGCCGGCTCATCTATGGCGCGCGCGTCTCGCTTACCATCGGCTTCGGCGCCGCGCTGATCGGCATGATGATCGGGGTGACCCTGGGCGTCTGTGCCGGCTATTTTGGCGGCTGGGTCGATCATTCGGTCAGCTTCCTCTTGACCGCGCAACTCGCTCTGCCCGGCCTGCTGCTGGCCATGGCGCTGGTCTTCATCATCGGGCCATCGGTGTGGGTGGTGATCGGCATCATCGGCGTGCTGCACTGGACCTATTTCCTCGTGGTCACCCGCTCGGCGACGCAGCGGCTGAAATCGCAGGATTTCGTGGCCGCCGCCAAGGCGATGGGCGCCTCGCGCTGGCAAATCCTGGGCACCGAAATCCTGCCCAATCTGTCCAGCCAGATCATCGTCATCTTCACTTTCGAGCTGGGCATTTCGATCCTGGCCGAATCCTCGCTGTCCTTCCTGGGCGTCGGCATCCAGCCGCCCACCCCGTCCTGGGGTCTCATGATCGCCGAAGGCAAGCAGGCCCTGTTCTACCGGCCCTGGCTGGTCATTCTCCCCGGTATCTCGCTGTTCCTGCTGGTGATCGGCGCAAACCTCCTGGGCGATGGCCTGCGCGACATCACCTCGCCCCAGGGGAGGAACTGACGATGCTCGACAAGCGCACCATTCTCAGCGTCGACGATCTCGAAGTTGTCCTCCACACCGCTGTCGGCGATCTCAAGGCCGTACGCGGCACCAGCTTTGATCTCAAGGCCGGCGAAGCCATCGGCATTGTCGGGGAATCGGGCTCGGGCAAGTCGATGACCGCGCTTGCCTTGATGCGTCTGCTGCCGCGCATCGCGCAGTTGCGCGCCAATGCCATCGCGCTGGACGGCGCGGCCATCGATAGCGCCAGCGACCGCGAATTCGCCCGGTCCATCGCCGGGCAGAAGATTTCCATGATCTTCCAGGAGCCGATGACCTCGCTCAATCCGGTCTATTCCATCGATAGGCAGATGACCGAGGCGGCGGTGCAGTTTGCCGGGCTCTCGTCCAAGGCGGCGCGGGCCCGGGCCATAGAGCTGCTGGAGCGGGTGGGCATACCCGACCCGGTTGGCCGGCTCGAGCAATATCCGCACCAGCTTTCCGGCGGCCAGCGCCAGCGCGTGATGATCGCCATGGCGCTGATGAACGAGCCCGAACTGATCATCGCCGACGAGCCCACCACGGCGCTTGATGTGACCGTGCAGGCCCAGATCATGGAGTTGCTGGCCGAACTGCGCCGCGAATTCGGCATGGCCATGATCCTCATCACCCATGATCTGGCCGTGGTTGCCTCGACCGTTGACAAGGTGGCGGTGATGTATGGCGGCGAGATCGTTGAAAAAGGGCCGTGCCGGGAGGTGCTGAGCAATCCCCTGCACCCCTATACCCGCGGGCTTCTCGCCTGCGTGCCCAAGATGGATGGCACGCCCCGCCGCCTCGGCGCCATTCCCGGCATCGTGCCGGCGTTGCTGGGCGAGGTCGACTTCTGCGTCTTTTCCTCGCGTTGCGCACATGTCCGCGACATCTGCCGCGCGCAGCGTCCCCCGCTCCAGGGCGATGGTGGACGCAGCTATAACTGCATCCTCACCCCCAACGAGATCGCCATCCTGCCCCCGGCGCAGCCCACAGAGGAAATGGCGCCGCCACAGGTGGAGAGCGGGCCGGCACTGATCGAGGCGCAGGGCATCCACAAATTCTACCGGGTCAAGAAGAGCCTGTTCGGCCAAACCAAGACCCTCCATGCCGTCAACGATGTGTCTCTGCAAATTCGGCGCGGCGAAACCTTTGCGCTGGTGGGAGAATCGGGATCGGGCAAGACGACTCTGGCCAAGATCCTGCTCGGCCTGAACCCGGCGGACGGCGGCGACGTTCTGCTCGACGGCGAGCCGGTCAACGCCATGGATGGCCGCAAGCGCGCCCGGCTGATGCAGCCGATCTTCCAGGACCCCTATTCCTCACTCAATCCGCGCCACACCATCGCGCAGATCATCGTCCGCCCCCTCGACGTGCATGGCATCGGCGATGCCGCTTCGCGCAAGCAGGCGGTGCTTGATGTCATGGACCGCGTCGGCCTGCCCGAGCGTGTCCTCAACAATTATCCCAGCCAGATGTCGGGTGGGCAGCGCCAGCGCGTCGCCATTGCCCGCGCCCTCATCATGAAGCCGGCTTTGCTGGTCTGCGACGAGCCCACCTCGGCGCTCGACGTGTCGGTGCAGGCACAAATCCTCAACCTGTTGGCCGACCTGCAGCAAGACCTGGGCCTGACCTACATGCTCATCACCCACAATATCGCCGTGGTGCATCAGGTCGCCTCGCGGATCGCGGTGATGCACCAGGGAAGGATCGTCGAAATGGGCGAGGCCCGCAAAATCCTGCGTGCACCCGAGCACGACTATACGAGGCTCCTCCTGTCCTCGGTGCCCGAACTGGCGGCCGCAGCCGCCAAAGAGCCAGTGCAACCATGATCACCCCGCAGACCGTCTTCTCCCGCGCCAATCTCTGGCAGACCTGGCTCGATGTGGAAGCGGCCATGGCGCTGGCCCAGGCCGAGATCGGCATGATCCCGCAATGGGCCGCCGACGAGATTGCCTGCAAGGCGCGGCTGGACAATTTCGATACCGCCGAGCTCGAACTCTCGGTGGCCGAAACCATGGCCCCCATCGTGTCGCTGGTGCGCGCGCTGTCCGATATTTGCGGCGATGCCGGCCGGTTCGTGCATTGGGGCGGCACCACGCAGAATATCATGTCCACTGGAAGGCTGCTGCTGGTGCGCCGCTCCCATCAGGCCATGCTCAATGCACTGGCCCGCGCCATCGACCGGCTCGGCACGCTGGCCGACCAGCATGCCGAAACCGTCATGGTGGGGCGGACCAATCATCGCCAGGCCCTGCCCATGACCTTCGGCTTCAAGGTGGCCGGCTGGATCGAGGAACTAGCGCGCCAGAACGAGCGCTTCCTGTCGACCGAAAAGCGGGTCTTCGCGCTGCATTTCGGCGGCGCCATCGGGGCCATGCACTCCTTCGAGGGCAAGGGCGAGGCGCTGAACGCCGCCATTGCCCGCCGCCTCAACCTGACTCCTGTATTGGTTCCCGACCGGGTCTCGCTCGATGGCCAGGCTGAATATGTGGCCTGTCTGGCCCTGTTCGGCATGACCGTCGGCCGCATTGGTTCCGAACTCTATCGCCTCATGGCCGATGAGATCGGCGAAGTCAGCGAAACGCTCGGCATCGCCGTCGTCGGCAGCTCCACCATGCCCCACAAGGTCAATCCCAAGCACGTCGTGCATCTGGTGTCATCAGCCGCCCATCTGCGCTCGAAGGTAACCGCTGCGCTCGAGGCGGGCATGCCGGCGCATGAAGGCGATGCGGCAAGCAACCAGTTGATGTCGAGTACGATCGAGAGCGCTTCGGCGCTGGCCTGGGAACTGGCCGAGCGGCTGGAGACCACGCTCGCCAATATCGAAGTTCATGCCGCCAGCATGGCGCACAATCTTGACCTCAATGCCAGCGTCATCGCCAGCGAGAATCTGATGATGCTGCTCGCGCACAAGATCGGCAGGACGGTGGCGCATGACGTGGTGCATCACGCCGTTCTCCACAGCGACGAGACCAGCCTCGCCGACACCCTTCTGGAAAACAGCCTGGTCGGCGGCGCGATGGGCCGGGCCGAAATGGAGGCGGCGCTGGTGCCCGCGCACTATCTGGGCGACAGCGTCGCGATCGCGCGCAAGGCAGCCTCGCTTGCCGCCGCCACGGCCACCGCAATCCGGTCCAGATCGGAGGCCTGGCCGGCGTGATGGCGACCTATCATTCCTTCGACCCGGCGCTGGGTCACGGACTGCCGCACGACCCGATAAAGGCTATCGTGGCGCCGCGACCGATCGGCTGGATTTCCTCGCTCGACAGCGCCGGCACGGCCAATCTGGCGCCCTACAGCTACTTCAACCTCTTCAACCATAAGCCACCGATCCTCATCTTCGGCAGCGAGGGTCGCAAGGACACGATCCGCAATATCGAACATACCCGCGAATTCGTCTTCAACCTGGCGACGCGAAACCTGGCCGGGGCCGTCAACCAGACCTCGGCGGTCCAGCCGCCCCATATCGATGAATTCGTTCTGGCAGGCCTGGAGAAGACCCCCTCGACAAAGGTGGCGCCGCCACGGGTTGCCGGCGTCGCCGCGGCCATGGAATGCCGGCTGGTGCAGGTGCAGCAGCTCACCGACGCCGCCGGCGTGCCGATCGATACCCATCTGGTCATCGGCGAGGTGGTGCAGGTTCATATCGATCAGGCCTGTCTGGTCGATGGCTTGTTTGATATCAAGCGGGCTGGAACCATCGCCCGATGTGGCTATCGCGGCGACTATGTCGAGGCCGGCGAGACATTCGAGATGCTCCGGCCGGGACGCTAGGACTGGAGGCGGCCTGGTGAATTTGCGCTCGCTCAGGATTTTTCGCCGCGTCGTGACGACTGGATCGCTCGCCCAGGCCTCGCAGGATCTCAATATATCGCCCTCGGCCGCCAGCCGGTTGCTGTCGCTGCTCGAATCCGAGCTCAAGCTCAACCTGTTTTCGCGGTCCAAGCGCCGGCTCGAACTGACCGAGGAAGGCGACCGCTTCTATCGGCAGACCGAGCATATCCTGCGTGGCCTCGACGAAATGGAGCTTATCGCCGCCGAAATCCGCGCCCAGGCCAACGAACTGCTGAGCCTGGTGACGGCGGCGCCGCTGGCCATGGGGCTGATCTCGCCGTCGCTGGTGCTCATGCAGCAGCGCGACGCGGCCTTCGAATGCGTGATCAATGTCGAGACCCGGTTCGACCTAGAAAGCAAGGTTGCCGCCCGAGCCTATAATGTGGGCGTGATTTCGCTGCCGATCGAGAACGGCATTCTCGACCTCACCATCGAGCCCTTCCTCGAAACCCGGCTTGGCGTGTTGATGCGCACCGATCATCCCCTGGCCGGGCAAGCCGAAATCGCCCTCGATGAACTGGCCCGGCACCCCATTGTCGCGCTGACCAAGGGACAGCGCTGGCGCGAACGGCTGGACGATATCTTCTCGGCTTCCGGCCTGACGCCCGAGATTCATCTGGAAACGACATCAACGCCGGTCGTCAAAAGTCTCGTCCGCGATGGCGCCGGCCTGACGGTGGTGGATTGCATCTGTGGCCGGATCGCCGATGACGAGCCGCTGCTGCTAAAGCCTCTGGCAGGCGAAAAGTGGATCACCTATGCCACTATCCATCCCAACGGCCCCAGATCGGCCCGGAGCGGTCAGTTCATCGAGGCCATGCGCGACTTCATCCGCGCCGAGATGACCCGCAGTCAGGCCAGATCCATGCTGCGTCTCATCTAAAGCATGTCTCCCGAAAATGGTCGCCGGGTTCGGGACAAAGAAGCGCTAGGAGCCAATCTGAAAGATCGCGATGCGCCTTAGCTGCGCCAGTGCGGCTGTGGTTCGGCCATGGTCTGCAGGCTTTCCGCGTCGGCGCCCTCGATGCGCTTGAGCAGCAGCCGCGTCAGTTCCGTGCCGGCGGCAAATACATCCTCGCGGATGCTGTCGAGGCCAGGGAACAATGTGGGCAGGATGCCCGAGGTCTGCTTGTAGATCAGGTGCACGTCCCGCCCCACCACCAGCCCGCTCTCCTGCAACCCGCCGACCAGGGCGATGGTGCGCATCTCGCTGTCGCAGATGATGCCGTCCGGGCGGTTGGCTTCTGCCGCCAGGTCGAGCCCGATCTTGCGCATTTCCGCGGGTGCCAGCCCCTGCGTGCCCTCGAGGATGCGGGCCTCGATTCCGGCGCGCGCCGTTGCCCGGTGAAAGGCGGTGACGATGTTGTGGTAGTTGGTGGTGCTGTCGTCGCCGATCACCAGCATCACCTGCTTACAGCCCTTGCTGGTCAGGCGCTCCACCGCCAGGGCGGCGAACACTTCGGAGTGGAAGTCGTGATAGGGGTGGGGCGTATAGAATTCGGTGCGGCCGTGGCTGACAAAGGGAAAATCCGCGTCGATCATCATCTGCACGCGCTTGTCGCGCGGCCCGGTATGGGTGATGACAACGCCGTCGGCCGTGCGGTTGTCGAGAATGTAGCGGATCGTATCGGCGCTCAAATTCCGCTCGAATTCGGGAATAACCGTCAGGTGGTAGCGCGTGCCCTTGATGGCATGGCCGATCCCCTGGATCATCTGCCGCGCGAAATCGATCGAGTCCTCGGCGCCATCGAGAACCAGGGCGATAACATTGGTCTTGCCGGTACGCAGGCGCACGCCGGCGCGGTCGGGAATATAGCCCAACGCGTTGGCGGCCTCGGCCACCTTATCGCGGGTTTCCTGCTTCAGCGTGGTGCCGCCGCGCAGTGACAGCGATACGGTGGACAGGCTCAGCCCCGTCACCTCCGCAATGGTGCGCAGGGTGACGCGCTGGCTTCCAGCCGCCCTGCCATTCCCGCCCGATGTGGTCTTGCTGCTCATATATTCGCTTCCCCACCCGTTTCTACACCGCTGGGCAGAGAAACCAAACAGGTCAAATTTTGCAACGATGTATAACAGGCTTCAATGGATTTGAAACGATTGCGCAGGGTTAATAGTATGAAATAGCTGGATAAAAATTAACAATGGTCAAAATGCCTGTCGCAAGACAATTCAGAATTGCAACGTTGCATAAGATGTGATTATCTCGGCCCGCGCCAGGATGAGGGTTCCGGCGCGAGGCTGCCCGACCAGAGGCAGCGCGAGCAGCAGAGGAGGAGTTGATGCTCAAACGAGGTTTTCTGACCACGGTGGCCGCTATGTCACTGATGGCCGCCGCCGCGATTCCCGCGAAGGCCGAAGTGTCTTTCATGTATGCCGAATGGATTGCCGCGCTGGTCGAGCCCGGCATCGCGGCCTTCGAGGCCGAGACCGGCGAGACCGTCAAGGCCATCAAGCTGCCCGGCCAGGGCTATGACCAGCGCATTGCGCTGGACCTGGCAGCCGGCACCGCCGCCGATGTCAATCTGATGGACAGCTTCATGGTCTCCGAGCTGGCCTCGGCCGGCTATCTCGAGCCGCTCAACGATCTCGCATCGGGCTGGGACCAGTATCAGTATTACCTGCCCGGCCTGCTCGAAGTGGCTTCCTATCAGGGCAAGGTCTACGCCCTGCCCACCGATACCGACGTGCGCATGCTGTGGTACGACAAGTCCAATTTCGAGAAGGCCGGCATTGCCATGCCGTGGGAGCCCAAGAGCTGGGCCGACATTCTCGATGCGGCCCAGAAGCTCAAGGACGCGGGCGTGCAGTACCCGTTCCAGCTTCCCGCCGGTATCAAGCAGGGTGAAGCCACCACCATGCAGGGCGTCTATATGGCTTTGCTCGGTGCCGACGTGCCCGAGGGCGATCGCAACCGCCTGCTCAACCGCGAAACCAACCAGTGGATCGGCGACAGCCCAGCTTTGCGCCGCACCTTCGATCTCTATCACCAGGTTTTCGTCGAGCGCGAGCTGAACCCGGCCGATCTCAACTACGCCACCGATATCGGCGCCGCCGTGCGCCAGGCCCTGGCCGATGGCAAGCTCGGCATCCTGGCCTCCGGCTCGTGGGAAGACGCCTGCCTGTGGGATTGCAATAATCCGCCCAGCCGCGAAGATCGGGATGCCCAGGTCGGCTGGACCCCGTGGCCCGGCTCGGGCGAGCCCGGCACCAAGACGACCACCAACATTTCCGGTGGCTGGACCATTGGCGTCAATGCCAATGCTGCCGACAAGGAACTGGCCTTCAAGCTGATCACTTCGATCTTCGATGAAGCCAATTTCAAGGAATGGACGCTGGCCAATCACCGCATGGCGGTCCGCACCGATATTTCGGAAAGCCCGGAATACACTGCCGATCCGTTCCTGGCCAAGGCGACGGCATTGGCTGCCGATACCACCGGCCGCGACACTGTCCCCGGCTATCAGACGGTCTCGGCCCTGATCCAGCAGGCCACGTCCGACCTGCTCGATGGCGTCAGCGTCGATGAAGTCGTCCAGGGCTACCACGATGCGCTGGTCGACGAATTCGGCGAAGAGAACGTCATCACCTACGAGTAAACCAAACCTCCCGACGCGGCGGCGCCCACCTGTCCTCAGGGTGCCGCCGTGACGGGGCGCTTTGCACCAGACCACTCACAATCGCGATGTCACCCCGGCGAAGGCCGGGGTCCATCCTGAGATCGACTAACCGGCAACATCTCAGGATGGATTCCGGCCTTCGCCGGAATGACACCGAGCAAGTTTATGGGCCCGAGTGAACTATGAAAAACCAGGCCAATCCCTGGCTCACCAGCAATCTGTTCCTCCTTGGTCTGGGTCTGCTGCCCGCCGCCATCCTGATCGGCGCGCTGCTCTATTTCACCGCCTGGGCCTTCGCCTTCAGCTTTACCGACCTGGCCCTTGTCGGCCGCAAGTCGGTGGAGTGGAACTGGGTGGGCCTGCAGAATTTCGAGCGCCTGTTCACCCGCCGGGGCTTTCTGGAATCGCTCTGGACCACTGTCATCTTCGTTTTCTTCTCGGCCATCGTCGGCCAGTCGGTGCTGGGCTTCCTGCTCGCCGCCGTGCTGCGCGGCAGCCAGTCCACCATTCGCAGCGTGGTCGAAGTCTGCATCATGCTCGGCTGGCTCCTGCCCGATATCGTAGCGGCCTTCTTGTGGTCGGCCACCACCAGCCAGACCGGGCTGATCAATCAGCTTATCGTCGTGCCGCTGGGCTTTCCGCCGATCAATTTCATCAACGAATATGCCCTGCCCATCGTCACCATCGCCAATATCTGGAAGGGCACGGCCTGGTCTTACCTGCTGTTCTCGGCGGCCCTGGATTCGGTATCGCGTGAAGTGGTCGAAGCGGCCAAGGTCGATGGCGCTACGCCTTTCCAGCGCATCTGGCTGGTGCAGCTGCCGATCATCCGGCCGCATATCGCCACCAACATGCTGTTCATCACCATCTGGACCTTCACATATTTCCCGCTGATCTTCGCCATGACCGGCGGCGGGCCGGGAAGGCAGACCGAAGTGCTGGCGGTGTTTCTCTACAATCAGAGCTTTTCGCGCGGCAATCTCGGCTTCGGCAGCGCCATTTCGGTGGCCATGCTGGTCATTGTGGGCCTCTTGTCGCTGGTCTATCTGCGCATGCTGCGGGAGCCGAAATAATGGAATCGACCGGCACCTCCCGCGTCACCGCCATCGCCCTGGCTTTTATGGCGGTCATCTGGATCAGCCCGTTTTCCTGGCTGCTGCTCAACGCCTTCAACCCAATGTCCACCGGGCAGCTCGAAATCCCGCGCGCCGTGGGGCTCGACAATTTCGCGCTGGCCGTCAGCGGCAATGCCGGGCGGCAATTCCTCAATTCCATGCTGATCGCCGCCGGCACGGCGACGCTCAGCGTCATCGTCGGCATCTCCGCCGCTTACCCGCTGTCGCGACTGCGCATCCCCGGCCGCAACGCCTTCCTGTGGACGCTGGTGCTGCTGCGCATGCTGCCTTCCGCGGGCGTGCTGGTGCCGCTCTATTTCGCGGCGCAGCGCTCGGGCCTGCTCAACCAGCTCGGCGTCATCATCGCGCTGACCGTGCTCAACCTGCCCTTCACTTTGCTGCTGCTGAAGAACTTCTTCGACACCGTGCCGATCGAGCTTGAGGAAGCGGCCTATGTCGAGGGCGCGAGCCTGCTCCAGATCGTCACGAAAATCGTGCTGCCCATGTCGCGGGCCGGCATCGCCGTGGTCTGGTTCTACAGCTTCACCGGTGCCTGGAACGAATTCCTGCTGCCGCTGATCTTCGCCCGCGTACAGGATGCCTTCCCCATGTCGGTCGGGCTTTACGCGGCCTTCGGCCAGCAGGGGGCCATCAATTACGGGTTCCTGACGGCCTTTTCCATTATCTACGCTGCGCCGGCGGTCGGCGTGTATTTCTTGTTACGGCGCAACATGAACACAGGTTTCGCCGGTGTCGGAGTCAAAGGATGACCTATTCCAACCCCCAATCGTCCAAGCTCGGTCTGCTCGACGATGACCTCAAGATGGAGGGCAAGCTCATCCGGCTCTGCAAGGATCTGGAAAACAAGATCCTGACCCCGGTCGGCGGCGTCGCCTGGCAGTGGCATGTGCAGCGCGCCGACATGACCTCAGAGGAAGCCCTCAAGGCCGATTGGCGCAAATGGGAGCAGTTCGGTCCTCATTCTGTCTGGGCCAAGAAGCAGGGCCACACCTGGTTTGCCGCCGAAGTCACGGTGCCGCCGGAAGCGAAGGGCAAGACCTTCGTGCTCAAGTTCACCAGCCAGTGGCAGGATCGCCCGGGCTCGACCGACCCGCAATGCCTGGCCTATCTCGATGGCAGGATCGCCCAGGCGCTCGACGGCAATCACACCGAACTGGTCATCGAGCGCGACGCCAAGCCGGGCAGCAAGCATACCCTGCTGGTCAATGCCTTCACCTTCTTCGACCGGCCGCTGGTCGGCTTCACCGTCGATTTCTACACCCGCAGCGAACGCGCCGAAAAGCTCTATTGGGACTTGCAGACGCCGCTGGATGTGGCGGTGCGCCTCTACCAGAACGACCCCCGCCGCCAGGCCATCCTCAACATCGTCGACCGTGCCCTGCGCGCCCTCGATCGCCGCGCGGGCTACACGCCCGAATTCGAAGCCTCGCTGGGTGCCGCCGAGAAGATCGCCGCCGAAATCTACAAGCTGGTCGATACGGAAAACCAGCCGCAGATCACCGCCGTCGGCTCCACCCATCTCGATGTGGGCTGGCTCTGGCGCGTCATGCACACGCGCGACAAGACCGGGCGGTCCTTCGCTACAGTGTTGAATTTGATGGAGGAATATCCAGAATTCATCTTCATGTATAACCAGTCTGTCCTCTTCGACTTCCTCAAGAAGGACTATCCCGAGCTGTGGGAGCGCCTGCTCAAGAAGGTGAAGTCCGGCCAATTCGAGATCGAGGGCGCCATGTGGGTGGAGCCCGACGTCAACATCGTCTCGGGCGAGTCGCTTGTCCGCCAGATCATGCGCGGCCGCCGCTTTCACCTCGAGCATTTCGGCGTCGATCCCAAGACGGTCTGGCTGCCCGACACCTTCGGCTACTCCGCCAACCTGCCGCAGGTGATGGACAAATCCGGCCTCGAATATTTTGTCACCTCCAAGCTGAGCTGGAACGATACGGACCGGTTCCCCTATGACAGCTTCCATTGGCGCGGCATCGACGGCACCGTCACCAAGGCGCAGCTCATCACCGCCCAGCGGGTCGAGAGCGAGCAGATTTTTACCACCTATAATGGCGATCTCTCGGTTTCCGAAACCATGGGCGCCTGGAAGCGCTACGAGCCCAAGGCCGTGCATACTGAAGTCGTCATGTCCTATGGTTATGGCGATGGCGGCGGCGGCCCCACCCGCGAGATGATCGAGCGCGGCATCCGCCTCGAACGCGGCATTCCAGGCGCCCCCCGCGTCAAGCTCGAAGGCATCGTTCCCTTCCTCGACCGCCTCGGCAAGGCGATGGATGCCAAGGGCAACCGCTTCCCTGTCTGGAACGGCGAGCTTTACCTGCAATATCACCGCGGCACCCTGACCTCGGTGGCCAAGAACAAGGCCAATAACCGCCGGTCCGAACGCCTGCTGCGCGAACTGGAATTCCTCGGCGCCATGGCGCTGACCCAGGACGGTGCACCTTACCCGGCCGACACCCTGGCCGAGTTCTGGGAGCTGGTCCTGATCAACCAGTTCCACGACATCCTGCCCGGCACCTCCATCCCCGAAGTCTATGTCGACAGCGACAGTGAGTACGGTCAGATTTTCTCGACCTTGGGCTCGCAGAATGGCCCCTGGCATTCCGCGGCGCAGGCTTTCTCCAAGCCGGGCGCCGATCAGCTCCGTCTGTTCAACTTTACCGGCCAGACCCGCTCGGGCCTGGTGAGCCTGGGCGCGGATGCCGGACTCGATGGGTCATCTCTGTCAGCTCCAAGCGGTACTTATCCCCTGCAGAAGATTTTTGCGGCTGATGGGTCTTCGTCATTCGCCGCGCCAGTCAGCGATATTAGCCCGCTCGGCTGGACTGGGGGACAAGTTATTTCCGGCGGCGCCAGCAACAGCTCGTCCAGCCTGTCGGTTTCGGCAAGCCATCTCGAAAATGAGCTGCTGAAAGTCACTTTCGACAAGGCCGGCGAGATCACCTCGATCTTCGACAAGACGCGCAACCGCGAGACCCTGGCGGCGGGCGAAAAGGCCAACCGCCTCATCGCCTATGAAGACAAGCCGATGGAGTGGGATGCCTGGGATATCGACCGCTATTTCGAGGAACAGTTCTGGCCACTGGCTGATGGCAAGGCCTTGATTTCAGTGGTGGAAACCGGCCCGCATCGTGCCGCTATCCGCATCGAGCGCCTCTATCGGGCGTCCAAAGTCGTGCAGGTCATTTCGCTGGCGTCAGGTGCACGGCAGGTCGAATTCGACACCTTTATCGACTGGCAGGAACGCCAGACGGTGCTCAAGGCCCAGTTCCCCTTCGACCTCAATACGTCGGAAATCCGCGCGGAAATCCAGTTCGGCCATGTGAAGCGCCCCACTCATCGCAATACCAGCTGGGACAAGGCCCGTTTCGAGGCCTCGATGCATCGCTGGGTCGATCTCAGTGAATCCGATTTCGGCGTCGCCCTGCTCAACGACTGCAAATATGCCTATGATTGTCTTGAGCAATCCGTCCGCCTGACCCTGGTGCGCGGCTCCACCTTCCCCAGCCCCGATGCCGATCTGGGCGAGCATCGCCTGCGCTACGCGCTCTTCGTGCATGATGGCGTGGCCGACCTGGCCGATGTGCATCGCGCCGCCGAGCGCTTCAACAATCCCGTCGCGGTTATCGGCTCCCTCAAGCCCGCCGCCACAGCGGCGAGTGAACTGGGTCAGTTCAGCTTCGCTCGGGCCGACGTGGATAACATTACGCTGGAGACGGTCAAGAAGGCCGAAAAGTCTGACGCGGTGGTGCTGCGCATCTTCGAGCACGCCAATATCCGCGCCGAGGCGACTATCACCTTCGGCATGCCGGTCAAGTCGGTACGCTCAGTCAACCTGATGGAGGAGGGCGCCAGCAAGCCCCTGAAAATCAAGGACAATGGCGTGACACTGTCGCTGCGACCCTTCGAGATCGCGACGCTGCTGATCGAAACCTGAGGAGGCTTTCATGTCCGATGTGTCGCTGCGCGGCGTCCGCAAATCCTATGGATCACTTGAAGTGGTCCATGGGGTGGACCTCGATATCAAGTCCGGCGAGTTCGTGGTTTTCGTCGGCCCCTCGGGCTGCGGCAAGTCCACCTTGCTGCGGATGATCGCCGGGCTAGAGCCGATAACCGGCGGGGATATCTCCATCGGCGGCAAGGTTGTCAACGACGTGCCTTCGCCCCAGCGCGGCATCGCCATGGTGTTCCAGAGCTACGCTCTCTACCCGCATATGAGTGTCTACGAAAACATGGCCTTTGGCCTCAAGCTCGCCAAGACGCCGAAAACCGAGGTAGATCAGCGGGTTAGGGAGGCGGCGCGGATATTGCAGATCGAGGATTACCTCGAACGCATGCCCAAAGCGCTCAGCGGCGGCCAGCGCCAGCGCGTCGCCATCGGCCGGGCCATCGTGCGCAATCCCAAGGTGTTTCTGTTCGACGAACCGCTCTCCAACCTCGACGCTTCACTGCGGGCGCAGACGCGGGTCGAGATCGCCAAGCTGCACGATACGCTAGATGCCACAATGATTTACGTGACCCATGACCAGGTCGAGGCCATGACCTTGGCCGACCGGATCGTGGTGCTCAATGCCGGCAGGATCGAGCAGGTCGGCAGCCCGCTCGAACTCTACCGAAACCCCGTCAACACCTTCGTTGCCGGCTTCATCGCCAGCCAGCGCATGAACTTCCTTCCGGTGTCCCCGAGCAGTGACGGGTTGCTGCTTCCGGGTAACAGACTGTTAACGTTGAGCCACGCCAAACGTGAGAATGTAAGAACTCTGGGGGTGCGCCCCGAGCACCTTCACCTGGCCGATCCCGAGGCCGCCCATTTCAGCGGCTCGCTGTCGGTGATCGAGCAGTTCGGCGAATATGCCTTGGCCTATGTCGAGCTGCCCAGTGGTGACCTCGTCACCATCAAGCTCGACGGCGCGCCCGACCTGCAACTGCATCAGACCATCCATATCGGCCTGCCTGCCGAGGGGGTGCATCTGTTCGACGAAGCCGGCCGCGCCCTCCGCTGATCCCATCCCCGCGACGGGGGGCCTCGTAGATTTCCCAATAGACACGACTTTAGTCTTCTATTCATTTGAGGGCTCGGGACTTGGCGCGGCGGACCCGGTTTGGCATGATTGCCGGACTTGTTTCGAATCACGGATTACGGGCGTTTGCGGCGCCCGTGTCACCTTCATTTTGTTATGGGATCCCGGACGGGCCCGTGCTGCGTGCACGGCCCGGTACGGTGGTTGACCTTTTTGGGATGCCGACGATGACCACTGAGCCCGTACGCGACGCCTTCGATGCGGGGGGGCGCGGATTGCAGCACCAGGGGCTTCGGCGCGCCAATGAACGGGCCGTGCTGACCATTATCGGCTTCAACCCCGGCGTGTCCAACGCCGACATCGCCCGCCTGTCGGGGTTGGCGCCACAGACCGTCTCGGCCATCCTGAGCGACCTCGATGGCATGGGGCTCATCACGCGGGGCGAAGTGCTGCGCGGGCGGCGCGGCCAGCCGGCGACCCCGATTTCATTGCATCCGCAGGGCGCATTCGCAGTTGGCGTCGAGGTCGGCTGGCGCCATCTCGACGTGTTGCTGCTCGATCTGCATGCGCGGGTGCTGGACCGCCGTCATCGCGACCATGTCTTTCCCGATGCCACCACCATTATCGACGATATCGTGGCGATGACGGACGAGGTGCTGGGCACGCTGCCCGAGGGCATGAGGGCCAGGCTGACCGATATCGGGGTGGCGCTGCCGACCAACATTGCCGGCAATCTGGGGCTGGTCAGCGCGCCTGCGGAACAGCGGGCGCACTGGCTCCAGCTCGATATCGCCGCGGCGCTGAAGCAGCGCACCGGCATCGCGGTGAGCCTGTTCAATGACGGCAATGCCGCCTGCTGGGCCGAACTGATCGCCTTCCCCAAGCCGCGTCCGGCCAATTTCATCTATTTCCTGATCGGACGCTACATCGCCGCCGGCATTGTCGGCGAGGGCACGTTGTGGGAAGGGCCAAGCGACAATTCGGCCAATCTCGGCTCCATGCTGGTGGATGGCGATGACGGGCCGCAGGTGGCCCATTTCATCGCTTCGGTCACGGCACTGGAAAGCCGGCTTGTCGCGGCGGGCTTTGCCGTCGATACCCATGACCCGGCCAACTGGCCCTGGCAGGATTTCGGGCCCGTGCTCGACCAATGGTTGGACGACAGCGCCAAGGCCCTGGCCAAGGTGGTGTTCAACACCACGACGGTCATCGAAAGCGGGCTGGTGCTGGTCGACAGCACCCTGCCGCCGGCCATCGTGACCCAACTGGTAGAGCGGCTGGAGGCAGAATTGCGGCGCCTGCCCATTGCCGCCTATGTGCCGCCGCAAGTGCTGCCCGGACATCTGGGCGCACTGGCCCCCGCAATCGGCGGAGCCGAGCTGACGCTCTATCGCCGCTATTTCTCACGCACGCTGGCGGACCTGGCCGGCTGACGGCGCCGGCTCGGCGTGGTTCAGCGCCTCGCGCAATTGCGCACTGGGCGTGAACACCACGGTCTGCCGTGGCGAGATGCGGTGTTCGGTGCCGGTGCGCGGATTGCGGCCCAGCCGCTCGGCGCGAGAGCGCACCTGCAACGAGCCGAACGCGGTGAGCTTGACATTTTCCCCCGCCATCAGCGCCTCGCCCATCAGCGCAAACATGGCCTCGCCAACTGCCGCAGCGTCGGCCTTGCTGACTCCAGTTCGTCGAGCCGCCGCTTCGCTGAGCATGGCTCGCGTAATTGTCGTGTTCAATGTGCCGTCCCCCTCTTTAAGTTCATAGAAGGAAGTTATCCCCCTGTCCAGAGGGGCATGCGGCAACAAATATGATCGTACCGATCAAGTTACGTTGACATATTTTAGAATGGTTATAAGCTGCGAGGCGTTCTATGAACGGATAAGAAGTCGAATCATGGCCGGCCGGCACCGCTTGCGGCGCCTCGCCAGGCCAATATGAGGTCCGAAGTGAGACTGACCCGCCAATCCAATTATGCGATCCGCACCCTGGTCTATTGTGCCGTCAATGAGCCGGGGCTGAGCCGGGTGGCCGACATCGCCAGGGCCTACAATATTTCCGAGCTTTTCCTGTTCAAGCTGATCAAGCCGCTGGTGGAAAATGGACTGCTGGCCACGGTGCGCGGCCGCCATGGCGGCATCAAGCTGGGCAAGAAGGCCGAGGACATTACCCTGCTCGATACGATCAGGCTGACCGAAGAGAATTTCGCTCTGGCGGAATGTTTCGAGGACGGCGCCGATTGCCCGCTGATCGGGGAATGCGACCTCAACGGCGCGCTGCGCGAGGCGCTGGGAGCGTTCTTCGATGTGCTGGCCAGCTATACCATCGCCGATCTCGCCAGCAAGAAGCGCTCCATCCGCGACCGGCTGGGGTTGAGCGCGCTGGACGCGGTGATGGAGCCGGCGCACTAAGGCACGTATCGGTACTGTGGAACTGGATTGTCACCCTCGGGCTCGCCCGGGGTGTTTTGTGTCCACCACGCCCCCTTCTCCCTTCGTGGGAGAAGGTGCCTCCCCGTGTCGCTTCGCGCACGAGGACAGGCTCCGGGCGATGAGGGGGGGACGCCGAGCTATCCGCTGGCATTGAAGCATGGGACAGCGCAGCCCCCTCACCCGGAAATCCGCTGAACGCGGATTTCCCCCCTCTCCCACGAGGGGCGAGGGGTGGCTCCACTCGTGGCGGGAGTGAAGAATCCATTATTATGAGTTTGACACTCATAATAACATATGCTTTTCTCCCGTCATCGCGCGGCGGTGGTTGGTCCCAGGGGACTTCACCAATCGCAACGCTGCCGAGACGACGGGGCTTGCTGCTACCGTCTCCCCGGGCCGGTCAGGATCCTCAACGTCCTGACCGGCCTTTTCTTTGCTCGGGCCTTGTGCTCTATCCGCGCCATGGCCGCTGCACCCCTTCTTTCGCTCCAGAATATCCATCTGACCTTCGGCGGCACGACGCTGCTCGAAAGTGCCGAACTCATCGTGTCGCCGGGCCAGCGCATAGCGCTGGTAGGGCGCAACGGCTCGGGCAAGTCGACTTTGCTCAAGATCGCCTCGGGCGATGTTGCCCATGATGGCGGGGTGCGCTTCATCGAACCCAGCGCCACCGTGCGCTACCTGCCGCAGGAGCCGGACCTTTCGGCCTATGCGACGACGCTCGACTATGTCGAAGCCGGGCTGGGGCCGGGCGATGACAAATATCGCGCCCAATATCTGCTGAACTCGCTCGGGCTGACCGGTGCCGAAAGCCCGAAAAATCTTTCAGGCGGCGAGGGGCGCCGGGCCGCGCTGGCGCGGGTGCTGGCCCCCAAGCCCGATATCCTGCTGCTCGACGAGCCGACCAACCATCTCGACCTGCCCGCCATCGAATGGCTGCAGGCCGAACTCGACAGTCTGCGGTCGGCCATGGTGCTGATCAGCCACGACCGGCGCTTCCTCGCCGATCTGACCAAAGCGACCGTCTGGCTCGATCGCGGCGTGACGCGCCGGCTCGACAAGGGTTTTTCGCATTTCGAAGCCTGGCGCGATTCCGTGCTGGAAGAGGAGGAGCGCGACCGCCACAAGCTCGACCGGCAGATCGTGCGCGAGGAACACTGGCTGCGCTATGGCGTCACCGCCCGGCGCAAGCGCAATGTGGGGCGGCTGGAGCGGCTGGCTGGGCTGCGGCAGGATCGGCGCGAACAGCGGCGGGTGACCGGCTCGGTCAATATGCAGGTGTCCGAGGGCAGGACATCCGGCGCGCTGGTGGTGGAAGCCGAGAACATTGCCAAGCGCTATGGCGAGCGGGTGATCGTCGGCGATTTTTCGACCCGCGTGCTGCGCGGCGACCGCATCGGCATTGTCGGTCCCAATGGCGCCGGCAAGACCACGCTGATCAAGATGCTGACCGGGCTGCTCGAACCCGACAGCGGCAAGATCAAGCTCGGTTCGGCGCTGGAACTGGCCATGCTCGACCAGGGGCGGGCCAAGCTTCATCCCGAGACGCGGCTCAAGGAAGCATTGACCGGGGGCGGCTCGGATACGCTGCAGATCAACGGCCAGCCCAAGCATGTGGTGGGCTATATGAAGGACTTCCTGTTCGGCCCCGAACAGGCCAATACGCCCATCGGCAAGCTTTCGGGTGGGGAGCGGGCGCGCGTGGCCCTGGCCCGGGCTTTGTCGCTGCCCTCGAACTTCCTGGTGCTGGACGAGCCGACCAACGATCTCGATCTCGAAACGCTCGACCTTCTGGAGGAAATGGTCTCGGACTATGCCGGCACCGTCATCGTGGTAAGCCACGACCGCGATTTCCTCGACCGGGTGGCGACCTCGGTGATCATTGCCGAAGGCAATGGCATCTGGACCGAATATGCCGGCGGCTATTCCGACATGGTGATCCAGCGCGGCGAGGGCGTCACCGCCCGCGAACCGGCGCCCAAGGCGCACCGGCCGGGCAAAACCAGCCTGGCCCAAACCACGGCTGCCGTGTCCGCCGCGCCGAAGCGCAAGATGAGCTTCAAGGAAAAGCACGCGCTCGAAACCCTGCCCAGGACGATCAACGGGCTCGAGGACGAGATCAAGGCGATCAATGCCGCACTGGCCGATGCCAATTTCTATGCGCGCGACCCGGCGGGTTTCGCAGCGAAATCCAAGGCGCTGATGGAAGCCGAGGCCAAGCGGGCGGCGGCGGAGGAACAGTGGCTGGAACTGGAATTGCTGCGGGAAGAGCTGGAAGGGTAGGCGGAATCGCCCGTGTGGGCGATGAGCTGGACTCTCAGTCCTTCCACTCGAATTTCGGTTCGGTGAGCTGTTGCAGCCCCTCGGGGCCTTCGCCAGCGATGCGGCGCAGCAGGACGGCGCCGAGCTGGCGGCCTGCACCGACGAAATCCTCGAATACGGTCTCGGCGCCCGGCTGGAACTGGGCGAACATCTGCGAGGATTGCTTGGCCACCACATGCGCGGTCTGGCCGACGACGCGGCCGGCCTCGTTGAGGCCGCCGATGACCGCCAGGGCCGAGACCTCCGAGGCGCAGACCCAGCCGTCGGGCCCGTCGGGGCGCTTGGTGCGCTTCATCACATAATTGCGGATGGCGTCGGTCGGGCTGCCCAGATTCACGTCGGCAGCGAATTCGTGCTCGATGCCGGCCTCCCCGGCTGCGCGGGCCATGCCGGTCTTGAGATGATCGGTATAGGTCAGGGCGCTTTCGGGCAGGACGATGGACACCTTGCGGCAGCCCTTCTGCACCAGGCGCTTCACCGCGCCATAGGCATAGGCTTCGTTGTTGAAATCGACCGAGGCATGCTGCTCGGGCCAGTTGGTGCGGCCATGGCTGACAAAGGGGAACTCGTTGTCGATGAGAAAGCGGATGCGCTCGTCGAAAGTCTCGGCCTTGGAGAAGATCACCCCATCGGCCATGCGATTGCGCACGATATGCTTGATCGGCTCGATCGGCTGCACATTGCGGAACAGGGGCGTGATGACGACGTGATAGGCCGTGTCGCGCACCGCCTCGGTGAGGCCGGTGACGATGGAGGAGCCGAAGCCGTAAATCTGCTCGTCCGGCTCCAGCACCAGGGCGATGACATTGGTGCGGCCGGTCTTGAGGCGCAGGGCCGCGCGGTCGGGCAGGTAGCCGATTTCGGCGGCGATCTTCTGCACGCGGTCGCGGGTTTCCTGGGCGAGCTCGGGGGCATTGTTGAGGGCGCGGGAAATCGTGGTGACGGCAAAACCCGTCATCTGCGCAATGGTCTTGAGCGTCGGCTTGCCGGATGGCTTGACGCCGCGCTTGCCTTTCGCTGCAGAAGGCAGGTCGTCTTCGGACACGTCGTATACCCCTCGGACCGCGATTGTCCGCGGTGGCGCCTTGTTGAAACGGACAACAACAGATTGTTTGGCCCAGTTCAAGCGCCGCCCGAAGGGTGGTGCCGATGACGGACGTACGTCAAAATATGAATATCATGATCAGATTTCTGGCATACAGCTAAAGTCGAGCAGTCTTTTTCCGAAAATCTGCATCGGGCGGTCGCTGCGCGTCTAGCAATCGGCGCCAAACGCTCCTATCTTGCCGTCACGTATCGGCACTTGCCGATGCTCCCGTGTCGTTCAACCCGCAGGAAAGGAATGAAGATGTCTCCATCTATTACCTTCACTATCCATGCCGGTTGTCCGCTCGTACGCACCAACCTGCACGCCGCCAAACGGTGGCAAGGGACCTGTCGCTGCAAACGAATGTGACCTGCTGTCACGCCTTCGTCTCAGTCTTCCGATAGACCCCCAGCGTTGCCGGCCGGAATGTGCGACTCGCTCTCGTGCTACCAATTCTGGCCCCGTGCAATGCGCAAGTGGAGCACCCACCCATGCAGGAACGCAGTCTCGACCGGGCTCAGGCCCATAAGCCAATTGTCATAGAAGTCGCCGGCGAACCGCTCGGCGTCGTGGTGCCGCATGCCGACGGCTACCGCTTCCTCGCGGTCAAGCTGCCGGCCTTCGCCATCGACGGCCAGCAGTTCGAAACGGTCGAAAAGGCCCATTTTGCCGTGTCGCAGGCCGTTCGCAAGGGCAGTGCCGACGCGGCATGAAGCTGGGCCGAGTCATTCCCGCTTTCGCGGGAATGACTCTGTGCGTGTGACCTGGTGTGTCGACACTCACTTCAATCGTCATTGGTGGCGTTGAGTTCGTCCGGGTGCCGGCCTTCATTGGCCGGTGCCGGCGGCTCCAGCGCGATGTCGATGGCCTCGGCCAGCGCGTCGATATCGATGCGCTGGGCGCCATCGCGGGCCTGCCGTTCCAGCTCACCCGCTATGGCCGTGGCGATGGCTTGCCGACGTTCGCCTTCATCATCCATTGCCATCGATGGAAATCCCCTGCTCGTCTACCCGCACTTCGATGCCCGGGCGGGTCTGCTGCTGGTAGGTATAGATGCCAAAGCCGACGATCGCGACCAGCAGGATGGCGACCACGGCATATAGTCCATTGCGACTCATGAAAAACTCCTGACGCTTTGCGCAGGAGCAACGCGCCAGCCCGCCAAGGGTTCACGCGCTCCGGCTATTCCTGCGCGGCGATGGTGCGCAGGGCCATGACGAAGGCGGTGACGCCGATGGCCAGCAGCCCCGAATTGTCGATGATGACAGGGGTGACGCCCGATGGCACCGGCGCGCTTTCGCGCGCCAGCCGCGCGGTGATCTGGTCGGCGCTTTCGCGTCCGCGCCGGGTCAGCCGCTCGGCGCGGCAGGAAATCTCGGCGCTGATCAGCACCACCGCGCAACTCGGATATTTGTCCAGCGCTTCGCTGACGACATGGCGGGAGACATTGGCGACCACGGTCTTGCCCAGAGCCAGGTCGGTATCGAGGCTGAGCGGCAGCGCATAGCGCAGGTTATGCGCATCCCAGGACAGGGCGAAGCGCCCGGCCGCCTCCATCTGCCGGAAGGTTTCGGCATCGAGGCTGTCATGGTCCTCGCTCTCGATGGAGGTGGGGCGGGTGACCAGGCGCCGCACGAAGACGAAGCGCTTGTCATTGCCCAGGGCGTGGCGGGCGCCCGCTATCAGCGTGTCCTTGCCCACCCCGGAGGGGCCGACCACAAGGACAAGTGAACCGAGCGGTCGCGCCATGGATCAGCTTACCCTCACGCCCTGCCGCCAGACGCCGCGGACGATGGGCAGCCCGCCCACCACCCTGACGCGGACCAGGTCGGCCCGCTTGCCGGGGGCGATCTCGCCGCGATCGTCGAGCCCGGCGGCGCGCGCTGGATTGCGCGTGACCGTGGCCAATGCCTCGGGCAAAGCGAGCCCGTCGACCCGCTGCGGCAGCACGAAGGCGGCCTGCAGCAGGGCAAAGGGCACATAGTCCGACGAGAGGATATCGAGCAGTCTCGCGCGCACCAGGTCGGTTGCCGAGATATTGCCCGAATGGGATTTGCCGCGCACCACATTGGGCGCGCCCATCAGGATGGCGAGACCCGCATCATGCGCGGCCGAGGCGGCTTCGAGCGTGGTGGGGAATTCCGAGATGGCGACGCCATCGGCCACACCCTCCTCGACATGGAGCAGCGTGGTGTCGTCGTGGCTGGCGAGCGGCAGGCCCAGCTGTTTGGCGCGGGCGACGATATGCGCGCGATTGGGCGCCGAATACCGCTCGTGCTCTGCCTGCCTCGCATCGAGATAGGCATCGAGCTCGGCCTGGCTGCGGCCCATCTTGTCCTTGTAGAAGCGCTTGTAGTCGTCGAGCGAGCGGAACTGGCGCTGGCCTGGCGTGTGGTCCATCACAGAAGCCAGCCGCGTATGCTCGTGGGTGGCATGAGCCTCGAACTGGGCGATGACGTCATGCGCCGGCAATTCACAGCGCAGATGCACGAAATGCTCGGCGCGCAGCCAGCCATCCCTGCGGCCGGTTTCGATGGCGCCGGTGAGCTTTTCGACATGTTCGCCCATGCTGGGCAGGTCGGGATCCGAACCGATCCGCACCGCGTCGAATACGGTGGTTATGCCCGAGCCGATGATCTGCACGTCATGGGCATGCAGCGACGCCATCGCATCCCAGAACACGCCGGGACGGGGACGATAATGGCTTTCGAGATGATCGGTATGCAGCTCGACGAGGCCCGGGATCAGGTAATCGCCATCGAGGTCCTCGCCCGCCTGCGCCGGGCCGGAATCGATGGCGGTGATGACGCCCTCGCGCAAGGCAAGGCTGCCCTCGATGACTTCGCCACCCAGCACGACACGGGCATTGCGGAATTGGCTCTCGACCATTCAGGCGGCTTCTCCCAGCTTGAAATCGCCGATGCGGCGGAAGGGCTTGCCGGCCTCCTGCTCGTGGAACAGCGATAGCCGGTCGAGCAGGACAGGTTCCTCCAGCACCGGGCCGAACCAGGTGGCGGCGGCCGTCGCGATATCCCGCGCGTCGGCTTCCTCCAGCCGGTCGGTCAGCGTCATGTGGAAGCGGAATTCCTCGAAGACATAAGGATAGCCATAGGCGTCGAGCAGCTCGATCTGCCGCTCGCTGAGCCCCTTGCCGGCACGGGCGGAGCGATCCCTGACGCTCATCGGCGCGCGCAGGGGATCGAAATCCTCGACCACATGAGCAGCGAAATCCTGCAGGCTTTCGTTGTCGCCATCGACCATCAGGGCAAGAAAGCCCTGCAATGAGGCGAGCTTGAGCCGGCCGAGATCGAGGGGCCGGTGCCGGGGCGCGAATTCGGCGAGGGCAGCGCGCAGATCGGCTTCGCTGGCGCCGTCGACCAGCGCCATCGGCGCCTTGAGCGTGGCATGGAAGCCGTAGCGGTTGGCCGACTGGGTGAGGTTGAGCAGCCGGTCGCGGTCTATGCCGGCCACCGGGCCGTCGAACAGTGTGCCGTCGCTGGCGTCGCGCCCCAGCCAGGTGGCGGCCCGCTCCCACAGATTGCTGGTGGCGGCGGGGGCAAAATAGATCGCGAATCGTTCTGTCATCGGAACTCCTTGACCAGCCCGCTATTCGGACTCTGTGTCGCCTGTTTGACAACTGTCCACGCAACCCATTGCTGGCTACCCTTGCCCGCACCGAATCGCAAGCCGGGAGAGACTTTTGGACCGCGACCTGCTCGAACAGATGTTCCGCCGAGCCGTGGCGCAGGCACAACCGGCCTTGGCCATACGCCGGCACCTACCGGAAAAGCCGGTTGGCCGCACCGTGGTCATCGGCGCCGGCAAGGCCTCCGCCCAGATGGCGCGGGCTTTCGAAGAGGCCTGGGACGGGCCGCTCACCGGGCTGGTGGTGACGCGCTACGGCTATGCCGAGGCTTGCGAGCGGATCGAGATTGTCGAGGCGGCCCATCCGGTGCCCGACGAGGCGGGGTTCCTCGCGGCGCGGCGCATGCTGGAAACCGTCTCGGGGCTTGGGCCAGACGACCTGGTCGTGGCGCTGATCTCGGGCGGCGGCTCGGCCTTGCTGCCGGCACCGGCGCCGGGGCTGACTTTCGACGACGAACAAGCGATCAATCGGACGCTGCTGGCCTCGGGCGCTCCCATTTCGGTGATGAACCTCATTCGCAACCAGTTTTCGACCATCAAGGGCGGGCGGCTGGCGGCCCATTGCGCTCCCGCGCGCGTGGCGAGTCTGATCGTGTCCGACGTGCCGGGTGACGATCCGGCTTTGGTGGCCTCGGGGCCGACCATTCCGCTTTCCGGTTCGCGCGAACTGGCGCGCAAATATGCCGGGCTCTACCGGCTGGAACTGCCACCCCATGCCCATGCGTTGCTGGCCGGCACCGACAACCTGGCACCGATGCCGGGTGACGCCGTCTTCGCCCGCAACAGTGTGCGCACCATTGCCTCGGCCGCCCTGTCGCTGGAAGCGGCGGCGGAGCTGGCGCGAAGCCAGGGGATCGAAGCCGCCATTCTTTCCGATTCCATCGAGGGGGAATCGCGCGACGTGGCGCAGGTGCATGCGGCCATGGCGCGTGAAATCGCCCAGCGCAACCGGCCGTTCAACAAGCCCGTTGTGCTGCTCTCGGGCGGGGAAACCACGGTGACCCTGCGCGGCAAGGGCGGCAGGGGTGGCCGCAATGCCGAATTCCTGCTCGCCCTCGCCATCGCCATTGACGGCGTGGACGGCATTTCCGCGCTGGCGGCCGATACCGACGGCATCGATGGCTCCGAGGACAATGCCGGCGCCTTTGCCGACGGCAGCACCGCGACGCGCCTGCGCAAGGCGAGGATCGACCCGCTGGCGGCTTTGGCGGGCAACGACGCCTGGGGCGCCTTCAACGCCATCGGCGACCTGCTGGTGACCGGGCCGACCGGCACCAATGTCAATGACTTCCGGGCGATACTCATCCAGTGAGGACAGCGAAGAATGGCAAAAGTATTGGGCATCGGGGGCATCTTTTTCCGCTCCCGCGATACCAAGGCCCTGGCCGCCTGGTATGAGAAGCATCTCGGCATTACCGAGCTATGGCAGCAGGAACAGGGCCTCACGGTCTTCGCGCCATTCAAGCAGACGAGCGAGTATTTTCCCGCGGACAAGCAATGGATGATCAACTTCCGCGTCGATGATCTCGACGGGATGATGCGCCAGCTCAATGCGGCGGGGATTGCCACCGAAACCCGGCCGGAGGAGTGGGACACGCCCGAGACCGGCCGGTTCTGTCGCCTGCATGACCCGGAGGGCAACCAGATCGAGCTCTGGCAGCCGCCAAAATAATCATACAATTGCCCCTTGGCAGAGTGGGGGTGGCTCTGTTCTATACGCCCGACTTTCGGGAAGGAGCCGCCTTATGGCCAGACGCAGGATCGCCGTCATCGGCGTGGGCAAGATCGCGCAGGACCAGCACCTGCCGGTCATCGACGCATCCGATGATTTCGAACTGGCGGCGACCGTCTCGACCCGTGGCTTGAGCCACAACGGCCTGCCGGCCTTCCGCAGCCCGGCCGAGCTCTACGCCGCGCTGCCTGACGTGTCGCTGGTTTCGATCTGCACCCCGCCCGGCATTCGCCATCAATATGTCCGCGAGGCGCTCGACGCCGGCAAGGATGTGATGATGGAAAAGCCCCCCACCACCACCATTTCCGAACTGGACGACCTGATCGCCCATGCGCGGCGCCTTGATCGCGTCCTCTACCAGACCTGGCACAGCCAATGGAATCCGGCGGTGGACCGCACCAGGGAGATCCTTGCCCAGGACGGCGTCCGGTCGGTGCGCATCGACTGGCGCGAAAGCGTGCGCAAATGGCATCCCGGCCAGGACTGGGTGTGGGAGCCGGGCGGCTTCGGCGTCTGCGATCCGGGCATCAATGCGCTCTCAATCTTCACCAAGATCATGCCCTTCCCGGTTTTCGTCGAGCGCTCCACGCTGACCTTCCCTTCAAACCGGCAAACCCCCGTCGATGTCGAGATCGTCTTCAAGTCGGGGCAGTTGCATCAGCCCCGGCTGTCGGCGGGCTTCAACTGGCTTGAGGAGAGCGGCGAGATCTGGACCATAAGGGTCGAGACCGGGGCTGGCGATGTCATCAAGCTCGAGGGCGGCGGGCGTTCGCTCACCATCAATGACGAACTGGTGCTCAAGCATGGCGACGGCGAATATGCCGCCATGTACGAGCATTTCGCCGGGCTGCTGGAACGCCACGAAAGCGACGTCGATGCCGCCCCGCTGCGGCTGATGAGCGATGTGTTCCTGATGGGCGCGCGGGAGAACGGGCCGGAATTTGAGTGGTAGGCATTGCGGCACGCCCTCGTGGTGAGGCGGGAGCGTAGCGACCCTCGAACCACGATTGCGTGGCACCCCTACTGTCCGGCTTCGGCTCGACCGGAACGCGCGGCGCGCAGTAGGCGAGGGCGGCGTTGATGGCATAGAGCGAGCCATCGAGCGGAATGTGGTTGGCCGGCATGTCCGAGCCATCCTCGGGCGCCAGATAGGCGACGGCGCCATTGGCGAGATTATAGAGTACCCAGGAAAAATCCCCGACCAGCCGAGCGCCGTAAGGCATGGCCGCCTCGGCGTCGAAGGAGCGGGTTTCCTTGTCGACGGTGATGGCCCAGCGCCCGGCATCGCCACCGGACCGGCTGGTATGGATATGGATGCCGGTGGTGAAATCGTCCTCGCAGCGCACGGCGAGGCAGGCATAGATCTGGGGCGTCGAGTCGAGGGCGCAGCCCAGCGTGGCGCGATCGCCCTCGCCCGGCAGCGGCGAATAGTGCCAGCCGGCCTCCTGCGCGCTGGCCGGCGTGGCGAGCAGCAAAGCCAGCATCAGCGGCTGGGCTGGATGAAGTCCCATTTGTTTCCATAGAGATCGATGAAGACGGCGACCGAACCATAGGCCTCATGGCGCGGCTCTTCGATGAATTTGACGCCGCGTTCGATCATGGCGGCGTGATCCCGCGCGAAATTGCCGGTCTCGAGGAAGAACATCACCCGGCCGCCGCCCTGATTGCCGATGGCGGCGCGCTGGCTTTCGCCATCGGCACGGGCCAGCAGCAATTGTGCGCCGGTGCGGCCTGGCGGGGCCACCACCACCCAGCGCTTGCCGCCCCCGAGGTCGGTATCGGTCACCAGGTCAAAACCCAGCGTATCGCAATAGAATGTGATGGCCTCGTCATAGTCGGCGACGAGCAGGGAGACGGTGGCGATGGATTGGCTCATGGGAGACCATGGATCACCAGCGGCATGGGCGGGTCAAGCCACCATGGGGTCCACCGAACGGTTCGTTCCAAAACCGTCCAATCCTGTGGAAGGACGTTCTGGCTGTCATCAGATTGACCAAATGGTCAAACTGCCTGCTTGCGCTCCCATGGATTCTAGGCTTTGTTGACGCCCAAGCCCCGGTTGGCAAGCCGGGTGCGCATAATAGTTTCGGGAGACAACAATCATGAAATTGATGAAAACGCTGCTGGCGGCGACGGCCATTCTGGCGCTCGCCGCTGGCGCGGCCCAGGCCAAGCAACTGATTTACTGCTCGGAAGCCTCGCCGGCCCACTTCGATCCCGGCCCGACCACGGGCGGCAACGACTTCGACGCTTCGGCCCATACCATCTATGAGCGCCTGGTCGAATTCGCCCCCGGCACCACCGAAGTCATCCCGTCCATGGCAGAAAGCTGGGACATCTCCGAGGACGGCCTGGAATACACGTTCCACCTGCGTCCCGGCGTCAAGTTCCACACCGAGCCCTACTTCACCCCCACCCGCGACATGAACGCCGACGACGTGATCTTCTCGTTCGAGCGCCAGTGGAAGGAAGACAATCCGTGGCACGCCTATCTCGAAGGCATGACCTGGGACTATTTCCAGGGCATGGACATGCCCAAGTATCTCGCTTCGATCGAGAAGATCGATGACCTGACCGTCAAGTTCACCCTGACCGAGCCCAATTCGCCGATGCTGGCGAACCTGGCGATGCAGTTCGCATCGATCGTGTCCAAGGAATATGCCGACCAGCTCGAGGCCTCGGGCGACATGGCTGCCTTCTCGACGCAGCCCGTCGGCACCGGTCCGTTCCAGTTCGTCGACTACCAGCTCGATACCGTCATCCGCTATGCCGCCTTCCCCGATTACTGGGATGGCAAGCAGCCGATCGACGACCTGATCTTCGCCATCACCACCGACGCTTCGGTGCGCGCCCAGCGCCTGCTGGCCGGTGAATGCGATATCATGCCCTACCCGGCTCCGGCTGACATCGAGACCCTCAAGGCCGATGACAACCTCAACGTGATGGAATCCGAGGGCCTGAACATCGGCTATATCTCGTACAACACCACCGAGCCGCCGTTCGACAATCCGGACGTGCGCAAGGCCCTGACCATGGCGATCGACAAGTCCGCCATCATCGAGGCCGTGTACCAGGGTGCCGGCCAGGACGCCAAGAACCTGATCCCGCCGACCATGTGGTCCTATGACGAAGCCACCCCGGCCGATGTCTACGATCCGGAAAAGGCCAAGGAAATGCTGGCTGCCGCCGGCGTGACCGACCTGACCACCGACCTCTGGGCGATTCCCGTGTCGCGTCCGTACAATCCGAACGGCCAGCGCGTTGCCGAACTCATCCAGGCTGACTGGGCCGCTGTCGGCGTCACCGCCAACATCGTGACCTACGAATGGACCGAATATCGCGAGCGCGGCAAGCAGCCCGACCGCAAGGGCCCGTTCATGATCGGCTGGACCGGCGACAATGGCGATCCGGATAACTTCTTTGCCACCCTGTTCTCGTGCTCGGCCATTGGTGTGAGCAACTATTCGAGCTGGTGCAACGAAGACTTCGAGGCTGCCATCCAGGACGCCAAGGCGATTTCCGACCCGGCCGAGCGCACCGCGCTCTACACCAAGGCCCAGGAAATCTTCAAGGCCGAGGAACCGGCGATCACCCTGGCCCACAGCCGCGTGTTCATGCCGATGAAGAAGACCGTGCTCAACTACCATATGAGCCCGCTCGGCAGCCACATCTTCAAGGGCGTGGATATCCAGGAGTAATCCTGGGCGCCCCCATCTAGCGAACAGGAGCCTCGATCCGGCCGGACCGGAACGGGGCTCCCCTCTTTAAGGTGCTGCGTCAGGCGCCTCCATTCGAGAGCAGGACCACGAGGCGCCGGTCAGCGGCGCCCGGCAAGAGTCCGCCGCCACAGGAAACGTCTGCGATCCGGTCCGCTGCGGCGGCCCGGGTGGCCAAGGGTAAAGACCCGCACATGCTCAACTACCTGCTGCGCCGGTTGGCGCTGATCGTGCCGACCGTCATCGGCATTTCCATCTGTGCCTTCGCCTTTGTGCGCGTGCTGCCGGGCGACCCCATTCTCGCCATGGCCGGCCAGCACGGCGTGACCCCCGAGCGCTATGAAATCCTCAAGGAGCAGTTCGGCTACAACCTGCCGATCTGGCAGCAATATTTCGATTATCTGGGCAGTGTGCTGCAGGGCGATTTCGGTATCTCGCTCGCCACCAAGCGCCCGGTCATCACCGAATTCCTGACCCTGTTCCCGGCCACGATCGAGCTGGCGCTTACCGCCATGTTCCTGGCCGTGATCATCGGCATTCCCGCCGGCATCTTTGCCGCGGTCAAGCGCGGCTCCTGGTTCGACCAGGCCACGATGGGCGTGGCGCTGACAGGCTATTCCATGCCCATCTTCTGGTGGGGCCTGCTGCTCATCATCTTCTTTTCCGGCTATCTCGGCTGGACGCCGGTCTCGGGCCGGATCGCGCTGACCTTCTTCCTGCGGCCGATCACCGGCTTCATGCTTGTCGACACCTTGCTCTATGGCAACTGGCCCGCCTTCGTTTCGGCCCTGCGGCACCTCATCCTGCCAGCAATCGTGCTGGGGACCATTCCGCTGGCGGTGATCGCGCGCCAGACCCGCTCGGCCATGCTCGAAGTGCTGGGCGAGGACTATGTGCGCACCGCGCGCGCCAAGGGCCTGTCGCCGCGCCGGGTGGTCAATATCCATGCCCTGCGCAATGCGCTGATCCCTGTCATCACCACCATCGGCCTGCAGGTCGGGCTGTTGATGGGCGGCGCCATCCTCACCGAGACCATCTTCACCTGGCCCGGCGTCGGCAAGTGGATGATCGATTCCATCTTCAAGCGCGACTATGTCGTGGTGCAATCGGGGCTGCTGATCATCGCGCTCATCGTCATGGCGGTGAACCTGGCTGTCGACCTGCTCTATGCCTTCATCAATCCACGCATCCGGGTACAGTAGCATGGCTCCCAGCACCGAACCCGTTGCCACCGCCAGCAAGCCCGCCTCGGGCCTGCGCGAATTCTGGTATTATTTCTCGGTCAATCGCGGCGCCGTCATCGGCCTGACCGTTTTCGCGCTGCTCGTGCTCATGGCCATCTTCGCGCCGCTGATCGCGCCCTATTCGCCCGATATCCAGTATCGCGACGCCCTGCTCAAGCCTCCGATATGGGAGGCCGGCAGCGATCCACGCTTCATCCTCGGCACCGATCCGGTCGGCCGCGACATGCTCAGCCGCCTCATCCACGGCGCGCGCTATTCGCTGTTCATCGGCTTCTTCGTGGTGATCGGTGCCCTGTTCGTGGGCGTCATTCTCGGTGTGCTGGCCGGCTATTTCCGCGGCTGGGTCGACGTGGCGATCATGCGCGTCATGGATATCATCCTGGCCTTCCCGTCGCTGCTGCTGGCGCTGGTGCTGGTGGCTATTCTCGGGCCCGGCCTGTTCAATGCCATGATCGCCATCGCCATCGTGCTGCAACCGCACTTTGCCCGGCTGGTCCGGGCGGCCGTCATGGCCGAGAAGAACCGCGAATATGTGACGGCGGCCAAACTCTCCGGCGCCAGCCATATCCGGCTCATGCTCATCACCATCCTGCCCAATTGCCTGGGCCCCATCATCGTGCAGGCGACGCTGAGCTTTTCCAACGCCATCCTCGATGCGGCGGCGCTCGGCTTTCTCGGCATGGGCGCCCAGCCGCCGACCCCCGAATGGGGCACCATGCTGGCCACGGCGCGCGAATTCATCCTCAAGGCGCCCTGGGTGGTGACCTTCCCGGGCCTGGCCATCCTCATCACCGTGCTGGCCATCAACCTCATCGGCGACGGCCTGCGCGACGCCCTCGATCCCAAGCTCAAGAGGAGCTGATCCATGCCCCTGCTTGATATCCGCAATCTCACCGTCTCGTTCGATACCTCGGTTGGCCTGTTCAAGGCCGTCGATGGCATCGACGTGTCGGTGGACAATCGCGAAGTGCTGGCCATTGTCGGCGAATCCGGTTCCGGCAAGTCGGTGGCCATGCTGGCGGTGATGGGCCTCTTGCCCGCCACCGCGACCGTTACCGCCGACAGGATGGAATTCGAAGGCATCGACCTGCTCACGATGAGCCCGCGCGACAAGCGGCAGATCATCGGCAAGGATATTGCCATGATCTTCCAGGAGCCGGTGGCGAGCCTCAATCCCTGCTTCACCGTGGGCTTCCAGCTCGAGGAAGTGCTGGGCAAGCATCTGGGCCTGCATGGCCGCGCGGCGCGCGACCGCGCCGTGGAGCTGCTCAACCTGGTCGGCATTGCCGACGGGGCGGAGCGGCTCGGCGCCTACCCGCATCAGATGAGCGGCGGCCAGTGCCAGCGCGTGATGATCGCCATGGCGATTTCGTGCCATCCGAAACTGCTGATCGCCGACGAGCCGACCACCGCGCTCGACGTGACCATCCAGAAGCAGATCCTCGACCTGCTGGTGCAGCTCCAGCTCGATACCGGCATGGGACTGATCATGATCACCCATGACATGGGCGTGGTGGCTGAGACGGCCGATCGGGTGATCGTGCAATACAAGGGGCACAAGATGGAGGAGGCCGACGTGCTCTCCCTGTTCGAAAACCCCAAATCCAACTACACGCGCGCGCTGCTCTCGGCGCTGCCGGAAAACGCGGTGGGCGATCGCCTGCCGACGGTGTCCGACTTCGTGTTCGAACCGGCGCCGGGGGGCTCGGCATGACGACACCCGTTCTCGAAGTCCGCAACCTGACGCGCGACTATGTCACCTCCGGCGGCTTCCTCCGCCCGGCCAAGATCGTTCATGCCGTCAAGGGCGTGAACTTCAAGCTGGAAAAGGGCAAGACCCTGGCCGTGGTTGGGGAAAGCGGCTGCGGCAAGTCGACCCTGGCGCGCATGATCACGCTGATCGACCCGCAGACCTCGGGCGAAATCCTGATCGACGGCCTTTCGGCCAGCGCGGCGCATGTGACGCGCGAACTGCGCCAGAAGGTGCAGATCGTGTTCCAGAACCCCTATGGCTCGCTCAATCCGCGCCAGAAGATCGGTGATGTGCTGGCGGAGCCCTTGCTGCTCAACACCACGATGTCGGCGGCCGAGCGGCGCGACAAGGCCATGGCCATGCTGCTCAAGGTCGGCCTCGGCCCCGAGCACTTCAATCGCTATCCGCACATGTTCTCGGGCGGCCAGCGCCAGCGCATCGCCATCGCGCGGGCGCTGATGCTCAATCCGAGCTTCCTCGTGCTGGACGAACCGGTCTCGGCACTGGACCTCAGCGTGCAGGCGCAAATCCTCAACCTGCTCAAGGACCTGCAGGACGAGTTCGGCCTGACCTATGTGTTCATCAGCCATGACCTCAGCGTCGTGCGCTACATCGCCGACGAGGTGATGGTGATGTATTTCGGCGATGTCGTGGAGCACGGCACGCGCGACGAAGTCTTCACCAGCCCGCAGCATGCCTATACCCGCACGCTGTTCGCCGCGACGCCCAATTCGAGCGTCGAGAGCATCAAGGCGCGGTTGGCGAAGAAGGCGGCGCTGGCGGGGTAGGTCCTGCGTGCCACGCCCTCGTGGTTCGAGGCGCTGAAGAAGCGCACCTCACCATGAGGGCTACTGCTAGCTCAGTATTCCAGTAGTCCTCATGGCGAGGTGCGAGCTCTTGGCGAGCCTCGAACCACGAGGGCGTGTGCTACGCCCTCAGACCGCCACCCGCCGTCCCTGCTGTGCCGAAGCCATCATGGCGTCGATCAGCCGATGCACCTGCAATGCCGTATGGCCATTGCTGAGCGGCTGGCGATCATGGCGCACCGCGTCGGCGAAATCGGCGATCTGGGCGGCGTGCCAGTCGAAGGGGAAGGCCATGGGGTCGGCGCCGCCACCGCCCTGGCTGGCTTCGCCTTCGGTGATGGTCTCGCCCGCCATGGTGCGGACGGTGAGGTTGCCGGCGGTGAGCGTTGCCGTGGCATGGGCGAAGTTGAGCGTCAGGCTTTCCGGTCCGCCGGGGAAACTGGCCGTCGTCGCCATGACCGCGCCGACCGCGCCATTGGAAAATTCGAGGCCGGCGGAAACGAAGTCCTCGGTTTCCATTGCATGGAGCCGCGTCGTCTTCGCCATGGCGGTGACGGCATCGACTGCGCCGCAGAGGCTGAGCATCAGGTCGAGCGAATGGATGGCCTGGGTGATGAGCACCCCGCCGCCATCTTGCGCGAGCGTGCCGCGTCCGGGCTGGTCGTAATAGCCGGCCTGCGGCCGCCACCACGGCACCACCAGATGCACCGCCTCGAGCCGGCCATAGCGCCCCTCGGCAACCGCTTCGGCCAGATAGCGCGACGCGCGGCGGAAACGGTGCTGGAACACCACACCGAGCTTGATGCCGGCCCCGTCGGCGAGCCGGACGATCCGCTCGGCGGCGGCCAATGTCCGTTCCACCGGCTTTTCCAGCAGCACATGCTTGCCCGCCCTGGCGGCGGCGGCGACGATGGCCTCGCGCGCATTGGGCGGGGTAACCACCAGCACGGCGTCGAGCCGCGGATCGGCCAGCAGCGCCTCGTAGCTTTCGGCCTCGGGGAAACCATAGGCCTGGCAGAACTGGGCGCGCTGCACCGCGTCGCGGCGATAGACGCCGAGCACGGCAATGTCCTTGCTCAGCGATTGCAGCGCCAGCGCATGCGGCTTGGCCCCCATTCCGGCCCCGATCACGCCGATGCCGAAGCGTCCCTGTTCATCGCTCATTGCCAGTCTCCAGTTCCATACAAGATGGCCTTGTACCCACCGCACCACCGCCGCGAAAGCGGAAATCTTACTTGATGGACGAAGGGGGATTCCCGATGGACGAAGGGGGATTCCCGCTTTCGCGGGAATGACGCCGTGGTTGGGAGGCGGTCAGGAGGCCTGGCGCCAGGCCTTGGCCTTGAGGAAGGTTTCGAGATCGGCGGCGCTCAGCGGCCGGGAGAAGGCGTAGCCCTGCAGGATATCGCAGCCCAGGTCGCGCAGGATGGCGGCATGCGCCATGGTCTCGACGCCTTCGGCGACCACTTCGATGCCCATCGACTTGCCGATATCGACAATGGAAGCGAGCAACTGGCGCTGGCCCGGATCGACCAGGATCGGATTGACCAGTTGCCGGTCGATCTTGAGGCGCTTGGGGCGCAGTTTCTGCAGCGACACGATCGAGGCATAGCCGGTGCCGAAATCGTCGATCTCGACATCGATGCCCAGTTCCTTGATCTGGTCGATATTCCAGCCGACTACGGCATCGCCTTCATCGAGGTAGATCGATTCCACCAGCTCGAACGACAGCCGTCCCGGCTCGATATTGAGCCGCCGCAAGCCGTTGATGAGGTCTTCGTCATTGAGCCGGCGCAGCGAGACGTTGACCGAGGCGCGCGGCACGCCCAGGCCCATGGCGTCCCAGCGGGCGAGGGCGGCAAGCGATTGCTCCAGGATCAGCCGATCGACCGTGGCGACCACGTTGAGCTCTTCGGCAATGGGCATGAAGGCATCGGGCGCCTTGATGCCCTCGCTTGGATGCTGCCAGCGGGCCAGCGCCTCGACGCCGACCACGTCGAGCGTGTGGGCGTCGAACTGCGGCTGGAACCAGGCGACGAATTCATTGCGCTCGAGCCCGCTGAGGATTTCGTCGGCCACGCGCTTGGTCTTGACCACCTCGGCCTGCAGCGCCTCCGAGAAGAACTCGAAGCGGTTGCGGCCGCGGGCCTTGGCCCGGTAGAGCGCGATATCGGCATTGATCAGCAGGCGTTTGACATCGACCGGCGCGCCGCGATCGGCGGCAATGCCGATGCTGACGCCGAAGCGGCATTCATGCCCCTCGTAGGTCACGGGCTGGCGCATCTGCTGCACGATGCGCTCGGCCAGGGTCGCCAGGTAGATGTCGCCCTGGCTGGCCGTGGTGAGCACCACGAATTCATCGCCGCCGATACGGGCGACGAAATCGGCGCTGGCGCAATTGTCGCGCAGCACGGCGCTGGCATGGATCAGCATGGCGTCGCCCGCCGCATGGCCCAGCGTGTCGTTGATCTGCTTGAAGCGGTCGAGATCGATATGCAGCAGCGCCATGCTGCTGCTTTCCTGGTAGCCCGTCGCAGCGTGGCGCTTGAGCATCTCGTCGAGATAGCGCCGGTTGGGCAGGCCGGTCAGGCTGTCATGCAGCGCATTGTGCTCGATACGGACGCGGGCCAGTTCGAGCTCGTGGTTGCGCGCTTCGGTCAGTTGCGTGGCGCGGCGCAATTCCTCGTTGAGGGTCACATCGGCCGTCATGTCCCAGTTGACGCCCACCATCCTGTCGGGTGCGCCGGGCTCGCGGTAAAGCGCGCCGATGGACCGCACATGACGCAGCGTGCCATCGGCCAGCAGCACGCGGTAGTCGGCCTCGAACCCGCCCGTTGCTTCGCTCATGCGGCGGAATTCGCGTTCGACGCGCGCGCGATCATCGGGATGCACGGCCGCCATCCAGTTGTCGTGGTTGCGCGGGCCGTCATCGGCCGGCCAGCCGAAAAGCTCGTTGGTGTGGTCGTCCCAGGTTTCCTGGCCGCTGGCCAGATCCAGTTCCCAGACACCGACCTTGGACACGTCCAGCGCCAGTCCGAGCCGCCGCGACAGGCGTTCCAGCTCGCTTTCGCGCGCCTTGAGCTCGCGGAAATGCTGCTGTCGCTCGCCGACCAGCCGCCCGGTAATGCCGATGGGCAGCAGGATCAGCGTGCCGGCAATGACCATCAGCGCGCGCATCAGCCCGCTATTGCCCTGCGCTACCGACCAGCCGCCACGCGGCACGGCCGCGATTTCCCAGGAGCCGGATGGCAGGATCACCTCGGCCGTTACCGGATTGAGGGCGCTGATGTCCTCGCCGAAGAAGCGCGTGCCATGCGCGCCCGTCGCGTCCTTGCCGGTGATCGAGATATTGAGCTCGTGTGAATGATCGATCAGCCCGCTATCGGCATAAAGCTGGTCGACATCGACCACGGCCGAGACCAGCCCCCAGAATTCGCGACCGACCGGGGTATCGGCATAGACCGGGAAGCGACCGACAAAACCCCGCCCGCCCTGCACCAGGTTGACCGGCCCGGCCAGCACCAGCCTGCCGGAATCGCGGACCCGCAAGGCCGCGTCGCGTTGGGCCGCGTTGGTGCGGTAATCCAGGCCGATGGCGGCCTCGTTGCCTTCAAGCGGATAGGTCATGGCGATGACCAGGTCCGGCGCGGCGGCGATCGAGCGGAGCTGGCTCTGTTCTTCGAACAGGTTGGCGACCAGCGCCGAGAACCGCGTCTGGTCCATCTCCGGTTCGGTGGAAATGGTGGAGACCAGCCCGCGCACCAACTGGATATTGCCGTTGATATTGCCTTCGAGCTTGGCGCGGATCAGCGATACTTCGGCAAGGACGGCCGTGCGCATGCGCTCTTCGTTGAGCACGCTGCTCTGCCGATCCAGAAAGACCCCGCCCGCGATCAGCACGGCAAGCGCCACCATCGCCGGCAGCAGGATGGGCCGCATCCAGCTCAGGCCATGTTCCGCTTTATGTGTCGCGTTTGAATTCAAGACCCGCCATCCACTAGCCGGCCTTCTGGCCAGCGAGCAGATACCTTGGACCCCGCGGAGTTTATGTTTGGCTTATCGGCCCGGCGAACTGATCGCGTGGTTAGCGCCGGGCTAATTCACTGTGCTTCGACGAGGTCGACGCCTGCCGCTTCGCACTGCGCGCGGAAGCGCTCGGAGGGGCAATGGTCGGTGACAAAGGTGTCGATCTGGTCGATGCGGGCGATGCGCACCGGGGCCGAGCGGGCAAACTTGCCCTGGTCGGCCACCAGGATCACATGGCGGGCATTGGCGATGATGGCCTGCGCCACCTTGACCTCGCGATAATCGTAATCGAGTAGCGCGCCTTCCTCGTCCAGCGCCGAGGCTCCGACAATGGCGTAGTCGACCTTGAACTGGCTGAAGAACCCCGCGGCTGCCTCGCCCACGATGCCGCCATCGGAAGGGCGCACCACGCCGCCGGCAATCACCACCTCGAAGCGCGGATAGACCCGCATGCGATTGGCGACGTTGATATTGTTGGTGACGACCAAGAGGCCAGCGTGATCGAGCAGTGCCTGGCTCACCGCCTCGGTGGTGGTGCCGATATTGATGAACAGCGACGCATCATTGGGAATGAGCGCCGCGGCGGCCCGCCCGATGGCGTCCTTGGCCTCGGCGGCGATGCGGCGGCGCGCTTCGTATTCGAGATTTTCCACGCCCGACGGCATGGTGGCGCCGCCATGCACGCGCGACAGCAGCCGCTGGTCACAGAGCTGGTTGAGATCCTTGCGGATGGTCTGCACCGAAACGCCGAAATGGCCAGCCAGCGCCTCGACGGTGACGCGGTTTTCGACGCGGGCCAGTTCGAGAATGGCCTGGTGCCGTTCGGTAGTGTCGCTCATGGGCGGATCAAACCTCTTCGAGTTCGATCAACGTGCCATCGAAATCTTTCGGATGCAAAAACAGCACCGGCTTGCCATGGGCGCCGGTCTTCGGCGCGCCGTCGCCCAGCACGCGGGCGCCGCCGGCCTTGAGCACCTCGGCGGCGGCGCGGATATCGGGCACCTCGAAGCAGATGTGATGCATGCCGCCGGAGGGGTTCTTGTCGAGAAAGGCGGCGATGGGAGAATTCTCGCCCAGCGGCTCGAGCAGTTCCACCTTGGTATTGCCGGTGTCGATGAAGACGACGGTGACGCCGTGTTCGGGCAGGGGCTGGGGTTGGCCGACATGGGCGCCGAGCAGGTCACGGTATTTCGTTGATGCGGCGGCGAGGTCGGGGACCGCGATGGCAATGTGGTTGAGGCAGCCGATCATAGAAAGGTCCCCTCATCCGCCCTTCGGGCACCTTCTCCCACGAGGGGAGAAGGGAAAGGAGCCGAGAGTTCACAGTCGCCGCCCTTCTCCCTTCGTGGGAGAAGGTGGCGCGCAGCGCCGGATGAGGGGGCTCCTGGGTCCATCATCGATTGCTCAGCCTTCCCTCGATCTGGCTCAGCACGGAAAACGCCGCGCTCAGCACATTGGTCCCCGGCCCGAAAATGCCGGCCACGCCGCAATCGAACAGGAAGTCGTAATCCTGTTCGGGGATGACGCCGCCGACGATGACAGTGACCTCGCCCAGGCCGCGATCCCTGAGCGCGCCGATCAGCTCGGGCACCAGCGTCTTGTGGCCAGCGGCCAGCGAGGAGACGCCCACCGCGTCGACCTTGAGTTCGTCGACATGGGCGGCGACTTCCGGCGCGGTTTCGAACAGGTCGCCCATATGGACGGCAAAGCCCAGATCGGCAAAGGCCGAGGCGATGACCTTGGCGCCGCGATCATGCCCGTCCTGCCCCATCTTGGCGATGAAGATAGAGGGGGCCCGGCCGCGAGCGGCCTTGAAGCTCTCGATGCGGGCGCTGATGGCGGCAAATTCCGGGTCGTCGCCATAGCCCCCGGCATAGACGCCTGAAATGACGCGGGTGACGGCCGAATGGCGGCCGAAGACGTCCTCCATGGCCTGGCTGATCTCGCCCAGGGTGGCGCGGGCGCGAGCCGCCTCGATGGCGGCTTCTAGCAGGTTGCCTTCGTCCTTGGCCGCATATTCGCGCAGGGCCGCCAGCATGGACTGGCATCTGGCCTCGTCGCGGGTCGAGCGGACACGTTGCAGCAGGGCGACCTGTTCGGCGCGCACCTTGGCATTGTCGATCTCGCGCACATCGATGGCATCTTCCACGTCGAGCCGGTAGCGATTGACGCCGACAATGACATCCTCGCCGCGATCGACGCGAGCCTGGCGCAGGGCGGCGGCCTTTTCGATTTCGAGCTTGGGCCCGCCTGATTGCACCGCCTGGGTCATGCCGCCGGCCATCTCGGCCGCGCCGATCAGCCGTTTCGCCTCTTCGACCAGTTGACTGGTCAGCGCCTCGACATAATAGGAGCCGCCCAGCGGATCGACGACGTCGGTGATGCGCGATTCATGCTGCAGGATGAGCTGGGTGTTGCGCGCGATGCGGCTGGAAAATTCGGTGGGCAGCGCGATTGCTTCATCGAAGCTGTTGGTGTGGAGGCTCTGCGTGCCGCCCAAAGTTGCGGCCAAAGCCTCGATGGTGGTACGGACGATATTGTTGTGCGGGTCCTGCTCGGTCAGCGACACGCCCGAGGTCTGGCAATGGGTGCGCAGCATCTTGGAGCGGGCATCCTTTGCCCCCAGCCCGGTCATGATCTCGCTCCAGAGCTGGCGCGCGGCGCGCAGCTTGGCGACTTCGAGGAAAAAGTTCATGCCGATGCCGAAAAAGAAGCTCAGCCGCCCGGCAAAGGCATCGATATCGAGGCCGCGAGCCTGCGCGGCGCGGACATATTCCATGCCGTCGGCCAAAGTATAGGCCAGCTCCTGCACCGCCGTCGCCCCGGCCTCGTGCATGTGATAGCCCGAGATGGAAATCGAGTTGAACTTGGGCATGTGGCGGGCGGTGTGGGCGATGATATCGCCGACGATCCGCATCGAGGGCTCGGGTGGGTAGATATAGGTATTGCGGACCATGAACTCCTTGAGGATGTCGTTCTGGATGGTGCCGTCGAGCTTCGACTGTGGCACCCCCTGTTCCTCGGCGGCGATGATGAACATGGCCAGGACCGGTATAACGGCGCCATTCATGGTCATGGAGACGCTCATCTGATCGAGCGGAATGCCGTCGAACAGGATTTTCATGTCCTCGACGGAATCGATGGCGACGCCGGCCTTGCCGACATCGCCGGTGACCCGCGGATGGTCGCTGTCATAGCCGCGATGGGTGGCGAGGTCGAAGGCGACCGACAGGCCCTTCTGCCCCTTCTCCAGCGCCTGCCGGTAGAACGCGTTGGATTCGCGCGCGGTGGAGAAGCCGGCATATTGGCGGATGGTCCAGGGCCGGTTGGCATACATGGTGGCGCGCACGCCGCGGGTGAACGGCTCGACACCGGGGGTTTCCGAGCCCGCGCCGAAATAGACCGGCTTGACTGGAATGCCGCCATAGTCGCGGTCGAGGGACGACAGCGGGGTGTCGCGCAGTTCCTTTTGCGCGAGGGCGGCCCAATGGGCGAAAGTGGGCGTCTGGCTCATCACACCGCCTCGAATTCGATCATGACCTGATCCACCGCCAGCACGGCGCCGGGCACGACATGGACCTTGCCGACCCGGGCCCGCTTTTCAGCCCTGAGCACGTTTTCCATCTTCATCGCCTCGACCACGGCCAGCGTCTGGCCATCCTCGACGATATCGCCTTCCGCCACATCCACGCGCACCACCTGGCCCGGCATGGGGCAGAGCAGGAATTTGCTCATGTCCGGCGGCACCTTGACCGGCATATGCTTGAGCAGGGCCGAGATATGCGGGCGCAGCACCAGCACCCTCAGGTCGGCGCCGCGATAGCGGATGCGGAAGCCGGATGTGGTGGGGGTAACCTTGAGCGCGCTCCTGCGCCCGTCCGACCAGTCGAGCCGCGCCAGCGTGTCGCCGGGCTGCCAGTGGAGATGGGCGGCTTCGCTGCGCCAGCCGACATCGACAACGGTTTCGAGCCCCTGCTGGTGCAGGGTAACGCTGTTCACCGTCTCGCCCGCCTGCACATGCCAGTGCGACTCCGCGATCGCGCCGCTGCGGCGCTGCTCGCGGCGTGCCATCAGAATCGCTGCGGCGGCCGTGATGTCGAACAGGTGTTGTTCGCTGAGCTCGGCGCCATGAAAGCCTTCGGGGAATTCCTCGGCAATATAGCCGGTGGTGAGCCGGCCCTCGCGGAAGCGCTCCTGCTCCATCACGGCCGAAAGGAAAGGCAGGTTGTTGCCGACGCCTTCGACCTGGAAGCTGTCGAGCGCCACGGCCATGGCATCCACCGCTTCGATGCGGGTCGGCGCCCAGGTGCAGAGCTTGGCGATCATCGGGTCATAGAAAGTGGAAATCTCGCCGCCCTCGAAGACGCCGGTGTCGTTGCGCACGACCAGTTTCTTGCTTGTGCTCTCTTCCGGGGGCCGATAGCGGGTCAGCCTTCCGGTGGAAGGCAGGAAATTGCGATAGGGGTCTTCGGCATAGAGCCTCGACTCGATGGCCCAGCCCTTGCGCTGCACCTGATCCTGCGTCAGCGGCAGCTTTTCGCCATTGGCGGCGCGGATCATCAGCTCCACCAGGTCCAGCCCGGTGATGAGCTCGGTCACCGGATGCTCCACCTGCAGGCGGGTATTCATCTCGAGGAAGTAGAAATTGCGGTCCTTGTCGACGATGAATTCCACCGTCCCGGCGCTGGTATAGCCGACGGCCTTGGCCAGCGCGACCGATTGCTCGCCCATGGCCTTGCGGGTGGCGTCGTCGAGGAAAGGCGAGGGCGCCTCCTCGATGACCTTCTGGTTGCGGCGCTGGATCGAGCATTCGCGCTCGTTGAGATAGAGCACGTTGCCATGCGCGTCGGCGATGAGCTGGATTTCGATATGGCGCGGCTCGGTGACGAATTTCTCGATGAAGATGCGGTCGTCGCCGAAGGATGAGGCGGCCTCGGACTTGGAGCGCTCGAAGCCCTCGCGCGCTTCGGCGTCATTGTGGGCAATGCGCATGCCCTTGCCGCCGCCGCCGGCCGAGGCCTTGATCATCACGGGATAGCCGATGGAGCTGGCAATTTTCACCGCCTCGTCGGCATCCCCGATCAGCCCCATATGGCCGGGCACGGTGGAAACGCCGGCTTCGGCCGCGATCTTCTTGGACGTGATCTTGTCGCCCATCGCCTCGATGGCTTTCACCGGTGGGCCGACGAAGATGATCCCGGCGGCTTCGAGCGCCTCGGCGAATTTCGGGTTTTCCGACAGGAACCCATAGCCGGGATGGACGGCCTGCGCGCCGGTGGCTTTGCAGGCAGCGATGATCCTGTCGATCTGCAGATAGCTGTCCTTTGCCGGTGACGGGCCGATATGCACGGCCTCATCGGCCATGCGGACATGGAGGGCCTCCCTGTCGGCATCGGAATAGACGGCGACAGTGGCGATGCCCATTTTCCGCGCGGTCTTGATGACCCGGCAGGCGATTTCACCGCGATTGGCGATGAGGAGTTTTTGTATGGTCATTTTTGATCCTCACGCGAAGAAATCGAGTTTGTGACTCCCCCCACCCCAACCCTCCCCGCGAGGGGGAGGGAGCCCGATCCAGCTTGCGGCACGGTCTTGTCAAACACACCGGCGCGGCTCCCTCCCCCTCGCGGGGAGGGCGGGGTTGGGGGACGGGAGCCCGAATTTCAAGGTGAGCCGCCACGCGGGAAAAGACGCCCTCCGCGTTGGTCAGCACATCCTGGTTCGAGAAGCGCAACACGGTGAAGCCACGCCCTCGCAGATAGTCGTCGCGCACTGCATCGTTGGATATGGCCAAATCCGTTCCATTCGTGTCCCCGTCTATCTCGACAACCAGACCCGCAGCGATACAGACAAAGTCCACATAGTAGCTGCCCAACTGGAACTGCCTGCGAAAATGCCAGCCTTGCTGACGCCATGTTTGGGTCAGCTTCCAGAAATTCAGTTCCGCGGGCGTGGCCTGGCGTCTCAGTTTTCTCGACAGATCCGTGGCCATCCATCCCCCACCCCAGCCCTCCCCGCGAGGGGGAGGGAGTCCGCTCCGTGCATATCCGTCCTCACAGCGGAATATTATCGTGCTTCTTCTTCGGCATGCTCGATGCCTTATGGCGGAGCGTCGAGAAGGCGCGGATGACGCGGCGTCTTGTGCCGTGGGGCATGATGACGTCGTCGATGAAGCCGCGTTCGGCGGCGACAAACGGGTTGGCGAAGCGGGCTTCATAGTCCGCCGTGCGCTGGGCAATCTTGTCCTTGTCGCCCAGTTCCGAGCGGTAGAGGATTTCCGTCGCGCCCTTGGCGCCCATCACGGCGATTTCGGCTGATGGCCAGGCATAGTTCACGTCGGCCTTGATGTGCTTGGACGCCATCACGTCATAGGCGCCGCCATAGGCCTTGCGAGTGATGACGGTGACCAGCGGCACGGTGGCTTCGGCATAGGCGAAGAGCAGCTTGGCGCCATGCTTGATGATGCCGCCATATTCCTGCGCCACGCCGGGCAGGAAGCCCGGCACGTCGACAAAGGTCAGGATGGGGATTTCGAAACTGTCGCAGAAGCGGATGAAGCGGGCGGCTTTCTTGGAGGCGTTGATATCAAGGCACCCGGCTAGCACCAGCGGTTGATTAGCGACAACGCCGACCGTATGGCCGTCCAGCCTTATGAAGCCGCACAGAATATTGCCGGCATGGTCGCGCTGGATTTCGAGGAAGTCGCCCTCGTCGGCCACCTTCTCGATCACCTCGCGCATGTCATAGGGCTTGTTGGCGCTGTCGGGGATGATGGTGTCGAGGCTGTCGTCACGCCGATCCACCGGGTCATGCGTGGTGAGGCGCGGCGGCTTCTGGCCGGCAGTGAGGGGGAGGTAGGAGAAGAGGCGGCGGACTTCGAGCAGAGTTTCGATGTCGTGGTCGAACGCCGCGTCGGCTACCGAGGAGATTTTCGTGTGGGTCGAGGCCCCGCCGAGTTCTTCCTGCGTAACGCTTTCATTTGTAACGGTCTTGACCACGTCCGGTCCGGTGACGAACATGTAGCTGGTATCCTTCACCATATAGATGAAGTCCGTCATCGCGGGCGAATAGACCGCGCCGCCGGCGCAGGGGCCCATGATGACCGAGATCTGCGGCACCGCGCCCGAGGCCTGTACATTGCGCCAGAACACATCGGCATAGCCGCCCAGCGAAGCGACGCCTTCCTGGATGCGGGCGCCGCCGCTATCATTGAGCCCAATCACCGGCGCGCCATTCTTCAGCGCCAGGTCCATGATCTTGCAGATCTTTTTGGCGTGGGTTTCCGAGAGCGAGCCGCCGAAGACGGTGAAATCCTGGCTGAAGACGTAGACCAGGCGACCCTCGATCATGCCCCAGCCGGTGACGACGCCATCGCCCGGAATGATGGTGTCGGCCATGCCAAAATCCACCGCGCGATGGGTGACGAACATGTCGTATTCTTCGAAACTGCCAGGATCGAGCAGCACATCGAGTCGCTCGCGGGCCGTCAGCTTGCCCTTGCCATGCTGGGTATCGATGCGCCTCTGGCCACCGCCAAGGCGAGCCTGCATGCGCTTGTCTTCCAGTTCGCCGATGATTTTCTGCATGCGCGCACCCTGTTATCCGGCAGCAGACTAGCGCTTTGCTTCATCCGGCCCAAGACAGGAAAGGGCGGGGCTGTTACAATCACACAGGTTCATGTTTGTGATTTTGTGGATTTGTGAAGATGGCGGCACGCAAGGTCTTTGCCGGAGCACGATTGCGCGCCCTGCGCAGCCAGCACAGGCTAACCCAGGGCGAACTCGCCGCGCGGCTCGATATCTCCGCCTCCTATGTCAACCAGCTCGAATCCAACCAGCGGCCGCTGACCGCCTCGGTGATGCTGGCACTGGCCGACGGGTTCAATCTCGACCTGTCCGAGCTGATGACCGATGCCTCCGACCGGCTGGTGGCCGACCTGCGCGAGGCACTGGCCGATCCGGTCTTCGGCGAGGCCGTGCCGAACCTCATGGAGCTCAAGACCGTCGCCACCAATGCGCCCGACATGGCGCGGGCCATGCTCCAGCTTTACGAGAGTTATCGGAAAACCAATGAGCGGCTGGCCGGGGTCGATGCAGCGCTGACGCGCGATCCGCAATCGGGCATGCAGACCGCCTATGAGGAAGTGCGCGACTTCTTCCACTATGCCGACAACTATATCGACCCGCTCGACCGGGCCGCCGAGGCGCTGGCAACGGAGTTGGGCGAATTCGGGCCTGACCGGCTGCGGCGGCTGATCGTCTATTGCGCCGAAATGCACAATATCAGGGTGACGCTGACCCCGCCGCTTCAGGGCGACACCATCACCCAGTTCGATCGCGCCAACCGGGACCTCTGGGTCAACAGCAGGCTCGATCCCTCGACGCAGTTCTTCCAGATCGCGGTGACGCTGGCTGGGCTGGAGCAGGCTACATTGCTGGGGCAATTGCTTGACGGCGCCAGCTTCAAGACCTCGGAGGCGCGCGACATTGCCCGGATGGGGTTGGCCAATTATTTCGCCGGCGCGCTGCAAATGCCCTACGGCGCATTTCTTGGGGCGGCCGAGGCGCATCGCTATGATATCGAGGAACTGGGACACCTGTTCGGCGCCAGCCTCGAGCAGGTGGCCCATCGCCTCTCCACCATGCAGCGGCCACGCGAGCGGGGCGTGCCGTTCTTTTTCGCGCGTGTTGATGCAGCGGGGACAATCACCAAGCGCCATTCGGCGACGGCGTTGCAATTCGCCCGCTTCGGCGGGGCCTGTCCGCTGTGGAATGTGCATCGCGCCTTCGAGGGGCGGGGCGAGATCATACGGCAACTGGCCGAAACGCCCGATGGCAACCGCTATCTGTGCCTTGCCTGGTCCTCCGAAAAGCGCAGCGGCGGCTATCATGGGACGACGCGACGCTATGCCTATGCCCTGGGCTGCGAGGTGAGCCATGCCGGGCGGACGGTGTATGGCGCCGATGTCGACCTGGGGCGAGCCAGTTTCGACCCGATCGGGATTTCCTGCCGCATCTGCGAGCGGCGGAACTGCCCGCAGCGCTCGGTGCCACCGCTCGCTGCAGCGATCAGCGTGCCGCAGGACCGGCGGAGCATCGTGCCGTATGAGATCGGGTGAGGCCGCAACCACCGCGCGGGTCCTCCCCCTTGACGGGGGAGGTTGGGAGGGCGTGTGGGAAGCCCCGATATCCGGGCTAAACATCCCCCCCTTGATCCCTCCCCGCAAGAGGGGAGTCGACTGAGAACCCTGGTTTAGGCCGGCTCGAAATCGTCCGGGCCGCTCGGCACTTCGACCATGCCGGCGGCGAAGCGTTTGGCGTTTTTCACATAGCGCTCGGCGGATGCCGCCAGGTTCCTGACGCCCTCGTTGTCGATCTCGCGGATCACCTTGCCCGGTGCGCCGACCACCATGGAATTGTCGGGGATCACCTTGTTTTCGGTGATGAGGGCATTGGCGCCGATCAGGCAGTTTTTCCCGATTTTCGCGCCGGTGAGAACGGTGGCGCCCATGCCGATCAGGGTGTTGTCGCCAATGGTGCAGCCATGCACGATGGCGGAATGACCGATGGTGCAATTCTCGCCGATGACCAGCGGATAGCCCTTGTCGGTGTGCAGAACCGTGTTCTCCTGCACATTGGAGCGGGCGCCGATGGTGATGGCTTCGATATCGCCACGCGCCACGACGCCGAACCAGATGCCGGCATCCTGCCCGACCATGACATCGCCGACCAGTACGGCGGTCGGGGCGATCCAGCCCACTTCAGGGTCGATTTGCGGCGCGACGCCGTCGAGGGCATAGATGGGCATTGGGGGCCTCCTCAGGGAATAATGCCATAGGCTTGGCGCATCTCGGCGATATCCGCCAGAGTGTTTTGGAACAGGGTCCAGTCGTCGCGCTCGGCGATGGGGGCCCAGATGGCTTCCATCTCGTCGATCAGCATGGTGCGCGGCTGCTGGCGCGCGAAATAGGGATGGTCGAGGTTGAGATTGTCGGCGGGACTGTAGCGTTCGAGCGCGTTGGCGATCGGGCGGAAGGCGTCGCTGGCATAAAATTCGGCCGAAGGGCTGCGCGCGGCGCGTTCGGCGCTGGCGGCGCCGCCGCGCCAGTCGAAGAAGAATTGCTCATAGGGCGCCTTGCTGGCGGCCAGGAAGCCGAAGAGGTCAGTGACGAAGGCGCCGTCGCTTTCGGTGTCATCAGGCGTGAGGCCAAGGCGGCGCAGCATCTGCCGGGGCAGTTCGGCGCGAAAGGTGGGCCAGACGGTGTTGAGCGCCGGCTCCAGCTTTTCGATGCTGGACAGCGGCAGCAGGCATTCGGCGAGGCGGGTGAGGTTCCAGGCCAGCGTATCGGGCTGGCGGCCGAAGCTGTAGAGGCCGGTCTCGTCGAAATAGGCGGCGGTGAAATCGGGATCGTAGGCCGGGATGAACCGCCAGGGGCCGTAGTCGAAGCTCTCGCCCGTGATGTTGATATTGTCGGTATTGAGCACGCCATGCACGAACCCAGCCGCGATCCATTGCGCGCCGAGCTTGGCCACCTTGCCGACCACGGCCTCGAGGAAGGCTGCCGGCCTGTCGGCAGCATCGGTCAGGTCGGGATAATAATTGGCGATGGCATAGTCGAGCAGTTGGCGCAGTCCTTCATGATCTTCGAGCCAGGCCAGGCGCTGGAAGGTGCCGATGCGGATATGGCTGTGGCTGAGCCTGACCAGCACCGACGATCTAGTGGGCGAAGGCTCGTCGCCGCGATAAAGTTCTTCGCCGGTTTCGATCAGCGAAAAACTCTTGGACGTATAGACGCCCAGCGCTTCGAGCATTTCGGTCGCCAGCACTTCGCGCACCCCGCCCTTGAGCGTCAGCCGCCCATCGCCGCCGCGCGACCACGGCGTCTTGCCCGATCCCTTGGTGCCGAAATCCAGCAGGCGGCCATCGGCGAGGTCATGGCCCTGGGCGAAGAGGAAGCCGCGGCCATCGCCGAGATCGGCATTGTAGCTGCGGAACTGATGGCCGTGATAGCGCAGGGCCAGCGGCTGGTCCAGCGATCCGGGCAGGGGCGTAAAGCGCCCGAAATGGGCGAGCCATTGGGTATCGGTGAGGTCAGCCAGCCCCATGCGGGCGGCCCAGCGCTGGTCGCGATGGCGCAAGATGGTCTGCGGGAAATCGGCGGGCGCGACGCGATCGAAAAAGGCATCGCCCAGGGTTTCGTGATTGCGGGCGGGCTGGAAGCGGATCATGGCTGCCACCATACGCCATCCGCCGCCCCGCCATGCAACCCAGCTTTTCGCCGCGCCGCCTAGCGCGGGCCGGCAAATCGCCCTATATCGAGCGGGATGAAACCTGAGAGTACCATCCTGCGCCTTGCGCCGTTCCAGGCCGTCATCTTCGATATGGACGGCACGCTCCTCGATACCGAAAGTGTCTTCAAGACCATCGTTTTCGAGGTCTGTACCGAGCTTGGCTTCGCCATGACCGACGCTGTGCATATGTCCATGGTCGGGTCCAGCCATGAGCGGACCAGCCAGTTGCTGATCGAAGCCTATGGCGTGACCTTTCCCTATACCCTGTTCGATGAGCGCTGCCGGGTGATCATGCGCGAGCGCAGTCATGCCGGCGTGCCGGTTAAGCCGGGCGCGCGGGAATTTATCGGCGAGTTGCGCGAGCGGGGCATTCCGACGGCGGTGGCGACCTCGTCGCGCAACCCCCATGCCCGGCACCACCTGGGCGCTGCCGGCCTGCTCGACCTGTTCGAGACGGTGGTGACGCGCGACGACGTGGTCAATCCCAAGCCGCATCCCGAACCCTACCTGACGGCGGCACGGCGGCTGGGCGTCGATCCGCTGGCTTGCCTGGCGCTGGAGGATAGCCATTCGGGCGTGCGCGCCGCTCATGCCGCCGGCATGCAGACGGTGATGGTGCCCGACCTGGTCCATCCCGACGAGGCTATCCGCGCGTTGGGCATCGCCGTGATGGAAAGCCTCGACCACGTTCGGCTGGCGGCGTTCGAGCGCTGAGCTCTTTCCCTTCTCCTCAAGGGGAGAGGGCGCAGCCCCGGAGTCTCGCTTCGGCCACATCTCCACAGCAAAGCGCTGTCCGCCGGCCCATCCCATAAACTTTTATCCTTTGCCGAAAGCCCCTCTTCACCAAGGGGCAAGGCCTTATTTTTCCTGGGTTTTCATCTGCCGCCGCCTCGGTTAACCCTAACTTAAGAAGCTAACAGGCATAGTTAACCAGCCGTAAATTTCGACTTCCATAGCCCTCTGACCTTGGATAGGGTGCCGGCCGGGAAGTGAATTGGGACCGCAATGACGGACCCGAAACAAACGAAGGCCCGCCGGATATGGCTGGACGGGCTCAGGGGTAAGGACGGGGCATTGGGGCAGAGCTGGCAGAAGATTGCTGTGCGTGCAGTTTCGCATGTGCTTGCCCTGGGCGCCGTGGCGCTCGTGCTGTTCGTTACGCTCGCTCCTGCCCATGCCGAAACCATCCGCGTCGCTGAAGTCACCCCATTGCCGGTTCCGGCCGATCTGATGGCCTTGCGTGCCCGTCCGGCCATCGGCCCGACCGTGGTGCCGCTGGCGCCCGGCCAGCAGCCGCTGACGCCGGCTCTGCTTGCCAATTACGTGGCGCGCCAGAAAGCCCTGCGCGAAGTCAATGTTCTCGGCAATGAAGTCGGGGGCGAACTCACCTCCGACGTGCTGATGGGCTACATCGCCCGCGGCTCGATCGGCGGTAACAGCGCCGTCTCCGCCATTGCCAGCTTCACCAGCCCGGCCGCCAAGCCCGAGCCGGCGCTCAATCCGTCCGCACTGGCCGCCTATGTGGAAAGCGGCTACCAGCCGCTGGCCAAGCGCCTGGAACACGCCAACGCCGAGCGCGACTGCCTCGCCCAGGCCATTTATCACGAAGCGCGCGGCGAGAGCGAAGTGGGCCAGCTCGCGGTGGCCAATGTCATCGTCAATCGCGCCCGTTCCGGCAAATTCCCGTCGACCCTGTGCGGCGTCATCTACCAGAATGCCGACAAGGGCTATCACCGTTGCCAGTTCACCTTCGCCTGCGACGGCCGCACCGATGCGCCGGGCGAACGCCGCGCCTGGGCCCGCTCGGCCGCATTGGCGCAGGACGTCTATGCCGAATTCGCCCTGGGCGAAGCGGTGGGCGCGGTGCCGGGCTCGGCCCTCTACTACCACACCACCAACGTTCGCCCCTCCTGGGCCAACACCTATAGCGCCGTCGCCCAGATCGGCTCGCATATCTTCTACTCGCCCAACTGAGGGGGCCATTGAGGGGCAATACGGTGTCACGCCCACAGGCTCCCCTTCTCCCCTTGAGAGAGAAGGTGCCCGAAGGGCGGATGAGGGGTTGTTTCCACAGCCATTGAAGCATGGGGAGGCGCAGTACCCCTCACCCGATTTTGCGGCTGAACACCGCAAAAATCCCCCTCTCCCTCAAGGGGCGAGGGTGCATCGCGCCAAAACAAAAGGGCGCCCGGTGGGCGCCCTTTGCGTCTCGGGAGGAGACTGTTACTCGGCGGCTTGCGCCAGCCTTGGTCCGGGCGCGGCATTGGCGCCATCACCGAATTTTTCGAAATTGGCGCGGAACAGACCGGCCAGATGCAGCGCCTGGCGGTCATAGGCTTCGGCGTCGGCCCAGGTGAGGCGCGGGGTCAGCAGGCGTGTCTCGACGCCAGGCACGCTGAGCGGCACGGCAAAGCCGAACAGCTCATCCTGGCGCGTCTCGGCCTGGTCGAGGCTGCCATTGAGCGCTGATGTCAACAGGCGCCGGGTCGAGGCAATATCAATGCGTTTGCCGACGCCATGCCCGCCGCCGGTCCAGCCGGTATTGAGCAGCCAGGTCGCCGCGCCGGTGGCGCGCAGCTTGTCGGCCAGCATCTCACCATAGACGGTGGGATGCAGCGGCATGAAGGGCGCGCCGAAGCAGGCCGAGAAAGTCGCCTGCGGCTCGGTGACGCCGCGCTCGGTGCCGGCCACCTTGGCGGTATAGCCGGAAAGGAAGTGGTAGACCGCCTGCTCGGGCGTCAGCCGGGCGATGGGCGGCAACACGCCGAAGGCGTCTGCGGTGAGGAACACCACGGTCTTGGGCGTGCCGCCCACGCTGCCCTTGGCAATGGCCGGCAGCACATGGATGGGATAGGCGGCGCGGGTGTTTTCGGTGAGCGAGACGTCGTCGAAATCGGGCACCTTGGCGGTGTCGATCACCACGTTTTCCAACACCGTGCCGAAGCGTTTGGTAGCGGCGTGAATCTCGGGTTCCGCGCTGGCGCTGAGCTTGACCGTCTTGGCGTAGCAGCCGCCTTCGAGGTTGAAGACGCCGTCTTCGCTCCAGCCGTGTTCGTCATCGCCGATCAGCGGACGGTCCGGATCGTTGGAAAGCGTGGTCTTGCCGGTGCCCGAAAGGCCGAAGAACAGGGCGGCTTCGCCATCCTTGCCCAGATTGGCCGAGCAGTGCATGGGCAGGACGCCCTGGCGCGGTGCGTGGAAGTTGAAGAGGCTGAACACGCTCTTCTTGATTTCGCCGGCATAGGAGGTGCCGGCGATCACCACGATATTGCGGCTCATGTCGAGCGCGATCACCGTGTCGGTGCGGCTGCCATGCCGGGCCGGGTCAGCGCGGAAATGGGGGGCATGGACGATGGTGACGGCAGTCGGATTGGCGCCGGTCTCGACCATTTCGCCGGGGCGGATGAGCAGGTTGCGGATGAACAAGGCATGCCAGGCGCTGGGCGTCATGACCGTGACGGCATATTGGTGGCGCGGATCGGCCCCGGCCAGCAAATCTTGGCGGAACACGCCATGCCCGCCCAGGGCGCCGATCGCATCAGCCAGCAGCGCGTCGAAATGGGCAGGGCTCATGGCACCCGAATTGTCCCACCACACGCTGTCCTCGGTGAGGCTGTCGCGCACGATGAACTTGTCCTTGGGCGAGCGGCCGGTAAAGGCACCGGTGCGCACCGAAACGGCGCCATCGACAGTCAGTTCGGATTCCTCGCCCATCAGCGAGCGTGCAACCAGCACCGGGGCGATGTCGTTTGATGATACCGAACCGGCTCGGGCGGCAATCCGGCTCCTGAGGGCTTCATGATCGAACAGGGTCATCTGGCATAGGCTCCGTCGCATGGTGGCAAGGGCGCCACCCGCTATGGAGTTGAAAATACGGGGTGAACTCGTCGTACAACCATCCCGAAATCGGTCTTAAGACGGAAGTTGCATCGCGCCGGAAGGTCGCACCCGCGGTTGTGCTCCCCTTGGCCGCGCCTTATTTAACGCGTAATTGTCGCCTGCAAGCAGGGTTCACGGCCATATGGCCGCATGCCTGCAAGCGTCCGAACAAGAAAGGCAGACCATGCCAAAGATCGCCCTGGTGGATGACGACCGCAATATCCTAACCTCCGTGTCGCTGACACTGGAGGCCGAGGGGTATCAGGTCGCCACCTATACCGATGGAGCCTCTGGCCTCGAGGGCCTGACCACCGACAAGCCGGACCTGGCCATTCTCGACATCAAGATGCCGCGCATGGACGGCATGGAGCTGCTGCGCCGCCTGCGGCAGAAATCCGATGTTCCGGTGATCTTCCTCACCAGCAAGGACGAGGAAATCGACGAATTGTTCGGCCTCAAGATGGGCGCCGACGATTTCATTACCAAGCCGTTCAGCCAGCGCCTGCTGGTCGAGCGGGTCAAGGCCATCCTGCGCCGCGCCGCGCCGCGCGATCCCTCGACGCCCCCCGGAACCCAGGAAGTGGGCGGCAAGGCGCTGATCGAGCGTGGCAGCCTGGTGATGGACGAGGAGCGCCACACCTGCACCTGGAAAGGCCAGCGCGTGACGCTGACCGTCACCGAATTCCTGATCCTGCAGGCGCTGGCTTTGCGGCCCGGCGTGGTCAAATCGCGCAACGCACTGATGGACGCGGCCTATGACGATCAGGTCTATGTCGATGACCGCACCATCGACAGCCACATCAAGCGGCTGCGCAAGAAGTTCAAGGCGACCGACGACGACTTCGAGATGATCGAGACGCTCTATGGCGTCGGCTATCGCTTCAAGGAGCAATAGGCACAACAAGTGGCCATTCTCGACCCGGAGCTGGAGCCCAGACCCGACATACAGCCCGACGCGACGCAGGATTGGCGCGCGCCGGGGCCGGATGAGAGTGCCGCCAAAGCCGCGCCCCGCACATCCCGCAGCCGCTGGCGGCTGGTGGTGACGCCCTTGGCCAAGGTGGTGGGGGCAATCTCCCGCTTCCTCGATTTCACCATCTTTTCCAGCCTGACCCGCCGCATCATCGTGCTCAACCTGGTGGGGCTGCTGGTGCTGGTGGTGGGCATCCTCTACCTCAACCAGTGGCGCGCCGGGCTGATCGATGCGCGCGTGCAATCGCTGCGCGTACAGGGCGAAATCATCGCCGCCGCCATCGCGGCCTCGGCCACGGTCGACAGCGACGTGATCTCGATCAACCCCGAGCGGCTGCTGCAACTGCAGGGCGACGGCACGGTGTCCTCGCTGTCCTATTTCGATCCGATGCTCGAATTCCCGATCAATCCCGAGCGGGTGGCGCCGCTGCTGCGCAACCTCATCACCCCGACCCGCACCCGCGCCCGCATCTATGACCAGGGCGGGCTGATGATCCTCGACAGCGACAATATCTATGCGCGCGGCGAGGTGATGCGGCAGATCATCGAAACCAAGCAGGGCGACGACTTCTTCCTGTGGGACTGGTGGAATGCCATCCTCTCCTGGGTGCCGGGCGACAATTACCCCAAATATCAGGAGCATGGCGTCGACGAAGGCAGCCGCTACCCGGAAGTGGCCTCGGCGCTGGCGGGCGCACCGGCCGATTTCGTGCGCGTCGATGGGCAGAACCAGCTCGTGGTTTCGGTGGCGGTGCCGGTGCAGCGCCTGCGCGCCACTGTCGGCGCCATCCTGCTCTCCACCGCGCCGGGCGATATCGACTCCATCGTGGCGCAGGAGCGCTGGGGCATATTGCGTATCGCGCTGATCGCCGCGGCGGTGCAGGTGGCCCTGTCGCTGGCGCTGGCCGGCACCATTGCCGGCCCGATGCGGCGCCTGTCGGCCGCGGCCGAGCGGGTCCAGACCGCCGGCAATGCCCGCGCCGAAATTCCCGATTTCTCAGACCGTCCCGACGAGATCGGCCATCTCAGCGGCGCGTTGCGGCGCATGACCGACGCACTCTACAATCGCATCGAGGCCATCGAGCGCTTTGCCGCCGACGTGGCCCATGAGCTGAAAAATCCGCTGACCTCGCTGCGATCGGCCGTCGAAACCCTGCCGCTGGCCAAGCGCCCCGAAGATCGCGAGCGGCTCAACGCCATCATCCAGCATGATGTGAAGCGCCTCGACCGGCTGATCACAGACATTTCCAGCGCCAGCCGGCTCGATGCCGAACTGGCGCGCGAAAGCTCGGAACGGGTCGATGTGGAAAAGCTGGCCGAGGCCATGGTGTCGATCCAGGAGGATGTGGCGCAGGGGCGTGGCGTGACGGTGGAGATGGTCAAGCGGTCAGGCAAGGGCGCCGCCATCGTGACCGGCCACGAAAGCCGGCTGGCGCAGGTCTTCGCCAACCTCATCGACAATGCGGTGAGCTTCTCGCCCGAAGGCGGCGTGGTGCGCGTGGCTTTGTCCACCGACCCCGAAACCATCACCGTGACCGTAAGCGACGAGGGGCGCGGCATTACCGGCGATGTCGGCAAGATCTTCCAGCGATTCTACACCGACCGCCCCGATACCGAGAGTTTCGGCGATCATTCCGGGCTTGGCCTCTCCATCTCCAAGCAGATCGTGGAGGCCCATAAGGGTACCATCCGGGCCGGCAATCGCACCGATCGCTCGGGGGCCGTGTTCACGATTGTCTTGCCGCGCGCGCGCAAATAGATTGTCGCCATGAGCAAGCCTAAAAACGTGCACGGCACGGGACTGTTACTGGGATCGACCGGGGTGCTGCTGCGCGGGCCTTCGGGCGCGGGCAAGTCGGTTCTGGCGCTGTCGCTGCTGGATCGCTGGGAGGGGCGGGGCCTGCCCGCCTTTCTGGTTTCCGACGATCGGGTCGACCTGGTGCAGACCGGACGCGATCTCAGCATGAAGGCGCCCGAAACGCTTGCCGGCCTCATCGAGCTGCGCGGGCGCGGCATCGTCAAGCGGCCGCACAAGAGCCTGGTGACCCTCAACCTGGTGATCGACCTGGTCCCCGACCTGGTGCGCATGCTCGAGGAAGACGCCATGGTCACCGAAATTGCCGGGAGCAAGGTGGCGCGGGCGCCGGTGCCGGCGGCCGACGTCATCGGGGTCACGCACCAGATGCTGCTGGTGCTCGAAGCCATTGCCGCGCTTGATGGCGACACGGCCGCCCTGTGACAAAAAACAACTTGAATCGCCGCCCATCCGGGCCGAGACTACATGATGCTCGTCCTTCGGGGCCGGGTTCGCGTTCGCATCGGCGTTGGTCCTGGGATGCGGGCAGGGGGCAGGAATTACTGGAATGCCGCGCGCGCCGACTGGTCGGCGCGGCCTGGCAGGCTGGGGACGTTGCATGATTGGTCTGGTTCTGGTGACGCACGGCGCGCTTGCCAATGAATTCAAGTCGGCTCTTGAACACGTCGTGGGGCCGCAGGACTTCTGCGAGACCATCGCTATCGGTCCCGACGACAATATGGAAAATCGCCGCAACGATATCCTTGCCGCCATCGACAAGGTGGACGACGGCTCGGGCGTCATCATCCTCACCGACATGTTCGGCGGCACGCCATCCAACCTGGCCATCTCGGTGATGCAGAACCGCGATGTGGAAGTGATTGCCGGGGTCAACCTGCCCATGCTGGTCAAGCTCGGCCGCGTCCGCGCCGACATGGACATCAAGGATGCGGTGAACCTGGCCCAGGAAGCGGGCCGCAAATACATCACCGTCGCCAATTCGATCCTGGGAGCCGGCTGAGCATGAACAGTGCGGCACGGTTTTCGGCCATGCGGGGGGCTTGGTGATGGATGGTGCAGCGGGCGGCAGCCGGGCCGTTGCCCAGCAGCTGACCATCGTCAACCGCAAGGGCCTGCATGCCCGCGCCTCGGCACGCTTCGTGCGCACTGCCGAGTGTTTCGACGCCACGATCCATGTCATCAAGGATGGCACCTCGGTCGAGGGCAATTCCATCATGGGCCTGATGATGCTGGGTGCCGGACCGGGCAGCACCATCCTGGTGCAGGCCAGCGGCAAGCAGGCCCGCGAGGCGCTGGAAGCGATCGTCGAGCTGGTGAATAACGGGTTCGACGAGGATGTCGAGGGAGCGGCGGGGTAACCCATGTCCGAGGCCGTGAAACTGCATGATGCTGATCCGGCCTGGCCTCGATTGTATGAGCATGAGCGGGCACTGATCCTGCCCTGTTTCCTCGAAATGCCGCTGCTGGTCGAGCATATGGGTTCGACCTCCATTCCTGGCCTGCCTGCCAAGCCGATCATCGACATCATCGTGCTTGTCGCCGATCTCGAAGCGGCGCGGCTGGCGATTCCGGCCCTGGAGGCCGCCGGTTTCGAGTATCGCGCGGACTATGCGGACAAGACCAAGCTGTTCCTGATGAAGCGGGATGCCGGCGACCGTCGCCGCACCCACCACCTGCATATTCACGACCATGCCGGCGAAGTGCGCCGGCACCTGATATTCCGCGATGCCCTGCGTGCCGACGACGGGCTTCGGGACGCCTATCGCGATCTCAAACAGGAGCTTGCGCAGCTTTATCGCGATGACCGCATGGCCTATTCGCGGCACAAGACGGCCTTTATCGACAGGCTGGTGCTTGAGAGGGGTGGTCCGCCACGGCGCGTTGCGTGGAACCCCTAAGGAATACCGGGTTCTTCGGGCGACCAATGGCCCGCTCTTAGTTTCCGTCCTCATCCCGGCGCGTGCCGCCGCCCATGCCCATCCCCATGCCGCCGCCACCTGCTGCACCACCACCACCTCCTCCGCCAATCCCTGAGCCACCACCACCTTCGCCCTTGCCGCGAGCGCCGCCGCTTTGCGGGCGGGTTGGGCCTTGCGCGGGAATGGCGACATCGGCGGGGATGGCGTCGAGATCGAGGGCCGTGCGGATGAAATCGCGCAGCTGCACTACCAGTTCGGCGGTGTGGATCGGCTTGCCTTCGGCCAGGTCGCGCGCGGCCTGTGCGGCGAGGCGAACCTGGTCCTGCGTGCCGAGCAGGATAATGTCGGACAAAGCCGCCTCCACCGCGTCGCGGATGCGGCGGGCACGATCCGAGGCGCTTTCGGGCGCGCCGCCAGCCGCGGGTGGCATGTCGCTGCCGGGCTCGGGCAGGCTGGCCTGCAGGTCGCGCAGATGCCCCGGATTGACGCTAAGGCGGCCGGTGAACGAGCCGCCCAATGTCTTGTAGGCCGCGATCAGCGTGCGCAGGCGCTCGTTGATCTGCCGGTTCATGCGTTGCTGCCGCTGCTGGATGGTCAGCATCATGACAAGGCGGATGCCCACCCCAAGCAGGGTGAACAGGGCCAGGCCGAGTATCGTGGTCAGGATGCCCTGCCAGGAACTGAAGTCGAAATAGCGCACGACGATCTCCGCATCTGCCATTGTGGAGCTTATCGGCAGCCGGCAGTTCCGCATATCGGTTGCGGAACACTCTTTGCTCTCCCACATTGACCCCGCGAGGCGGAGGAGATGCCATGCGGCGGATGATTGCGGGGGTCGGCGGATTGGGACTGGCACTGGTGCTGAGCCAGTTTCCCGAATATGCCCAGCAATATACCCAGCGCCTGGGCGGGGCGGTGGATGAATTGCGGGTCATCACCGAGGATTTCGACCGTGCCGCGGCCGAAGGCGGGTTGGACCGCGCCACGGCGCTGGGGCGCTACGAAGCCTCCAATGACGATTTTCTCGCCGGGCGCGGCACCTCGATGACGGCGACCTTCCAGCGCTATGACCAGCTCAGCGCCACATTGGCGCGTATCGAGAATACCGGTGCGGTCGAGCGCCTGCAATCGCTGCCGGCCTATCTCGATACCGATATCGGGCGGCGGACGCTGGAGAGCTACAAGCCCGCCGTGCCGGTGACCATGGAAGGCATCCTCTATGCCGGTGCTGGCTTCATCCTGGGCTACCTGGTGCTGTCGGGCCTGTGGCGCTTCGTGACCTTGCCGTTCCGGCGCCGGCGCTACGCCGCCTACCGCTAACCGGATATAAACATTCCTTTATATCTATGTTGATCCAGGGCGCGCCCTTGCGTATAGCAGGTGCAACCACTTCCAATTGTCATTGCCGGAGCATTCTGATGAGCAAATCGACCGACTATGCGGTCAAGGATATTTCCCTCGCCGCCTTCGGGCGCAAGGAACTAGATATCGCCGAAATCGAAATGCCCGGCCTGATGGCTATCCGCGCCGAATATGCCGCGGCCCAGCCGCTCAAGGGCGCCCGCATTGCCGGCTCGCTGCACATGACCATCCAGACCGCCGTGCTGATCGAGACGCTGGTGGCCCTGGGCGCCGAGGTGCGCTGGGTCTCGTGCAACATCTTCTCGACCCAGGATCATGCCGCCGCCGCCATCGCCGCCGCCGGCATCCCGGTATTCGCCCACAAGGGCGAGAGCCTCGAAGAATACTGGGAATTCACCGATCGCATGATGGATTGGCCGGGCACCACGCCCAACATGATCCTCGACGATGGCGGCGACGCCACCATGTATATCCTGACCGGCGCCAAGGCCGAAAAGGACATCTCCATCCTCGACAAGCCGGGCAACGAGGAAGAGGAAATCTTCTTCGCCACCATCAAGCGGCGCCTGGCCAAGAACCCGACCTTCTTCTCGGCCATCCGCGCCGCCATCCGCGGCGTGTCCGAGGAAACCACGACGGGCGTGATGCGGCTCTACCAGCTCCACGCCAAGGGCGAGCTGCCCTTCCCGGCGATCAACGTCAACGACTCGGTCACCAAGTCCAAGTTCGACAACAAGTACGGCACCCGTGAATCGCTGGTCGACGCGATCCGCCGCGGCACCGACGTCATGCTGGCCGGCAAGGTCGCCGTGGTCTGCGGCTATGGCGACGTGGGCAAGGGCAGCGCGGAATCGCTGCGCGGCGCCGGCGCCCGCGTGCTGGTGACCGAAGTCGATCCGATCTGCGCCCTGCAGGCTGCCATGGAAGGCTTCGAGGTGGTGACGCTGGAAGAGGCCGCCCCGCGCGCCGACATCGTCGTCACCGCGACCGGCAACAAGGATGTGCTGACGCTCGACGACATGCGCAACCTCAAGGACATGGCCATCGTCTGCAATATCGGCCATTTCGACAACGAGATTCAGGTTGCCGCCTTGCGCAACTTCAAGTGGACCAATGTGAAGCCGCAGGTCGACCTGGTGGAAAAGCCCGATGGCAAGCGCCTGATCCTGCTGTCCGAGGGACGGCTGGTCAATCTGGGCAACGCTACTGGCCACCCCAGCTTCGTCATGTCGGCCTCGTTCTCCAACCAGACGCTGGCCCAGATCGAGCTGTGGACCAATGGCGACAAGCTGGAAAAGAAGGTGCATGTGCTGCCCAAGCATCTCGATGAAAAGGTCGCCGAACTGCACCTGGCCAAGCTGGGCGCCAAGCTGACCAAGCTGACCAAGGACCAGGCCGACTATATCGGCGTCTCGACCAACGGGCCGTTCAAGTCAGGTGAATACCGCTACTAGGCTGGCAAAATGTGAATGAAGACGCCCGTGGCTTCGGCTGCGGGCGTTTTTGTTTAGGGGATGCCCTCCCTCAGCCTCCTCTGATGGCAGGGCAATCGCATATGGAATGAGGGAGCGCTTCAATCAGCCCCCACCGCGCGTGGGCTCCCTCTCCCCCGAGGGGAGAGGGTGGGGTGAGGGGTTCGGGGCTGGTGGAAGGCACGATGCCCAACGCGGCGCTGAACCCCTCACCCGGCGCGTTCGCGCCGACCTCTCCCCTCAGGGGAGAGGTGACTTCGGCTCCATTCCATAGGCAATACCGCTGCCGGACACGCTTCACGGATGTTGCTGCTTCGTTCTCCGTCAATCCCCGATATCGATACTTTGCCCATAATGCACAGCCATTAAGACTCTTTTAGCCGATTCCCTGGGCCGGTATGGTCATGGTGATTCGGCTGCTGGGGGACACGCAGCCGGTTCGAAGAGGGCCGGATTCCCTGAGGACTCCGCGTTGGCCCCTTCGCTCGAGTTGAGGCGTACCGGTTTGTTGGAAAACCGGGCTGGCAACAATGATTTTGACCTAGAGGGCAGCGCATGGCGCCGGATCGGTTCCGGAAGCATTGGGGATTCGCACCACTTGCGGCAGCCCCTCTCACCCTGATGACGGCGGTCCCCGCCCTCGGCCAGGGGCTCAATGCGGCCAGCTTCGTCAGCGCCGCGCCCCTCGCCATTGCCGTTGGCGCCGGGGCCTTCGCGCTGCTGGCCATGGCCGTGGTTCGCACCATGTTGGTCGATGGCAAGGCCGCGCGCCACCGCGCCGCCAGCCAGATTGCCGGCCTGCGGGCCATGGTCGATGAATATGAGGCGCTGCTTTCCGGCACGCGCGAAGTCACCATCCTGTGGGCCGAAAACAGCGAGGGCGGGCCGCGCCTGCTCGGCCAGGCCGCCTCGGTGCTGCCGCCGGGCCGCCAGCCCGAAAGCGTGCTCAATTTCCCCTCATGGCTGTCACATGGCGATGCCGACAAGCTGGCGCGGCTGCTCGAAGACCTGCGCGTGCATGGCCATGCCTTCGCCGTGAGCCTCAATGCGCTCGACGGCAGGCTGATCCGCGCCAATGGCTGGGTGCTGGGCGGCGGCGCGGCGATGCGGCTGCGGCCGGCCTTTCTGCAGCCGGAGGCCGAGCCGGGCCTGGTGGCGGCAGCGGCGGCGGGCGATCTCGCCAGCGTCCGCGCCATTCTCTCGGCCCTGTCCAACCCCGCTTTCGCCCGCAATCGCGACAACCGGCTGATCTACGCCAACCCGGCCTATCTGCAGCTTGCCAAGGCGCTGGGCAAATCCGGCACCGAGGCGGCGCCGCCCGAACTGCTCGATACCGCCCAGCTTCGCCAGCACCTGCTCAACTGCGCGCGAACCGACAAGCCGGAAGCCATGAACGTGGCCTGGCCCGGACAGGGCGGGTTCGAGCTGGTGGAATTCGCCATTGCGGGCGGCCGCGCCGGCTATCTGCGGCCCCTGGAAGATGCCAAGCCGGCCGAAACCAGCCTCGCCCATATCGGCGGCATTATCGGCGCCCTGGCTACTCCCATCGCCATTTTCAATGCCCGGCGCGAGTTGATCCAGTTCAACGAAGCCTATGCCAGGCTGTGGAACCTCAGCCGAAAATTCCTGGTGCCGGGGCTGGACGAGCGGGCCATCCTCGACAAGCTGCGCACCGACGGCATGCTGCCCAGCCAGGTCGATTACCAGACCTGGCGCAGCCAGCACCTGCAATCCTATACCCGCAAGGAACCGCACGAGAACGAGCCCTGGCACCTGCCGGACGGGCGCACCGTCAAGGTGATCTCCGCGCCGTCGGGCCCGCAGGGCGGTGTGATCTATGTTTTTGAAGACATTACCGAAAGGCTCAAGCTCGAGAGCAGCAACAAGGCCTTTTCCAATGTGCAGCGCGAAACCATCAACGCGCTCTCCGAGGCCGTGGCGGTGTTTGGCACCAATGGCCGGCTGACCCTTTCCAATCCGCGCCTGTCGGCGCTGTGGAAGCTGCCGGTCAACGAGCTGGGGCAGAACCCCCATATCGACCAGATCGCCGAAGTCAGCGGCCGCGCCATTCCCGAGGATGGCGCCAGTATATGGCGGGATTTGAAGCGGGGGATAATCGATCTCAACCCCACGCGGTCGGACCAGACCGGGCGGCTCAACCGCTCCGACGGGCGGTTGCTCGACTATGCCATCACCCGCCTGCCCGACGGGCAGACTATGATGACCTTTCTCGATGTCACCGAAAGCGCCAGCTATTCCAAGGTGTTGAAGGAACGCAACGATGCGCTGGTGGCGGCCGACCTGCTCAAGGACGCCTTCGTCGAGAATGTGTCCTATGAATTGCGCTCGCCGCTGACCAATATCATCGGCTTTGCCGACCTGCTGGCGGGTAGCGAAGGCGGCTCGCTCAACGAGCGGCAGCGGGCCTATATCGACTATATCCGGGCCTCTTCGGTGACGCTGGGCGTGCTGATCGACAATATTCTCGACCTCGCCTCGGTCGATGCCGGAATTGCCGAATTGCGGCCCGAACTGCTTGATATTCCAACACTTATCGATAAGGCGCGCGCCGGGCTTTCGGCCACCTTCCCCGAGATTTCGGGCGAAAAGCCGATCAACCTGGTGGTCGATATCGAGGACGGCATGCCGCCCTTCATCGCCGACGGCACCCGCATCGTGCAGGTGCTCTACAACCTGCTGTCCAATGCCGCCCGCTTCTCCCCACCGGGCGGCGAAATCAGGCTGGCGGTGAGCCAGCGCCGTGACCGCATGCTCTTCGTCATCGAGGACGAAGGCCCTGGAATCACTGACGAAATGCGTGCCGCCATCCAGACCCGCATCGATACGCCCTCCGGCCGCCAGCGCGGCGCCGGGCTGGGGCTCGCCATCGTCAAGACCTTCGTCAACCTGCATGGCGGGACTATCTCGGCCGAGAAGCGCGAGCCGCGCGGCAGCCGCATCATCGTCAACCTGCCGCGCGACAGCGCCATGGCCGGCGTGGCGGAATAATCTCTTGCCGTGCAGCGCCCCAGGCGCGGCGTCATTCCCGCTTTCGCGGGAATGACGCTGTGTTAGTTAGAGTGTCTCGACGAAAAGGCTGGACATGCAAGACTTCCTCCCCGACGACGACGCCACGGCTGCACTGGGCGCCAGTCTCGCACGGGAACTGGGGGGCGGGGATATCGTGGTGCTGGAGGGCGATCTCGGGGCCGGCAAGACGGCCCTGGCGCGGGCCATTATCCGCGCTCTGGCGGACGATCCGGCGTTGGAAGTGCCCTCGCCCACCTTCGCGCTGGTGCAGCCCTATGAGACGGCGAAGGGCCCGGTGCTGCATGCCGATCTCTACCGGCTGGGCGACCCGCGCGAGGTGGATGAACTGGGGCTGACAGACAATCCCGATGCCATCGTGCTGGTCGAATGGGCCGGGCGCGCGCCCGAAATCGTGGCGGCGGCGACGCTGACGGTGACCCTCGCCATCCCGGCTGACGGGGTGGGGCGCGTGGTGACGGTGACGCGCTAACGCGGCAGCCTTCGCGTTAACACACTGTTAGCATCTGGTGTCACCGATCATCGCTTTGGGTGAGGCAAAGGCGCCTGCCGGGCGGGCAGGCGCCTTGCATTATCCGAACATGATTGCCGTCAGAGCCAGCGGCGTGTCGCGTGGGCATAGGCGGACCATTCGGTCCCGAAACCCTGCGCCAGCCTCGCCTCCTCATGCGGCACGACCAGCCGGTCGAGCAGCAGCCAGAGCAGCGGCAGACCCAGCAGCGCCCATTCGAGGCTGAGCGCCAGGCATGCCCCGGTGAGCACCAGCAGCAGCCCGACATAGAAGGGGTTGCGGCTCCAGGCGAAGGGGCCCGACGTCACCAGCGCCTGCGGCGATGCGTTGGGCTTCGTGGTCGTCCCCGCCGCGGTGAGCGCCCGTGCCGCCCGCATTTCGAGCCCGAAGCCACAGAGCGCCAGGGCGATGCCGGCCCAGGTGAGCGGCGCGGTTGGCCCGGCCGGCGGCAGCAGCGGCAGCGGCACGATGAAATCGAGCAGCAGCACGCCGGCAACCACCATGGCGGCATAGGCATCGGGGATAAGGGGCTGGTGCGCGGTCTCGGGCATGGCTCCATGATAGGCGCGGCGGGGCGTTGCGCGCAAACGGAGTGAGTATGGCATGGCAGCCGGGCGCGGGGATAAGCCGGCGGCCCTGCCTGGCAGGGCCGCTCAGTTCGCGGCGGCAAGGTGGGTTGATGGCTCAGTGGTGCCATGATTGTCTCATGGCATGGGGAAAAGCTACTTCGTCTACTTGGTCGCCAATCGCAGGCGCGGGGCGCTATACACCGGTGTCACCAATGACATCGTTCGGCGCACCTATGAGCACCGCGAGGGCCTGGTCGAGGGGTTTACCAAGACGCATGGCTGCAAGCATCTGGTCTGGTTCGCGGCGCATGAGGATATCGAGGCAGCCATCCGGCACGAGAAGCGCCTCAAGAAATGGCTGCGGCCCTGGAAGGATGCGCTGATCGAGGAGACGAACCCCGATTGGCGGGATTTGTGGTGGGAGATCATCAAGTAGGGCGCCGGACTCAGGGCGGCGACGTGCGGTATGGACACAGAACCTGCCTCACCCTCGATGCCATCCCGGCCTTGAGCCGGGATCCATCCTGAGATGATTGGTTGGATGCGGTGGTCGTTCGATCCACCTTGCGGCAGCGGCGCGATCTCGGGATGGGCCCCGGCTCAAGGCCGGGGTGACACTGTGGGTGGGGAGACGGCAGCGGGACTCGAACCCGCATCACCACAGCCGTGCATATACACGTCGAAACTGAGGGCTCTTTCCAGTTGAGCTATGCCGACACATCCGGGATGCAGGGACGTCTTTACCAGCCTTCAAAACGTCAGTGTTTAGCCAAATTCGTTAGATTGTCGCCTACTTAGCTCAATCGGCCTACGGCCCTCTGCAACTCGCCAATCCGAATTCGCAGTTCTCGCAACTCTTCCTCCCGGGCTCTTGCTTGGGCTTGCCACTCCTCGTTGCGCTTAGAAGGGATGTGGCTTGCCCAGACGATGAACGGGCCGATCTGACTCCGGCGTGACGCGGCTCGCGCCAGGAGCGAATTAGCAACCCGCAACAGTGCCTCAGAAGTCGACGACGTACCCCGGTAACTTCCCGCAGCGTCGTGATACCATCGAGCCGCTTCTATATCTGACTCTGCACCGACTTTCTGATGATAGAAGTTGTCCCCTGCGACATATGCTTTTTCATCACGTTCGATTTCCTCCTGATATTGATCCTCTTCACGGCGCTGCCTGCTTCGAGCGAAGTCTATGATTGCGCCAGCTAAGCCTTCTCCCGTTTTGCCAGTCGCAACTTCGTATATTAAGCTGCAAAGGTAGGAAAAATCGGAGCCGGGCGTGGTTACGAGCGGCGGCCCACTACAGTTAATGTGGAAGTCATAGGCTAGTGCGACCACATCCCGCTTTCCCATCCGATAATCCCGCAGAAACTCTCGTGGAGATTCGCTGGAAAGATCAAAGTGAACAACGTCGAGAGCGACGACCACCAGCCCAAGCATTATTTTAAGGGATTCAGAACTTTGGATTGGCCAATCGTCAGCACGTTCGAGGCCTGCGTCCGCCTGATAATCAAGAGCCCAACTCATCCGATGAAATTCACCCATGAACTCCGGCAGGGCCTCTTCCATCTCTGATAGGGCCACCAAAGCTTCCTCAAAAGCAGCCTTTGCTTTCTGGCTTTGTCGCAGTTTGTCCCTTAGCACCTTGTCGGGCCGACGCTTCTCTGTTGCCGGAACGTCAAAATCATTTGCCAGATCATGAAGCCGTTCAGCGGTGTATCGCAAAACGAAGTTTGTTTTCTTCGCAAATAGTCGAAGAATTTCTGGGTATAGTTCAGAAATCTTCTGGCAGCGATGCAGGCGATTTCGGGACAAGGTCAATGCCTGGTCTTCCGATATATCGGCTGAAATTATTCCGTCAATTTCCCATTTGGTCAGGTAAAGTGGGTCAGCCTGCGTTAGCTTTTTAACTAGCTCGATATCGCGAGCATCTATCCAATTGGATCTTTGAAGGACGAGGGCGATAGTTTCGGCGGGAACGCCTTCATCAAGCAAAAGTTTGTCCCGAAAACGATCTATCCAAGCGTCCATATTCAATCTGCGCTAGCTAATGCGCCCCATCCCAATCCCGCGCAGCATGGGCGTCCACCTGGATCGGCACAGTTAGCCTTACCGCCGGCTCCGCCGCCCCTTCCATCACACGCTTGATGACCGGCATGGCGGTCTCCTCGGTGCCCTCGGGCACTTCGAAGATCAACTCGTCATGCACTTGCAGCAGCATGTCGGCTTCGACGCCCGCCTGTTTCAGTTCCGGCTCCATGCGGATCATGGCGCGGCGGATGATGTCGGCGGCGCTGCCCTGGATGGGGGCGTTGATGGAGGCGCGTTCGACGAAACTGCGTTCGGCGGCGTGGGAGGAGTTGGCGTTGGGGAAATTGATCTTGCGGCCGAAGATGGTCATCACATAGCCATCGACTTTCACCCTTCGGCGCTGCTCGTCCATATAGTCCTTGATGCCGGGGAAGCGCTCGAAATAGGTCTTGATGTAGTCGCCGGCGACGGATCGCTCTATGCCGAGCTGGTTGGCGAGGCCAAAGGCGGAAATGCCGTAGATGATGCCGAAATTGATCGCCTTGGCGCGGCGGCGGACGTCGCTGGGCATACCCTCGACCGGGACGCCGAACATTTCCGATGCCGTCATGGCGTGAATGTCGAGGCCTTCCTCGAAGGCGTCCTTGAGCGCCTGGATGTCGGCGATATGGGCGAGGACGCGCAGCTCGATCTGGCTGTAGTCGGCGCTGATCAGCAGCTTGCCGGGGGCGGCGACGAAGGCGGTGCGGATCTTGCGGCCATCCTCGGTACGAACGGGGATGTTCTGCAGGTTGGGATCGTTGGAGGAGAGGCGCCCGGTCAACACGGAATGCTGGCTATAGGTAGTGTGCACGCGCCCGGTGCGCTGGTTCATGTATTCGGGCAAGGCATTGGTATAGGTGCCCATCAGCTTGGTGAGCTGGCGCCAATCGACGATGGTGCGGGCCAGGGGAATGCCCTTGAGGGCGAGGTCTTCCAGCACATCGGCGCCGGTGGACCAAGCGCCGGTCTTGGTCTTGGTGCCGCCTTCGAGCCCCATGCGGTCGAAGAGGATTTCCCCGAGCTGCTTGGGTGAGCCCAGGTTGAAATTGGAGCCGGCCAGTTCGTAGGCCTCGGCCTCCAAAGCGGCGGCGCGCTGGGAGAAATCGCCCGAGAGGCGGGCGAGAATCTGCCGGTCGACATTGATGCCGCGGCCTTCCATGCGGGCCAGGACCGGGGCGAGGGGGCGCTCAATGGTTTCATAGAGCGTGGTCATGCCCTCGGCGGCGAGGCGCGGCTTGAGGATGCGCCAGAGGCGCATTGTCATGTCGCTGTCTTCGGCGGCATAGCGGGCCGCCTTGTCGATATCGACCTGGGCGAAGGTGATCTGGCTCTTGCCCGAGCCGATCAGATCCTTGATCGACTGGCCGGGCACGCCGAGCCAGTGATCGGCCAGCTCGCTCATGGTGTTGAATTGCGGGCCGTCGAGCGAGTAGCTCAGCAGCAAAGTGTCATCGAGGCTGTTGACCACGATGTCATAGCGGGCAAGCAGGCCAAGATCGTATTTGGCATTGTGGAAAATCTTGAGAATGGATTTGTCGGCAAACAGCGGCCGCAGCATGTCGAGGGCGAGGCGGATATCCATCTGACCCTCGGCCTTGCCGCCGCCGAAAATATCGCCTTCGCCCACCGAATGGCCGAGCGGGAGATAGGCGCCGTTGCCGGGCTGGGTGGAGAAGCTGAGGCCGACGAGATCGGCGGTCTGGTTGTCGAGCCCGGTGCTCTCGGCGTCGGTGGCGACGCGGCCTTCGCGATAGGCCATGTCGATCCAGCTTTGCAGGTGTTCGGCGTCGCGGATGATCTCGTATGTTTCCGGCGTCCACGGAATGGCCTTGGTGGCCTCGTGCATAGCCGCGGCATGCAGCACGACGGGCGACGTGGCGCGGCCTTCGGCCTCCTGCCGGGCGGCGCGGGCTTCGGCACGCGCCTCGTTGTTGAAGCCGACCGGAGAGGCGGGCACTGCGGCAAGGGCCGGATCGGCCTCCCAGGCGTCGGGATCGGCGCCGATCAGCCCGGCAAGGCGCTTGGTGATGGTGGCAAATTCCATCGCCTTGAGGAAGGGAAACAGCTTGCCCGGCTCGACCGGCTGGCGCGCCAGGGCATCGAGATCAAGGCTGACCGGCACGTCCTGCGCCAGGGTCACCAGGCGCTTGGAAATGCGGGCCAGCTCGGCATTGGCGATGAGCTTTTCGCGGCGGGCATTCTGCTTGATCTCGCCGGCGCGGGCGAGCAGGGTTTCGAGGTCGCCATAGGTATTGATCAGCTCGGCCGCGGTCTTGACGCCGATGCCGGGCACGCCGGGGACATTATCGACGCTGTCGCCGCAGAGCGCCTGCACGTCGATGACTTTGTCGGGGGTGACGCCGAACTTGTTGAACACTTCCTCGACGCCGATCCAGCGCAAGGGCGGCTGGCCGGGGCGGGGGATGGTATCGAGCAGGCGGATGGAGCCATCGGGCTCGACCAGCTGCATCAGGTCCTTGTCGGAGGAGACGATGGTGACCTTGCCGCCGGCATTGCGCGCCTGGCAGGCATAGGTGGCGATGATGTCATCGGCCTCCCAGCCCTCCATCTCGATGGATTCGATATTGTAGGCGCGGGTGGCCGAGCGGGTCAGCGGGAATTGCGGCACCAGTTCGGGCGGGGCCGGGGGGCGCTGGGCCTTGTATTCGGCGTAGAATTCGTCGCGGAAGGTCTTGCCGGAATGGTCGAAGATGACGGCCATATGGGTCGGCTCGTCCTCGCCCTTGAGATCCTCCATCAGCTTCCACAGCATGTTGCAGAAGCCCTGCACGCACCCCACCGGCAGCCCGTCGGACTTGCGGTTGAGCGGGGGCAAAGCGTGAAAGGCGCGGAAGATATAGCCCGAGCCATCGACAAGCAGCAGATGCATGAAACCGATTCCGTCGTGAACGAAGCGTGACCTTAAAGCATCGTGCAGAAAAGTGGGAACCGGTTTTGCGGGAACCAAAGCCGGGGCAGGCGGCGGCGCGAAGGGCGGTCTCACTTCCTCCTTGTTTGCAGTCCAAGGATAGGCATCGCGGCCGCAAGGCAATAAGGTGGCTGTGATGGCCCATTTGCCGGTCAGAGCAGGTCGGTCCCAAGCAGATTTGATGGCAGGCGATGACGGCGTTTGTTATTGGCTGGGTTACACCCGTCTTGATGAAGGTCCGAGCATGGACACCCCCGCGATGAAACCCGCAACCGTGCTGGTGGTGGACGACGACGCTTTGATCAATATCGGCACCGTCGATATGGTGCAGGATCTGGGCTACCGGGCGGTGGAGGCCTATTCGGGCTCCGAGGCGCTCGATATTTTGGCCCGCAACAGCGAGGTCGGGGTCATCATCACCGACTATGCCATGCCCGGCATGACCGGGCTGGAACTGGCCGACCGCGCCCGAGCGCTGCGGCCGGGCCTGCCTGTCCTGCTGGCGACCGGCTATGGCGAATTGCCCAATGGCGACGTCAGCGACCTGCCGCGCCTCACCAAGCCCTTCCAGCAGGCCGACCTCGTCACCTATCTCAAATCGGTATTGGCGGGGGCGGGACCCGGCGCCTAGCGCAGGCCTGCGGCGTCGAGCAGGCCGGCCCGTTTGGCGTCGTAATAATAGCCGCGGGCATAAAAGCGGACGGCCTGGTCGGAATTGCCCCTGGCCGTCACATAGGCACCGGCCAGGTAACGCACGGCATAGCGCAGGTTGGTTTCGGCGTCGAGCAGGCCGGCGGGCGAACCGCGATAGCCCATGCCGGTCGCCGTGGCGTGGCTGATCTGCATAAGGCCATAATAGGGGCCGTTGCGGGCGGCGGCATTATAGCCGCTTTCGCGCACGATGACGCGGCGCACCAGCGCTTCGGGCACGCTGTATTGCTGGGCATAATGGGCGATCAGCCCGTCATAGGCGGCGCCGGCATAGCCCAAGGCCATCGGAGCGGCCGGCACCCCCGCCGCATCGGGCACATGCCCGGCCGGGGTGGCGGTTGGCGCGGCGAAGGAGGCCAGGGCCGCCGTGGCCGGACCGGGCGCGGGCTTGAACGAACTCATCGAGCAACCCGAGACCAGCACGGCCAGCATGGTGGCCGCGCCAAGCAGTCTTGCGCCATCGCCTATTGTCGTCGTTCTTGCCATGAAGTCACTCTAGCGGAGAAACCGTGCCCGCGCGATAGGAGCCAATAGCGGCAACCTGATGGCGATTTGGTGGCATCGGCTGTGCATGGCGCCGATTCTGCGTTGCCTTGGCCGGCGTCTGCGTAGACAATTTTCGTCAAAGGCCGGGGAAGCGGGCCGGGGGGACGGGGATGAACCAGCGCAATTCACTGGGCGCGCGCCTGCGCTATGCCTTCGACACATCCATGTCGGCCGGGCCGATCGCGCTGATCGGCTGGCTGGCTGTGCTCTCGCTCATCGTCATCGTGGTCGCCGGCGCGCTGATCGCGCTGTTGCGCATCACCCCGGATGGCGGCGAGGCGCTGGGATTTGTCGAGGCCATGTGGGCGTCCCTGATGCGCACGCTCGACGCCGGCACCATGGGCGGCGATGGCGGCTGGGGCTTCCGCGCCATCATGCTGGCGGTGACCATCGGCGGCATCTTCATCGTCTCGACGCTGATCGGCGTGCTCTCCTCGGGCATCGAGGCCAAGCTCGAACAATTGCGCAAGGGCCGCAGCCAGGTGCTGGAGGAAGACCACACCATCATCCTCAACTGGAGCCCGTCGATCTTCGACATCGTCGCCGAACTGGCGGTGGCCAACAGGAGCCGCCGCCGCCCGCGCATCGTCATCATGGCCGATCGCGACAAGGTGGAAATGGAAGACGAGATCGCGGCCAAGGTGCCCGGGCTGGGCAATACCCGCGTCATCTGCCGCAGCGGCGCCCCCACCGACCTCTACGACCTGAGCCTGGTTTCCCCGCAACAGGCGCGCTCCATCATCGTGCTGTCGCCCGAAGGCGCCGACGACGCCGACAGCCAGGTGATCAAGACCATCCTGGCACTGGTCAACGATCCGCGCCGCCGCGAGGCGCCCTATCGCATCGCCGCCGAAATCCGCGACGCCGCCAATGCCGAGGTGGGCCGCGTGGTCGGTGGCGAGGAAGCGCAGCTGGTGCTGGCCGACGACCTTATCGCCCGCATTATCGCCCATTCCAGCCGCCAGGCGGGGCTGTCGGCGGTCTATTCCGAACTGCTCGATTTCGACGGCTGCGAAATCTATACGCTCGAACAGCCCAGCCTGACCGGCAACAGCTTCGGCGACGCCCTGATGGCCTATGAGGGCTCGACGCTGATCGGGCTGGTGGACCGGACCGGGCAGGTCTGGCTCAACCCGCCGATGGAGACGCTGATCCCCGAAAGCGCCCGCGCCATCCTCATTGCCGAGGACGATGGCGCGATCGCCGTTGCCACCGCCGCCATCGCCATCGATGCCGCCGCCATCCGCACCGGCGCGCCGCGCCCCGATGCGCCCGAGCGCGTGCTGGTGCTGGGGTGGAACCGGCGCGCGCCCGTCATCATCTATGAACTGAGCCGCTACGTGGCGCCGGGCTCGGCCCTGACCATTGCAGCCGACACGCCCGATCTCGACGACGTGGTGGCCCGGCTCTCCATCGCCAGCACCAATCTCGCGGTCGAATACGGCCGCATCGACACCACCAGCCGCATTGCGCTCGAGGCGCTCGACATCCCCCGATATGACCATGTGCTGGTGCTGGGCTATTCGGACCTGCTGGCGCCCCAGCCGACCGATACGAGTACGCTGGTGACGCTGCTGCACCTGCGCAAGATCGCCGATGCGGCCGGCACCCATATCAACGTCGTTTCCGAAATGGTCGATGTGCGCAATCGCGAACTGGCCGAGGTGACCCGCGCCGACGACTTCGTGGTGTCCAACAAGCTGGTCAGCCTGATGCTGGCACAGGCCTCCGAGAACGACGCGCTCGGCGCCATTTTCGACGACCTGCTCGACGAGGAAGGCTCGGAAATCTACATGCGCCCGGCCGCGGACTATGTCGCGCTCGGCATGCCGGTCAATTTCTATACCGTCACCCAGGCGGCGCGGGAGCGCGGCGAAGTGGCGCTCGGCTACCACCGCCCGCGCCCGGGCGCCAAGGCCAACGGCATCGTGGTCAATCCGGGCAAGGCCGCCGCCGTGACCTACGAGGCCGGCGACCGGCTGATCGTCCTGGCGCGCGACTGAGCCGGGCCGGCGTACCATCGACCAAAAACGCCCGTTGCGCGGATCACCCGCTTTGGTTAGGTTGCGCCCTGTTCAGCCCGGGCCAGTCCCGCGCAACGGATGCACCCGTAGCTCAGCTGGATAGAGCGCTGCCCTCCGAAGGCAGAGGTCGGGGGTTCGAATCTCTCCGGGTGCGCCAATTTTTGTGTTATATTTCAATGCATTAGACCGATTTTTGCGAGCTTAATTTTGCCAGAGGCAAGGCGCCCGTAAGCAGTAGAGCTCACTTTAGTGCGAGCTGGCTGCCGCGAACGGGTGCAATTCCCCGTTGGATTCATTCATTTTTTGCGGAAGCGGTCGCGCGATGAGTGCTACCGCGCTGTTGAGCGCTGCCCGCGTAGGCAGCGGTCGGAGTTATGGTTCAAAAGCGGGTTGGACCAGCACAAACTGACGATCTCTGATCCAGTCTAGGGGCCTGGCCACGAGGTTCGCAGCTTCCCTCGCTTGAAGGGTCCATTTCGACGGCTCAGCCGCTCATATCTACGCCATTGCCTAGCGTAAGAGATTGATAATGCAAGATTATCGGTCATTATTGGCTGCCGACAGGCAGGGCGTATTTTTGGCATTATTGTGGCTTTAAGCGCCGTCAGGTGGTAGCCTGCCGACATGAAATCACGCGCTGATTTGCTCATGGCAGCCCCTTCTCCAGTGCCAAAAATACCGGTGTGGGCGCGGCCGCGCGGGCTGATGTTGCACGATGCCGATGCGGCTTACGCGGCGGGTGCGGCCTTGAATTCCTTGGATAATCTGGTGCGCCAGGACTTTTCCTGGGCCGGGGCCTGGCGGCAGCGCCTGGCCCTGCAGTGCGCCGCGGCGGCGGTGAACTTGACCGGGCGCCGCGAGGACGAATCCGCCCTGCGCGACGCCCATTTTCTGCGCGGAATGGGCGACGATCCTGGCCCTTCCGGTCACCTACTGATGGCCTGGCGCCGATTAGCCAGCCGCACGACCAATTGCGATGCGGAATCCGTGCGCCCGGTCGCCGAGCTGCATTTTGGCCTGCACTGGGATCACGCTCTCGCCGAGGTCGTCGCCAATGCCGAAGACATGGGGGTCTCGTCGCGGCCGGGCCCCGTGCTGGCGGCCGAAATTGCCGCTGCCGTCTATCGGGCCCGGCCCGATGCCGAATTGTTGGGCTTTTGGCTTGTCGACATGCTGCTCGCCCAGAAGTTCAGATGGCCCGTTCCGGTGCCGCTGCTGATGGGGCAGGTGTCGTCGGCCGTCTTCAAGTCCGGCGAGAACCGGAAGCGCATCCGGCCGGGAGGAGAAGGCTGGGCTAGGGCCGTGTTCCTGGCCTACGCGACCGCTGCGGCGGAGGCATGCGATCTCGGCGCGGATCTGGCCCAGCGAGCCGCAAAGCTAGCCGCGGTCGCGCCAAAGCTGCGGGCCAAGGGGTCGGCCGACGTCGTCAAACTGCTGCTCTCTGACGACGCCGTTCCGGGGTCCTGGTCGAGTCCCAAACTGTCGGCGCGCGGGGCCCGGCGCCTGTTCGATCGGCTGGGTGAGTTGGGCGCAGTTCGCGAGCTCACTGGCCGGCCTACGTTTCGACTGTACGGGTTGTGAAGGCAAAACAAATGGCCAGGCGCAAACGAACAGATGCTGAACTACCAATCTTCGATGCGGAGTTGGCCGATATGCCGGCCGACCTGCGCTGGCGCGAATGGATGAACCGCATCGAAGCCGTGCTGTTCGCGGCGCCCAGGCCAGTGGAACGTGAGGTCCTGGCGCGAGTGATCGGGCGCGACGCCAGCATTGAACTGCTGATCGATGACATCCGCGAAGCGTTGCGCGGCAAACCCTATGATGTGGTCGGTGTCGCTGGGGGCTGGGCGTTCCGCACCCGAACGGCTTACGCCGATGCGATTGCCACGTCTGCTGCCGTGCCGGACCGTGGAGTTGATCTGACCCAGAACGAGGCCATGGTGCTAGTGTCGATTGCCTATCATCAGCCGGTGACGCGGGCCGGGGTGTCGGAAATCCTGGGGCGGGATGTGTCGCGCGACGTCATCGGGGCGCTGCGGGACAAGAACATGATCACCGCGGGGCCGCGCAGCCCCACACCCGGGGCGCCGTTCACCTATGTGACGACCAAGGGTTTCTTGGAGCATTTCGGGCTGTCGAGTTTGCGTGACCTACCTGAGCTCGAAGCCCTTCAGGATGCTGGACTGTTGAACGGCGGAGCCGATGCAGAGGAGCGGACCCATGGCCAAGAGGCGCATGACATCCCAACCGATTTATGAGTCGGGTCGCTGACCGTTGCGGGCTTACCAACCGCAAGTGCGCCCGACTTCGGCCGTCAATCGTGGTTCCGCGCATCCTTCAAAGGGGCCGTTTGTTTGCGCCGTTGGCACCAAAGTGAGCGTCAGGGTTTGGGTTTCTCGCTAAGGCACGCTGTCGTTTCTCGCGACCGCATCTCTGGCCTCGAGTGGGGACATTCCAGTCTTGACCATTGCCAGAAACTCGTCCCGCATCCGGATGTGCCGGTGAGGGTCCTTACGCAGCGCCTCTGGCATCTCATGACCGTGACGGAACACTGTCTTGGACACGCCGTCATCCAGATAGCGCCACTCGATATGTGGGTCAGGGATGAAATCAAAGCGGCTGGGGGAAGCGACGAATTGGGGCGTAAGGCACAGCCATCTGCCTGCAATCTCCGCTATTGAATGAAGGATCAGGTCCTCACCATAGGGAAGCCAACCTACCACATGCCGGCTCGCAGTCTTAGGGTCGTTAGCAGCCTGGTCTGCGCAATTGCGGTGACAGTCATACGGCACAAATCCCGCCTCCAGTAGATCCTTTGTAGGCGGGCGCCTCGCGACCACGCGCGGCAGGGCAATCACTTCGGCGTAGGTTGCCGCTTCCCTGGCTGATGGCGGGAAGGCCATGAGTTCTATGTTTCTCTGGATAAGGTCCGTGAGATCACCGGGCGCAACGTCCATACCGACTTCGGTCCTCGATTCCGGGAATGAGCGCAATCCGCAATCCACGTATCCATGTCGGTTCATCTTGGTAACGGCAACCTTGAGATGGCCATAACAACCTATGCAATGGGGAAGCATCAGCCAGTTTGAGTGCCTGATTGAGGATTGACTTCGGACGTATCGACGACAGCAACAGTATCGATTGGACCGTTGATCCAGAGGTGAGTCAGACGATCCTCCGCGGGCAACACCTCTGGTTCCCACCGATATCCCAGGACTTCGGAAGAAATGACCGGCAGCCGAAGCTCATAGGCTGCAAGTAGCATCCCGACCGCAGTCGCCCTGGAACCCATTGGCGTCAGCACGATGGAAGATTGCGTCTCCCCAAAGACGTGCCTGCGTGCTTGCGAGAGCCTGATGATGGACCGGTAGATATCGAGCGGATTGTAGTCGGACGCGAGGAGCACGCTTCTGGGGTCCACGCCCCACACGTCGAACTCGGCAGCAAAGCCGGTCGCAATTTGATCGGCCGTTCGCGGATCTCGCGACGGGAAAGGAAGTATGGGACACACGTCGTCGGGATTAACGGCATCAAAGATGCGAGCGCATTCGGCGTTGGTATTCAGTCTGAGTTGAGGCAGCCATAATCTGCCCTCGTTCGGAGGCCGCGCGTCACCAATCATGTCGCTCTCGAATGCCATTCCGTGGGGACTGTCGATACGGTCGGAATAGGTGGGCACGGCGCGACGGTCAGAATTTGGATTGGACGCCAGCAGCAGATGCAGGTTTACCCCCAGGTGAGCCGACTTCTCCAGCAGCAGCGAAAAGACTGGATAATAGACGCCTACGGAGATTGAGCTCACATCGAGAAAGATGTCGCTAAAGCCGGTCAGGTCGACCTTGTTCAGTTCTGCCACGAACTTCCGACCACCGACGACCGCAAGATCGTCCGCGAAGATGGCGGCCTGGATCATCTCAGCACTGCCGAACATGTCCCTGAAGGCTTGCTCGTGCTTGTTGCCGCTCGCGACGAGTTCCTCTGGTGCGTCATCGCGCTCCTCCCGCAATGCTATCGCCTTGGTGCGATCGCCAGCGAGATCTGCGATCTTGCGCGGAAAGATAAGAGAGCGGGGGTCGAAACCTGCCGCTCCGATTAACAATGGCCGGCGTTTGGGATCGGCGAGGTATTCGTTCAGAAAATTGTCTACGGAACCTTCGTCGTGGCGCACACAGGTATTCCAACGCCCCGGCATCAGTCGTTCCCCCGCATGGACGCCTGCAGTTCTTTGAGCGTCTTATGCACGGTGCCTCCGCGGCGCAGCGGGAGCCCGTGCATCAAAACCAACGGCCCCCCAAGTTCGAGGATGGTCCACAACCGGTTCTTGATGGATCTCTTGGTCAGTATCGAGATTGCATTATAGGCAACCCCGTACTTCAGCACCGACAGCAATTTGTCGTTCGACTCCTTGAGAGCGTCGAACTGCTCCTGCGGAATGGCAACCGAGTTCGCGCCCGCAGAAAGCGGTGCGTTCGGCAGCATCGTTCGAGCCAATGCCACCTGGGCGATCCAATCAGTTAGAAGCTTAACCTCTGTACTGAAAGGGAAATTCCATTCGTCCACCAAAGAGCGTGCGACCTTACGAAGGATCTTGTTTTGCTCGGCGGCGTCTAAGATATGGCCGCGGTCACGGATGATCTTGGTCTCGATTGCATCCACTATGGCGGCTGCAAATGTCAGGAACTGTTGGGCGTTTTCCCAGCTACCGTCTGCCAGATCCGAGAACCCGTAGTAGAATGGGGCGCCCGTCTCGTGCATAAGCTGAAGCTTTGCCCCAACAATGACTTCCGGGCCAATACTGAGTTCGCGAGACGGCTCCGGATCCTCGTCGTCGAAAAGCGAGGTCTGGGTCCGGCCTGTATACCTATGTAGCAGGATCGAGGCCACCTTGAGCTTCACACCGTGGGTCATATCTGCCTTATTGGTGGCAAACGTCTCGACCTCGGATAGTATGGCCGTAACGCGATCGAGGTTCACGTTCTTCTCAAAGCGGTGTTTCTCGATGGCTGCTTCTAGGTCCGCCAGCGCTTTTTCTGACAGCTCGGGCATGTTCGTTTCGAGCAGTGAAGACAGGTTGACCAGACCCTTGCGGCTGAAGGTGTCCAGCTGCGTCAAAGCACGTTTTGAGATGTCGGCGGCCATGGACCTGAATTCGGACCGTTCTCCGCCTCGTCCCTTCTTGCCGCCTTGTAGTCTGATATAGGTCAACTCGCGCTGAGCTTCGAAACCAGCCTTGGCATCGGTTTCGTCTTCGTCCCCCAGGACCTCTTGCGAGCCAAGCACATCAAGTCTGGTCAAAATCCACCGGGCTGGGCCAATCTCCCGCTGGCGAAGCCAGCCTTCCATAAACTCGTACTGCTTGGGATGTAGGTCGTGTGCATCGTCCAGCAGAACCAGCGGTTTTATGTCGCGTGGCTTGCTGTCCTTCGGCGAATGTCGAAAGGCTTCGATCGCGCTAAACGGATCATAGGCGTCAAGCTCATCCACCGGCAGATCGGCCTCATTGGGAGGCACAAGGGCGCGCGTAATCTTGAAAATCGACGACTCGACTGATTTGGCGCGCCGGGCCAGTTCGCCAACGGTCTCGCCTCCGATGGATTCGAGGGTCGCCGAACCTGCGGCGCGAGGCACGACCGTCACCGTCTCCAGGTCTAGGCCAGCGTCCTTAAAGCCGCTGACCCATTCCTGAACCGCTCGGGCCTGGATAAGTCGGGCCAAAAACCTGTTCCGTAGTTCAGCGCTGTATGGCAGCTCCCAAATTTCCCGATACCGCGGATCCATGGGCAAGCGACTGCCGGCGATCTGCGGCAAACCATTGGCTGTTGCGCCAATCTGGGACATCGCATCGAGCAGTTCGCGATGTTCGGGTAATGTCGCGAGGCGATTAAGCGTTGCCAATGTGCTGAACCGCAACAGCTTGGCGAACGTGGTTTTTCCACTCCCCGGCGTACCAGTGAAGATCACCAGCCGATCGAACAGAGCCGACATCTTTGGCGCGACATAGGCCCTGACTGGCACGGCGCTGACGGTTGCTAGGAAAGCAACATCATCACGGAGGTGCTCGGAGGCACGTTTCAAAAAGGGATTGAACATTAGGTGTGCCGCTGCCTCCGGCGGAAAAGAGGTCGCATGGCGTGTCCAAGTGTGCCTTCAGACTCGGCCCATAGTATCGGTAGGCTGTTATTGGGCGTGTTGTGATCCAGCACAACCGTCAGCGCACAATCTTTATACCCGGCGTTGATGGCGGTGCTGCCACCGCCAGCCGTGTTATGTCGCGTCTCGATCGCTTTGTCGTAGTATTTGTAAATGAGCGTCTTAAGCGGCTCAGCCTCGACGTCATGCTTGGTCGTCGACGGTAGGAGGTACCCGTAGGACATGTCGAGCACATCCGGCATCTGGATTTTGCCCGCATCCCGACAGTCGGCGACCAGGCGATTCGAAGCTGCGTCGGCCTGGGCAGTGGAGATGTAGTGATGGACGCCTAGCGTCCAGCCCTCTTCGAATATGCTGGATCTACTTTCGGCCATTGCCACACGTTCAAGGAATTTGGGGATTTTGCCCTTCCAATCCCCATTGGCCTCACGTCGGATCAATGTTGTCCCCGATGCGGTGAAATCGTCGACCAGATATGCCCGGGCGAACAGGGCGTTGGGATCTTTTGTGTCTTCCCGCAGGTCCTTCACCAAACCAGCCCACTTTTCGTCGTCAACCTGATGGGAGACGATGATCTGCTCGTTGGAGAGACTAGGGGTTGCGTGTCGCATCGCGTCGGTGTGCGCCCCTTCGCTTAACGCCACAAACAGGGTTTGCCTCAAGAACTTCTTGAGTTCGTCAGGCTGTTGAGTTGAAACCAGCCAATCAGGGATTCCTTTGCGCCGGGCCACTTCGCTGACGGCCCACGGGAAAACGATGTCTGGATAGAAGGATTCGACCAGGCGGCGGATTTCAATCGGCCCGAAATAGACAAGCGTGTCCTTCATCAATGCGTAGGCTGCCGACCGGTCTTCCGGTGCAAACTGCCTGAGCCATCCCGCCAAGCTCTCGAGAAATCGGGCACCGGCAACGAAATCCCGATATCCATCGTATTTAAGCTTGGCCATGAAACCGAGCCACTGGTACTCCTCGCCCGCCGTGAGGTCGTCCCAATTCATGATCTCGCCGAGTAATCGAAGTGCCACCGTTCTATTCATTGGGTAATTTCTTGAACACTCGCCACGGCCTCATGCAGGTGGATGACAACATTAAGATGTTCACGTATTGTTCGCGTCGAACCAGCCGGCAGCACGATTCATAACTCAAGTTCGGACCACGAGATGACTGTCTTATCTAGCAAGATCGACAATCTTGGCGCTACCCTGGCGCTCGTCGTTTGCAATGATCTGACAGATTTCACCAAGTTTTTTCAGAACGGCCTTGATCGCACTGCTGTCGTTGTAGGTTCGGGCGGTTCAGTCGCTTCCGCGCTTTTCTTCTCGAGTTGTCGCGATTCTCGCGGCGCACCCCCAACGATAACTCGGACGCCGCTCGAGTTGGTCACGGACAACTACAGCCTAGCCGGAATACCGGTCTGGCTATTCACAGCGCGCGGTGAAAATCCCGATGTTGAGGCGGCATTGTCCGGCGCCGTGAGAAGAATGGCCACTGAAATCTATCTCGTAACGAGCAATGCCGAGACGCCGTTGCGAGATCGATTTCCGGCAATATTGCGCACGGTGATTGTGCCTGTCGCGGACCCTAAGGACGGCTTTCTATCTACCCATTCGTTGATGAGCGCAGTCTGGAGCGCTCTTTTTGCAGCGGCACCACCATCGTATCGCCATGAGAAGGAACTAGTTTTCTCGGTCGGCGACACACTCAAGACCAGGATTGACCAGGACCATCGTGTCGCACTCCGCGCCACTCTGTCCGACATCGGCATGAGTAGCAGCACAAACACTGTTTTCATTCTGCACGACCCTCGGCTCACCGCAGCAGCGGTGACCCTCGAGACCTCCATCTGGGAGGCGGCGCTCGGAAGTGTCCAAAGGGTAGATTTCCGCAACTTTGCCCATGGCCGCCACACTTGGTTTGCGCGGAACATCGAGAGCACAACCGTCGTCGCGCTAACTGGGCATTTGACGACACCCACCTGGGAAGACTTGCGGACACGCCTGCCAGCGGCACTCAGAAGCATTACCCTCGACTATGGGAACTGCGGGCGCCTGTCCGCAGCTTCAGCGGTGCTGGATGCACTATTGCTCGTTGAAGCAATGGGGCACATCCGCGACATCGACCCAGGCAAGCCCGGTGTGGGAGAGTTTGCCAAGGCGATCTATGAGGCTCCGTCCCTCATCCACATCGAAAGGGGTCTTTCAGCTGGCGCCCGCAAGAAGTTGGCCGCCGTGCTAAACTATGACCCACCGATTGCATTGCAGGCCGACATTGTAATGGCGCATTCCGCCGCGACTGACGCGCTGTCGCTGTCGCGCTTTGGCGGGCTTGTACTTGACTACGACGGGACCCTCGTTCCGACCGATCGCCGGCAGGAGCCCCCGTCCGACAAAATCATCGAGCGGCTTAGCGCCTTACTCGACGCAGGGATGCGGCTCGCATTTGCCACGGGCCGCGGGGGCTCAGGCTGCCGGGCGCTCAGATCAATCATACCGACCATCCATCACCAGAATGTCCTCGTTGGCTATTACAATGGGAGCTGGCTTCAGCCTCTGTCGGTGGACATCGAACAGAACCCGGCGGATCCAGATCCTGTCCTTACTCCAGCCATTGCCTGGCTGACCGAACATGCCGGACAGTTCCTAACAACAAGGCTGTTCGTGCCTTCTCGCCAATTCACGATACGGTTCTCCGAACTTAGCTCGCCCCAGACTTTCATTCGTGCTCTTGAGGAAGCACCGTTTATGCAAGATGGAACGGTCCGAATCGTGCGGTCTGGACACTCGATCGACATTATCTCGGCCGCTAGCTCCAAAACCAATGTCGTCCAGCAGGTCCAGGCCACCATTGGGTCGAATTTGTCTGTCCTGTGCATTGGGGATAGCGGGGATATCGGTGGTAACGACTTCGAGTTGCTGGGCTACCGTCACGGTATCAGTGTGGGCCGGGTATGCCATCGTGCGGACTGTTGTTGGCCTTTGTTTGGTGATCGTTTGACGGGGCCAGACGCTCTACTCGCCATCTTGAAAGGGCTTAACCAATCATCGCATGGTGTCTTTAGCCTGACCTTGGACGACACACTCGAATGAACACAGACACAAGCTACGACACAACAGCTGTCGATGTGGTCGGTACAGGGTTCATCACTCTGGACGTGATCTACGAAGACGGAAATCGGGCCGCCGAGGCCCTCGGAGGTTCGTGCGGAAATGTGCTGATTTCGCTCGCGCAGCTCAACCGGTCTGTCGCGCCTGTGGTAAAGCTGGGGTTGGACGACGTGGGCGGTTTCCTCGAGGAGGAGTTCCGACACGCCGGTGCTGTCACCAAATACATTAGCCGATCAGCAGACATTGGTTCGCCTGTGCTCTTGCAGGAGGTTGAGACGGCCAACGGTCGCCATAACTTCAGTTTTACGGCTCGGGGATCCGACGCCAGATTTCCGCGTTATTCGGCGATCGAAACCACCCATACAAGCGCTGCCCGAGGTCTCATCCAAAGCTGTGTCGTTTTCTACACCGACCGGCTGACAGAGACGATCGCTGATGCCATGGAGATGGCTTGGACCAGCGGCGCCATGGTGTTCTTTGAGCCGTCTGAGATCGAGGATGCAAAGCTCTTTCGGCGCGCCATGCAGTACGTCTCGATCTTGAAGTGCTCCGAGGAACGCATATCGAGCTGGGACGACGCGCCGGTCGGGGATCATGCACTCACTATCGTCACACATGGTGCCCTCGGCTTGCAGTTGCGCCAGGGGTCGCAGTCAATGTGGTGCGATGCAATGCCAGCTCCACGCTTGGTAGACACGAGTGGCTCGGGTGATATGGTCAGCGTGGGTTTGATCGACTGGCTGGTAAGCCACAAGCAGGCTCGCTTCGTCTGGAACATGGCGGAAATGGCTGCGGGCGTGCGCGCCGGACAGTTGCTAGCCGCCACCAATTGCGCGTACTTGGGAGCGCGAGGTGTATTCAACGCCATTGGGGTTGATGGCGTTCGGCGTCTTTTAGCAGGCTCTAACTAGTCCGATGTTATTCGGCGGCCTGTCGAGCGGCCCAAATGTCGAGCTTGCCAGTGGGAGACTGCAATTCGGCGCGCAGCTCCATGAGCATAACCCCGAGCATGTTTTGGCCCACGCCGTTCACTTCACCCCACAGCCGGTTGACTGGGTTGTCCTCGGCTGCTGTTTCAATCAGGCGCGCGTTGCCCGTAGAAAACAGCAATGCCCTGAGGTCATCGTGCTGCGTGAACTTAGCAGCTAAGACGCCGCGCATGCGGTCGAATTTGAACTTCGACCAACCAGGCGCCACGTCCCAGTAGTACAATCCATGAGCGGCCATAGCGAGTAGAGCGGGCGATGGTGCGTCCATTAGCCAACGCCGCACTTCGGGTTTTCGCGCTTTGCCCGCTTGGTAGGCGTGTTCCGATGTCTTGAACGTCTCGCCTTCGAACACGATCGGCCGACGGTAGAGATTGCTGAAGGCTCCGAAGGGCTTTTCGCTTGCGCGATAGAACCGTATCTCCGAGGTGCTCATGGATACTCCCTTGCAGCTAACCTAGAGTTCAGTATATGCATATTTGCATGAATCTCAATAGTTCTTTATCGAAAGAGCTTGGAAGGCGCTTGGAAATCCGGCGCCTAGAACAGGGTTTTAGGCACGTCGACATCGCGAATAGACTGGGCGTTAGCCAAAGCCAAGTAAGCAGGGCTTGTGCCGGGAAGTTCCAGTCACTCTCGCAGTCAATTATGCAGATATGCAAGTTTCTTGGCGTCGAAGTGTCTCTGCCGGGCCTTGCTGCAGAACATGAGGAACGCCTGAGCGCAGGTATCCTAAGGCTGTGGGACAAGACGCCTGAAGGTGCTGATCGTCTACTGCGGCTACTGGAAGCGCTCGACGACGTAAAAAGGGCTCAGGGAACCGAACCCCACTCAAACGGCCGGCGTAAGGCGACAGGGCGCGACTGAGCGCGACGGGCATAGCCGGAGACTAACCCTTGACTGGCACAGGGATTCGGTCGCGATCGCTGCGAAGTCGGCCTTCACGACGAGTTCAAATGCGCTCGCCGCGGTTCACGACGCGGTGGGACGGGCTGCCCTGCGCTTATTGATGCAGATGTAGTATCGTCGCGACCAGTGAATCAGTCGGGACAAGGAATGCAGTTCAAGTCGAGGAACATGCGGGCGCTGGCAGAGTGCGTAGTCGGGGATGCGAAGGGATTTCCTTATCGGTCCAGCTTCTACATCAGCGAGTTCTTCGAGGACTGCGATCTTCCATTTCGTCACGACGGAACCACTCGGGCGATATGGGCAAGCGATAGGTTGACGGAGCTCCTTGCCGAGCCCTGGTCCCAGGCCAACGGGCTGCCGCCCAGGTTCGTACATCTCTTTCGGGTCTTGATGGACCGCTCCGAGGCGATCGACGGCGATCCCGATCGAGCGGTGGCTCTCGACACTCTGAACGTGCCGTTTCGGAAGGAGGGCTACGAAGCATATTTTGACGAAGTCGGCACTCTCCAGTTCCGGCATATCAAGACGAACAAGGTCACGGAGGTATCGAACCCCCATCGCCCCTTCGCACCCGAGGAGATCAAGAGGCGCACGCAACTGGCTGAGTATCTGGACAGGTGCAGCGAAGACGAGCTCATCGAAGAGGTCCTGCTGCCGATGTTCAGGCAGCTCGGATACCACCGCATCACTGCCGCAGGCCACGCCGACAAGCAGTTGGAATACGGCAAGGACGTCTGGATGCGCTACACGCTGCCGACGCAGCACGTCATCTACTTCGGCATCCAGGCGAAGAAGGGGAAGATCGATTCCTCGGGGGTGACGAAGACGGGCAACGCGAACATCGCCGAGATCTACAACCAGGTCTCGATGATGATCGGTCATGAGATCTTCGATTCCGAGCTGAACCGCCGCGTCCTCATCGACCATGCGTTCATAGTCGCAGGCGGTGACATCACCAAGCAGGCCCGCAACTGGCTCGGCGGCAGGCTCGATCAGAGCAAGCGTGCGCAGATCCTATTCATGGACCGCGACGACATCCTCAACCTGTTCGTGGTGACGAATATTCCGCTGCCAGCCGGCGCCGTGCCCGAGGTCCGGCTCGTGCCGTCAGATGATATCCCGTTTTAGGCCGGCGGCTAGATCAGATCCTTGAACCCGAGATAGAGCCCTATCAGAAGGGCGACGATGCCCAACGCCGCAAAAACCCAATGCTCGGTGATCCACTCAATGACGGCGACGGGGTGGAAACCATGGAGATCGAACCAGGTCGCTTTGGTCTTGATGGACCCGTCTAAGGTGCGGTCCAAAAGGTTGGCGATGACGTCGGCTTTGCGAAGTGTCGATTGGTGCAGCTTGACGTATTCTTGGTTTTCGAACGCCTCGGCTTCGCCCTTCCCGTTCAGCGCATCCTTAGCGGTGATATGATTCATCTCCATCAGGCTGTGCATCCTGCCGGATGCGCCATGCGGGGCATACTTGACGCCAAACATCGCGACGAGCTCGCGAGCCAGGTCGAACTTCTTGTCGTCGGCTACAGTCACCGGTTTCCCTTTGAGAACCTTGAAACGGTGCTCGATGGCGAGGAATCCGTAGTTGATGTCGCGCATGTTCCAGTGGACGAAGGTGTGGTCGGGTTTCGTCTTCAAATAGGCGAAGAACTCGACCAGCATGTCCTTTTCGAGTTCGTCGTATCGAGCAGAAATGTCACCCTGAACAACGCCCTTTAGTTCAGCGGACTTGTGAATGGAGAAGGAGGTCGTCTGGCCGCTCGCAAACTGCCGAACCGCAATGGAGGTGACGCGGGGCGTCCTTCCATCCTTTATGTCGTAGAAGCTCTCGCATGAGTAATGGATGACCAACACCATGTCGCGGCGCTTGTTGATCTCCTCAAAGCGCTGCCGAACTTCTCTCCGCTCGCGTAGCTTGCTAAGTTCTTTACCCATTGGGTATTCCTGACGCTAACATGGGCCAGAAGATGCGGTGTTTCGGGTGCCCTGTCTACTTCTGCAGCTCGATCCACTCGACCTGCCAGACCAGGTCGTATTCTACGGCAAAGTCGTTCGCTAACGCCGGCAAGGCGTCTCGTGCACGGACGGTCAGGGGCTTGATACCAGTCGGGCATGGCGCGATCACCCGATGGTAGAGAACCTGGAGCAGTTGCCCTGGAGCATTGCGAGCTTCCCACGCCGCCAACTAATGGACAGGAGATCACTCACCCGATGGGATGGGTCTCGGCCGGACGGCAGGAGGACCTGCCGCTAGCCTGAGTTGCTGTCGCAGGTGCAGGCCGTATCGGGCCGGCGCAGCTCGATGAGCAGCTCGTCGTGATATCTTGAGGGCACGAGCGCCAGCCTGTCCTGCAGATAGGTCGCAAATGAGCCTGAACTGCCATTTGGGGCCATTTGAAGCGGGGCGGTGACAATTGTCTTCTTGGCCAGTGCAGCGGCGCCGGCGGTTACAGTAATGGCTCCCTTCGCCAATGGCTGCTCTGCCACTATCAGCGTGGGTATCGCGTAGCGGGTGCCTTGCCGGAACTCTTCACAACGCCAGGTGATCCTTTTCGTGCCGCCGGCGGCCTCAGGCTCGTCCTGAGAATGGAACTGGTCGGGTCGTTGTTGCCGATCGCCGAACAGGTCCCGAAGGTAGGGCTGCTCGAATGAGAAAGGCCTGGGCACATCTGGCGGCTCAAGCATGTCCTCGAGGAGTGTGTCGAACATGTCGAGCGGCCTGAAATGGAATGGTCCGTTCAACACGGCCTCGAGGTGAACACGGTCAGCTGCCTTGGTGCCGTCGTTACCAACTTCGATCGATAGAGGAAAGATGGCCTGCAGCATGGTGGGAAGCATTCCCACCCAGCTGCGCAGGTTCTTCTCGAACGCTGCATATCCGTCCTCATAGTCGTCCAGATCGGAACTGTTTACTTGCCCGGGAATGGGAAATGAGACGGTAAATCGGCCGTAATTGGAGGGTCGGCGGGCATCCGGATACCGTTCCTCCAGCTTGGATCTTGGGACTTGAGGATCCACACTCAGAGCCGCAGCAACGATCCGTTCTGTGCATTGGGGGCAGATGCCATTGGGTGGTTGCCGAAGATAATGGTGGCGCTCTTCCGTTTCGGCGCCGGGAAAGGCGATTACAAGCAGGGGTTGTGCACCAAGCTGGCGCTCATAGTCTGCAATTTTCTGGTCGCGTTCGTCGGCGTCATCCGGCCGTCGCCAAGTTGCAGGAGGCCGTATTCGCGGTAACCCCGCCTCATAAGCCAAATGAATTGGCCGACCATCATCGGCCAGCAAGACCAGGTCCCTGATTTCTGAGGAGATTTTTACCACCTCGGCGACAATTCGACTGTCGGGATCCGCTAGCTCGAACTGAGCGCTGTCCAGCTCTGTCGATTTGAAGGCCCTTCCAAACTCTACCGTTACTTTGGGACCATGATCCTTCAGTACCAGGGGAGCATAGTTGTTCTCCTCCAGCCTGCGCACTAGCTCGCTGAACTCGGCTGCGCGTTTGCGTAGGCGTCCGCTGCTGAATTTGTGCTGGTCCATCTCCGAAATGACCTTCTGGGGCACGATCACCCGGACCGTTGTCGCTGCCGGCGCCAGTTCTCGCCAAGGCAGAGCGGCCAGTGCATAGCACTGGACGATAATGTTGGTGTCGATCGCGATCGTGACCTGGTCCGCGGCCAGTAATTCGGTGACTTTGCTGGTCATGATCCTACGCACCCGCTTTGTTCACACATAGCCAACGGTGGGCACGAGTATCCCACAATTTCCGTGCAGCTCGCCGCTGGCTCCCTGCATTCTCGCTCTTTATCGCACTTGTAGGCGTCAACACTCCAATGACAGCATTGATGAGGGCTGACCATGGGCGCTTTCCTCCTGCGTCCGCTCCGGGCCACATAAAGGCGCTCCGGAAAGGGTCGCGCGTTTTGCCGTTGAGGCGAATAATTGCTCAGCTCTGGCGGTGAGGATCAGAGATATCTTGGACGCCTCTCGGCGTGATCTCCATCCATTGAACTTCGTTGTTGGCAATGGGCCATGCCAGGCAGATACCCCCTGCAGACAGGTGCCTGGAGATAGCTGCTCCTACTCCTAAACGGTTGGTAAGATTGGCGCGCGGGGTTGGCCCTGCTTCAATCCAAATGGATCTGTTTCCATAGGAGAAGCTCAGGCCAATCCGTTGGAGTTCGGGTTCTATGTTCAAATCTTCAATCGAAAGTCGCAATTCGGTTCCAAACATCTCCCGCGATATCATGTGAATTATCCTCTTGCGTAATAACGCGCTTCGTAGCTGCGAATAGAATGAAATAGCGGCCTCGATGTGGGGCCGCTATCAAGGTTTGGAGGGAGGAATTCCGAACGGGCCGAAGCCCATTTACTTTTCCCTGGTCGTATTGTTGCGGGGACCACTGGACACAAACAGGCCGGTGACAGCGCTGCGGCGAGCGCCGTTGACGCTGCCGCTGCGACCGGGTGCCTCATGCACCGTCGTGTGTGGACTGCGTTGTCCGTGAGCGGTCGTTACATAGCGACCGGAAATTGCGCTGCGGTAGGGCCCGCTGCCTTTTCCCTTTGACATGGGGAGTCTCCATAGATTACGCATCGATTGCCGACGCGGTTTTCAGTTGCGATGTTGCAACAGTCGTTTTATTGCGCAGTAGGAATTGAATTGCAAGAGAGCAACGAACTCATTTCCCCCAAATTTGACGGGGAGAGGTTTTTTTCCGCGCTGGACTCGGCGCGGAGCGCGCGCGGCCTGACCTGGAAGAAGGTTGCCGAACAGGCCAAGGTACCGGCGTCCACACTGACGCGCATGTCTCAGGGCCGGAAACCCGACGTCGACAGTCTATCTGCACTATGTGCTTGGTCCGGACTTAGGGCCGACGACTTCATCACGTCCGGAGATCGCCAAAAAACCGAGCCTCTTGCCGAGGTTACGGCATTGTTCCGCGCTGATCCTAACCTATCTAAGGAAGGGGCAATCGCGATGGAGGCCATCATCAAGGCTGCATACGAACAGATACGGAAGATTCAGGACTAGCGGCATGGTCTTGCGTCGGGGGTTTAAGACCGAAGCCAACGGCTGGGCTCGCGACCTGCGCGCGGAGTTAGGCGTTGCACCTGGTGGTCCCCTATGTCCGCGCACACTGTGCAGTCATCTCGAGCTGCCACTTCTGGAATTAAGCAAGCTTGAGGCCGACGCGATGCATGTCGCGTTCTATACGACGGGTCCGGGGCGTAAAGACTTCTCGGCTGTCACGCTGCAGCATCGTGGCAAACGCTGGATCGTTCACAACGACGCTCATGACGCCGGAAGGCAGGCCTCCAACATTGCCCATGAAATCGCTCACGCGCTGTTGGGTCACCCGATAGAGGCTCTGTTCGGCGCCGATGGCAAACGCAGCCATAATCAAGACCATGAGGACGAGGCCAATTGGCTCGGTCCGGCCCTCCTGATTTCCGATGAAGCTGCTCTTTTCATTGTGCAGACCCGCATGTCCGTCGGCGATGCGGCTGAATTCTATGGCGCCTCAAGAGAGGTGGTCCAGATGCGCATCAATGTGAGTGGCGCCCGCAAGCGCGTAGCGTAGGTAAAAGCGGCAAGTTGTCACGAGGGCAGGTGGTCCTTAGCCCAGACGAGCGCCGTGAGCGCGGCAACCTGTGCCTCCGATTCGAGCGAAAACTCTGTCCGCCCTGTCTGGCTGGCACCCGTCGCGCGGTTAGAAACCACAACACGCCACTTCCTGCCGCTCGGGACGATCACCAGATTGTAGCCTTCGGTGTTGAGGTACCAGTTGCCGCGCCCTGAGACTTTCCACTGGCGGCGGCGCCAAGTCTTGCGCCTAGCTGCCAGCGTCCGCAGGCGCTTTTCGCGCTCACGGGGCCGGACGTAGTCCTGCTCCATGTTTTCAGCGCAGATGCAGCCGACCGACAGATCTGCCGGGTAGTCCGGATGGTGCATGATGTGAACGTAACGGATCTCTGCGGTCCCACACATTTCGCAGGTCTGGGAAGGCTCGCCTAGATCGTCGACACCCACGCAGTTCCACCCCTTTTTGGGGACACCGGTTTCAGACCATTTGCCGTGATCAGTGTGATCGTAGCTCAAACCGTCCTCCTGGCAGGCAATTCAGTAAATGCTGTTACCGTTGCGGTTCTTGGGGTTGAGGGCTAGGTAGAAATTGATCAAGCCGTAATCCAAGACCTTGATCTGCCCTTCGGCGGTTCGGCCGAATGCGTTTGGCTTTTTATCCGTTAGCCACTGCGGAAATTTAGTCATGGGTACTCGATCGGTGGGTTCGAGGGGTAGCAGGCGCTCCATCATGAGATACCGGCCGTTCTGACTTATCGAGAAGCACCGCGCGAATAGCGTCAGGAGATCTGTGTTTTGCTGGTTGCCCATGATGTCTTCTGCCATCTTCTCGACGGCATTCCACACTGTCCATTCGGTAAAATTTCCCGATGGGAAAGGCTGGAGGCTTTCCTTGATGACGAGGTCGTCGCGTCCTAGCGCTGCGTGAACAAGGCGGGACCCGCCCTTTCCTAGGCTGGGGCTGTTTCGGTCGATCAGTGCCTCGAATTCAGCATCTGTCATTAGCGTCATGAATTCCGCCACGGTAGCTCCTCGTCCTCGAAAACTTAGGGGCGCGCCGCCAGCACGGCTGTGACTTTGCTCGTCTCGTCGAGCCAGACCGCCATATAAGGCGAGATCCAACCCACCACTTTCAGGATCTCGGCGTAGTCCTCAGCAAGGTTGCGATCGTGGATCGGCTCGTGGTGGGCGATCCGATTCCTGAAGCGGCGCAACCGTTCGATGGGGTCGTGAACAGTTTTACGCTTAAAGCCGGCCGGACGATCGGCAAACGCACGGAAGAAAATCGGGCGCCAGAGCGAGGTTTCATAGCGGCTCGACAGGAGCCCGCCCCAGAAACCAAAATTTAATTCGGCGAGAATACGGCCATGCTCGAGCGCGATGCCTCGCCTGGTCAGCTCTTCGCGTGCCTTGGCCAGCATCTCGGGGAGCGGGTACATAAGGGGTGGCACGCCGCCCTGCAGATACCAGTCCGCTCCGTATCGCGCCCGCAGCGCGTTGCCGAGCGCATTGCGCAAAACCACTTCCAGATTCTGCAAGGGGCTGTAAAAGGCCTCGGAAATTGCCATATTCCATTCATAGAGCGCTACGGCGGCAACCTGGTCGCCTCCCGTATCGTTGAGATACCGTGCGAGCCTTTCGGCGGACAGATTGCTCTGTAGGGCTGCCAGCCTGTCAGGTGTAAAAGGGGTTCGCACTTGCAAAATCTCTCGTTCTGTCCTATAAATATCTCGTGAGCCCCGGTACCGCCTCTGTGAAAACAAGCGGCCGGGGCATTGCTTTTCCCACCCTGACATAGATGCGTGCAACCCGCACGAGCCCTCGGCGCGTGTGTTTGCTTCGTTGCGTGGCAACATTTTACGCCTTGTCAGGCACTGCAGCTACCGGAGTAGGCAGCACAGGTGCCGCTGGCACATCGGGAACCGGCGCCCACGGGTCTGGCATATCCATATCCCCAGCGGAGATCTCGATCGCCCGATCAATCAAGGCATTGTACTTGTCGACCGGAATGTGGCTGCCGCCCACCGTAAAGAGGCGCCGAATGACCAGATAGGGGTTGAGGATCAAGGCATAGCTGTAGATGCCTGCCGAGCCCTCTGCAACTTCGATGAAGCCCAACTCATGCAGCTTCTTGATCTTTGACCGCCACGTCGATTCCTGCCGCTGGCCAGTGCTGCCGGAGTGGAAGGCGATTTCGCGCGGCTTGGAGAGGGTGACGAAAGCCTCATCGAAACTCCGGCACCAAAGCTCGAGATAGGTCGAACCCACCGGCATGCCGGCAAGATCATCCAAGATGCTCATGATCAGCGGCAACGTCCTGGGAATGGTGGTGAAGCCATGGTGCGTCTTGCGGTTCCACAGGTGAGCCTCGGTGATCCCCGGAAACAGCCTGGCCCGCAGCTCCAGCTGGCGCTGTGCGATTTTCTTGGTCGGTTTCAGGCTGAAAATGGTCATAGTAATTTCTTTCTCAAGGTTGGGTGGCCGGGTTTGGACGCCGGCCTATGCTGGTGTTGCTCTGGGGGCCAAGGGGTGATTTGTCAGGTTTGGAAGCTGAAAAATGCCCCTTGCATCAACATTCCCAAATTCTAAGACATTTGCTTAGCAATATCAAAGACTTAGATTTTTCTACTCGATATCCAGCGGCCCGAAACCATGACACTCAGCCGTTGAGTTGGCAAACGTTCCTACAACTCAGCGATAGGCTGCAAAAGCACGGTTCTTAAAATCTCGCAAAATCAGATACTTGGATCTCGATTACGGTGCTCGGGGTGCTCGCGTGCTCTGGCTGCTCCAGGGTGCTCGCCTGTGCTCGGGAAGAGAACCCCCACTCTTGGACCTTAGAAGAGATCGAGAACTTGACCTTGAGACGTTCGCTCAGGAGTTCACCCGGTAGGGTTCAGCGACCAATATGGAGGCGCAACCGGCCAATGGTTGATTCGCATAATATGCGGTATGGAACTGTGACCTTCCTCGGAGCGAGCATCTTGGACGATCGTGCTAAACTCTAGTTCTGGTGCCTCTCACTGCCCTTCTAACAGAAGCATTCCTGCAAATTTGACGTGACCGAGGGTACCTAGCTACGTGACCCTCTCCACCATTGTCGCAACTTGGCTCGGTCTGGAACTCGCTTGCCCCAGGAAGTGAGCGAGCGCCGACTTTCTGGAATCCCGGTCCAACGCATAGGCGGTATGAGTGAAGGCTACGCCGTCCAGCAGGCGCTGTATGTAACCAGCGATGCTGTCGGCCGCCATGATAAGCGCGGTGTCTACGGTATGGATGTAGCGGCTGGTCACCGTTCCTCGTGAATGCCCAACCAAGGCTGCTATCGTCGCCTCGGTGAAGCCGAGGTCGTTGGCGATACTGGCGAAGCTGTGCCGCAGAACATGTGGAGTGATGCCGGCCAAGTCGGTCTTCGCGAGTATCTTCGTCCATTGCCTGGGGAAGCTACCGAACGGCGTGTCATCCTCCCAGCCGGGAAAGACATAGTCTTCAGCACGGTGTTCGCGACGACCCTCGAGATATTCCAGGACCGGTAGGCCGATCGGACGCACCGACGCTCCTTCCTTGCTATCGGCCAAGCGCAGGCAACTGCCCTCGATGTCGACTTCGCCACAGCGCAGACCGATGATTTCGCTGCGCCGGCAGCCCGTCAGGGCGATCACTCGGATGATTTCAGCGGTGGTTTCGTACTGCCCGTCCTCAACCGCCTTCCGTAGAATATCGCCGAGCGCTCGATAGTCCTGCTCGCTAAGGCGGCGAGCGTTAACCTGGTCTTTCGGCTTGCGAACGCCATGAACGGGGTTCTGCTCGACGATGCCGAGTTCAACCGCGTAGGTCAGAATGCCGCCGAAGAGACCGATCGTTCGAGCTGCGGTACCAGCTCCGCCGCGTACGATCGCACGACCACGCAGCTTGTCCGTCTTGACGTTCGCACGTGTCTTGCCTGCCATGATGTCCTTCATCGCCTGCGTGATGTCGGACCTGACCAAATCTCTAACGCGCCGGCTGCCGAGCAGGGGAACGATGTGACGCTCGATGCGTCCGATATCGGTGGAGATCGTTGTGGCCTTCTTCGGCCTGCCTCGCTTTCCGAGCACCAGTCCGTTCCTCATATCTTGGAGGTAGCGAGCGCAAAGTTCCTTGACCGTTATCGCCTCGCGGTCGAGCTTGCGCTCCTCTGCGGGGTTGCCGCCTCGTGCGACTTGACCGAGCAGAACCTTCGCCTCGCGCCTGGCCTCTTCAGGAGTCCAGACTCCGTGCAGTCCGATCGTAATGCGACGTGAACGGCCGGCAGCCCGATACTGCACAACATAGCTTCGCTTCCCTGAACGGAAGACGCGCAGTCCGAAACCAGGCAATTCCTCGTCCCACATGACATAGTCCGAGGACTTGATTTCGGTGGCATCTACGGTTCGTTTAGTCAGCTTCGTCATTCAGGCAGGTTTCCTCGGTAGAATCCCCGCGTAAGCAAAGCGTAAGCGCTACGGGGAGGGTTTTGAACCGCTCTGTCGTACCGTTGGCGCTGGTCGATTTCAATTTTGTTTTGCGATTTCAGTGGTATAGCGCGTAATCGGACAGAAACGGATAGGTTCGGCGGAACCGATTTTCCATTCTCCGAAGGCAGAGGCCACAAGTTCGAATCTTGTCGGGTGCGCCAAATAATACAATGACTTGTCGGCCATCGTTCAAAATCAGTGTCCGATTATCGGCGCCTATTCCAGTGGGTTGGCGCCATCCGGACCGTCATCGATCAAGTGTCGTTTGCATGGTGCTCGGAACCGGCTTCCCCCATTTCAGATTTGCCTCCGCCAAATCCATCGGCGAACTTGCGAAGCAAGCGGACCAGATCGTCGAAGTCGCGACTGTTCCAATCCGAAAACAACGTCATCGCCATATGCTCTCGCGCCCTATCCAACGCGTCTGTGGCTTCCTTTCCGCCGGGAGTTATCAACGCTTCGTTCACCCGCTTGTCTCGAGGCGATCCGCGGCGAATTACGAGTCCAAGCTCCTCAAGTCGCGCAACCTGCCGGCTGACTGTCGAATAGTCCCGACCGACACCACTTGCCAGTTCAACAACACCAATCGGGCCAAGTCGCTCGATCGAGACAAGCAGAGGAAACAGCGCTCGCTCAAGTGACAGGCCCGCCGACGCCAACAAAGCCTGGTCGCGTTCGGGCTTGTTCATTGCCGCGGCAATATCCATTAGCGACCGATGCAGGCCGGGGAGCTCAGCTCGAATGTGCGCGTTCCGCAATTTGTCAATTGTCATGGGCTGTTCCCGAAATTATGTGTCTTATACACTTTATCCCCGGATTCAAAGGTTTGTCGCGGCCGCGTGGGACGTTCCGGCCCGCCCGGAACGAGGGAGCCCAATCTTTTGCGCTAGGTACGGCGCTCCAACATAAGACCAAATTGGCGGGCGAAACCAAACAGGGTATCGATCTCGCTCTGCTCGACAATGGCCGCGATATACCCGTCGGGCCGGACCAGAATCCAACTACCAGCGGCCACATCATAGGCTTGAGCAAAATACCCACCCATGTCTTTCAGGTCGCCGCCGCTACCAATCCGGTGTACGTGAACGCCTGCATGGGGCGCCGGCGCATCTTGCCAGGCCGCCTCGTAGCCGATGAGCGTCCAGTGAACGCCCGATAGTTTCTCAAACAGCCTGGTAGGTTGTTCTCCCGCTCCCAACAGCGGTGCATCTGGCGCTCTAGCGCCGGCGGCAAGGCCGGCAGCCCTCACGGGCGCCTCAAGGGTCAGACTCGATCCGACATAACCAATGTCCAGCTGATAACTCTCCCGACCGCGGCGGACGCTTCCGGACTGCGCTTCACCCAGGAGCCTGGTCGCCAACCCGAGCATGTCGGCTGCAACGGGCCGTCTTTCTTGTTCATACGAATTCAACAGAGCTTCGGAGGCCCCGCCGAGCACTGCTGCCAACTTCCACCCGAGATTATATGCATCCTGGATACTGGTATTGAGACCTTGTCCGCCGGTCGGTGGATGAACATGGGCAGCATCGCCTGCAATAAAAATCTTCTCTACGCGATAGCGGTCGGCCAATCGCGCATTCATTGAATAGGCCGAAGCCCATGACACCGAGCTGACCAGGACATCGCTGCGGCCGGTGCGTTCCGTTATCAAACGGCCAATACCGTCTGCCGACAGGTCGGCCTCGCCCTCATTTGGGATTGGTGCCTGGACCTGAAAAAGCGTGGTTCCCGCCAATGGGCAAATCGACAGCTGGTTCTCCCTGTCGCTCCCGTTGAACCGGTGCCAGGCATTGCGATCGAGACCGGTCAGCTCTACGTCGGCCACCATGGCGCGCACGCCCAGGGTCTGCCCGGGAAACGCCACGCCGAGAGCGCCGCGAACTGCACTGCGACCGCCATCGGCACCGACAAGGTAGCGGCCCCGAAGTTCTTCTTGCCCGTTTGGTCCTACGAGAGTTGCTGTGACGCCATCCAAGTCCTGCTCGAAGCCGACGAGCTCGCGGCCGAACAGAACGGTATGGCCCAGCTCAGCCAGCCGCTCGCGCAAGACGCGCTCCGTCAGGAACTGCGGCACCATAAGGGCCATTCTGTAGGGCTCGGCCGGGGTGGGCTCGGTGGACTCCGTGAGTTCAGTGATAACTGAGGTTCCGTCGGAATGGTAATCGCGGGCCGAAGGGTACAACCCTCCCGCTGCCACAGCACGATCGAGAATACCCAGGTCTTCGAAAACTTCCTGTGTTCTTGGCTGAATGCCTTTTCCTCGGGAGCCCCGGAACGACGCCTCCAGCTTATCGATCAGGCGAAACGAGACGTTCCGTCGGGCCAATTCTATTGCAAGTGTCAGTCCGGTAGCGCCCGCTCCGCAGATCAGGACGTCGACAGTAGCATTTTCGCTCACGGTGCTCTCCATATGTGTATAATGCACATATTGCAGCATGCTGCGCCGTCGTCAAGATTAATGTGTATTTACCACATTATCGCGATTGGCGGTCAGTTCGCTTCGCGACAGTGGCGTTTCGAGCCGCTTGGTCGGTCTTGGGAGAATGCTGTGGTTACCCCGCGCAAGGTTTCTGGTGACCCCGGCATTGACAGTGCACTGCCAACTCAATATTGGATACAATCATGGAATCGGATACGGACAAGACGCAGGCAGAGTCGGCTGCCGCAGAGATCAGGACATTGATCCTGAACGGCGCGTTTCTGCCGGGACAGCCATTGCGCCAGGAGGCGTTGTCGGACCAGCTCAGCATCAGCCGAACGCCCTTGCGGCACGCTCTCCAAGAGCTTGCCGGGGAAGGATTGGTCGAGGCGACTGGCTATAAGGGAGCAAGGGTCGCCAAGCCTGATCAAAGAATGGTCGATGACCTGTTTGACATGCGGCTGTTGTTGGAACCGCTGGCGCTCCAGTCGGCCTTTGGACACCATACAAAGCTTGATTTTGCCGTAGCCGAGATGGCGCTGGACGCGGCCGAGGCGGAACGAGAACCGGCGAAGCTTTCCAAACTGAACTGGGATTTTCACTACGCCCTTTATCGTCCGTCAAACCGGCAAACGCTGTTGCGGACCATCGAGCAATTGAACAAGGCATCGGCTCTCGCCGAGGTGATCGCCAGTTCCATTGTCGTCCGCCCGGAAAAATCGGCGGACGAACACCGGAAATTGCTTCAGGCCTGTCGAAATGAGGACGAAGCCGGGGCTATCGCAATTCTGTCCGAGCATCTGCGGCTTGCCTATCACGACGTACGAAAGGGAAAGTAAGAGATGCCCGTCCTCAACAGGATCGCCGAATTTCAGAACGAGATGACCCTGTGGCGGCACCATCTCCATGCCAATCCCGAGCTTTCCTACCAGGAACATCAAACCGCCAGCTTCGTCGCGGAAAAGCTTCGATCCTACGGGATCGAGGTGACCGAGGGCGTCGGCGGAACGGGCGTTGTGGGCGTGCTCCACGGCAACCGCGAAAGTGGGCGTTCCATCGGACTCAGGGCTGACATGGATGCGCTTGCGATCGAAGAGCGCAATGATTTCGCCCATCGATCGACGAACAGGGGCGTCATGCATGCCTGCGGCCATGACGGGCACACCACCATGCTGCTCGGCGCCGCTCGCTATCTGGCCGAGACCCGCAATTTCTCGGGCCGTGCCGTTTTTATCTTCCAGCCTGCCGAGGAGATGGGAGGCGAAGACGGCGGCGCAGCGCGCATGATCCGTGAAGGTTTGTTCGAGAATTTCCAATGCGACGAGATCTACGGGTTGCACAACTGGCCGGGAATGGAAGTCGGAACCTTCGCGGTGAAGGCCGGGCCCATGATGGCATCGGGCGATGCTTTTGAAATCGAGGTTGAGTCCACCGGGATGCATGCCGCCCAGCCGCACAAGGGAGCCGACGTGGTCCTAACCGCCGGACATATCCTCGTCGGGCTCCAGCAAATTTCTGCGAGAAACACCGACCCCCTGGACGCGATCGTTGTCAGCGCCACGCAAATTCATGGCGGTGACGCTTACAATGTTCTGCCGAACAGGGTCACCATCCGGGGCACCGTAAGGGCGTTTTCTCCCACCGCCCGGGCGGCGGCAGAGCCGTCACTGCGGCGCGTCGTCGAGGGTATGTGCTTGTCGACCGGCGCGCAGTGCAAGATCTCGTACGTCCAGCAATATCCGACACTTATCAATTCGGACGCCGCGGCCCGATCGGCGGAGGCCGCAGGCTCCTCGGTGTTCAACAAAGTCGAGACAAACCCACCGCAGACGATGATCGTCGAGGACTTCGCGTTCATGCTTGAGGATCGGCCCGGCTGCTACGGATGGATCGGCAACGGCCCCGATGACAATGGCCGCATTCTCCACAGCGCGTGGTTCGATTTCAACGATGAAGTGCTGCCGCTGGGAGCGTCCTACTTTGCAGCATTGGTGGAAGCGAGGCCTAAGGCCTAGCGAGCGTCGCATGGGAAGCCGCGGATAGACCCCAAAGGTCAGAGATGCACGAAACGCACGTCCTGTTGCTGACCGCATCCCGCATTGTCTGGTGGTGGTTTTTGGACAACAAGCCCCTCCTGGTGATGGGTTGGCAGAAGCACTTGGCGGGTGCCGTGCACTTTGCGTTCTATGTCGTCATTCTCGGCATGATCGCCAGCGGCGATCTCCTAGCGGGTAACTATGCGGGGATGCTCTCGCATGGATACAAGCGATCTCACGCGATCGGCATCATCGCTGGACGCCGGATTGTAGATCACCATGCTGAGCTCGGGTCGCCCATCGACGGCGAAGGCCGAGAATTCGAGTTCCAGCAGGCCGACGTCAGGATGGTGAAGGCGCTTGAGCCCTTCGCGATGTTCGGCGATTTCGTTGTCGCGCCATAGCCTGTCGAATTCTGCGCTCGTTCGGGAGAGCTCATCCACCAGTTGGGTGATCTCCTCGGTAGCGCCGGCGCGCGCCACGTCGGCGCGGAAAGAGCCAATGACGTAGCGGGCGACGCTCTCCCAATCCTCCTGTATGGTCCGGATCCGCGAATTGCCGAACATGAGCCGAAGGATATTGCGCTGTTCGCGAGGAAGCTGACCGTAGTCTGTCAGCACGGCTGCCGCGGCTCGGTTCCACGCAATCACATCCCATGTTGCCGTCTTGATGAAAGCCGGGCTGCTGCCGAGCGCATCAAGCACCCGCTGCAGCCTCGGCGTCACGCCGTCAATCGGCTTGTAGTGTACCTCCGGTGGCCTGCCGAGCCCGAGCATGAACAGATGTTCCCGTTCGGGCTCGGTCAGCATCAGGCCCTTCGATATCCGATCGAGTACGTCGGCCGACGGCGCCCCGCCGCGGCCCTGCTCAAGCCAAGTGTACCAGGTCGGGCTGATATTGGCGCGCTGCGCGACTTCTTCCCGGCGTAAACCCGCCGTCCGGCGGCGGCCGCCAATGAACCCGAACGTGGCTGGATCGAGCCGGGTGCGTCGATTGCGCAAATATGTCCCAAGTGGATTGGTGCCCTCGGAGGCCATGATTATCCTGTTTGCCGTTATACCATGATAAAGTCACTACTTTAACAGGAGGAAATATAGGTCCACTTGGCTGGTCGAACAATCAGAAAGGCACTTTCATGCAAGTTTTCCTGACAGGCGCGACGGGCTATATCGGCTCGAGGATCGTACCCGAGCTCATCGCCGCCGGACATGAGGTTCTCGGCCTGACCCGATCGGATCAAGGCGCGGTGGAACTCGCCCGCGCAGGCGCAAAAGTCCACCGCGGCAGTCTTGAGGATCCTGAAACTCTGGCCAGTGGAGCGGCGCAAGCCGATGCGGTGATTCACACCGCATTCGACCACGACTTCAGCAACTTCCTCGCGAATTGCGAAAAGGATCGCCGCGTGATCGAAGCTATGGGTGACGCGCTCGCCGGATCGGGCAAGCCATTCCTGATCACCTCCGGCGTCGGGATGGGGAATGGGGCGCCCGGTGAACCGGCGACCGAGCAACGTTTCGATCGCGACAATGTCAATCCTAGGCGCCTGTCCGAGCTGGCCGGAGAAGCTGTGGCGGCCAAGGGCGTCAGCGTTGCGGTTGTGCGCCTGCCTCAGGTGCATGATGTCGAAAAGCAGGGGCTGCTGACACCGATGATCGAGGTTGCTCGTGCCCGTGGTTTCTCGGCCTATGTCGGCGAGGGCAAGGAGCGCTGGTCCGCGGCGCACGTTGATGATGTCGCCCGCCTATTCCGCATGGCACTCGAACAGCATGAGCCTGGTGTGCGCTACCATGCGGTCGCCGAAGAGGGCGTCTCGAGTCGTGCGGTCGCCGAGGCAGTGGGACAAAGATTGGGTATCCCTGTGCGTTCTTTGTCGCCAGAGGAGGTTCCCGGATATTACGGACCGCTTGCCCCCTTTGCTAGCATGGACTTGCCTGCGTCGAGCGAATGGACGCGACGCAAGCTAGGCTGGCAGCCGACCGGCCCCAGCCTTCTCTCCGATCTCCAGAACATGAACGACCATATGGCAGCAGCCCATTAAGGAATGAGACGCAGCGACCAGTCGGTCGCTGCGTCACCGATCACCGGCTCCACTGGATGCCGACGATCTTGTGACAACGCGAGGCTGACCCTGTCCACCAGCACCATGCCGCTGCTGGGATTGCCGATATCATCCGCCAGCGCGTCGATATCGACGACAAAGCCATCTATCGAGACATTGCCGAGATCGGAAGTTTTTTGGTCATCGAGCGAACAGATCACTGATTCATATCGCGGTCTACGTTGCCTTCCGAGCAACATAACCTTCCCGCAATTGCATCTTTTTAAGTCATCCCGTTCTTCCTAACGTCCTGTTTCCGACATCAAACATAAGCGCCTCAAAGTTCATATACGTGATCGCTGGACGCCAAATGTTTTTTGCGCATGGAAATCAAGGGAGGAATAGCGACAATGAAGGTTTTTGTGAACGCAACTATTGTTGCCGCATTGGGTGTGTTCTTTGCGCTCGGCGCAAACAATGTCATCGCCCAGGAGCAAACTACGCTCGAAAAGGTAAAAGAACGCGGCCAGGTCAATTGTGGGGTTGGCACTGGCCTGGCGGGCTTTGCGCTGCCGGACGCTAATGGTGACTGGCAGGGCCTTGATGCCGATTATTGCAGGGCGCTCGCTGCGGCAATTTTCGATGGTGATGCGACAAAAGTTAAATTTGTAGCCCTCACGGCCAAGGACCGTTTTGCTGCAATTCAAGCTGGTCAGGTTGACCTGCTGGCGCGCACGACGACCTGGACCATGTCCCGTGATACGGCCAATGGTCTTAACTTCCGCGTTATCAACTTCTTCGATGGCCAGGGTTTTTTGGTACGCGAAGATTCCGGCATCACCTCTGCCAAGGAGCTTGACGGCGCCAGCATCTGCCTGACCCAGGGTTCGACGGCCGAGCAGAATACTTCAGACTATTTCCGTGCCAATGGCATGACCTACAATCCTGTGACTTTTGCGACCAGCAGTGAGACGGTCAAGGCGTATGAGAATGCACGCTGCGACAGCTATTCCAACGATTCCTCGGCGCTTTATGGCGAACGTCAGCGCATGGCCGATCCGGCGGCGCATATCGTGCTGCCGGACATTATTTCGCGCGAGCCGCTTGCGATCGGCACTTTGCAGGGCGATGACCAGTGGATGGATATCACCAGTTGGCTGCACTACGCGATGCTGACAGCTGAGGCCAATGGCGTCACGCGCGCGAACGTCGATAGCTTGTTGACCTCTGAAAATCCCGAAATTCGCCGGCTGCTTGGGGTGGAGGGCGATGTCGGCACGCTGCTCGGCCTCAGCAAGGACTGGGCTTACAACGCCATTAAAGCCGTAGGCAACTATGGCGAAGTGTTTGATCGCAACCTGGGTTCCGGCTCCAGCTTGAATATTTCGCGCAATCAAAATGCGCTCTGGAAAGATGGTGGCCTGCAATACGCTCCGCCGATGCGCTAAGCACGCTTCCAGCGTACAGATGAGCAGTTTGGGCTCATCTGTACGCGCCCCCAAACCTTGTAAACGAGCATTACTAGCGCCTGCCTGTGCCTCTTCGTCGACGGGCGGCCGTGGTGCGCACTCGCTATCAGTTGGTCCATGCTGGCGAGTGGTTTTTTGGGCCATAACCGGAATTGCTTATGTCTGTAAAATCGGATTGGCCCCATCACCAGCGTAAGCGATTTTCGCTGGGCGGATTTCTCTGGCAAGGCGCTCTGATCGTCGCTGTCTTGCTGGTTATTGGCGGCGCTGCATGGAACGCTGCCAATGGGCTGGCCCGGCAGGGCATCGCCTCGGGGTTTGGGTTTTTAAACAACACTGCCGGCTTTGATATCAGCCAGCATCTGATCGATTATTCCGCTGTGTCCACGTATGGGCAGGCCTTTTTGGTTGGTTTGCTCAATACCCTTGTCGTGTCTGTGATTGCCATTCCGCTGGCGACGATCCTGGGCTTTATCATCGGGATCATGCGGCGTTCAGACAACTGGCTGTTAAGCCGGGTTGCCGCGGGCTATGTCGAGCTGTTCCGCAACACGCCGTTACTGCTGCAATTACTGTTCTGGTACAATGCTGTGCTTGTGTCGCTGCCCAGTAAGGTGAGCGAAAGCCTGCATATTGGCGATGTTGTATATTTGAACCGACGTGGGCTCAGTCTTCCCCAGCCGGTACTTGGCACCCAGATCGCTGCGCCTCTGGTTGCCCTGGGCATTTCTGTTGTGCTGGCTCTGCTTTTGCGGGCATGGGCGATAAGGCGCCATCGCGAGACGGGGCGCGATTTCCCTGCATTTCTGATCGGGGCCGCGATAGTCTGTGGCTTGCCGCTAATAGCGTCGCTGCTGACGCAGCAAATGACAGGCGTGACGGCCGTCAGCTTTGACCTGCCGCAACCGGGACGGTTCGGCGTTACGGGCGGCTGGCAAATGCTACCGGAATTCGTGGCGCTATTGTTGGGGCTGATCATCTACACCGCAGCTTCGATTGCTGAAGTTGTTCGCTCAGGCTTGTCTGCAGTGAGCAAAGGGCAGTTTGAAGCCTCCCATGCGCTGCATCTTTCGCCAGTCCTGGTGCTGCGGTTGGTCGTCGTGCCCCAAGCGATCCGCATCATCATCCCGCCACTGACGAACCAGTATCTCAATCTGGTGAAAAATTCATCGCTGGCAGTGGCGATTGGCTATCCCGATCTCGTCCAGGTGTTTGCGGGCACTGTCCTCAATCAGACTGGGCAGGCCGTCGAGGTGGTTCTGATGACTATGGGCGTCTATCTGACCATCTCCCTTATTACCTCGGCCGCGATGAATTACTACAATGAACACGTAAAACTGGTGGAACGTTGATGTCCGATATCAGTTCGAACAATTCGATAGACTTGCCAGCAGAGTTACCGAGAGTTTTTGTACAAGAGAAAATTCTCAAGGACGCGCCGGCTCCGTTGAATGATTCAGGTGTTTTTGGATGGTTGCTTCGCAATCTTTTTCAAAATGTCTGGCAGACAACTGCTTCGATCGTCACCATTTTTTTCCTTGGGTGGCTTTTCTGGCAGATTGCTGAATTTGCAATTCTCAATGCGGTGTGGGTTGGTGATGATCGCGAAGCCTGCAGCGTGGAGATTGGTCGGTCATTAGGGGCATGCTGGGCTTTTGTTGGCGACCGCCTCGGGTATTTTATCTACGGGGCCTATCCTGTTGAGGAGCGGTGGCGTGTGAACGTATTTTTCTTCCTAGGCGCTGTGGTTTTGGGCCATGTGCTTTGGTTGAACGCGCCGTTCAAGCGGCTAGGTCTTCTGGCAGCCTTCGTGTTGTTCCCGGTTGTGGCGTTTGTACTGCTCAACGGCTGGCCAGCCCTTGGGTTGTCTGAGGTGACCACCGACCGCTGGGGCGGCTTGATGGTGACGCTGGTTGTTGCCGGCGTTGGCATCGTAGCCGCGTTGCCAATAGGCATCATTCTGGCGCTCGGCCGCCGCTCCAAGCTGCCAGTTGTGCGGCTTTTCTCGATCGCCCTCATTGAGCTGCCCAGGGGCGTTCCGCTGATCACGGTTCTGTTTTTGGCCAACACCATGTTGCCGCTGTTTCTGCCCGCAGATGTAAACCCAGACAAACTGGTTCGGGCGCTTGTCGGGATTACGTTTTTCGCGGCCGCATATCTGGCGGAGATCGTGCGTGGTGGGCTGCAGGCCATTCCGCTGGGACAATATGAAGCGTCACAGGCATTGGGGCTTGGCTATTGGCGTACGATGGCCTTCGTAGTTCTGCCGCAAGCAATTAAAGTCGCTGTACCAAATATTGTCAGCATCAATATTGGCTTGTTCAAGGACACTTCTCTGCTGCTGATTGTAGGCATATTCGACTTCCTGTCTGCAATTGAAACAGCACGTATTGACCCCCAATGGGCCGCGCCGACTGTGAGTGCAACGGGCTACGCCTTCGCCGCGATGGTCTACTTCGTCTTCTGCTTCGGCATGTCCCGATATGGCAGCTTTACGGAGAAGCATCTGTCCCGAGGCCACAATAATTAAATATGATCGGTGAATCAAAATGACGGCAGAACTTCGTAACGAAGCTGAACAGATTCCGTCTGTCCAGATGCGCAACTTAAGCAAATGGTACGGCGCGTTTCAGGTATTGAAAGACATCAATATTGATGTTCGCAAGGGTGAGAAGCTGGTAATTTGCGGCCCATCCGGCTCTGGCAAGTCGACACTTGTGCGTTGCGTCAATCAGTTGGAGCCCTATCAGCAAGGGAGCCTTTGGGTCCAGGGCGTGGACATGTCAGCAACGGCCAGGCAGACGGTTGCTGTTCAGCGCTCCGTCGGCATGGTGTTTCAGCAGTTTAACCTGTTTCCACATCTGACGATTTTGGAGAACTGCGTGCTGTCGCCCATCTGGGTCAAAAAAATGCCCAGAAAGGCAGCCGAGGAACTTGCGCATCATTACCTGACGAAAGTGCGTATTCCCGAGCAGGCCGATAAATATCCTGGGCAGCTTTCCGGCGGTCAGTCCCAGCGCGTTGCAATCGCCCGCGCACTTTGCATGGAGCCCGCCATCATGTTGTTTGACGAACCCACCTCTGCACTTGACCCGGAAATGGTCAAGGAGGTGCTCGACACCATTATTGATCTGGCTGAAAGCGGCATGACCATGATGTGCGTGACCCATGAGATGGGTTTTGCGCGCCAGGTTGCGGACCGTGTCGTATTCATGGATCGCGGACAGATCGTCGAAATAAATACTCCGGAGAACTTTTTCGATTCTCCCAAAAACGAACGCACCCAACAGTTCCTGGCTCAGCTTATTCACTAGAATATGCCGACGTATTTTCTGTGAATTAGCTGGAGAATGACGTGAGAATACTTGTTGCCGGGTTCGAGCATGAAACGAACACATTTGCGCCGAGTAAAGCTGCATATGAAAATTTCATAAAAGGGGAGGGTTATCCTTCACTAAAGCGGGGCGCCGAGCTTTTTGAGCTTGCCGAGGTAAATCTCGCCGGGGGTGGCTTTATTAAAGCCGCGCTGGCCGCGGGGCATGAAGTCATTCCGGTGATTTGGGCCGGTGCCAGTGCATCGGCTCATGTGACCGATGATGCCTTCGAGCGGATATTTGGCGAAATTGCCGAGGCGCTTGTGGCCAAGAGTTTTGACGCTGTGTTTTTAAATCTTCACGGCGCCATGGCCACTGAAAGCTATCCGGATGGCGAAGCTGAAATTCTTGCCAGAACGCGCGCCATTGTTGGCTCAAAAATCCCCGTGGTGGTGTCGCTCGACCTTCATGCAAATGTGACACGCGAAATGCTGGATCTGGCTGATGGCATGGTCGCATATCGTACGTACCCACACCTTGATATGGCCGATACAGGGGCAAAAGTACTGGGATTTCTTGAGAAATACATGGCGAGAACTCGGCCGCTATTTAAAGCGTTTCGCCGGCTGCCGTTTTTAATTCCCATAAATGGCATGTGCACATTGGTTGATCCGGCCAAGTCAGTATATGTTGAACTTGAAAATCTGGAGGTGGGTGAGGTTATGTCCCTGTCTTTTGCTCCAGGTTTCCCGGCATCCGATTTCGCGGGCTGCGGTCCCACAGTTTGGGGCTATGGCTGGAACCAGGATGCGGTGAATGCGGCAGTGGACAGGCTGCATGACATTATCGTGGGTTTGGAATCGGAATGGCGAATTGATTTTCTGTCACCCCGTCAGGCAGTTCGCGAAGCCATGCGCATTTCAGCGTCATCGGACAGGCCTGTCGTAATATCAGATACGCAAGACAATCCGGGCGCTGGTGGCGACGGCAACACCACCGGGATGCTGCGTGCACTACTTGACCTCGGGGCCGAGGATGCGGCTCTCGGCGTGTTTTATGACCCCCTGGCTTTTGAAGCCGCCAAACAAGCGGGCGTCGGCGCGGATATTGACCTAGCACTGGGGGGCACATCAGGCGTCGAGGGTGAATTGCCTTTCAACGGCACATTTCACGTCGAATTCCTCGGGGACGGGAAATGCGTCTTCGAGGGACCGATGTTCAACGGCAACCACGTGGACTTGAAAGGAGTAGCCTGCCTCCGAATTGAGGGTGTGCGTATTGTTGTCAGTGCAACCAAGGCCCAACTTTTCGACAAGGTGCTTTATCGGATTGCCGGAATTGAGCCGGAGAAAATGCGCATTCTGGTGAACAAGAGTTCGGTGCATTTTCGCGCCGATTTTACCGATATCGCAGCTGCCATTTTGGTAGCGAAAGCGCCTGGGCCGATGAAAGCAGATCCGGAAGATATCCCATGGACGCAACTGGCCGCCGGTATGCGTGTCGCTCCAGCGATGAATAAGTAAATCGATGCGCAACAACTTTGAAATGACTGAACGTGACCTGCGCCAGCGTGGGGGATTGAAGTGGCGCCAATACCCGACAGATGTGTTGCCCGCATTCGTTGCTGACATGGATTTTGCCGTTGCGCCGGCGGTGCACGACGCTTTGGTCAGCATCGTCGATGGACAGCAATACGGCTATCCCGCCAGAACGGGGGCAGGCACCCCAGACCATGCCGTCGAAGTCTTCGCCGACAGAATGACTCGCTTGTTCGGCTGGTCAATAATGCCCCAGGACGTTGTGGTCTGCTCTGATTTACTGCAGGCGATTTCGGCGACGCTTTTGTCATTTTCAACCCGGGGCGATGCCGTCATCGTTCAACAGCCATGCTACCCCCCATTCAGAGACGCCATTACGTCAAACGGGCGCGAGTTCGTGGCGATCGAGGCGAAGAACCTGGAGACGGGCGTCGTCTTTGATCTGGAAGCAGTCAAACGCTCCCTCTCGCCGAACACACGGATGTTGTTCGTCTGCAATCCGCATAATCCTACGGGGAGGGTTTTTACCAAGGCCGAGCTTGAAGGTTTGGCCAATATCGCGCTCGAACGCGATCTCATCATTGTCTCGGACGAGGTACATGCTGAACTCATCCTCTCGGCAAAAACCCACATTCCGATGGCGACCCTAGGTCCCGAGATAGCGCGGCGGACGGTGACACTTTGCTCGGGAGCCAAAACATTCAACCTGGCGGGATTGAAGTGTGCTTTTGTGCATTTTGGAAGCGCCGCGCTGCAGGAAACCTTTCTGACATGTTTTCCCAAACGGGTGATAACTCCCGGCCATCCATTTGGCGTACAGGCGACAATCGCAGCCTTTCTGCATGGGCAGTCATGGCTGGACGAAGTCACCGCTCATCTGCGTCAGATGCGCGACGTCTTAACCGCGCGAATTTCCGAGGAAATGCCCTTGGTGCGGTTTCATCCGCCGGAAGGCACCTATATGGCGTGGCTGGATTGCAGCAAACTCCAGCTTCCTACTTCTGCTTTCGAGCACTTCTTGAGCAAAGGCAGAGTGGCGCTGAGCGCCGGCGAAACCTTTGTGCCTGGAGGCGAAGCTTTCGTGCGGCTGAATTTTGCAACCTCCGCACACATCCTCAACGCCATTATCGACAGAATGGTCGTGGCCAGTCGGCAGTAATTCGACCTCGCCAAGCTGCGTCATCAACGGGGCGCTAGCCCCCCTTCAGTCGAGCTGCATACGGGCGCCGCAAAACCAGGGCCGAACTCCACTCGCCATACCCCAACAACCGTTTGGAAAAGCCGGCATATCTGTCGGCTCCTGATAAAAGGCTGCAGGTCACGGAGCGCCGAAAATCTCAGAGTACCTTGCTATGTAGTCAATGAGGGTGCTCATTGCTTTAGTCGGCGTGCGCTCCGCTCTGGCCACAACGTTGGCATAATTGCCCTCGAGCAGGGGATGCTTGACTTCAATGGCGGCAAGGGTGGTGTCGCCGAACTCAGCAACCACGTGACGCGACCCGAGGAAGCTAACGGCCGTTCCGTTGCGGATGAAATGAGCAATAGACCGGGCAGAGTTCGACGTGAACACGACATTGGCAGAGGTGCGTTCGGACTCCGCCAGCAATTCCGTCAATCGTCCCAGCCCGAAAATGTGAGGCATCGTCGCGATTGGATAGCGGAGCGCCTCTGCCACGGTGACTGGCCCCTTTGACTTCGCCAGGGGATGCTCTGTACTCGCAAAAAGCCTGATGGGGACGTTCGCGTGCAGGAAGGGCTTAATGTGCGGCGTGTTGGGAGGATTGAAGACAATACCGATATGGACAATATCGGATGCCACCTGCTCCACGATCTCGCCAACCGACAGCACATTCACAGCCAGTTCTATTTTCGGGAAATCCCGATTGAAACGCATCAGCACGTTATCGACGAAATCGTCCAGGAAACCTTCTGACAGGGCCACGAAGACGCGGCCGCGTTTCAACTCCTGAGTCTCTTCTATGCGCTCTTCCAGAATTTCGATGAGCACGCGGGACGAATGCCAGTAGTCAAGTAAAAACTGCGCGGCCTCTGTGGGTTTGCTTCCAGAAACATCCCTTTCGAACAGCTTTACGCCCAGCTCCTGTTCAAGGAGTCGCAACTGGCGAGTAATCACGGAGGGCGCTGTATTAAGGACTTCCGCGGCACCGCGGATCGAGCCGCTTACCACGACATTGTAGAAATACCGGAGCCGACGCTGGTTGACTTCCTGCATGTCCGCTCCTGCTTAGAAAGCCTGATCGACGGCAGTGAGCGGTCGACGAGGCTTCATGCCGTCAGACGAAAAACATTCAGCAGGGCAAGACAGTGGCGGGCATGCCTGCTCTTCGCGTGAATGCACCATAAGCTTTCCCCATTCAAGGCCAACGGCCTTCTGGTGCCCGATGTTTTGCCTCATGTCCTCGCATCCCGAGAAGCGCGTTGCTTAAAAAGCAACTGCACCGGGCTAAAATGGCCCCTATCGTGGCGCGCACATTCGGTCAAACTGGAAGGCATATGCATACCTGGAAGGGCGCTGAATGTCGCAAGGTTCTGGTTTATCGGTTGCTCTAATAGAAGAAGTGGAGACCTCGCTCAATTCTCATGCCGCACGCTTCATAGAGCTATCGGATGCCGTGTGGGGCTTTGCGGAAATGGGCTTTGCAGAAAAGCGATCATCGGCTGCCCAGATTGACGCTCTGCGCCGAGGGGGGTTCCAAATTAAGTCAGCAATAGGAGGGCTGCCCACTGCCTTTATAGCAGAACGAGGTGCAGGCCGACCAATAATCGGCGTCCTGGGGGAGTTTGACGCATTGGCGGGCATGAGCCAGGTCGCCGGTGCTGACCGGCCGGAGGCACTTGATCCCGGCAAGCCCGGGCATGGTTGTGGGCACAATCTTTTAGGAACAGGTGCTGCGTTAGCCGCTGTCATTGCCGCTGAAGTTTTGGAAAGAAATGGTTTGAAAGGCACTGTGCGCTACTACGCTTGTCCCGCTGAAGAAGGCGGTGGCGGCAAGGCCTTTATGGCGCGCGCTGGTGCCTTTGACGATCTGGATGCGGCATTTACCTGGCATCCCGCCTCTCATACCTCTGCACATGCCAATAGCACCAACGCCTTTTTGCAAATGAAGGTGCAGTTTGATGGGCGGGCCTCGCACGCGGCTATATCGCCGGAAAAAGGGCGCAGCGCTCTGGATGCAGCAGAGCTCATGAATGTTGGCGTCAATTATCTGCGCGAACATATGAGCGGTGAAGAACGCATTCATTATGCGTACCGCAGTGCAGGCGGCACGGCAGCCAATGTAGTGCAGTCCAGCGTCGAACTGGCCTATATCGTGCGGTCTCCCACCATTGAACGGCTGCAGTCCCTGACCGCGCGCGTGAAGAAGGTGGCGGAGGGTGCGGCGATGATGACGGAGACCAGCGTCGATTTTCAAATTGAATCGGGTATGTCGCCCTTTCGCCCAAATCCTGCATTGACCCAACTCATGTACCAGCAGCTTCTGACCTTCGGCGCACCCAAATTCGATGACGATGATATGCGGGAGGCTGGCCGCTTCGTCGACAAAGAAGGTCTATTGCGACAGAACGCAGCGCTCGACACCGACGTAACGCCGCTTGCCGTGCGAGCCAGCCCATCGCTGGGGTCAAGCGATGTGGGCGATGTGTCTGTGGTGGTGCCCACGGCGCAGGTCTGGGTAGCGGCGTTTGCCCGAGATACCGCGTTTCATTCATGGCAGCTGGTCTCACAAGGCAAGCTGCCGGCTGCCCATAAGGGTATGCTTCATGCCGCGAAGGTGATGGCGGCAAGCGTGATCGAAGCCGCTACGCAACCTCAGGTTCTGAAAAAAGCCAAGGACGACCATCGTCAATACTTTAACGGCGAGGTCTATCAGTGCCCCATTCCGGCCGACGTTCTTCCTCCGCTGCCTGCTGAATAGCCAGCCTCATCCTTTGGAACGATCAGCCCAGCGCTCCGGCGCCGCTGGGTGGTCGCTCCTGCCAATCGATCCTTTGTGCGCAGCGCTGCCCAGGGAGCAACATTGCCGGGTCAAATTTGACTGCATCGCCAACGCTCGTCCACGGGTAGGATCACCGAAATTGTAGCGGTTCTACCGTCTTGTTTTTACGCGTCACTCGATGCCGAAGGAATTCGGCGAATTGAAGGAGCATGCATTGAGCAAAACCTATAATATCGAAATAGAACCGCTTACCGCAGAGGCATTTGAGCCTTTTGGTTTGATTTTAGAGCCCTTGCAGACTCCGAGTTTCGACCTCCCAACCAAAAGCCTGCATAGATTTCCCTGGCAATGCGACGCTCCTGTTATTGTTCAGATCCTGAGCTTCAAGCAGCAGCCGATGAAGGTCGGGAAAATCGAGAAGCATATGCATGTCACAGAGTCGCGCATGCACATTGGCGGGTCGCCAACTGTTATTGTCGTAGCGGCGCCAACTGATGATGTCCCGACACCCGGAGACCTGCGGGCATTCAGGATTGATGGACAAGGCGTTATGTTCAAAACGGGAACGTGGCACGCCGTCGACGCCTACCCACTGGGCCAGGATCCGGGCCTATTCTTGTTCTTGTCCGACAAGGAAACCCAAAGCGAGTTGTTTGATAGTCCCGTGGCAGTCCCGGAACGAAGTGTTCTGTACGACTTTGCCGCCAGTGGCGAAGATATTCAGCTCGTCTGAAACGCAAGTCTGACTCCTTCCAGCGAAGGCAGTCGCAGCAGCGTTTGCCTAGATAAAGTTCTCCCGTTACGCGATTTGTGAGTGGGTATTAATGCCGTCCCTGCCTAAAGAAATGTCTGTTGTTTTTCTCGATAGGGGCAGCATCGCGTCGCACATACAAATTCCTGCGTTTCGATTTCCCCACGTGCTGACAACCTATGACCACACAGAGCGCGAAGACATTCTGTCACGCATAGGCGATGCGGAAATTGTTATTACCAACAAAGTGCCACTTCACCGCGCAACCTTGGAGCACGCAGGAAACCTCAAGATTATCGGAGTCGCCGCCACGGGCACGGATGTCGTCGATTGCGTGGCCGCTGCAGAGCTTGGCATCCCGGTGCTCAATGTCCGCGGCTATGCGGCTACCTCTGTGCCCGAACATGTTATGGCGCTTATGCTTGCGTTGCGCAGGAGCATCGATGCCTATCACCGTTCGGTTGCAAGAGGGCGCTGGACTAGTTCGCGCAACTTTTGCTTCCACGACTACCCCATTCGCGACCTGGCCGGCTCTACCCTGGGGATTTTCGGGCGTGGGACATTAGGTCAGGCTGTAGGAAGGCTGGGCCAGGCGTTTGGCATGCACGTTGTATTTGCCGCGCGTCAGGGGGCCGAGCAGATTCCGGAGGGATATACCGCGTTTGAGGATGTCTTGAGCCAGTCTGATGTCATCAGCTTACATTGCCCGCTCACACCGGAAACCAGGGGCCTATTGGGAAGTGCCCAGTTCGCAAGAATGGTGCGAAAGCCTCTGGTCATCAATACGGCGCGGGGGGCGTTGATTGACGAGCCTGATCTGGCGCGCGCTTTGGAGTTGGGGCATGTGTCCGGTGCCGCCCTTGATGTGCTCACGATGGAGCCTCCTGCGCAAGACAATCCCCTGTTGGCGCTGACCGACCGGCCGAACGTACTGATCACGCCGCATGTGGCCTGGGCCAGTGACGAAGCGATGCGGACGCTCGTGGTTCAGCTGGTCGCAAATATCGAGGCTGCTGTGGGCACAGGCGGTGCGAGCTGGTAGCCGAACGACTATCGGCCGAAGCTGTTCGCCATTCCGTCGGGGCTATCCACACGCTTTAGCTGCACCGCTCCGTCAGCACCAACACTCTCGCTGCGACAGTCGTGTCGCAGGCAGGGCAAAACCGCAGCGACAATTACTTCGGCGGTAAAATCCGGTGAGAGCAGTCTCCATCAGCCTCGGATTCAAATATGAATCGCACCCTCTTGGAAGCACTGTTCACGCATGCTGTAGCCAAGGCGCAACCCGCCTCGGCAGTGCTCCGCAATCTGCCCCATAAGCCTGCTGGCCGTACCGTCGTCATTGGCGCCGGGAAGGCGTCCGCGCAAATGGCCAAAGCCTTTGAAGAAGCCTGGGATGCCCCCTTAAGCGGTCTTGTCGTTACCCGCTATGGTTACGCTGTGCCTTGTGAGCGCATTGAGATCGTCGAAGCCGCTCATCCGGTGCCCGATGAAGCTGGTTTTATAGCCGCCCGTCGTATTCTGGAAATTGTCTCTAATCTGGAGCGCAACGACCTGGTGGTGGCCCTGATGTCGGGTGGTGGCTCTGCCTTGTTGCCCGCGCCGGCGCCTGGCCTGAGCCTGGGGGATGAGCAGGCCATCAACCGGGCTCTATTGGCCTCAGGCGCGCCCATAGCGGTAATGAATCTCATTCGCAACCAGTTCTCGACCATAAAAGGCGGCCGTCTGGCGGTGCATGCAAGCCCGGCGCGCGTAGCGACTTTGGCGGTGTCCGACGTGCCAGGCGACGACGCGGCCACTGTTGCGTCCGGGCCCACCATTGCCTTGGCGGGCACACGTGAACTGGCCCGAAAATATGCCGCCCTGTATCGCTTGACGCTGCCGCCTGCCGCCGTGGCCTTGCTGGACAGTGGGGACAACGCTGCGCCGCGCGCGGACCATCCCGCTTTTGCCGCCAATAGCGTGAGCACGATTGCCTCGGCCGCCCTGTCGCTGGAATCTGCGGCTGACCTGGCGCGGGCGCAGGGCGTTGAAGCTGTCATTCTGTCCGACAGCATCCAGGGCGAGGCGCGCGATGTCGCCCAGGTTCATGCTGCTATCGCCCGTGAAATTGCCTCCCGCAATCGCCCGTTCAAGAAGCCCGTCGTTCTGCTCTCGGGTGGAGAAACAACCGTCACGCTGCGCGGAAATGGCCGAGGTGGACGCAATAGCGAATTCCTGCTGGCCTTCGCCATTGCCATTGATGGACACGAGGGGATTTCGGCGCTTGCTGCTGACACGGATGGTATTGACGGCTCAGAAGACAATGCCGGCGCCCATGCCGACGGTACCACGGCCTCGCGACTCAGAAAGGCCGGAATCGATCCGCTAGCGGCGTTGGCCAATAACGATGCTTACAGCGCTTTCGCCGCCATTGGAGATTTGGTGATGACTGGACCAACAGGGACCAATGTCAACGACTTTCGGGCCATCGTCGTGCGCTAGGTGTCGACGCCATGAAGGGCTGTCGCCACGTCAGCGACCGAGCGCCTTTGGCCGATGCAGCGAGCGTTTGCGGCCTGGATACTCGCACTGCTCGCAGTTGAAACCGTCACTCTATGATGGGGACGACAGATCAGTTGGAAAGCAGTCGACTGATCCCGGGCGTGGCCAGCAGTTCGCGCGTCATGCCACCCAGGAGCCATTCCCGCAACCTGCTGTGACCGTAGGCTCCGCTGACAACGAGGTCCGCTGCAGCCGCCGTTGCCGCCCGACAAATGGTCTGCGCGGCCCCGCCCGTGTCAGGGAGCACGTCACCCCGGGCCTTGACCTCATGCGATTGGAGCCAGGCGACCGCATCGAGCATGCTGGCGCGTTCAGTTGCCAGGTTGCCTTCATCGACCACCACAACGAGCACCTCGTCGGCGGCCTTCAGGAAGGGCATCGCGTCAACGATTGCGCGGCGAGCTTCCTTCGTGTCCTTCCATGCCACGACGATCTTGCCGGCCCTCAGCCTCCGCTGTCCGGTTGCCGCAATGAGAACCGGGCGGCCGGATCCAAGGAGTACAGCGCCGATGTCGATGGCTTGGCCAATTGGAGCCGGTTCGGCCGGGGAGCCGACGATTATCAGGTCGACTCTGCGGGCCAGCCCGATAACCGCAATGTCGGGTCGTTGCACCTCACCGGCCCACTGGTGCTTCACCCCGGAGGAGACAAGCGCCGCGAAGTTCTGCTTGGCGACGCCCAGGGATGCCTCGATCTGGGAGCGCTGCTCGATGTAGAGCGCTGCCGCAGCGTCACCGCCGTCCGGGCCCATCAATAGGAGGGGTGGTTCGGCTGCTGCCATGCCGATCAGCGTTGCATGATTGCGGCGCGCAAGATCGCTCGCAAGGGCCACCAAGTCCGCGTCAATCGCGTCCACATCAAGCACAACTGCAATATTCCGGATTTCCATGTCCAACTCCCAATCGCGTTGAAGCCATCCTATCGGCGGATAGAGCCTCCGTTTTGATGTGCATCAAGCTCGCAGCCGGCGACGGCCTTCGATCCCCGATTTGCGATAGATCAAAATTGGAGGGGCGTCGGCATGCTTTGAGAGAGTGCCGACGAACGGCGACGCCCCTGGTTCGTGCGGCCTGGAGCATGATCATGGAACGCATCAAGGTTACCCAACACACATCTCTGGGTGCTTTCTGGTTTGCAGGCTGGCTGTTCACGATCGGCTACCTGCATCTCAATTTCTGGATGGGCCTGCTCGGCCTGATCGTGTGGCCCTATTTCGTCGGCGCCCACTTCGCTCCAGCGCTCACCTGACCATCCCGCATCCCAGGAGATTTCCTATGGCCTACGATTTCAAGAACAGGGTCGCCATCGTCACCGGCGCAGCATCTGGCATCGGTGCTGCCATTGCCCATACGCTCGCCCGCTCTGGCGCCAAGGTCCTGGTTGCCGACCTTGACGCAGATGGCGCGAGGAAGGTCGCAGAAGCCATCATCGCCCAAGGTGGCGCGGCCACCGGCATTGCGGTCGACGTCAGTGACGCGGTGGAGGTCGAGGCGATGGTCGATACGGCTCGGCGCCAGTATGGCGGGCTGCATTTTGCTGTCAACAACGCCGGCATAGCAGGCGCCAGCGCGCCGACGGGCGAGTATCCGCTCGACAGTTGGCACAAGGTGATCGCCACCAATCTCGACAGCGTGTTCTACGGTATGCGCTACCAGATCCCGGCCATACTGGCCTCCGGCGGGGGAGCCATCGTGAACATGGCCTCCATCCTCGGCACAGTCGGATTCGCCAACGCACCGGCATATGTCGCAGCCAAACATGGTGTTGTGGGCATCACCAAGGCGGCGGCCATCGAATATGCGCGGCACGGCATCCGCATCAATTCGATCGGCCCGGCATTCATCGACACGCCGCTCCTATCCAAGAACCTCGATGCGGCGACACTGACCGCGATCGCTGGAATGCATCCGGTGGGCCGCCTTGGGACGGCAACTGAGGTCGCGGCTTTGACAGCGTTCCTGCTGTCGGATGAGGCGTCGTTTATCACGGGTAGCTATCACCTCGTCGATGGTGCCTACACAGCGCAATAGTGCAAGGAGCTTCAAGATGACCACCAAGGCAACCCTCCATCGCATCGAACTTGAACTGGCCCGTGAACCCGGTCACCCGGCCGGCGACCAAAATCACAGATACCGCCTCTACCTGCCATTGACCGGCGAAGGGTATATCGATGCTGCCGGCCATCGCGACATGTTGGACTGGTGCCGGGTGGTCAGGAACAGGCCAGGCGAGGAGCAGGCTCGCGGCCGCATTGTGCGGGGCCCGGGTGGGCGCTGGGTGTTCGACTATTCCGACGCGAGCACGCGCGACGATGAGGTGGGATTCAGGCTTTCCGAGGAGCGGTTCGTCCCCGGAGAATATGTCTCCATCCGAGAGGACGATGGCAAGACGCATGCGTTTCGTGTCGTTTCGGTACAACCCGACTAACCGCCGCCCTTGCACGCCTTGGGCTGCCCGCTCAGGAGAATGAGTTGTTGGAATACTCGATTACCGCGGAACGTTTGGGGCCTGTCGGCAGTCTGGCCATGGTCAGGCAGGCGAAGGTTGCGCTTGATACGTCATTGGAAGGGCGCGTCGACGCCCTCAATCCCGTGGAACTTTTGCTGGGCGCGCTGGCGGCCTGCATCATCAAGAGTGCGGAGCGGGCCGTGCCGCTGCTCGGGTTCGATCTGCAAAGCATGAAGGTCCAACTGCATGCGGTGCGTCAAGACACGCCTCCGCAGATCACCGCCATCAACTACCTCGTGACGGTCGAGACCGACGAAAGCGAACATCGGCTCGAGCTGCTGCACAGGAACATTCGACGCTACGGCACAATATCGAACACGCTTGCTCTGGCTCTAGCGCTGGATGGCCGCATCACACGGAAGTCCTGATGGCCTCGGTCATCCGCCAGCATGTCCAGGACACGGTCGGAAAGGCCTTCCGACGCCGAGGTCAGGCAGGCGCATTGGCGCATAACGCCGGCGCTGGGAGCTACGCACTTCGCTTTATCGTGCTGTGGGCCAGCATGGTGCCGGTCTCCTTGCGCCTGAGGTGCCATGAAAAGGCTTCCTCCAGGACATGAGGCGTATGCCCCCCTCGACGGAGCGCCCGCTCGAAATAGTCGCCAAGCTGCTCGCGGTAATCAGGATGCACACAGTTGGAGATGATCATCCGAGCGCGTTCCCTGGGCGCCAGCCCGCGCAGGTCGGCAAGGCCATTCTCGGTCACGAGAATGTCGACGTCGTGCTCGGTATGATCCACATGCGATACCATCGGCACCACCGACGAAATCGCCCCATCCTTGGCTACGGACTTGGCCACGAAGATCGAGAGGTAAGCATTTCGGGCGAAGTCGCCGGAACCGCCTATTCCGTTGACCATGTCCGTGCCGTTCACGTGGGTCGAGTTGACGTTGCCATAGATATCGAACTCGAGTGCGGTGTTGATGGCCACTATGCCCAGGCGCCGGATGACCTCGGGGTGGTTGCTGATCTCCTGCGGGCGCAGCACCAAACGGTCTCTGTATTTCCCCAGGTTCTTCAGCACTCGGCCGGCATATTCCTCGCTGAGCGTCATCGATGAGGCCGAAGCGAAGACCAGCTTGCCGGAGTCGAGAAGGGCGAACGTGCTATCCTGCAGCACCTCGCTGTACATCTGCAATCGTTCAAATGGTCCCGATGCCAGCCCTGAGAGCACTGCATTCGCAATGTTGCCGATGCCCACTTGCAGGGGGCTGGCGCGAAGATCCAGACGCCCCTTGGCGGTCTCACGGACGAAGAAGGCGATGAGGTGTTCGGCGATTGTATCCGTTTCGGGGCCGGGCGCCTCGAGCACTGCGGCACTGTCGGCCTGCTCCGTGATGACGATCGCCGCCACCTTCGATGGATCGATCCTCATATAGGCAAGCCCAATCCGACTGTCGCAAGCCACGATTGGGATCGGCTCCCGTGTAGGTCGCCTTGTGGGAGTGTAGATGTCGTGCAGACCCTCCAAGGCGAGCGGCTGGCTCAGGTTGATCTCGATGATCAGGTTCTCGGCAAGGGCCGCAAAGCTTGTCGAGTTGCCTACCGAAGTCGTCGGCACGATCCCGCCTTCCTCGGTGATCGCCGTCGCCTCGATGATCGCGTAGTCCATTGGGCCCAATTGCCCGGACCGCAGGTGTTCCACCGTTTCGGAAAGGTGTTGGTCGACGAACATGACCTCGCCGCGATTGATGGCGGCGCGGAGCGTGGGGTCGGATTGAAAGGGCATGCGCTTCTTCAGGATTTTGGCCTCGGTCAGAACACGGTCCACGTCCTTGCCAAGCGATGCTCCCGTCACGAGCGTTATCTGGAAGGGCTCCTTCTGCGCCCTCCGCGCCATCGCCAGCGGTACTGCCTTTGCGTCGCCGGCCCGAGTGAAGCCGCTCATGCCCACCATCATCCCGTCCTTGATCAGGGCCGCCGCCTGGTCGGCGGTGACGATGCGCTCCATCAATGGGAACAGGCGAATTCGGTCGGTGAGCATTGGAGGTCCTTGGATGGCCTGCCCCATCCTACGCCCAAGGTTTTCTGGCGATTTGACTTCGGTCAAAAGCACTTCCGAGCGATCGGCTAGGATCCGACTTGTTCCGGGCGATGACCAGGGAACGACAGGAATGGAGATCGAAGATCATGACCGACTGGAACGGCGAACTCACTACCCACACCGGTTTCAAGTTTCGCGTGCGGACCGCTGGTCCGGCCGACGAGGCGGCCTTGCATGGCTTCTTCGAACACGTCACGCCCGAGGATCTGCGATTTCGTTTCCTCACCAGCGTCAAGGAGGTGGGACACGACCGTCTCGCCCAGATGACCGATGTCGATCATCGCCAAGCGGAAAGTTTCGTCGCCTTCGAGAAGGATGGGGGCCCTATCATAGCGACCGCCATGCTCGCGTGCGACGCGGGTCTTGAGACCGGGGAGGTCGCGGTATCCATCAGCGCCGGCTACAAGAACCGCGGCATAGGCTGGGAGCTGCTGAGACACGTGACCCGCTATGCGGAGGCCAAAGGCGTGACGCGCCTCCAGTCATTGGAGGACCGGTCCAACGTATCGGCGATCCAGCTGGAGCGGGAAATGGGTTTTACCGCCAGCGCCTACCCGGGCGACTCCACCTTGGTCCTGCTTGAGAAAACGTTGTCGGCGCCAAGTTGAGACACCGTACCCCGGGGAACCGGATACGCACCGGTGCTCGCTCCATGACGCCAACCGAGGTCGGCCGCTCCGAACCCGGAATTTGATCCAGGACAAAACATGCTTCACCAGCGCGGCTAGCTTGCCTGGACGAGCCGTCAGTGGTCACGATCGTTGCCACCCGGCGTTCAGCGCAAACAGCGCCCAGGCGGGAGTGCAAATAGATGAAGGACATCGTGGTTCATTTGACCGGATCGGAAGAGGACGAGGTTCGTCTCGCCTATGCCGAAACCATGGGAGAGCGCTTCGAGGCGCATTTGACGGGCCTCTATGTCCATATGATGCCCGAGCTCGTGGGCACCTATCTCGGCGGAACGGTCGCAATGGACGAGTTGTTCGAAGCATCCAATGCTCGAGCAACCGAGACTTTGCGGCGGCTGGCAGGGCGCTTCGAGCGCCTCCGCCTCCCCCACGAAGTTCGTCGCCTCGACGTATTGTCGGGAACAGCCGGTCAGGCACTGACCGCGGAGGCTCGGACGGCTGATGTATTCGTTGCCACACGTCCATATGGGGACCCGGCCGACGAAGTCCACATGGAAACGGCCGTCTTGTTCGGTTCCGGCCGAGCCTGCCTGTTCGTCCCTCCGAAGGGCGAAGCCAAGGGTTTTGGAACGATCCTGGTTGCCTGGAACGGCAGCCGGGAAGCGGCACGGGCGGTGGCTGAGGCCATGCCCATCCTCAAGCAAGCCAGTCAAGTCATCGTCGCAGTCGTCCGCGAGGGCGAGGGCGCAGCGTTCGGCGGAGATATCGCCCGTCACCTGAGCCGGCATGGGATTTCGGCCGTGATCTCTACTGTGGACGCGGCGCCGGATGGTCCGGGGCAGACCCTGCTCAACGAGGTTCGCCGTGTTGGCGCCAATCTGCTGGTCATGGGCGGGTACGGCCATTCTCGGTTCCTCGAATGGGTATTGGGTGGCACCACGCGGCACGTCCTGGCGCATGCCGATGTTGCGGTATTCATGGCACGGTAGCGCGGTAGGGCAGACACAATGTTGGGGGAAGCGTGCATTGGGTACGGCCCGCGTTGGGGGCGCTGCCCCTCGCCTTGCCCTGCGCACTTTTCACCATGAGCACCGGCGATGTTCGACGGCTCATCACGATCTTCGGAGTGGGCCGGCTATGGTCCGCGACTCAATTTTCGAGCTGTTGCAGATGGCACGCAGACAATATTGCATCGATACGACCGCACATCATGGTGAGAGAAAATGTCGCCTCCTTATCAATCCGCTCATGACGAAATTCACTTCATTAACCGCTCCGGATGGCTGCGTGCCGCCGTGCTGGGGGCCAATGACGGCATCGTCTCGGTGTCGTCGCTGATCGTCGGCGTAGCGGCCGCGGACCCCAGCCCGGGACCGGTTCTAATCGCCGGGGTGGCCGGGCTTGCCGCCGGTGCCATGTCTATGGCGGCAGGGGAATATGTCTCAGTCAGCTCGCAATCCGATATCGAACGGGCAGACATAGCTCGCGAGAAGCAGGCTTTGATCGACACGCCCGTCGAGGAAGAAGCGGAACTGGCCTCCATCTACGAGTCGCGGGGCCTTTCCCCGACAACAGCTGCACTTGTTGCGAAGGAAATGACTGAGAAAGACGCACTTGGGGCCCATGTCCGGGACGAGCTTGGCCTCTCCGAAGTCCATAGCGCCAATCCGCTGCAGGCGGCGTTGGCCTCGGGCCTGACCTTCACGGTCGCTGCCGCCCTGCCGCTGACTGCGGCAATGCTGGCGCCCGCCGGCACGATTATTCCTGTCGTTGTCGGAACAACGCTGATCTGCCTGGCGGGGCTGGGGGCGCTGGGCGCGCAGGCCGGTGGCGCACCAAAACTGCGCCCTACGGCGCGGGTTCTATTCTGGGGCGCCGCCGCCATGGCCGTAACTGCGCTTATTGGGCGTTTATTCGGGGTAAACGTTTAGGGAGTCGCAAGCTCCGCCGTCGGCACGGCGGCAGATGGGCCGTCTGTCCAGGTTCGGCATATCGAAACTGGTGGAGCGCACCGCTGGCCGGCTCGCAGCCGAGCGTGGCTGGGCCGTCGCACGCGATGGCGACAAAGGGCGCCGGGCGTCGCCTCTCCGGCGCCCGCGGATATTCTCGAGATCAAGGTCGTCTCGCTGCTCGGCAGGCTGGCCGACGCCACGGCAATTGTCAGGGGCGAACGGGGTACCATCGTTCGACAGCCTTGATCGGCGTCAAGAACGGAGAATTCGTCGCTGCTAGGCTCGGTCCTGAGGCAAACATTGCGAGAGAGTGCGGCGATGGATGATCGCATCGGAAATCAGCCCGGCGGGTCCCAGATTTTGGCGAGCCTTACACTATCGTTTCAGGACTTTATCGATGCCATTCCGGCCGGTGCCGTCGTCGTCGATGAGCATGGGACCGTTCTGATCACCAATGCCGAACTCGACCGCCAGTTTGGCTATGAACCCGGGAGCCTGCTTGATCGGTCCGTCGATATGCTCGTCCCGGTCGGGCTGCGCGGTGGCCATGCCGGTCTTCGGTCGCAATACGTCGAGTCAGAGCAAACTCGAACGATGGGAGGCGGGAGGGCCCTGCAGGGGCAACGGAAGGACGGTTCCACTTTTCCGGTCGAGGTAGGGTTGAGGGCGCTGTCGGCTGGCAACGCCCACTTCGTCCTCGCCGTGGTGTCGGATCGCTCAGACCATTTTCGCGCCAGGGCATCGGAAGCCCAGGAGAAGGCCCTCGGCCTGGAACTGGCGCATCAGGAGACGGTCGCGCGCGAAATGGGCCATCGCGTCAAGAACCTTATGGCGACCGTGGCCGCCCTGGTTTCGCTCAGCGCCCGTGGAGCCTCCACGCCCAGGGAGATGGAGGAGAGCCTGCGGGGAAGGATACTGGCCCTCTCCTCGGTGATCGACCTGGCCTTCAACGCGCCGCAGTCTCGATCTCCAACTGCGCTGAGCATTGAGGACATCCTTCAGGCCGTGTTGGCTCCGTTCACGTGGACCCAGGACGAGCGTGCCCGGATTGCGCTGACCGGTCCGGAACTGACCGTTGGTCAACGGCCTTCGGAGGTGTTGGCGCTGGTCTTTCATGAGCTGGCGACGAACGCCATGAAATATGGCGCCCTGCAGCGCCCCGAGGACAGGCTGTATATCGAATGGCGCAAGGCCGACGCCATGCTGAACCTGTCCTGGCGCGAGGAGGTCGGCCAGTTCCATGGTTCCGCCCCTAAGCAGGGCTTCGGCACAACGCTCGTTGCGCGCCTGATCGAGGCCGAATTTGGAGGACGCGTAGAGCGTCAGGTCTCTTCCAGCGGCTGGACCACACAGCTGAACATTCCAGTCGCGTCGCTTGGAGGCTAGCTACGCTTGCAGAAGCCTGCAAGGCCTCCTCAGAGTCCTGGTCATTGGTGCTTGGGGCAGAGATTCCGCGGGGCGTTATGACTTCGCTTCAGTCAGTAGCTCAGCGCCGGCATCGAGATCGGAACGCCGGCCGGCAAGGGTGGTTTTGCGCGCTCGAAAAGCATCCGCAATAAGGTGCGTGAGGTTCTGATGCGGCCTCGTAATGATCGCATCGGCAAGGATGTCGCGTGATGACGCAGGCGAAGCTGCGACTGCCGGTGGATAGAGCCCGCCGGCAGTCCTTCTCCTCGTTCAAGCGATGGTCAGCCGGTCATCGACCATGGTCACGCCCGGAATGGCCCAGGCGGCCTGCTCGGCGATGCGCCGCTCGTACCAGGCTTTGACGTTGCCTTCCAAAATCACCTTGTTGCCGGCGACGTTGACGCGGATGGACTTGGCTTCCAACTCGGCATTGCGTTTGAGCGAGTCCTCGATGTGCTTCTTGACGTCGATCGAGGAGACGCGGGGACGAAGCGCGATCTGGTTGGAGATGCCGATGACGCCGGCAAGGTCGCGGACGGCGTCAGCGGCGCCGGTCTTCTGATAGTTCCAGTCAACCGTACCGGTCAGGGTCACCCAGCCGTCCTGGACTTTTACCTGGACCTTGTCAGCGGGGACGGAATTGCTCCACTTCAGCATGTTGACGGCGCGCTTGGCGATCTCGTCGTCGGAGTTGCCGGCAGTGCCAGGATACCGAACGTCGATTTCGACGGCGATGCCTTTGACCCCCTTCACCCGGGCCACCAGCTTCTCGACGGTGATCTTCTGGCCAAAGGTCGTTACGTGCCCCGTGAGGGTGACAATGCCGTCTTCCACGGCCACGCCAATATCGGCAGCGTCGATGCTGGGCTCGAAGTCCAGCTCGTCAAGAATATCCTGTTTCAGGGTCTTGTCGCTCATTCGAAATCTCCATTGAGTGGGGCGGCTCGCGCCGTTGACGACCCATTCAACGCCTTGCCCGGGCGCGGGGTATTGACGCAGATCAAGCCTGAGATTTGCAGCCGTCAGAACGGCGGCCACGCGACGACAAGCCCCGTGGCGAGTGCCGTCAGGCTGCCTGCTGCCACCATCAGGCCGAGCCGCCACCCACCGAGCACAAGCGAAATGCCGGCCCGGACCAGTGTGTTGACGGCGACTCCAACCATGATCGCTTGACCGGCCGTCTGCAAATCGACCGCATCGCCGCCAAGACGTGCCATCGACAAGGTGACCGCATCGGCGTCCACCATCCCCGATATGGCGGCGACGATTAGCACACCGGCCGAGCCCAGGACGGATCGCAGGTATCCAACCGCCAGCATCACGGCCCCGATGACGGCGCCCAGTTTAAGGGCGGTGCCAATGGCCAGCGGGTTTGATGCGGTCATCAGCGGACTGGTTGGGTCGCTGGGCCCCACCGCCAGAAGCAATGCGCTCAAGCCCAGCACGGCCCCGGCGGAAGCGATCGGCAAGATGATCCCGGCTACCAGCGGCGCGTTGAGCAGCAACGCAATACCGGTGACCCGAGCCATCATGACAACGCCGGCCAGGAGGATGCCGGCAGCCAACAATCGCGATGACTTCGAGTGGTCCCTGCCCACCCTGGAGAGCGCCAGCGTCGTAGCCGTCGAGGAAGCGAGGCCGCCGACTGCGGCGGCCAGCAATATGCCCATGCGATTGCCGAACACCTTCATCGCCACGTAACCGACGAAGGATATCCCAGCAATCAGGATGGTGAGGAGCCAGACCTCGTGGGGATTGATGGCTTTCCACGGATCGATTGTCCGATCCGGCAACAGCGGGAGCAACAGGAATGTCATTGCCAGCAGGATCAGAACAGAGCTGATCTCCGCCCAGGTCAGATTGGCAACCCAGCGGTGCATCTGCTCCCGAAAGGCGAGCAGTGTCGCGGCTGCCACGGCGGCGGCGGCCGAAACACCGACGTCACCGAGAACGGCCAGCGCGCCGAGCAAGAATGTGAGCAGACCGGCGATGACCGAGGTGGCGCTGAGGTTGCTGTCCGTCGTGGCCTCAAGCCAGTGAAAGGCAGCAAACGCGGCCGCATAGGCAACAAAGACCAAGCCGAGGACGACACCACCGGCGCTCAGCGAAACCAGGCCGGCCACGCCGCCCAACAGGCCAGACAGGGCGAAGGTGCGAAACCCGGCAGCGCGCTGATGATCTTCCTCCTCGCGCTGGCTCCACCCCCTTTCAAGACCGACGAGCAGGCCGATGGCCAGTGATACCCCCAGGCGGCTCAAGACTTCTGCCTGCTCCATGGCGCTCTACCGCAGGGCCCGCAAGGCATTGAGAATGACGGCAATGTCGATCGCTTCCTGCAGCAGCGCACCTTGTACGGGAGGCAGGTAGCCGAGGGCCGCTGCAATCATGGCGGCCAACGAAAGCCCCAGTCCCACGAAGACGCTCTGCAACGCGATGCTGCGCGTTCGCCCGGCGATGACAATCGCAGCAGCCAGCGGTTTCAGCTCATCCACCAGCACGACCACTGCGGCCGCCTCCGATGACGCGGCGGTACCGCGCGCGCCCATCGCTACGCCGACGTCGGCAGCCGCCAGTGCGGGTGCATCATTGACGCCGTCGCCAACCATCATCACCGGACCTGCCGCCGCCTCGGCCTCCACCACCGCGATCTTGTCCTGGGGACTGAGATTGCCCAGCGTCAGGTCGGCGCCGATCTGCTCGCCGACAACGCGGGCGATTTCGACCTTGTCACCAGATGCCAGAACGATCCGCCGAACGCCTGCCTGCCGCAGGGCGGTCAGCATGGCAGCGGCGTCGTCCCGTACCCGATCCTCCAGCACGATCACACCAGCGACCTTGCCGTCGACCGCAACGGCCACCGTCATGGCTGCCGGGGCAAGCCCGGCAAGCAGGTCCTCCAGGTCTGTGCCGCCGACCGAACGCTGCACCATGTCTTCGCCGCCAACGACCACCCTCCGTTCTTCCACGGTCCCTGCAATGCCCAGTCCTGGTGTCTCGTCGATCTCGCTCGGTGCCGAAAGGGCAAGGCCACGGCCGGTGGCAGCCTCTATCAGGGCTGCGGCCACGACGTGACCTGAGGCCTGGTCCAGGCTGGCGGCAAGGCGCAGCACCTCGACCTCGGAGAAGCCGTTGCTTGTCCTGATGGCATTTATGGTCGCGCGACCATGGGTGAGTGTTCCGGTCTTGTCCAGGATGGCGGTTCGTATCCGGGCCAGGGTCTCCAGCACGCCGCCGCTCTTGACCAGCACGCCAATGCGGGCCGCGCGCGACATTCCGGAGATGATGGCAACCGGGACCGCCAGGATCAGGGGGCAGGGCGTCGCCACCACCAGGACCGCGAGGGCACGGATTGGGTCCTGCGCGCCAATCCAGGCCGCGCCTGCAATCGCGAGCGTCAATGCCAGAAACCCCATGGCGTAGCGGTCGGCGAGGCGCACCATGGGCGCCTTGTTGCGCTGCGCAGCCTCGACCAGCCGCACGATGCCGGCATAGGTGCTTTCGGCCGCGACGCGGGTGGCGATCAATTCGAATGCGGCGCCAGTCGAGGTGGCCCCGCTCAACACCTCGCCACCGATGGCAATACGCTGTGGCACGGATTCTCCGGTCAGCGCCGACAGGTTGAGCAGGGCGAATGCGCCCGCAACGCGACCATCGACAGGGAGAACTTCGCCCTCGCGGATCAGTAGCCGGTCGCCCGGCACGATCGAGGATATGGGCGTCTCCTCAAGCATCGATCCCCGGAAGCGCATCGCGGTGCGGGCAACCCGTCCCAGCAGTGCCGTCATCTCGCGACGCGCCCGGCCTTGAGCGAAGCTTTCGAGCAGCTGGCCTCCGGCATACATCAGGGCGACGACATTGCCGGCAAGCGGCTCCCCGAAGGCCAGGGCTGCCGACATCGATAAAGCCGCCACGACATCGAGGCCGACATCCCCTCGACGCAGGGAGGTAACGATCTGGACGAACAGGGCCATCAGTACCGGCAGCGTGGCGATGGTCCATGCGGCTCGAGCCATTGCTTCCAGCGCGTTCCACCAGAAGGTGGCGCCAACCGCCAGGCCAAGCATCGGGATGAAGACCAGCAATAGAGGAGACAGGCGCTGCATCACACTCCTTGGGCCCGCTCTACTTGAGACTACGAGGGGTTGGAGCGGTCAGGCCGCGCGCTTCCAGTTCACGTTTTATGGCTGGAGGCATGTCACGGCAACTGCAATTGGCAGCGTGCCTGATGTGCCAGGTCAGGCGCTCGTCCAGCGTCGCGCCTCTTGGCAGCTTGTTGAGCGCATGCCATTCGCGATTGATCGCCACGGACCTCTTCCCACCTACGAATGCATACGAGCAGCCGCGCGAAAGTACTTTCGCGCGGCTGCAACCAGTTCGGCTTCGCTGGGGTGGTCCATCGGCTCGAGGGCCCAGATGCGCTTGGCGATCGCGGGAAAGCGATCGTTCAGGTGGCCGGCCAGTTCGGTCCTCGCTCTGCCGGGGCCGACGATCATGATGGCCTTGGCCTGCCCAAGCGCTTGCGCCACCTCGTCCAGGAAATCGTGGCTCATGGGATCGGTGCCGATCCTCACGTGATCGGCCTTCCGGTGGATGTGATGCTTCGGTCCCCCATCGACGACGACGTGCTTTTCGGCATCGTGGGTGGTGATGCCGAAGATTTTGGCTTCGTTGTGGTCGATCCAGACACAGTAGTAGTGCACGTGAAGGCTCCTCGAGCAGGGTGGGTGGGCATGGTTCGAACCATAGGCCGCAACCGGGCGCTTGTTTTGATCTGGCGCAAGTCGCAGCGGGCGAAAGGCAAACGGACGCCTGCTCTAGTGAGACAAAAGGATCGGCAACCTGGGCGCGTGCGTGACCGTGCGGGTCGCGCCGCCAAGGATGAATTCCTGCAATCGGGTCCGACCGTAGGCGCCCATCACCAGCAGGTCGGCCTCCTCGGCAACTGCAACCGCCTGCAGGGCGTCACCGATCGGAGAGCTTCCGCGTTCCCTGTGCAGGTGTCGGTTTCTTATGCCATGGTGGTCGAGCAATGCCTGTATTCCGCCAATGCTCAGAGGGTGGATGTTTTTGTCGTCGCCAATCGTCACGATCGAAACCAGATCGGCCAGCGGCAGAATGGGCAGGGCGTCGCGCAGTGCGCGGGAAGCGGCTCGGCCCCCGTCCCAGGCCACGACGATGTTGAGGGGGACAGCACGCCTTTCGGCAACCGGGACGGCCGCTGCCAGCGGGACGAGAATGACCGGGCCCCCGGAACCGAAAATGAGCGTCTCGTTGTCGGCTTGCCGCTGCGGATCGCCACCGTCCTGCACCACGATAGTCAGATCATGGGAACGCGCGTATGGGAGCAGCCCCTCACCGAATGCTTCGGGTCGGCACCGCACTGTGCTGACATCTACCTCGATGCCGAGGCCTTGCGCGCGGTCTCGAATCCACCGGTCGGTCTCCACTGCGCGCTGGCGGCTGTGCGCCTCGGCCTCGGCCGACATTCTCGACAGCCCGAGCAATGCTTCTCCGAGCGTGCTGCTGATGGGGGCAATATCCACCTCCTGCGCAACGGCTGTCACCTTGGCCCCCAGTCTGAGCGAAAGACTGAGAGCGTTTCCAAGGCCGACTTTGGATGTGGGATCCGGATAGGTTGCAATCGGCAGCAGGACGTTCGTGCTCATCGCTATTCTCCCGTGACCACGGCGCCGATGGGGCCGCCCAGACGCCGTGCATCACGCGCCGCCCAGTGACCAATGACGGCGACAGTCGCCGCACCAAAGCCAAAGATCAGGATGAGCAGCGTGATGAGCCAACCCAGGAAGGGGATTGTCCCCAGCAACGCAGCCGCGACTAGTGAGATCGCAAGCACACCCAGGCGCTTCAGATTGGTGTCGACGCCGATAAAGGCACTGGCGATCCGGACCCCAATGAGGAATGCGCCCCCGACAAAGGCCAGGCTGCAGGCGACGACGGCGAAGATCACGACGAATGGCAGCAGGAGAATGCCAACGAACGTCATGGCCATGACAGGGACGAGACCTAGAACGGCTGCGAAGGCGAGAAGCCCCAGACCAAGGTTGCGGAAAGGGCGCCTTTCAGCGGCAGCCTGCAATGCCCCGACCGACTTGGGGAGGAGAGCGATCAGGCCCGCGCCAACCAGCACCAGCACCAGCCACCAGGCTGCTACGGTCCAGAACACCGGCCAGAAGCGGCCAAAAACACTACCAGCCGTCTTGCCAGCCTCCGAGACATAGTCGGGTGAATCCAGCAGTTCGAACCGGACGCGATCGGCGGAGGCGACGGTGCCAGGCACAGCGACCTCCTTGGGCGCCCGGATTTCAACCGTCCCGTCGACACGTGCGCCAGGTCCAAAGACAAGGTTCTCGCCATAAAAACTGAAGTCACCGGACACCACTGCGTCCAAGGTGAACGTTTGCGCTGTTACCAGGGCCGAACCGGCAACGGGAGCGCCCAAAGTGACGGTCGCGCCTGCAAGCCGGGCGTTGCCTGAGACGGGAGCAGTCTCCTTGACGGTGATGGTGTTGGCAGCGGCGGTGAGATCGCTCCCTACCGCACCGGTGACGCTCACCGAAAAACCAGCGGCATAAACATCGCCGGAAACATCGGCGTCCACATCGACGTCGTAGCCTGCCAGGTGCGCATCACCGGAAACGGCCCCAGACAGAGTCACATCGTTTCCGATCGCGAAGGCATCGTGCTGAACGGGCGTCGCAATCGAAGTGACCTGACCGGCGGCAAACTGGTCGCCGCCGAAGGCGAGTTTGGCTTCGTCGGCCCAGGCAATTGGGCACGAGGCTGCCAGAAGGCCGACTGCGAGAGCTGGCAGGAGCGTCTTCATCATTTTCAGTCCTCCATTGTGTGGGAGGCATTCATGGCACCTCGGCCAAGCGACATATTGATCCGTATCAATCGGTCGGAGTGCCCGAGACGAGAGGCCGTCGGGGAGTTGATGTAAGTCAAACTCGGGTCGCCCCGGAGCGGTATGCTGGGGACTTGTCATCAGGAGACGAGCAATGACCGAAGACCCCAAGACGACCTGGAAGACGTTCACCGAGGAGATCGAGGTCACCGGGCATCAACTGGTTGAGCAGGTCACGCGCTTGCTCGCTGAGGGCAACGTGCGTCAGCTTCAAATTCGATCGGAATCAGGAGATGTCTACCTGTCCGTGCCGCTGACAGCCGGTGCCATCGTAGGGGGCGTCATGGTGATCGCAGCACCGTGGCTGGCGGTCATCGGCGCGATAGCCAGCCTGGTAGCCAAAGCGAAGATTGTGATTGTGAGAGTGACGCCGCCATCGGACGATGACATTGGGCCAGAAAGTGGTGGACCCCCCTTGGGCGGCGACTGATGCAGGGGGGGCGCTATGTCGCTACCGCGGTCGGTCGGCAGTACTCCCGTGAACTCAACTACTCCGCGAGGCAGCGAAGCCCCGTCCAATCGAGGACCTCGATCTGACTCAGCATGGGGAGACGGATCAGCTTTGCGTCCTTGAATGCTTTCAGCACGCGCGACACTGTTTCGAAGGTGAGGCCGAGATAGTCTGCGATGTCGCTGCGCTGCATGGACAGGTCGATGAAGCGATCCGCATCCTGTCGATCATGCAGGTCGATAATGAACACTGCCATCTTCTCGGCTGCGTTCATTCGTCCCAGGAGCAGCAAATGGTCCTGGATGCGGGCCATCGTCCGCAGAGCAATCGTCAGAGCGCTTTCGCCAAGTCCTGCGTCGGAATTGGGTCGAAGGAGCCGGATACCGGTGCTGTCAACGCTTTCCGCATAGTTCAGATGCTCCCCGCCAGGCTCGAAACCGAAGACTTCGCCGGCAAAATGGAACGTGCTGATCTGCCGACGGCCATCAGCCGTCAAGCGGCAAACCCGTACGGTTCCGAACTCCACCAGATAGAGTGGTCCGCTGGTATCGCCGTGCGCATAGATGGCCTCGTTCGGTTTGTAAAAGGACACCGCGCAGGGGCGGGCATTCGCCAGCAGCGATCGAACCACGGGGTCGGAGTGGGTCGCGGGTGCGGACACATGCGAAGAAGAGGGATGTAGCGACTGGATCTGCATGGCCATGTCCTCGGTTTTGATGGACAGAACCTGACCGAATTCTTCTGACGGGAATATTCCGGTACGACTCCTAGGGGAGTTACTTAGTGCCCCTACCGCCACTCCGCACCGACCGAAGTGCCGCCTCGACGGCAGCGATCAGTGGCTCTCCGAGAAGGGGTTTACGTACCACGCGAAAGACAAGACTTTCGAGCCATGGCGATGAACCGCCAGCGAGCAGGATGATTGGCCCCAATTTGGGCTTGAGCTCGATCACAAGGTCAGGCCGCGGGATCGCCTGGTGGTCCAGGACTGTGCAGTCGAAGGTCTCCGACTTGGGATAGCTGCTGATGTCGGGTCGGGAAGTCACCACATATCCTGCGGCTTCCAGCAAGAATACCAGCGAGCTCCGCAGATCGCCGTCAGGCGCTATAATGAGCAGGCGGCCACCAGGCATGGAGCAAGATTCCCCCCCGCGATACTGATCGCGTCTTGGTCTCGTAGCTCGCTTATGGCTTGGCGGATTGTCCTAGATCAAAAATGGGACCCACTTAGTCATCACCTTTGTAAGACTCGATGCTCAGAATCATTCGGACCAGTTCCGCAAGATTCTTTGCCTGCATCTTGGACATCAGCCCTGCACGGTAGACCTCCACCGTACGCGGGCTGATGCCGAGGTCGAAGGCAATCGTCTTGTTGGGCTCTCCCGAGACGACGCCATTGAGGACCTGCATCTCGCGTTCGCTCAGCGTGCCCAGCCGCTGACGCGTTGCTTCGATGGTGGCCTCGTTTCCATGTTTGATCTGCGCAGTGTTGACAGCCCTGCGGATGGATTCGATGAGCACTTCATCGCTGAAGGGTTTCTCGATGAAGTCGAGTGCGCCACTCTTCATGGCCTCGACGGCCATTTGCACGTCCCCATGGCCGGTAATGACGATTGCGGGCAGAAGGGTGCCTGCGTCGCGCAACCGCCTCAACAGTTCAACGCCCGTCATGTCGGGCATGCGAAGGTCGGTGACGAGACAGCCCGTACGGATGCTGCTCGCCTCGCGCATGAAGTCGGTCGCGCTCTGATGCGTGCGCACGGCAAAGCCAGCACTTGTCAGCAGGAAAGCTATCGAATTCCGGACGGCTTCCTCGTCGTCGACGATGTGGACTACGACTTCTACCCCGCTCATCCTGGGCCCTCGTCAATTGTGGGGAGCGTGAACTGGAATGTTGCCCCGCCCGAATTGTTTCGGCTGGCAATGATGGTTCCACCGTGCGCTTCGATGATCCGCTTCGAGATCGACAGACCGATGCCCATGCCGGAGGGCTTGCTGGTGACGAACGGCTGGAAGAGTTGGGGAGCTACGTCTTCCGAGACTCCCGGTCCGGTATCGGAAACCTCCACCATCATCAGATCCGGTCCGGCCGGCCTGGCGCTCACCGTCAAGTCCTTGGCCGAACTATCGCGCATGGCTTCCATCGCATTTCGCATCAGATTGATCAGCACCTGCTGGATTTGAACCCGGTCGGCCAATACCGGCTCCAAACCTTCGCCATAGTCGAACACCGTTCGAATGCCGCGCTCGCGGGATCCCACAAGGGCCAGGGCGCCAGCCTCTTCGATCAGTTGTTTGACGTCCTCGGGGTGACGCTCGTTATCGCCCCGGGTAATGAACTCCCGGAGATGGCGAATGATTTCCCCGGCCCTTAGCGCCTGCTTGGCCGCCTCGGACAATGCACTGCGCATTCGGCCCGCTGGTTCCGAGTCGATTTTGTCGAGCATGCGGATGCAGCCCTGCACATAGTTGGCGACTGCCGATAGCGGTTGATTGAGCTCATGCGCCAGAGTCGAGGCCATCTCTCCGAGCTCATTGAGCCGCGACAGGCGGGCCAGCTCGCTTTGTGCTTCGTTGAGCCTCGCCTGGCTTTCCTCCTGCTCGGTCAAGTCACGGATGAATCCCGTGAAGTATGTGACACCGCCGGACCGCATTTCGCCGACAGCGAGCTTCATGGGGAAGGTCGATGCGTCCTTCCGCCGGCCCACGACCACCCGGTCGACCCCGATGATGCGTTTCTCGCCGGTGCGTAGATAACGTGCGAGGTAGCCGTCATGCTGTTCTCGATAGGGGCCCGGCATCAGCATGCTCACGTTCCTGCCAACCACCTCCTCCGGGCGATACCCGAATTGCCTTACCGCGGCGGCATTGAATGAGACGATCGTACCGTCCGTTTCGATGACGATGGTCGCGTCGGGGACCGTGTCGAGGATCGACTGCAGATGAGCTTCGCGGCGGTGCAGCACGCGGGCACTTTCTTCAGCCTTGGTTTGAGCGCGCCTTAACGAGCCTCCCACCCACGCAATCGTGCTGCCGACGATGACGAACAAGACGATATTGCTGACGATGGTCGTCGCATCGTCGCGTCCGTATGCGAAGTAGGCGATCAATGGCGCCGACAGCGCTGTACTCACAAGCCCTGGCACCAAGCCACCCACAATTGCGCCGACCAGTATGGCGGGCGTGAACAGCAGGCCAATGGCCGAGTTCGGCAGGGCATCGTGGATGCCAAACCGGACCAGGAAGGCAGTGAGGATCAAGGCCCCCGAGAGGGCGTATGCAGTCCACCGTCCCCGCAGCGAAATCATGTGGCCACCCGCCGACCCACCCCCAGTGGTCAGTTCAGGTACTGACGGCACCAAATTTGTGGATACGAGAGCAACCTAATGGCGATTAACCATCCTAGGCAAGCAGGCATATCAACAGCGCCAGGCCTTCGCCAAGTCGCTGGGGCCAACAGGGAAGCCGACCTCACTGATCCTGTTATCGATCATGACCTGCGCAGCAGGCGCAACGCTGCTGCCGGCGCTCAGGGCAACGACGTGCCGGGACATGATCTTTGGCCTTCATTTGAGGGCCTCTTCGGCGTTGCGTGATAGGTCCCCAGCCCATTTGGCGGCTCGCTCCAACTCGCCAGTTTTGAGGGGGCCTTCATTACCGGTGACCAGAAAAGCCGCCGGAGTGCCGCGCAATTCGATGTGCTGATGCGTCAGGGCGGCAGCCATCCGGTCGGCCGCATAGCCACCCACATCGATCACCCATCTCAGTGGCGCCGGTTGGACCGTCTCGAGGTCGAGGCGCGTGTCAAAAACGGCCGCGGCCATGCTGCTGGGGAAGTTCCTCAGCCCAGTAAGGTATTCTTGAATCTGTGGAGTGGGCTGGAAGCCGCGTGTTGGCGACCCGATGATCAAAAGATCCGTATTGGACAGATCGAGTTCACCAGCTTCATGCACCGTGGCCAGCCTGATTTGGTTGCCGCCTTGGAGCCCGCCCGCCACGGCCTTTGCAATGCTGGCAGTATTTCCGAAGATGCTGTCGTAGACGATTGTCACGTTCATGATTGCCTCCGGCAATCACGCTAGCAGTACCGGCGGCGGCCAATTTGATATGGCTCAAGGTTCATAGGCTGCCATTTGGCGGCCGAACTCTGCGTGCTATGCTGCACACCCTTCATTGTCGATGCTCCAGGCCGTGCAGCGAGTCGACGTCGTGCAACTGCACGCTTTGGGCGTTGCTCTCGAGAAGGGCGCGTGCGACGAGCTGCTCTTCGTCCGGCGTTTGCAGGTAAACCCGCAGGGCGATGGTGTTGGAAGGGGCGGTCGCAGCCTGGTCGGCGGAAACCGGCAAGCGTTCGAAATGGGTGATGCCGAGTGCCGTGAGCCGCACGACCACGCTTTCGGCGTCGCCGAGTGTGGCAAAGACGCCAATGGCGACGCGCCGCCGATTACGATCCAAGGTCTTGCCTCCCGTCCTCAGTGCATGTTGCCTTCGCACTGCGCCAGAAGGCGCAGGCGATCGATGTCGCGCACGGCAAAGCTGCCCCGATTGGGCAGGTCGATGACCCGCATCGCCTTGAGCCGCGTCATGTTGCGGCTGACCGTTTCGATGGTGAGGCCGAGATAGTCGGCGATATCGGCCCGGCACATGGGCAGCGGCAATTGCCGACCCACAAGTGGGCCGGCGCTCTTGCCGGCCATGGTGAGCAGGAAGCTGGCAATGCGCTCGATGGCGGTCTTGCGGCAGAGCAGGATGGAAAGGTCCTGCATGTTGGCGACTTCTCCACCGGCCACTTCGAGCAGTTTCTCACCCAGTTCGGGACGCTCGCGCATGGCACGCAGCAGCGAGGATTTCGGAATGGCCCGCACGCGCGTCGTGGTCAGCGCATCGCAATCGAAGCGATAGGTTTCGCCATGGCCGAAGCCGACAATGTCGCCGGCAAAGGCGAAGGCCACGATCTGCCGCCGGCCATCGGGAAAAATCTTGTAGGCGCGGACGGCGCCGCTGAGGATTTCGTAGAATCCGGTGGCTTCGTCGCCTTCCCGGAACAGGGGGTCATAGGCGGAGAGCAGCCGCACGCCTCCCGAGCCGATAGCGCCCATGGCGGGCATTTGAGTCTCAACTGCCAATGCGATAGTGGAAAGCTGCATGATATCTGCCCCGGACCCTCAACGTCCTGTCGTCGTTGTGGCCATATAGGCACCGCAATGTAAGCGCCGTGCGGGCGCTTCGTACTGAATTGTAACGCTTTGTAACGGGACGGCGGATGGCGGAGGCGCAACATCACATTCTGGTCGTTGATGACGATGACCAGGTGCGGCGCATGCTGCGGCGCTGTTTTGAGGACGAGGGCTATCGCGTGTCCGAGGCCACGGACCAGGCCGGGGTGACCGCCGCGCTGGGCAATGGCATCGACCTCATCACGCTTGACCTCAACCTGGGCAGCACGGACGGGCTTACCATTGCGCGCACGGTGCGACAGAGCTGGGACCTGCCCATCATCATGATCACCGGCAAGGGCGACATGATCGACCGGATCGTCGGACTCGAGATCGGCGCCGACGATTATATCGCCAAGCCCTTCCACCTGCGGGAGGTGCTGGCACGCGTCCGCTCGGTGCTGCGCCGTGCCGGGCCGCGCAGTCAGCCGGCCGCTGCGCCCGCCGCATCAAACGGTGCGCAGATCCGTTTCGATGGCTTCGTGCTCGATCTTGACCGGCGCGAGTTGAGCGGCCCGGATGGGGACATCCGCATCACCGGCGGCGAATTCGACCTGCTGGCGCTCTTTGCACGGCATCCGCATCGTGTGCTGAGCCGTGACCAGATCATGGACCTGCTCAAGGGGCATGACTGGGCCCCGAATGACCGCAGCATCGACAACCAGATCGCCCGGTTGCGCAAGCTGGTCGAGCCCGACAGCAACCAGCCGCGCCTGCTCAAGACCGTGCGCGGCGCCGGCTACAGCTTCACGCCGAAGACCCTCTCGCCTTGAGCGCATCGTCGATGGCCGAAGCCAGGTCGGCCATGCGATAGGGCTTGCGCAGGATCTTGAGATCGGCATCGGGCTTGACCTGGTTGCCCGCCAGTTCCTCGGCATAGCCCGAGGTGAGCAGTACGGGCATCTGCGGATAGAGGCTGCGCACCTGCTGGCGCAGCTCATAGCCGGACATGCCACCCGGCATGACAACATCGGTGAACAGCAGGTCAACCGCATTGCTCTTGAGCATTTCCAGCGCGTCGGCACCGCTGGCTGCCGCCAACACAGTATAGCCCAGTTGCGAGAGCCGGGTGACAGTGAGCTTGCGCACGCGCTCGTCATCCTCGACGGCCAGGATCACCTGGCCGCCGCCCTGCATGGCGGCGAGATCGTCGGCGCCATGCAGGCGCACCGGTTCGACGCGGTGCCGCGGCAGGTAGATGGTGACGGTGGTGCCCTTGGCTTCGGTGCTTTCTATCGTGGCCAGGCCCCCCGATTGCTTGGCAAAGCCATAGATCATGGACAGGCCCAGCCCGGTGCCCTTGCCTTGTTCCTTGGTGGTGAAAAAGGGCTCGAAGGCGCGCTCGCGCACCGACAACGGCATGCCGGTACCGGTATCGGATACGGAGAGGCGCACATAGTCGCCGGGCGGCATGCCATCCAGCATGGCAGACATGTCGGCGTCGATGGCAGCATTGCCGGTTTCGATGAGCAGGCGTCCGCCGTCGGGCATGGCGTCGCGCGCATTGACAGCCAGATTGACGATGGCGCTTTCCACCTGGGACGGGTCGACTCGCGCCGACCAGAGATTGGGCGTCAGTGCATTGGAGAGATAGATGGTCGCCCCCAATGTGCGGTGGAGCATATCGGTGAGGCCGACCACGAAATTGTTGAGATTGACGCTTTCCGGCTCAAGATGGGAGCGCCGGGCAAAGGCGAGCAGCCGCGCGGTGAGACGCGCGCCAAGGTCGGCCGCTTCCAGCGCCTCGGTGGTCAATTCGCGCTGCAGGGGCGTGGTCAGTTTGCCCTCGAGCATTTCGAGATTGCCGATGATGACCGTGAGCAGGTTGTTGAAATCATGGGCGATGCCGCCGGTCAGCTGGCCCATTGCCTCCATTTTCTGCGCCTGGCGCAGGGCCATTTCGGTGGCCTTGTGGGCGGAGAGATCATGGATGATGCCGGTGAAATGCACCCGCCCATCCATTTCGAACTCGCTCACGGCCAGATGCATGGGGAACAAGGTGCCGTCGCGCCGCCGGCCGGTCACTTCGCGGCCTATGCCGATGATCTTGCGGCGGCCGGTGGTGCGGTAGTTGCGGATATAGCCGTCATGCTCGGAGTGATAGGGTTCGGGCATGAGGAAATGCACGTTGCGCCCCAGGAATTCGTGCTGCTCGTAGCCGAACAGGCGCGCGGCGGCTGGATTGACCGTGGTGATGGTGGCCGAGCCATCGATGGTAATGATGGCATCGACCGCCGATTCCAGTATGGCCTGCAGCTTGCGGGCCTGGCCGAGCAGGGAGGAATTGAGTTCTTCTGTATCGGACACGTTGGGCTCGCCACTCTGGATCGTCGATGAATCGTAGCGAGGCGGGGCGGCCGGCACAACAAAAACCCCCGCAGGTGCACCTGCGGGGGACGGGGCGTGAGCGTTGAGGTCTCAGAGCCCCAGGGCGGCGTAGATTTCGTCGAAGCGTTCGCCCACCTTCTTGGGCACTTTCACCGCCTTGACGGCATCCAGATTGGCATTCTCGTCACCGACAAAGATCATCCCGACCATGCCCATGGCGAAATGCGGCGTGCATTTGACGCCATAAACGCCGGGAACATCGAAGGTGACCGTATAGGTCTCGTTGACCTTGCTCTTGAAGGGCTCGACACCCTCTGGGAGCATGTCCTTGATGGTCTCGACATTATGCCCCTTGTCGGTGGGGATGAAGGTGACCGTATCGCCCGGCTGCACCTGCACATAGGCAGGCTCGAACACCATTGCGCCGGCAGCGCCCTTGTTGAGCATGTGGACTTCATAGTCGGCGGCGAGGGCAGGGGCCATGGCCAGGCCCGCAAAGGCGATGGCCGCGACGAGGGGGGTGAGGGCGTTGCGCATGATTGGTACTCCTTCAATGCGGGTCCATTCGCGGGCCCGTTTCGGCTCTCCTCTATGCCCGGGGCAACGCCGCATCTTTGATACGTGTCAAACTTGTTCGAATTTTCGGCCCGACGAAAATCGACTGATTATTTGCTTCAGATCAAAGAAAATGGACGAAAGCTGCAATATTGCTGATCATACGGGCAAAGAGACGTTCGTGCCCAAGAACAGGATAATAAAATGGCAAATCGTCAGGGACTTTCGCGCCGCGCGTTGCTTGCTGGTGCCACAGCAATTGGTGCCGCAGTACAGTTATCGGCAATATTACCGGCTGCCGCACAGGAAGCCGCTGCCACGGCCGCTGCCGTCGACCTGAGCACGCTGGAGCGCGTAAAGGTCGAGCTGGTTCCCCCGCCTTTCGTCCATGCCCATGAGCAGGTGGCGACCGGCGGCCCCAGGATCGTCGAGTTCACGCTGACGATCGAGGAAAAGCTGCATGAAGTGGATAATGACGGCACGACCCTGTGGGCCATGACCTTCAACGGCTCGGTTCCCGGCCCGCTGATGGTGGTGCATGAGGGCGACTATGTCGAGCTGACCCTGGTCAATCCCGACACCAACATGATGCAGCACAATATCGACTTCCACTCGGCAACCGGCGCCCTGGGCGGCGCGGGCCTGACCATCGTCAATCCGGGTGAAAAAGCGGTTTTGCGCTTCAAGGCCACCAGGGCCGGCGTCTTCGTCTATCACTGCGCGCCCGAGGGCATGGTCCCCTGGCACGTCACTTCGGGCATGAATGGCGCCATCATGGTGCTGCCGCGCGAAGGCCTGACCGACGGCAGGGGCAATGCCCTGCCCTATGACCGGGTCTATTATGTGGGCGAGCAGGATTTCTACGTCCCCAAGGACGCCGACGGCAACTATATCGCCTATGAGAGCATCGGCGACGGATATGCCGATGCGCTCGACGTGATGCGCAAGCTGGTCCCGAGCCATGTCGTGTTCAACGGCAGGGTAGGGGCGCTGACCGGCGAGAATGCCATGACGGCCGCCGTGGGCGAACGCGTGCTGATCGTCCATTCGCAGGCCAACCGCGACACGCGGCCCCACCTGATCGGCGGCCATGGCGACTATGTGTGGCAGACCGGCAAGTTCCACAACGTGCCCGATGTGGACCAGGAAACCTGGTTCATCCCCGGCGGTGCGGCGGGCGCGGCGCTCTACACATTCCTGCAGCCGGGCGTCTACGCCTATGTCAACCACAACCTGATCGAGGCCTTCGAGCTGGGCGCCGCCGCCCACTTCAAGGTGACCGGCGAGTGGAACGACGACCTGATGACCGGCGTGCTGGCCCCCAGCCCGATCTGATCCCGGCTGACGACTGACGGCATGGCGCCAGGTGGCGCCATGCCCCTCCCCCGCGGAGACCACCTGACATGACCGCCCTCGCCCATCCCATCGACACATTGCGCAATTCGGTCGCCCTGCCGGCCATCCTGCTGGTTGCAGGCGCGCTGCTGGTCGGCGCCCAGCTCGACCTGCCCGGCCTCATCCCGGCCCCCGCCGCCAGCGGGCCCGAAACCGTGACGCTGGCCCCGGCAGACTTCACCTACCGCGCCGAGGGCCACTTCCTGCGCAACGGCAATCCCATCGACGCGCCCATGGTCACGGCACGGCTGGATGCGCCGCTGGTCATCATGAAATACCAGGTGAGCGCCGCCGACTATGCCGCCTGCGTGGCCGATGGCGCCTGCGCCCCGGCCGAGCCGCGCAATATCGGGGTCGGCAATGTGCCAGTGACCGGCGTGAACTATGACGATGCCACCACCTATGCCACATGGCTCTCGGCAAACACCGGCCAGGACTGGGCCCTGCCCACCGACCGGCAATGGGCCTTCGCCGCCGGCAGGGGCTTTGCCGATGACGCCCTGGGGCTCGATGACGACAATACCAACCCCGCCGAACGCTGGCTGGCCAATTACGAAAAGGAAGCCGCCCGCGAGAGCGATGCAGGTCGGGTGCCGCTCGCTTTGGGCGGCTTCGGCGTCAACGAAAACGGCATTGCCGATATGGGCGGCAATGTGTGGGAATGGACGCAGACCTGCCACCGCCGCGTGCATGTCGATGCCGACGGCGCCGTGCTGAGCGAGGTCCCCGCCTGCACCATCAAGGTGCTCGACGGCCAGCATCGCACGCCCATGAGCTTTTTCATCCGTGACGCCAAGAGCGGCGGCTGCTCGGTCGGCATCCCGCCGGACAATCTGGGCTTCCGCCTGGTGCGGCAGCAGGCCTGGTATGAACCGGTGCTGGCCCTGATCGGTCGCTAGAACCTGGTCAGAACCGTACCCACTTTGCGGGAAACCCTGCGGGACTGCGGCCGATTGCCGAATACCGGCGACAGGGACTATCGTGTATGGCAAGGCCGTCAATACGATAGGACCCCGATCTTGGCAGCAATTGACCGCAGCCTCGTGCGCGCCTTGCCGATGTTCGAGAAGCTCAGTGACGCCGATCTCGACCGGCTGCTCGCCCGCGCCACCTTGCGCCGCGTGCCGATTGGCGAAGCCGTGTTCGAGCAGGGGCAGAAGGCGACCCAGTTCTTCCTGCTGCTGCATGGTAGGCTCAAGGTGACCCAGGTCACTTCCGACGGCCAGCAGATCATCGTGCGCGTGGTCCATCCCGGCGACATTTTCGGCTTTGCCAAGGCGCTGATGCGGGAAGACTATCCGGGCACGCCCAGCGCGGCGGCCGAAAGCCTCGTCCTGTGCTGGCCCACCGAAGTCTGGGGCCTTTTCGTCGAGCAGAATCCGCACCTGGCGGTCAACGCCATGCAGACCATCGGCCAGCGCCTGCAGGAGGCCCATACCCGCATCCGCGAAATGGCCACCGAGGAGGTCGAGCGCCGCGTGGCCCATGCCGTGCTGCGCCTGATCGACCAGGCCGGCCGCAAGGAAGGCGGGGGTATCCGCATCGACTTCCCCATCTCCCGGCAGGACATCGCCGAAATGACCGGCACCACGCTCCACACGGTCTCGCGCATTCTAAGCGCCTGGGAGGCCAAGGGGCTGGTGGAAGGCGGGCGGCAGAAACTGCTGGTGCGTGACGCGGCGGGGCTTGCCACTCTGGCCGAGGGCGAGAGCTAGGCGTCCCATCCTTGCGCCAGAACAAAGACGCTGGCCAAAGCCCGGTATAAAGCGCCCGCTGAGCCACCCTGTTCGCCGGAGCCGCCATGAACCAGATTGCCCCCGCCGCCAAGCGGACCCCCGTGCCGCGCGGCATCGCCCGCAGCGGCCCGGTGATCTTTTCCTATGGCTTCCGACCATTCTTCCTTGCGGCAGGGCTCTGGGCAATTGCCGCCATGGCCCTGTGGATCGGCGCGCTGGCCGCTGGCTGGGAGATCGGCGGCAGCTATGGCGGGCCGAACTGGCATGCCCATGAAATGCTGTTCGGCTATAGCTCGGCCGCACTGGCCGGATTCCTGCTGACCGCCGTACCCAACTGGACAGGGCGCCTGCCGGTTTCGGGTACGCCGCTGATCGCGCTCTTCGCCGTCTGGTGTGCCGGGCGGCTGGCGCTGCTCGCGCCGGACCTTTTGGGCCTCGTCCCATCCATCCTGATCGATGCCGCCTTCCTGCCGCTGCTGCTGGCCACCTGCGCCCGCGAAATCGTCGCCGGCCGCAAGTGGAAGGACCTCAAGATCCTCGGCGGCATCCTTGCTCTCGCCATTGCCAATATCGGCTTTCACCTACTCATCGCCCTGGGCGGTGATGCGGGTCTTGCCAATCGGCTGGGGGTCGGCGCTTTCGTCATGCTGGTTTCCATTATGGGCGGGCGCGTCGTTCCCAGCTTCACGCGGAACTGGCTGGTCAAGCGCCACGTCATCGACCTGCCCATCCCCTATAACCGCTTCGACACCGTGGCCTTGCTCACAGGACTGGCGGCACTGGCGCTCTGGGTCGCCCTGCCCGGCACGATCTGGACGGCTTTGGCCTGTCTCCTGGCCGGCCTTTTGCATCTGGCGCGCCTGTGGCGCTGGCGCGGCTGGCAGAGCTGGGACGAAAAACTCGTCCTGGTGCTGCATCTCGGTTATGCCTTCGTGCCCCTGGGGTTTCTCGCCATCGCCGCCGCGCAGATGGGCTGGACTGAACCGGTGGCCTCGCTCCATGTCTTTACCGTGGGCGCCATCGGCGTCATGACCCTGGCCATCATGAGCCGGGCGACCCGGGGCCATACCGGCCTGCCGCTCGCCGCCTCGCGCGTCACCGCCATCAGCTATGCCGCGCTGATCCTTACCGCCCTGCTGCGCCCCCTGGCCAGCGTCTGGCCGGATTATTCCACCGAGCTGCTCTCGGCCACCGGCCTGTGCTGGATCGTCGCCTTTGCGCTCTATGTGGCCGAATATGGCCCCGTGCTGGTGCGGACGCGCCGCGACCGGCCGGAATGACTAGCGCGCGCCGAGCAGGCCCGCGATTTCCGGCGCGATGAAGCTGGGCGACCACGGCGGATCATAGGTGAGCTCGACATCGGCAAACTCCACGCCCGGCACCGCCCAGGCCACGTCCTGCACCGCCTGCTTCAGGTAGCCGGTGGCCGGGCAACCGCGCGTCGTCGTGGTCATGCTGATGCGGACCACGCAATCGTCGATCACCTCGATCTCATAGATCAGGCCCAGGTCGACGACATTCTGCCCCAGCTCGGGATCGATCACCGCCTTGAGCGCCTGGCGGATCTCGTCGACCTTGTCCGCGCTCACTTCTGCCCTCCCGAGCGGATCATCAGCCGATAGGCCGCGCCGGTCTCGTCGAAATCACCGGCCCAGGCATGGCCGCGGCTCCTGAGTTCGGGGAACAGGAAGATCGGCTCGCGGCCCAGTAGCGCGAACAGCACCTCGCCCTGCGGCATGGTTTCGAGCTGCGCCAGGATGCGCACCATGGGCTCGGGCGGATCGAGTTCGGTGCAATCGAGATACTGCGCCGGATCTGGCCAGGTCTCGGGCGAGTCCGGGCTGGATTCGACCACGGCACCCCGCTCGCCATCGACAGGCGTGAAGATCACCATCCATTCGCCATCCTCGAGCGGGCTGGCCTCGTTGGAAAAGCCCTGGCTGGCCATGACATGGAACAGGGGCTCGGGCTTGAACGTGGCATAGAGCTTGAGCCGCTGTCCCTTGGCCAGCCGGTTCACCGCGCCCATAATGGCGCCGAACGGCTCCCCGCCATGGCGCAGGATGGGGCGGACGTCGAGTTCGAGATCATTCATGGCAGTTTCCTCGCGACGGGTTGAGGCCAAAAGGGATGCGGCCGCACGAAGCCGCGCCGCAGGTCGGGCGGCACATTGAGCAATTCGCGCGAGCGATAGAGATGGCGGATGATCGCCAGGGTGGCGACAAGCTGGCTGAAGGCACAGAGCCGGAAGGCCAGCGGCAGGTCCACCAGCAGCGTCAGCGTGCCCAGGCCCACGGCCAGGTAATAGACCCCGAACCACGGCGCGGCATGGCGCTCATCGACCAGATCCTGCACCCGCGGCGTCTGCCTTTTGCCCAGCACCGGCGCGAAACATTCCAGCCAGGTGAGAAAGGCGACAATCTTGTAGAGCTTGGCCAGACCCAGCCCCCCGAGCCAGCCGAAAGCGAAAAGATAGGTCAGCGCCCCGACATGTGCGGGCAAGCTGCCTGAGAGCAGCAGGAAAACCAGGAGCAAGCAGGCGGCAAGCAGCGCGCCAAACGCACCGATGGCGGCGATTGCATTGAGCTCGATATTGCGCCTTTTGCGCTGCCGGTAGAGCGCCAGCATGTCGCTGCCATAAACGCCGAATGCACAGAGGCCGATCACCGCCGCGGCCAGCAGCATGCCCCCGACGCCCGCCCCGGCCGCCATGGCAAAGGGCGTGCCCGCGGCCACCAGCGCCAGGGTCAGCGTGCCGGTGGCCAGTACCACGCTGGTCGAAAAACGCTCGGTTTCCGGCGCCAGCATGAACATGGCCAGCAGCCGGTAGCTGACGCCCATGGCCGTAAAACTCATCCACCCGCCCAAGCCCAGCAAAGCATGGAGCGGCACGCCATTGAGCAGCAGCGACAGGGCCGCCTCACCCCCGACCAGACCGGACAGGATGAGCGCGAAACTTTCTCCGAACAGCGCGGTGGCGGCCAGCGCCGCCAGCCCCACCACGACGAAACGGGCCGGCATGGCCAGCGGACGCGCAGCCCAGAGGGTACGGCCCAGCGAGACAATGACGAGCCCGAAGCCGATAATGAGCAGGAGCCCACCCAGCGGCATGACGCTGGCGGGGATGTCGAAAAGGCTACCCATGCCGGCAAAACCGGACAGCAGCGCGGTGAGGCCCAGAATGATGAAAACCAGCGCCACTGGCGGCAGCGCCTCGCCCAGGAGCGGCCGCGCCACCAGTACGGGGACGAATTGGAACAGCGCCCCACAGAGCAACAGGCTCAGCCAGCCGATAGCAACCAGATGCACCAGGATCAGCGTTTCCGGCGCTTCAATGGCCGCGCCCGGATAGCCGAAGCCCATGGCCATCAATCCTTCTGCCGCGACCAGACAGAGGAGGGCGCAGGCGAAATAGGTGAGGGTCCAACGGGAAAGGCTTGCTCCGGGCATGGCGGTGATCTCCAGCAAGGGGAGCGGCGCGGCCGGGCCGCGCCTGCTCCGCATGCGTCAGGCGGCAGCCTGGCGCCCCAGTTCCACGCGCCAGACTTCCGGACCGCTTTCGAGATAGGTCCAGGAGAACTGGCCCGGATATTCGGCCTGCAACTGGTAATGCAGCGGCTTGGGGTCGTGGTCGTTGATGATGGTGAAGGATTCCCCGATCTCGAGGGCATGGGCCATGGCGAAGATGCGGGGATGGCGCTGGCCGGGCGGCACGATGCGGACATCAATGAAGGAGGGGAAAGCCTCGGTTTCGGACATATCGGTCACTACTCCGTTCGGCCGCGGACAGGAGGAGCGCCGGGCAGCGGCCAGAACCCGGGCTGAACCATGCCTTAGCGCCATCGGGCCCGCGCCACTTTGTCGCCGGACAAACAAAACCACCGCAGCATGGCGGCGCGGCTTGCACATGCGGGCGCGATAAGTCGCGATCTTTGTCCTGGATCAAAGACCAGGGCGGTTTTTTCGCTACGCCTCGGGCACAAAGCGGGCTTCGCGCCTGCAGTTGAGGCAGGGCAGAAACATGATTGCAGATCTGACACGGGCCGAGCGGCTTTGGGCCATGCTGATCTTGGGGGCGCTGGGGCTGATCGGGCTGGCCATGGCCATTGGCGGGCGCAATGACCTGCTGGGCATCCATGGCTGGATCGTGCTGGCGGCAGGGCTGGCCGGCTTCATCGCCGTCATGCGCGGCCGGGATGCGCCCGAGCCCGGCGCCGAGCGGCTCCACGAATATTACGACGCGCCCACCCGCGTCGGCCTGATCCTCACTCTGCTCTGGGCCGTTGTGGGCATGGGCGTCGGCTTCTGGGTCGCCGCCTTGCTGGCCTGGCCGGACATGACTTTCGACGTGCCGTGGCTGAGCTTCGGGCGCCTGCGCCCCGTCCATACGTCAGGCGTCATCTTCGGCTTTGGCGGCAATGCGCTGATCGCCACATCCTTCCATGTGCTGCAGCGCACCACCCGTGCGCGCCTGCCCGACCAGATCAGCCCATGGTTCGTGCTGCTGGGCTACAACCTCTTCTGCGTCATCGCCGCTAGCGGGTACCTGATGGGCCTGACCCAGTCCAAGGAATATGCCGAGCCCGAATGGTATGCCGATATCTGGCTGGTCGTGGTCTGGGTGGTCTATTTCGCCATCTATATGCGGACCCTCGCCCGCCGGAAGGAGCCGCATATCTATGTGGCCAACTGGTACTACATGGCCTTCATCCTGGTCGTGGCGATCCTGCATATCGTCAACAACCTGGCCGTGCCGGTGTCGCTGGGCAGCGCCAAATCCTACTCGCTCTTCTCGGGCGTGCAGGATGCCATGACCCAATGGTGGTACGGCCACAACGCGGTGGCCTTCTTCCTCACCGCAGGCTTCCTGGGCATGATGTATTACTACCTGCCCAAGCGCGCCGGCCGGCCGATCTTCTCCTACCGGATGTCGATCATCAGCTTCTGGGGCATCACCTTCATGTATATGTGGGCCGGTTCGCACCACCTGCATTACACCGCTCTGCCCCATTGGGTGCAGACGCTGGGCATGGCCTTCTCGGTCGTGCTGCTGGTGCCCAGCTGGGCTTCGGCGGGCAATGCCCTGCTCACGCTGAACGGCGCCTGGCACAAGGTGCGCGACGACGCCGTGCTGCGCTTCATGGCCCTGGCAGCGATCTTTTACGGCATTACCACGTTCGAGGGCTCGTTCATGGCCATCCGCGCCGTGAATTCGCTGAGCCACTATACCGACTGGACCATCGGCCACGTGCATGCCGGGGCGCTGGGCTGGGTTGCCATGATCACCTTCGGCTCGCTCTATTCCATCGTGCCGTCCATGTTCAAGCGCGAGCGCATCTATTCGCAGAAGCTGGTCGAGGTCCACTTCTGGCTCGCCCTGTCAGGCACTGTCATCTACGTCTTCGCCATGTGGAATTCGGGCGTCATCCAGGGCCTGATGTGGCGCACCTATACCGAGAGCGGGGGCCTGACCTACTCGTTCATCGATAGCCTCGTGGCCATGCACCCCTATTACATTGCCCGCGCCTTCGGGGGCCTGCTGTTCCTGCTCGGTGCCCTGACCGCCCTCTACAATGTCGTGATGACCATCCGCATGCCGGCACCGGCACCGGCACCAGAAGATGCCGGGCTCGACATTCCCGCCAAGCCCGCTTTGCAAGCCGGAGAATAGATCCATGTTCGGCCTACACTATAACCTCGAACGCAGCGCGGTCGGCCTTGTCGCCTTCATCGTGCTGGTCGCCTCGATCGGCGGCCTGATCGAGATCGCGCCGCTCTTCACCATCAACGAGACCGTGGAAGAAGCGCCCGACATGCGCGTCTACACCCCGCTCGAAGTGGCCGGGCGCAACATCTATATCCGCGAAGGCTGCTATGCCTGCCACAGCCAGATGATCCGCACGCTGCGCGACGAAGTGGAGCGCTACGGGCCCTACTCGCTGGCGGTGGAGTCGAGCTACGATCATCCCCAGCTCTGGGGCTCCAAGCGCACCGGACCGGACCTGGCGCGGCTGGGCAACAAGTATTCGGACGCCTGGCACACGATCCACCTCAACAATCCGCGCGACGTCGTGCCGGAATCCAAGATGCCCGCCTATCGCTGGCTGCTGCGCGAGCAGCTCCATACGGACGATCTTGGCGAACACCTGGCGGCCCTGCGCGCTGTTGGCGTGCCCTATACCGACGAGCAGATCGCCAATGCGCCGCTCGACGCCTATGGCCAGGCCAACCCGGACAGTGCCGCCGCCGGCGGCGTGGCCGAGCGCTATGGCGACGCCACCAATATCCGCCTGTTCGACGGCGAGGCGACACGCCTTACCGACATGGATGCGCTGGTTGCCTATCTCCAGGTGCTCGGCAACCTGACCGACGCCGCCCATCAACCCCAGCCGGAGGCCGAATAATGCCATTCGACCACGACACCGTCGTCGGCTTTTCCAAGTCGTTCGGCCTGTTCTATCTCGTCGCGCTCAGCGTGATCGCTTTGGTCTGGACCTATTGGCCATCCAACAAAAAGGGCTTTGACGAAGCCGCCAAGCTCCCCGTGCTCGAAGAGGAGGACCGGCCATGGCGGGGTTGATCGAACGCGACAAGGTCTCGGGGCAGACCACCACCGGCCATGAATGGAACGGCATCAAGGAACTCAATACCCCGGTTCCGCGCCTGCTCTGGGCCTTCCTCATCACGGCAACCATCTTTTCCGTCACCTGGACGGTGCTCATGCCGAGCTGGCCGGGCATCAATGGCTATTTCCGGGGCTTGTTGGGCGTGGACCAGCGCGTGGCCGTGACGCGGAGCGTGACCGAGGCCGCCGCCGAACGGGAAAGCTGGACCAGTCGCATCGACAGCGAGGACTTTGCCACGATCCAGGCCGACACGGAACTGATGGCCATTGTCCGCGAAACCGGCGCGGCCCTGTTCGGCGACAATTGCGCCGCCTGCCACGGCACCAATGCCCGCGGCACACCGGGTTTCCCCAACCTCGTCGCCGCCCCCACCATGTGGGGGGATGATCCCGAAACCGTGGCGGAGACCATCCGCGTCGGCATCAATGGTACGAGCCCGGAAACGCGCTATGCCCAGATGCTGGCCTTTGGCCGCGACCATATGCTGGAACGGGCCGATATCGACGCCGTGGTGAGCTATGTCGAAACCCTGTCGCAGCCCGAACTGGCCGCCGGCATGGACGCCGATACCCTGGCCTATGGCGCCGAAGTCTTCGCGGCCAATTGCGCCGGCTGCCACGGCGAGGATGCCAGGGGCATGACCGAGACCGGCGCGCCCAACCTGACCGACCAGTACTGGACCTATGGCGGCGACCGCGCCACCATCCGCCACTCGGTCTATTATGGCCGCGCCGGCACCATGCCGTCATGGGAAGGGCGCCTGTCGCCCACCCATATCAAGCTGCTGACGCTCTATGTTCTCGACCTGCGGGCCAACGAACAATGAGCACATCTGCGGCCACCCACGACAGCGATGACCGGCGCCGGCGCAGTACGCGCCGCGTGCTGGTCATCGCCGCGCTGGTGATCGTCGGCGTCCTGCTGGCCGCCAATGCCCACCTTGTCTATGTCGCCTTCTCCTCGCAGCCCGACTGCGTGACCCATCTCAAGGGCGAAGGCGAACACGGCACCTACCGCGCCGCCAAATCGGCCTGCTGATCAACAAAGGGAACCGCCCATGGCCAAGACGCTGCACCCTATTCCCGCCCATGTGGCGCCCCTGCCCAAGGCGGTCGACCACAACCGGCACCTGCCCGCCAGCGTCGCTTTCCGCTGGCTGGCTTTGGGCTGGCGCGACCTGTGGACCACGCCCATGCCCAGCCTGCTCTATGGACTGGGCGTGGCTTTGCTCTCCCTGCTGGTCATCGCCGCCATGGTCAATTTCGGCTGGGCGCAGATCCTGTTCCCCGCCCTGTCGGGGTTCCTCGTGGTCGGTCCGCTGCTGGCCACCGGCCTCTACGAAAAGAGCCGGCGGCTGGAAGCGGGCGAGCCGGTATCGCTCTGGCGCATGCTGTTTCCCGGCCGCGGCGCGGGCACGCATCTGCTGTTTGTCGGCGCCATCCTGCTGACGTTGATGCTGGTCTGGATGCGCGCCGCCGTGCTGCTCTATGCGCTCTTCTTCGGCTGGCGGCCTTTCCCCGGCTTCGACAATATCGTCGCCATGCTCTTCACCACGCCTGTCGGCCTGACCATGCTGGTCACCGGCACGGCGATTGGCGGGCTGTTTGCCGCCTTCTCCTTCGCCATCAGCGCCTTTTCCATTCCCATGCTGCTCGACAAGAAGCTCGACGCATTCTCGGCCATGGCCATGTCCATGTCGCTGGTATGGAACAACCTGCCCGCCGCCCTGCTCTGGGGCGCCATCATCCTGCTGCTGACGCTGCTCAGCCTCGGGACGGCCTTGATCGGGCTCATCATCATCTTCCCGCTGCTCGGCCACGCGACCTGGCATGCCTATGCGGCGGTGCGGGACTAGATCATGAGTTGCTGCCTGCCCCCGCCGGAATTCATCGAGGCCGCCGCCGGCCCGATCCGGCGCGGCCCGTCGGATGACGAAATCCGCCTGGCCAGCCGCGATATCGGCCAGGGCATGCGCCAGACCGACCTGTCAGTACCATCAGTGCATTGCGGCGGCTGCATCCAGACGATCGAAAAGGCGCTGAATGCCCTCGAAGGCGTGAGCTCGGCGCGGGTGAACCTGTCCACCAAGCGGGTCGCCATTCGCTGGCCCGACGGCGGAACGCCGCCGGCCATGGTCGAGGCGCTGGTCGGGTTGGGCTATGAGCCCCATCTCTACGAGACCGAGGACAGCCAGAAAGATCGCACCCTGCCAGGCTTGATCCGGGCATTGGCCGTGGCCGCCTTTGCCTCGATGAATATCATGATGCTGTCCGGCTCGGTCTGGTCGGGCGCCGATGGCGCGGCGCGCGATATCCTGCACTGGATCTGCGCCGGATTGACCCTGCCTGCCCTGCTCTATTCAGGCCGCGTCTTCTATCGCTCGGCCTGGAATGCCGTCCGTCATGGCCGCACCAACATGGATGTGCCGATCACCATCGGTATCGCCCTGGCCTTTGCACTCAGTCTCTATGACACGATCCATTCGGGGCGCGAGGTCTACTACGACGCGACCGTGTCGCTGATCTTCTTCCTGCTGATCGGGCGTACGCTGGATCATGTGATGCGCGAACGCGCTCGCACCGCGGTCAAGGGCCTCGCCCGCCTTGCGCCGCGCGGCGCGCTGGTGCTCGGCGACAATGGCGCCCCGGAATACCTGCCTTTGCGGGAGATCGTGCCCGGCATGACCATTCTTCTGGCGGCTGGCGAACGCGTGCCGGTCGATGCCGTGGTGCTGACCGGCGCATCCGACCTGGACCGGAGCCTGATCAGCGGCGAAAGCCTGCCGGTAGCTGCCGAAGTGGGCACAAGGCTCGAAGCCGGCGTGCTGAACCTCACCGGGCCGATCACCATCCGCGCCGCGGCGGGCGAGCAGGATTCGACGCTGGCGCAGATGGTTCGGCTGATGGAAGTGGCTGAAAGCGGCCGCAACCGCTATCGCCGCATCGCCGACCGCGCCGCCGAACTCTATTCGCCCGTGGTGCATCTGGCGGCCTTCGCGGCATTCCTTTTCTGGATGGCGTTCAACGGCGACCTGCATAATGCCGTGACCGTAGCCATTGCCGTGCTCATCATCACCTGCCCCTGCGCGCTGGGGCTCGCGGTGCCCATGGTGCAGGTCGTGGCGGCGCGGCGACTGTTCGATGCCGGCATCATGGTCAAGGACGGCTCGGCGCTGGAACGGCTGGCCGAGGTGGACAGCGTGGTCTTCGACAAGACCGGGACGCTGACCCTGGGCGCGCCGCAACTGCTGGACCTGGGCGATATCGCGCCCGGAGTGCTGGCACAGGCGGCGGCGCTGGCCGCCCATTCGCGCCACCCTTATTCGCAGGCAATCACCAGAGCCGGCGCGGGTCCGGGCGCCATGCCGGCCTTTGCTGACATCAACGAATTGCCCGGCTTCGGCGTCGAGGCCCTGCTGGACGGTGACCGCTATCGCCTCGGGCGCGCCGACTGGGCTTTGTCGGATGCGGCCTACGCTGGCACCGTGCTGAGCCGCAATGGCGTGGAACTGGCCCGCTTCACCTTTGCCGACGGCCTGCGGGCGGGTGCGCGCAGCGCCGTCTCTGCCCTGCGCGAAGCCGGACTATCGGTCGAGATCGTCTCGGGCGACACCAGCGCGGCTGTCGCGGCGGTGGCAGACGAGCTGCATATCGGGGCCAGAGCCGGCGGCGTGCTGCCGGGCGGCAAGGCCGAGCGCATCGCCACCCTGCGGGCAGAGGGTCGCAAGACACTCATGGTGGGCGACGGGCTCAACGACGCCCCTGCTTTGATGGCGGCCCATGTTTCCATGGCGCCGTCAGGCGCCGCCGATGTGGGGCGCAGCGCCGCCGATTTCGTCTTCCTGCACGACGATCTTTCGGCCGTGCCGCTGGCACTGGCCGTGGCCCGCGATGCCGGCAGGCTGGTGCGGCAGAATTTTGCACTCTCGGCGCTCTACAACGCCATTGCCCTGCCCATCGCCATTGCCGGCTATGTCAATCCGTTCATTGCCGCCATCGCCATGTCGCTGTCGTCCATCGTCGTCGTGCTGAATGCCTTGCGGCTCGGTTGGGGTGGTTATCGCTTCTATCGCTGGCCGCTGCACCAGGCTGCGGTGGTGCGGCCATGAGCGACTTTTTCTACCTGATCCCCATTTCGATTGTCCTGGGCGCCATTGGGCTCGTTGTGTTCCTCTGGACGCTGCGGGATGGGCAATATGACGATCTCGACGGCGCTGCCGAACGGATTCTCTATGATGATGACAAGCCGCGCCGCGACCAGCAGAAGGGCAAGCCCTAGATACCGCTCATCAGTGCGCCGGCGGCCAGCCGCGACTGGACCTTGAGCAGGAGCCGCTGGCGCATCACGCCATCATAGATGACTACGTCTTTGAGCAGGCGCGCCAACGCATCGCTGACTTCCGCCACCACGGCGGCGCTATGCAGTGGCAGGACGACCAAGGCGCAATCGAGCAGGATATCGGCTAGCCCGTCGATCGTAGCGCCATCGAGCGTGCGGATGGATTTGGCCAGCCAGTCGCCATCCACGTTGGGGCGTCTCTCCAGAAACAGCGTGGCCTGCAGGAAGGATGAGGCCGCCGCTTCTGCCTCTTCCCAGCGATTGCCCACCAGCCGGTCCATGGCCGGGCGCAGGTCCGGATTGCGCCTCACCCGCTCGCTGAACTCGGCGATCAGCGCGGCGAGATCGGCTTCGTCGAAATAAACGGAGGGGGCGAAGGGTGGAAAGGGCATGGATGGCGACGTCTCGGCTGGCTTCCGGGATGGCACACTCTAGCGCGCCAAACCACCGTGAAGTTGATCGGGGTCAAACGCCGCTGCTTTTGTCCTGTTATTGTGGCCTGATGACAGGCGGCGGGGGGCTGGATCATGGTGCCGCATGGAAGGACAGGACAGTTGGAGCAGAATTATCGAAGCCTGCTCGACCTTTGCGATGCGCTGGAGGCGATTGCCGACAGCTTGCCCTATCCCGACGCGCGCCTGTGCCTGGCGACGGCCAATGCACTCGAAGCGCTGGTCGAGGATACCCATGAGCTGGAGGAAGATGTGCTGTTTCGCATTCTCGTGGCATCGCGCCGCCCGGAACTGGATCGGACCATGGCGCGGCTGCGGCGGGAGCATCTTTCCGACAGCGATACGGCGGGCGAGGTGAGCGAGGCGCTGCAGAGCTTCGTCGCGGGCCACTCGACGCTGTCGCCAGACGCAGTAGGCTATCTGCTGCGGTCCTTTTTCGGCGGCATGCGCCGGCATGTGCATGGCGAAATCGAACTGCTTCGGTTGTTCCAGCCTGATGCGGAAGGAAAGAGCATCAATTGACCCAGTTCCTCCTCGCGCTGGCTCTGTTTTTGGCGCTGCACATGGTGCCCGCCATTCCCGCCCTGCGGGCGCGGCTGGTCGCGGCGATGGGGCGGCGGGCCTACCTCGTCGTCTATTCGCTCGTTTCGCTTCTGACTCTGGCCTGGCTGTTCCATGCGGCGTTGCAGCTCGATTTCGTGCCCCTCTGGGACCCGGCGCCCTGGCAGGCCTGGTTCCCGCTCGTGCTGACGCCCATCGCGCTGGTGCTGCTGCTGGCTGGGCTGGTGAGCCCCAATCCGGCCTCGATCACCCTGCGCAAGCCGGATCTCAGGCCGGGCGCCATCACGACCGTGACCCGCCATCCGGTGCTGTGGGGCTTTGCCCTGTGGGCCGGCAGCCATCTCGTGCCCAATGGCGACCTGCGAAGCCTGTTGCTGTTCGGCGCATTGCTGGCTTTTGCCCTGCTCGGCATGGTCATTACCGATCGGCGCGCGCGCCGAAGGCTGGGCGCACAATGGGCAAAAGTTGAACGCACGACATCGGTCCTGCCCTTCGCTGCAGCTCTGGCGGGCCGGACGAGGTTGCGCTTCGACGCGGCGCTGGTCATGGCCCTTCTCATCGGCTCCACGCTCACCGCCTGGCTGTTGCTGGGCGGGCATGCCGTGCTGTTCGGGGCCGATCCACTGGCCATGGCGACACCATGAACCCCGATCTGATCGAGCGCTATTCGGCCCCGGTGCCGCGCTATACCAGCTATCCCACCGCGCCGCATTTCCACGCCGGCATCACGCCCGAAACCTATGCGCACTGGCTGGGTGACGTGCCGGAAGACGCGACCATTTCGCTTTATCTCCACGTCCCCTATTGCGACCGGCTCTGCTGGTTCTGCGGCTGCCATACCAAGCATACGCTCCGCTATGAACCCATCGCGCAATACCTGCTGGCGCTTTATGCCGAGATCGATTGGGTATCGGCACGGCTCGGCGGGCGCGGCAGGGTGACGGCCATCCATCTCGGTGGCGGGTCGCCCACCATGCTGTCGTCGGCTGATATGGCGGCGCTCAAGGCCAGGCTGGCGGAGCGCTTCGCCGTCTCTGGCGATGCCGAGATCAGCATCGAGATCGACCCCAATGATCTGGGCGAAGACCGCTTCGACGCCATGGCCGATTTCGGGCTGACGCGGGCCAGCGTGGGCGTGCAGGATTTCGATCCGCGCGTTCAGAAGGCTATCAACCGCATCCAGACTTTCGAGCAGACTCAACATGTTATCGACCAGGTGCGGGCGCGGGGCGTGCATTCCGTTAATGTCGACGTGCTCTATGGCCTGCCCTACCAGACGCTTGAAAGCATCGAGGCGACCACGAGGCAGGTGCTGTCGCTCAACCCCGACCGCACGGCGCTGTTCGGCTACGCCCATGTGCCATGGATGAAGAAGCACCAGCAGATGATCCCCGACGCGGCCTTGCCTGATATTCACGCGCGCTTTGCGCAGTCCCAGCTTGCGGCCAGCCTGCTCGATTCCTGTGGCTTGCATCCTGTTGGCTTCGATCATTTCGCGCGGGAAAGCGACAGCCTCGCTATGGCGGACCGGACCGGAAGGCTGCGGCGCAATTTTCAGGGCTATACCGATGACCGCGCTGACCTGCTGATCGGACTGGGCGCCTCGGCCATCGGGCAATTGCCGCAGGGCTATGTGCAGAACATCACGCCCACAGGCGAATACCAGAAGGCGGTGCTGGCCGGGGGTGGCGCCACGACGCGCGGCTTTGCCCTCACGCCAACTGACCGGCTGCATGGCTTTGCCATCGAGGCCCTGCTGTGCCGCTTCGCACTGAGGCGGCCGGAGCTATCCGGCTTTGGTGCGGCGGGCGCGGCGCTGTTCGAGACGGCGCGCGCCATCGCGGCGGCGGATGAGGATGGTTTGACCATGGCCGATGCGGAGTGTTTCGGCGTGACCCGGCGCGGACGGCCCTTCGTGCGGGCCATTGCAGCCAAGTTCGACACCTATCTGGCGCAAGGCGCGGCGCGGCACTCGCTGGCCGTCTAGCCCTGCCATTCCCGCGCCAGCGGGGCATAGGGCAGGTCGAGCAGGTCTATAGCACGGGCGGCGAGCTGGTCGACGATATCGGCGACGCTGGCGGGACGATGGTAGAAGGCCGGCACCGGCGGCATGACCACGGCGCCCATTTCGGTAACGGCAACCATATTGCGCAGATGACCCAGATGCAGCGGCGTTTCGCGCGCCAGCAGCACCAGCCGGCGCCGCTCCTTGAGATGCACATCGGCCGCGCGAATGATGAGGTTGTCGGCCAAGCCGGCGGCAATGGCGGCCAGCGAGTGCATCGAGCAGGGCACGACCAGCATGCCGGCCGAACCGAAGGAGCCGCTGGCTATCGTCGCCCCGATATCGTTGATCGGATGAACCACATGCGCCAGCGCCCGGAGCCTGGTGGCGGCATCGGGCCCCACTTCATGCGCCAGAGTCCGCTCGGCCGCCTGCGATAGTACAAGGTGAATTTCGACATCGGGCAGCGCCCGCAGAAGCTGGGCAGCCCGCAACCCGATGGCGGCGCCGGACGCCCCGGTCATGGCAAGGATTATGCGCGTCATGGCAGGCCCAGCTCGTGCCAGATGACATCGACCCGTGCCGTCACGTCAGGCGTCATGGCGAGCACTCGGCCCCAGTCACGGCTGGTTTCCGGGCCCAGCTTGTGGGTGGCATCAAGCCCCAGCTTGCCGCCCAGGCCCGGGCTGGGCGAGGCGAAATCGAGGTAGTCGATGGGCGTATCGGGCACGACGACCAGGTCCCGCGGCGCATCGAACCGGGTCGCCAGCGCCCACATGACGTCTTCCCACTTGCGGATATCTATATCGCCATCCACCACGATGATGAGCTTGGTATAGCTGAACTGCGGCAGCATGGACCACAGGCCCAGCATCAGCCGCCGCGCCTGGCCGGGATAGCGCTTGTCGATGGAAACGACCATGGCGCGATAGGAACAGGCCTCGGGCGGCAACCAGAGATCGATGATTTCGGGGAATTGCCGCCGCGCCAGCGGCGCGAAGAGCGGCGTCATTGCCTCGCCCAGGCGCGACGGTTCATCGGGCGGTCGCCCGGTATAGGTCGATAGATAGATGGGCTTGTCGTGCATGGTGATGGCGCTGAGCGTCATCACTGGAAAGGGCTCGACGCTGTTGTAGTAGCCGGTGTGATCGCCATAGGGCCCCTCAGGCGCGGTCTCGGTTGCCGAGACATGGCCTTCGAGCACGATTTCGGCATGGGCCGGCACCGGCAGCGGCACAGTCTTGCCGGTAGCAACCTCGGTGCGGCGGCGGCGCAGCAGGCCGGCAAAGCCCAGTTCGCTCATGCCCTCGGGCAAAGGCATGACCGCGGCGAGAATGGTGGCCGGGTCAGCGCCGATGGCCACGGCCACCGGCATGTCGCGCCCGAGCTTCTGCCACATGCGATGGTGCCGCGCCCCGCCGCGATGGGCCAGCCAGCGCATGATGACGCGGTTGGGCCCGAGCACCTGCATGCGGTAGATGCCGACATTGATGTCCTGGGGGTCGTCGGGAGCGCAGGTGATGACCAGCGGCCAGGTGATGAGCGGCGCCGGCTCGCCCGGCCAGCACCACTGGATGGGCAGGCGACCGAGATCCACGGCATCGCCGGTCAGCACCCGGCTCTGGCTGGGGGCGCGATCGACCTGCCGCAGCCGCATGTTGAGCGCGCCGGACAGCAGCGAGCGCTGCTGCCAGGCCTGTTTCAGGCCGCGCGGCGGGCGAGGATGGCGCAGGTCGGCCAGCGCCTCGCCCAGTTCGGGCATGGCATCGGGCGCAGTACTCATGCCCCAGGCGATGCGTTCCTGCGTGCCGAAGAGATTGACCAGCATGGGCATCTCGCTCGCGCGCCCTTCTGCGTCCACCGGCTGCTCGATCAGCAGAGCCGGGCCGCCGGCCAGCAGCACGCGGCGGTGGATTTCAGTGACGTCATGGACGAGGCTCACCGGTCTTTTGATCCGATGCAGCCGGCCGCGCCGCTCGAGCACATCGAGGAAGCCGCGCAGGTCAATGGCAGGCGGGAAGGCGCTTTCGGGCAGGAGGGCTTTGCTCATGCGCGCGACGATAGGGATGCCGTGCGCCCGGTCCTTGCGCCAGCGCAAAGTATTGGTGGCCGGGGCGGCCTAGCTTGAGCATGTCGCAACCTGCCGGAGGCCCGGATGATACTGCCCAAAGCCATTTCGCAGCCGATCAGCCGCCTGCCTTTGCCTGTCATCCAGCAGGGCGCGCGCCTGGTGTTCAACCAGATGCTGCGCCAGCATCCGACCCTGTTCGACCGGCTCGGCAATCACGCGACCAAAAGCTTCCGCTTCACGCCCGCCGATCTCGACCTGACCTTCCTTATCGTGCCGGCGGGGCGCAGCATCACCGTGTCGCGCAAATCCGCCCGCATGCATGCCGATGCCTCGGCGGGTGGGCCACTGCTGACCCTGCTCGCCTTGCTGGAAGGGCGGATCGATGGCGATGCCATGTTCTTTGCCCGCAGCCTGTCCATATCAGGCGACATGGAGGCCATGCTGGCCTTGCGCAATGCGCTCGACGACAGCGGCTTCGACCTGCCGCGCGACCTGGGCAAGGCCGCCGGCCCCTTTGCGCCGCTGATCACGCGCCTGGCCGAAATGGTGCGGCAGCGCGCCTTGGTCGGGTTGGTGTAAGCCATGGAACTGATCTGCCCGGCCGGCACGCCCGCCGCCTTTCGTGAAGCCGTCGATGCCGGCGCCGATGCCGTCTATTGCGGCTTCCGCGACGAGACCAATGCGCGCAATTTCCCCGGCCTCAATTTCACCCGCGAGGAACTGGGCGCGTCAATTGCCTATGGCAAGGCAAGGAACGTCCAGACCTATGTGGCGCTCAACACCTTCATGCGGGCCGGTGCGGAACAGCTCTGGTACACGGCAGCCGATAATGCCGTGCTTCTGGGCGCCGATGCGCTGATCGTCGCCGACCTGGCGCTGATGGCCTATATCGCTGAGTCCCATCCGCAACAGCGCCTGCATGTCTCGGTGCAGGCCTCGGCCTCCAATGCCGATGCCATCAATTTCCTGGTGCAGACCTTCGGCGCCAAGCGCCTGGTGCTGCCGCGCGTGCTGACGGTCGGCGATATCGCCGCGCTGGCGCCCAAGGTGGCCTGCGAGCTGGAAGTCTTCGCCTTTGGCGGGCTCTGCGTTATGGCCGAGGGGCGCTGCTCGCTCTCATCCTATGCCACAGGCCTGTCGCCCAACATGCAGGGCGTCTGCTCGCCGGCCAGCCATGTGCGCTATCGCGAGGATGGGGAGGAGATGGTGTCCGAACTGGGTGGTTATACGATCAACCGTTTCGGCGCCGACGAGCCGGCCGGCTATCCGACGCTGTGCAAGGGCCGGTTCCACATTGCCAATGACGAGGGCTATGCTTTCGAGGACCCGGTGAGCCTGGATGTCATGGAGCATCTGGATGCCCTGCGCGATGCCGGCGTCACCGCGCTCAAGATCGAAGGGCGTCAGCGCGGCAAGGCCTATGTGGCCGAAGTCGTTTCGCGGCTGCGCCAGGCGCTGGCCGCCACGCCCGAACAGCGCCCGGCTCTGCTCGCCCATCTCCGCCGCCTCAGCGAAGGGCAGCGGACCACGGCGGGCGCCTACGAAAAGAAGTGGCGGTGATCCCGATGGCTGGGAGGACCCTCCGGATCACCCTCGGTCCCGTCCCCTATCTGTGGGACGGCGAGGCATGGCGCGACTTCTACTTCCGCATCGCCGACTGCGCATGGCTTGATGCGGTAACTCTGGGTGAAGTGGTTTGCTCCAAGCGCATCCACTTCACCCAGCCTTTTATCGACGCCGTCGCCAACCGCCTCGCCGATGCGGGCAAGCAGGTATCACTGGCCTCCATGGCCATGGTGACGCTGGAGCGCGAGGCCATGCTGACCCGGAAGCTGGTCGAGGCCAGCCCATGGCCGGTTGAAGCCAATGACCTGTCGGCGCTGGGGCTCCTGTCCGGCAAGCCGCACCTCGTCGGTCCTTTCGTCAATGTCTATAACGGCGCCACCGCCCGGATGCTGGCCAGCCGCGGCGCTACGCGGATATGCCTGGGCCCCGAATTGCCGCTCGCTTCGGTCTCCGAAATCATCGCCGCTTCACCAGGCACCGATTTCGAGGTCTTCGCCTTCGGGCGCCTGCCGCTGGCCATTTCGGCCCGTTGCGCCCATGCCCGCGCCAAGGGCAACAGCAAGGACAATTGCCAATTCGTCTGCCAGGACGACCCCGATGGGCTGGCGGTGGATACGCTCGATGGCCAATCCTTCCTGACGCTCAATGGCGTGCAGACCATGTCCCATACCTGCCAAGTGCTGCTGGCCGAACTGCCGGCCCTGCAGCAGGCGGGGGTAAGCCATATCCGCCTGTCGCCGCAGCATTGCGACATGGCTCAGGTGGCCGAGACCTTTGCCCATGTCCGCGACCTCAGGATCGATGCCTCGGAAGGTGAGGCGCGGCTGCGCGCCATCTATCCCGATGTGCCCCTTTCCAACGGCTTCCACTACGGCACGGCCGGCGCCGACTGGGTCCCGGCCGCGGCAGAACAGGTTTCAGCATGATTTATTATGGCCCGCCGCTCACCGTTGAAACCTCGGAAAATGCCGGGCAGCTCACCCGGCGCATCCGCAACCTGATCGGCACTGTCGCGCTCGATTGCGACTGCCGGCAACGCGTCAACGATGCCTTGCAGCGCTTCATGACGCAGGAGCAGCAGCGCCATGACCGGCAATGCCTGCTGGATGCACGCCGGCACAGGGCCTCCATCGCCGCATTGATAGACCTGCTCGGCGAGTTGGAGGATGTGAGCTGGCAGGAAGGCGACCGCAGCGTCTTTGCCGAGCTGGCGCATATCTTCGATGACATCGCCCGCATGGCCGCTTTGGGCTCGGCCGCCATGCAGATGATCTTTCATGATGGAGCCGTACCGTGAACGCTTTCGGTTTGTCTATCTGATTGCCGGCTGACTCGGGCTTGGCGGGCAGGAATCATCTATTGATTTCAATGAAATAGATGCTCGTCATTCTATTCTGACCGCCGCGCCAAATTTCTGATTTTCCAGCATGAACGGAGCCTTGTGGCGCTGCGACTTCCGCTTTTCAGGCGATGAGCCATCGCCGCTGAAGCGCCGCTGTGAGCTTCAGTCATCCCAAGCCAGTGTTTTATCGTTTGACGCGTGGCGCCCCTTTTCTCCCATCATGACACGCAATGGCGGTGCGGATCGGCGCTGCTTCGATATGGGTATGAAAGGAAGGCACAGGTGGATTTCGAGCTGTCGGACGACAACAGGATGATCCGGGATGTGGTTCAGCGCTATGTGCAGAACGAGTTGCTCCCGCTGGAGCCGATGATCCTGCGCCGCGAATCCGAGATTGCCGGGACGGCGCAGCCGCTGGTGCCGCCCGATGTGGAGGCGGACCTGCAGGAGAAGGCCAGGGCGCTGGGGCTGTGGGGCATCGATCTCCCCGAGGAATTCGGTGGCCAGGACCTGGGCGCCCTCACCAAGCTAACGGTGATCGAGCAATTGCGCTATTCGGTCGTGCCCCTGACCCTGGCGCCGGACAGCCCGAACCTGCATTTTCTCAAGGCCTGCTGCAAGGGCGGGCAGATCGAGCGCTACCTGATCCCCTATGGCAAGGGCGAGAAGAAGTCGTGCCTGGCGCTGACCGAGCCCGGCGCCGGCTCCGATATCGGCGGCATGAGCACAAGGGCCGAGCGCCGCAACGGCAAGTGGATACTCAATGGCGAAAAGATATTCATCAGCCATGTGATGAGCGCCGATTTCATGATCGTCATTGCTGTCACCGATCCGGACAAACGCCAGCGCGGCGGCGTGACGGCGTTTCTCGTCGACAAGAACACGCCCGGCGTGACCATCCCTTCATCCTATCCCACCATTGCCGGGGAATACCTGACCTTCGGCATTCACTTCGACAATGTCGAACTGGATGACGAGCAGGTGCTCGGTGAGGTCGGACAGGCCTTCATTCCGCTGCAGAACCGGCTCGGCATCCGCCGCATGGAAATCGCGGCAAAGGCACTGGGCGCCGCGCGCCGGTGCCTGGATATCATGCTCGACCATGCCAACAACCGGTCGACGTTCGGCCAGAAACTGGCCGAACGTCAGGCCGTGCAATGGTGGATCGCCGACAGCCACCAGGAAATGGAAATGTGCCGGCTGCTGGCCTACCGGCTGGGATGGCGCATCGATCGCGGCGAGACGGATGTGCGCCGCGAGGCATCCATGGTCAAGCTGCAGGCCAGCGAGATGATCGGGCGCGTGGCCGATCGCGCCGTGCAGCTGCTCGGCGGCATGGGGCTGAGCAAGGAATCGCCGATCGAATATATCTACCGCGCCTATCGGGTGCAGAGGATTGTCGAAGGCGCCAGCGAAATACACCGCTGGACCATCGCGCGCGACCTGCTGCGCCACGGGCAGCCGGCAGTTTAACGTCGATGAGAGACGGGCACTGGCAGGCATGACTAAATGTCATCCGACGCCCGTCAAATCATCCTTTTCCAGCATTTTTGGGCGGTGCTAGCCTTTTGTCGATGCGCAAAAGGCGCGTCAAACGTGAGAAGGTCTGAGAGAGCGACATTCACAGCCGCGGGCAGCATCAATAGGGCCACTGCGACCGGACGTCGTCTGTCAACAAGAGTTGTGAAAAGCACCAAGGATCATTTTCGCTCGATTTCTCAAGGAGGAGCATTTGAGCTGGATTTCAGGAATAGGTGACAAGAGGTCATTCACCGGAGGCGTTATCCTCCTGATCTATAGTGTCGGACTTGTTCTGTACGCTTTGGAGAATTACCAGCTCGGCACACCGTCTTATATGGGGCCGGGCATGTTCCCGGCTCTGGTGGGCAGCGTCCTTTCCCTGCTCGCCATATTCGTCATTTTCAACGCGGTCGGAAGCCGGGGCACCGATTTTCATATCGAGTGGCGATCCCTGCTTGCGGTGCTCGGGTCCGTGGGCGCGTTCGCGCTGCTCATCGAGCCTTTCGGCCTCATTCCCTCCATCGTGGTAATGACTGCCATATCGAGCTTTGCCGCGGAACGTCTGGGGCTTCGGGCGACCGCGCTGCTCGCCGTGGCGATTGCCGTCCTGACCGTCGGCATCTTCCATTATGGCCTCAAACTCCGCTTTGAAATTATCGCGTGGCCCTTCTGATGACCGATCTTTTTGGCAATGTGCTGCTTGGTCTCAGCACAGCCCTGACCCTGACCAATCTCACCTTCTGCCTCATCGGCGTGTTCCTGGGCACGCTGCTGGGCATGATCCCTGGCATCGGAACGCTGGTGGCCGTGTCGCTGCTGTTTCCCATGACCTACCACATGGATGCGACCTCGGCCCTCGTGATGCTGGCCGGCATCTATTATGGTACGGCCTATGGCGGCTCCATCGCTTCCATCCTGCTCAACCTGCCGGGCACGCCCGCCAACGCGGTGGCTTGTCTTGACGGTTATCCCATGTCGAACAATGGCCGGGCGGGCGTCGCCCTGTTCATGTCGGCCGCCGGCTCTTTCGTGGGGGGAAGCTTCGGCATCCTGCTCATGATGCTGTTCTCGCCGGTCATTGCCGAAAACGCGCTGCGGTTCGGCGCTGCCGAATTCTTCTCGCTCATGCTTATGGGCTTCGTGGTGGCCTCCACCATGTCGGAGGGTTCCACCGTGAAGGGGCTGGCCTCGGTGGTGCTGGGCGTCTCCTTCGGCCTGGTCGGCACCGACCTCAACAGCGGCATCTGGCGCTTCGGCTTCGGCGTGCTCGATCTCATGGATGGCATCAGCCTCGTTGCCCTGGCCATGGGCCTGTTCGGGGTCACCGAAATCGTGTTTGCCGCCTCGGCCAAGGACTCGGGCAAGACCGTGCAGGACGTTTCGCTGCGTTCGATGATTCCGACACGCGACGATATACGGCGCTCCTGGGGGCCGATGGCGCGCGGCTCGGGCATCGGCGCCTTTTTCGGTACGCTGCCCGGCACTGGCGGGCTGATTGCATCCTTCGTGGCCTATGCGGTGGAAAAGCGGGTTGCCAAGGAGCCGGAGCGTTTCGGCAAGGGCGCCATCGAAGGCGTCGTGGCCCCCGAAACGGCCAACAATGCCGCCGACCAGGCTGCGTTCATCCCCACCATGACCCTCGGCATTCCCGGCAGCGCCACCATGGCGATCATGCTGGGCGTGCTGATGATCAACGGCATCACCCCCGGACCGCTGCTTATCAAGGAACAGCCCGACCTGTTCTGGGGCCTGGTGATGAGCTTCTGGGTGGGCAACATCATGCTGCTGGTGCTCAACATCCCGCTGATCGGCCTGTGGGTCCGCATCCTCAAAATCCCGAGCAACCTGCTCTATCCGGCGGTTCTGGTCTTCGTCTGCATCGGCGTGTTCAGCGTGAACTACAGTCCCACCGATATCTGGCTCGTTCTGGTCTTCGCGGTGCTGGGCTATGTGCTGCGCATGCTCGATTTCCCGGTGGCCCCGTTGATCCTGGGCTTCGTGCTCGGGCCGATGCTGGAAGAGAATTTCCGCCGGGCCCTGCTGTTGTCCAATGGCAATCCGATGACCTTCTTCGATCGGCCGATCAGCGGCACGATCATGGTGATCTCGGCGGCTCTTCTGGTCTGGTCGATCTGGTCGGCGCTGCGCCGCCGCCGCCCGCAGCAACAGGCCGCGGCCTGACAGCAATGGGCGGCTCCTCGGGCCGCCCATTGCCTCTCCCTTCTCCTTCATAGCGGAGACTGACCATGCCCTATCTCATCGCCCGGGACCTGCCGGCGGAGCCGGCCGGGACACGCTTTCGCGCCCTGGTGGAACGCGGCGGCATCCTGCCGCTGCCCGGTGCGCATAACGGCATGGCGGCATTGCAGGCCAAAGCGGCGGGCTTTGTGGCCCTCTACCTCTCCGGCGCGGCGATGACCGCGCAGATGGGACTGCCCGATCTGGGCATCATCACGGTCGACGAGGTGAGCTTTTTCATCCGGCAGCTGGAAAGAGCCAGCGGCTTGCCGGTGCTCGTTGACGGCGATACCGGCTATGGCGAGGCGCTCAACGTCATGCATATGGTGCGTGTCTTCGAAGCCGCCGGCGCCGGCGCGGTCCATATCGAAGATCAACTGCTGCCCAAAAAGTGCGGCCATCTCAACGACAAGAAACTTGCCGATGCCCGAGACATGGCGGCAAAGGTTGCGGCGGCGGCCCAGGCCCGGCGGCATCTCTACCTCATCGCCCGGACCGACGCTGCGGCAAGTGAAGGCATGGACGGGGCAGTTGCCCGCGCGCGGCTCTATCTGGAAGCCGGCGCCGACGCGATCTTCCCGGAGGCCCTGACCAGCGCGGAAATGTTCCGGGAATTCGCCCGCCAGCTCCCCGGCGTGCCGCTGCTGGCCAACATGACCGAATTCGGCCGCACCCCGTTTTTCACGGCCACCGAGTTCGAGGCAATGGGCTATCGCATGGTGATCTGGCCGGTCTCTTCGCTGCGGGTTGCCAACAAGGCGCAGCAGGCGCTCTACGATACCATCGCGCAAGCCGGCAGCACCCGGCCGATGCTGCAGGCCATGCAAACGCGCCAGGAACTCTACGATCTTATCGGGCTCAATGCCTATGAAGCGCTCGATGCTTCGATCGTCGCCTCACTCGTGCCTAGCCCCGCATCGCTGAAATGACCCCAACTGGCCTGATAAGGCGGCGGCGCCGCAGCGTGTTGTTCGTCCCCGGCGCGAACGTCCGCGCCATCGAGAAGGCGAGAGGGCTGCCGGCTGACGTGGTCATCCTGGATATCGAGGATTCCGTTGCCGAGGGGCAAAAGGCCCAGGCGCGGCACAATGCCGTCGAGGCCATAAGCAGCGGCGCCTTTGCCGCTGGCGAGTTGCTGCTGCGTATCAATCCTGTGGGCAGCGCCGATTTCGCCGCCGACATGGAGGCGGCAAGGGTTGCCGCGGGCATTGTTCTTCCAAAGGTGGAAAGTGTCGAGCACCTGGCCGCCGCTGCCACGGCGGGCCTGCCGCTCTGGGCCATGATCGAGACGCCGCGTGCCGTACTCGAGGCCGGCTCGATTGCCGCCGCCGCCGCGCACCTGCCGCTGGCGGCGCTCATCGTCGGTCCCAACGACCTGATCCGCACCACCGGGATCTCGCCCGGACAGGATCGCCAATACCTGCTGCCCTGGCTGATGCAGGTGGTTCTGGCCGGCAAGGCATGCGGCCTGACCGTGCTGGACGGCGTCTACAACGCCTTTCGCGACCAAGCTGGCTTCGCCCGCGAATGCGCACAGGCGGCGCAGATGGGCTTTGACGGCAAGACCCTGATCCATCCGTCACAGGTGCAACCGGCCAATGACGCCTTCCGACCCGGCGCCAGCGATATTGCCTGGGCCGAGGCGGTGGTTGCCGCCTTTGCGGCGCCCGATGCAGCACAATCCAATGTCCTGTCGATCGATGGCGCCATGGTGGAGCGGCTGCATCTGCCGATAGCCGAGGCGATTCTGCGGGAGGCGGGGCAGGCGCTCCCCGATGATCCGGCGTGAAAGCGGACGCGCTCCAGCCGAGGCACAAAGTCAGCCGCTATGCGTTCCTCGCCGTCATGCTGGGCATTTCCACCGCGGTTTTCGATGGCATCGGCATCACCGTGGCTCTGCCCACGATCGGGCGGGAATTTGCACTTTCGGACGCCGCCACGACCTGGGTGGTCAACGCCTACCAACTCACCGTGATCGCCGCCATGCTGCCGCTGGCAGCACTCGGCGACGTTGTGGGGCAGAAACGGCTCTACCTGACCGGGCTGGCCCTGCTGGCCAGCATGGCGCTGCTCAGCGCCCTGGCGCCATCCTTCGGCTGGGTGATCGCGGCGCGTGCGGTGCAGGGGCTCGGGGCGGCCTGCGTCACCTGTGTCAACCTGTCCCTGATCCGGCATATCGTGCCGCCACACAAGCTGGGGCGTGCCTTCGGCTTCAACGCGACCGTGGTGGCGCTGGCAGCCACGCTGGGGCCGAGCCTTGCCGGCGCGATCATTTCGATCGCTTCCTGGCAGGCCGTGTTCGGCCTGACCGTCATTGTCGGCCTTTGCGCTTTGCTGGTGGGATTTTTTGCCTTGCCCAATATCGAGCGGGGTGCCGACCGCTTCGATGGCGTCAGCGCCCTTTTCAGCGCCGCCGCTTTCGGCGGCGTGCTGCTGGGGCTGAGCGGGCTGGGCCATTCGTGGCCCCATACACTGGTACTGGCCTTCCTGGTCGCGGGCCTCGTAGCGGGCATATTGCTGGTCAACCGGCAGCGCGGGCGGACCTCGCCCCTGCTGCCGCTCGACCTGCTGGGCAATCCCGTTTTCGCGCTTTCGGTGGGGGCGGGGGTTTGCGTCTTCTGTGCCCAGATGCTGACCTTTGTTTCGCTGCCCTTCTATCTGCAACAGGTGCTGGGTTTTTCCGTGCTCGAAGCGGGAATGCTCTTTGCCGCCTGGCCATTGGCCATCGTCTGCATGGCCCCCCTCGCCGGCATGCTGGCCGACCGCTTCCCGCCGGGGCGCCTGGGTCTGGTGGGCATGCTGTTGCTGGCCTTCGGCCTGGGCGCGATGGCCATATTGCCGCCCCATCCCCACATGGCCGACGTCGTCTGGCGCATGATGTTCTGCGGGGCCGGGTTCGGGCTTTTTCAATCTCCGAACAATCGCCTGCTGATCGGCTCGGTGCCCCGGTCGCGCAGCGCCGCGGCGAGCGGCATGCAGGGCACCGCCAGATTGCTCGGGCAATCCATCGGCACGGCGCTGGCCACCATGGTCCTGGCCTCGGGCATCGGGCCGGCGGTGGCGCTGATGATCGGGGTCGGCGTCTCACTCACCGGCGCCACGCTGAGCATCATGCGGCGCGGCAATATCGACGTTACATAATGATGAATGAGGAGGGGATATTGGGCACGCGAGCCATTTATGAAGCCGACGTGATCGTGGTGGGATTCGGCGCCGCGGGGGGCTGCGCCGCCATCGAGGCGCACGATGCCGGCGCAGACGTGCTGATCGTCGAAAAGCAGCCACAGGACGCCCATTATTCCAACTCGCGCATGAGTGGCGGCGGCTATCACAGCCCACGCCCCGACGGCGACCGCGCAGCGCTCAAGGCCTATGCCATGGCCATGTTCAGCGGCGAAAACATCGGCAATCACCTGGACGGAGAGGTCCATGATTTTGCCGATGATCATGCCCAGCTCTGGGCGGACCTTGCGCCGGACAATGACGCCTTCATGCGCCGGCTGGACCCGCAGTTCAATTCGGTGGAGGTCGGCGCGGCCGCCTTCAGGCATTTCCCCGGTGCGGTCGAATCCGGATATTCGGTGATGCGGAGCACCTATTCTGGAAACAACGACGGTTGGGTCGGCCCTGGCTGGGGCGACAAGAATACGCCGGCTCTGTCTCATACAAGGTCCGAACAGGAGAATGGCGAGGCATTCCACGCCTGCATGGTCACCGGTCTGGCGACCCGCAATATCCCGATCCATTATGGGGTTCGTGCGCGCTCGCTGATCCTCGACGATGCCGGCGCAGTCGTCGGCGTGAAAGCGGAGCGCGACGGGAATACGGTGATTTACCGCGCCCGCCGCGGCGTGGTGCTGACCTGCGGCGGCTATGAATACAACCGCCGCATGCGGCAGGCCTTTCTCGACGGGCCGGGGGCGGAAGCCTGGGCCTTTTACGGCACATCGGCCAATACGGGCGACGGCATCGAAATGGCGTTGCGCGCGGGGGCGGGCCTTACCAAGGCCAGCAGCGTCGCCGCCCGCGTCATCGCCGCGGTGCCCGAGCGGCGCAACGGGCTCAAGGTCGGCCTCAATACTACCGGTATTGGCAAGCCGAACGAAATCGTCGTCGATAATCACGGCAGCCGCTATGCCGCGGAGCGGCGCATCACCAAGGATCCGAGCCGCTATTTTTTCTACAAGGAAGCCCTGCAATTCGACACGGTCAACCTGACCTATCCGCGCATCCCATCCTGGATGATCTTCGATGCGACGCTGATGGAGGCGGGGCCCGTCGTCAATCTCGTGGTCGCCTCCTACAACGCCGTGGAGTGGGGCAGCGACAATCGCCTGGCGCTCGAAAAGGGCTGGATATTGCAGGCGCAAACCATCGAAGAGCTGGCCGCCCGCATCCGGGAGCACCCGGACAATCACGGACGCATGGAGACCGAGCGCCTCGCAACCACGGTCACCGCCTATAACGCCTATTGCGCCGCCGGCGCCGATCCCGATTTCCAGCGCCAGTCCGACACGTTGGGGCCGGTCGCCAAGGCGCCATTCTATGCCATTCCGCTCTATATGGGTGGGCCCAACACCAAGGGTGGCCTGCGGGCCAATGCCAGGCGGCAGGTGCTCGATTGGCAGGATGAGCCGATTGCACGGCTCTATACGGCCGGCGAAATCGCCTCGGTCTTCCAGTTCGTCTATCAGGGGGGTGGCAACCTGGCCGAGTGCATCACCTTCGGCCGGGTCGCGGGCCGCAACGCCGCCGCGGAACCCGCGCTTTAATCAGCTGTGGCGGGCGATCGACCCGATCGCCCGCCCCTAGATCACGTCATCTTCGGCCAGCTTGCGGATATCGGCCTCGTCGAACCCCAGCAGGTCGCGCAGCACATAAACATTGTCCTCGCCATACATGGGCGCCCCGCGCTCGGTGATCCCGCCGATATGGGCGGTGCTGCGGCTGAATTTCATCGGCAGTTCCGCAACCGGCCAGCGGCCTATCCTGGTGCCGGTGACCTCGGTCAACCACTCCAAAGCCGCCAGTTGCGGATCGCGCTCGATCTTGTCTTGCGCTGTCTGGCAGACACCGGCCGGTATACCCGCCGCCTGCAGCCGGTGCATGAGGGCAAAGGCGTCCTCGCCGCGGGTCCAGGCCGTGACTTCGGCCTCCAGCGCATCCTGGTTGGCCAGCCGTGCATCGAGCGTGGCGAAGCGGGGATCGGCCAGCCAGTGCTGCCGGCCGGCCACCTTGGCCAACGATATCCATTCGGCCTCGGTAAAACAGGCGATGGCCAGCCAGCGGTCAGTGCCGGCGCAGCGGAAAGCGCCATGGGGGGCCGCCAGCTTGTGGGGCGAGCGGTTGCCGGTGCGCGGGGCAATGCGTCCATTGACCGACCAGTCCAGGATGGCCGTGCCGTTGAGGAAGATGCCGCTTTCGCATTGCGAGGAATCGATCCATTGGCCCTCCCCGGTGCGCCCCCGATGGTAGAGTGCACCCAGCGTCGCCAAGGCGAAGCCATAGGCCCCCATCCAGTCGAGGAAGGAGTAGCCCCAGCCGGTGGGCATGGCCGGCTCGGGCATGCCCGACATTTCCGAGACGCCGGCAAAGGCGGCTGCTACCGGACCGACCGTGCGCATGCGGCCATAGGTGCCGCGGGTGCCCATGCCCGATTGCTGCACATAGATGATATCCGGCTTGATCTGCCGCATCACGTCATAGCCCAGACCAAGCCGCTCGAGCACGCCGGGGGAAAAGCCCTCGGCCACCACGTCGGACATGGCAACCAGCCGCTTGGCGATATCCAGGCCCCTGGGATGTTTGATATTGAGCGAGAAGCCGCGCTTGCCGGAATTCTTGTTGTTGAACTGTCCGCCCATGCTGGGGTCGGTCTCGCCCGGCACCGGGCCGGTGGCGACGGCGCGGGCGGCGCGGCCGCCCACCGGGGCCATGGCCGCAAAGCGCGTGTCCGGATTGCCCTTCCATTCCACCTTGAGGCATTCCGCGCCAAGACCAGCCATGAAACGCGTGCCGCCTGCCGAAGCCAGAAACCAGGAGAAATCCAGGATACGGATATTCTGCAGCGCAAAGGGCTTGCCGTTCGCGGCCAGGCGCGGTGGCTCCGCCTTGCGCAACGAGGGTTCGACGCGCACCGGCGCGATCGGCGCGCCGAGGACGGCGCTCGTATCCTCCCCCAGCAGGGGCGCCCGGCGGCCAATCTGCCAGGCGGTGGCATTGCTCAGCCATTTGCTGGTGACATAGCGGAAGCTGCAGCCCAGTTCGGGATGGTCCACATCGGCCAGGGTCTGGCGCTCGAGCCAGTGTGGATCGTCGGCGGCCTCATGCGGCTTGCGCAGGGGGGACCAGAGCAGGCCCACATCCTGCGCCTCCCGCCAGGGCATGTCCTCGGCGGTGAAGGCGCGCGTGAAATCGCGTATGATGGCATCCAGCGCCACGGCGCGCTCGTCGGTCTCGCCGGTGCCGGGAATATCGCGTCCGCCTACCACTGGCCGCGCATTCGACGGCGGCCGGGGCAGGGCCTCCCGCACGCCCTCGGTGAAACCATGGCGCGCGAAGAAGTCGACGATTTCATCCTGGTTCTGCCGGGCGGCGATCCAGGTCAGGAACCACCGGCCATCGCGGGTCTGGCTGATCGTGGGCACCGGATCGATCTTTTCGCGCGCATGGCGCCCGGTCTGGCGATAGAGCGGCACCCGTCGCATGACCCAATACATCAGGTCCAGCTCGGTATTCTTGGACACCGCGTCGTGGATAGCGCAGGACACATCCTGGCCCTTGCCATCGCGCTGGCGCGCCAGCAGCGCGGCCACGATGGCGATCGCCAGTTGTTCGCCGGCAATGTGATAGGCCTGCCAGGCCTGCGGCGCGATCGGCGCCAGGGCGTAGTGACCATCGGGCTCTGGATCGTAGCCGCAATTCATCATCACGCCGCCAAGCGCCAGATGCACCAGGTCGGAGCCGGCATAGTCCTTCCACGGCCCGGTATCGCCAAACGGCGTCATCCGGGACAGGACGAGGCCCGGAAACCGGGCCAGCAGCGCATCGCGTGTCATGCCCAGAACGCCGGCCATGCCACCCCTGGTGGAATCGAGAAGGACATCGGCACCTTCGAGCAGCAGGAGCAGCCGGTTCCGGTCCGCCCCGGCAGTCAGGTCGAGGATGACGGACTTCTTGCCGCGATTATAGGTCCAGAAATGCAGGGACCGGTCGGGATGGGGCTCATCGTCCAAAAATGGGCCGATGCGCCGCGTGGCGCCGCCGCCGGGCGGTTCGATCTTGATCACGTCCGCGCCCAGCCCGGCGAGCAGCAGGCCGCAATATTCGGCGCTTTCGTCGGCGATCTCGATGACGCGGACGCCGTCCAGCATGCCCTTGCTGACGGCCGCGCTTTTCGCGCCTGTTGTTTCTGCCGCCGCCTTGTTCATCGTCGTCCTCATGCTTGTAGAAGGTCTTGGGATAGGAGCTGCCCATAGGGCGGGCAGCCGCTACAGCTTTCGTGTCAGCTCCGGCAGGGCCTCGAAAATATCGGCAACGAGGGCAAAATCGGCTAGCTGCATGATCGGTGCCTGCGCGTCATTGTTGATGGCAACGATGACCCGGCTGTCCTTCATTCCCGCCAGATGCTGGATGGCGCCGGAAATGCCGCAGGCGATATAGAGGTCCGGCGCCACGATCCGGCCGGTCTGGCCGACCTGAACGTCGTTGCCGACGAAACCGGCATCCACCGCCGCGCGGGACGCGCCGACCGCGGCGCCCAGCTTGTCGGCAAGGGGCAGGATAAGTTCGGCAAACCCCGCCTTGCTGCGCAATGCACGGCCGCCGGAGACAACCACGCGCGCCGTCGTCAGGTCGGGCCGGTCGCTATGAGAGGCCTCAAGGGACACAAAGCTCGACAGCGCCGGACCATCGAGCGGGGCGAGGGCCTGGACCGGCGCTGCCGGGCCGCGTCCGGCATCGACGAAGGCCGACGCCCGCACGGTGAGCACCTTGCGCGCGTCCTGCGCCTCGACGGTCAGGATGGCATTGCCGGCATAGATGCGCCGGTCGAACCTGTCCGGCCCACGCACCGCCACGATTTCGGAAACCTGCATCACGTCCAGCATGGCGGCAGCGCGCGGCATGATCGCCTTGCCCGCGGAACCGGCCGGGGCCATCAGCACGTCATAGCCGGGCGCCAGGCTGACCAGCAGATCGGCAATCCGCTCTGCCGGCCCATGCTCGTAGCGCGGATCGTCGGCGCAGAGCACGCGGTTCACGCCTGCAATTTCGGCCGCCGCGGCGGCGATTGCCCCGCAATCGCGGCCGGCAACCAGAATGTCGATGGCGCCTCCGATTTCTTGCGCCGCAGTCACCACGCGCGACACCGTACCCGCCAGCATGCCGTCACGATGATCGGCCAGAACAAGAATGGTCATTGGGCTGCGCTCCCCGCTGGTATCAGATCGGCGTCCCGCAGCCGCGCGATCAGGTCATCGACCGTCTCCACCACCAGCCCGGCCTGCCGCTCCGGCGGCTCCCGCACCTCGATGCGCTTAAGACGGGGCGCGGTGTCGATGCCGAAGGCATCGAGCGCGCGCGTTTCCAGCGGCTTCTTCCTGGCCTTCATGATGTTGGGCAGGGAAGGATAGCGCGGCTCGTTGAGGCGCAGGTCGGCGGTGATGACGGCGGGCAGGGGGACATCCAGTGTCTCCAGGCCCCCATCGGTCTCGCAGGTCACGCGGGCAGTGTTGTGGGAAACAACGATGCCGGAGGCGCAACCGGCCTGTCCCCAGCCCAGAAATCCGGCCAGCATCGGGCCGGTCTGGTTGTTGTCTTCGTCGATGGAGAGCTTGCCCATGAGGACGAGCTGCGCCCCTTCCTCGGCGATGATCGCGGCAAGGATCCTGGCGATGGCCAGCGGCTCGATCGCCGCGCCGGTTTCCACCAGCAGGGCCCGGTCCGCGCCCAGCGCCAGCGCCGTCCGCAAGGTTTCTTGAGCAGCCTGCGGCCCGATGCTGACAGCCAGCACGTCGTCGGCCAGGCCTTGCTCGCGCAGGCGCACGGCCTCTTCGAGGGCGATTTCGTCAAACGGGTTCATCGCCATCTTGGCATTGGCCATGTCGGGGCCGCCGCCATCCGAACGGAGGCGGATGCGGACACTGGCTTCGATGACCCTTTTGACGGGCACGATGATCTTGAGGCTCATGGTTCGGCTCCGTTTGTGGCTGCCGGCCACCCGAGAGCCCGCGCCAGAAGGAGGCCAACAGCCTCCGTCCGCTGTGCCGACAGCAGGGTTTCAGCCAGGCGTGCGCCGTCGATGCCGGCGTCGGAAAAGGCGCAGCAGTCGATGATCTTGGCGGTGAGGGCGGCGTCGGTCAGCGGCATCTGCGCGCTGCCGCGCAGGCCGGTCACGCGCTTTTCCAGTCGTCTTCCGTCCTTGAGGCGGAGGTCCAGATTGACCCAGCGCGGAAACAGCGTGCCTTCCGCCTCGACCTTGCTGACATGGGGAAAGAAAGCCTGGATTTCCGGCCGCATCACCATGTCGTCGGTGAAGCTGGACAGCGCGATCTGGCCATCCGCCAGCGCGGCGGCCAGGCCATATTGCATGCTGAACTTGGCGGTGAGCCCGGTGACCGGGCGGTCGTGGATCAACGGGGTGAAGCCACCATTGCTGCCAGAAACGACAATGCTGGCCACCTGGTCGAGGGTCAGTCCGTGTTCGGCCCGCAGGTCCAATATGCCGTCGAGGGCCCGGTGGGCGCCGCCGCACATAGGATATTGCTTGATATCGACGCCACCGGCCTCGATTTCGAGGGGGGAATGCCCCAGCTGCGACAGCTGCTCCGAGAGGTCCGCGCCTTCGGCGTAAAGCCTGGCATAGCCGGCCCGGCCATCGAGCGCCGTGGCGGCGGCGGTAAAGCCCCTCCGGGCCAGAAGAACCGCGCGGATCGCCGCGGCACCGCAATGGCCGGGCTGGAAGGATTTAGCCATGGTGCCGAAATTCTCGTGCAGCCCGCTGGCCTGGGCCACTGCCAGGCCAATGGCGTGGACACTCTGTTCTTCATCGAGCCCGACAAGCGTGCTGCAGCCCGCCGTGGCCGCAATCACGCCGATGGATGAGGTTGCATGCCAGCCGTGTTTGTAGTGGTCGATGGCAAAGGCGCGGCCCAGCTTGCAGGCCACTTCGAGGCCCACTGCGTAGGCGGCGGCCAGCGCTTCGAAACTGGCATTGCCTGCCTCGGCAAGGGCCATGATCGGAGGCAGAAGCGCTACGCTGGGATGGCCGCGCATGGTCACGACGACGTCGTCATAATCCAGCACATGGCCGGCAATGGCATTGACGAAGGCCGCCAGTTCTACCGGCATGTTCTGGCCGTTCGTCCACGACCTTGCCGTGAGCGGGCCGGCATGGCCCGAGGCATAGTCCAGCGCGAGGGTCGTGGCGGGTTCATTCATGCCGCCCATGGCAACGCCGATCGTATCGAGGCAGACCCGGCGCACGGTCTCCAGGGCCTGGTCGCTGAGCGATCGTGGCCTGAAGCCGGTGCTGAAGCGCGCAATTTGCTGGCTGGCCGTGGGAGCGGTCATGGTTCGGACGTGCCGTCGAGCAGGAAGGTACGGCCCTCGGCCAGCCGTCGTGCCGTCCGCAGGATGAGCGCCTTGTCGACCCTGGGATTGCCGAGGCTGCCCGAAACGCTGCTTTCCACCTCGATAATGCCCGAAGGGTGGCCGATGCGCAGCTTGGGCCGGTCATGGGCCGATGGCGCCAGCATGGCATGCAGCACGCTGCCGTCCAGCCTGGCGGCGACGCCGGTGCAGGCGGTAACCGTGGCGGCATAAGCGCGGCTTACCGAGCCGGCAGCGAATTGCCGGCAGGCCACGTCCATGTTGTCGGCGGGCACCGGCCGGCCGGTGCTGAAGCTGGTATATTCGGCCGGCGGGCCGACAATGACGCAGAACGGCGTTGCCGCCGCCGGGCGACTGTCGAAATAATCCCCGAAGCCGAGGCGATGGGCGACAACGCGGCGAATTGCGTTGATCCTGCCGATCAGCGCGGGATTTCCATCCACTTCCTCCGGTGCCTCGGCGCCGCGCATGCCGAGCGTCTCGGCCGCGACGAAGATCACCAGATTGGCGCAATCCACCACGGAAACGGATATTTCGCCCAGTTCGGGTACCGCCAGCAGGGACTGCGGCGCGCCCAGGGGCAGCAACTGCCCGGTTATGGCGCCCGCGGCATCGCCGAAATTGAGGGCGATCGGCGCGCCCGTTCCCGGTACGCCATCGATCGCCAGTTTTCCGGCGACCAGCGGCTTGCCATTGGCGACCGGCACGTCGGCGGTGATGATCTTGTCGGTATTGACGTTGTGGATGCGGACCCGTGTCGTGCCGTCGCGCGCCGCCACCAGCCCTTCCTCGATGGCATAGACGGCCGCAGCCGCGGTGAGGTTGCCGCAATTGACGTTGAATTCCACCTGCGGAACCGTGATGCCGACCTGCCCGAACAAATAGGACACGTCGCTATCGGCGCGGGTGGGTGGCCCCATGATGGCGGCCTTGCTCGTCAGCTTGTCAGCGCCGCCCAGCCCGTCGATCTGCCGCCGGTCGGGGCTGCCCATGACAGCGAGCAGCAGCTTCGCCAGATCCCCGCGATCCTCCGGCACATCACTGGCGCGCAGGAAGACCCCCTTGCTGGTGCCACCGCGCATCAGAATGAAATCGAGCTGTCTCATCATGTATCTTTCAGGACGGAGAACCGGGCGACGGTGCACGCCGCCCGGCAGGGAGGAGCCTAGATCAGCGGTTCCTGGCCGATGACCTCGAGCATCTGCCGATAGAAGGTGGTTTCGCCGTCCAGCTCGGTGATGATCTCTTCGGGGGTCAACGGCTCTGGGGGCACATAGCCGCCTTCGGCCAGGAAGGCCTGGAAGCGCTCGCTTGCCACCGCCTGCTGCGAGGCCGCCACGAGCTTGTCGGCGATGTCCTGCGGCAGGTCCTTGGGCGCGATGATGTAGTATTTCACGCCGATATCGATGTCGTAGCCATAGTCCGAAGCCATCGGCACGCCCGGGAAGAAATCGTAGGGCGTGTCGCTGAAGGACACGATGGGCCGTACGTCGCCCGATGCTACCTGGCCGCGGATCGAGGGGCCGAAGGCGAAATTGGCATCGACATGGCCGCCCATGAGCTGGGTAATGGCCTCGCCGCCGCCCGAAGTGGGAATAGCCACGATATCGAGCCCAGCCATCTCGTTGAGCGTTTCGACCGTCAGCCCGGAAGGGGTCAACTGCCCGGACGTGGTGGCATGGACATTGCCAGCATTGGCGCGGGCATAGTCGATGAAGTCCTCCAGCGTCTGGAAGTCCGACTGTCCCTGCACGGCCAGGATGCCCGGCATTTCGGCCAGCTTGACGATGGCCCTGTAGTCGTCGTTGCCGTCCCAGGGCAGGCTGGGAATGGTCAGCGGGCTCATGGCCACGGTGCCGTTGGAGATGACGCCCAGCGTATAGCCGTCGGCATCGGCGCGGATGGCCATGCCGGTGCCGATCGAGCCCGAACCGCCGGGGCGGTAGTCGATGATCAGCGTGGCGCCGAGAATGTCGCTCATCTCGCGCATATAGGCCTGGGTCAACGGCTCCGTGCCACCGCCCGCCGCATAGGGCATGATGATGGTGATGTCGCGCGAGGGCCAGTCATCCTGGGCCATGGCACTGACGCTGCCGAATGAAAGCGTGGTCGTTGCAAGGAGCCCGGCAAGGCCCATTTTGCCTATCGTCATCGAAATTCCTCCTCATGGTCTCGATGTATCGCTTGCAGTGGCGGCGCTCATCTTGCGCGAGGTCCGCCAATGGATCGACCGCGCCTCGCGGCATTGGCCCATCTGACGGCAACTATCAAAAGGGAAGGGAAGGGCGACAAGCGATGATGCCGGGGGGGCGGCATGAGCGCTAGTCATGGCAGCGCCCGGCAGCGCGGTGGAAGGGCATCGCTGTACGCATGATTTCTAGTCATGCTGCGACCCAGCTAAGTTTTATTGACACTGCCATCCCCCCGCGTGCCTTCTTCGTCTTGGGCACGCCGCCAAGTCGGAAGTTGTTTATCAAATAATTACAATGACTTGGTGAGTCTGCAGTCCTGCATAAGGCCGCGGTCCGCCTGGAGAGAAGGAGTTCGACGCCGCCATGAATGCCCCCAACTCCATCCAGCTTGTCGACCATCTGGACCGGCTCTGCGTCCGGCTGACCAGTGGGCCGGCCGCCGCAACGATGGTTTGGCGGGTGTGGGGCGAGGGGACGCCGCTTGTCCTGCTCCATGGCGGCCACGGCTCCTGGACGCATTGGCTGCGCAATATCGAAACGCTCTCCCAGACCCACAAGGTCATCTTGCCCGATATGCCGGGATATGGAGATTCGGCGGATTTGTCCGAACCGCAGACCATCGCCAGCGTGGCGGCTGCGGTCAGCCGCGGGCTCGATGAGATTCTGCCCGGGCAGCGGTTCCTCATGGCCGGCTTTTCCTTTGGCAGTTCGGTGGGCAGCCTCGTGGCTGGACTGCAGGGCCACCGCCTCGACCGCTTTGTACTGGTCGGCGCGGGCGCTGCATTGGGTGGCGTGGCGACGCCCCGTCCGCCCCTGCATAAATGGCGCGATCTGCCCGAACGTGCCGACCGGAATGCTGCGCACCGGCATAACCTGGCCGCCTTCATGCTCGCCGATGCCGGCACCATTAGCGACGACACCGTCGCCATCCAGGCGCGCAATGCCGAACGAACCAGGCTTCACAGCCGGCAGATCACCTTGCGGGGCGCTGCAGCCGCCGCGCTTGCCGAAACCCATGTGCCCCTCGGCGCCATCTGGGGGCGCGGCGATGTCGACTGGCCGGGCGTGCTGGAGGAGCGCATCGCCATCCTGCGGGCCCGCGACCTGGATTGCCGCTTTGCGGTCATCGAGCATGCGGCCCACTGGGTTCAGTACGACGCTCCCGCGCAATTCAACGCGATACTGGCGCGCATGCTGGCGCCGACCTGGTCTCACCCCGAGGCGCAGCAACACGATCCCGCCGCGCCTTCGCTCTCGTAACACCGGTTCGGCGCCAGCGCCGGCCACCCATTTCATGGAAGCGTGAACATGTATGATTTTGATCCCAACCTGATTGCCACGACCTCAGGACATTTCATCGACGGCAAGGTCGTTGGCGCGGGCGCCGACCGCATGCAGGTCATCCGGCCCTCCGACAGCGAGCCCTATGCCGATATCCCCTTGGGCAGCGCCGAAGATGTCGACCGCGCGGTCACCAGTGCCCATCGCGCCTATCGTACAGCCGCATGGGCGCGGATCGCGCCGCGCGATCGCGCCAAGGTCATGTACCGATGGGCCGATCTCATCGAAGCGAACAAGGAAGAACTCGCCCGGCTGGAAGCCGTCGGCTCGACGCGGCCAATCTCCGAAGCCATCGGCTGGGACGTTCCGTTTACGGCCGAAGCCATCCGCTTCTTTGCCGAATTCGCCGACAAGCTGGGCGGCGACGTGGCGGCTACCCGCCCCGACCATCTCGGCCTCATCATCGCCGAACCCTATGGCGTCATCGCCGCCATTGCGCCGTGGAATGTGCCGCTGGTCACCGTATCGTGGAAGGTTGGCCCCGCCCTCGCGGCCGGCAATGCCGTCGTGCTCAAACCTTCGGAAATGACGCCATTCTCGGTCATGCGCATGGCTGAACTCGCCATCGAAGCCGGCATGCCGCCCGGTATCTTCAATATCGTGCAGGGCAATGGCCCGGTGACCGGCGATGCCCTGTGCCGCCACCCAATGGTTGGCAAGATCACCTTCACCGGTTCGGGCCGGTCGGGCGCCGCCGTGATGACGGCATCGGCCGAAAGCGGCGCCAAACCGGTGACGCTGGAACTGGGCGGCAAAAGCCCGCAACTGGTCTTCGGCGATGCCGCCGATCTCGACAAGGTCGCGCAGTCCATCGCCCGCTCCATGCTGGGCAATGCCGGGCAAATCTGCGTCACCGGCACCCGGCTGATCGTCCAGCGCAGTATCGAGGCCGAGCTGATCGATCGCGTCGGCACGATCGCCAAGGCCATCCGCCCCGGCGCGACCTGGAAGGGCGATACGACCTTCTCGCCCATCATCTCGGCGCGGCAGCTCGACCAGATCGACGCCAAGGTGCGATCGGCCTTCGATGCCGGCGCCGAGGCGGCCATAGGCGGCCATCGCATCCAGCATATTCAGGACGGCAATTTCTATGAGCCCACCATTCTGGTGAATGTGAAATCGGACATGCCAGCAGTGCGCGAGGAAATCTTCGGACCGGTCGTCACCGTCCAGCATTTCGATGACGAGGAGGAGGGTATCGCCATGGCCGATGATTCCATCTACGGCCTTGCCGCCGGCATCTATACGGCCGATCTCGGCCGCGCCATGCGGGCCATGCGGGCGCTGGAAACGGGCACGGTGTGGATCAACCGCTATGGGCGCACCAGGGACTTCATCCTGCCCACCGGGGGCTACAAGCAATCCGGCTTCGGCAAGGATCTGGGCCGCCAGGCCGTCGAGGCCAATATGCGCCTGAAAACCGTACTGATGGAATTCGCAGAATGAGCGGGTCCGGACAGCATCCGGCCGTCGGCTTCGTCGGCATCGGCAATATGGGCTTTCCCATGGCCCGGCGCCTGCTCGAAGCCGGCTATCCGGTCATTGCCTATGATCCCAACGCTGCCGCGCTGCAAAAGCTCGCCGGGCACGGCGCGGAAATCGCCTCGTCCCCGGCCGAGGTGGCCAACAGGGCGGAAACGGTGCTGCTGTCATTGCCGACGCCGCAGGTCGTGCTGGCCGTGGCCCTTGGCGAAGCCGGGCTGGCAGAGGGCAGCAAGCTCCGGCTCGTGGTGGATCTGTCCACCGTCGGTCCGGAATCGGAGGCGGCCCTGGCCGAAAAGCTCGCCGCGGCCGGCATCGCGACTCTGGATTGCCCGATCAGCGGCGGGGTAGCCGGGGCGAACAAGGGTACCTTGGCCCTGATGGTGGCCGGCAAGAAGGACGATTTCGATCTGCTGCTGCCACTGCTGCAGGTGCTCGGTCGTCCGGTTTATATCGGCGCCAAACCGGGCGATGCCCAGATGATGAAGGTCATCAACAATCTCGTGTCGCTGACCGCGCTGGCAATCTCCTCCGAGGCGCTGGTCCTGGGGCGGCGGGCGGGTCTTGACCCCGACGTGATGATCGAAGTCTTCAACATGGGCAGTGCCCGCAACAGCGCCACCGTGGACAAGCTGCCCAATTTCGTGCTGTCGCGCAGTTTCGATTTCGGCTTTGCCCTGGGACTTTCGGCCAAGGACACCAAGCTGTGCCTCGATGCGGCTCAGTCGCTCGGCGTGCCGATGATGATCGGCAGCGCGGTCAACCAGTTGCTGACCCTGGCCAAGGCGAGGAACGGCGCCGAAGCCGACATGACCACGATCATCAAGCCCCTGGAAGAATGGGCCGATGTGGAAGTGGCCGGCGCGGGGTCGAAGCGGTGACGGTCAGCGCCCGCCTGGCCGACTTCGTTGCCGCCTCGCGCTGGGAGGATATCCCCGCGCCCGCGCGGCACGAGGCGAAGCGGGCGCTGCTCAGCTATTTCGGCACGGCGCTGGGCGGCAGCCGCGACATCGCCACACAGCATCTGCTGCAGGTGCTGTCGCGGTTTTCGGGGCCGGCGGAAGCGGGCATCATCGGCCACCAGCTCCGCCTCGACATGCTGAGTGCCGCCTTTCTCAATGCGGCGGCCAGCAACGTTTTTGACTTCGACGACACGCATGATCCCACGATCATCCACCCCACCGCGCCCGTGGCGCCCGTGCTCTTCGCGCTGGCCGAGCATAGACCGGTTGCCGGCCGGGAACTGCTGCATGCCTTCGTTCTCGGCGTCGAGATCGAATGCCGGCTCGGCAACGCCGTTTCGCCGGAGCATTACGCGCGTGGCTGGCATATCACATCGACATGCGGCGCTTTCGGCGCCGCCATTGCGGCTGGAAAACTGCTCGGTCTTGTGCCGCGGCAACTGGTCTGGGCTCTCGGCAGCGCCTCGTCCCAGGCGTCGGGCCTGGTGGAAACGCTTGGCACTATGGCCAAGAGCGTCGGCGTGGGCGGCGCGGCACGGGGCGGCCTTTTTGCCGCGCTGCTGGCGCAGCAAGGGTTGGCTGGCCCGGATGAGCCGATTGCCGGTCCACGCGGCTTTGCCCATGTCACGGCCGCGTCCCCCGATTTCGCTCGCCTGACAAATGGGCTGGGCGAAAGCTGGGAAATTCTTGCCAATATGATCAAGCCCTATCCCTGCGGGGTAGTGTTGAACGCGGTGATCGATGCCGCAATGGTGTTGCGCCAGCGGCTGGGCGGCAAGCTGGCGGATATCGCACAACTGGAGGTGGTGGCGCACCCGCTCCTGCGGCAGCGTACCGATCGTCCCGCGCCCCTTTCCGGACGTGAAGCCCAGGTCAGCGCCCATCACGCCGTCGCCGCCACCTTGCTCCATGGCTTGCCGGGTGTCGACCAGTTCGGCGATGCCTGGGTCGGCCGCGAAGACGTCATCGCCCTGCGCGCCAAGGTGTATCTTGTCGACGATGCGGCCATGCCGGTCGGCGCGGTGCGGCTGTCCGCCCAGACGACCGACGGCCGCCTGTTCCGGGTCGAGATCGCCGAGGCGCGCGGCAGCCGTTCGCACCCGCTGTCCGATGCCGAGATCGAACAGAAACTGCGCCGGCTTTGCCAGCATGGCTGCCCCGGTCTCGACCCCGCGCCATTGATCGACGCCGTCTGGTCACTCGACGAACAAGCCGATGCCGGGGTGCTGATGCGCCTCGCCCGTCCCTGACGATTTCCCGCCGCTCTATGAGAAGGACAATACCATGAGCTCTCGCCCCGAATTCTCCACCGAACAGTTTCAGAAGGGCCTCAAGGTTCGCCGGGAGGTGCTTGGCGGCGCCTATGTTGACCGCTCGGTGGCGGCGGCCGATGATATGACGGCGCCGCTGCAGAAGCTGGTGACGGAATGGTGCTGGGGCGAGGTGTGGAGCCGTCCGGGACTGGACCGGCGTTCGCGCAGCCTGCTCAATCTGGGTATGCTGCTGGCGCTCAACCGGCCGCATGAATTGCGGCTGCATATTCGCGGCGCTCTCACGAACGGGCTGACGCGCGAGGAAGTGAAGGAAGTGATCCTGCAGGCCGCCATCTATTGCGGCGCGCCGGCAGCGCTCGACGGCATGCGCATTGCCGTCGAGACATTCAAGGAAATCGACGCGGCGGCGTAATTCGCCGCGCGGCGTGGAAACGAGATGCTCGCATGACCAATCTGCCCCCCCTTGCCTCTATTCGTGCTTTTGAAGTGGCGGCGCGCCACCTGAGCTTCACCAAGGCGGCCGATGAATTGTGCGTGACGCAGTCGGCCGTCAGCCGGCATATCCGCCATCTCGAGGACAGGCTGGGGCGGCAATTGTTCATCCGCGGCCACCGCACCTTGCTCCTGACCCCGGCGGGCGAGAAGTATGCGGGAGAACTGGCGGGCGTATTCCGCCAGTTGGGCTGGGCCACCGACCGGGCGGCCCGCTCTTCCAACGAGCAGCAATTGCTGATCCACGCCTACACCACCTTCGCCATGTACTGGCTGGTACCGCGCCTCAAGCGCTTCCGGGAGGCACATCCCGATATCGAGATACAATTGACCGCCGCTACCAGCGAGGCCAATGCCGAGCAGCAGCAGGCGCATGCCATTTTGCGGGTCGGGCCGGGACAGTTCGAGAATGCCCAGCCGATCTTTCCGGTCTGCATGGTGCCGATCTGCACGCCCGAACTGCGCGATACCTTCCTGTCCGATCCTAACGACCTGACGCAGCTTTCACGGGTGACCCTGCTGCATTCGCTGGCGGTAAAGGGCAATTGGCCATCCTGGCTGCGCCGGACCGGGGCCCATAGCGTCGAGCCGGACCGGGGCTTCTGGTTCGAGGCCTCGGCCATGGCCTATACCGCGGCCGAGCGGGGCCTGGGCGTGGCCCTGGCGCAGTATTATTTCATCGACGACGAGCTCAGGCGCAAATCCCTGGTTGTTCCGTTCCCCTACGGCTGGCAGAGCGAGCGCGTCTACTGCCTCACCTGGCCGCATCGCTATTCGAGGCTCGAGCCGCTGATGCGCTTCCGCGAGTGGCTCGCCAGCGAGGTGGAAGCACAGCGCCAGGGGCTCGACGATTCCTTCCTGATCCGCGTCTAGCGCGCGGCCCGTCCTGCCGCCCTCCGGCGGGCAAAACCGGCGCGCTTTTCAGCCGTGTTCCATGGACATGCCACCAGCCCTTCCGGGGCCGGTGCCGCTTCGCCATGCGGCCAATAACCACCTGAAAACTAAACCATTTCCGGTCGCATGAGTTTTTGTTGGGGTACGGCTTCGATTTCATTTCTTTACCCAAAATGACCCGCCTGCGACATTCCCGATGCGTCTTCGGCACCTGCCGGAACGGGCGCGAAATCAAACAAGTCGGGGATGAGGACACACTATTTCCATGAGTTCCTGGAACATGCGAGACAAGGTCTGCGTGGTCGGTGTCGGCAATACGCAATATGGCAATTTCCCCGAAACCGACTCCTATGGCCTTGGGGCCCAGGCGCTGGCTGCGGCCGTGGAGGATGCCGGACTGTCCTTCAAGGATATCGACGGCCTTATCGTCAATCGCATCCCCTCCTATGAACGTTTCGCCCAGATGGTGGGCATCAATCCCCAGTTCTGCCTGCCGACCGACATGGCGGGGCGCTTTGCTTCGGTCTCCCTCACCATCGCCGCCCAGGCGGTAGCATCGGGCGCTGCCGAGACGGTGGCGCTGGTCTATGGCAACAACGGACGCTCCAAGCGCATGCTCTATGGCGGCGCTGAAGGCGGGCAGTGGAATCCGTGGGGGATGACCTCCCCCGGCGCTACCCATGCCATGATGTGGCGCATGCATATGGATCGCTTCGGCACCACGACCGACGATCTGGGGCGCGTCGCCAGCACGTTCCGCAAGCATGCCAGCCTGAATGCCGACGCGGTGATGCGCACGCCCTTCACCCTGGAAGACTATCATCAGGCCCGGCCAATCTGCGAACCGCTGCGCCTGCTGGACTATTGCCTCATCAATGATGGCGGGGTGGCCTGGATCGTGACCACCCCGGAGCGCGCCAAGGACCTGCGCAAGCCGCCGGTCTACGTTTCCGGCTATGCCCAAAGAGACGTCTTCGAGCAGGCAACGCCGCGCGACGATTTCTGGTATCCGGCGCTGCAGCAAATAGCGGGCGAGGTCTATGACCGCGCCGGCATCGGCCGCGACGAGATCGACGGGCTGATGATCTACGACAATTTCACGCCCACCGTACTGTTCACGCTTGAGGGTCTCGGCTTCTGCCCGCAGGGCGAAAGTGGGAACTTCATCAAGGACGGCATTCTCGAACTGGGCACGGGCCGGCTGCCGGCCAATACCAATGGCGGGCATCTGTCGGAAAGCTACATGCAGGGCTGGGCCCTGATTGCCGAGGCCGTGCGCCAGGCGCGCGGGGAATGCGGCGACCGCCAGATCGAGGGCGCCCGTGCCATCCAGTATGCCTGCGCCGCCAATATCGCATCTTCGATTATCTTCAGGAGGGACTGATGGCCGATATGCCGCAGCCAGCCATCGATCCCTGGAACAAGCCGTTCTGGGACGCCTGCGAGCAGGAAAAGCTGGTGGTCCAGCGCTGTGGGGAAACCGGGCGGGCCTGGTTCCCGCCGTCACCGGTCAGCCCCTATGCGCCGGCCGCCGAATGGGACTGGATGGAATGCTCGGGCGAGGGCGAAGTGCTCTCCTGGGTGGTCTTCCACCAGAAATACTTCGCCGGCTTCACCGACCGCCTTCCCTACAATTGCGCCCTCATCAAGCTCAAGGAAGGTCCGCTTCTCGTCAGCAATATCGATGGGCCGAACGATTCCATCAGCATCGGCCAGCAGGTGCGGGTGCTGTTCGAGCGGCGTGGCGACGTCAAGGTTCCGATCTTCAGGGCGAAAGACCGATCATGAGCGAAGCGGTCTTTCAGGCATCCGATGAAATCCGGCTCGAGGGCCGTGGCGACCATGCCCTGCTGGTGATCGACCGCGAGGCCAAGCGCAATGCCATGAATGCCAGCGCGCGCGCCGGCATGCTGGCGGCCATGGAACATGCCCGCGGCAAATATCGCGCTATCGTGCTGACCGGGCGCGGCACCTCCTTCTGCGCCGGCGTCGATCTCAAGGAAGACGTGACGCTGGTCGATAGCGGCACCCGCACGCGCAGCCAGGAATGGGCCGCGGTCAACGTGGCCGTCCGCGAGCATCCCGCCATCTTCATTGCCGCCGTCAACGGTACGGCGCTGGGCGGGGGGCTGACGCTGATCAATGTCTGCGATCTGGCGGTGGCCGCCGACAATGCCGAACTGGGCATGCCGGAAATCACCTTTGCGGCCTATCCGAGCCTGGCCGGCGTTTCCACCCAGCTCTCGCTTGCCCGCAAGCGCGCCGCCTGGATGGTGCTCACCGGCGAACGGGTCGGGGCGCGAACGGCCATGGAATGGGGGCTGATCAACGAATGCGTCCCCGCAGCGCAATTGCTGGAACGCGCGGAAGCCATCGCCCGGCGCATTGCCGGCTTCGATCCCTATGCCCTGGCCGCCTGCAAGAAGGCGCTCGATACCGTGCCTGCAGTCGTCACGGATTGGGACCAGGCCTTCGCCTTCGGTGACTCCATGAACGCCGTCATCCGCAGCCGGACCACCGTGCCGGCCGACCCGCTCGCGCAGTCGCGCGCCAGGCGATAGAGCAGATAAGGATTGTGTCCGTGACGACCCCCTTGGGCCATGGCCCGCTTTCCGGATTGCGGATCATCGAGCAGGTCGGCGCCGGCTCTACCGATATGGGCCGCGTGGCTGTGGCCTTTGCCGGTCTGCTGGCGCAGCGCTTCGGCGCCACGGTATTCCGGCCTGCCGATGCCGGCCCGGACCCGATAATGCAGTGGCCGCCCATGCTGGCCGACGGCAGCAGTGCCCTCCATCGCTTCCTGACTGCCGGCAAAGGCCCCGGTGACGCACAGCCGGGAGACTATCTCCTCAGCGACGATCCGGACCTTGTCGCGGCGTGGAGCGATGACCGGAAGGTTCTGATCCGACCCACACTGGACGAAGCCCGGCCGCAATCGGACCTCACTGTCATGGCGGCCAGCGGGCTCCTCGACATCGTCGGCGAAGTCGGCCGCGCCCCGCTGGCGCTTCCCGGCTACCAGATGGGTTATGTCGCCGGCATGGTGGCCTTCAACGCCCTGCTGGCAAGCCACCTCGCTTCCGTCCTGGGCGGCAAGCCGCTGGCCGGCGAAATCGCGGTCCTCGAAGCGGCTCGCTGGCTCAACTGGAAGAACCTGCTGTCTGAAGTCAGCGGCCAGCGCGCCTCCGGTGTCGGCCGCGCCGAGGAATGGCAGATCACGCGCTGCAAGGATGGCTATATCGCCCCGGTATTCCGGGATCGCGACATGCCCAACCTAGCAAGGCTCATGCGCGAGCCGGCCTTGCTGGAGGAGCGCTTTGCCACGGCCGCCGGCAGGCGGCGCAACCTGGCCGAAATGTACCGGCTGATCGAAGCGGCCCTGGCGGACAGGATGGCGCAGGACATTCTGCTGGAAGCTGTGGAACTCAAGCTGCCCTTTGCCCAGGTGCAGTCGCCTGAACAGGTTGCCGCCGACCCGCAGATGCAGCACCGGCAGTTCATTGTCGAGGGCCCCCTAGGCCCCATGCCGCGCCTGCCGCTGCTCTGGAATGGACGGAGCGTCGAGGCCTGGCAGGCAGGAGGGGAGGCATGACCCTGCAAGCTCTTGCGGGTATCCGCGTGCTGGACCTCGGCATCGTGACGGCCGGCGCCGCAACCTCGGGCGTACTTGCCGATCTGGGCGCCGAAGTCATCAAGATCGAGGGCCCGACCTATATCGATCCCTTCCGCGACTGGCAGGGCACGGGCGACGGCGACTGGTGGGAACAGAGCCCGCCCTATCGGGCCACCAACCGCAACAAGAAAAGCGCCTGCCTCGACCTGAAGTCGCCGCGCGGCCGGGACCTGTTCCTGCAACTGGTGGGCCTGAGCGACGTCGTGGTCGAGAATTTCCGCGTCGGCGTGCTGGACAAGCTGGGCATCGGTTTCGAGACCTTGCGCCAGGCCAATCCGCGTATCGTGCTGGCATCTTTGTCCAGCCAGGGCGCCACCGGGCCGGGCGCCGGCAATGTATCCTTCGGCTCCACGCTGGAAGCCTCCAGCGGGTTGGCGCATCTGACGCGCTATCCGGGCGGCAAGCCGCAGATCACCGGCCGCGCACTGAACTATCCCGACCAGATCGTGTCGATGTTCGCCGCCGGCGCCGTCATGGCCGCCCTGGTCGAGCGGCAGCGCACCGGGCAGGGCGTTCACATCGACCTGGCGCAGCGCGAGTTGTCGTCCTTCTTCGTGGGGGAGGCATTTATCGCCGCCCTCGATGGCGCCTTGCCGGAGGATTATCCGGTCGGGCCGCCTGCCATGCTGCAAGCGCTGTCGCGCGGCGAGGATGGACAGTGGATCGCCGTGACCATACCGGCCTCCGCCAGCGCGGCGGCCGAGCATCTCATTGGCGCGCTCACCGGCCAGGCCCTTGCAGCGTTCATTGGGGGGCGTCCGGCAGCCGAAGGCGCCCGCGCCCTGCGTCGGGCCGGGGCCGCCGCCGAAGTCGTGGTCGCCGCCAGGGATTATGCCGACCCCCATGGCCCGGCGCCGGGCAATGCGCTGGCGCTGGACGATGCCGGCCATCAGGTCAAGGGCCAGCCCATTCGCCTCGGCGGTCGCGATGCCGGCACGGCCGCGGCGGTCGCCCCCCTGGGGCGCGACAACAGATATGTCGCCTCGGGTCTGCTGGGCCTGAACGACGCACAGTACGACGCGCTGCTCGCCGAAGGCATCTTTGCTACGCGGCCTCGGACGACGGAGTAGCGGGGAAGCAGGGGAGGCGATCATGCCGCAAGCCATTCGATGCGTGCTGATGCGCGGCGGCACCAGCAAGGCGGTGTTTCTGCGTGAAAACGACATTCCGGCCGATCCGGAGGCGCGGCTGCGCACCATCCTGTCGATCTTCGGCTCGCCCGACAGGCGGCAGATCGACGGGTTGGGTGGGGCCGATCCGCTGACCAGCAAACTGGCCATCATCGGCCCGCCGCGACAGGACGATCCGCGCGCTGCCGGCACGCACCTGACCTACACGTTCGGCCAGGTCGAGATCGATCATCCGGACGTCGACTGGCTGAGCCTCTGCGGCAACATCTCCGCCGCCGTGGGCGCTTTCGCCATCGAGGAGGGCATGGTGGCGGCCGCCGAGCCGCTGACCATTGTGCGTGTCTTCAACACCAATCTCAACCGCATCCTCACCATCGAGGTGCCGGTGCTTGGGGGGCGCCCCGCCGAATACGGCGACTATGAAGTTGCCGGTGTTCCCGGCACCGGCGCCCGCATCCTCGTCGATTTTGCCGATACGGCTGGCGGCGCCACCGGCGCCCTACTGCCCACGGGCAATGTCGTGGACAGCCTGGACGTGCCGGGCATTGGGCCGGTCGAGGTTTCGCTCGTCGATATCGGTAATGCCCATGTCTTCATTCGCGCCGCCGATATGGGCCTGACCGGCACGGAAAGCACTGCCGAGATCGATGCGCAGACCGAGCTGCGCCAGCGGCTTGAGCTGATCCGCGGCGCGGCCGCGGCCCGCATGGGGATGATTGCCGACGCGGCCCGCTCGCGCCAGGACAGCCCGGCAACCCCCATCCTCGGCCTGGTCGCCCCGCCGGCCGACTATCTCAACCACCTGACCGGGGCGGCCGTCCCTGCCGATGCCATCGATCTGGTGGCCCGGCTGCAATTCATGCAGCAGACCCACAAGACCTATGCCGGCACCAGTACGGTCTGCACCGGCGTCGCGGCGCGCATTCCCGGCACACTGGTTCATGCAGCGGCCCGCCATAGTGCCGGTGCCGAAATCCGCATCGGCCATCCCGGCGGGGTGATCGAGACCGAAACCCTGGTCGAAGCCGGGCCAGGCGGCCCGGTGGTGCGGCGCGCCACACTGGGTCGCACGGCAAGGCGTATTCTCGAAGGCCGGGTCTTCATCCCCAGTCATGCAGCAGCAGGAGCATGAAATGACAGGCCCGCAATTGCCCGCCTACGAAGTCTATGCCATCCGCTACGCCACCCGCGAGGCCCGGCGATCCAGCCATTTCATCGGCGGCGATCCGCACGATGGCCCCATGCCCATGGACTACTACATGTGGGTCATCAAGGGCGATGGTCGCGCCATCGTGGTGGATGCCGGCTTCACCGAGGATGTCGCCCGCAAGCGCGAGCGAACCTTCCTGCGCTGCCCCGTCGATACGCTGGCGCTGCTGGATGTCGATCCGGAACAGGTCGCCGACGTCATCCTGACCCATCTCCATTACGACCATGTGGGAAACTTCCATCGCTTTCCCGCCGCCCAGTTCCACATGCAGGAAGCCGAGATGCATTACGCCACTGGGCGTTACATGCGGTACCCGCGTCTCTCTCATGCCTTCGAGGTCGAAGATGTCTGCGGCATGGTGCGGCTCAACTACGAGAGCCGCGTCCGCTTCTATGGCGGCTCGGCCGAGCTGGCGCCGGGTATCCACCTGCATGCCGCGGGCGGCCATTCGGCGGGCCTGCAGTTCGTGACCGTCAACACCCGGCGCGGCGTGGTGGTCCTGGCGTCGGATGTCTCCCATTTCTATGAGAACATGGCGAGCTACCGGCCCTTCCCGACCGCCTTCCATATCGGGGAGATGCTGGAGGGCTTCGACAAGCTCCAGGCCGCCGCGCCCTCGCCCGATCACATCATTCCCGGCCATGACCCGCTGGTCATGCAGCGCTATCCCGCGCCCAACCCGGCCTGCGAAGGCATCGTCGTTCGCCTCGACGCCGACCCGCGCTAATCCGACCCGGCTCCGGCCTGGCCGGGCGGGTCCAGCAACTGGACTTTATTCAATGACCAAGACCGTTTCCGAACAGCTTGCCCATCATTTCGTCAACCTCACCGATGACGCCATTCCCGCCAGGGTCCGCAAGGATGCCGCCACGCTTGTCCGCGATTATCTGGGCGTGGCGCTGGGCGGCAGCCGTACCGGCAGCGGCCGAGCCGCCCGCCAGTTTGTCCTCGAAACCGGCGGCAAGGCCGAAGCCAGTCTTATCGGTGGTGGTCCGGCCAGGGTGCCGGCGGTTCATGCCGCCTTTGCCAATGCCATAGCCTCCCATTCGATAGAGCTGGACGACGTGGACGTGCTGGCGCTGTTTCACTTCAGCCCGCCCGTGGTTTCGGCGGCGCTGGCCGTGGCCGAGCGTGTCGGCGCCAGCGGGCAGCAATTCATTACCGCCGTGGTCGCCGGTTGCGACATGATGGCCCGCGCCAGCAATGCCACCAATTTCTCGCTGCGCAATCGCGGCTATCACACCACGCCCGTTTGCGGCGTCTTCGGCGCCACCATAGCCGCCGCGCGCCTGCTGCGCCTCAGTGAGGAGCAGGTCGTGTCCGCTCTCGGCATGGCCGGCGCCCAGGCCTCGGGGCTCATGGAAATGTATGGTCCTTCCATGCAGAAGCGCTTCAATCCCGGCCCGGCCGCGCGCAATGGCGTGACTTCGGCCCTTATGGCTCAGTTGGGCTTTACCGGTACGGCGACTATCTTCGAGGGCGAGCGTGGCTTCTGCCGCGCCTTTGCCGATGAAAGCGACATCAGCGCGCTGACCCGCGAGCTGGGTTCGGATTTCCCGATCCACATCGAATACAAGCCCTATTCCTGCGCCCGGCCCATCCATAATGCTATCGATTGTGCCCTCAATGTGCGGGCGGAGATGGACGAACCGGTGGAAGCCATCGCCGGCATGAAGATGTGGCGTCACCCCGCCTGGGCACATTATCACCTCAATACCGCTCCCAAGACCTATCATGAGGCGCAGGTGAGCCTGCCATATTCGGTGGCGGTGGCGTTGATCGACGGCGCTGCCCTGTTCCCGCAATACCAGAACGAGCGCCTGGCCGATCCGCAGATCGTTCGTCTTTCCAATATGCTCGAAGTGCTGCCGGACGATGGCTTGCCGCGTGGCGTGTCCTGCCTGCTTGAGCTCACCACCGCCTCCGGCAAGGTCTATCGATCGCAGGTCGATCACCCGCGCGGTTCGATCGAAAATCCCATGTCGGAAGCCGAGCTCAACCAGAAGGTGCACCTGCTGGCCGAACCGTCCATCGGCGCTCAGGGTGTCGCCGGTCTGATCGCCGATCTGGGGCAGATCGATTCCGGCCTGCCGGTGAGCACGATCGCGGCGCGCTTCACGGTTGCTTGATGCCGTTCGCATGAGCAATTGTCATACAAGGCCCTTCGGAACATCGTTTGTTCGATCTGCCAACCTTCCCGATAATGGTCGCATCACAAGGCCGACGGCCATCCAGCAGGAAATGGCGGGCCGGCCGGCCGTGCGAAAATGTCACGAAATAGGCATTTCGGGCGGCCGGGGATATAAACAGGAGGAGTTGCTTTATGGGTTGGTCCACAATTCGAGCGGCCGGTCTCGCCGTCACCATGGCTGCATTGGGCGCTACTACCGCCTTGGCCCAGGATTGGCCGTCGCGCGACATCACGTTCATCATTCCCTATGCTCCAGGCGGCGGCACCGACATGCTGGCTCAGGAGTTCACCCGCAAGCTGAGTGACGTCATCGGCGCGACCGTGATCATCGACTATCGACCCGGCGGCTCGGGCTCGGTGGGAACGGGCATTGCCGTGCGTGCCCCGGCCGACGGCTACACGGTCGCCATGGTGTCCAATGGCAATCTGACCATGAGCCCGCTGACCATTCCGGGCCTGCCCTGGGATGGCATCGACGACTATGTCGTTCTGGGCAAGATCGGGGACCAGCCGGTGGTCCTGGCAGCGCGCAGCGATGCGGAATGGTCGACGCTGGAGGAGTATATCGCCTTCGCCAAATCCCGCCCCGGCAATGTGCATGCGGCGACCTCCGGCCAGCTGACCCCGTCGGGTCTGGGGGTCGAAATGCTCAATGCCCAGGCCGATCTCGATGTCGTCGCCATCCCCATGTCGGGCGGCGCGGAATCGTTGACCCAACTGCTGGGCGGCCATGTGGATGCGCTGTTCAGCTATGGACCGGCCATCAAGGGGCAGGTCGATGCCGGTGAGCTCAAGCCCGTCACGGTATTCAGCACCACGCCCTATCCCTTCTTTGCCGATACCGGCCTGGCGCAGGATGCCGGCTACAACATTGATCTGGGCACCAAGTTCTACCTGATCGCACCCAAGGATCTGCCACAGGATATCGCCGAAAAGCTGCGTGCCGCCACGCTCGAAGTTACGGCGCAGGACGACTTCCAGGCTTTCCTGGCCAATAACGGCTATGTAAAGCCCGCCGAACTCGACGCCGCCGGCATGGTCGAGGAACTGAAGGCCGAAGAGCGGCTCAACCGTGATGCACTGACCCTTATCGGGCAGGAACCGGTACTCTAGCGGCCGAACCCGACGCCGCGGCCGGGCGTTCACCGCGCCCGGCTTCTTTTTGTCTGAAATCAGGAGGCAGTGATGGGCAACGACAGCAAGAAACTCACAGGAAGGGTCGATCCCGGCCGCATTGCCATGCTGGAAGTGCCGCGGCCGCCCCAAGGCGTGGTGGAGCGCTTCATGCGCCTGTCCGACCCGTCTTCCACCGTTTCGGACGTGATGGACGAAATGGGCCTGCCGAGTGGGGCCATCGGCGCGTCGGTCCTTCGGCCGACGATCGCAGGCAAGGTCGTAGTCGGTCCGGCTCTCACCATGCGCAACGCCATTCAGGGCATCGATGCGCTGGCCGGAGCGCAGAAGCACGTCAACCGCATGGGCGAATTTGAGGCGCATAACCTGGCTCTGCCTGGCGATGTCCTGGTCTGCGAGGGTGTTGCCGACGTTTCCAATATGGGCGGCATCTCCTCGCGGCTGGCGCAACGTCAGGGGGAGGCCGGCGCGGTCATCATGGGGGGCGTGCGCGACGTCGCCTATTCGCGCTCGATCGGTTTCCCTATCTGGGCCAGCGATTATACCCCGGTCACCGGCAAATGGCGCATCGAGACCATGGAAATCAACGGCCCGGTGACGATGGGCAATGCCAGGGTCATGCCGGGCGATCTCGTGGTGGCCGACGATACCGGCATATGCTTCATCCCGCGCGCGGTGATCATGCAGGTGCTGGAAGCCGCCGAAAAGCAGACCGCCTTTGAGGAGGAACGCTCCGCCCAGATCGAGGCGGGACTTCCCATCACTGAATTCGGCCCGCGCCCGCATTGAGTATCAGTCATATATGTTGCCCTCCTGCAACGCGGGGCTGGAAAGGTGGATCAAGGGGCTTTTTCGCGTGTTGAAACAGGCCGGGTTCTGAGGCCCGGGGACAGGCGCGGCTGCTATCGAGGGGCGGAATTGAAGGGCCCGTTCCGCCATGCCAGCACCATCCTATCGTAGTTTCGCAACCCGTCTCCGGGCGGGGTCGCGTCTGGTCGGCACTTTCGTCAAGACGCCGACGAGCCATGCCACCGAGATTCTTGGCCTGCTCGGCTTCGACTTTGTCGTTTTCGACATGGAGCATGCGGCCATCGGGATCGGTGCGCTTGACCGCATGATGCTGGCGGCCCGCGCCGCCAACCTGGCGGGAATCGTCCGCGTGGCGGAGGGGACGCCGGCGGCCATTCTCTCTACCCTTGATATCGGCGCGGCCGGCATTCTCGTTTCCCATGTGCTTTCGGCGGACCGTGCCCGCGCGATGGTCGAGGCGGCGCGCTATGCGGGCGGCAAACGCGGCTTCGCCAATACGACCCGGGCCGGCGACTACGGCATGGTGGGCTATGGCGCGCACAAGGCGGCGCAGGATCGCGAGACGGCCTGCATCGCCATGATCGAGGATATCGAGGCGCTGGATGTGCTGGACGACATCCTCGCCGTGCCGGGTCTCGATGCCATTTTCATCGGGCGGGGCGACATCACGGCGGCATTGGGCGGCGAGGCGATCAGCGACCCCCGCACCACCGAAATTGTCCGCCGCATCGCCATGGCCGCCACCCGCCACGGCGTGCCGGCCATGACGATCTGCATCGACAGCGAAGATGCGGGCGTCATGGCCGGCATGGGCATCAATGCCTTCATGATCGGCTCCGATCAGGGCTTCATGGCCAAGTCGGCAAAGGCCGCACTGGCCTCTCTATCCGCAATACAGGAGAAATAATCATGCGCATCGACGAAGATCGCCTCGCCTTGACGCAGGAGCTGCATGCCTTGCTGGTCGACTACTGGCACGATGTCGACGCCAATTGGGGGCGCGGCGCACCCGACTATTATACGCCGGACGGCTCGTTTGTCGGCCCCGCCGCCTCCTATGAAGGGCGCGAGAAGATCCGGGCATTCTACAAGTGGCGCGAAGATCGCGGCGCCCGCACCGTGGTCCACTCGGTGCAGAATTTCCAGGCCAAGTTCGACGGTGGCCCCGACAAGGCGGTGTGCCACTGGTTCATGATGCTCTATGCCGCCGACGGCAAGCCGGTGCTGCCCACCCATCCCCCCATCCAGATCGCCTATATGACCGACCGCCTGGTCAAGACCGCCGAGGGCTGGAAAGTCACCTACCGCAAATTCGATATCTGGTTCGAGGGCGGCACGCCGGCGACCAATCCGATACTGGACGACGATTAAGCCGTCCGGCTCCGGTCTTTACAATGCCAACGGCGATCCCCGCGAAAGCAGAGATGGCCGTTTGGTCAGGAATGAGCCGGTGAAAACGGCCTAGAGGTTGACGTCGTATTCGCGCTGCAGGCTGGTATCCAGATGCGGCCTTGTGCTGATGAAGGCCAGGGCATGCTCGATATTGAGGCGCGTTTCGATCAGCGGGTCCAGCACCGTCTCCCGGACGGAATTGAGCGGCACCGATGAGGTGAAGAAGCTCACCGACATGACGGCTGCCACACTGGCTCCATCCAGGATCGGTACGCCGAACGTGGTCATGCGGGTGGGCTCGGTCTTGGGGTCGCGCGTGGCAAAGCCGGAGCGCCTGATCCGGTCCAGCATATGGCGGAATTCGGACTCGGCAACCTGGTCGAGCTCGCTGCCGAGGCGCTTGCGCAGGACGCGAATCTGGCGCTCGCGCTCCTGTTCCGGACAGAAGGCCATATAGACCCGCCCCATCGCCGATTTCAGCAGGTCGGGCCGCTTGCCCAGCACGGTATTGGTATGGACGACCGGGCTGATCGTGCCGGTCCAGTAGCGGATTTCGATTTCGTCGCCGTCGATCTCGCCCAGCCCGATCGGCCACTTGATCTGCCGCGTCAGCCCGATCGCCAAGGGCCTGGCTACCTCGATCACCCGCGAAATGCCGCTATAGCCGGCCGACAATTCGGCCACCTTGCCGGTGACGCGGTAGCCGCCGCACATATTGTCGCGCACGATATAGCCTTCGTGCATCAGGGTTTCGAGCATGCGCACGACGGTCGGACGCGGAATGGCGGTCTCGGCATGGATCGAATTGACGGTGGCGATCGCCTTGGTGTTGACGACCTTGAGCACATGCAGCGCCCGCAGCACCGAATTGACCGGCGGATAGGACCGGTCGAGCGGATTGGTATGCCCCCGGCGCGAATTGGTGCGGATATGCACCGAGGTCTGGGCGGCGTCGCTCGCCGGTTCGCCGAACGCGTCACCGTCCCAATCGTCCACATCTCGTTCCATGACGTCTCCAGACTATCCGGCACGATCTTACCCGCAGCCGGCGCCGCACCAAACCATATGAGAGCAATTTCATCCAGTGAAACGAGGCTTTCCCGTCAGCCAATTTCGTCTCCTGAAATCGGGTGGCGCCGCCAATGCGGCGCAGGACGCTTACCGGCTAGGGACAGGGACCCAATTGGCGACACGGAGAACAGGCCATGAGCGATCTCGCATGCCGGCTGGCATCCCGATCCATTTTTTCTGAACAGGAGCCGCAGGCCAGGGGCGAGGACGGCCTGTCAGGGACCTGGATCACGCGCGGCGGCAATTTTGCCGTCTGCGTCTCCGAGGTCCAGCCCGGCGCCGTGCTGGTGCGGCAGGACAATCCCGAGGAGTATATGCTCATCGCCCCGCCGCAAGGGGCCGCCCTGACGATCGAGGCTGGCGGGCAGGTGATCGAGGCGCAGCCGGATTCGCTGACCATTGTTCCGCCCGGCCCGAGCCGGGTCACTGCCCGCACCGCCGGCCGGCTGGTCCGGATTTTCTCCCGGGCCGCCGACGACATCCTTGCGCTGGCGATCAACGGCGAGGTCTATGCGGACGGGGCGCCCGAGCTGGCTCCCGTCGATCTCTGGCCGGAGCCCAATGGCGGCTTCAAGCTCCGCCACTATCCGCTGGCGCAATATTTCGATCCGCAGGGAGAGCGCATCCAGCCGCGCTGCTTCCGGTCGACCAACATGATGGTCAACCTGTTCGGCCATTTCCACACCCGCCGCGATACGCAATCGCTGAGCCCGCATTGGCATGACGATTTCGAGCAGGCTTCGCTCTGCCTCGATGGCACCTGGATCCACCACCTGCGCTATAATTGGGGCGCCGATCTCGGCAACTGGGTGCCCGACGACCACACCGCATTGCCGACGCCATCGGTGATCGTCATCCCGGCCAGGGTCATTCATACCAGCCGCGATGTCGGCTCGGACGGGCCGGAAAGCTCGCTCTACGACATTTTCTGCCCGCCCCGGATGGATTTTGCCGCTAAGCCGGGCTTCGTGCTCAACGAGGACGACTATCCGCTGCCAACCGATCGCGGCGAGCAGCAGACCAAGACCGGGGGCACCCTGCTCAATTGGCAGAAGCCGGGTTGAACCCGGCTTCCATTCCTGACCGCAGCGACCGGGTTGGCTCAGAAGCCGACCCGGTCGCTGCCCTTGAGCTCCAGCATGGCGCGGGCGTCGTCGGGGGTGGCGATTTCCAAGCCCAGCGATTCGACGATCTGGCGGGCCAGCCGTACCTGTTCGGCGTTCGACGCGGCCAGCTTGCCCGGTCCCGACCACAGGGAATCTTCGAGGCCGACCCGCAGATTACCGCCCAGCAGCACCGACTGGGTGGCGATGTTCATCTGGTGCCGCCCGGCGCCCAGCACCGACCAGCGGTAGTTGTCGCCGAACAGCCGGTCGGCCGTCCGCTTCATGTGCATGACGTCCTCGGGGTGGGCACCGATGCCGCCCAGGAGGCCGAATACGCTCTGGATGAAGATGGGCGGCTTCAGCAGGTTGCGCTCGAAGAAGTGGGCGCAGGTATAGAGGTGGCCGATATCGTAGCACTCGACCTCGAACCTAGTACCGTTTTCCGCGCAGCGCCGCAGGATGGTCTCGATATCGCCGAAGGTGTTGCGGAATACCCGGTCGCGCGAGCCTTCGAGGTAAGGCCGCTCCCATTCATGCTTGAATGTGTTGAAGCGCGACAGCATGGGGTAGAGGCCGAAATTCATCGAGCCCATATTGAGCGAGGCCACTTCCGGCTTGAAGGTGGCAACCGGCAGCAGCCGCTCCTCGACCGTCATGGTGGCCGCGCCGCCGGTGGTGATGTTCAGCACGCAATCCGAGCGCTGCTTGATGACCGGCAGCATGCTGGCGAAATGCTCGATGGACTGGTCGGGTTCACCGGTCTGCGGATTGCGCGCATGCAGATGGATGATGGCGGCGCCGGCCTCGGCGGCTTCGATGGCCGCTTCGGTGATCTCCTCGGGCGTCAACGGCAGGTGCGGCGACATCGATGGCGTGTGGATTGAGCCGGTAACGGCACAGGTGATGATGATCTTTCGCTTGGTAGCCACTGTTCTGCTCCGCATCGGCAAGGCTGTTGAGGTTCCAGGAGCCATAGATCGCCCGGCGCGCGCGCGGCGGCGGTAAGATGGCCGCTTTCGGCAAATGAAATCCGGACAGAAACCCGTTCATCCCCTCGCGGCAGGCGCTAGTGTCGAACCTGAACGAGCGGGTGCCGTCCGGCGGCCCGTTCCCCTGTCTGTCTTCGAGGAGGTCCCATGCAGGACGTTGTCATAGTAACCGGCGCGAGCAGCGGCATAGGCGCGGCCACGGCGCGCCTCTTGGGAGCCGCCGGCGCCCATGTGGTCGTCAACTACAAGAGCTCGCGGAGCCTGGCCGAAGGCGTGGTTGCCGATGTCGAGGCGGCCGGTGGCAAGGCCATCGCCGTCGGCGCCGACATGGGCACCGAGGCCGACATCCTGCGCATGTTCGAAGAAACCGACAGGGCCTTCGGCCCGCTGACCGGCCTCGTCAATAATGCCGGTATCAACGGGCCGGTGCATCGCGCAGCCGACAATTACGACTTTGACGAAGCGATGAACATTTTCGCGGTCAATACGGTGGGCGTGCTCATCGCCTGCCGCGAGGCCATCAAGCGCATGTCTACCAAGCATGGCGGCAAGGGTGGCAGCATCGTCAATATCTCCTCGATCGGCGCGCTGACCGGCTCGCCGGGCCGCTTCATCCACTATGCCGGCTCCAAGGCCGCCGTCGATACGATCAGCAAGGGCCTTGCCGTCGAAGTGGCGCGGGAGGGGGTGCGGGTGAATTCGATCCGTCCGGGCATGGTCGACACCCCCATCCATGCCAAATCGGGGCAGGCGGACCGGGTGAAGGAATTCGCCGCCAAGAACCCGCTCGGCCGCGCCGGCCAGCCCGAGGAAGTGGCGGAAGCCATTGCCTGGCTGCTGTCCGACAAGGCCTCGCTGGTCACCGGCGCGGTGCTCGATGTGATGGGCGCCCAACGTTAGCCCGGGGAGGCGACCGTTTTCATTGCCTGAAACAAGGTAGCCACGCGGTGGGCCATGCCTGGTTTCTCCGTTAGCAATTCGCCACTAGCTTCGCGGCCCAAGCATACAAGCGCGCCGCGGGGCTACTCCAAGGGAGGATGACATCATGAATAGGACTGAATCACTTCGGCGCCTCGGGGCGGCCGCCATCTTTACCGCCGCGCTGGGGCTGGGCATGGGCAGCGCCTTTGCGCAGGATTACCCCAACCGCCCCATTACGGCGGTCGTGCCCTTCGGGGCCGGCGGCGGCGCCGATACCCAGACCCGCATCTGGGGCGAAGCCATGGCCGGGCTGACCGGCCAGCGCATCGTCATCGAGAATGTGGCCGGCGCCGCGGGCGTGGCCGGCACCAAGCAGGGCATCAATGCCGAGCCCGACGGCTATACGGTGGTGATGGGCGCGGCTTCCACCATCGCCATCAACCCGGTCAGCAATCCGGCGGCCGACTATTACCCGCCGCGCGACCTGCGGCCCGTCGCCGTCATCGGCTATACGCCCTATGTCATGGTCGTGGCCAACAATCTCGGCGTGAAGACGCTGCCTGAACTGATCGCCTATGGCAAAGCCAATGAGGGCGCACTGACCTATGCCGGCTGGACGGCCGTCGGCGAATTTGCCCGGCGCGGGCTCGAGCTGCGCACGGGCCTGGTCATGACGCCGGTGCCCTATCAGGGCGCCACCGAGGCCATGACCGACGTGATCGCCGGCCGAGCATCGAGCGCCATCCTCGATATTTCCAGCGCGCTGCCCTTCATCCGCTCGGGTAGCGTCACCCCGATCGTCATGACCGGCCCGGACAAGTCCCCGGCGCTGCCCGATGTGGGGACCGTAGTCGAGGCAGGCGTCGAGAACTATGTCATCGACTCCTGGATCGCGCTGTTCGTGCCGAGGGACACGCCCGATGATGTGGTCGAATATCTCAATGCCAAGACTCGCGAGGCGCTGAAGACACAGCCTGTCATGGATCGCTATGCCGAGCTCGAAATCGAAGTGCGCGACTATGACGTGGAAGAAACCGGGGCCTTCATGGCGCGCCAGATCGATGCCTGGGCAGGGCTGATCAAGGAAGCCGGCCCGACGCAATAGGGGCGGCGACAAGAATGTGCGGCCGGGCATGCCTCCATGGATGCCCGGCCGCACATTGCCGAATGATCGCCGAAGCGGCAATGGCCAGGGGTTCGAAGGGAATTTGCATGACACACGAGGCGGCTGAGCAGCAGGGGCGCGAGCCCGTTCCGCCCTATGCGCGGCTCGAGGTGATCGGGGGCGCGACGATGGTCGCCATCGCCGCTCTCATCTGGTTCGGCGCGATCAACCTGGCGCTGGGCACCTTGCCCAATTTCGGACCGGGCGCCTTACCCAGGGTGTTGGCCATCCTGCTGGCGCTGGCCGGCGCCGGGGTGTTGATCCAGGGCCTGGTGCGACCGGAAGCGGCTTTCGAGCGCTTCGAATTCGCCCTGCGCCCGACACTGGTCATCATGCTGGCGGTGGTTTTGTTCGGCCTCTTCATCCGGGGCGGCAATTTCGGCCTGCTGTCCACCCCGCAACTGGGTCTCTGCGTCGTCGGCCCGCTTACCGTGTTCATCGCCGGCTGTGCCGCGCCGCAGGTCAACCTCAGGCAATTGCTGGTGCTGGCTTTCGGGCTGACCGCTCTGATGCTGCTGGTGTTTCCCGATCTTCTCCGGCTCGGCATTCCGCCGTTTCCGGCAATCCTGCAAAATGCCATTCCGCCATCGCTGGGCCGGGAGACGGCTCTCAGGATCGCCTATGCCGGCTATGGCGTCCTTGCGCTCATTCTCTATCTTGCTTTCGTCCGTCCGGACCGGAGGGCGGCATGACCGACCTGCTTCAACATCTGCAACTCGGCTTTTCGGTCGTTTTCTCGTTCCAGAACCTTTTTCTCTGCCTGGTCGGTTGCCTCGTCGGCACGCTGATCGGCGTGCTGCCCGGCATCGGCCCGCTGGCCACCATCGCCATCCTGATGCCGCTGACCTACAGCGCCGATCCGGCCGGGGCGATCATCATGCTGGCCGGCATCTATTACGGCGCCCAATATGGCGGCTCCACCACGGCCATCCTGGTGAATATGCCGGGCGAGTCCTCCTCGGTGGTGACGGCGCTTGACGGGCATGCCATGGCAAGACAGGGCCGCGCCGGCAAGGCGCTCGGCATCGCCGCGATCGGCTCGTTCATCGCCGGGAGCTTTGCGACGCTTGTCGTAGCCGCCGTCGCCATACCGCTGTCCCGCCTGGCGCTCGGCCTGACCGCCGGCAACTATTTCTCCCTGATGCTGCTGGGGCTGACGCTCGCCATCGTGCTGGGCAGCGGCTCGCTGCTCAAGGCGTTCTGCATGCTGCTCATCGGCGTCACCATGGCGCTGGTCGGCGCCGACCAGATCACCGGCGAAGCCCGGCTGACCTTCGGCAGCCAGGTGCTGTATGACGGCTTCGACATGGCCGTGGTCGCCATGGGCCTGTTCGGCATTGCCGAAATCCTGCGCAACCTGGGGGCTTCGGAACGCCAGCCTTTCGTCGACAATGTCGTGGGCGGGCTGCTCCCCGACAAGCAGGACATAAAGGACTCGGCCGGAGCCATCGCGCGCGGCTCGTTGCTGGGGTCGATCATCGGCATCATTCCCGGCAATGGCGCCACGCTGTCCTCGTTTGCCTCCTACGTGCTGGAAAAGAAGCTTTCCAAACATCCCGAAACCTTCGGCAAGGGCGCCATCCAGGGCGTGGCCGGCCCCGAATCCGCCAATAACGCCGCGGCGCAGACCACCTTTGTCCCGCTGCTGACGCTGGGCCTGCCCTCGACGGCGACCATGGCGCTGGTGGGCGGCGCCATGACGTTGCATGGCGTGGTGCCCGGCCCACAGGTGATCGACATGCATCCGGAGCTGTTCTGGGGCGTGGTCACCTCGATGTGGCTCGGCAACCTGATGCTGGTGATCATCAACCTGCCGCTGATCGGGGTCTGGGTGAAGTTCCTCAAGGTGCCCTATCACCTGTTGTTCCCGACCATCATCCTGCTGTGCTGCGTCGGCATCTATTCGGTCAATTCCCGGCCTACCGACGTGCTGATGGTCGCGGGCTTCGGGCTGGCCGGCTACCTGCTCTACCGGCTGAAATTCGATCCGACACCCCTGCTGCTGGGCCTGGTGCTCGGCGGCATGCTGGAAGATTCGCTGCGCCGCGGCCTGATCCTGAGCCGCGGCAGCTTCTGGACCTTCGTCAGCGATCCGCTGACGCTGGTGCTGCTCGGGCTCTCCGCCGTCATCGTCGTCTCGGCGCTGTCGCCGTCGATCAGCCGTGGCCGCAAGGTGCTGTCCGAAGATGAATAGACCAGTTTTCGTGCCGGAATACGCTCATGGCTCTCGTTGAATTCGGCGCCCTAGAACGCCTGGCGCTGGACGCATTGCGACTGGCGGGCGTGCCCGAGCCGCATGGGCGTATCCAGGCCGACGTTCTGCTCGATGCCGAATTGCGCGGCGTGCCGTCGCACGGCCTGCTGCGGCTCGAACGCATCATCCGGCGCATCGCCCATGGCGTGATCGATCCGCATGCCACCGGCACGCACCACTGGCGCAGCACGGCCTTTCTGGCGGTGGATGGCGGGCGTGGGCTGGGGCCGGTCGTGGCCAGCGCGGCGCTCGAAGCGCTGAAGGCGCGGGTGGAAGAGACCGGCATCGCCATCGCCGCGATCAGCAATTCCAACCATATCGGCATGCTCGGCTGGTATGCCGAGCGGGTCGCGACCGAGGGCTATACGATCATCGGGCTGACCACGAGCGAGGCGCTGGTGCATCCCTGGGGCGCCCAGCGCGCCATGATCGGCACCAATCCCATCGCCATCGGTATTCCGACCGGCACGGGACCATTCCTCATGGACACCGCGACCAGCATCGCCTCCATGGGGGATATTCACGACCACGCCCACCGCAAGGCGCCGTTGCCCGCCGGCTGGGCGCTCGACGCGAATGGGGAGCCGACGACCGACCCTGAAGCTGCCAAGAGCGGCGCGCTGGCGCCCTTCGGGCAGGCCAAGGGCTATGCCTTGGGCCTGGCGCTCGAACTGCTGGTCGGCAGCCTGACCGGGGCGGCTTTGGGACGCGACGTGCGCGGCACGCTCGACGACACCGCCATCTGCAACAAGGGCGACGTATTCATCGTTATCAAGGGCGTGGAGCGCAACCTGGAAGCCTATCTGGCTTCCATCCGCGCCATGGAGCCGGCCCCCGGTTTCGACCAGGTGCTGATCCCCGGCGAGCGCGGGCGGGCCTGCCGCGAACTGCGCCTGCGCGACGGCGTGCCGATAGCAACTGCCGTGTGGCAGACGCTGCAGCACCTGGCGGGCCCGACCTAGACTTTTTGCCGACCAAGAGGAATTTCCGTGTCACTATTTGGAACATTGCGCATGCCGCGCAATCTTGTTTTTGGGGCCGGCCAGCGGCATGCGCTGCCCCCCTTCGCCGCGTCACTGGGACAGCGGGCGCTGGTGGTAACCGATGAGCGGCTGGCGGCCGACCCGATGTTCGCCAAACTGCTGGACGGGCTGACCAAGGCCGGATTGCGGGTGCGCGTCTTTGACAGGGTGATTGCGGAGCTGCCGGTCGCCTGCATTGCCGAGGCGGTGGAGGCGGGCCGGGCGCTGGGGGCCGATCTGGTGATCGGCATTGGCGGCGGTTCCTGCCTCGATGCGGCCAAGGTCGCGGCCTTGCTGCTGACCCATGGCGGCACGGCGTCTGACTATTACGGCGAATTCCGAGTGCCCGGGCCGGTGCTGCCGCTGATCTGCATCCCCACCACATCGGGGACAGGTTCGGAAGTGACGCCGGTCGCTGTCGTGACCGATCCCGATCGTGCCCTCAAGGTCGGCATTGCCAGCCCGCACCTGATCAGCCACACGGCCATCTGCGATCCGGAACTGACCTATTCGTGCCCGCCGGGACTGACGGCGGTTTCGGGCGCCGATGCGCTGACCCACGCTATCGAGGCCTATACGACGATGCGGCGCCAGCCAGGCCCGGCACTGGTGCATGAGCATGTATTCCTGGGCAAGAATGCGCTGAGCGATCACTATGCGCTGCTGGCGGTCTCGCACATTGCCGCGGGGCTGAAGCGCGCTTGTGACGACGGCGCGGACATCGAGGCGCGCGGCAGGCTGATGCTGGGGGCCACCGCGGCAGGCCTCGCCTTTGGCACCGCCGGCACCGCAGCCGCCCATGCGGTGCAATATCCGGTCGGCGCCATGACGCATACGCCGCATGGCGCCGGTGTTGCCACGCTCATGCCCTATGTTATGACATTCAACAGCGCCTGGTGCGCGCGCGAGCTCGCCGAGATCGGCAAGGCCATGGGCCTTGCGGGCAGGGGCACGCAAGCCGAACAGGCCGCCGCGACGGTCGACGAAGTCGACCGGCTCTTCGCCGCCATAGCCATTCCCAGGACGCTGGCGGCGCTCGGCGTGAAGGAGACGCAATTGCCCCAGATTGCCGAGCAATCCATGGGCATCACACGGTTGATCAAGAACAATCCGCGCCCCATTGACGACGCATCCATGATGGAACTGGTGCAGGCCGCCTATAGTGGCGACCGCATGCAGCTCCGCTCCGAAGACAAGGCTGACCGACCATGACACTTTCCCCAGACATCGCCGCGCAACTGGATCTCGTTGCCCTGCCAACCGATCTCTATATCGGCGGCAAATGGATGCCGGGCGGGACCGGGCAGCGCATCGACGTGCTCGATCCATCGACCGGCGCGGCCATTGCCGCGGTGGCCGATGCCAGCCTCGATGATGCCCTGGCGGCGGTCGCTGCGGCCCATGCAGCCGGTCCCGCTTGGGCGGTGACGCCGCCGCGCCAGCGCTCGGAAATCCTGCGCCGCTGCTTCGAGCTGATGATCGAGCAGAAGGACATGCTGGCCCGGCTCATCAGCCTCGAAAACGGCAAGTCGCTCGCCGACGCGCAGGGCGAGGTGATCTATGCCGCCGAATTCTTCCGCTGGTTCGCCGAAGAAGCGGTGCGGCTCAATGGCGACCTTTCCACCGCACCGTCGGGCGCCAACAGGATTCTGGTGCAGCACCAGCCGATCGGCGTTGCCGTGCTGGTTACGCCGTGGAATTTCCCGGCAGCCATGGCGACCCGCAAGATCGCGCCGGCACTGGCGGCGGGCTGTACCGTGGTGCTCAAGCCGGCGACGGAAACGCCGCTGACCGCCTATGCGCTGGCGGCGCTCTATGCCGAAGCCGGCGTGCCCGACGGCGTGGTCAATGTGCTGACCACGCGCCGCTCGGGCCCTGTCGTCAGCGCCATGCTGCATGACAGCCGGGTGCGCAAGCTCTCGTTTACCGGCTCGACCGAGGTAGGGCGGAGGCTGCTGCATGAAGCAGCCGATACCGTCATCTCCTGCTCGATGGAACTGGGCGGTAATGCGCCCTTCATCGTCTTCGACGATGCCGACCTGGATGCGGCAATCGACGGGGCGATGATCGCCAAGATGCGCAATGGCGGCGAAGCCTGCACCGCGGCCAACCGCTTCCTCGTGCAGGCCGGCATCGCCCCCGAATTTTCGCGGCGGCTGGCCGAGCGCATGGGCGCTCTCAAGGTCGGCCCCGGCTACGAGGCCTCCACGCAATGCGGGCCGCTGATCAACCAGGATGCGGTGGAGCGCATCGAGGGGCTGGTGAGCGAGGCGACGCAGCGCGGCGCTACGGTGCTGACCGGGGGCAGCCGGTTGCAGCGCGACGGCTTCTACTTTCCGCCCACGGTCATATCGGGCGTCCCGGCCGACGCGGCCATGGCGCGCGAGGAAATCTTCGGGCCGGTGGCGGCCATCACCACTTTCGAGACCGAGGACGAGGCCATCGCGGCGGCCAACGACACCGAATACGGGTTGATATCCTATGTCTATACCGGCGACCTCAAGCGTGGCCTGCGGGTCTCGGAGAAGGTCGATAGCGGCATGGTGGGGCTCAACCGTGGCGTCGTCTCGGACCCGGCCGCACCCTTCGGCGGCACCAAGCAGAGCGGCCTCGGACGCGAAGGCGCCCATCACGGCATCCTGGAATTCTGCGAGACCAAATATATCGCTGTGTCCTGGTAAAGCGGGGTGTTCACTTTGAACTCGTGAACATTAGCTTACGCGATGTCATCCCGGCGAAGGCCGGGATCCATCCTGAGGTCTGTCCGCACCCGGAGGAGGCTGAACTATCTCAGGATGGATTCCGGCCTTCGCCGGAATGACACGGTGCTTGAAGCCGGGCACCGATTGTAGACACTCAGGCCGAAGTGGCGTCAGGCGCGCTCCACGCACAGGGCCACACCCATGCCCCCGCCGATGCAGAGGGTGGCCAGGCCCTTGTGTCCGCCCGAGCGCTGGAGTTCATGCAGCAGCGTCACGAGGATGCGGGCGCCCGACGCGCCGATCGGGTGGCCGATGGCGATGGCGCCGCCATTGACGTTGACGATATCGGGGTTCCAGCCCATGCCGGCATTGACCGCGCAGGCCTGGGCGGCGAAGGCCTCATTGGCTTCGACGCGGTCGAGATCGGCAATGCTCCAGCCGGCCTTTTCGAGGGCCTTCTTCGAGGCCGGGATCGGGCCGGTGCCCATGATCGCGGGATCGACGCCCGACGTGGCCCAGCCGGCGATGCGCGCCAGCGGGGCGAGGCCACGGCGCTGAGCCTCGTCCTCGTCCATCAGCACCAGCGCCGCCGCGCCGTCATTGAGACCGGAGGCGTTGCCGGCGGTGACCGAGCCATCCTTGTCGAAGGCGGGACGCAGCCGGGCCAGGGCTTCGGCGCTGGTGTCGGGACGCAGGTGGTCGTCGGCATCGACGGTCACCGTGCCCTTGCGGGTCTCGATATGAACCGGAGTGATCTCTTCGCGAAAATGTCCGGCGGCCTGCGCCGCGGCCGCTTTGTGCTGGCTGGCGAGGGCAAAGGCGTCCTGCTGGTCGCGGGTTATGCCGAACTGGCGGGCGACGTTTTCAGCGGTGACACCCATATGGTAGAGGCCAAAGGCATCGGTCAGCCCATCGACCACCATGGTATCGACCAGACTCACCGGGCCCATTTTCGTGCCGCTGCGCAGGGCCTGGCAATGGGGCGACAGGGACATCGATTCCTGGCCGCCCGCGACAACGATGCTTGCGTCGCCTGATGCGATCTGCTGCATGCCCAACGCCACGGCGCGCAGGCCCGAGCCGCAGACCTGGTTGACACCGAAGGCGGTGGCCGATTTGGCGATGCCCGCCTTGATGGCCGCCTGCCGCGCCGGATTCTGCCCGGCGCCTGCTGTCAGCACCTGGCCGAGGATGACCTCATCGACACTGTCAGGAGCAATGCCTGCGCGCTCAAGCGCCGCGGCGATGGCGATGGCACCCAGCTCATGGGCGGGCACCGTGCTCAGCGGCCCCAGGAAGCTGCCGACCGGCGTGCGGGCGGCGCCGACGATGACGATAGTGCTCATGCGACCTTGTCCTCCAGTGCCACGGTGAACCGGGCTTCCGTCTTGGCGGCGATTTCCTCCACGGTGACCCCGCCGGCTAATTCGATCAGGCGCATGTCGGTGTTGCCCCGACGGGCGAGCGTGAATACACCGAGATCGGTGATGACGAGGTCGGCGACGCGCTGGCCGGTCAGCGGCAGATTGCATTGCTTCAGCAGCTTGGCCTGGCCTTTGGCCTCATGCTCCATGACCACGACCACACGCTTGACGCCGGCCACAAGGTCCATGGCACCGCCCATGCCCTTGACCATCTTGCCCGGGATCATCCAGTTGGCCAGATCGCCATTCTCTGCCACCTGCATGGCGCCCAGGATCGATAGATCGATATGGCCGCCGCGGATCATGGCAAAGCTGTCGGCACTGGAAAAGAAGCTGGTTTCGGGCAGGGCGGTGATGGTCTGCTTGCCGGCATTGATGAGGTCGGCATCTTCCGCACCGGCATAGGGGAAGGGGCCCATGCCCAGCATGCCGTTTTCGCTCTGCAGGCACACATCCATGCCTTCGGGGATGAAATTGGCCACCAGCGTCGGAATGCCGATGCCGAGATTGACGTAGAAACCGTCCTTGAGTTCACGGGCGGCGCGCGCCGCCATCTGCTCGCGGGTCCAGGCCATCAGGCTACCTCCTCGCTGCGCTGGCGCACGGTGCGCTGCTCGATATGCTTGACCGGCATGGGCACATGCACAAGACGGTCGACAAAAATGCCGGGCGTGTGGACCTGGTCCGGATCGAGACTGCCGGTCTCGACCAGCTCTTCCACCTCGGCGATGGTGACCTTGCCGGCCGTGGCCATCATCGGATTGAAGTTCCGTGCCGTCATCCGGTAGACGAGGTTGCCGGCATGGTCGCCTTTCCAGGCATGGACGATGGCGACATCGGCGACGAGGCCGGTTTCCATGACGAAGTCGTCGTCGCCGAAGCGGCGGACTTCCTTGCCCTCGGCGATTAGCGTGCCGACGCCCGTGCGGGTGAAGAAGGCGGGAATGCCGGCGCCGCCGGCCCGGATGCGCTCGGCCAGAGTGCCCTGCGGGTTGAATTCGAGCTCCAGTTCGCCCGACAGATATTGCTCGGCAAAGAGCCTGTTCTCGCCCACATAGGACGAGATCATCTTCCTGATCTGGCGCGTGGCCAGCAGCCGTCCCAGCCCGATGCCGTCGACGCCGGCATTGTTGGAAATGACGGTGAGGTTCCTGGCGCCGGAGCGCTCGACGCCCTCGATCAGCGCCTCGGGGATGCCACAGAGGCCGAAGCCGCCCGACATGATCGTCATGCCATCGGCCAGCACGCCGGCCAGTGCATCGGCAACGCTCGAATGGACCTTGCGCATGTGGGTCTCTCCTCCCCCTGATGGTCTTTGCGCAGACGCTAGGTCTTGCCGGGGCGGGGCAGTTAGTCGTATTTCTACGGCATGACGACAGAGCTGCAATTCGCCCTCGCCGACATTCCGGTGCCCATGGTCTATGCCACGCACCGCATCATCCGCGACTGCAACGAGGAGTTTGCGACCCTGTTCGGCTATCGGCGCGAGGAGGTGGTGGATACCAGCTTTTCCCGGCTCTATCCGGCCATTGCCGATTTCGTGCGCACCGGCGAGATGTGGCGCCATCACCTGCCAGGGGGCGCGGTCTATTACGATGAGCGCATCATGGCGGGGGCAGGGGGCAAGCGCTTCTGGTGCCGGGTGAACGGGCGCTCGCGCGATGCCGGCGACCCGTTTGCGGCGGCGCTCTACTGTTTCGAGCCGATGAGCCGCAAGGTGACGGAGACGACGCTCAAGCTGACCGGACGGCAGCGGCAAATCCTGACTTTGGTGGCGCAAGGCAAGACCAATGCGGCCATTGCCGAGGAGGTGGGACTGTCGCGCCGGACCGTAGAAGCCCATCGCCTGCGGCTGGCGCGCTCGGTCAGCGTCGCCAATTCGGCCGAGCTGGTGGCGTGGTTCCTGAGCCAGCCGGCGGGGTAGCTACAGCGCGCCCTGGATATAGGTCGCCTTGAGGTAGAAGTCCTTCGGCCCCTGGATATGGGTGCGGATGATATTGGCCAGTTCCGCCGCTTCGCCCCGGGTGATGGCCTCGATCATGGCGAAATGCTCGCCGATGGCGATTTCGCGCAATTCCTCGCTGGGGAAAGCGCGGGTACGGATCGGGTGGGTGGCGAAGGTGTAATGCAGGATGGCGTCGGCCAGTTGCTGGTTGCCGGCTGCCCGATAGAGCACTTCATGAAACACGTTGTTGAGCGAGAACACCTCGGCATAGCGCTGTTCGCGCGAGGCGGCGCGATGCCGCGTGGCGATATCGGTGAGCTGCGCCACCAGTTCGGGGCTGGCCGCGCGGTCGAAATGGGATGCCGCCCGCATCTCGAGGCATTCGCGGATCTCGTAGAGTTCCTCGACCTCGGTGATGGAATAGTCGCGCACCTGCACGCCCTTGTTGGGCTGGCGCACCACCAGTCCGACGCGCTCCAGCTCGTCGAAGGCGCGGCGCACCGCATGGCGCGTGGCCCCGGTGCGCTCGATGATCTCATCCTCCACCAGCCGTTCGCGGGGGCGGAGCTGGCCGGCAATGATCTGCCGCTGCAACTCGCGGTAAACCGCATCCCAGCTTTTCGACTGTTCCGACAAAGGCTTGGCGACCCGCATACGCCCCTCGAATCCATGCTCCAACGGGAGCCAACCTAGCCAAGTTTCCACAGCCAGACAATCATCGTTGACATTATCGATAATCATAACGATGATAATGGCGATCAGGGAGGTCTACGTGTATCGCATTGGCAGTGGCGCTGGCTTTTCGGGCGACCGCATCGACGCCCCGCAATCGGTGGTGGCGGCAATTGCTGCCGCCGGCGAGGGCGGGGCCGTGATCTTCGAGACCTTGGGCGAACGCACCCTGGCGCTGGGGCAGATCGCCAAGCGGCAGGACGCGGCGCGCGGCTACGAGCCGCTGCTCGAAGACCTGCTCGAACCCATCCTCTCCCTCTGCGTGTCATCAGGCATCGTCATCGTCGGCAATTTCGGTCAGGCCAATCCCCCGGCCGCCGCCGCCGCCATCCAGGCGCTGGCGACCCGGCTCGGCCTCGGCAACCTGCGCATCGCCGTGGTCTCGGGTGACGACCTCGTTGGCCGCATCGACCTGTCGCAGACCGAGCGCTGGGATGGCGACGGCAGGCTGCCCGGCATCGATGGCGATGTCATTGCCATCAACGCCTATCTGGGGGCCGGAGCCATTGCCGACGCCATCAGGGCCGGCGCACAGGTCGTGGTCACCGGCAGGGTGGCCGATCCGGCGCTTGCGTTGGGGCCGCTGGTGGCGCATTTCAACTGGTCTTGGGACGATCTCGATCGCATCGCCGCGGGGACGCTGGTCGGGCATCTGCTCGAATGCGGGGCGCAGGTTTCGGGTGGCTTCTTTGCCGATCCGGGCTTCAAGGATGTCCCCGGCACCGCCGATATCGGCTTTCCCATTGCCGAGGTCGCGGCCGATGGCAGCTTCGTCATCACCAAGGCCAAGGGCACCGGCGGGCTGGTCGACCTGCGCACGGTCAAGGAGCAACTGCTCTACGAGATTCACGACCCGGCAGCCTACCTCACCCCCGATGTGACGCTCGATATTACCGATGTCGACCTGGAGCAGGTGGGGCCCGACCGCGTGCGCGTCACCGGCGCCCGGGGCCATGCGGCGCCGGCCCGGCTCAAGGCCACGGTCAGCTTCTATGGCGACTGGCTGGGCGAGGCGGAGATTTCCTATGCCGGGCACAATGCCCTGGCGCGGGCGCGACTGGCCATTACCACCATCAATGAGCGGGTCCGCATGCGCGCCATCCCGGTGCGCTACCGCGCCGATATCATCGGCACGGTCAGCGCCTTCGATTCCGACGACGGCGATTTCCTCGCCGATTTCGCCGATACGCCCTCCGGCGACTATCGCGTGCGCTTCGCCTTTGGTGGCGGCTCGCAGCGTGAGGTCGAGCGGGCGGTGCAGGAGGTCAACGCCCTCTATTGCTGCGGGCCGGCCGGCGGCGGCGGCGTGCGCCAGAGCGTGCGCCCGCGCGTGCGGACACTGTCGCATATGGTGCCGCGCGCGCTGGTCGAAACCCGTTTCCATTTTGCGGGAGAGCAGCCGTGACCGCGTCCACGCAGATAGTGAGCCTGCACCGGATCGCCCATGGCCGCTCGGGTGACAAGGGCAACCGGCTCAACGTCAACATCATCGCCTTCGAGGCCCGTCACTGGCCTGTGCTGGAGGCCGAAGTGACCGCCGAGCGGGTGGCCGCCCTGTTCGCTTATCGCGGCGTTACCCAGGTCACCCGCTACGAACTGCCCCGCCTGGGCATCCTCAACTTCGTCATCGAGGATGCGCTGGAGGGTGGCGTCAATTCGAGCTTGGCCGTGGACACCCACGGCAAGTGCCTGAGCTATCTCGTACTCGGATTGGACGTCCGGGTGCCCGTCGAACCAGGTGAAGGCCAGGCGGCCGAACCTGTGCTGCAAACTGCCCGCTAAGGGCAACAAGGGAGGAAGAAATGAAGCTCGATTCTGTCATGCGACGGGCCTTGCTGGCCGGGGCGTCGCTTGCCGTCGTGGCGGCTCAGCCGGTGCTGGCCCAGGACTTTCCGCAGGGCGGCACCCTGCGCATCGCCATTTCGCAGATGGCGCCCTCGCCCGATCCGGTGGTCACCACCTTCGGCGTGAACTGGGCAACGGCGGGCGTGGTTTGCGAAGGCCTGTTCGCGCTCGACGAAAGCTGGACGCCCCAGCCCATGCTGGCCGACAGCTTCGCCTATGGCGAGGATGGCAAGACGCTGACGGTTACCTTGCGTGAGGGGCTGAAATTCCACTCCGGGGCCGCCCTGACTTCGGCCGACGTGGTGGCCTCGCTGGAGCGCTTCCGGGAATCGGCCGGTATCGGCGCCGCCTTCAAGGGCGCGGTGTCCGCCATCACGGCCCCCGACGCCAAGACCGTGGTGTTCGAGCTGCCAGCGCCGTCGCCGATCATTCCGGGCCTGCTGGCCGGATCGCAGGCGGTGATCATGTCAACGGCTTCGCTGGAAGGCGCTTCGCCCACCGAAGCCACCCGCGGCCTCGATTGCACCGGGCCCTATACGCTGACCGAATACCAGCCCGACCAGGGCGTGACTATGACCCGCTGGGACGACTATGCCAGCCGCAGCGAGCCCAGCTCGAGCGCATCGGGCATGAAGCATGCCTATGCCGACCAGATTGTCTTCCGCCTGATGCCGGAAGCCTCGGTGCGCCGCGACTCGCTGATCACCGGCGAAATCGACATTGCCGGCGAGCTGCCCAGCGATTTCTACGATGCGCTGCAGAACGACCCCAATACCGAAGCCGTGGTGGTGCCCAACAACCAGTCGCTGACTGTGGTGTTCAACACCAAGGAAGGCGTGGCCGCCGACGTCAACCTGCGCCGGGCGATGTATTACGCGCTGGAGATGGAGCCGATCATGCTCGCCTCGGTGGGCAACCCGGAATTCTATACGCTCGATCCAAGCTGGATTCCCGATCCGAACTCCTTCTGGTACACCACGGCAGGCGTTCCCGAAGGCTTCGGCACGCCCAACCCGGACAAGGTGAAGGAATATTTGGCCGCCTCGAACTACAATGGCGAGCCGATCCGCTGGCTGGTGGCTTCCGAGCAGTACCAGAAGCATTTCCTGACCGCGATCACCGCCTCCCAGCAGTTGGAGGAATACGGGATCAACGTCGAAATCGTCGAATCGCCGATGGCCAACTATATCCAGGCCCGTGCCGACGCCACGGCGATGGACGCTTTCTCCAGCTTCCTACCGACCTATGTCGATCCGACTTCGATCGCCTATTTCAACGCCAGCTATCCCGGCTTTTGGGAAGATCCGGACAAGATGGAGCTGATGCAGCAGATCGCCACCACGATCGATCCCGATGAACGCAAGGCGATCTTCGAGAAGCTGCATGCCCTGGCCTATGACCAGTTCCCGTTCATCAAGTTCGGCACCGAGGCGAACATGTATGGCATCCGCAAGGGTGTGGGGAATCCGGCCCGCATTCCATCGCGCGCCGGCGACTACTACAATGTCGCCCCGCCCCCGCAGAGCTGATCAATGACCCTTACCCAGGCGACATCTCCCGACCGCCTGCCCGGTGGTGACGAAGAGGCCTTCGTCACCACCAACAAGACGGTCTGGCAAAGGCTGCTGGCCAATCCCACGGCCATGGCGTCCATCGTCATGCTGGCGATCCTGACCCTGAGCGCGGTGCTTGCGCCGCTCCTGGCGCCGGGCAACCCGCTGCGCGTCAGCCCTGCCGACCGTTTCATACCCCCCGGCGCCGAGCATTTCTTCGGCACCGACAATCTGGGGCGCGACATGTTCAAGATGGTGCTGCATGGCGGGCGCACCTCGCTGTTCGTCGGCCTCGTCGTCACCGCCATTTCCATGTCCATCGCCGTGGTGCTCGGCGCGATTTCCGGCTTCTACCGGCAGGTCGACGTGGTGCTGATGCGCTTGGTCGATGGGCTGATGGCCTTTCCCGGCATCGTGCTGGCCACCGCCGCCGCCGGTATCATGGGGCCCTCGATGACCACGGTCATCACCTCGCTTTCCATCGTGCTTATCGCCCCCAGTCTGCGCGTGGTGCGCGGCCAGGTGCTGGTGATCCGTGAATTGCAGATGATCGAGGCGGCCCGCGCCGTCGGCGTGCCGACGCTGCGGCTGTTCACCCGCTATATCCTGCCCGCCGTGAGCTCGCCCATCCTGGTGCAGGCGTCGTTCATCTTCTCCGCCGCCGTGCTGGGTGAAGCGGGGCTGAGCTTCATCGGCGTGGGCATCGGGCCCAAGGAATTGAGCTGGGGTAACGCGCTGACCGAAGCGCGCAATTACATCGCCCAGGCGCCCTGGATCGTGCTGTTTCCGGGCCTGGCGCTGATGCTCACCATTCTTGCCCTCAATCTTCTGGGCGACAGTTTGCGCGATATTCTCGATCCGCGCCTGGCACGGAGGCGCTGACATGCTGCGCTATCTTGGAAAACGCTTCCTGCTGATCCTGCCCACGATCTTCGTGCCGCTGATCCTGGTCTTCCTGCTGCTGCGCCTGTCGCCCGGCGACCCCGCCGGCATGATGCTTGGCGATCAGGCTACGGCCGAACAGATCGCCGCCTTGCGGACCCAGCTCGGGCTCGACCAGCCCATCTTTGTGCAGTTCCTGCTCTGGCTCAAAGGCATCGTCACGCTCGACCTGGGCAATTCGATCTTCTTCCGCGAGCCGGTCATGCAGATCATTCCGCGCTATGCCGGCGTGACAATCCTGCTGACGCTGGTGGCGCTGACGCTGGCCGTGCTGATCGGCGTCAGCATGGGCCTGATCTCGGCCATGAACCGAAACAAGCCGATCGACCGCGGCGTGGTGACGACCGCCGTTCTGGGCATATCGCTGCCCGAATTCTGGTTCGCGCTGCTGCTGATCTTCCTCTTCGCGGTGACCCTGCGCTGGTTTCCGGTGGCCGGCTACAACCCGCCCTCGGCCGGCATCGTCGCCTTCGCCGCGACCATCTTCATGCCGGCGATGGCGCTCGGCGTGCGGCAGTCGGCCCTGATGACGCGCATGATGCGCTCCTCGATGCTCGATGTGCTCAACGAGCCCTATATCACCACGGCCCGCGCCCAGGGACTGCCGGAAAGCACGGTTATCGGCCGCTACGCCATGCGGACCGCCGCCATGCCGGTGATCACAGTGGCGGGGCTGTCGGCCGGCTATATGCTGGGTGGCGCCGTGACCATCGAGATCATCTTCGCTTTGCCGGGCCTTGGCCGCATGCTGGTCGAGGCGGTGGGGCGGCGCGACTATCCGCTGGTCGAGGGCGGCGTGCTCACCATTTCGCTGGTGCTGGCGGTGCTCAACCTCGCCATCGACCTCATCTATGCCATTCTTGACCCCCGGATCCGCTACCAATGACCGCGCACATCGCCCCATTGCCGGCCGATCTTGTGTCGCCGCAAACCGAACGACCCACCGTGCTGGCCGTCGAGGACCTCGGCCTGTCCCTGCGCAACGCCGATGGGCTACTGCCCATCGTCACCGACGTGTCCTTCTCCATCCGCGAAGGCGAGGCGGTGGCTCTGGTGGGTGAAAGCGGCTGCGGCAAGTCGATCACCGCCTCGGCCATCATGGGCATCGCCCCTGACAATGCTGTTATCACCGGCACCATCACCCTCAATGGCAAGGTGATCTCGGGTCTGTCGCCCCGCGACCGTCGCCGGCTGTGCGGCCGGCATATGGGCTTCATCTTTCAGGAGCCGATGACGGCTCTGCATCCCACGCTCAGCATCGGCCGGCAGATGACCGATACGCTCCGGCACAATCTGGGGCTGAGCCACGGCGCGGCGACCGACCGGGCCGCCGAACTGCTCGGCCGGGTGGGGATTCCGCGGGCCCGCGACATCCTCAAGGGCTATGTGCATGAACTGTCCGGCGGCATGCGCCAGCGGGTGATGATCGCGCTGGCCATTTCCTGCGGACCGTCACTGATCATTGCCGACGAACCGACCACGGCGCTCGATGTGACCATCCAGGCGCAGGTGCTCGACCTGCTCGACGACATGCGCCGCGAGTTGAACCTGGCCATGCTGTTCATCACCCACGATCTCGAAGTGGTGGGCGATTTCTGTGAGAAGGCGGTGGTGATGTATGCCGGCGACGTGGTCGAGCGCGGCTTGAGCGCCGATGTGGTGCGCGCCCCGGCCCATCCCTATGCGCGAGGTCTGATCGATGCGGTGCCGGCCCATGACGATGGCCGCACCCGCCTGACCCCGATCCTGGGCACGGTGCCGCCGGTGGGGCAGTGGCCGGAAGGCTGCCGCTTCGCGCCGCGCTGCAGCCGCGCCGATGGCCAATGCGGCACCCGCCCGTCGCTCGAACGACATGGCCCGACCGACGCCCGCTGCTGGCACCCGCTGGAGACCATGCCATGAGCACCGAAACCGTCCTCTCCGTCGCTGGCCTCTCCAAATCGTTCCGGGCCGTCAAGGCGGTGCGCGATGTGAGTTTTTCCATCCCGCGCGGCAAGACGTTCGGATTGGTGGGCGAGTCGGGATCGGGCAAGTCGACCACGGCCCGCCTGGTGCTGCGGCTGGTGGAGCCGAGTGCCGGCTCGATCAGCTTTCGGGGCATGGATCTTGCTGGGCTTTCGAGCGGCGACCTGCGCGCCGAGCGGCGCCATATGCAGATGATCTTCCAGGACCCGTTCGGCTCGCTCAATCCGCGCATGAGCGTGCGCGATACGCTGGTCGAGCCGCAACTGGTGCATGGCATCGGCACGCCTGCCGAGCAGTTGAAGACCGCCGAGCGGCTGCTGGCGGAAGTCAGCATGCCCCGCGCGGCGCTCGACCGCTATCCACATGAATTTTCCGGCGGGCAGCGCCAGCGCATCGCCATTGCTCGGGCGCTGGCGACCAATCCCGAAATGATCGTCGCCGACGAGCCGGTCAGCGCGCTCGACGTCTCGGTGCAGGCGCAGGTGCTCAACCTGATGCGCGACCTGCAGGACCGCCACGGCACCACCATGCTGTTCATCTCGCATGACCTGCGGGTGGTGCAGTTCATGTGCGACGAGATCGGCGTCATGTATCTCGGCGAAATCGTCGAGCAGGGGCCGCGCGACCGCATCTATGGCGCGCCGGCCCACCCCTATACCCAAGCCCTCCTCGTCTCGGCTCCGGGCAAGGCGGGTGGCCAAAGGGCACGGCTCAAGGGCGAGATTCCCAGCGCCCATGCCGTGCCGTCAGGCTGCGCCTTCCGTACGCGCTGTCCGCAGGCTTTCGAGCGCTGCACCGTGGAAAAACCGGTAATGCGCGATCTTGGTGGCGGCCAGAAGGCCGCCTGCCATCTGCTCGATGGGGCAGTTGCGGCATGAGCGGCGCAAGCGTGGTCGATATTGCCAGCCGCGAGGCCGTCTATCGTGGCTTTCGCGACCAGAGCGGGGATCGGTTCCTCGGCATCCGCTATGCCGCGCCGCCTGTGGGTGCGCTGCGCTTCAAGGCGCCGCTCCGCTTCGAAAATCGTGGACTGGTCGATGCGACGCGCCACCGCTTCGCGCCGCCGCAGGCCGTTCGCTCCGCGCCGGCCTGGGCGCCACAGGGCGATGGCTTCGAGACCGGTGAAGACTGCCTCAATCTCAACGTCCACACGCCCGCCGCCGATAATGCAAGGCGGCCGGTGATCGTCCACGCCTTTGGCGGCGGCTTCCAGGGCGGCGCGGCGCATGGCTCGTTCCACAACGAGGCGGCCTTCACCCGCAATGGCAATGTGGTGCTGGTGCGCCCCAATATGCGCGTCGGCGCGCTGGGTTTCCTCCATCTGGGTGAGGCGTTCGGGCCGGATTATGCGTCCGCCAATCGCGGCATGCTCGACTTCATCGCCGCCTTGCGCTGGGTCCATGACAATATCGCGGCCTTTGGCGGCGACCCCGACAATGTCACCCTGGCCGGCATGTCCTCGGGGTCTTTCACCATCGCTGCCCTGTTTGGCGTCGATGGCCTGGCCGACCTCTATCGCCGGGTCTGGCTGATGAGCGGGCCGGCCAGCCGCATCATCGCGCCGGAGACTGCGACGGCGCTGACTGCCGATTTCCTGGAACGGGCGGGCGTGCCGCCGGGCGACGAGGCGGCTTTGCGCGCGCTGCCCATCGACACGATCCTGGCAGTGCAGGAACAGGTGCTGGCGACCCATCTGGGCGAGCGCAACGCGCCGGGCGGGCGGACCTTCGGCATCGTGCTCGATGGCGCGAGCCTGCAGCGTCATCCGCTCGACGGGTTGGCTTCGGGTCGCTTCCGCGATCATCGGATTGTGGCCGGCTGGGCGCGTGACGAGGCGCGCATGTGGTACGCCTTCGGCATGATGCCCGAGGTCACGAGCCGCGCGGCCTTGCTGGCCTCCATTGCCCGCTTCGACGGTGCCGGTGCGGGGGCCAGTCTTGCTGCATTGGAGGCGGAGAGACCGGGGCTGAGCTTCACGCAATATGAGGAAATCTTCCTTTCCCGCGCCATTTATCGCGAGCCGGCGCTGCGGACACTGGCCAGCCATGCGGCGGCTGGTGGCACCGGCTTTGCCTATGAATTTGCCTGGGTCCCGGCTTTCGAAGGCGGGCGGCTGGGCGCGGCGCATGGCTCCGACGAACCCTTCGTCTTCGGCGACCTGAGCCGCGTGCCGCTGGCCAGGGGCGACGAGACAGCCGAAGCGCTGGCGGCCAGGATGTCCGGAGCGCTGTTCGCCTATGCGCGGAGCGGCGACTGCGGCTGGCAGCCCTATTCGGCTGGCGGCCCGATGGCGCGCTTCGACTAGCTACCGCCCGGCATTGCGAGCTGCCGACAGGGCCTGGCTGCCATTCATGAAATAGCGCTCGAACAGAGGGCTGGTGGCGGCGCCGATAGCGCGGGCATTGCCGCCGACCACGCCGGCCTCGATCTGCGGGGTGACGAGACCGCGCATATCCTGATTGACCAAATAGCGCCGCGTGCGCTCGACCAGGGCCTGCTTGACCGGTTCGGGGAAGGCGCCGTCGATGACGATGGCTTCGAAGTCGATGACGGCGCAGACCGACAGGCTCGCCTTGGCCAGTTCCTGCGCCGTCTGGCCCAGCCAGGGCTCGACGAAGCGGGTGAGGCGGCTCCAGTCCTGCGGCTGCGCCCAGAGCTCGTTGGGGTCGATGCCGAATTCGCTGAGCCGCGCTTCGAGCAGGTGGATCGAGGCGGTATCGATGAGCTGCTGGCTTTCGCCATGCGGGCCGAAGCTGCGCAGCGAGCCCAGCGCCCCGGCATTGCCCTGGTGGCCCTGATAGACCGAGTGGTTGAGCACTACGCCGCCGCCGATAAAGGCGCCGATGAAGAAATAGGCGTAGTCGCGGAATTCCTTGCCGCGTCCATAGATATGTTCGGCCTGGCAGCCGGCCGTGGCATCGTTGACCACGCTCACGGGCAGGTCGGTGAAACCGGCCAGTTCGGCGCGGAAATCGATATCTTTCCAGGACGAGAATTCATCGGCGGGGGCGCCGACCAGCTCGTTCCATTTCCACAATTCGAACGGGGTGGCGATGCCGATGCCGCAGATGCGGTCCCGCTCGGCCGGTGTGCAGCGGGCCAGGATCGATTCCATCCCGTCCTGCAGGAAGCGGAAGATCGGCGCCGGCATGGGGTATTTGTAGGTCAGCTGCAGCTGGTGGCGCACCGTGCCGCGGAAGTCGCTGAGCAGCAAAACGGCGCTGCGCCGGCCGATCTTGTAGCCGAAGGAGAGCACGCCGCCTTCGGCCAGGCTCATCGGCACCGAAGGCTTGCCCACCTTGCCCTTGATCGGCGTGCCGCGCGACAGCAGGCCCTCGGCTTCCATCTCGCGCAGGATGATGGAAACGGTCTGCGGCGACAGGTTCGCCATGCGCGCCAGATCGCTCCCGGCGGTGGGGCCATTGCGCTGCAGCAGCGTCAGCAGCAGGCGCTCGTTATAGTCGCGTACGCCGCTCTGGTTTACGCCGCTGCTGAGGGATCGAATGATTGTGGGGCCCATGACCCGGCACCATAGTTGGAGCTTTGCCGGGGCGGAAGCCGTCCGGAGACGAATAAATAAATAAATTAGATTTATATATTGACGGGCGGTTTTGAACTGGCCACGATAGGGGCGTCCAATCAGCGATAGGCCAGCCAGGACCGGGGAGGAGCCCGGTCCGGCGTCGGCCAGGGAGAGAAAATGAACAAGCTGCTTTTGAGCACTGCATTGTGCTTTGCCGTCCTGTCGGTGCCCGCGATGGCGCAGGAGGTTTCGGCCTGCCTCATCACCAAGACCGACACCAATCCATTCTTCGTCAAGATGCGCGAAGGCGCTGAAGCCAAGGCTGCCGAACTGGGCGTGACGCTCAAGTCGTTTGCCGGCAAGGTCGATGGCGATCACGAAACCCAGGTCGCCGCTATCGAGACCTGCATCGCCGATGGTGCCAAGGGCATCCTGCTCACCGCCTCGGATACTTCGGCCATTGCCCAATCGGTGCAGAAGGCCCGCGATGCCGGTCTGCTGGTGATCGCGCTCGATACCCCGCTCACCCCGGCCGATGCGGCCGACGCCACCTTTGCCACCGACAATTTCCTCGCCGGTGAACTGATCGGCAAATGGGCCGCCGGCAAGCTGGGCGCCGAGGCCGCCAATGCCAAGATCGCCATGCTCGACCTCGCCGTCAGCCAGCCCACGGTCGACGTTCTGCGCGACCAGGGATTCCTCTCGGGCTTCGGCATCGAGCTGGGCGATCCCAATAAATGGGGCGACGAAACCGATCCGCGCATCGTCGGCCATGACGTGACCGCCGGCAACGAGGAAGGCGGCCGCAAGGCCATGGAAAACCTGCTCGCCAAGGATCCCATGATTAACGTGGTCTATACCATCAACGAGCCTTCGGCGGCGGGCGCCTATGAAGCGCTCAAATCCTTCGGGCGCGAGAATGACGTGCTGATCGTATCGGTCGACGGTGGCTGCCCGGGCGTTGCCAACGTCAAGGACGGCGTCATCGGGGCGACCTCCCAGCAGTATCCGCTGGACATGGCGGCACTCGGCGTCGAGGCGATCAAGACCTGGTCCGATACCGGCAGCAAGCCGGCGCCGACCGAGGGCAAGGATTTCTTCGATACCGGCGTCAAGCTGGTGACCGATACGGCCGTCGATGGCGTCGACTCCATTGACAGCGCCAAGGGCGCGGAGCTCTGCTGGGGCTAGTCTAGCCTGCCAATGAACTTGAGGGGCGGACCAGGTGTTCGCCCCTTGCCTATCCGCACGGGGAGGAGAACCCATGTCGAGCGAATCCGATCTGGACGCGGCCAATGTCGCGCGTTCCGAGGCCGTCGCCACCTTCGATCACCAGCCGGTCGGGCTGCTGTCGCGGCTGCAGCACGCATTGCACAGCTCGCCATCGCTGGTGCCGCTGATCGTGCTGGTGCTGTCGATCATCATTTTCGGCGCGCTGCTGGGGGCAAAGTTCTTCTCGTCCTTCGCGCTGACGCTGATCCTGCAGCAGGTGGCCATCGTCGGCATTGTTGGCGCCGCGCAGTCGCTGGTGATCCTGACCGCCGGCATCGACCTGTCGGTGGGCGCCATCATGGTGCTGAGCTCGGTCATCATGGGGCAATTCACCTTCCGCTACGGCCTGCCGCCTGCCTTGGCCATCGCCGTGGGACTGGCGGGGGGCACGTTTGTCGGCTTTATCAACGGCTGGCTGATCGCCCGCATCAAGCTGCCGCCCTTCATCGTGACCCTGGGCGTGTGGCAGATCGCGCTGGCCTCCAATTTCCTCTATTCGGGCAACGAGACCATTCGCGCCCAGGAGATCGAAACCCAGGCGCCCTTGCTGCAGTTCTTCGGGCAGACCGTGAGCTTCGGCGGGGCGGTGTTCACCTATGGCGTGTTCTTCTTCGTGCTGCTGGTGCTGCTGCTGGCCTATGTCCTGCGCCACACCGCCTGGGGCCGCCATGTCTATGCGGTGGGCGACGATCCCGAGGCGGCCGAGCTGTCGGGCGTCGATACCAAGCGCATCCTCATCTCGGTCTACATGCTGTCGGGCCTCATCTGCGCCTTTGCCGGCTGGGCCCTGATCGGCCGCATCGGCTCGGTATCGCCGACCTCGGGCCAAACGGCCAATATCGAGAGCATTACCGCCGTGGTGATCGGCGGCATTTCCCTGTTTGGCGGCCGCGGCTCCATCCTGGGCATGCTGTTCGGGGCGCTGATCGTGGGAGTCTTCTCGCTCGGGCTGCGCCTGCTTGGCGCCGACGCGCAATGGACGTACCTGCTGATCGGCGCGCTCATCATCGCCGCCGTGGCGGTGGACCAATGGATCAGAAAGGTATCGGTCTGATGGAAGCCATTCTCAAGGCGCGCGGCCTCAACAAGCGCTATGGCCGGGTAACGGCGCTGGACAATTGCGACTTCGACCTGATGCCGGGGGAAATCCTGGCAGTTATCGGCGACAATGGCGCCGGCAAGTCGTCGCTGATCAAGGCCCTATCGGGCGCCATCACGCCCGATAGCGGCGAGATTTTTCTCGAAGGCCAGCCGGTGAGCTTTCCCTCGCCCATCGCGGCCCGCAACGCGGGGGTGGAGACGGTCTACCAGACGCTCGCCATGTCGCCGGCCCTCTCGATTGCCGATAACATGTTCATGGGGCGCGAATTGCGCAAACCCGGCTTCATGGGCAGCGTGCTGCGCCAGCTCGACCGGCCGGCAATGGAACGCATCGCCCGCCAGAAGCTCAGCGATCTTGGCCTGATGACCATCCAGAATATCAACCAGGCGGTGGAGACCCTGTCCGGCGGGCAGCGCCAGGGCGTTGCGGTGGCGCGGGCGGCGGCTTTTGGCAGCAAGGTCATCATCCTGGACGAGCCGACCGCGGCCTTGGGCGTCAAGGAATCACGGCGGGTGCTCGAACTGATCCAGGACGTGCGGGCGCGGGGCATTCCGATCATCCTCATCAGCCACAACATGCCGCATGTCTTCGAAGTGGCCGACCGCATCCATGTGCACCGGCTGGGCAAGCGGCTCTGCGTTATCGACCCCAAGGATTATACCATGTCCGACGCGGTGGCCTTCATGACCGGCGCCAAGGCGGCGCCCGGCCTCGCCCTCGCCTAACGCCGCGGCAGATCGCCGGTACTGCGGCCCCAGCGCACCATGCACTCGATGACGCGCTGCTCCGGCGCGACATCGGCGGGCTGTTCGATGAACTCGGCCAGGGCCGCGCTCACCGCACCGGGCGGCGGGGCGATGGTGGTGATCGAATGGCTGTCCCAACCCGCCAGCGCCACGCCATCGTGGCCGACAATGGCGAGATCGTCCGAAACGACAAGGCCCAGCACCGCGGCCGCATCCTTGACGCCGATGGCCATCAGGTCATTGGCGCAGACGATGACGTCAGGTCGCATCCGGCGCAGCAGCAGGGCGGCTTCCTTATAGCCGGACTCGTAGGTGTAGTCGCCATGCTCGACCAGGTCGAAGACCAGGCCATGCCGGGCCAGGGCCGTGGCGAACCAGCCCATGCGCTGCTTGTCGACATGACTGGAGGCGCGGCCGGAGAGATAGACGAAATGCCGCCGCCCCTGCGCCACCAGATGCTCGACAATCTCTTCCGTGGCCGCGCCGGCGTCGAGCCGCACATCGGCAATGTCGCGACCGTCAAGCGGTTCGGACGAGGCGATAACAGGAATAGCCGAATGGAAGATGCGGGTCGCGTCATCGATGGAGACGGCGTCGGAATAGAGCACCACATGATCGACCTGATAGGTCGAGGCGATGCGCATCAGCTGGTTGCGATCCTCATGGTCGGCGCAGCGCAGCACCAGCGGTAGCCGTTCCTGCTGCTGCAGGCGCTGGATCAACTGGTCCAGCCCCTCGGCCTCGGCCGGGTTGGCGACCGTATTGACCACCAGCGCCACCAGCCGCGACTGGCTGTTGTTCAGCACCCGCGCCATGGCATTGGGGCGAAAGCCATACTCGTCGGCCAGCGCCAGGATGCGGGCGCGGGTCGCGGGCTTCATGCTGGAACTGGCGGCAAAGGCGCGCGAGATCGTGGCCGAGGAAACACCGGCGAGCTTTGCCAGTTCGACCGATGTTATGCCCTTGCGCCGCATTCCGCCTCGCTGTCGCCCTGCCTTCAGGGCTCAGCCACCTCTAGCGTAACCGCATCGCCATCGCGAGAGGCCGAGAGCTTGATGGCGTCCCACAGCCGCGCAAAGCGCAAGCCATTGGCGACGGTGGATGGATTGGCCAGCCGCCCGTCGCGCACCGCCTGGAACGTGTGCATCGGCGTGTCGCGGGTTTCGCCTTCCTCGCGCGGCTCGGCCACGCCATCGATGGTCACCTCGCGCCATTTGCCCCAGGCATCGATGCGCACGATGGCCTTGCTGTAGAAGAAGGTGATGGCCGAGGCGCAGCCCGGCGGGCCTTCGCCGGCGGCATTGAAGGTGACCAGCGCACTATTGGTGAGCCGCGCCGCCACGGCGGTCGCCAGATCCACGGCAATGCCGCGATTGTTGGCATAAGCGGAGAGCCGGGCGAACTCCGCGTCGGCCAGTACGCAGACGGTATTCATCATGTGGGCGCCGGTATCGAACATGAAACCGCCGCCTGATATCGCCGGATTCTGCTTCCACTGGCCGGCATAGTTGTTCTTCCAGCCTTCCCATATCGCCGCATTGACGCTCACCAGCTCGCCGAACTCGCCCCGCCGCGCCCTGTCGCGCGTATCGTGGACGAGGGGAGACAGCCCGCCCTGGAAGGCGATGACCACGGTGCGGCCGGTGCGCTTTTCCGCCTCCACCAAAGCGAGGGCTTCCTCGACCGTGGTGACCATCGGCTTTTCCAGCAGCAGGTCGTAACCGGCTTCGATCACCGCCAGAGCGTTGGCGCCGTGGAACACATGCGGTGTCGAGACATAGACCGCGTCCATCTGGCCCTGCATGGCGGCCAGCATGGCATCGGCATCGTCATATTCCGCGGGGCGGGGGGCGCCGGCGGCCTGGCAGGTATCGGCAAAGCGCTTGCGCGAGATTTCGCTGACTTCGGCGGTGGCGACGATATCGACATCGTCCATCGCCGCCCAGCCGCGCGCATAGTCGGCGGCCTTGAGGCCCGCCCCGATCACACCCAGGCGCAACACCATGATTTCCTCCAATGCACACGCTGCCGCACCGCTTCACGTTGAATCATAAAGCACATCGACAGCCTCTTGCCTGCAAAATGTAGACGTGTACATTATCGCGCGTCAAGGCCGCCGAATGGCGCCAAACAGAGGGAGAGAGACGTGACCATCCGCGTGACCATCTGGAACGAAGGCCGCCACGAAAAGCGCGATGCGCCCGTGGCGAAGATCTATCCCGATGGCATGGATGGCGCGATTGCCGCGGGTCTCGAGGACCGCGACTTCGCCATCGAGCGCCGCTCTATCGACGATCCCGAGCAGGGCCTGACCCAGGAGCTGCTGGACCGGACCGACGTGCTGACCTGGTGGGGCCATGTGGCCCATGATGAGGTCAAGGACGAGGTCATCGATCGGGTGCAGCAGCGTGTGCTCGCCGGCATGGGGCTGGTGGTGCTCCATTCCGGGCATCACTCCAAGATGTTCCGCCGCATGATGGGCACCAATTGCAACCTGGCCTGGCGCGAGCTGCCCGAGGGTGACCTCGAACGGGTCTGGGTGACCAATCCGAACCACCCCATTGCCGAGGGCGTGCCGCCCTTCTTCGAAATTCCGCAGTCGGAAATGTATGGCGAGCCCTTCGATATTCCGGCTGCCGACGAGATCGTCTTCATGAGCTGGTACAAGGGCGGCGAGGTGTTCCGCTCGGGGTTGACCTTCTATCGCGGCCTGGGGCGCATCTTCTATTTCTCGCCCGGCCACGAGACCTTCCCGATCTATCACCATCCCATGGTACAGCACGTCATCGGCAACGGCATTGAATGGGCCGTGCGGCCCCATTCTGGTGCGCGCAAACTCGACAATTGGCATCGCAAGGAGCCGATCCATCGCTAGCATGGCCCCTGAGTCGCGACCGCCGAGGAGATATCGATGAGCAAAGCCACTACCGCGCGCGCCCCGGTGACGCCGCTGATCCTGCATGACCCGTTCATGAGCGTGTGGTCGTGGTCCGATACGCTAACCGACACCTGGCCGGCACACTGGACCGGCAAGCACCAGCAGATGAGCGGCATGCTGCGCATCGATAGTCAGCCATATCGCTTCGTCGGCCGCTCCAATCGCATGGCCGACAGGGTGCCGGCAATGGAGCAGCTTTCGCGCGAGGTGACGCCTTTGCGCACCGTCTACCGCTTCGCAGCATCGGGCATCGAGCTGACGCTTGCATTCACCAGCCCGATGCTGCCGGACGATCTGGAACTGCTGGGCCGTCCGGTGAGCTATGTCGATATTTCGGTGCGCTCGACCGATGGCCGGGAACACGAGGTCGCCGCCTATTATGATTGGTCCGCCAACTGGACGGTGGGTGATGCCGAGACCGAGCTGAGCTGGGGCCGCCATCGTGCCGGCCCGGTGGAGTCGCTGTTTGTCGGCGCGGCCGAGCAGCGGCCGCTCAAGCGCTCGGGCGACGAGGTGGCGATCGAATGGGGCTATCTGTTCGTGTCGTCGCAGCCCGGCCTGCCGGCCACCGGGGCTTTCGGCGATGGCCATGCTTTGCGCGAGGGCTTTGCCAGAACCGGCGCCATTCCCGACCGTGACGATGTGCGCGAAACCAGGCCGCTGCGCATGCCGGCGGGCAGTTCGCACAAGGTCACCGCCTTTGCCACAGATCTTGGCCGCGTCGGCGCTACAGCGAGGAGTTGGAGCCTGGTGGTTGCCTATGACCAGGTCTGGGCGCTGACCTATTTCGACCGCCGCCTGCGCCCCTATTGGAGCCGCAACGGCCAATCGGCCATCGGCCTGATCGAGACAGCCTGGGCCGAGCGCGACGCGGTGCTCAAGCGGGTCGAGGCCTTCGACGCCGCGCTGATTGCCGATCTCGAGGCGTCGGGCGGCGAGATCTACGCCCGACTGGGCATCCTCGCCTTCCGGCAGTGCCTTGGCGCCCATATCATGGCCGAGGATTTCGGCGGCGACCTGCTGCATTTTTCCAAGGAGGGCAGCTCCAACGGCTCGATGGGCACGGTGGACCTGACCTATCCCGGCGCGCCGTTTTTCCTGCATTTCAACCCGGCTCTGCTGGAAGCGCAGATGCGCCCGGTGCTGGCCTATGCGAAATCGGGCCGCTGGCCCTTCCCCTATGCGCCGCACGATGTCGGGCACTACCCCTGGGCCAATGGCCAGAATTATGGCGGCGGCGACCGCACCGAGCATGACCAGATGCCGGTGGAGGAAAGCGGCAATATGCTGATCCTCGCCGGAGCGCTGGCACAGAAAACCGGCAGCACGGCTCTGGCCGAGGAATTCTGGACCGAACTGACGCGCTGGGCCGACTATCTGGTGACGAGCGGGCTCGACCCTGACAACCAGCTCTGCACCGACGATTTCGCCGGGCATATGCCGCACAACGCCAATCTCGCCATCAAGGCTATTCTGGGCATCGGCGCCTTCGGGCAGTTGTGCCAGACGCTGGGCAGGACGGCGGAAGCAGAGCGCTATCTGGCGGTGGCGCGCGACTGGGCGCAGCGTTGGGAGCAGATGGCTAATGACGGCAAGTCCTACCGCCTCGCCTTCGACCAACCCGGCACCTGGAGCCAGAAGTACAATCTGGTGTGGGACCGGATTCTCGGGCTGAACCTGTTTGATACGGGGATCGCCGAGACGGAGCTGGCGCATTATCGCAGCAAGCTCAACCGCTATGGCCTGCCGCTCGACAGCCGCAAGGCCTATGCCAAGCTCGACTGGCTGGTGTGGAGCGCCTGCCTCACCGGCAGGCAGGACGATTTCGACGCCATGCTGGCGCCCCTCGCTACCTGGCTCGATGACGCGCCGCAGCGCGTGCCGCTATCAGACTGGTTCGAGACCGACACCGGCAAGCAGCCCGGCGGCCACGGCTTCTGGGCCCGCTCGGTGGTGGGCGGGATTTACATCAAGCTGATGCTGGACAAAGGCTAGCCTGGCACTCGCCTCCGAGGGCGGTCCGGCGGTTGTTTGGCCATCGTGGAAGAAGTGCTACAGCCGCAAGCCCTGGGCGTCGAAAGCCAGGCACGCGGCCGGGTCCAGCCCGACGCTGACTTCGGCGCCAGCCGGAATGGCTGAATGGCCCTTTTGCTGGATGGTGATCTTGGCCCCGTTGCGCCCGGTGGCGTAGACGTAGGACACACCGCCGAGCTGCTCGACCACCTGGGCTGTAGCCGTCAGCATGGTGCCGCCGGCATCGACGAAATGCTCGGGACGGATGCCCAGTGTCACGGCATCGCCCACCTTGGCGCTATTGCCCCGGACACGCACCTCTATCGGATTGCCATCGAAGTCGACCGGTTGCAATGTTGCTGTCAGGTCATCGACAGCGGTCACGGTCGCCGCGAGAAAATTCATCCGCGGCGAGCCGATGAAGCCGGCGACGAAAATATTGTCCGGATTGTCATAGAGGTCGATCGGGGTGCCCTGCTGCTCGATGCGGCCGGCGCGCAAAACCACGATCTTGTCGGCCAGCGTCATGGCCTCGACCTGGTCATGGGTCACATAGACCATGGTGGCGCCCAACTCCTGGTGCAGCTTGGCGATTTCGATACGCATCTGCACGCGCAATTCGGCGTCGAGATTGGATAGCGGCTCGTCGAACAGGAAAGCCTTGGGCTGGCGCACGATGGCGCGGCCGATGGCGACGCGCTGGCGCTGGCCCCCGGAGAGCTGGCGCGGCTTGCGGTCGAGCAGCTCGTCGAGTTCGAGAATACGCGCCGCCTCGGCGACACGGATGGCCACCTGGTCGCGCTTCATGCCGCCCATCCGGAGGCCAAAGCCCAGATTCTGCTCGACGGTCATATGCGGGTAAAGCGCGTAGCTCTGGAACACCATGGCGACACCACGCTCGGCCGGATCGAAATCGGTGACATCCTCGCCCCCGATCAGCACCTGTCCGGCGCTGGGCTCCTCGAGCCCGGAAATGGTGCGCAACAGCGTGGACTTGCCGCAACCGGAGGGGCCGACAAAGACCACGAAGGCGCCATCCTCGATATCGAGGTCGATGCTGTGCAGCACCGGCACGGCGCCGAAGCTCTTGTTGATCCCCCGCAGTTTCAGCTCGGCCATTGTGGGTCTCCTCCTCTTGCGCGGTGGCACCGGCGGTCTCTGCCATCTGATGCCTTCGGGCACGGTATTTAGTGAGTCATCGAAACTAAAAGGCAAGGTCGATTTAGGATATGCCCGGCCAGCAATGATACGTTATCCATATAAAATACTGATATAAATAGATAAAAGACAATTCCGAGTTTGGACAGCGCTGCTGACCATTCAATGAGGCACGTACATCTTGCCTATCTTTTACGGAATGCGTAGAAAGTATCAAGCGGGGATCGCACGGGAGGACGTGCCCCCTGCCGCAGCCGGAAGGCGCCCATAAGAGGCATAACCGGGCTGTTGTGAGGACATGAGGAGGAGGAAGACCATGAAGAAGCTTGCGCTTGCCGCAATGCTCAGCGTCGCCGCCATTTTTCCGGCCGCTGCCCAAGAAGTCGTAGACTGGATGCATATCGCTTCGATTCCCGAGGAAGTCGCCCTCATGGAAGCCGCCGTGGCGGAATACGAGGCCGCCAATCCCGACGTGAAGATCAATATGCAGTTCCTGGAAAACGAGGCCTTCAAGGCCAAGCTGACCACTTTGCTGCAATCGGATGCCGCACCGGACATCTTCTATTCCTGGGGTGGTGGCGTCCTGACCGAACAGGCCGCGGCTGGCGTGCTGCGCCCGGTCGAGGATCTGGTCGACCCCGCGGTTGCCGAGGCGCTCGGTTCGGGCGGCATGTCGGCCTTTACCCGTGACGGCCATATCTATGGCCTGCCCCAGCAGGTGAGCGAAGTCGTGCTGTGGTACAACAAGGCCCTGTTCGAGCAGGCCGGCGTCGATCCGGCGAGTCTTGAGACCTGGGAAGGTTTCCTGGCCGCCATCCAGACCTTCAAGGATGCCGGCATCACGCCTCTGGCGGTCGGCGCCAAGGACAAATGGCCGGCCCATTTCTGGTGGTCCAAGCTGGTCGTCCGGCTGGCCGGGCAGGACGCGTTCGACGCGGCGCGCAAGGGCGAGAACGGGGGCTTTGCCGCCGAGCCCTTCGTCAAGGCCGGCGAAATGTTCCTCGAACTGGCCGCGCTCGAACCGTTCCAGGAAGGGTTCCTGGCCGCCTCCTATGGCGATGCCTCGGGCTATTTCGGCGACGGCAAGGCCGCGATGCACCTGATGGGCGACTGGGACTACGGCGCCATGAAGGACAACTCGGCCAACAAGCAAGGCATTCCGGACGACCAGCTCGGCATCCTGCCGTTCCCCACCATCGAGGGCGGCGCCGGTGACCCCACCGACACGCTGGGCGGTATCAATGGCTGGCTGTTCCACAAGAACGCCTCCGACGCCGCCGTCAAGTTCATGGAATGGTACACCTCGGCCGAGGTCGGCGCCCGCTTCGGCAATGCCGGCTTCTTCATTCCGATCGCGGCCGGCGCCGCCGACGGCATGACCAATCCGTTCAAGGTGCAGATCGCCCAGTCGATCAACAATGCCCACTGGCACGCCATCTTCTTCGACCAGGAACTGGGGCCGCAGGTGGGTGGCGTGGTGAACGACATCTCGGCTGAACTCGCGGGCAATGCCCTGTCGGCCGAAGAGGCCGCGGAGCTGGTGGAAGAGGCTGCGGCCGACATTCGCTAGACCTTGTCTGCGCTCCCGGCGGATGCTCTCCCATGTGTCCGCCGGGTTCCCCGCCGAGGATTGTCCGAGGAATAGCCCGTGACCACGATCGCCTCGTCCGCCGCAATATCCGCGCCGCGCCGCGCCCGCCGCTACATGGACCGCAAGAGCCTGGTGCCGCTGCTGCTGTTCATTCCGCCGGCATTGATCCTGTTCGTCGTGCTCGTCGTGCTGCCGATGATCGACGCGGCCAGCTTTTCCTTTTTCGACTGGACCGGCTACGGCCCGATGACCGATTTCGTCGGCTTGGACAATTACGACGACGTGCTGAGCCATCGCCATTTCGGGACCGCGGTGCGCAACAGCCTGCTCGTCATTGCAGTGTCGCTGCTGGTGCAATTGCCGCTGGCCATGTGGGTGAGCCTGGCGCTGGTGGAAAAGCGCTGGAGCGTCAACGTCATCCGCACCCTGTTCTTCCTGCCCTACATGCTGGCCGAAATCGCCGCCGGCCTGATCTGGAAATTCGTCTATGACGGCAACTACGGCATCATCCCCACTGTCGGCGACGCCATCGGCATGGAGATGCCCTTCGTGCTGGGCGACAAATTCTGGGTGATGCCGGCCATCATGCTGGTGATCGTGTGGAAATATTTCGGCTTCCACATGATGATCTATATCGCGGGCCTGCAATCCATCCCCTCCGAGGTGATAGAGGCGGCGCGGCTCGACGGCGTCAAGAAATGGCAGATCGTGCGGCATATCAAGCTGCCGATGATCTGGGGCTCCATCGTCATTTCGGTGTTCTTTTCCATCATCGGGGCGCTGCAGCTGTTCGACCTGGTGATCCCGTTGTCCAACGGCGGCCCCAACAATTCGAGCCACACCATCGTCACCTTCCTCTACCAGTTCGGCATCCTGCGCATGAAGCTGGGCTTTGGCGGCGCCGTCAGCGTCATGCTGTTCATCGCCTGCGTGGTGATCACGGTGATCTACCGCCGCTTGCTGTTTTCGAGGGAGGTCGACTGATGGCCGAGATGAGCGTGGATCGCAAACGCCGCCGGCGCCCGGAAATCTCGATCTTCCAGTGGCTGACGCTGGCGCTGGTTGCCGCCTTCATCATCGTGCCGTTCTACACGACGATATTGGGCGGTTTCAAATCCATCGGCGAATTGCGCACCAATCCCTTCGGCCTGCCGGCCAGCTGGGACCCGGCCAATTTCACCGGCATCATCTTCGGCACGGCCCTGTTCCGCTCGCTGTGGAATTCCCTGTTCATCGCCTGCTCCACGGTGGCCCTGTCGGTACTGGTTTCGTCCATGGCGGCCTTTGCGCTGGCCCATATCCGCTTTTTCGGCAGCAAGTTCCTCATGAGCTTCTTCATGCTCGGCCTGCTGTTCCCGGCCTCGACCGCCATCCTGCCGCTGTTCATCAAGCTGCGCGACCTCGGCCTGCTCGACAAGCATCTGGGCATCATCATCGCCCAGGTGGCATTCAGCCTGGCCTTTTCGATCGTGCTGTTTCACAGCTTCTTCAAGCGCCTGCCGGGCGAGCTGATTGACGCGGCGCGCATGGACAATTGCGGCTACCTCAGGATTTACTGGTACATCACCCTGCCGCTGAGCCTGCCCATCATCGCCACGGTCGGCGTGTTCAATTTCGTCGGCAGCTGGAACAGTTTCCTGCTGCCGCTGATCGTGCTCAACACCGACACCAATTACACCTGGCCGCTCGGCATCATGCAGTTCCAGGGGCAATATGGCTCGGACTGGCCGAAAATCCTGGCCTATCTGACGCTGACCATCATCCCGGCGATTGGATTTTTCCTGCTGGCGCAGCGCTACATCATTTCGGGGCTGACGGGTGGAGCGGTGAAGGGCTGAGGAGCCTCTCCCAATCACCGGCCCCCCACACACAAGGGGGAGAGAGGCCGAATTGGGGTTGCTGAAAATCTAAGGCACGCCATCGGGGGCGAGCGCACAGCTTGGCCCTGCATCGCCCCAGACGATTTCCACCGTGGAATGGGTGATGCCATAGTCGGCGCTGAGCGCCGCCTTGACGCTTCGTGTTACCGCCCCGGCATTGGCGCCGGGCGCCAGGGCGATCTCCAGCGTCGCCACTGGCCGGCCCGAGGTGATCGACCATACATGGACGTGGCGAACGGCAGCGAGGCCGGGCACCTTGGCGACCAGTGCCTTGCTCAAATCCTCGATCACCACATTGCCCGGCGTGCCTTCCATCAGGATATGCAGCGAGCTGCGGAACAGCTTCCAGGCGCTGCGCAGCACCAGCAGGCTGACCACTACCGACAAGATGGGGTCGATCGGCATCCAGCCGGTCAGCCAGATGGTGATGGCGGCCACGATGGCGGCGACCGAGCCGAGCAGGTCGCCCAGCACATGCACCATGGCGCCGCGAATATTGACATGCTCCTTGTCGCCGCGCGACAGCACCAGGAACACCACGACATTGATGAGCAGCCCGAGCACCGCCACCATGAGCATCGGCCCGGCCAGCACCTCATGCGGCTGCATAAAGCGCTGGATCGCCTCGTAGACGATCCAGGCGACGAGGGCGAACAGGGTGACGGCATTGATGAGGCCAGCCACCACTTCAAGCCGCATATAGCCGAAGGTGCGCTTTCCGTCCGAGGCCCGCCGGCCGAAGCGGAAGGCGGCCCAGGCCAGCAGCAAAGCCACGGCATCGGTCAGCATGTGCCCGGCATCGGCGATCAGCGCCAGCGAGCCCGACAGCAGGCCCGCCACGACTTCGGCGACCATGAAGCCTGCAGTGAGCAGGAAGCCGATCAGCACCACACGTTCATTGCCGGCGCTCACCGCCGGCGCATGGCTGTGGCCTTCGTGGTCGTGGTCCGAATGATCGTGTCCGGCATGGTCATGACCGTGATGGTCATGCTCTGCCTGATCGGGATCGGCATGCTCATGACCGGCATGGCCATGCCCATGGGCCATCGGACCCTGTTCCTTGCTGCCGTCAGCCATCGTCTGCTCCTCAAATCCTTTCATATGAATACATGTTCATATGTTTGGATCAAGTCAATTGCGGCAGCGGGCCTGCGGTCAGGTGTCGCTGTCCTCGCCGTGGTCCTCCATCGCGTGTTCGATCATGTCGGCCAGCATGTGGGCGATATGCTCGTCCGCCGTGTCGTAGAACACCTGGCGGTTGCGCCGCGTCCCCCGCACCAGCCGCGCCGCCCGCAACAGGCGCAGATGATGGCTGACCAGCGAAGGCGAGGCGTTGACCGCCTTGGCAATGTCGCCCACGGCGATGGGCTCGGAGAGACATGCCAGCAATACGCGCAGCCGCGTCGGATCGCCCAACAGGCGATAGGTTTCGGCAATCACGGATATATGGGCGTCGCTGGGTGTGCTCAAGACGGTGACTCGATGGGCTTGCTGCATCAAGAGGTAAGGCGCTTCGGCGCATGGCGCCAGAGGGTGGCTCCATTCGGCCGCTCGTGCCAAGCTGGCGAAAAACCAGGAGTCGATCATGAGTTTCCGCGCACTGCTGACTGACCGCGACGCCGAGGGCAAAGTGTCCTCGTCGGTGCAGATGCTCGATGACAGCAGGCTGCCAGAGGGCAATGTGACGGTCGATATCGATTGGGCGGGGCTCAACTACAAGGATGGGCTGTGCCTCACCGGCGGCGGCGGGTTGGTGCGGACCTATCCGCATGTCGGCGGCATCGACTTTGCCGGCAGTGTGCGCGACAGCGACGATACCCGCCATAAGGCGGGCGACAAGGTGGTGCTGACCGGCTGGCGCGTCGGCGAAACGCATTGGGGCGGTTATGCCCAGCGGGCGCGGGTCAATGCCGACTGGCTGGTGCCGCTGCCGCAGGGACTGACGACGCGCGACGCCATGATCGTCGGCACGGCCGGGCTGACCGCCATGCTGGCCATCGACAGGCTGGAAGCGGCGGGGCTCAGGCCCGAGGCTGGCGAAGTGCTGGTGACCGGCGCGGCCGGCGGTGTCGGCACGATTGCCACATCCATGCTGGCAAAGCTCGGCTATCAGGTCGCGGCGCTGTCGGGACGCGCTCAGCATGCCGACGCGCTCAAGGCGCTGGGTGCGGCCAGCGTGGTCGACCGCGATGAATTTCTGGCCCAGCCCGACAAGCCACTGGAATCGGCGCGCTGGGCGGCGGTGATCGACAATGTTGGCGGCAAGGTTCTGAGCAAGGGTCTCAAGCAGGTGAAATATGGCGGTTCTGTTGCCAGTATCGGCAATGCGGGGGGCATTGCGCTTGAGACCAATGTATTGCCGTTCATCCTGCGGGGGATAAGTTTGTTCGGCATCGACAGTGTGATGCAGCCATTCGAGACACGGGTGGCGGCGTGGCGGCGGATTGCCGGGACGTTCGATCTCGGCGCCTATGCCGGGCTGGTGCGCGAGGTGGGGCTGGAGGAATTGCCCGGGGCGGCGCGGGAGATTATCGCGGGCGAGGTGAAGGGGCGGGTGCTGGTGAAGGTGGGGTAGGTCCGCTCTCCCTTCTCCCCTCGTGGGAGAAGGTGCCCGAAGGGCGGATGAGGGGGCGCTGCGCTATCCGCGAGCATTGAAGCATGGGATGACGCAGCGCCCCTCACCCGGCAATTTCTTCTGAACGAGGAAATTGCCACCCTCTCCCACACTCCTGGAGCTCCTTCGAGGCTCACCGATACCCCGCCGCCTGCAGCTCGAACAGTTCCGCATATCGCCCGCGCAAAGCCACCAGCTCCGCGTGTGAGCCCGATTCCAGGATCGTGCCATTTTCCAGCACGAGGATGCGGTCGGCCATGCGGACCGTTGAAAAACGGTGCGAGATGATCACCGCGGTCTTGCCTGAAGCCAGGCTCTTGAAGCGGGAAAACACTTCGGATTCCGCCTTGGCGTCGAGCGCGGCGGTGGGTTCGTCGAGGATGATGAGGTCGGCGTCGCGCATATAGGCGCGGGCGATGGCGACCTTCTGCCATTCGCCACCGGAGAGATCGCGGCCCTTCTTGAACAGGCGCCCGAGCTGCTGCTCATAGCCCTCGGGCAGCTTTTCGATCACCGCATCGGCCAGGCTCAGCTCGGCGGCATTCTTGATGCGCGCCATGTCGTCCTGGTCCGCGATGCGGCCCACCCCGATATTCTCGCGGGCCGTGAGGCTGTAGCGGATGAAATCCTGGAAGATCACGCCGATATGGGCGTGGATATCGGCAACGCTGAGATCCTTGAGGTCGATGCCGTCGATGGTGACGCGGCCCTCGTCGGGGTCGTAGAGACGGGTCAGCAGCTTGACGATGGTGGTCTTGCCCGCGCCATTCTCGCCCACCAGCGCCAGGGTTTCCCCGGCCTGCAAGGTGAAGCTCAGGTGGCGGATGGTCCAGCCTTCGGTATCGGGATAGCGGAAGCCGACATTTTCGAAGGTGATGCCATGGCGGATCGGCTGCGGGAAGGGCTTGGGGTTCACCGGTGACAATATCGTCGGTTCGATCTCAAAAAACGAAAAGAGGTCATCGAGATACATCGACTGCCCGGCAATGGCGGTGAAGCCGAGCAGGATCTTCTGGAACAGGCCATTGAGCCGCAGGAACGAGCCCGAGAGGAAGGCGAGGTCGCCGATGGTGAAGTCACCGGTCACCGTGCGCCAGACGATGAAGCCATAGGCGCCGTAATAGGTCAGCGTCGAAATGGAGGAAAACAGCGCGCCCCAGATGGCACGTTGGGTCGAGAGCCGACGGTTTTCGATATAGATGGTATGGGCGAGCTGGCGGAAGCGGGTGATGAGGAAATCGCCCAGACCGAAGAGCTTGAGTTCCTTGGCGGTTTCGGCGCTGGCCCCGATATAGCGGATATATTCGAGCTCGCGCCGCTCGGGCGTGCGCCAGCGGCTCATGAAATAGGCCAGCGTATTGAACCGCGTCTCCCCCCAAATTGCCGGAACGAAGGAGAGCGGCAACAGCAGGATCAGCCAGGGCGCATAGATGAAAAGGCCGGCGCCCAGGGTGACGACGGTCACCATGTCCTGCGCCTGGCCGAACATCTGGCTGAGCAGGGCGTTGCGGCCGGCGGCCTGACGACGGGCGCGTTCCAGCCGGTCCTGATATTCGGCCGATTCGAAATGCATGAGGTCGAGCCTTGCGGCATGCGCCATCAGCTCGACGCTGACCGTGTTGGAATGGAGCTCGGAGAGGACGGAATCCACCAGGCCTGTCGCGCGAGCCAGCAGGTCCGAGGCGACCACCAGTGCCAGTTCGAGCGCCAGCAGCACCGCGATGGTCGATAGCGTGCCATGGCTCCACCATTCGGCAAAGCCGGGGCCGGGCGCGGTTATGCCGGTGAGGCGCACCACCTCGTCGATGATCAGCTTGCCCACATAGAGCATGGCGACGGGTTGCAGCGAGGCCACGAGGCGCAGGCCGATGCTGGCCGCGGTCAGTGGCCGGCTGGTGCGCCAGATTTGCGCGACGAGCCGGCCGAGATGGCGGAGATTCTCGATGCGCTCGCGGAAAGTGGGAGCCTGGTCAGGCGTGGGCGGCGGTCGGCGCCCGGGAAGGTCGGTCATGCGGCAATGATAACCGGGCGGCGGGGGAGGGGGAATAGATTTTGGGGGCTTCTCCCTTCTCCCCTTGAGGGAGAAGGTGCCCCGAAGGGGCGGATGAGGGGTTCTGCGCTATCCAAGAGCGCCGAAGCATGGGATGGCGCAGAACCCCTCACCCTGGCCTCCCGCTGGACGCGTCAGGCCGTCCCTCTCCCTCAAGGGGAGAGGGGAAGAGCAGTCAATACCGATCGAACGGCTTGGGCTTGTTGCCCATGATGGTTTCGATCTTTTCGATCACGTCACCGGTCAGCTTGGCCTTCGACTTGAGCGCCGAGAGGTTGTCGGCGAGCTGGGCCCGCTTCGAGGCGCCGAGGATGACGGTCGATACATGCGGATTGTGGAGGCACCAGAGCAAGGCCAGGTGATGCACCGGCAGGTCGATCTGCCTGGCCAGCTTGGCCAATTCGGCGATCTTCTCGAGCTTGGCCTTGCCGGCTTCGCTGGTCCAGTCCTTCTTGAGCCATTCATAGCCCGGCAGGTTCATGCGGCTGTCGGCGGGGATGCCGTTATTGTATTTGCCGGTGAGGGCGCCCGAGGCCAGCGGCGACCAGATGGTGGTGCCGAGGCCCATCAGGTCATAGAGTGGCAGATAGTCGTGCTCGACCTTTTCGCGGGTGAAGAGGTTATATTGTGGCTGCTCCATCTGCGGGCCGATGAGATGGTTGGCGCGGGCAAAGGCCCAGGCTTCGGTGAGCTGCTGGGCAGTCCATTCCGAGGTGCCCCAATAGAGCACCTTGCCCTGGGTGATGAGATTGTGCATCGCCCACACGGTTTCCTCGATCGGAGTGTCGGTGTCGGGACGATGGCAGAAATAGAGGTCGAGGTAATCGACGCGCAGGCGCTTGAGCGCGGCATGGGCCGCCTCGGTCACATGCTTGCGGGAAAGACCCTTCTGCGTCGGCTTGGTGCCGCCCCAGAACACCTTGGAGGAGACCGCATAGCTGTCGCGGCTCCAGCCCAGCTTGCTGAGGGCAGCGCCCATCAGCGCTTCGGATTCGCCTGCTTCGTAGCCCTCGGCATTGTCGAAGAAATTGACGCCTTCGTCATAGGCCAGCCCCATCAGCGCCAGGGCCTCCTTCTCGTCCACCTGCTTGGAGAAGGTGACCCAGCTGCCGAGCGACAGCTCGCTGACCTTGAGGCCGGATTTGCCCAGGCGACGATATTCCATGACACAGTTCCTGATGGTTTCGCGGCTCCGGGCCGCCCTGATACATCGGCAATCGCCGATGGAGTGGGCGTTAATACTGCCGCAGGTGCTGTCTGTAAAGCGGCGGGCCGAACGTCATTGAACCATGACGCGGGCGACCGCGTTCGAACCCATGCACACAGCGAGGATGTGACCATGCTCAAGGACATCGACTCATCAGCCATCGTAGCGGTCAGGGATATGTCGCGCGCCAGGGACTTTTATCAGAACAAGCTCGGGCTCGAGCTGACCCAGGGCGACGACAACGTGCTCTCCTTCAAGACCGGCAAGACCACACTCAACGTCTATGTCTCCGACTTCGCCGGCACCAGCAAGGCCAATGCCGTTGTCTGGGGTGTCGGTGACCAGCTCGACGCCATTGTCGCCGATCTCACGGCCAAGGGGATAAGTTTCGAGCACTATCCGGATATGGGCCTGGACTATAAGGACGGCATCCACAGCACCAACGGCTTCAAGGCCGTATGGCTCAAGGACCCGGACGGCAATATCCTGCACCTGAACAATATTTAGTCAGGGCATTTTGCGCAGGAAGCGCGCCAGATTGTCGGTGATGTGATGCACATGGGGGCCGGAGGTGCGGCCCAGCTCCCAGGCTTCGACCTGTTCATGCACATAGTTGGCCGATGCCACCACCTGCACCGTCGCCATGCCCACTTCGTGCGGCACGACGAGGTTCTTTTCGAGGTCGTCGAACATCACCGCCCGGGTCGGGTCGATGCCGTGCAGGGCGAAAAAGCCGTCATAGGCCGAGCGGTGCGGCTTGGGCACGAAGGTCATGGCGCGGATATCGTGGACATGCTCGAAAATGTCGGCGCCGCCCAGCCTCGATAGCACAGAGCGGGCATGGCCGGTATCGCCATTGGTGAGGATGAACTTGCGGCCGGGCAAAGCACGGATGGCCGCGATCAGGTCCGGATGCGCGCTGACCGGCGAGTAGTCGATGGCGTGGACCGTGTTGAGGAAATGGTCCGGGTCGATCTCGTGCTTCAGCATCAGCCCGTTAAGCGTGGTGCCGAAATCCCGGTAGTAGCTCTTCTGCAGGGCGCGGGCAGCGGCGAAATCGAGCCTCGTCACCTCCATCACATATTGGGTGATGCGGCTGTCGATCTGCGCGAACAGGTTACATTCGCGCGGATAGAGAGTGTTATCGAGATCGAACACCCAATCGGTGATGTGGTTGAGGCTGCGGCGGGGAGGGGACGTCAGGTCGTTCATGGTCCGCCCAGTATAGAACGCAATATTGAAGATGGGGATAAAGAGTGCGGGAACGACGCCGGAGCGCCGTTCCCGGAGACGGCTATTCAGCCGGCGTATTGGCTTCGACGGCCAGGCCCAAAGCGGTAATGAGGCCGGCAGGATTGGCAGCGGCAGCCATCAGCACCAGCAGCGAGGTGGGCGAAGGCGGCGCCACCTTGACTTCGAGGCTCTGCGGATCGTCGAGGAAGTCCGAGACCGGCGGCACGACGAGATCGTTGAGTGCGGGAATGCCCGATTCGGCCAGCATCGCCGGCAGCATCGACTTGAGGCCCTCAACGAAGCTGGCGCGATCGGCGCCGGACTGGGCGGCGAAGAAGTCGAGCAGCTTGCCGGCCAGCGACGCATCGTCATAGCGGACCGAGGCGGAGACGATATTGACGCCCTGCATCAGCGCCATGCCCTGCATCATCTGCGCCTGTGCCTGCTCCTCGGTCTGCTCGCCGCCCATCGAGGCCTGCATGGCGTAGATCTGGTCGAGCACGGTGGGGGTGAAGCCGGTGAGGTCGAGATTGATATCGAGCGCGCCGACGTCGGCGAAATCAAACGAGAATTCGTTGACCACCACGTGGCCGTCGGCCATCGACCAGTCCATGTCCAGATAGACATCGCCCGAAATGGTGTTGAGGCCGAGCGCTTCGATGGTCGCCCCCGCTGCCGGGTCTTCCTCGGCAACCGAAGTGAGGTCGGCCGAAATGCCATTGATCGAGAAGGTCGAGGTCAGGTCGGTCAGCTCGATCGAGGCGAAAGCCGGATTGAAGGTGGATTCCGAAGTTATGGAATCAAAGGAGACGACTTCTTCGCCGTCACGGGTGATCGAGAGCGGGCCGGTGCTGAACGATTCGAACAGCTGTATCAGCCCGATCGCCGGCACCGGATTGCCTGCCGGCAGGTAGAAGCCCTCGACGAGGATATCGCTGAGGTTCAGGTGGCCGACCGGATCGGTGGCAAAATCGGTATCGATATCGGGAATGCTGACGGAATCGGCGGTGTAGCTGCCATCGGCATTCTCGACCACGCCCGAGAAGGTGACCTCGGTGTCGAAGACCATCGGCTCCAGCTTCGCATCGGGCGACGACACGATGGTCACGGTGCCGCCATCGACGGTGATGGTATCGCCATCGAGCGTGGCAGCGCCAAAGGCGAAATCATAGCCGAGGGGCTTGTAGACTTCGGCGATGCGATCGACGAAAGCCTGGGCGTCGAGCGCCATGGCCTGGCCCATCAGGGCGGCGGTGGCAACGCCGCTCAGCAGCAGCAGGCGGGCGGTCTTTGTGGTCCTCATGTCATCTCCGGCATTATGTTGTGGTTTGATTTGTCGGGTGGGCGCATTGAACAGAAGAACCGGCGCCGTCTCGGGGCAGATGGCTTCTTGTCCGTTGAATTGCAATAGATTCCGGCCAGATATTGGCCGGAGTCTTTTATTGTCGGTTTATTGCAGCATAACGCCGATGACACAGTTGCGACACTCCCGGTTCAGGGGCGGTCGTGATCGAGAAATTGCCGGTAGGCGGGGTTGTCGGTCTCGTCCCAATAGGGGAAGCCGATGGCGTCGATATGAGCGATGAAATCGCTCCGGGTTGCGGGCGGGATCTGCACGCCCACTAGCACGCGGCCATAATCGGCGCCGTGGTTGCGGTAGTGGAACAGCGAAATGTTCCAGACGTCGTTGAGCCCTTCGAGGAATTTCAGCAGGGCTCCCGGCCGCTCGGGAAACTGGAAGCGGTAGACGATCTCGTCGGCGAGATCGCTCACCCGCCCGCCGACCATGTGGCGGACATGCAGCTTGGCCACCTCATTGTCGGTGAGGTCGGTCACCTTGAGGTTGTGACCTTCGAGCAGGGTGATGATCTCGTGCTTTTCCGCATCGCCCCCCACCAGCTTGATGCCGACGAAAATCTTGGCGGTGCGGCCATGGGCGAAGCGATAGTTGAACTCGGTGATCGAGCGCTGCCCGAGCAGGCGGATGAAGGCGCGATAGCTGCCCGGCCGCTCGGGGATTTCGACGCTGAGCAAGGCCTCGGCCCGCTCGCCGATCTCGGCCCGTTCGGCCACGTAGCGCAGGCGGTCGAAATTGACATTGGCGCCCGAATTGATGGCGATCAGTGCCCCGGCGGGCGCTTCACCAAGCTCCACCTGCCGCCGCAGCCCGGCCAAAGCCAGCGCGCCCGCCGGCTCGGCAATGGCGCGCATGTCGTCGAAGATATCCTTGATGGCGGCGCAGATTTCGTCGGCAGTGACGGTGACGATATCGTCGAGCAGTTCGCGGCAGATGCGGAAGGTCTCATTGCCCACCTGGCGCACCGCCACGCCATCGGCGAACAGGCCCACCTGGTCGAGCGCCACCGGATGGCCGGCGGCTATGGCCGCCTTCATGCTGGCCGCCTCCTCGGGCTCGACGCCGATGACCCGGATTTCGGGGCGCAGGAACTTGACGAAGGCGGCAATGCCCGCCGCCAGCCCGCCGCCGCCGACCGGCACATAGATGGCGCCGATCTCGCCTGGATGCTGGCGCAACAGCTCCATGCCGACAGTGCCCTGGCCGGCGATGACATCGGGATCGTCGAACGGATGCACGACGACATAGCCATGCTTTTCGGCGAGCTCCGCGGCATGGGTGCGGGCGGCGTCGAAGCCGTCACCGAACAGCACCACCTCGCCGCCCAGCCGGCGGACAGCGTTGATCTTGATGACAGGCGTGGTGGTGGGCATGACGATGATGGCGCGGATGCCCAGCCGCGTCGCCGATAGGGCAACGCCCTGCGCGTGATTGCCGGCCGAGGCGCAGATGACGCCGCGGGCGCGTTCTTCGGCTGTGAGCTGGGCAATGCGGTTATGCGCGCCGCGAATCTTGAAGGAGAAGACCGGTTGCATGTCCTCGCGCTTGAGCAGCACCTCGGCGCCCAGCCGGGCCGAGAGCAGATTCATCTTTTCGAGCGGGGTTTCCTCGGCAACTTCATAGACCGACGAGGTGAGGATGCGGCGGACATAGTCCTGCATGGCGGGCACTCCAATTGGTGCCGTGGTTGGATGCCCGGCGCGATGTTTTGTCAATCGGGCATGGCAAGGCGCCGCCTGGGATGCGGTTTCATGGATGGGCGGCCCCCGAGACGGCTGACGCCCCTGAGTAAATTTAGTAGTGAGACGTTGACCGCCTCGGGGTGCCGGTTTTTGGAACTGTACGGGGGGTCGCGCACACGCTTCCGCCCGGACTCGGACCTGTGCGAGCAGCGAAGCCGCACCCGGCACCCTCCGCCACTGTTCGCCTGCAGGCCGCCCATGCGGAGGGATGGGAGGATGATACGGGAGGTTTTGGGGACGGGGATAAGATGGATAAGTTTGCGCTTGTGAGTAGCCCTGTTTAGCCCGATCTACCTTGGATCCCGGCTCAAGGCCGGGATGACATCGGGGTGGGGATGGCAAGGTGCCACGTTACCTACGCCGGTCGTCGGATGGAGCGGGCATGGACAAATTCCCCCGCGGATGGGTTGAACTCCCAGGATTGCTACCGATTTTGAATGAGCCAGGGCACACCGAGAGGATTCCAACATGAACGATTTCAACGCGCAGGTCATTGCCGACTTCAAGCAGCATGGCGGCAAGCCCGGGGGCCATTTCAAGAATTCGCCGGTCCTACTGCTCCATGCCATCGGCGCCAAATCGGGGCAGGAGCGGACGCAGCCCCTGATGTATCTGCATGAGGAAGCCGACGGCCCCTGGTACGTTTTCGCCTCCTATGGCGGGGCGCCGAAGAACCCGGCCTGGTTCCACAACCTGGTCGCCCATCCCGATGTCGAGATCGAGGTTGGCGATGGTACCACGATCGAGCGCATCCCGGTGCGGGCGCGGGTGGTCGAAGGGGACGAGCGCGACACCATCTATGCCGAGCAGGCCCGCCGCTTCCCCCAGTTTGCCGGCTACGAGGAAAAGACCACGCGCGACATCATTCCGGTGGTGGAATTGACCCGGCGCTGACAGCCGTGCGTTTGTCGCATTTACCTGCTTGTTGAAAGTTCTGTTTTTGTTCTAGTCTGCCCGGACTGAAGAATCCGGTTCGGGAAGACATTCGAAAATGCGGACGCTGCAATCCTCCGCCGGCCAGGCGCCGGAAGCCAAGCTCAAGACACTGGTGGTGTTGCTGGCCTTCGTCCGCGACGAAGAGGGCGAGCTGCAGCCCGCCTTCGAGGCGCGCGAGGTGCCCTCGGCCGACAAGGCCAGGATGGACGGCCGCCGCATGGCGGCACAGGGCAGCTATGCCGGAGTGATTGCCTGGTCGCGCACGGCAGACCTAGTCAATGGCGAATTCGGCGAGCCCGTCGTGCTGTTCGAGCATGGCGACGTGCCGCAGATGGAGTAATGCTTCCGGACCTGTCCCGCGGAAAACGCATGGCTGCTTTGTATCAATCAAATGATTGATTGATTTTCCGGACAGGCGTATAGCACCTCCCGCCGAGAGGATGCGATGAACCCCGATCAACCCAATAGCAAGCGTGAAAGCGGCGATGACCGCCGGGTCGCCATTGCCCTGGCGGCGCGGCAGATCATTGTCGAAAAGGGGCTCGAAGGCCTGCGCACGCGGGACATAGCGGCTCGCGTCGGCATCAATATCGCGACACTGCATTACCATGTGCCTTCCAAGGAAGCGCTGGTGGCGCTGGTGGCGGAATCCTTGCGCGACGACTTCAAGGCCCAGGCTTTGCGCCACTCGCGCGTGGGCAAAAGCGGGCTCGAACGGCTGCATCTCGAATTTGCGGATTTCCGCGAAACGGTGGCCGATATGCCCGATCTCATCATCATACTGACAGAACTTGTCGAAAGAGCACGGCGTGATGCGACAGTGGCGGAGATCATGCTGCCCATGCGTGATTTCTGGCGAAACCAGTTTGCCGAGATTTTCCGTCTCGGCATGTCCGACGGCTCATTCCGGTCCGACCTCGACCCCGAGGCGGCCGCCCTGATTTCGACCGGCGCCATGTCCGACTGCTGGCGCCAGTCCAACCCATCGCTGTCCATGCTCGAACGGGTGCAGACCGAGCTGGAGCGCAGCTTTATCCGCAAATCCTGACATTCAAGGGAAATACCATGTCCGCTCAACACCACAATCCAGGGGCCGACGCTCCACCCGATCCGCGCCGCTGGCTGGCGCTGTTCGTGCTGCTCATTGCCAATTTCATGAACCTGATCGACGTGACCATCGTCAACGTCGCGCTGCCCTCGATGCGCGACGGGCTCGGCGCTACCGACAGCCAGATCGAATGGGTGATCGCCGCCTATATCCTGGCTTTCGCGCTGGGCCTGCTGCCCTTCGGCCGCCTCGGCGATATCGTGGGCCGTACCACGCTCTTCCTCTGGGGCGTGGCCGGCTTCACCGCGGCTTCGGCCCTGTGCGGGCTGGCGCCCAATATCGAATTCCTCATTGCCGCCCGCGTGATCCAGGGCCTGGCCGGCGCCATGATGACGCCGCAGGTGCTGGCCATCGCCACCGTGACCTTCCCGCCGCATGAGCGCAGCCAAGCCTTTTCGCTGTTCGGTCTTTCGGCCGGTCTCGCCTCGGTCTGCGGCCCCATCCTGGGCGGCGTGCTGATCTCGGCCAATCTGTTCGGCCTCGACTGGCAGCCGATTTTCCTCGTCAATATCCCGATCGGTATTGCCGCGGTGGTCGCCGGCTGGTTCCTCATTCCGCGCCTGCCCGGCCATGCCACCCTCCGGAACGACTATGTCGGCATCGGCCTGTTCGGCCTGGGCATCATGGCTGTGGTGTTCCCGATCGTCGAGGGGCGCGCTTATGGCTGGCCGCTCTGGGCTTTCGCCATGATCGCCGCCGGGGTCATACTGCTGGTCGCCTTCGTACTGTGGACCCGCAACCGCGCCGCCACGGGCGCTTCGCAGCTGCTGAACTTCGACCTGATCACCAACAAGCAGTTCATGTTCGGCGCCTTCGTGGTCACCGTGTTTGCCTCGGGCATTCCGGGCATGTTCATGGTGATCTCGCTGCTGCTGCAGGGCGGCTTCGACTTCACCCCGCTCGAATCGGGCCTCACCAACACCCCCTTCTCGGTGGGTGTGCTGATCGCCTCGGGCATTGCCGCCCGCTTCGGCGCCAATTTCCTGCGCTTCCGTCTGGCGGCTGCGGGGGCCCTCTTGTCATTCGGCATTGCCTGGCTGCATTTCTACATTGCCGGGGTGACCGACAGCATCGATCACTGGGCCTTCCTCCCGCCGCTGCTGATTGCCGGCATCGGCCTGGGCCTGGGCTTCTCCTCGCTGTTCCAGCTCGTGCTGGCAAATGTGCCGCCGCGCGATGCCGGGGCCGGCTCGGGGGCGCTGCAGGCCTTCCAGCAGGTGGGTGGCGCGCTCGGCGTCGCCATTATCGGCCAGATATTCTTCAGCAATCTGGGCGATACCTTTGCCAGCGGTGGCACGCCGCATGCCGCCTTTGCCGGCGCATCGAGCCTGGCGCTCTGGTACGTGGTGGGCAGCTTTGCCCTGGTCCTGCTGCTGTCGCCCTTCTTCAAGGGGCCAGGGCGCGGGCACGGGCAGGGCGCTCCGGTCCAGCCGGTGCTGGTCGAAGCCTAGACATGCAAAGGCCGCCCTCCGGGGCGGCCTTTCGATTCCCTGGATGTCGGGGCTAGAACTTCCAGGCGAGACCGGCGCGGACCACCTGATTGCTCGGCTCGCTGGTGCCGCCGCCGGGCACGTTGTTGACGCCGTAATGCGTCCAGGTCGCGTTGAGACGGGCCATGAGGTTCTGGGTGACCATCATGTCGACGCCCAGGCCAAGCTGGAAACCCCCGGCGGTGAATGCCGTATCGACGCCGCGGCTGGGGGTGAAATCGAAGCGTCCCCACGAATAGCCAACCGTGCCATAGGCCAATACGTTAGGGGCAACCGGATAGCCCAGCGTGGCGCGTACCGCCGCGTCCCACTTGAGCGCGCCGTAGTTGGTGGCGCCGTTGAATTCGAATTGGGTCGCTACATTGTTGACTTCGGCGTCGAGGCCCAGCACCAGCCAGTCGTTGAGCTGGTAGCGGTAACCCGCGAACACGCCGGCGCTGCCGCCAATATCGCCGAGTAGCTGTTCGCCTACCAGAATGCCGGGGGCGATCTCATGGCTCTTCATGCCAATCAGGCTGCCCTGCGCACCGACATAGAAGCCATCCCAGGCCGAATAGCTCGGCTGGTACATGCCGCTGGTGACCACCGGCGCCACCATGGACTGGGCCTGCGCAGCCATCGTCGAACCGAGCACGGCAACAACGGCCACTGCCGCTAACTTCATTTCGCTACGCATCACAAAAAGCCCCCGCAACTGATGGCTAAAATTTGCCACGACTTGTCAGGACCGGGCTAGGGCAGATGCGCCACAGCCCGGTCAAATCGACCGAGCTGTGGCAAATGGTTAGCAAAGCGTCAATGCGGCTGGTTGGCCTACCGTACGATCAGCGTGCCGGCGCCGAATTCGGTGAACAGTTCCACCAGCACCACATGGGGCATCTTGCCGTTGAGGATCACCACGCCCTCGACGCCATTGTCGAGGGCTTCGAGGCACGTTTCGACCTTGGGAATCATGCCACCCGAAATGGTGCCGTCGGCAATCAGCTCCTTGGCCTCGCGCACGGACAGTTCGGGGATCAGCTTGCCGTCGCGATCGAGCACGCCCGGCACGTCGGTCAGGAACAGGAGGCGCTTGGCGCCGAGCGAGCCGGCAATGGCGCCGGCAAAGGTGTCGGCGTTGATATTGTAGGTATTGCCGTCGCGGCCCGGAGCGACCGGGGCGATGACCGGGATCATCTCGGAACGTGCCAGCAGGTCGAGTAGCGTACGATCGACTTCGATAGGCTCGCCGACAAAGCCGAGGTCGAGCACCTTTTCGATATTGGAGGTGGGGTCCTTCATGGTCTTCACGGCCTTCTTGGCGAAGACCATGTTGCCGTCCTTGCCGCACAACCCAATGGCCCACTCGCCTTCGGCATTGATCAGCGCCACGATTTCCTTGTTGATGGAGCCGGCCAGCACCATTTCGACCACTTCCATGGTCCGCGCATCGGTGACGCGCAGCCCGCCCTCGAACTTGGATTCGATTCCCAGATTCTTCAGCATGGAGGCGATCTGCGGCCCGCCGCCATGCACCACGATCGGATTGACCTTGGACTGCTTGAGCAGGGCTATGTCGCGCGCAAAGGCCTGGCCAAGCTTGAGGTCGCCCATGGCATGGCCGCCATATTTCACCACGACGGTCTTGCCCTCGTAGCGCTGCATATAGGGCAGTGCCTGCGCGAGAATCCCCGCATCGTGGCTGAAGCGGTCGGTCGATGAAGTCTGATCAGTCATGGACGGACCCATTCTATTGGCGAAGCGGCGCTAAAAGACCGCAACGGGTCTAGAGCATCAGTGCCCAAAGGAAAAGACGCTTATGCGGCATTTGCGCATTGATCCATTTTAAGCTCTGTTACGTTATCGGACAGGCTGGACGTCCGCACCGGGGAGGTGCGGCCCGGCTCGTTTCGGAGGCAGACCGGTTTCATGTCCACCACTACCCCGTCCCAGGATATTGCTGACCTCATCGCCCGGTGCGCCCTGCGGGATCGGGCTGCGTTCCGTGTGCTCTACGAACGCACCAGCGCGAAACTCTTCGGAGTGACCCTGCGTATCTTGAAGGACCGCTCGGAGGCCGAAGAGGCCATCCAGGAAGTCTATGTGAAGATCTGGCAGCGCGCCGATCGTTATGTGGCCGGCAATACCAGTCCCATCAGCTGGCTGGTGGCCGTTGCCCGCAACCATGCGCTCGACATGCTGCGGGCCCGTCGGCCCGTTGCCGACGATATTGACGTGGCGCTGGAGATTCCCGATGCCGGCCCGAACCCTGAACGCGCTGCAGCGGACAGCGAGGACAGGGGCCGGATCGAGCATTGCCTGGGCACGCTCGAACCCGATCGTGCCGACGCGGTGCGCGGCGCTTACCTCGACGGCTACAGCTACGAGGAACTGGCGACCCGCTTTGCCGTGCCCCTTAATACGATGCGGACCTGGCTGCGCCGGAGCCTCATCAAACTGAAAGACTGCCTGACGACATGAGCACGAGTGATGACATCGGCGGGGATCGCGAGGGGCGCAACGCCCTGGTGGCCGAGTATGTGCTCGGCCTGCTCTCGGCCAGCGAGCACGAGCGTATCGGCCGCCTGATCGAGGCTGACCAGTCCCTGCGCGCCGAGCGCGATTTCTGGGTTTCCCGTTTTGCCGCCCTCAATGCCGAATATGAGGAAACGCCAGTCCCCGCCCATCTCTATGCCGCCATCGAGGCCCGCGCCTTCGGCGACGCCGTTCGGTCGCGCGGCCGGGTATCCTTGTGGGAGAACCTGATGGTCTGGCGCGGCATCGCCGCCGGCGCTCTGGCCGTTGCCGTGGCCGCGGTCGGCTTCAACCTCATGCAGCCGCGCTTCGATGCCGACCGGATGGCGGTGCAGCTTGTGGCCGCATTGCAGGCCCAGGAGGGCAGCGGCGTTGAATTCCTGGCGGTCTATGACCAGACGCAAGGCCAGGTCCGCATCACCTCGCTCAAGGGCGCAGCGGTGCCCGAAAAGGATTTCGAGCTCTGGTACATCAATGGTGACCAGCCGGCCGTATCCATGGGCGTCATCCCGGTCAATCAGCGGTTGGAAATTCCGCTCGATGCGACGGCCAAGGCCAATATCGGCCCTGGCACCGTGCTGGCGGTGACGCTCGAACAGACCGGCGGTTCGCCCACCGGCGTCGCCCAGGGTCCGATCGTAGCCGTTGGCTCGGCTACCCCGATCTGATGCGGGCGCCCGATACGAGATCGGGCGCCGCAAAGTTTCACGTCAAAGCTGAAATATAGGCTGAAACTGCGCGAAACCCGACGCAGGAGCGCTTCGTAACTTCCTCTGTCCCAGCCGAACAATGGGAACGAAACACAGGAAGGAATGAAAACATGAATTTCCGCACTCTTACTCTCGCTGCCATGCTGTCCGTCTCCGCCCTCTCGGGCGCGGCTTTCGCCCAGGACAATCCGATGGTCGGTGGCGCCGCCATGTTTGCCGACAAGAACATTGTTGAAAACGCCGTGAACTCGGCCGATCACACGACGCTGGTTGCCGCCGTCAAGGCTGCGGGCCTCGTCGAGACCCTGTCGGGCGAGGGCCCGTTCACCGTGCTGGCGCCCGTCAATGCCGCCTTCGACGCCCTGCCCGAAGGCACGGTCGAAACGCTGCTGAAGCCGGAAAACAAGGAAATGCTGTCCACTATCCTGGCCTGCCATGTCATCCCGGCCAAGGCGCTGTCGACCGATATTGTCGGCATGGTCGAAGCCGATGGCGGCGAGCATGTGGTCGATACGGTCGGTGGCTGCAAGCTGACCCTCAAGGCTGCCGATGGCAAGGTCACCGTGACCGACGAAAACGGCACCACGGCCAATGTCACCATCCCCGACGTGATCCAGTCCAATGGCGTGATCCACGTCATCGACGCCGTGCTGACACCCAAGTCGGCTATGTAGGCTGGCCCTGTAACCAAAAGAGGCGCCAGTTCGAATGGTGCCCATAGAGAGGCCGCATGCGGCGGCCTCTCACCATAACTTGACGTGTCATTGCCTGGCCCGAGGCTTTACAATGACCGTCGGCTCAGCCCCGCGCCGCGCCCGCATCCCTCCTGCGGTTCCGGGCGCGGGGCGCCTGCTGAAAGGGAACAGAAATGGCCGTCATCGACCGTCGCAACCTGCTGCTGGGCGGCACCGCCATCGCCGCCCTTGCCGCCTTCACCTGGCTGCGCCCCACCGGCGCCACCGTGGCCGCCGAAGGCGACTTTCCCTATAAGCTGACCGAGGCCGAATGGCGCGCCAAGCTCTCGCCCGACGCCTATTACATCCTGCGCGAAGAAGGCACCGAACGCGCCTTCACCTCGCCTTTGCTCGATGAGCATCGCGAGGGTGTTTTCGCCTGCGCCGGCTGCGACCAGCCGCTGTTTGAATCGGCCACCAAGTTCGACAGCGGCACCGGCTGGCCGAGCTTTTACACCTTCATCCCGGGCGCCATCGGCACCAATGTCGACAGCACCTTCGGCATGACCCGCACCGAAGTCCATTGCAGCAATTGCGGCGGTCACCAGGGCCACGTCTTCGAAGACGGCCCCCCGCCCACCGGGTTGCGCTACTGTATCGACGGGCTGGCGCTGCAGTTCATTCCGGCATAGGGGCGCGCCCCGTTGGTCGAGGCACTGAAGCAGCGAACCACGAGGGCGTGGCGCCATGCCAGCCACGCAAGGGGGGATTCCCGCTTCGCGGGAATGACGCTGTGAGGTATACGGCGTAGAATTTCATTTTATCCCCCGTGCCCCCATGAAACTCACCATCATCCAGACCGGCGAAGTTCCCCTGTCGCTGCGCGACCGGTTCGGGCCCTATCGCAAGATGTTCGAGACCATGTTCGATGGCACCGGGCAGGGCTTCAGCTATGACATGGTGGCGGTTTCCGACGGCGCGCCGCTCCCCGATCCGGCCACGCTGGAGGGCATCGTCATCACCGGCTCGGCGGCCGGCGTCTATGACGATTATGCCTGGCTCGACCCGCTGCGCGCCTTCATTCGCGACGCCTATGGCAGGAACACGCCAATGCTCGGCGTCTGCTTTGGCCACCAGATCATGGCCGATGCGCTGGGGGGCGACGTGCGCAAGTCCGAAAAGGGCTGGGGTCTCGGGCGGCACAGCTATGCCGTCACGGCCCGCCCCGGCTTCATGCGCGCCGCGCCCGCTTCGCTGGCTGTGGCCTGCTCGCACCAGGACCAGGTGATTGTCGCGCCCGCCGAGGCCGAGGTGATCCTGGCATCCGATTTCACCCCCAATGCCGGGCTGGCCTATCGCAATGGCGCGGCGCTGAGTTTCCAGCCGCACCCGGAATTTCTCGATGACTACACGCTGGCTCTGGCTGAACTGCGGCGCGGCAAGGCGCCCGACAATGTGGTGGAAACCGCCATATCCTCCATTGCCACGCCGTCCGACAGCGCTGACGTTGCAGGCTATATCGGACAGTTCTTCAAGGGACGTTGACATGGCCGTCGCGGAAAAGCTGTCAGCGGTAGACGCCTATCTCGATGGCCTTGAACACCGCCGCAAGGCCGAGATCGAGACGCTGCGCCGGCTGATCCTCGCTGCCGTGCCCGATCTCGTCGAGACCATCAAATGGAATGCCCCGAGCTTCGGGCCGGGCGAGGATGACCGCATCACCATGCGCCTGCATCCGGGCGACCGGCTGCAACTGATCCTGCATCGTGGCGCCAAGGCCGGGGCCGATGATTTCTTCCGCTTCGAGGACCCGGACCGGCTGCTGTCCTGGGCAGCCCCCGATCGCGGCGTGGTGACGTTCCGGGATGAGCAGGATTTGGCGGCCAAGTCCGCCGCGCTGGGCGAGGTGCTGCGCCGCTGGGTGGCGTGTACGACACGGTAGTCGCATCCCACCGCGCGGGGGGTGGGGGGTGTCCTCAGCTCTCCAGCAGCATGGCGATTTCGGTGCGCAGTTCGCGCAGGCCCTCGCCCTTGAGGCTCGAGGTCAGGACCACATGCGGATGCGCGGCCGGACGCTTTGCTATGGCCGCCTTTGTCGCCGCGATCACTTTGGTCAGTTCACCCGCCGAAGGCTTGTCGGCCTTGGTCAGCACCACCTGGTAGCTCACGGCCGCCTTGTCGAGTTCGTTCATGACCGTGAGGTCATTGTCCTTTGGACCGTGACGCCCGTCCACCAGCACATAGACGCGGCGCAGCGTGGCGCGGCCGGTGAGATATTGGTGGATCAGCTTGGTCCATTGCCGCACCTTGTCCTCGGGCGCCTTGGCATAGCCATAGCCGGGCATGTCGACGATGCGCAGGTTTTCGCTCTGGCTCTCGAAGATGTTGAGCTCCTGCGTGCGGCCCGGCGTATTGGAGGTCCGCGCCAGGCTCGATGTGCCGCACAGCGCGTTGATCAGGCTCGACTTGCCCACATTGGAGCGCCCGGCAAAGGCGATCTCGACCTTGTCCATCGGCGGCAGGTCGGCGATGCGCACGCAGCCCTTGACGAACAGGAACGGCCGCGCGAACAGCAGGCGGCCGCGTTCGATCATGTCGGGCGCGTAATCGATGGTGCTCATGGTGCCATTCTCCTGTTCACGACGTCCGTCCGCAGCCTGACTCAAACCACAAAGTCATTCCCGCGGAAGCGGGAATCTCCCTTGCCGTCCGAAGGGGGATTCCCGCTTCCGCGGGAATGAGGTCGCGGAAAGTCCTGCCGATCAGGACTTGGTCGGTTCGCTCGCCTTGGGCTTGCGCTTGAAGGCATCGAGGATGTTGCCGAGCAGGTTCACCTCGGCGCCGTGGCGCTTCATGATGAAATACTGCTGGGTGACCGACAGCGTATTGTTCCACGCCCAGTAGATCACCAGGCCCGCCGGGAAGGTGCCCAGCATGAAGGTGAAGATCACCGGCATCCAGTTGAAGATCATCGCCTGGGTCGGATCCGGCGGCGGCGGATTGAGCTTCATCTGGACCCACATGGTGATGCCCATGATCACCGGCCAGATGCCCAGATGCAGGAAGCTGCCGATGAAGGGCAGCACGGTCGGATCCCACGGGATCAGGCCGAACAGGGTGAAGATATTGGTCGGATCGGGCGCCGCCAGATCCTGGATCCAGCCGAAGAACGGCGCATGGCGCATGTCGAGGCTGATGAAGATGACGGTATAGAGCGAGAAGAACACCGGAATCTGGATGAGGATCGGCCAGCACCCGCTGAGCGGATTGATCTTTTCCTTGCGGTAAAGCTCCATCATGGCCTGCTGCTGGCCGGGGCGGTCATCCTTGAAGCGTTCCTGGATCGCCTTCATTTCCGGCTGCACGCGGCGCATCGCCGCCATCGAGGCGAACGAGCGGCTGGCCAGCGGGAAGAAGATCGCCTTGACGATGACGGTCACGCATAGCACGGCGACGCCGAAATTGCCGATGATGCCGTAGAGGAAGCTCAGCAGGTAATACATCGGCTTGGTGATGAACGAGAACCAGCCCCAGTCGATCATCAACTCCAGCCGGTCGAAACCATAGTGCGTCTGGTAGGCGGAAATGACGGCTTCTTCCTTGGCGCCGGCAAACAGGTAGCTCTCATGGGTCGCGGTGGCGCCGGCGGCGACGGTGACCGGCGTCGTTTCCACGAAGCTGGTCTGGTAGTCGTCATAGCTGCCGGTATTCTTCCACGAGAACAGCGCGTTGATCGGGGCGTCGGCCTTGGGCAGCACGGCAGTCGCCCAGTATTTGTCCGAGAAGCCGAGCCAGCCGGTGGTGTTGTCGAAGCGCGCCTGCTGTTCCTTCTGCAGGTCGGTATATTTCTTCGAGATCAGGTTGTTGCTGCCCAGCACGCCATGCGGGCCTTCATGCTGGATGAAGAAATTGGCGACCTTGGGCGTGCCATGCCGCGCCACGCGCGCATAGGGGAACAGCGCCACATCGCTCGTGCCGGTATTCTCGATCGATTGGGTGATGGTGAAGAGATAATGCTCGTCCACCGAGAAGGTGCGGTGGAAGATCAGGCCCGCGCCATTGTCCCAGCGCAGGGTGACTGGCGTCGTGGCGGTGAGCGTGGTGGCCCCGCCCTCGACGCTCCAGACGCTCTTGCCGTCGGGCACGGCAATCGTTGCGCCGGCAGCGGGCACCCAGCCCTGTTCGGCGAAATAGGCATTGGGCGCACCGGCCGGGGTCAGCAGGGTGATGATCGGCGATGTCGGATCGACGGTCTCGCGATACTGCTTGAGTTCGAGATCGTCGAGGCGGGCGCCGGTCAGGTTGATCGAGCCGTGCAGGTCTTCGGTATCGATGACGACGCGGCTGGTCGCGGCAATGGCGGCGGCACGGTCGGCATAGACGGCGCTGCCATCGGCGGCCGGGGCCACGGTGCCATCGGCTGAAACGGTGGTGGTGGGCGTTGCCAGCGCTGCTTCGGCCTGGGCCTGTTCGGCGGCAACCTGTGCCTGCTGCTGGGCGCGTTCCATTTGCGGGCCGGCCACGAAGAACTGCCAGCCAAACAGCACGACCATGCTGAGCACGATGGCCAGGATGATGTTGCGATTATTTTCCATTATCTTGGTTTCCGTGGGCCGCGGCCGGAAGATTGGCGCTCGTCGGGCGATCTGGGCTTGTGTACGCGCGCGATCAGCGCGCCCAGATCGTCGACCAGCTTGGTGAAGGGTTCGCCGAGCGCTTCCCGTCGTCCGACCAGCACATAGTCATGGTGATCGATAAAGTCACGCGCGCATGCTGTCACAGCCGCGCGAAGGCGACGTTTTATGCGGTTGCGCTCGGGGGAGTTGCCGGTTTTCTTGGTAACGGTGAAGCCGATGCCGGGTTCGGCACTTTCGGCAGCGATCACCTGCAGCCCAAACGCGGAACGCCCGGCGCGATTGCCCCGGGCGGCCCGTTGAAACTGCGAACGCTTGATCAGCCGGCGCAAAGGCTTGGTCGGCTTGTCCACGGCCGTCATCCGGCCAGGCGGCCTTAGGCCGAGAGCTTCTTGCGGCCGGCGTTGCGGCGGCGATTCAGGATGATGCGACCGTCCTTGGTGGCCATGCGGGCACGGAAACCGTGACGGCGGGCACGCACGAGCTTGGAGGGCTGGTATGTACGCTTCATGACATCAAACCGCGGCAGGCGCGGTTCCTCTTATTGGGCTCTGCTCAAAGCAAGAATTTCGGACACACATCAAGCGCCAGGCGCCAACGGTGCGGGTTGGTGGGGTCTATAGGGAAAACACGGGCACAAGTCAACGCGATCGGCGCGACTTCCTTGCGGCTGTTGACCCGTTGTTTTCGCAGCCGTATCGCCCCATAAAGTTCTCCTTCACGCATTCTGGCCGCTGGCGGTAATGGCAGACACAATCAAACCCGATCTCTGCGTCATCGGCGGCGGCGCCCTCGCCGGCAATCTGGCCGTGCAGGCGAGCCAGGGAGGTCTCCATGTGGTGCTGGTCGATTCTACCGGCACCCGGGCCGTCGATCCGCCGCAGGGACAATTGCGCCACGCCGCCTTTCTGGCCAGCGCCGCCCGCGCCCAGGCCATTCGCACCGCCGGCCAGGTCGGTCTCGACAACGCCGAGCCCAAGCCCAATTTCCGCGCTATCGGCGAGCATGCCGCCGCACTGGCCGCGGCAGCCGCCCCACGCCTTGCCGCGGAGCGACTCGCCGCCTTGGGCATCACGGTGCTTGCTGGCGCGGCGAGCTTTGCCGATCAGCGCAGCCTGAAATGCGGCGACACCACCGTCCGCGCCCGCCAGTTCGTGCTGGCCACCGGCGCCACGCCGGTTATTCCGCCGCTGCCGGGGCTCGACGCGGTGCCCTATTTCACGCCCGACACCATTGCCGACAATATCCGCAAGCTCAGCCACCTCGCGGTCATCGGTGGCACGCCGGAAAGCTTCGAACTGGCACAGGCCTATCGCCGGCTCGGATCGATGGTGACCATCGTGCCCCAGGGTGGCCTGCTGCCCGGCTTCGAGCCCGAGCTGGTGGCGATCCTGCTGCAGGCGCTGCGCGAGGAGGGTGTCGTGGTGCGCGACGATGCCGAGGTCAGCGCCATCGTGCCGCGCAGCCAGGGCACCGGCGTCACGCTGCGCGTCGCCGGGGGCGAGGACAGTCTCGACGTCTCCCATGTGCTGGTCGCCATGGGCCGGGCACCCCTGCTGGATGGCGGGCTGCTCGACAAGCTCAAACTGCGGCGCGACCGCCTCCGGCCCGATCACCTGCTGGTCGGTCCCGACGGGCAGACCTCAAGCGGCCGCATCAGCGCCATTGGGGGCGCGGCGGGCGAATACCAGCCTCATGTGGCCACCCGCCAGGCCGGGCTGCTGGTAGAGCGCCTTCTGGGCCAGGGCAATGGCCGGCTCGATCCGCGTCAAATCGCCCGCTTCATCGCCACCCAGCCGGCCTTGGCGCAGGTGGGCCCTGTGGCCACCGGCAAGCCGCGCGCCGGCCATGGCGTGCTGCGCGCCAATCTGGCCGAGACCGATGCGGCGCGAGCCGGTGGGCAGATGCAGGGCGCCGTCCGGCTGGTCACCGCGCGCGGCGATGCCATTGTCGGCGCCGGGGCCATCGGGCCGGGTGCCGGCGAGATCGTCGCCATGCTGGCGCTTGCCATGGCCCGGGGCCTCACCCTGGGCGATCTGGGGCGCTTGGCCCTGCCGCAGCCCAGCCCGGCAGCGGCGCTGCTCGATCTGGCGGCGCGGCATCTGGCCCAGCAGCCCCGTCCGGGCTGGACCCGACTCCTGTCCGGGCTCGCGCGTTTCCCGCGCTGATCAGATCCCCCTGTCCGGGGGCTTCCGCGCAGGGCGGCTTTCCTTATAATGATTTGAAATGACAGCCGAACGCAGCGTCCTGCCCGGCCGGTTCTCCGGCCTCTCGATCAAGCTCATCGCCACCATCATCGCGGTGATACTTCTGGTTGAGGTCGTCGTGTATCTGCCCTCGCTTGCCAGTTTCCGCGCCAACTGGCTCGACGACCGCCTGCGCGTCGGCGTGGTGGCGGCGCGCGTGCTCGATGCCGTGCCCGATGTCATGGCCCTACCGCGCGAACTGACCGATCGCCTGCTGACCTCGGCCGGCGCCAATGCCATCGTCTATCGCCGCCAGGGGCAGAGCCAACTCATCGAACTGGCGAGCCCCGTGCGGCCGGACCTGGTGGTCACCGCCGACATGCGCCAGGCCGACCTGATGACGCTGATCCTGGGCGCCATCGACGTGCTCTTCGCCACGCCCGACCGCACCCTGCGTATCGTCGGCCAGGGCGATCTCGATGACAGCCTTGTCGAACTGCTGATGTCCGAGCGCCCGCTGCGCCAGGACATGCTGGCCTATTCCCGCCAGATCGGCATCGTCTCGCTGGCCATTGCCGCCGTGACCGCCGTGGCGCTCTACCTGCTCGCCAGCTACCTCTTCATCTATCCGGTGCGCCGGCTGACCCAGAACATGCTGGCCTTCCGCCAGGCGCCGGAAAATGCCAGCCTCATCATCACCCCGTCGCCCCGGCGCGACGAAATCGGCATCGTCGAGCGCGAGCTGGCCGCCATGGAATCCGATCTCTTCTCCATGCTGCGCCAGCGCCGGCACCTGGCCGATCTCGGCCTGGCTGTCGCCAAGATCAATCACGACCTGCGCAACACCCTGACTTCGGCGCAATTGCTCTCCGACCAGGTGGCAACGCTCGACGATCCCAAGGTGCAGCGGCTGGCGCCGCGCCTCGTTACCACGCTGGACAAGGCCATCGGCTTTGCCCAGTCTGTGCTCGACTATGGCCGCGAAACCGCCGCGCCCCCGGTCATGGCGCCGGTGGCCATGGCGGCGCTGGTCGACGATGCCGCATTCGAAGCGCGGCTTGTCGGCCACCCCACCATCACCCTTGCCAACCACACGCCCGAGACGCTGGTGCTCAATGTCGATGCCGCCCAGCTGGGCCGCGTGCTGCTCAACCTGCTCAAGAATGCCCGCGAGGCGCTCGAGGCGGCAAGCGTCGCCGCCCCCGCCGTGTCGGTCACGGTGGCTGAGGATGCCGATACGATCACCCTCTCGGTCAGCGATAATGGCCCCGGCCTGCCGCCGCGCGCCCGCGCCAATCTGTTCGTCGCCTTCGAGGGCTCGGCCCGCGCCGGCGGCACCGGCCTCGGACTCGCCATTGCCCGCGAAATCACCGAGGCCCATGGCGGCCGGCTGTTGCTGGCCGACCAGCCGCAGGGCACCCGCTTCGACCTCATCCTGCCAGCCGCCCTGCGCGTCCAGCCCTGACGCCTGCTCCTGGCGAAAATCTGTCGCCGGCGCGCTTGCCAAGCCCGGATCACCCATGTATGGGTTGCCCCGCTTCAGGCCGAAGAGCTTCTTGCCTCCGCCTGGAACCGCCGGTCAACCCGGCAGTGCGCGCCCTTAGCTCAGCTGGATAGAGCACCAGACTACGAATCTGGGGGTCAGGAGTTCGAATCTCTTAGGGCGCGCCATTTTTTTCAAAGACGACTTAGCTGGATTTCACCGTTTCAACTGACAAGTTGAAACGGTTTTGGACGGTTGGATAGCTCCGCGTGCATTGGAGGGGCGTGGCGAAAGGCCAGCTGGAGGAAGCTCCCTGGGCTTGGCTCGAACCAGCTGACCTCATCCTCGTTCCTGGTGGTCTAGGCGCCATACCAATGGGACCGGCGAGCGTCATTGCTCATAGTGCCTTTTCTTGTGATCGGCGAGGTCATGCCTTGATGTCTAGGTCTCGCCGGTAAGGTCCTGCCTGGATTTGTCCAGCTCCTCGGCATAGCGACGCAACAGGTGAGCTTCCGTCAGCAAGCCGACAACGGCGTGGTTGTCCGCGCTCTGGACGACGGCGAGCTCTTCGCTATGCGATTGCTCGAACCGGGTCGCGGCCTGCTCGGCAGACTGCCCGGGCACTAAAACGAAATCGGTAAACTTGAGCAGACTGTCGATTTGCAGCTCTGCGGCGTCTGGGCTGCCAACGCGCCGCGCATACGCGTCCGCAACCAGCACAATTCCTACATATCGCCCCGCTTGGTCGAGGGCGACCACCCGCTCCGTCGAACCCAGTGGATAAGCCTCTCGGAACGCCTCGATCGTCGTGCCCGCGCGCACTGTCTTCACGTCGGGCCGCATCATGGACCGAACGGTCAGGTTGCGGAGGCGGCCCACGTCATGGGCGCTGCGAATAGACTCGCCACGCAGATGCAGACGCCAGGTCGAAAACGAAAAGCCGAAGGTTTCGCGCACCAAAACGGACGCCGCTATTGAGGCGGCGAGGACAGCGGCGCTGATCGCCAGATCGCCGGTGACCTCAAGGACGAGAAACGTCATGGTCATGGGCCCGCCGACGACGCCCACCGCCATGGATGCCATGCCCACCAACATGGCCAGGTTGGGATCCAAACTGAAAGGCAGGCCTGCCGCCGCAATGGTTAGTGCGACGGCTCTTCCCAGGAGCGCTCCCAGAAATAACGAGGCGAAGAACAGACCGCCGCGAAAGCCTGAGCCGATGGAGATTGCCGAGGCCAGCAGCTTCAGAGCGAACAAAGAGACCATGGTCAGCAAGGCGGTATCGGACGCCATCTGCAGATCAAGCGCACCATGACCCGAGGACAGCGCCTGAGGCGTCAGCAAGGCGATGCCGCCAACCAGCAGTCCACCGATCACCGGACGCACCGCCGATGGTATGCGTGTCCAGGCAAATCCGCGTTCGACAAGCACGACCAGTCGCATCACCGCAATGGCGGCCCCACCACCGAGCAGGCCCAGCAAGACAAACGGGATAGCGTCCCATGCGCCAAGCTGCGGAATAACGCCCAGATGAATGGTCGTCTGCGCTGCGCCCAACGCCGCCGCCGTCAGGCTCGCCGCAAGCGCCGCAACCATAATCGGGCCAAGCAGTGCGATCGAATAGACACCGATGATCAACTCGAAGCCGTAGAAGGCACCGGTCAGCGGCGCCCCAAACGCCGCGGCGATGGCACCGGCCGCACCACAGCCAACCAGGGTGCGAATCTCGTTTCTGCGCAGGCCGGATAGCGTCGCAAGGCGTGACCCGATGCTGGCCGCCAGCTGGGTGTATCCCGCTTCCAGACCGACCGAGGCACCGAAGCCGCTCGAAATCATAGTCTGGCCGGCCACCAGCAGGCTTTCGCGTGTGGACATCCGTCCGCCGTGCAGGGCGTTGGCCTCGATGGGATCGACGGGCGGGCGGGTCCGAAATCGGCGGGACAGCACGACACTCAGCGCCATCAGCACGCCGCCGGCAGCCGGAACGAGCGCCAGCCAGGTTGTCGCCAAGGAGGTCTGCGCACTCAGCCTGCCGCCGTCCGATATGCCGAACAGTAGCATATGCAGGTGCTGGGTTGCCCAGCTCATGGCGGTCACCACTATCCCCGCGGCGATGCCGACAAGCGCGGCAAGCCCCAGAATGATGAGCCCGCGATAGCGACCTGCCATGCCGATGGATCGCAGCGTCGGGGCGGCGACTTTCCCTGTAGCGTCGGTCATGAAAGTGGATTTGGTAGAATTGGCATTTTTGCTCTTTAAGCGAATATCAGAGTCAACGGCATGACAGTTTCAGCCGCGGTCCACCTAGATCCAGCGACGAACCGACGCCAATGACAAGGTAACGCAGTGCCGCTCAGGGTACGGGTAGCCACAGCAGCGCCTCTGCCAAGATGCAGCACACCACGCCGGCCAAGATCCGCAGCGGCAGGGGGTCAATCCCTGACTGACCGTCACCTACGCTTCGGTCAGTCAGCACAATAAATTCCATAAAGCGTTGTCAGCACATGCTTCACCGCGTCGGAGGCGATGCTGTAGTGGACCTGCTGGCCGTCCCGCCGGGTTTTGACGAAGTCCCAGGCCCGCAGCTTGGAGAGGTGCTGCGATAGCGGCGACTGCCCCAGCGCCACCCGCTCGCCCAGTTCGGTAACATTCATCTCGCGCTCCAGCAGGTTGCACAGGATCAGCAACCGCTTGGGATTGGCCATGGCCGTAAGCAGGCGCGTGGCCTGCTCGGCATTGGCCTCCATTTTGTCGATTTCCATCTTGATCATATTAGAATCTTCTTATATAAGATCATGCGTAAAGTCAATATCAGCTGATTTCCCTCAAGCTTCAAGGACATCGTCATGAGAATCAATGTCGGAACACCCGACCGGATTGCCCGCGTCGTCATCGGAGCGGTGCTGGTTCTGCTGCCATTGTTGTCCGGCCTGCCCCTGTTCGCCAATCCCCTTTGGCTCTGGGCCTCCGTCGCCGTCGGCGCAGTGCTGATTGTCACCGCCGTCGTCCGCTTCTGCCCGCTCTACGCCATCCTTGGCCTCTCCACCCGGAAGGTTTCTTAGTTCATGACTGAATTCACCCCTCTCCTGTCGCTGCTTGGCGGCACGTTGATCGGGCTCTCCGCCGTTCTTCTGATGGCCTTCCATGGCCGCATTGCCGGCATGACTGGCATTCTGACCAGCCTTCTGCCACCCGTCTCCAGCGACTGGGCCTGGCGCGCCGCCTTTATCGCCGGCGCCATCCTCGCCCCGATGCTGATCCTGGGCCTGACCAGTCAGGCTATCGACTATTCCAGTCCCGTTCCCGCGCCGTGGATCGTCATCGGCGGCCTGATCGTCGGGGTCGGCGTCTATTTCGGCTCCGGCTGCACCTCCGGTCATGGTGTCTGCGGCATGGCCCGGCTGTCGCCCCGCTCGATCGTGGCCACCGCCATCTTTCTCGGGACTGCGATGATCACGGTCTTCGTCATTCGTCGCCTGCTCGGGGGTGTCTGATGCCGCGCACTCTTCTTGCCGCCAGCATCGGCCTCGTCTTCGGCACCGGCATCGCCTTGTCCGGTATGGCCAATCCGGCCAAGGTGCTCAACTTCTTCGATATCGCCGGCGCCTGGGACCCGTCCCTGGCTTTCGTGATGGGCGGGGCATTGATCGTCACGGCAATCGGCTACCGCTTCGTGCTGCGACGCGACAAGCCGGTCTGCGAAGCAAAGTTTCACCTGCCGACCAACCGCAAGCTTGACGTACAGCTAGTGAACGGCTCCGCCATCTTCGGCATCGGCTGGGGCATCTCCGGTTTCTGCCCCGGCGGCGCCATTCCGGCGCTGGGCCTCGGCGAGATCTCGGCATGGGCCTTCGTCGGCGCTATGCTGGTCGGTATTTTTGCCGCCCGCACGCTTCGCCTCGCGCTGGACCAGCGCGTCACCCAAACCGCCTAAGCTCACAAGGAGCCAAGCCATGCGCACCGTTCCGTTCGACACCGATCTCTCGGTCCACCCCGAGGTCACCGCCTTCTTCGACGCGCCGACCAATACCATCAGCTATGTGGTCAAGGACCCCAACTCGTCGTCCTGCGCCGTGATCGACAGCGTCATGGACATCGACTACGCCGCCGGTCGCATCACCTATGACGGCGCCGACGCCATCATCCGCCATATCGAGGAAAATAACCTCAAGCTCGAATGGCTGATCGAAACCCATGTCCACGCCGACCATTTGTCCGGCGCGCCCTATATCCAGGGCAAGCTCGGCGGCAAGCTGGGGATCGGGGAAAACATTACCATCGTGCAGGACACCTTTGGCAAGGTGTTCAACGAAGGCACCGAGTTCCGGCGCGACGGCAGCCAGTTCGACCGCCTGTTCGGGGATGGCGACAGCTACCAGATCGGCGGGCTCACCGTGCATGTGATGCATACGCCAGGCCACACCCCCGCCTGCATGACCCATGTTGCCGGCGATGCCGCCTTTGTCGGCGACACCCTGTTCATGCCCGACGGCGGCTCGGCCCGCGCCGATTTCCCGGGTGGCGACGCCCGCACGCTCTATCGCTCGATCCAGCGCGTGCTGTCGCTGCCGCGCCAGATGCGTCTCTTCATGTGCCACGACTATGGTCCGAACGGTCGCGACATCGCCTGGGAGACCACGGTGGGCGACGAGATCGACCACAACATCCATGTGGGGCAGGGCACGGACGAGGACAGCTTCGTCGCCATGCGCGAGGCCCGCGACGCCACGCTCGACATGCCCAAGCTCATCATCCCGGCGCTGCAGGTCAACATGCGCGCCGGCCAGCTGCCGCCCAAGGACAGCGACGGCAAGACCTACCTCAAAGTCCCCGTAAACGGCCTCTGAACATGTGGCCCTTCAACAACAAACCCAGGAAAGACCGACCCATGAATATCCGCCAGATCGCTCCCGACTTCTCCGCCACCGGCCAGATCCTGCCCGAGCAGGTGCAGGCCGTCGCCGATGCAGGCTTCAAGTCCATCGTCTGCGCCCGCCCAGACAATGAGGAAAGCGGCCAGCCAAGCTTTGAGGCGGTGGCCAAGGCGGCAGCCGCCGCCGGCATCGGCATCGTCCACATCCCGGTCTCCGGCCCTCTCGGCGAAGGCCAGATCATCCGCTTCCATGACGCCTGGGAAAAGCTCCCCAAACCCATGCTGGGCTATTGCCGCTCCGGCGCCCGCGCCGGCAGCCTCTACGCCACCCTGTCCAAGTAACGGCCGATGAACATCAAGTCCTACTTCCCCATTCTCGATTGGGGCCGGCGCTATAACCGGCAGACGCTGACCAGCGATCTCATCGCGGCGATCATCGTGACCATCATGCTGATCCCGCAATCGCTGGCCTATGCGCTGCTGGCCGGCCTGCCGCCGGAAGTGGGTCTTTATGCCTCCATTCTGCCGCTGATCGCCTATGCGATCTTCGGCACCTCATCGGCGCTCGCGGTGGGTCCCGTGGCCGTCGTCTCGCTGATGACCGCAGCCGCCGTGGGCCGCGTCGCGGCGCAAGGCTCGGTGGATTATGCCAGCGCTGCCATTCTGCTGGCCCTGCTGTCGGGCGTCATGCTGATGCTGATGGGCCTGTTCCGCCTCGGCTTCATCGCCAATTTCCTGTCGCATCCTGTAATATCGGGCTTCATTACCGCTTCGGGCATCATCATCGCCACCAGCCAGGTCGGTGGCCTGCTCGGCATCAAGACCGAAGGCCATGCCATGCCCGACCTGATCTCCTCGATCGTCGAGCATCTTGGCCAGGCCAACGTGTACACCGTTATGGTGGGTGCGATCGCCCTGTCGCTGCTGCTCTGGATACGGCTTGATCTCAAGAACTGGCTCGCCCGGTTCGGCCTGCCCACGGGTGTCGCCACCATCATCGTCCGGGCCGGTCCTGTGCTGGTCGTGTTCCTCACCATGGCCATGTCTGTGCTGTTCGACCTCGGCGCAAAGGGGGTCTCGCTCGTCGGCCAGGTGCCGCAGGGCCTGCCTATGCTGTCGCTGCCCAGTTTCACTACGGATACCATCCAGCAACTGGCCTTGCCGGCGCTGATCATCTCGATCGTCGGGTTTGTCGAATCCATCTCGGTGGCCCAGACCCTGGCCGCCAAGCGCCGCGAGCGCATTTCACCCAACCAGGAACTCATCGGCCTGGGTGCCACCAACATCGCGGCAGCCATTGGTGGCGGTTTCCCGGTCACCGGCGGCTTCGCACGCTCCGTCGTCAACTTCGACGCCGGCGCCGCGACACCTGCTGCCGGCGCCTTCACCGCCATCGGCATTGCCGGCGCCACGCTGCTGCTGACGCCGTTCCTCGCCATTCTCCCCAAAGCCACGCTAGCTGCGACCATCGTCATCGCGGTGCTGACCCTGGTAGATTTCTCCACCCTCAAGCGTGCCTGGGCGTATTCCAAAGCCGATTTCGCGGCTGTGGTGATTACCATGTTCGGTACGCTGCTGCTGGGTGTCGAAGTCGGCATTTCCCTAGGCGTCGGCGCATCGATCCTGGTCTTCCTTTACCGTTCCTCGCAGCCGCATGCCGCAGTTGTAGGCCTGGTCCCCGGCACAGAGCACTATCGCAACATCAAGCGCCACAAGGTCGATACCGTCCCCGGTGTGCTCTCGATCCGCATCGACGAAAGCCTCTACTTTGCCAATGCACGCTACCTCGAAGACCTTGTCATCAACCAGGTGGCGGCCAATCCGGGCCTGACCGACGTCGTTCTGATGTGCTCAGCAGTCAACGTCATCGACATGTCAGCGCTCGAAAGTCTCGAAGCCATCAATGAGCGCCTGAGCGATCTAAACATTCGCCTGCACCTGTCCGAGGTGAAGGGTCCCGTCGCGGATCGGCTCTCGGGCACGGAATTCCTGGCCCATCTGGGCGGTCAGGTCCACCTCAGCCAGCATCAGGCGATGCTCGCCATTGCCGAACGTCGCCTGGCCGCTCCCACCGATGACGGTTGGCCGCTGCTTAAAGTGATCTAGATCAAGAACTCACCACGGGCGGCCCGGTAAGGTGTGACATGGAGGAGCAAATGGCTCACGTCATCGTTCTGGGTGCCGGCCTCGGCGGCACCATCATGGCCTATGAGTTGCGCGATGCCTTGGGCCCTGGTCACCGCGTCTCGGTTGTCAACAAGGGGACCAGGTTCAGCTTCGTCCCGTCTAACCCATGGGTCGCCGTGGGATGGCGCGACCGCAAGGACGTAGAGGTCGACCTCACCGAAGTCTTTGCAAGGCGCCATATCGAATTCTTTCCCCAGGGCGCCGAGCGCGTCCACCCCGACCAAAAGCGGGTGACGCTCTCGGACGGTGCTGACCTCGCCTATGACTACCTCGTCATCGCGACCGGCCCCGAACTCGCTTTCGACGAAATCCCGGGCTTTGGTCCGGAAGCCGCAACGCAGTCGGTCTGCCATATCGATCACGCGCTGGACGCCAAGGACGCGTTCGATCGACTGGTCGCCAACCCGGGACCAGTCATCATCGGCGCCGTCCAGGGCGCATCCTGCTACGGCCCGGCCTATGAGTTTGCCTTCATCCTCGACAAGGCGCTGCGCGACGCTAAGGTGCGCGACCGCGTGCCCATGACCTTCGCAACGGCCGAGCCCTATATCGGCCACCTGGGCCTCGATGGTGTCGGCGACACGAAGGGCCTGCTCGAAAGCGAGATGCGGCAGCGGCACATCCGCTTCATCACCAATGCCCGGGTCGACAAGTTCGAGGACGGAAAGGCGTTCGTCAGCGAAATCGCCGACGATGGCGCCGTGCGGCAGGCTCACGAAATCCCCTTCGTCTACACCATGATGCTGCCCGCCTTCCGCGGCGTGCCGGCGGTCCGAGGTATTGAGGGGCTGACCAATCCTCGTGGCTTTATCCTGGCGGACCAGCATCAGCGCAACCCGACATTCAAGGAGGTGTTCTCCATCGGCGTCTGCGTTGCCATTCCGCCAGTGGGCAAAACTCCGGTACCGGTAGGGGTTCCCAAGACCGGCTTCATGATCGAATCCATGGTCACCGCCACCGCACAAAACATCGCCAGCCTGGTCGCCGGTAGGGAGCCCACAGCGATTCCCACCTGGAATGCGGTCTGCCTTGCCGACTTTGGTGATGGCGGCGTGGCCTTCGTGGCCCAGCCGCAGATCCCGCCCCGGAACGTCAACTGGTCAGGTTCGGGCAAATGGGTGCATGCCGCCAAGATCGGCTTCGAAAAATACTTCCTGCACAAGATCCGCTCTGGTACCGCCGAGCCCTTCTATGAAAAACTGGCGCTTCAGGTGCTGGGCATAGACAAGCTCCGGGCCATCAAGCAGGACAAGACCGGAGCATGACCCACATCGTCTGTTCTCACTGTGGCACGACTAACCGCAATCCGGACGGCCGCGACCTCGCGTCGGGCAAGTGCGGCAAATGCGGACGGCAGCTTTTCGAGGGTCAGCCGGTGGATGTATCCGGCGCTATCCTCGAAAAGCACATCGCCAAATCCGATATTCCCGTTCTGGTAGAGGTCTGGGCGCCTTGGTGCGGGCCATGCAAGGTCATGGGCCCGCAGTTCGAGGCGGCCGCCAAACAGGCCGAGCCTGGGCTTCGCTTCGTCAAGCTCAACTCCGACGACAACCAGGCCTTGTCAACGCGGCTCGGCATCCGCGGCATCCCAACGATGATCATGTTCAAGCATCGCAAGGAGGTTGCCAGGGTCTCCGGGGCCATGAGCAGCAGCGACATTCTCAAATGGGCCAGCGCCCAATAGCAGCCTGATACTCGGGCTTTCACCAATTACTGATTGGCTACGGTCTGCAAACCATCCTACCAGGGCTGACAATGAAACGACTGCTTGTCATCGTCGCTCTGCTCATGGCGTTTGCCAATGTGGTATCGCCTGTGATGGCGGCATCCATTGCCGATAACTTGTCTGCGCCAATCGTTGAGTCTTTGGACGATGGCACCTGTTTGACGCCGACTGCCGGGGTGCACCACAAGGTTGCGTTCAAGCCGTGCAGCCGCAAGGTGAACGGCAAGAGCATACAATGTCACGTTTCCCCGATGCTTTTCCCCGTCGCGGCCGGAATGTGTTTTGGGGACACCCCTCAAGGCTGGGACAGTCGAGACTATCAGTCTGCTCTGTTTGAGGTTTTTGCCGGTCAGTTCCGCCCGCCAAGATCTACGGTCGCCTGAACTCCGTCATCTCGCGAAACCTCACCGGCGGCCAATGACCGCCTGAAAGCATTCAAAATGATCGATACGACCCTTCTGAGGCGTCGCAGCTTTATGCTCGGCGCCACGAGCCTGGCTGGCCTGACTCTGGCCGGATGCGCTACAACCGCACCTGTTCCTAAACCGACGCCACAAGCTACGCCTGCAATTCCGCCCGAATATCTCGCAATGTATGGGCCCATTCCCAGCGAACGGTTCCCTATTCCCGCGGCCCAGATCGAGCTTATCGATCCAATCTACTGGCGGCAGGAAGTCACCAACACCACAGGCGAAGCGCCCGGGACGGTCGTTGTCGACACACCCAATCGGTTCCTATTCTGGACGCTCCAGGACGGTCGCGCCATGCGCTACGGCGTCGGTATCGGTCGGGAGGGCTTCGCCTGGGGCGGACGCGGTCATATTGCCTATGGAAAGGAATGGCCGACATGGACCCCCCCATCGGAAATGATCGACAGGCAGCCCGAACTTGAGCCGTATCGCCACGGTATGGAGCCTGGGCTGGAAAACCCTCTCGGACCTCGGGCCCTCTATATCCACCAAGGCAGCCAGGACACACTTTACCGGCTGCATGGGAACATGGATGCCCGCTCGATAGGGCAAGCCGTATCCAGTGGTTGCGTCCGCCTATTGTTTCAGGATGTCATCGATCTCTATGATCGAGTGACGTGGGGAGCGCCAATCGTCGTCATCCAATAGCAAACAGAGTGGCCCCGCATGGCAAAGTGCGGGGCCACATGGGCCTTGGTCGAACGTTGGCCGGACCACATCTATCCGGGTGCCTGAACCTCACTTCACCGGGCATGTGCCTCGACTGTAAGGTGGAACAGGTCGTGAATATGGGAGAGCCGGGCGTGCCAAACATATCGCTACACCCGCGGACTGGCAGGTAGGCAGCGAGGTGATCATTCCAACTTCGATCGACAACGCTGTTGCGAAAAAGCAGTTTCCGCAAGGATGGAATGAAATTCGCCCCTACCCAAGCCAGATCTCGATATGAGTATAGGCGCGGTTCAAGCTGGTGGTCTTGGTGTCGGAGGCCATTCGAGAGTCGCTTCGAAGCCTTCTGCACGACTCGTTGCAGGAGAGCGCAGGGTCATCGCCCCGCCTGTCTGCTCCATGATGGAGCGAACGATGGACAGACCAAGGCCTGTACCACTGGTTGAAGTGGAACCGCGCTGAAACGGCTGTCCAATCTTGCTCAGGATATCGCCTGGTACGACGGGACCGCCATTCGATACGCTCAGGATATTGGGCCGGTCGACTGATACGACGATCGGCTGGTCATCCACGCCGTGCAGGTCCGCGTTCTGGATCAGATTGGTCACGGCAATGGCAAATGCATCGATATTGATCGGTGCCTCGAGCGTTGCGGATTGCGACAGCACCAGCTGCAGTCGCATGCCGATCCTTGAGTTTGCCTGGAAATCGCGAACGACCAGGCGAAGTGCCGGCATCAGGTCTATGGCACTGTCGGAACGCGCAAAGCCGGCATCGAGCCGCGAAAGCTGCAGCAGCTTCTCGGCCAATTGCGCGAGGTTTTTCAATGCCAGCTCGATTTCCTGAAGCCTTTCGTAGCCCGGCGCCTGGCCTAGTTCCAGGGCAAGTTGCTGCGTCTGTGCCAAGGCACCGGCAATGGGCGTTCGCAGTTCATGAGCGCTGCTAGCCGCGAAGCTGCGCTCTGCATCCATTGCCGATTTGAGGCGCTCAATCAGGCTGGCCACCGCCTGCGCGATGGGGGCCAGCTCAACGGGGTGTCCCTCGATGCTCAGTGGGGCAAGGTTGCGGCCATCCCGACGCTCGATGTCTCGACGCAACCTTTCCACCGGGCGCATCGCCAACCGGATCGCCACCCAGATACCCAGAGCGATCAGGGGAATAAGCCCCAGCAACGGCCAGGCGAGCGCAGCGATGCTCTCGACCAGCGCCTTGTCTCGGTGGTCCGAGCTTTCCAGGATCACGATCCCATAGCCGGACCGCTCGTCGGTAATAGCGAACAGGCGTCTGCCGTCGACTTCGGAAAACCCGTTTTGCAGCGTCACCTCGGCCAGGTCAGGCGGCGCATTGTCACCGCGGACTATGGTGCGGCCGTTTCGATCCCGCACGAAGTATGTGAAGTAGTTCTCGTCGCCAGGCTCATCGAGGCCTGGCACCTGATGGGTTTCATCCTGCTCCAGTTCTTGCACATCGTGAATGGCGAGCGGCAGGAGGCGGTAGGCGCTCTGCTGCAGCGTCTCGTCAAACGCCTCATTGAGCTCGTGGCGCATGACGCTGGCAGAAATTGATGCAGCGCCGACCCAAAGCAGGCCGGTGCCGATGGCCAAGCCGAGCGACAATCGCAGAGCAATGGAAAAGCTGGCCATGCCTATGTTGCAACCTGGTATCCCAGGCCTCGCGCCGTACTGACAAAATCGCGCCCAAGCTTCTTGCGCAGCCGGCTCACATAGACTTCCACGGCATTGCTCTCCACCTCGGCGCCGAAGGCATAGAGGGAGTTTTCGATGTCGCCCTTCGTGACGATAGCGCCACGATGGCTGAGCAATCGTTGCAGTACCACCCATTCGCGGGCGGTCAGAACGACCGACTTGCCGTCCACCATCGCAACCTTGCGCGCAAGATCGAGCGTGATTGGTCCAATGGTGACGACGGGAAGCGGGTTGGCCGACGAACGGCGGGCGACGGCCGCGAGGCGGGCACTCATTTCGCTGAGGTCGAACGGCTTGACCAGATAGTCGTCGGCACCGGAATTGAGGCCCTCGATGCGGATCGCGACTTGGTCCTGTGCTGTCGTAATGATCACCGGCACCGGATTGCGGGCCGCGCGCAGCTCGCGCAGCAGATCGAGCCCCCGACCGTCGGGCAGGTTGAGGTCGAGCAGCACCAGTTCATAGGTCATGGTCGAAAGCGCCAGTCTCGCGTCGTCCAGCCGCTGCATCCAGTCCACGCCATGCCCGTTGGAGGCAATGTGGTCGCGGATGGCGGCGCCCAACACGTGGTCGTCCTCGATCAGCAATACCCGCATGTATGCCCCCTTCTGTCCGACGTCGTTTAGCAGCAGCGGCTGACGCGAAGCTGAAGGCAATAGTGGTCCGATTTCAGGCTGCTGTCAGCTTCCTCATGTCTATGGGCCTCGTCGATAACCCGATTGGGACCACGAATATGAAGAAGATAGCCGCTGCCCTCGTCCTGGCCTCCGCGCTGGCAGTACCAAGCCTCGCTTATGCCAAGGACCTGACCATCGAGGCCAAGATCGCCAGCTACCGTGGCCCCAATGCGTTCTTCGCGATCTATGTGACCAAGCCTGACGGCAGCTATGACTCCACGCTTTGGGTCGCCGGGCAGAACCAGCGTTATTACCGTCACCTGCGCAACTGGGTGCGCGGCATTGCCGCTGCCGGCGGCAATATCGATGGCATCTCGGGTGCCAGCGTGGGAGCCGGCCAGACACTGACCGTCCATGCCAGCGTCGCCGATGCCATGATCGACGCCGGCTACCAGATCCACGTCGACAGTGCCGTCGAGAACGGCGGCGAATATGCCAACGATATCGTCATGCCGCTGGCCCAGGCCAGCTCCGGCGTCGCGGCGACCGGCGCCGGCTATGTGCAAAGCCTCACCGTGACCTTCTAGCGTTCGGAGTTTGTGCCATGCTGCGTCGTATCCACTCCTTTCCCGGCTTGTTGGCGGGTCTGCTGGTGATGTTCATGGCCCTCAGTGGCGCCTTCCTGTCGCTGCAGCCGGCAATCGCCCAGTGGCAGGCGGGTACGGCGGCTGCGCAACTCGACGTCGCCGCCTTGTCCGACGCGGTTGCTCGCCAGTTCCCCACCGTGTCGAGGATCGTCAGGCAGGCTTCGGGCGCCGTCGTCGCCTATTCCGATGGTTCGGGGGGGCAGACCGCGACGCGCATCGATCCCTCGTCGGGCGCCGCCCTGGGGCCGTACGAAACCTCGCCGGTCTTTGCCTTCATGACCGAACTGCATCGCTCGCTTTTCCTTGGTCAAGGCGGACATGTCGTCGCCGGGCTTGCCGCACTTTCCATGCTGGTACTGTCGATCTCGGGTGGATTGCTGCTCGTCACGCGCCTGGGCGGCTGGCCCAAGGTCTTGGGCGTCGCCAAGGGTAGCTTCAAGCAGCGCCTGCATGTCGATATCGGCCGCATCGCGCTGCTCGCGCTGCTGCTCAGCGGTCTCACCGGCGCCTATATGTCGCTTGTCAGCATCGGCCTCGTCTCGACCGGGCAGGACGGCTTCATCCCATTTCCCACGACTGTCGATGGCGGCACCCCCGCACCGGTTTCGACCCTCGCCGCCTTGCAGGCGCTGCCACTGGCACAACTGCGCGAACTGGTCTTCCCGGCGCAGGGCGACCCGACCGATGTGTTCACCATCACCACCAATGCCGGCCAGGGTTTCGTCGATCAGGCGAGCGGCGCCATGCTGGGATTTGTCCCCAACAGCGTCGGCCAGACAGTCTATGAAGCCTTTTATACCCTCCATACCGGTCAGGGCATCGCGTGGCTCGGCCTGATGCTGGGGCTGGCAGCGCTTACCGTGCCGGTAATGAGCGTCAGCGGCGCGCTGATCTGGTGGTCGCGCCGCCGCAACCAGCCGCGGCTCAAGCACAATGTTGCGGGCGGCGCCGCCGACACCATCATCCTGGTCGGCAGCGAAGGCAATTCGACCTGGGGATTTGCCAAGGTTCTGCACGATGCGCTGACCCTGGCCGGGCACCGCGTCCATACCGCGCCGATGAACAGCCTTGCCCGCCACTATGGCAAAGCCCGTCGCATGTTCGTGCTGACCGCGACCTATGGTGATGGTGCAGCACCACAAAGCGCCAGCCGGTTCCTGTCGCGGTTGGAACGGTTCCAGCCAACACCAGATCTGGCCTTTGCCGTCCTGGGCTTTGGCGATCGCAGCTTCCCCCATTTCTGCCAGTTCGCCGACGATGTCGGCGCTGCGCTACTCGCTACGGGGATGGACCAGCTTCAGCCATGGGCCGCGATCGACCGGCAGTCGTCGCAGTCCTTTGCGCAATGGGGCGTCGAAACCGGCATGCGGCTGGGTGCGCCGCTGCATCTGGTTCACACGCCAAGCCTGCCGCGAACGACCAGGCTCGAGCTGGTGGATCGCGACGACTACGGCATCGAAGTCCAGGCACCGACCAGCGTCCTGCGCTTCGCCATGCCAGGGGCAAAGCGCGGCGGCCTGTCCACATGGCGCGGGTTTGGCAGGCGCCTGCCGCGTTTCGAGGTCGGCGATCTTGTCGGCATCCTGCCGCCGGGCAGCGCCATCCCGCGCTACTATTCGCTGGCCAGTGCCAGCCGGGACGGTGTGCTTGAGATCTGTGTGCGCAAGCAGACAGGCGGCCTGTGTTCGGAGTTCCTGCATGCCCTGACGCCGGGCGACAGCATCGAGGTCTTCGTCAGATCCAACCCCGATTTCCGCCCCGGACGCGGCTTCTCGCCCCTCATCATGATCGGCGCCGGCACCGGTATCGCGCCACTGGCCGGCTTCATCCGCCACAATCGGCACCATCGTCCGGTACACCTGTATTGGGGCGGACGGGATCCGCGATCGGACTTCCTCTACGCGGTGGATATGGCCGAGTGCCTGGACGATGCCCGGTTGGCGCGCTTTACGCCCGCCTTCTCCCGGACGGTCGGCGGTCGCTATGTGCAGCAGAGCCTGCGGGACGATGTCGGCGCGATCCGCGACCTCGTGGCCCAGGGCGCCCGCATCATGGTCTGCGGCGGCCAGGACATGGCCGGCGGCGTGCGCACCGCGCTCGACGATATCCTCGCGCCACTCGGACACAGCGCTCAAAGCCTCAAAAGCATGGGAAGGTATCTCGAAGATGTCTACTGAAGTCATGGATAGGTGGACCGCTTCGCCGGTCGTCAGCTGGGCGCCAGCTGACGTGCGCCACGCATTGAATGGGCTGACGATGGGGACGCGGTACTCCGCGGTCTTCGTAGCCCCGGCCGACATCGATCTCTCTCTCGTGCAGCGCGCACTGCAGTCCGCCGCCGATGCAGTCGATCAGCAGATGTCCAACTGGCGGCCTGCGTCCGATGTCTCGCGGTTCAACGCAGCCCCGGCCGTCACCTGGGTTGCCGTTCCCGCAGATCTGCTTGAAGTCGTCGAGACCGGTCTCAAGATCGGGCGCCGCTCCAATGGTGCCTTCGATATCGGCCTGGGCAAGATCGTCAACGCCTGGGGTTTTGGCCCCGAGCGTTCTGCTCCTGATGATGCGGCGATTGCAGCCCTTTCGCATGACCGGCCGGCTTCCGCGGGCGAAGTGCTCGAGCTCGATTGCCGCAACATCCGGATGAGGCGGCATGCGCCTATCGAGCTGGATCTGTGCGGCATCGCCAAGGGTTTTGGCGTTGATCAACTGGCCCGGTGCCTCGAAGCCTCCGGCATCAGAGACTACCTGGTTTCGATCGACGGGGAGCTCCGGGCCAGGGGGCGGCGGCTGGACGGCGCAGCATGGCAGGTGGCTATCGAGCGGCCCGACCGGACCGATCGGGCGCCCATATCGGCAATCTCGCTACAGGATGTCGCCATCGCCACGTCGGGCGACTATCGCCACGCGCTCGATCACCATGGGAGACGCGTCTCGCACACCATGGACCCGCGCACCGGGCAGCCGTTGGACAATTCTCTGGCCGCCGTAAGTGTGCTGGCGGCCAACGCCATGCTGGCCGACGCCTGGGCGACGGCGTTGCTCGTTGCCGGTGAAAACGAGGGGCCCGCACTGGCCCAAGCCAATGGCCTCGATGCCCTGTTTATCCTGCGTCACGGCGATGAGCTGCTCGAACTGCCGATCGGCAGGTTCGAATAGCCTTCAGCTTGGGGTCAGGTTCGGTCTTTAGGACAGAAAGACGTGTTAGGCTGATCGATTGCGGACGTTTTTGTCGCGTGAGCCACGGTGAGGTTTTTGAATGAACGAGCGACACGCCCCCGGCTATTCCACCCTGCAGATTACGCTGCACTGGGTGATTGCAGCACTCGTGGCATTCCAATTGCTGTTCGGCGAAGGCATGACCAATGTCCGAGAAGCAGCCGAGGAAGGCGCCACATCCTCCGGCGTCGATTTCGCAGCGAGCATCGGTCACTACTGGTTCGGCATCGCCATCCTGGCGCTTGTCCTGGTCAGACTGGGCGTGCGGCTCACGCAAGGCGTCCCGCCGCATCCGGTTGCGGCCCCGACCTGGATGGGCTGGGCCGCCAAACTTGTACACTGGGCCTTTTATCTGATGCTGGTGGCCATGCCGGTGCTCGGCCTGCTCACCGTCTACGTCTCGGATGAATTCGGCGACATCCACAAGCTGGGCAAGCCCGTGTTCCTGGCCTTGATTGCCGTGCATGTGCTTGCCGCGCTCTACCACCAGTTCATCAAGAAGGACGGAGCGTTGCGGCGGATTCTCGTGCCCGCGCGTTAGGCCCCCGAAATCCCGATGGGGGCGCCTGCGTCGATTTTGCCTAATCCATGGCCGTGGTATTGATGTCGACGGCGATGCTGGTGGAGAGGCGCGACAGGTCTTCGGAAATGGCTGCGACGGCCGTCTTGAGGATGGGGACGTAGCGGGAGCAGGCTTCCTGTTCGGAATCGAAGGCCGATTTGAAATAGGTGAGGCCCAGGCTCGCCAGCACGCGGCCGTTCTCGCTGATGATCGGCACCGCGATCGTGTTGGAGTTCCGCGGCTCGACCAGTGAGGAGCGCGTGGCGTAGCCGGCATTCCGCACCTGCTCGACGATGCGGCTGAGCTCGCGTGGATGATGGCTGAGGGCATTTTCCGGGTCGTCCGACCGCTTGAGAATATCGATGATGAGGTCGAATTCCTCCGTTTCGAGGAACGCCATATAGGCCAGCCCCAGTCCACGCGTGAGCATGCAGAGGCGCCGGTTCACGGTGCTGTGGAAGGGGGACATCGGGCTGTCGGGAACGGTGCTGAAACGCACCACCATGCCGTCGTGATCCGGCAGGGCGATGGCGATCGGCCATTTGTGCTGGCGGGTGATCGCCACGGCCCAGGCGCGGCCGGCCTCCACCACCAGGGGACCCTTGTGAAAACCCGAGCTGAGCGAGGTCACCAGGGCCGTGACCTGGTAGCCGCCCTGCCGGACGTCATTCTCCACATAGCCCGCCTGCTCCAGCGTCTTGAGGATCCGCACCAGGGTCGGTTTGGGCAGCTTTGTCTTGGCGTGGAGATGGGCAATTGTGTTGAACGGCTGCAGGTTCAGCTCTTCCAGAACGTTCATTGCCCGTTCGATCGCCCGGATGCCCATGGAAAGTCCTTCTCTATCGCGTTGTCTGCGTTCCGAGCAGCGAAACAAGCCGGACTATAGGTTGTTGGATTCGGGAGTCAATCTTAGGCCAAGGCCAAACAGGATGGAGAAGCCACATGCCTTCGGCGGAAGAGTTGAACGAGAACCGGGAACAGGTCAGGGCGCTGATCGCCGGCATAGATGACGCGACAGCCAATCGGCTGCTCAAGGGCGCGCTGGACCTGCATGTCCATTCCGGTCCTTCCACCATGCCGCGGCAACTGGATCATATGGAAGCGGCCGAAGAAGCGGCAGCGGCAGGGATGCGCGGCGTGCTGTTCAAGGACCATCACTATTCGGTGGCGCCGTTCATTCCGATGATGGACCGCCTGCTCGGCAAGCCCGACTTCCACATGTATAGCGGCCTTGTGCTCAACAATTCGACCGGTGGGCTCAATCCCTTCGTCGTTGATGCCCAGCTGAAGATGGGCGCCAAGCTGATCTGGATGCCCACCGCCCAGGCGGCCAATCACATCAGGACCGCGCATGGCAAGGTGCGCCTGGCCTCCAATGTCAAGCTGCGGAGCTCCCCGGGCCTGTCACCGCTCGATGGCTATGGCAATGTCCTCGACGAGGTGAAGCAGATCCTCGACCTGATTGCCGAATTCGACGCTATCCTGTCGTCCGGGCATCTTCATGTCTGGGAAATCTGCAGGCTCTTCGACGAGGCACGCAGCAGGGGCGTCAAGCGCCTGCTGGTCAACCACCCCATGTATGGCCTGCATTTCAGCTACGACGATATCAGGGACCTGGCCCAACAGGGCGCACTGATCGAGCAATCGGCCGGGCTCTATATCGACTCCCGCTTCAACTATTATTCCCCCCAGGAGCTCAAGGAGCATATCGAGGCGGCCGGCGTCGCCCATTCCTCGATCGGGTCCGATCTGGGGCAGGTGAATAGTCCAACCCCGGTCGAGGGCATGCGCCAGGCGATCAAGCTCTGCCTCGCTCTGGGCTTCAGCGAGGCCGATGTCCATACCATGGTGGCCACGAACCCGGCACGGCTGGTCGGGCTGGCGGACTGACGCATCCCATGCAGGCTGTCGAGATCGAAAGGCCCGGCGGCCCCGAAGTGCTGCGGCTGGTCGAGCGGCCATGCCCGGTGCCCGGCGCGGGCGAAGTGCTCATCCGCGTCGTGGCCGCAGGGGTGAACCGGCCCGATGTGCAGCAGCGGCGCGGCCTCTATCCGCCGCCGGCCGGGGCCAGCGATATTCCGGGGCTGGATGTTGCCGGCATCGTGCAGGAAGCCGGGCCCGGCGTTGACGCGGCAATGGTCGGCATGCCTGTCTGCGCCCTCGTCAATGGCGGTGGCTATGCCCAATATTGCGTGGTGCCGGCCGTACAGTGCATGCCTGTCCCAGGCGGCCTGAGCTTTATCGAAGCGGCATCGCTGCCCGAAGTTTTCATGACCGCCTGGAACAACCTGGTCTGGCTGGCGCGGCTCCAGCATGGCGAGACTCTGCTGGTTCACGGCGGCACCAGCGGCGTGGGTCTGGCCGGCATCCAGATTGCCAGCCAGCTTTGCGGCGTGAAGGTCTTCGCCACTGCCGGAACGGAAGAAAAGCGAACCGTCTGCCTGGCGACGGGCGCCACGGCGGCCTTCGACTACAAGGGCGCCTGGGATGATGACATCCGGCAACTGACCGTGGGGCAGGGCGTCGATGTCATCCTCGATGGCCAGGCGGGGCCAGCCACGCAACGGCAACTCGACCTGTTGGATTTCGACGGTCGGCTGGTGCTCATCGCCAGTCATCAGGGCGCGCTGGGAGAGATCGATCTGCGCCAGATCGTGCGCCGGCGGCTGACGCTGACCGGATCGACCCTGCGGCCACGCCCGCCCGCCTACAAGGGCAGGCTGGCGCGTGAACTGGTGGATCGCGCCTGGCCGTTGCTCGCGGATGGCCGCATGACCACCCGCATTCATCAGGCGCTGCCGCTGGCCGAAGTGCGGCAGGCCCATGGAATTCTCGACGAGAACCGGCAGATCGGCAAGGTGGTCCTGATCGTCGATCCGGCACTCGGCGCGGTCGTTCCTTCCGGGACGACGATCGCCTAGCGCTCCGGCATCGGATAGTCGTCGGCGTTGAGCACCCAGCCCGGCTTGGCCGAAAAATCCATGCGCGGCGGCGAGAAGATATCGACCAGTTGGTTCACGTCCGGTCCCTCGGCCGTCGTCGTGTGGATCGAGGGGGGCGGTATGACGCAGATCGAGGGAGAGGCACAAAACAGATGCTCGTCCTCGCGCCACACATTCATATTGGTCGTCCATGGCCAGCGCAGATGATGGGTGAAGGCGCCGCTCAGCGCCAGCGAGCATTGCTCGAAATCGTCATGGTGGTGCGGCGAAACCTTGTCACGGGCGCGCGGGCCGACGCGCGGGGTGAGATAGTTGATCATGAAGGTGGTGCAGCGATAAATCCTGCCGAACCGGTCTGGATCATCAGGCACGTCCAGTGTGTACCACTTTAGGGTCAATCCGCCCGGCGGCTCCGGCCAGGGCTCGAATGGCGGCACATTGGGATGGGTGCCCGCAAAGGCTTCGGCATTGGCGGCGGCGGCGGCCAGATCCCTCGATTTTGGGGTGAACAGGCGGACGATCGTGCCTGTCGTCAACAGCCTGATCGTGCTGTCGCCCGGTGGGATGAAGGCGACGGAATAGCCCGGCACGGTGGTCGTGCCATCGGCTGTGGTGATTTCGACGCTGGTTTCCCGATCCGGAATGATGAGAGCATATTCGTCGGGCTGGGCGACCCGCGCGAAGCTGCCGCCCGCCTCCCCCCTGCTATAGGCGACGATGAAGTTCTGGCCACGGCTGATCCAGGTGTCGCCATTGCTGTCGCTGGCCTGTGGCTCGGTCTCGTAGAACAGGGCAAGCTGGGAGCCGAAAAAGCTATCATGGACCCGGGCGGTGGATTTGGGCTCCTTGGCCAGGGTGGATCGTGGATCGCTCTGCACGTACATGTCTGCCTCCTTGTCGTTGAATTGCGGGCCGGAACCGCCCTGCTTGTTCAGGCCGGGATGGGACCCTGCCGCTTCAGGTTCAGGATTTCGCGCGCCTGGCCGGGCGTCGCGATCGTTCCACCAAGATCCCGGATGATGCGGACGGCCTTCTCGACGAGCGGCGCATTGCCTTCCGCCAGGACATCCTTTTCGAGATAGATATTGTCCTCGAGCCCGACGCGGACATGGCCGCCCAGCAGCCAGGACTGCGCCAGCATCGGAAATTCCCAGCGGCCGATGCCGATGCCACCCCAATGGGAGCCCGGCGGCAGCAGCGACTTCATGAAGCTCAGCGTTTCGGGCGTGGCGATCGCGCCATAGCGGATTCCAAGCACGATCTGGAACAGGGCGGGCGTATCGAGCTTTCCCTGTTCGATGAAGTGATTGGCGAGTTGGATGTCGCCGGTGTCGAACACTTCGAGCTCCGGGCGCACTCCCGATGTCCGTATCATATCGGCCATCACGGCCACACTGTCGGGCGTATTGATGACGACCGACGAGCCCGAGAACATGGTGTTGAGGTCGAGGCTGCACAGCTCCGGCCGCAATGCCGCTATATGCGCGACGCGCGGTTCGGGCCGGATCAGCGTGGTTCCCGGCGCGGCAACGCTCGGATCGTCCGGGCTGGGAACGAAGCGCTGGCCGGGCCCGGTGGTGAGGTTGATGATGACGTCCTCGTCCGCCGCGCGCAGGCGCTCGACCACTTCCCGGTAATGCTGCATCTCCATGCTAGGCCGTCCATCGGGATGCCGGACATGGATATGCACGATCGCCGCGCCCGCCCGCACGGCCTCAAGGCACGCATTGGCGATCTGCTCGGGCGATACCGGCAGATAGGGCGTCTGCGCGAGCGTGGTGATATTGCCGGTCACGGCGCAACTGATGATGGTGGGGTCGGCCAAGCTTTCGCTCCTGAAACATATGTCCCTTGGGCTCGCATTCGGGGGTGCGCGGAGCAACAGGATTGCCGGACCGTTTCGCCGACAGAAACGGACCTGGCGTTTCGCGGTAAGAAATGGCGTGGGTTCGAGCAGGGCAATGGCGCGGTACCTCACTACAAGGACCGAAACGAGGAAACCGACATGACCGAACCGCGCCCAGCCTTTACGTCGTTCCGTGACCGCCTGCTCAAGCGCCAGCGCCTGTTCGGGACATTTCTCAAGCTGCCGACCACCCAGGTCATCGAGATGCTGGGACCGATCGGCTATGACTTCGTGATCATCGACCAGGAGCATGCGCCGCTCGACCGCGCCATGACCGACCTCATGATCCTGGCGGCTCGTGCATCCAACATCGCGCCGCTGGTGCGCGTCGCCGAATTCACCCCTGCCAATATCCTCTCGGCCCTGGATTGCGGCGCCATGGGCATAATGGTGCCGCATGTGACGTCGGTGGAGCGGGCAGAAGCCATCGTGCGTGCCAGCCGCTATGCAGGCGGCAGCCGTGGCTTTGCCGGGCTGACGCGCGCCAGCACCTGGGGCAGCGTCGGGCCGACGGGCCACATGGAACAGCAGGATGCCCGGGTTGCGGTGGTGGCCATGATCGAGGACCAGCATGCCATCGACAAGGCCGGCGATATTGCCCGGGTCGAGGGCATCGACGCGCTGTTCGTCGGTCGGGGCGACCTGGCCGCGTCATTCGGTGGCGATCCGCAAGCCGGTGCCAAAGTGGCGGAGATCAGCGGGCGGGTCGCTGCGGCGGCGCGCGATGCCGGCGTTCCCCTGATGATGCTGCCGACCAGCAAGGCCGACTTCGGTTTCGTCTCCGATCTTGGGGCAACCGCCATGGTATTGGCGAGCGACCACGGTTTTATTCGGTCGGCTGCAGGTGCTGCGCTGAAGGATTACACCAGCTAGGATTTGCGCATCGCTGCCGCAGGGAGAATTAGCCATGCCGCTCATCGAGATTCCAAACCTTACCCTGCCCAGGACGGCACTGGTGACCGGCGGCAGCGGCGGCATCGGCCGGGCAACGGCGGCGCGCCTTGCCGCCATGGGCTCGGCCGTGGTGGTCGGCTACAACAGCCGTTCCGCACTGGCCGATGAGGTTGTCGCCGGCCTTGCAGGATCGGGGCACTGCGCATTGCGCATCGCCGTGGAAGATCCGGATTCCATTGCGGCGGCGGCGGCGGCGGTCGAAGATCGCTATGGCCACCTCGACGCCCTGGTCAATAGTGGCGGCTCGACAACGCCTGTTCCTGCCAATGATCTGGACGCTTTGACCGACGCCATTTTCGAGCAGACCGTGCGGGTGAACCTGCAGGGCCCCTTCGCGGTGATGCGCGCCTTCCGCCCCCTGCTGGAGCGCGGCAACAGCGCCGCCATCGTCAACATTTCATCCATTGCCGCCCGGACGGGGCTGGGCAGCAGCCTGGCCTATCTGTCGGCCAAGGCGGGCGTCGATGCCTTGACCATCGCACTGGCGAAAGCGCTGGCACCGCGTATTCGCGTCTTCTCGGTCTCTCCCGCGGGTGTCGATACGAATTTCGTTCCCGGGCGCACACGCGAACAACTCAAGGCCGTCGCCGACAAACTGCCTCTCGCCCATATCACCACGCCCGACGATGTCGCGCGCGCGGTCATCGCCTGCATTGTCAACCTGACCAGTTCGACCGGCATTGTCGTGCCGGTCGACGAAGGCAGGCACCTCTAGACCTCCGACTTCGCCTGACGGAACGCTCTGCAGGAAAGTTGTCGGGAGGCAGGCATGATCCACTACGGTAGCGAACGAACCAGCCGCGCGGCAGCGCGCCGACAATGAGCGGAAACCGATGGACAAGCTGAAATTCTATATCGATGGCGGCTGGGTGGACCCGGCCGTGCCATCGACCCTGGGTGTCGTCAATCCTGCGACCGAGGAAACCTTCGCCCGCATCAGCCTGGGCTCGACCCAGGATGTGGACCGGGCCGTAGCGGCCGCGCGTGCCGCCTTCATCACCTATTCCGAAACGAGTGTCGAACAGCGTCTCGCCTGGCTGGCGAGGATCATCGAAGGGTTCCGGGCCCGCTTGCCCGAACTGGCCCACACCATGACGCTCGAAATGGGTGCACCCATCACCTTTGCGACCGAACGACAGGCCACGGTCGCACTCTTCCATTTCGAAGAGGCCGCGCGCGTCCTGGCCGACTTCCCGTTCGAAGAGCGTATGGGCGCCGGCATTGTGCGGCACGAGCCGATCGGCGTCTGTGGGCTGATCACCCCCTGGAACTGGCCGCTCAACCAGGTCGCCTCCAAGGTGGCCCCGGCAATTGCGACCGGCTGCACCGTGGTCGTCAAGCCCAGTGAGCTCGCCCCGCTCAGCGCCATGCTGCTGGCCGAGGTCATCGACGATGCCGGGCTGCCCCCGGGCGTCTTCAACCTAGTGAATGGCGATGGGCCGACGGTGGGCGAGGCCATCGCCGCCCACAAGGATATCGACATGGTCTCGTTCACCGGCTCGACCGCTGCCGGCATCAGGGTCGCCAAGCTGGCTGCCGATACGGTCAAGCGGGTGGCGCAGGAACTGGGCGGCAAGTCGGCCAATATCATCCTCAGCGATGCCGATATCCGATCGTCGGTCATTGCCGGGGTCCATGCCTGCAACACCAATGCCGGCCAGAACTGCCAGTCGCCGACCCGCATGCTCGTGCATCGCTCGCAGCGGGAGGCGGCCTTCGAGGCCGCGCAGGCGGCCATTGCGAGCATCCGGCTGGGCGACCCGCTCGATCCGGCTTCGACCATGGGGCCGCTGGTCAGCCAGGCACAGTTCGACAAGGTACAAGGCCTCATCCAGGCCGGCATCGACGAAGGCGCGACGCTGGTCGCGGGCGGACCGGGTCGCCCGGTAGAACTGAACCGGGGCTATTATGTGCGTCCGACCGTCTTCGGTGATGTCACGCCACAGATGCGGATTGCGCGGGAAGAAATCTTTGGCCCGGTGCTGTCCATCATCGGCTACGAAACCGAGGACGAGGCCATCGAGATCGCCAACGATACCCCGTTCGGCCTGGCCGGGTTTGTGCAATCAAAAGACCCGGAGCGGGCGCGCAAGCTGGCCAGGCGGATCAGGGCGGGGCGCGTCTATCTCAATGGCGCGGCCTTCGACAGGAGTCTGCCCTTCGGGGGCTACAAGCAGTCGGGCAATGGGCGGGAATTCGGCGTGTTTGGCTTCCGGGAATATCTCGAGGTCAAGGCCGTGCTCGGCTGACAGCATATCGATACTTCGAGAATGAAGATTTAGGGGGAGCAGATGAAGATAAGTCAGGATACCGCCTTGGGGGGCCTGTTTGCCGTGATCGGCGGCATCGCCCTGCTGATGGCGGTGCAATATCCTTTTGGCAGCGCCGGCCGGATGGGGCCGGGATTTTTCCCGGTGATCATCGCGACGCTGCTGGGATTGACCGGCATTGCCATATTGGTGCGTGCGCGGCTTGCAGCGTCGGAAGAAATCACCTCCGCGAGGTGGCTGCCTTTGCTCATCGTGCCCGGTGCGGTCGCGCTGTTCGGCCTGCTGGTGGAGAAGCTGGGCCTGCCGCTTGCAGTCATGCTGCTGACGGTCGGTGCGGCCACGGCAAGCGTGGGTTTCCAGTTGAGCTGGAAGGCGACGGCCGGCGCGGCGGCCTTCTCGGCGGTTTGCGCCCTCGTTTTCGTCAAATTGCTGGGTCTGCCGATCCCGATTGCCGGATCGTGGCTACCGGCATTGGGCGTCTAGGACATCGGAGAAGTTCGACATGGATATCTTCAGCGGGCTGATGCTCGGTTTTGCAACGGCCACCACCTTCTCCAACTTCATCTATTGCTTCTTTGGCGTCCTGCTCGGAACGGCGGTGGGCGTGTTGCCCGGGGTCGGCGCCATCGCGACCATCTCGATGCTACTGCCCTTCACCTTCGGCCTGCCGGTCGATACCGCGCTGATCATGCTGGCGGGTATCTTCTACGGGACCCAGTACGGCGGCTCGACCACGGCCATCCTGATGAACCTGCCGGGTGAGGCATCGTCGGTGGTCACGACCCTCGACGGGCACGAAATGGCCAAGCAGGGCCGCGCCGGAAGGGCCCTTGCCGCCGCTGCAATCGGCAGCTTCTTCGCCGGTACGGTGGGCACGCTGTTCATCGTCATCGCGGCCCCGCTATTGGCGAGTTTCGCGCTCACCTTCGGCCCGACCGAATATTTCTCATTGATCGTGCTCGGCCTCGTCACCTCGATGGTGCTGACCAGCGGCTCGCTGCTGACCGCCTTCGGCATGGCGCTGTTCGGCATGCTGCTCGGCATGATCGGCACCGATGTCAATTCGGGCGCCGCGCGCTATACATTCGGCTCGCCCAACCTGCTCGACGGGTTGAACTTCGTCGTCGTCGCCACCGGCATCTTCGGCCTTGGCGACGTGCTGGCCAATCTCGAAACCGAGCGCACCCGGTCGGCGGGCGTAGCGGCGGTCAAGGGGCTGTTCCCTTCCCGCGAAGACTGGAAGCGGATGTCCGGCCCGATCGTGCGTGGTACCGGGCTCGGCGTTTTGCTCGGTGTTCTGCCGGGCGCCGGCCTGCTGCTGGCGTCATTCTCCTCCTATGCGCTCGAAAAGAAACTCTCCCGTCACCCCGAGGAATTCGGCAAGGGAGCGATCGAGGGCGTTGCCGGACCTGAAGCGGCGAACAATGCCGCGGCGCAAACGTCGTTCATCCCCATGCTGACGCTTGGCCTGCCGGGCACGGCGACGATGGCATTGATGATCGGTGCGCTGATCATTCAGGGCGTGCAGCCCGGCCCCGATATCCTGACGCAGCAACCGGCTCTGTTCTGGGGCCTGGTCGTCTCGATGTGGATCGGCAATCTCATGCTGCTGATCCTCAACCTGCCTCTGGTCGGGATGTGGGCCAAGCTGATCTCGGTGCCCTATCGCTTCCTGTTCCCGATGATCTGCGTCTTCACCACGATCGGGGTCTATTCCATCAACAACAGCGTCTTCGATGTCTACATGATGGCCCTGTTCGGCCTGCTGGGATATTTCTTCCGCAAGGTGGGGGCCGAGCCCGCGCCGCTTATCCTGGCTTTGATCCTGGGCCCCATGGCGGAAGAATACCTGCGCCGGACGCTGATGTTGTCGCATGGCGATGCCAGCGTCTTCTTCACCAGCCCGCTCAGCCTCGGCACGCTGATCGTCGCCGCCGTGCTGCTCCTGTCGATCGTCTCGCCCCGCTTCCGGCGGGTGCGCGAGGAGGGTTTGCAGGAAGCTGACTGACACCATGCCCAACCAGGGGATACCCATGAATCAGGACAATGAGACGCGCCTGCAGAGCCTGCTCGACCGGGAAGAGCTTTTCGATCTGGTGCGGCGCGAGCGTTTTGCCCGCGACCAGCGCCGGTTCGACGTGATGAGCGCATGCTTCCACCGCGACGCCTATATCCGCACCAGCTGGTATGACGGGCAGGGCGGGGAAGCCTATGTGGCGGCCACGCGCAAATGGATGAGCGGCACCGGCAACAGCAAGCACTGGGTCTTCCCGGCCTTTGCCCGGGTGGAGGGCGACCGGGCGACCGTGGAGAGTCCGGCCATGATCTTCAATCGCGCGCAGATCGAGGGTGTGGAGGTCGATTTCCACGTCTTCTGCCGGTTCTTTTCCCGCGCCGTGCGGGAGGCCGAGGGCTGGAAGCTGCTGACTTTCGAAGTGCTTTTCGAGCGCGACGTGATGAAACCGGTCAACCCGTCCCAAGCCATGCCGCTGGACTGGTCGCTGCTGGCGGCGATGCGCCCGTCCTATAAGTTCCTGACCTATATCCAGCACACGCGCGGCGTGAAGGTCAGCCAGCAGCTGCTGGGGGACGACCAGCCCGCCCAACTCGACGCCTTTCACGCCGAGCAGGACCGTTGGCTCACCGGTATCGGCTAGCCGGCGTTCCAAGAGGCGGAATGCAGCCAGTCCTCGCTTTCGTGCCGCCAGGTGTGGCCTTACTCATGTCGATATCGAAGGGCGTTAGAGACAACCAATTCGATCACGTAGAGGGAGGAGACGACAATGAAGAGACGGGAATTCATGGTGCTCGGCGGCACTGCCGCGGTACTGGCATCGACGGGGCTGGCGCGGGGCGACGACTGGCCCAGCAAGACCGGGGTGGTGATCTCGGCCTATCCGGCCGGCGGCACCAGCGATATCATCGCGCGACTGGTTGCCGATGAACTGACGGCGCAATATGGCCAGCAATTCGTCGTCGAGAACCATCCGGGTGCATCTGGGGCCATTGCAGGCAGCCGGCTCGCGCGCTCCGCGCCCGATGGCTATACGATCATGGTCACCGGCAGTGCGCCCCTAGCGGCCAACAAGGTGGTGCAGACCAATCTGGCCTACGATCCGGAAGTGGATTTCGCCCCGATCACCATCGTCTGTGAAAGCCCTGCATTGCTGAGTGGCAGCATGTCGGCCCCGGCGACGACGGTTCAGGACCTCATCGCCTATGCCAAGGCCAATCCCGGCCAGGTGAATATCGGCAATCCAGGCGCGGGGACCAAGGGGCATATCGCCGCCGCCATCCTCGGGCAGATGGCCGGCATAGAGGTCAACCACATTCCCTACAAGGGCTCGGCACCGCTCGTGGCCGATCTGCTGGGTGGGCACATCCACTTTGCCCTCGATGCGCCATCGAACTACGTTCCCCATATCCAGGCGAATGCGATCCGCGCCATTGCCGTCACCACTGCGGCGCGGATTCCGGAACTTCCCGAGGTTCAGACCGTGGCTGAACAGGGTATCGACGGCTATGAGCAGACCCTGTGGTTTGGCGCCGTAGGCCCCAAGGACATGCCTGCCGACATCGTCAACAAGCTCAATGCTACCATCAAGGCATGGACCGAAACGCCCGCAGCCCAGGAAAAGCTGGCTTCGCTCGGCCTGACTGCGGTGGCCAATACGCCCGAAGAAATGCGTGCGGAGATGCACCGCGAGATCGAATCGATCCGGCCGCTGGTCGAGGCCGGCCTGGTGCAGGCGACCTGATCGTTTCACCGCCGTCAACCTGAGCAACCGGCGCCGCCCTCATGAAGCGGCGCCGGTTTGCGTTTGCCTGCGCGCTTGCTTGAATATCCCCGCCAACAGCGCAGTCATGTCACCCACCGCACTGATATCGCCAAGCCTTCGCCGGGCCGCGCCTCGAATGTCGGAAGCCGCCGGCTCCCTGCCGCCCTCAATCGGCGCGGTTGAGCACCTGCAGCAGTTCAACCAGGCTGGGGGCCAGTTGCTGCAACTCGCGCAGGTGAACCAGGGTCATCGAATTGAGCAGGGACTCGGCCTTTGCCGACAGCGCCAGGGCGTGGCGTCGGCGGTCGTGGGGATCGGCCACGCGCTCGGCCAGGCCGGCCTCGGCCAGACGATTGACCAGTTCGGTGGCGGTTTGCGGGGCGATGAGCAGCCGTTCGGCCAGCACGCCGATGGTCATCGCTTCCGCTTGGGCATGTCCCTTGATCGCCAGCAGCGCCTGATGTTGCTGGGGCGGCAGACCGGCCGCCTGGGCGGCGCGGGTGCTGAAGGCGGTAAACTGCCGCAGCGCATATCTGAAATTGGCCAGAACCTCATAATCGGTCTGGCTCAGTCGCTCGGGCTGGGTCTCACTCAAACTTGGCTGCTCCTTCTGAGCGGGATTGTATTATATCGTAATACGATATAATCGGCGCGCATCATTTCCGCCCTTTGGGCCGCAGCAAGGACGTTACATGCAGGACCGCGCCACAGCCACCCGAACCGGCGCATCCGGGCATGGTGCAGCCGCACCCCGCGGGCTGGCCGATTTCACCACGGACAAGCGGGTTCTGCTGTTGATCGGCATGGCGGTGGTCATCGGGACCGCGGCCTCCGTGGCGGCGTGGCTGCTGGTGGATTTGATCGCCATCGTGTCCAACCTGATCTGGCTGGGCAAGTTCAGCCTGGTCCCGCTGGATATGGGGACAGTGACGCGCTCGCCCTGGATGGTGCTTGCGCCGGTCTGCGGCGGGCTGGTGATCGGGCTGATGGCGCGGTTCGGCTCCGAGAAAATCCGCGGCCACGGCATTCCCGAGGCCATCGAGGCGATCCTGATCGGGGGCAGCCTCATGTCGCCCAAGGTGGCGGTGCTCAAGCCTTTGTCCTCCGCCATTTCGATCGGCAGCGGCGGCCCGTTCGGCGCCGAAGGCCCGATCATCATGACCGGCGGCGCCATAGGCTCGCTCTTTGCGCAACTGTTCCATCTGAGCGCCGCCGAGCGCAAGACGCTGCTGGTTGCGGGCGCCGCCGCCGGCATGACCGCGATTTTCGGCACGCCGATGGCCGCGGTGCTGCTGGCGGTGGAGCTGCTGCTGTTCGAATGGAAGCCCCGCAGCTTCATTCCGGTCGCCGTGGCCGCCATGGTCTCGATGAGCTGGCGCCCCCTGATGTTCGATGCGGCGCCGCTGTTTCCCAGGCAGGTCGGGTTCGACCTGCCGTGGTGGGGGCTGCTGCTCTGCGCCGGCATGGGAATTCTGTCGGGTCTGCAATCGGGCCTGCTGACCAACCTGCTCTACAAGCTCGAAGACGCCTTCGAGCGGTTGCCGATCCATTGGATGTGGTGGCCGGCCATCGGCGGGCTTGTGGTGGGGCTAGGCGGGCTGATCGAACCACGGGCGCTGGGCGTCGGTTACGATGTCATCGCCGGCCTCGTCTCGGGCCATATGATGGTCCAGGCCGTCGTCGCGATCCTCCTGGTCAAGGGCGTGATCTGGCTGGTGGCCCTGGCATCGGGCACCTCGGGCGGCGTCTTGGCGCCACTGCTGATTCTTGGCGGCACGTTGGGCTACCTCGTGGGGCTGGTGCTGCCCGGTGATCCGGCTTTGTGGGCACTGCTGGGCATGGGCGGCATGATGGGCGGCACCATGCGCGCACCGCTGACCAGCACTCTGTTCATCATCGAGCTGACCGGCAATGTGCACCTGCTGATCCCGCTGTTCACCGCCACGGTAGCGGCCTATGCCTTCACCGTACTGGCGCTGCGCCGCTCGATCCTGACCGAAAAGATCGCCCGGCGGGGCCGTCACATCACCCGCGAATACGGCACCGATCCCTTCGAATTGACGCGGGCCTTCGAGATCATGGTCAAGACGGTCGACACCTTGCCGGCCGAAATGCCGATCAACGAGGCCACCGCCTTTTTCGGCCAGCCCGAACATGCCCACCGCTCCTATCCGGTGGTGCTGCCCGGCGGCGTGCCGGTCGGCATGGTGTCGCGCGCCGATGCCCTGCGCTGGCGGGCGGAAGGCGACCATGCCGATCAGACGCTCTATGATCTGGTGTCCGATGCCTCGGTCACCGTCGCCCATCCCGACGATCTGGTTGGGCGGGTCACCGATCTGATGATTGCCGCCGATCTCGGCCGCATCCCGGTGGTCGATCCGGCGACGCATGTGCTGGTCGGGCTGATCGCCCGCAAGGATATCCTGCGCCTGCGCAGCGCCAACCTGACCGAGGAAAGCGAGCGGCAGGCCTTTCTGGGGCGCTCCATGCGCAACATGTCGAAGGCCATCCGCAAGCGCAAACCGCCTGCGACCCCGTAGAGCCGGGTTCGCGGCACGCGCCTCGTCGCTGAGCGGTTTCGGCGCTATGGTGTGCTCTCACGCCTTCCTCTTGGCCTGGACCCGATGGATTCCATTCTCAATGCGGCAGCCCTGGCGCTGGCGACAGGTGATGTGCTCGGTGCCCTCAATCGGGTAGCGCTGCGCGATGATCCGGAGGCCCTGGCGCTGCGGGGCATCGCCATGTCGCAACTGGGCGATTTCACGCGGGCGCGGGCTCTGCTGAAGCAGGCAGCGCGGGGCTTTGGCAGGCGCGAGGCGGTATCGCGCGCCCGCTGCCTCCTCGCCGAGGCCGAGATTGCCCTTGTTTCCCGAGACCTGGCCTGGCCCCCCGAGAAGCTGGAAGAGGCTCGGACCATCCTCCTGCACAGGGGCGACGTGGCGAACGCGGCGCATGCCGGGATCATCCAGGCCCGCCGCCATCTTCTATTGGGCCGACTCGACCGCGCTGCGGACGGACTGGCGATGCTGGCACCCGAAAGCCTGCCACCGGCCTTGCGGGCCGCCTATTGGCTGGTTCACGCCGGCATGGATATTCGGCGGCTGCGTGTCGCGCTGGCCCGGCAGGCCCTGGTGCGAGCCGGCCAGGCCGCGGGGCAGTCGGGCATACCAGCGCTGATCGCAGAGGTGGATGCGGCGCGCCGGTCGCTCGAAGGACCGGCCGCACTGCTGCGCCGGCGAGGCGTCGAAACGGCGATTTCGCTGGACGAGGTCGAAACCCTGCTGGCCTCCGACGTCCTCGTTGTCGACGCGACCCGCAACGGGTTGCGGCAGGGTGGCGATATCATCCCGCTATCGACGCGGCCGGTGCTCTTTGCCCTGCTGCACGCCCTGGGCGATGCCTGGCCGGGTGACGCTACAAGGGAGACCCTGTTGGCGCGCGCCTTCCATGCCAGGCATGCCGATGAATCGCACCGGGCCCGGTTGCGCGTCGAGATCACGCGGCTGCGCCAGCTCATCGCCCCGCGCGCCGGGCTATCCGCGACTTTGGCCGGATTTCGCTTGATCCCCCGGAGCGGCGACGTGGCCGTCCTGGCCTTTCCGCTCGACGACCAGAATGCCGCCATCATGGCCCTGCTGGCCGATGGCGAGCTGTGGTCGAGTTCGGCGCTGGCACTGGTGCTCGATATCAGCGCCCGCACCGTCCAGCGGGCACTGGGCCAATTGCAACATGCCGGGAAAGTCCAGGCTATCGGCCGGGGCCGGGCGCAGCGCTGGAGCCTGCGGACGCTGCCCGGATTTCCGACGACACTGCTCCTGCCCGAGCCCGGATAGGGATCAGCCGCGGCGGACGGTGCGGACCTTGCCGCTATTGCCGCCGCCGACGAAGAACCGGTCCGCCCCGTCGGACTCGAGGCCGGAGACGCTGATGCCCGGCATGTCCAGCACCGCCAGCACATTGCCATTGGCCGGATCGATGCGGGCGATGCCGCCATCGCCATCGTTCGAGTAGCCGTGCCACAATTCGCCATCCACCCAGGTCACCCCGGTCACGAAGCGGTTGGTCTGGATAATGCGCTGCACCACGCCACTATCGGGATCGATCTGCACGATCTGGCCATCGCGATACTGGCCCACCCAGAGCGAGCCATCCGCCCAGGCCAGCCCCGAATCCATCCCGGCACCCGGCGCCGGGATGGTCCCTACGACCTTGCGGGTCTGCGGATCGACCTTATGGATGACGGCGTCGGCAATCTGGAACAGATATGTGCCGTCATAGGCAGTGCCGGCATGGGCCGGCACGTCGATGGAGCCGGCTTCCGCTCCGGTTTCCGGGTCGAAACACCGCAGCCGGTCGCCCGTGGCGGCCCAGACATGGCGTCCATCGAAACTGACGCCATGAACCGGCCCGCCGGCATTTCCGGTAAATTCGCTCACGATCTCTGCGCGCTTGTTCATGATCGCCTATCCTTGAGAAGTGCCTGCGCCGTCCCGCGCGGCCACGAAAAGTTCGATGCTGTCGCGAAAGGTCCCGACATCGGCCAGCCGGCGGTCATCGAACGAATGCAGAGTGCCGATGGTCTGGCGGCGAAGGCGCCAATGGCGGTAGCGGTTGATCCAGGGTCGAAGCATTTTCATCTCCTGTGCATGTGGCCATATTTGGCCGGTTGCACAGCTCTAGCAGCCGCACGCCCCCGAGTGAGAGTTACAGATGTGACGGTATTCAGTTCGAACAGGCCTGCGCCAGCTCGACTGGCTCGGCACCCGGTTTCGACCCTGACTAACCTTCCAGCCGGACGCCGCGCTGCCTAGCGGCCGACAAAAACGCGGCGTCGGGCGCTTTCGATATGAGCCTGCATGCGTTCGCGGGCGAGTTCGGCCTCGCCATTGCGGATCGCGGCGAAAATGGCGCGATGTTCGTTGTTGGCTATGGTCAGGCGCTCGCGGCTCGGCCGTGTCGATAGCGTGGCGGCAATGGCGATGCCGACACGGATCGCCCTGGTGACCGATTTGATGGTGCGGACGAAATAGTCGTTCTCGCTGGCTTGGGCGACGGCGATATGGAAGGCGATATCTTCGTCCGCCCCCAGCCCACCCTCGATTATGCAACGATCCATCGCCTCGAGTGCGGCCTCGATATCGGCGATCCGCGTCTTGGAGTTCCGCTGCGCCGCAAGGCGCGCCGCCTCCCCCTCGATACCGACCCGGAATTCGTAGCAGCGCTGGATATCGGCCACGCTGCCGGGCTCGGCAAATTCCATGACCCGCTGGCTGGGCGCGCCGATGACCCGCGTACCGGCGCCCTGTTTGGAAGCAACCAGCCCGTCGATGCGCAGGCGCAGCAGTGCCTCGCGAATGACGGTGCGCGAGACACCGAATTTGTCGGCCATTTCCACTTCGGTCGGCAGCCGCGTTCCCTCGGACCACTCGCCCGAGGAGATGCGTTCATAGACCTGCTCGTAGACAGCATCGCTCAGGGTCCGCCCGCTGGCGCCTTTCGGGTTCTGTAGCGGAACGGATTCGGACATGCGCTGGGGCGCCCCTTGTTGGACAATATCGATTCACGCCGATTTCTGGCAGGTCTTGTCGAGCGCTACAAGGGCGGCCACCGCCTGCTTTACCTTCGGCAGGTCCGCCTCGACGACATTGCCCGCCATGGGCAGGATCGGGCCCATATCGGCAATGCCCGAAAGGGTCACCGCGTCATGCATCACCGAAAAGCCGTTGATTGCCGCGCGAACCTTTTCGAAATGCAGGAATGGCGCCGATAGCCGGCTGGCCTCGGCCCGGTCGCCCGTCCGATAGGCCGCCAGGATCGCCATCGCCGCATTCGGCGCGATGCAGACCCCGCCTGATGTATAGGTACGCAGCCCATAGTCGGGCAGGTGCACATGGATCGGCGTCTCGCCCATGCCGCTGGCGATATTGCCCGGACCGATGGCGCTGCAAAGGTCTGACAGATATTGGTCGCCGGAGGGGTCGGGCCGCTCCACGGCATATTTGACGAAGCAGATCGCGCCATCATTCAGCATGGCCGCCACCCGGTCCGGCGCCAGATAGTGCTCGCGCTTGATATAGAGGATCAGCGGCGCGCCAAGCGAATCGGCCGCGGCCCGCAGGGCCTTCTCGATCCCCGCCGGATGCGTCGGGAAGCTCATCGGCAGAGCCATCACCCCGGCAAACCTGCGGCCGCGCAGGATTCTGGCTTCGTCCAACAACTTTCCAAAATCCGGGCCTATCGAGGGGATGACATCGGTCTGCGGCGCTGCGGCGTCGGCAAGCAGGTCGATCAGTGCGCCAAAGCGTCCGCGATCGTAGTGATAGAGATTAGCGTTGCCGCCATAGAGCAGGGCGCCAACGCCGCCACTCTCGATGTGTTTGATTAGTTTACGATTTTCGCTTTCGGCCAGGTCGAGTCCGCTGGTCCAGGCAACGGGCGGTACGGCGACCACCGTGCGACCGAGGCGGGCGGCAATATCTGTCTGCGTCACGATGTTTCTGCCTCTTCTCTGCAATTAGCTCTTGCATAGTTTGGTATAATGATTTTGTAAATGGCGGGAGATTGTATAACAGCTTTTCGCGTGATACGACCTTTCCGGCGAAGCGACCCGCGACCAACTGAAAGACCCCTGAATGCTGCATACCGACGTCAAGCCCCGCGACACTATCCGCATCACGGGCGTTAAGCTCACCACCATTCAGACCAAGCGCCGCACTGGGGCCATCAGCTCGCATATGATCCTGGAGCTCTCGACCGATGCCGGCATTACCGGGCTGGGCGAGATTTCCGATCTCGATTGCTACCGCATGTACATGCCCGACCCCGAGGCGGTGCGGGTGGGCATCGAGAAGGTGGCCTTGGGCCAGAACGCCTTCGAGATCGCGGCCTTGCATGAGCGCCTGCTGGCCTACATGCCGTCCTATTTCCGCTACGCTAACACCTACCCGCCCTTCACGCCGGCCAGCCAGATCGCGGCGGGCGTGGAGATGGCCTTCTACGACATTGTCGGCAAGGCCTTCGGCACGCCGGTCTATAACCTGCTCGGCGGCAAGCAGCGCGACAGCTTCGAGATCACCTATCCGGTGTTCCAGGCCAAGAAGGAAAGCGATACCGAGCGCTACCTGGGCTATATGGACCAGCTGGTCGCCGAGGGCGTCACCCGCTTCCGCTATTATGTCGGCGTCAATTTCGAGCAGGACGAGAAGTTCCTCATCGCCTTCCGCGACCGCTTCGGCGACAGGGTGCGGCTCAAGGCGCTCGATTTCCAGGGTCACCATCACTGGCGCGACACCCTGCGCATCTACGACCGCTTCAAGCAATACGGGTTCGAGCTGATCGAGAGCCCCACCCTGGTCGAGGATTATGAGGGCATGGCCGAGCTGCGCAAGCGGATCGACGTGGATATTTCCGAGCATATTTCCAGCTTCGCTCAGGCCATGCGGATGATCCGCGCCAATGCGGTGGATGTGTTCAATATCACCATCCAGTCGGGCGGCATCTACCAGGCCAAGAAGCTGTTTGATCTCTCCGAGGCGGCAGGCCTCAAATGCCTCATTTCGACCACCCAGGAACTGAGCCTGGGCACCGCGGCCAATGCGCATCTGGCCGCCGTGGTGCCGCAACTGCACTATGCCGGCGATCCGGTCGGACCGCTGCTCTACACCGAGGACGTGGTCACCGAGACGCTCAAGTATGAAGATTCGCGCCTGATCATCCCCACCAAGCCGGGCCTGGGCTTCGAGCTCGACCGCGACAAGCTCGAAGCGCTGCGCGCCCCGCTGGTCGAGTGGGATCGCCCGGCCCACGGCGCCAATTACGTTTCGGACTGAGGAGACCGCAAATGAGCGAAAACGGATTGGGAGCCCTGCGCGTCTTCAACGTGATGGACATGCTCGAAGGCCATCCGCCGCGCACCAATTTCAACGTGTTCCGGCTGGATGACAAATACAACCTGCGCATCGCCGAGGTGACCGGCCGCTTTCCCTGGCATCGTCATACCAATGGCGACGAGGGCTGGCTCATTCTCAAGGGGGGCCTGCAGATCGATGTCGAAGGCCATGAGCCCATCGTCATGCGCCAGTTCGAAGGCACCATGATCCCCACGGGCTTGACCCATTCCCCAATCGCGCTTGAGGAAGGGACCGTCGTCGCCGTCTTCAATATCGACAACTTCCAGCATGAATACGTCGATGCCAATCCCGACACCGGCGCGTTCTCGGAGAGCGACGCCGGTTGACCGGCAAAAAAAATCACAGGAGGAGACTTTCATGAAATCCATCACAACCCTGCTTGCCGGTATCGGCATCAGCCTGGTGGCGCTCGGCGCCGCCCAGGCCCAGGACAAGATCGACTACCCCGTCGATTCCGTCCGCATCATGGTGCCGGCCGCCCCTGGCGGCTCGACCGATGTCGATGCCCGCGTCTTCGGCGAATTCTTCCAGAAGCACTCTGTCGCTTCGACGGCCATCGTCAATCAGCCGGCCGGCGGCGGTGTCGTGGCGGCCCAGACAGTCGCGACTGCGCCCGGCGATGGCAGCACTCTCTACGTGTGGCACGCGGCCGTTCACACCACCAACCTCTCGGGCCAGTCCCCCTTCGCCTATAGCGATCTGACGCCTCTGGCCACCGTCGCCGAATATAACGACGTCTACGCCGTGCGCGCCGATGCACCCTATTCGACCCTGCCGGAACTGGCCGACTACGCCAGGGCCAATCCGGACAGCGTCACCATAGGTTCGCAATTCGGCGGCACGACCCAGATCAAGGGCGATGCCATCAATGCCCTGTCGGATGGCGCCATGCGCGTGGTCGATGCGGGCGGCGAGTCCGACCGGATCATCGCCCTGCTGGGCGAACAGGTCGACGTCATCTCCATGAGCGTCGCCAATGCCCGTCAGTATGCCGAGGATGGCCAGATCAAGGTACTCGCCGTCATCAACAAGAATGCCGATCCCTTCGCGCCCGATTTCCCCACCACGGCGTCGCAGGGCGTGGACATCTCGTTCCCGCTGGTCTTCACCGTCTATGGTCCGCCCAATATGGACCCAGCGGCGGTGACAGCATTCGAGGCCGTCTACGATGCGATGCAGGCCGACCCGGCCTTTGCAGAGGCGCTCGAAACCGCCGCCCAGGTGCCGTCTTTCCGCGGGCCGGCCGAAACGGCCGAGTTCCTCGAAAGCGAGTTGGCCTTCGTCAAGTCGCTGATGGAATAATGCTACCCGGTCGGGCCGCCATGGCGGCCCGGCTTTTCCAGGGAGGAATGACATGGCTGCCGACCGCCTTATTGGTGCGGGTCTTTTCATACTTGGGGTTGTGATGGCCTGGGCATCAACCCAGATCGCCGCCCCCATGCTTGGCGAGGGCGACCCCGGTCCACAGGTGCTGCCGCTGGTGCTCGGGGTGGTGATCGCCATCCTCGGCGCCATGCTGAGCCTGCGCAATCCCGCCGTGGAGGTGTCCACCGATGCGCCGCTATTCGACGAGGCCGATACGGCAACGCTGATCCCGCCGGAGCCGCTGCTGCTGCGCGCTATCCATGCGGTCAACCTGCTGGCCTATGCCGTGCTATTCGAGCGGCTGGGCTTCACGCTGTCGACCTTCATCTTTCTTGCCATCGCCATCTTCCTGCTCGGCACGCGCTCGCTGCGCGGCGGTGTCGTTGCGGTCCTCGTGGCAGTGCTGGTTTCCCTGGTCGTGGGTACCGGCCTCAAGCTCGGCATCGGCGTCCCGCTGCCCGGCGTTTTGTTTGGATAGGTCCATGTTCGAACTCTTCTTCGTCAATCTGGCCCAGCTGATGATACCGACCACCCTGGCCGTCATGGTCGGCGGCCTGCTGGTCGGCCTGTTCTTCGGCGCGCTGCCGGGACTCAGCGCCACCATGGCGGTGGCGCTGCTGCTGCCGGTCACCTTCGCCATGGCGCCCGACGTCGGCATCGCCACCCTGGTCGCCACCTATATCGGCGGCGTTACCGGCGGTCTGGTCTCCGCGACGCTGCTGCGCATCCCGGGCACGCCGTCCTCGATCGCGACCACCTTCGACGGCTATCCCTTGGCGCGTGCCGGCGAAGCGACCAAGGCTCTTGCGACCGGCATGGTGGCCAGTGCCGTTGGCGGACTATTGAGCCTGCTGGTGCTGGTGGCCTTCGCGCCCAGCCTGGCGCGACTCGCCATCCGTTTTGGCGCTCATGAGTTCACCGCCCTCACCGTCGCCGCGCTGATGCTGGTCGTGGTGCTGTCGCAGTCCAATATGGTCAAGGGCCTGCTCTCGGCCGCTTTCGGCCTCGCCATCGCGACCGTCGGTTTCGCGCCCATCGGTGCATCCCAGCGCTTCACCTTCGGCTCCATCGACCTGGCCGCCGGTATCGGAATCGTGCCGTTCATGGTCGGCCTGTTCGCCATTTCCGAGATGATCCGCCAGCTCGTCGAGCCGTCGCTGCGCATCAAGCCAAATTTCGACATTCGCGGCACCGGTATCCGGCTCTCCGAATTCGTCGGTAACGGCTGGAACATGCTGCGTTCGGCCGTCATCGGCATCCTCATCGGCATCCTGCCAGGCATTGGCGGCTCCGCCTCCAACCTGGTGGCCTACGGCGCGGCCCGCCAGGCCTCCAAGGAGCCCGAGAGCTTCGGCAAGGGCAATGTTGCCGGCATCTACGCGTCCGAAACAGCCAACAATGCCAGCGTCGGCGGCGCGCTGCTGCCACTCATCACCCTGGGCATTCCCGGCGACGGCGTCACCGCGGTTCTCATCGGCGGCTTCACCATCCACGGTCTGCAGCCCGGCCCGCTGCTGTTCCGCAACGAGCCGGATCTCATCGGCATGATCTATGCGGCGTTTTTCGCCGCCACCGTCCTGCTGCTGGTCATCCAGTTGCTGACCATCCGCCTTTTCCCGCGCGTCCTGCTGGTCCCGCGCCATTTGCTGCTGCCCATCCTGGTCGTGCTCATGGTCGTGGGGACCTATGCGTCGGGCAACCGCCTGTTCGAGGTATGGGTTATGCTCGGCTTCGGTGTCCTCGGCTACTGCATGGAAAAATATCGATTTCCACTCGGCCCCATGGTTCTTGGTTTCGTGCTGGGTCCGATCTTCGAGACCAACCTGCGCCGCGCCATGATGTTCTCGGGTGGCGATCTCATGCCCTTCATCACCCGCCCGATCTCGGCCACCTTGGTTGGTCTGACCCTGCTGGCATTGGCCTACATGGTCTATGCGCAGCTCAAGGGTCGTGGCGCCGGTGCCAACGGCGAATAGATTTCGCGCCGGACGCATCCGCGTATTGATCGGCATACGCTCCCGGACACCGCGTGCCATGCGGCGCGCGGTGTCTTGCTTCGCGTTGCAGGACAGACCTCCAGCCGTCGATCGAATCATAAACCTCGCGTCTTCGCGGGGATCACACGCATGCGCCCCACGAATTCCCGATACGCAAAAGAAAACGCTATATATTGTAAGCCTGCTTATTATATGTAGACGGTCTTTTGGAGCGCGCGCCCGATGCAGCCGTCAAATCCTTCCGAAACTTCGGTGGGTTACCTGATCTACGAGGTGGCCCGAACCTTTCGCCGCCGCTTCGAGGAAGAAGCGCGCCGCCACGATCTCACTTTGCCGCAATGGCGGGCACTGGCCGAACTGGCCCGCAGGGGCGGCATATCGCAGGTCGTGCTGGCATCCGCCATCGACGCCGATCCCATGACCGTCAGCGGCATTCTCGACCGCCTCGAAAAACGCGGCCTGGTCCGCCGGGAACAGGATCCCGCCGATAGCCGCGCCAAGGTCGTCCAGTTGACCGGCGATGGCCGCGCCCTGTTCGACACGGCCAAGGCCGTCGGGATCGAACTCTATGCCTCCGCCGTACAGGGCATGAGCGCTGCCGAACTGGCGGCGCTGGTCCACGGTCTCACGGCCATTCGCAACAATCTCAACAGCCTGCCTGCCGAGCAGAAGGATCCTGCCTGATGAATACCCACGTTTCCGAACCGAAGCCCGGCTCGACTGTCGCCGCCCCGGCAGGGGTCGAGCTCGACGCGATCGCTCCCGCCGCACCGGCGGCGCCGCCCCGCAAGCGGCGCACCGGCCGGCTCGCGCTGATGGTGGCGGTTCCGCTGCTGCTGGCGGCTGGGGGCGGCTATTTCTACCTGACAGGCGGGCGCTACGAAGAAACCGACAACGCCTATCTGCAGCAGGTCAAGGTCTCGATCTCCTCCGATATCGCCGGCCGCATCGCCGCCGTCAACGTCACCGAGAACCAGATGGTGCATGCCGGCGACGTGCTGTTCGCCATCGATGCGGAACCCTATCGCATCGCCCTCGATCAGGCCAATGCCGCGCTCGGATCGGCCCGCGTCAATGTCGAGCAGCTCAAGGTCAGCTACGGCACCGCCCAGACCGCTTTGTCGTCGGCTCGCAGCACGCTGGATATCCAGCAGGCCACCTTTGACCGCCAGAACAGCCTGGTGACCCAGGGCATTGCCTCCACCGCCACGCTCGACCAGCCCAAGCTGTCCTTGCAGACGGCGCAGAATGCCGTTGCCACCGCCGGGCAGCAGGTGGCCGCCGCCGCCGCCGCCCTGGGCGGCGACCCCGCGATTGCCACTGACGATCATCCGGCGGTCAAGGCCGCATTGGCGCAGGTCGCGCTGGCCGAACGCAATCTCGGCAAGACCGAGGTCGTGGCCCCGGCCGATGGCGTCCTAAGCCAGGTCGCCAGCCTCAATGTGGGCCAGTTCGTGTCCACCGGCACCACCATTGCCAGTCTGGTCGAAACCGGCGGCACCTGGGTCGAGGCCAATTTCAAGGAGACCCAGCTCGGCGCCATCCGCATCGGCATGCCGGCCGAAATCACCGTCGACGCCATGCCCGGCGTCGCCATCGAGGGCACGGTGTCGAGCATCGGCGCCGCCACCGGCTCGGAATTCTCCCTGATCCCGGCGCAGAACGCCACCGGCAACTGGGTCAAGGTCGTCCAGCGCATTCCCGTGCGCATCGATTTCGCTGCGTCCGAAGCGCCGCTGCGGTCTGGCATGAGCGCGCTGGTCAGCGTCGATACCGGCCGCTCCACGCTCGACAAGCTCCAGGGCAAGTAACCCAGCCAAAGTCCGGATTTCGCTATGGCCGACGCCGTTTCCCAGCCTGCCCTCATCGTCAGGAACAAGGGTCTGCTGACCCTGGCCCTGATGCTGGGCACCATCATGCAGGTGCTCGACACCACCATTGCCAATGTGGCTTTGCCACATATGGCGTCCTCGCTGGGCGCCGCGCAGGATGAGATCAACTGGGTCCTGACCTTCTACATCGTCGCCGCCGCCATCGCGACGCCCCTGACCGGCTGGATGAGCGACCGGCTCGGCCAGCGGCGGCTGTTCATCTTCGCGGTCATCGGCTTCACCATCGCCTCGGCCCTGTGCGGCATTGCCACCAGCCTGCCCGAAATGGTGCTGTTCCGCGTGCTGCAGGGCCTGTGCGGCGCCATGATCGCGCCGCTGGCGCAGACCGTCCTGCTATCGATCAATCCCAAGGAAAAGATCGGCCAGGCCATGGCGATCTACGGCATGGGCATCATGGTGGCGCCGATCATCGGGCCGACCCTGGGCGGCTGGCTGACCGAGAGCTTCGACTGGCGCTGGGTATTCCTGGTCAATGTCCCCGTCGGCATCCTGGCCGTGACCATGCTGGTGCTCTATATGCCCGCAACCCCGATCAAGCGCCGGCGCTTCGATTTCTTCGGCTTCGGCATGCTGGCCCTGGGTATCGGTGCCCTGCAGATGATGCTCGACCGCGGCGCCGGCAATGGCTGGTTCGACTCCCCCGAAACCTGGATCGAGCTTGGCCTGGTCATCACCGGCATCTGGGTATTCCTGGTCCACAGCCTGACCGGCGATGCGCCGTTCATCGACCTGCGGATATTCAAGGATTTCAATTTCAACCTGGCATCCCTGTTCATGCTGGTGGTCGGCATCACCCTGTTTTCCGGCCTCGCTTTGCTGCCGCCGCTGCTGCAGAATCTCATGGGCTATTCGGTGATCTTCACCGGCCTGCTGATGGCGCCGCGCGGCGTGGCCACCATGCTCTCGATGATGGTGGTCGGCCGGCTCAGCGGCAAGGTTGATGCGCGCATCATGATGCTGTTCGGCGCCGTGATGATGACCTGGTCGCTCTGGATGATGACCGGCTTCAACCTGCAGATGGACTATATGCCCATCATCATCACCGGCGCCCTGCAGGGCTTCGGCATGGGCTTTATCTTCGTGCCTTTGTCCAGCATGGCCTTCGCCACCATCGCGCCGCATCTGCGGGCCGATGCCACCTCGGTTTTCAGCCTGGTCCGCAATCTCGGCCAGGGCATCGGCATCTCGCTGGTCGTGGCCGTGCTGTCGAGCATGATGCAGGTCAATCATGCCGAACTGGCCACGCGGCTGACGGCGACGTCGCCCAATGTGGCCACGCAGATGCCGGGCCTGCTCAGCGGCAATCCCCAGATCATCGCCATCGTCAATGGCCTGGTGACCCAGCAATCGGCCATCCTGGCCTATCTCGACGACTTCTGGCTAATGATGCTGCTCAGTCTCGGCTCCATCCCGCTGATCCTGCTGCTGCGCGGCCCCAAGAAGGAAAAGACCGCCAAGACCAGGGAACAGCTGGCCATCGAACGCGCCCACGCCATGGCGGAATAGCGCGATGTCGCGCTATCTGTGAAACGTGTTTCGGCGGATCGAATCCGGCTTCATCTCGATCGAAAACCCCGGCAGCTTCGGCGGCATATAGGCCGCGTTGCGCATGTCGCAGGGTTCCACGAAATGCTCGTGCAGGTGGTCGACATATTCGATCACCCGCCCGTCCTTGGTCCCCGAAACCACCAGATAATCGATCATCGACAGATGCTGCACATATTCGCAGAGCCCTACACCCCCGGCATGCGGCCACACCGGCAACCCATACTTGGCCGCCATCACCAGCACCGATAGCACCTCATTCAAGCCCCCAATCCGGCAGGCGTCGATCTGCACGATATCGATCGCCCCATCCTTGATGAACTGCTTGAACAGGATGCGGTTCTGGCACATCTCCCCGGTCGCCACCTTGATCGGCGCGATGGCATTGCGGATGGACCTGTGCCCTGACACATCGTCCGGGCTGGTCGGCTCCTCGATGAAATAGGGGTTGAACTTCGCCAGTGCCTTCACCCAGTCGATCGCCTGATCGACCTCCCAAACCTGGTTGGCGTCGATCATCAGATAGCGGTCTGGCCCCATGATCTCGCGCACGATTTCGAGCCGGCGGATATCGTCGTCGAGATCGCGCCCCACCTTCATCTTGATGTGCTGGAAGCCCTGGCCCACCGCCTCTGTCGCCAGCCGCGTCAGCTTCTCGTTGGAATAGCCCAGCCACCCCGCCGAAGTGGTGTAGCACTGGTAGCCTTCCGCCTTGAGCGTCGCGATCCGCTCAGCCTTGCCCGCCACGGCTTTCCTGAAAATCGCCAGCGCCTCGTCCGGCGTGATGGCATCGGTGAGGTAGCGAAAATCGATGATGGCGACGAGCTGCTCGGGGCTCATGTCGGCCACCAGCTGCCACACCGGCTTGCTGGCCGCCTTGCCCAGCAGGTCCCACACCGCATTGACCACCGCGCCCGTCGCCAGGTGCATCGCCCCCTTGTCCGGCCCGATCCAGCGCAGCTGGCTGTCGCCGGTCACATGCCGCCAGAAGCGGCCGGGATTTTCGGCGATCCAGTCCAGCTCCAGCCCGACCACGCGGCTTTCCAGCGCCTTGATCGCGGCCACCACCACCTCGTTGCCCCGCCCGATGGTAAAGGTCAGTCCGTGCCCCTCATGGCGCCCGTCAGTGCCCAGGATCACATAGGCCGCCGAATAATCCGGATCGGGATTCATCGCGTCCGACCCATCCAGCGAAGCCGAGGTGGGGAAGCGGAGATCGTGGGTGGAGAGGGCGGTGATCCTGGTCATGGCAAACTCGGCTGAACTGAAAAAGGCGCGGCGGGGGATGCGTTAAGCATGCCGGTTAACGGTACGGAGCCTCGGGCGTGGCAATATCGGCCGAACCGGAGTGGACGACGGGAGCGGGACGTGACGGACAAGATTATCGAGCGAACCTATCAGCGCTATTACTTCTGGCTGCTGCGGTTGGGCCTCGTGCGCTCGCTGGCCCTGAGCACGATGATAGCGATCACGGCCTCCGTGCTGTGCACTGCGGCGGTCATGCTGCTGATGCCCGATTCCCGGGCCTATTTCTGGTACAACATGATCGTTGCCGTGGCCTCGCCGCTGGTCAGCGCACCGGGCCTGTCGCTGGTGGCGATCTCCATGGTCTACAAGCTCAATGTGGCCCAGACGGCGCTGACGCTGGCGGCCGAAACCGATGCACTGACCGGCGTCGCCAATCGCCGCTATTTCATGGCGCAGGCCGAACGCGCCTTTGCCGAAGCCCAGGTCACCGGCACAGCCTTTGCCGTGGTCATGATCGACATCGACCATTTCAAGGCCATCAACGATACCCATGGCCACAGCATCGGCGACGAGGTGCTGCTTGACGTGGCGCAGGCCTGCCGGCAGGCGCTGCGGACCAGCGACTGCTTCGCGCGCTTCGGCGGCGAGGAATTCGTCGCCCTGCTGCATCGCACCGATGGCGCCGGTGCGGCGGTCATCGCCGAAGTCCTGCGCAAGACCGTGGCCGCGCTGGCCTTCGAGAATCGGACGCCGCCGGCCGTCACCGTCAGCCTTGGGGTCGCCAGCTATCTTGCGAACAGCGAAAGCCTGCATGACATCCTCAATGAAGCCGATCGGCAGCTCTATGCCGCCAAGGCCGCCGGCCGGAATCGGGTAGTGGCGGCAGACGGCACCGTGCGTCTGGCGTCCTGAAATCAGGCCGTCCAGCCGCCATCGATGATATGGACTTGCCCCGTCGTGTAGGTTGCGCCGGCCAGATAGACCGCCAGGTCCGCCACCTCCTCCGGCCGCGCGATCCGGCCGATCGGCTGGCGCGCGATGAAGGCTTTTTTCGCCCCCTCGAAATCGCCCGTGGCATGCCAGCGCTCGTGCAGGCTCGGCGAATCCACTGTGCCCGGCGCAATGGCATTCACCCGGATGCCCTGGGTCGTGTAGTCGGCCGCGATGGACTTGGTCAGCCCGATCACCGCCGCCTTGGAGATCGTATAGGCCGCCCGGTTGGGCACGCCCTTCACCGACGAGGCCACCGTCGCCATGTTGATGATGCAGCCATCCCGGCGCGCCAGCATCTGCGGCAGCATGGCCTGGATGGTGCGGATCTGCGCCTTGATATTGAGGTCCAGGGCGAAATCGAGATCGGCATCGCTCATCTCCAGCACCGTGCCGGAATGGACCACGCCGGCGCAGTTGAACAGCACGTCGATATGTCCAATCTCGGCCACCGCCGCATTCACCGCCTCGGCGCTGAGCACATCGAGCACGCGCGTCGTGACCCCGGCCATGCCATCGAGTTCGCCGAGCTTCTCCGCATTGATGTCGGTGGCGATCACCCTGGCCCCGGCTTTGATGAAGGCCTCCACCGAGGCCCGGCCAATGCCCTGCGCGGCGGCGGTAATGAGGACGATTTTCCCTGACAGGTCGGCCATTGATTTGATCCTTGAAGTCTCAGTCGTCTCCCTCCCCCTTGCGGGGAGGGATCAAGGGTGGGGGGTGTTTGGCCCGGGTATCGGGGCTATCAACACCCCCTCCCAACCTCCCCCGTCAAGGGGGAGGAGCCGTTCGGTGGGCGTGGCAATCTGCTGCCACGCCCATATTGGTTTTAGTCGTACAGCACGGCCGCGATTTCCGGGTCGTTCATGTTGCTGGCATCGTAATAATAAAAGCCGGTATCGATCACCGGCGGCAGGGCTTCGCCCTTGAGTGCGCTCACGGCGGCCTGCACGGTCTGGTAGCCGATGCCGACCGGGTTCTGGGTGATGGCGCCGGCCATCACGCCCGAGGTGATCATGCCCTTCTGGGCCGCGCCGGAGTCGAAGCCGATGACCACGACATTGCTGCCCAGTTCGGTCTTGCCATTGGCAACGCCGATGGCCGAGCCTTCATTGGCGCCGAAAATGCCCTTGAGGTCCGGATTGGCGAGCAGGATCGACTTGGTGATTTCGGTCGACTGCAACTGGTCGCCGCCACCGTACTGGACGGTCACCACTTCGATATTGGGATAGGCTTCCTTGATGCGGTTGACGAAGCCGTCGACCCGGTCGATGCCGGTGCGGCTGGTCTGGTCATGAGCCACCACGGCAACCTTGCCTTCGCCGCCGATCAGTTCGGCCATCACGTCGGCCGCCAAAGCGGCAGCCGCCACGTTATCGGTGGTCGCGGTGGTCAGCGGAATGTCGCTGTCGACGCCCGAGTCGAAGGCGATGACCGGAATGCCGGCATCCTTGGCCTGCTGCAGCAGCGGGGTTGCAGCCTGGCTGTCGAGTGCCGCGAAGCCGATGGCGTCGGGGCCGCGCGACAATGCGGCGGCCAGCATGTCCATCTGGCGGTCGACCTGGGTTTCGCTTTCCGGACCTTCGAAGGTCACGGTCACGCCCAGATCGGCGGCAGCCTGGTCGGCACCGGCCTTCACCGCCTGCCAGAACTGGTGCTGGAAGCCCTTGGAGATCAGGGCGATGTCATAATTCTCCTGGGCCGAGGCAGCGCCGCCGGCCGAGAGAAGTGCGATGGCGCTGATGGCGCCGAGCAAAGTACGTCTGGTGAGCATTGAAGTCCTCCCGTTGAGTTTTGAATGCGTCGTCTTCTGGTGAGGCGTTGCCGCCCTCTTGTTGGCGCCTTGAACGCGATCCCTTGCGAGGGTGCTCGGGGGCGCAGCGAAACCGGCGCCTAAAGTGTGCGGCGTCGCAGGATATCGGCATAGACGGCCAGGATGATGATCGAGCCGGTCACGACCGTCTGCCATTCCTGGGCCACCGAAAGGATGCGCAGGCCATTGGCCAGCACGGAAATGATGAGCGCGCCGATCAGCGTGCCGAGCACGGTGCCGCGTCCGCCCGACAGCGAGGTGCCGCCGATGACCACCGCGGCGATGGCGTCGAGCTCGTAACCCTGTCCCAGGGCCGGCTGCGCCGAGTTGAGTCGGCTGGCGATGAGCAGGCCCGCCACGCCGCAGACGCTGCCGGCCAGCGCATAGACCGCGATCTTCCAGCGATCGACATTGACGCCCGACAGGCGCACCGCTTCCTCGTTGCTGCCCAGCGCGAAGGTGTAGCGGCCAAGCGCCGTCTTGCTCAGCACGAAGGCCGCGAGCAAAGCCACGCCGAACAGGATCAGTACGCCATTGGGTATCGGCACGGCGGGCAGCACCGCCTCCACCAGCGAACCGCGGGCGATCTGGTCGAAGCCGGGCGTGTCATTGAAATAAATCGGCCGCGTGCCCGAAATGACCAGCGACAGGCCCTTGAGGATGAGCATCATGCCCAAAGTGGCGATGAAGGGCGGCACTTTGAGCTTTGCGATGATCGTGCCCGAAACCAGCCCGCAAGCCGTGCCCGCCAAGATCGAGGCAACAATGCCCACCGGCAGCGGCAGCCCGAGATAGGTCAGCACCACGCCGGTTATGACCGCACAGAAGGTCATCAGCGTGCCCACGCTGAGGTCGATGCCGCCGGTAATGATCACCAGCGTCGCGGCAATGGCCAGCACGCCGTTGACCGACGTGGCCTGCAGGATGGCCAGCACATTCTGCGTCTGCATGAAGTTGGGCGAAGCCAGGCTGAACACCACCACCAGCGCGATCAGGCCCGAAAAGGCCAGCAGCCGGTGAAAGGCCCCGGAGATGCGAACGCCGGATTTGGCTGGGGTTGCTGCGGTATCAGTCATTGGTTTTCTCCCAAGGCGCGGATGCCTGGGCCATTGCCCTTCTCCCCTTGAGGGAGAAGGTGCCCGAAGGGCGGATGAGGGGTGCTGTGCTAACCGCGAACGTCGAAGCATGGGATGGCGCAGCACCCCACACCCGGTTTTCCGCTGAACGCGGAAAACCACCCTCTCCCTCAAGGGGAGAGGGGAATTGCGCCGTACCAAGGATCGCATCACCCCGCATGTCGCATCTCCATCGCCGGCTCGCGTTGCGTGGCCAGCCGCATGATCTCTTCCTGCGATGACCCGCCCGGCAGCGTGCCGGTCAGTCGCCCTTCGCACATCACCGCGATGCGATGGCTCAGCCGCAAAATCTCCGGCAGCTCGGATGAAATCACGATGATCGCCCGCCCTTGCTCGGCCAGCGCGTTCAGCAGCTTGTAGATTTCCGCCTTGGCGCCGACATCGATGCCGCGCGTGGGCTCATCGAAGATCAGGATATCGCAGTCGCGCAGCAGCCATTTGGCGATGACGACCTTCTGCTGGTTGCCGCCCGACAGCAGCCTTGCTTCCTGTGTATCGCTCGGGGTCTTGATGGAGAGCTGGCGGATATATTTCTCCGCCACCTCGCGCATCGCCCCGTCATTGAGCACGCCACCGGGTCCGCTAAAGCGCTCGAGGCTGGCCAGCGCGATATTGTTGCGTACGTCGAGCCCGGTCGCGAGGCCGAAATGCTTGCGGTCTTCGCTGAGATAGCCGATGCCCGCGCGCACCGCATCCTTGGGCGAGGATATGCCGACCCTCTGGCCATTGACCCAGATTTCGCCGCTGTCGCGCGGATCGGCGCCGAAAATGGCGCGGGCCACTTCCGTCCGCCCGGCGCCCATCAGTCCGGCCAGGCCCAGGATTTCGCCCTTGCGGACGGTGAGGCTCACATCGCGGATATCGCGGCCGCGGTTGAGCCCGCGCACTTCCAGCGCCACCGGATTGGCGGCAGTATTGGGGATGTCGAGCGCCTCATTGGTCAGCGTGCGCCCCACCATCATCGAGATGATGGTCTCGATCGGCGTATCGGCTGCCGGCACGGTGCCGACATATTCGCCGTCGCGCATCACTGTCACCCGGTCCGAGATACGTTTGATCTCGTCCATCTTGTGGCTGATATAGACCACGCCGACGCCCTCGGCCTTGAGCCTGTTGATGATGGTGAACAACTCGGCGATCTCGGCATCGTTCAGCGCCGCCGTCGGTTCATCCATGATCAGCACACGCGACTTGTAGCTCAGCGCCTTGGCGATCTCGACCATCTGCTGGCGGGCAATGGTCAACGTCTCGACCTTCACCGTCGGCTCCAGCCTGAGGTTCATCGAATCGAAGATGGCCTGGGCGTCGCGGTTGAGCGCGCCTTCATCCAGCAGGCCGAAGCGGCGCGGCTCGCGGCCGATGAAGATGTTCTGCGCCGCCGTCAGGTCGCGCATCAGCGCCAGTTCCTGATGGATGATGCCGATGCCCATGTCCTGCGCCTGGCGCGGCGACACGATATCCACGGGCTGGCCATTGAGCCTTATAGTGCCGGTGTCGCGCGAATAGACCCCCGACAGGATTTTCATCAGCGTCGACTTGCCGGCGCCATTCTCGCCCATCAGGGCATGGACCTCGCCGGCCCGAAGTTCCAACCGCGCCTGCGACAGCGCCCGGACCCCGGGGAAGCTCTTGTCGATGCCCACCATCTCGACAAGCGGAGTCGAGCCGGCATCTCCGCTCGATGACACTGCTGTCGGGATGGGGGTCGGCATGCTGGATTTGTCCTCCCGCGCATTCTTGCGATGCGCCTGCAAACAATCTATTCATAAATGAAGTGCGCTTGCAAGGACTAACATGTCAGTTGCGACTGGCGTGAAAGCGCGATTGGTGACACCAGATGCTAACAGTCTGTTAGCAATGGGGCGCTTGAGGGAGGCACATGACAGAGGACGCCAACGACCGCTATCGCGCCCCGGCGCTGGACAAGGGGCTCGACATTCTGGAGCTCCTGGCGCGCACGGCCGACGGGCTGAGCCAGGCCGAAATCGCCAAGGCGCTGGACCGTTCGCCCAACGAAATCTACCGCATGCTCGACCGGCTGGTGCGCCGCGACTATGTCCGCCGCACCCCCGAAGACCGCTACGAAATCACCCTGAAACTGTTCGAACTGGGCCATGCCAGGCCCCCCCTGCATCGCATGGTCAGCCAGGCCATGCCGGTGCTGCGCCACTTCGCGCTGCGGGCCGAACAGGCCGTCCATATGGTGGTGCAGGACCGCAATATTCTCGTCGTCATCGCCCAGGTCGATGGTCCCGGCTACTGGAATGTCTCGATCCGCGTCGGCAGCCGCATCGGGCTGGTCAATACCGGATCCGGTCACGTTTTCCTGGCCTTCGCCACCCCCCAGGAGCGGTTGCTGATGCTGGAGGAGCAGGATATGGGCAGCCCCGAAAAGATGCCCAAAGGCCTCGAAGCCCGGCTCGAAACCGTGCGCGAACAGGGCTTCGAAATGATGCCGAGCGCCCAGGTTTCCGGCGTTTCCAACCTCACCGTACCGATCTTCGGCCCGCTCGGCACAGTCATCGCCGTCCTCACCTGCCCCTATACCCAGCGCCTCGACAAACGTGATGCACCCGACATGCAGACGGTGCTTAAACTGCTGCAGCAGGCCGGCGCCGACGTCACCCGGCGCTCGCCGGAGGCCTGAACATGCGCATCCTCGATACCCACCTGCACCTCATCTACCCCGACCGCTTCGCCTATCCCTGGCTCGCCGGCAAACCCGCGCTCAACAGGCCCTGGAGCCTGGAGGCCTATTTCGCCGAGGCCGTGCCGCTGGGCGTGGAATCCGCCCTCCACATGGAGGTCGACGTCGCCGAAGCCGACATGCTGGGCGAGACCGAATTCGTGCTCGGCCTGCCGCGCATTGCCGGCGCCATCGTCGCCTGCCGGCCCGAGCACATGAACTTCGTCGACCAGATCGAACACTTGAGCGAACACGCCCACGTCAAAGGCGTCCGCCGCATCCTGCACGAATCCCCCGACGAACTCAGCCAATCGGACCTCTTCATCGAGAACATCCGCCACCTGCCCGATTATGACCTGAGCTTCGATCTCTGCCTGCGCGCCGACCAGCTCCGGCTCGGCGTGGCGCTGGCGCAGCGGGCGCCCGACGTTACCTTCATCCTCGACCATTGCGGCAACCCCGATATCAACGGGCTCGGCCTCGATCCGTGGCGTGCCGCGATCGCCGAAATCGCCCGCAATCCCAATGTCGTCGGCAAGGTCTCGGGCCTGGTCAATCACTGCGACCCCGGCTGGACCGCCGAAACGCTCCGCCCCTATGTCGAGCACATGATCGAGAGTTTCGGCTGGGATCGCGTGGTCTGGGGCTCCGATCACCCCGTCGCCACCACCACGGGCGGCACCCTCACCGATTGGGTCGAGGCCACGCACGCGATCATCAAGGCCGCCAGCGCCGACGAACAGGCCAGCCTGCTGCACCGCAATGCCGAGCGCATCTACAAGGTCTAGGCCGCGACGACGAGGCGTCGCGCGCAGGTCGAGCCTGGGATCGTTCACCTGCCGCTCGCAGATTTCGATCATGCCGGACGGGACCTTTCCAGCCGGTTGATGCAGCGCAGGGCGGTACTCTTGCCCGAGCCGGGGCAGCCGGTATTCTCCCGAGCAACCTCGAAGGCCGGCGAGATGACCGGCCTGCCGTCATCACCGGGAATGGCGGCAGGGAAGGGGCCCGGAGTTTCCGCGAACGCTAGAGCGGCAGGCCGGTATAGTTTTCCGCCAGGCTTTGCTGTGCGGCGGCGGACCCGGCCAGATAATCGAATTCGGCCCGCTGGATGCGCCGGCCGAAGGCGCCGGTTTCCGGGAATGTGTGCAGCAGGCTGGTCATCCACCAGCTGAACCGTTCGGCTTTCCATATGCGCGACAAGACTTTAGCCGAATAGCCGTCGATCCCGGCCGCCGAGTTCTCGCCGAAAAATTCGATGAGCGCATCGGCCAGGGCGGCGACGTCGCTCATGGCGAGGTTGAGGCCCTTGGCCCCGGTCGGCGGCACGATATGGGCCGCGTCGCCGGCCAGGAACAGCTTGCCGAAACGCAGGGGTTCGGCGACGAAACTGCGCAGGGGGGCGATGGATTTTTCGATGGAAGCCCCGGTTTGCAAGGCTTCCGCCGTCGCCGGGTTGAGCCGGATGCGCAGCTCATCCCAGAAGCGCGCGTCGGACCAGTTCTCGACTTTCTCGTCGGCCGGCACCTGCACATAATAGCGGCTGCGGGTGGGAGAACGCTGCGAGCAGAGGGCGAAGCCGCGCGCGTGATGGGCATAGATCAGCTCGTGGGCGACCGGTGGCTGGTCGACCAGAACACCAAGCCAGCCAAACGGATAGATGCGCTCGAAGGTGGTCAACGACTGCGCCGGGACGCTGGCGCGCGACACCCCGTGATAGCCATCGCAGCCGGCGATGAAATCGCAGTCGATGCGATGCGTTAGCCCGTTTTGACGATAGGTGACGAAGGGTTTGCCGTCGAAATCGTGCAGTTGCACGTCCTCGGCCTCGTAGATGGTCCGCGCCTGCCGTGCTGCCATCAGGTCGCGCGTGACCTCGGTCTGGCCATAGACCATGACGTGCCGATCGATGAGCGCGGCGAAGTCGATGCGCTGGCTGTCGCCGTCGAAGCTCAGCTCAACCCCTTGATGGATAAGGCCTTCCGCGTGCATGCGCTGGCCGGCCCGGGCCCGGTCCATCAGGTCCATTGTGCCCTGTTCGAGCACGCCGGCCCGGATGCGGCCGAGTACATAATCGGCGCTTTTGCGCTCGAGAATGACCGCGTCGATGCCGGCCAGCTCGAGCAGCCGCGCCAGCATCAGCCCTGCCGGACCGGCCCCCACAATGACAACCTGTGCGCGCAATATGTTCCCCCACTGTTAGCATCAGCATGCGCATTCAGGGCGGGTTGGTGAATGGACAGGGGGTGCAATCTCTTGCACTATCCGAACATGGACCGGGTTCCGACATATGCGCTTTATGGTGAGGCCGACAGCGCCCGCCAGCAGGACTGGCTGCATTGGGAAACCATCCAGTCGCGCAGCCGGCTGCATGGCTATCGCATCGCCCCGCATCGGCATGAGCGCTTTTTCCAGATCCTGATCCTGACTGGCGGCTGGGCCTATGTGACGCTCGATGGCGAGCCTTTCGATCTCAGGCCCCCCGCCATCGTCGTCGTGCCGGCGCTGACCGTGCATGGCTATGTGTTCAGCAACGATGTCGAGGGCGTGGTGGTGACGCTGATGGAGCGCGACCTGGCCGAAGGGCTGGAAACGCCGCCGGCAGGCGTCATCACCGGCGGCACGGCGGCGGTCAACGCCATGCTCGACATATTGCTGGCCGAGGCCGACCGGCCCGGCGGCTGGCATGACCTGGCCATGCGCGCCCATATCACCCTGTTGCTCGTGGCTCTGCACCGTGCACGCACCCTGCCGGCACCGCGCAATGCCGGCGCGGCCCGTGCCCGCTTTCATGCTACGGCCTTTCGCTGGATGGTGGACCAGCGTTTCCGCGAGACCCGGCGCATCGCCGATTATGCGCGCGACCTTGGCATCAGCCCGACCCATCTCAATCGTGTCTGCCGGCAGGAACTCGGCATCTCGGCCCTGACCGTGATCGAGCGGCGCATCGCGCTCGAGGCGCGGCGGCAATTGCTGTTCTCCACCCTCACCATCAAGCAGATCGGGGCCGGGCTGGGCTACGAGGACCCAGCCTATTTCACCCGGGTCCTCAAGCGCGTGCTGGGCGTGACCCCGGCGGCTTTTCGCAATCGGGAGGGGTAGGGCTTCTTCCTCAAGGGCAGGGGGGAAGCGGCCCTCACTTCACGCCCGCAGCCACCTCGCGCACCGACTGGATCAGGCTGCTGGCGGCGAGGCTGGGTGTGGTTTCGGTGCGGGTAGTGAAGCCGACCGGGCCGGTGGTCTGGCTGGTATCGACCGGCAGCCGCGCAAGCAGCCCCGCTTCGAGGTCGCGAGCGACGACGCCTTCCGAGATGATCCAGACGGCATCCGTCTGGCTCGTATAGGCGCGGCCGAAGGCGTCGGAGACCGTTTCCACCTCGTCGCGCAGCTCGGTAATGCCATGGGTCAGCAGCATCCGATCGACCAGCCGGCGGATGAGCGAGCTGGGCGTGGGCATCATGGTCTGGTAGCGCTCGATCATCGAAAGGTTGAAGGCGCGCTCGCCCAGCAGCGGGTGGCCTTGCCGCACCACCATCACCACCCGCTCCGAATAAAGATGCTCGAAGGACAGCCCCGCCATGGCGTCGGGCTCGGCCATGCGGCCGATGACGAAATCGACATCGCCGGTGCGCAGCAGGCTCAGCAGGTAGTCGTTGGGGCCGGTGGTGATGCGGGTATGGACGCCGGGGCTGCCGGCAGTGAAGGCTTCCACCGCGGCCGGCAGGATGCGCGCCGAAACGGTCGGCAGCGCGCCGACCCGCACCACAGCCGCCCCATGGCTGCCCCGCGCCAGGTCCAGCCCCTGCCGCAGGGCCGCGACACTGGTCGAGGCATAGCGGTGAAAGCTCTCGCCGAACGGCGTGAGAAAGAGATTGCGCTTGCTGCGATCGAACAGGGCACCGCCGAGAAGCTGCTCCAGCTCCTGGATAGTCTTGGACACGGCGGGTTGGCTGACATTGAGGGCGGCGGCGGCCCCGACCATGCTCCGGAGCCGCGCCACTTCGAGGAAACAGGTCAGATGCCGCAGCTTGACGCGGGGATCGATAGGCTGAGGCAATTTTGGGGCTCCGGTTATGATGGCACGATCATGTCCCAGCCTCGTTTGGCTCCTCCCTCGTGACGGGAGAGGTTGGGAAGGGAGTGTTTGGCCCTGACATCCGGGCCAACGCCCCCAGCCATGATCCCTCCCGGCGAGGGGGGAGGGAGGTGACTGCAACATCGTGGCCTATAATCTATAGGTTATATCTTGTTTCGCACTACTCATTTTACTCACCCGCCGCCGGCGCCTTATATCGGGGCAGGGGGAGCGGAATGGATTTCGTTCGGATCAATGGCGTGCTGCTGCATTACCGGCTTGCCGGCCCCGCCGGCGCGCCCGTATTGGCGCTGACCAATTCGCTGGGCACCGATGCGCGCATCTGGGATGGCGTGATCGCGCGCCTGTCCGGCCACTACCGCATCCTGTCCTATGATAAGCGTGGCCACGGCCTCAGCGACACGCCGCCGGGCGACTATGCGCTGGAAGATCATGTGGCCGACCTCACGGGGCTGCTCGATCATCTCGATATCGGGCGGCTGGCGCTGGCCGGGGTTTCGGTGGGCGGGCTGATCGCCCAGGGCTTTGCGCTGCAGGCCCCGGACCGGCTGGCGGCTTTGGTGCTGTGCGACACGGTGCCCAAGATGGGCGATGCCGTCGGCTGGAATGCCCGTATCGACACCGTGCGCACCCAGGGGCTGGGCGCCATTGCCGACATGGTGATGGACCGCTGGTTCAGCCCCGGCTTCCAGCAGCAGCGGCAAGATGAACTGGCCGGCTGGCGCAATCTGTTCCTGCGCAGCGACCCTGACGGCTATGCCGCCACCTGCGCCACATTGCGCGATACCGATCTGACGGCCGAAATCGGCCGCATAGCCATGCCGACGCTGGTCGTGGCCGGCGAGGCGGATCGCTCGACGCCGGTGGACCTGGTGCGAAGCTGCGCCGCGGCCATTGGCGGGGCCCGTTTTGAAATCCTGCCCGGCGTCGGCCATATTCCATCCATCGAGCAGCCCGCGGCTTTGGCCGCGCTGATCGCGCAGTTCCTCAAGGAGAACGGCCATGGCTGAACCCACGCGCTTCGAGCAAGGCATGGCGACGCGCCGGTCGGTGCTGGGCAATCCCCATGTCGATGCCGCCGTCGCGCGCAAGACTGACTTCGACGACGACTTCCAGACTTTCATCACCGAAGGGGCTTGGGGCTCGGTCTGGTCGCGGCCGGGGCTCAGCAAGCGCGAACGCTCCATGCTGACCATCGCGCTGCTGGCGGCGTTGGGGCATGATGAGGAAGTGGCCATGCATGTGCGGGCCACTGTCAATACCGGCTGCTCGCCGGATGATATCAAGGAAGCCCTGCTGCATGTGGCGGTCTATGCCGGTGTGCCGGCCGCCAACCGGGCATTCAGAATTGCCAAGGACGAACTGGCCAGGCGGGAGACGGGACAATGAGCGGCATCATACTACCGGGCGCGGACGGGGCGCTCTATCAGCGCGACAGGGCCTGGCATCCTCCGGCCAATACGCCTGGCTACAAGAGCACCACTTTCCGCGCGCCCAGACACGCCTTGCTGTCGCTGGGCGGCACCGCTTCGGAACTGACCGGGCCGACCTTCGGCCATTCCAGTCTCAATCCGCTCGATAACGACCTGATCCGCAATTACAGCCAGGATGGCAGCGAGGCCATCGGCCAGCGGATTATCGTCTATGGCCAGGTGCTCGACGAGAATGCGCGGGCTGTGCCCGATACGCTGGTCGAATTCTGGCAGGCCAATGCCGGAGGCCGCTATCGCCACCGCAAGGAAGCCTATCTCGCCCCGCTCGACCCCAATTTCGGCGGCTGCGGCCGGGCCGTCACCGACGAAAACGGCTTTTATTCCTTCCGCACCATCAAGCCGGGCGCCTATCCCTGGCCCAATGGCGTCAACGACTGGCGCCCCGCCCATATTCACTTCTCGGTCTTCGGCCACGCCTTCGCGCAGCGGCTCATCACCCAGATGTATTTCGAGGGCGACCCGATGATCTGGCAATGCCCCATCGTCGGCTCCATCGCCGACAAGTCGGCCATCGACCAGCTCGTCGCCCGGCTCGACCGCCACAATACGACGCCCATGGACGCGCTGGCCTATCGCTTCGATATCGTGCTGCGCGGCCGCCGTTCGACCATGTTCGAGAACAAGCTGGAGGGGAACTGATGCTGCATCCGGTTCCGACACTGAAAGAGACCCCGTCGCAGACGGCGGGCCCCTATGTCCATATCGGGCTGACGCCCAACTTCGCCGAGATCAAGGGCGTCTATGCCACCGATCCGGGCAGCACCATGCTGACCGAGAATACCAAGGGTGAACGCATCACCATATCGGGCAGGATATTCGACGGCTCGGGCGCCGTGGTGAACGACGCATTGGTGGAAATCTGGCAGGCCGATGCCGATGGCTCCTATGTGGCACCCATGGGCCCGAACTCCAATTCGGCGCCGGCCTTTACCGGCTGGGGCCGCCAACCCACCAATGCTGAGGGCATCTTCACCTTCGAGACCATCAAGCCCGGCCCGGTGCCCGGCCCGGACGGCAAGCCGATGGCGCCCCATGTCAACCTGTGGATCGTGGCGCGCGGTATCAATATCGGGCTGCAGACGCGGCTCTATTTCGACGATGAGACCGAGGCCAATGGCAAGGACTTCGTGCTCAACAAGATCATGGATCCTCGCCGCCGCCTGACCCTGATCGCCCGCAAGGAAGATGGGCCCGTGCCGCGCTACATGCTGGACATCCACCTGCAGGGCGACAAGGAGACGGTGTTCTTCGATATGTGAGGGGTGGCGCTGACGTCACCTCCTCCCTTCTCCCCTTGAGGGAGAAGGTGCCCGAAGGGCGGATGAGGGGTCCCTTCCTTGCTTCTGGAGCATAGGATGGCGCGGTACCCCTCACCCGGTTCTTCCGCTAAACGCGGCAGAACCCCCCTCTCCCTCAAGGGGAGAGGGGAAGCAAAGGCCAAGCCTTTTGCCCAACCGCAAACGCCTGTAGCATTCCCCCATGAACCCATTGCTCTCCGCCCTTGCCGGCGATGCCGAAATCGACGCGCTGCTGTCCGACGATGCGCAACTGACTGCCATGCTTGCGGTGGAAGCTGCCCTGGCTGAGGCGAGCGTGGACTGCGGCTGGATCGAGGAGGGGGCGGCCCTCGCCATCAAGTCGGCCATCGCCGCTTTCGTGCCCGACCGGGCGGCCCTCGCTGCCGGCATGGCGCAGGATGGTGTCGTGGTGCCGGCCCTGCTGCGGCAATTGCGGGCCACGGTGGCCGAGTCGCATCGCGCCGCCCTGCATCGAGGCGCCACCAGCCAGGACGTGATCGACACGGCCCTCATGCTGCAACTGGCCCGCGTCTTCGACCTCTATGAATCCCGGCTCGCCGCCCTGCTGGAACGGCTCGACGCGCTGGGCACCGATGCCGGCGCGCGCCCGCTGATGGCCCATACCCGCATGCAGGCGGCCCTGCCCACGAGTTGGGCTGCCAAGATCGAGAGCTGGCGCGCGCCGTTGCAGCGCCATCTGCGCGCGCTGGGAGCGATGCGCCGCACCCTGCTGGTGGTGCAACTGGGCGGGCCGGTGGGCGATCGCGGCAGTTTCGAGGGGCATGGCGACGCCATCGCTGCGGCCATGGCCCGCCGGCTCGATCTCGGCCTGGCCGAACCCTGGCAGGCGACGCGCGACCCCATCGTGGCTTTGGGAAACCTGCTGGCGCTGATCAGCGGCTCGCTGGGCAAGCTGGGCGCCGATGTGGCTTTGCTGGCGCAAAGCGAGGTCGGCGCGCTGCGGCTCGAAGGGGCGGGGGGCTCGTCGGCCATGGCGCACAAGGCCAACCCTGTCAATGCCGAGATACTGGTCGCCCTGGCCCGCTACAATGCCGGCCTCTCCGGCACTTTGGGCCAGGCCATGCTGCATGAATATGAGCGCTCGGGCGCGGCCTGGACCCTGGAATGGCTGACCCTGCCGCCCATGCTGGTCACCACAGGCGCCAGCCTGCGGCTGGGCGTGCGCCTGGTGGAGCAGCTTCATCTGGCGTGACTGTTGATCCTGTACCTGCGTCATTCCGGCGACAGCGGGAATCCCCCTTTGCCGCGAAAGGGTTTCCCGCTTTCGCGGGAATGACGTCGAGGGGCAATTTCAAACCCGGTATCACCCCGGATTTGGGCGATATTCGAACAAATGCAACATATCGCACAAATCTCCTTGCGAGTGTGCCGCGCCAATGCGTAGGTCGCGGGCAAGACCCACAGGAAACAGGCTTCATGGACAAGACGGTCGTCGATCTCACAGCCGCATTGGCTGACATCGAGGATGGCATGGTGCTGATGATCGGCGGTTTCGGCGGCGCGGGGGCGCCGATCGAGCTGATCCACGCGCTGATCGACCGCTTCAAAGCCACCGGCAGCCCCGGCAAGCTCACCGTGGTCAACAACAATGCCGGCAATGGCCGTATCGGCATCGCCGCCATGATCGATGCCGGCATGGTCGCCAAGATGATCTGTTCGTTTCCGCGTTCGTCCGATCCGCGCGCCTTTACCGAAAAGTACCTGGCTGGCGAGATTGGGCTCGAACTGGTGCCGCAGGGCACTTTGGCCGAGCGCATCCGTGCCGGCGGGGCCGGCATCCCGGCTTTCTATACGCCGACCAGCTATGGCACCGATCTCGCCGAGGGCAAGCCGGTGGCCGAATTCGAGGGGCGGGCCTATGTGCAGGAGCGCTGGCTCAAGGCCGATGTGGCGCTGCTCAAGGCGGAACTGGCCGATCGGCACGGCAACCTGACCTATCGCAAGGCGGCGCGCAATTTCTCGCCGCTGATGGCCGCCGCCGCCGGCCTGACTGTCGTGCAGGCGACAAAAGTGGTGGAACCGGACGAGATCGATCCGGAAGCGGTCATCACGCCAGGCATTTTCGTCAATCGTGTGGTGGAAGTGGCCGATGCGCGGCAGGAAGAAGCGCTGATGCGCGACGGGGTGGCCTACGCATGAGCGACAAGCTTTCCAACGCCCAGATCGCCTGGCGCGCCGCGCAGGATATCGAGAACGAGGCCTATGTGAACCTGGGCATCGGCTTTCCCGAAATGGTGGCCAAGTTCCAGCCGCCCGGCAGGCAGGCCATTTTCCACACCGAGAACGGCATCCTCAATTTCGGTGAATCCCCCGCCGAAGGCGAGGAGGACTGGGACCTGATCAATGCCGGCAAGAAAGCGGTGACGCTCAAGCCCGGCGCGGCCTTCTTCAACCATGCCGAGAGCTTCGCCATGGTGCGCGGCGGGCATCTGGATGTGGCGATCCTCGGCGCCTATGAAGTGGCCGAGAATGGCGACCTGGCCAACTGGTCGACCGGCCCCAAGGGCGTGCCGGCGGTGGGCGGGGCGATGGACCTGGTGCATGGCGCCAAGCGCGTCGCCGTCATTACTGATCACGTCACCAGGGATGGCCGGCCCAAACTGGTGAAGCGCTGCAGCCTGCCGCTGACCGGCGTCGGCTGCGTCACCCGCGTCTATACCAGCCTCGCCGTGATCGACATCGAAGGCGGCCGTTTCGTGCTGCGCGAAAAGCTGCCCGGCCTCAGCCTCGATGCGCTGCAGGCCGTGACCGGGGCAGAGCTGCTGCTTGCCGGCACTGTCGCCGACCTTGTCGTACCGGAGGTATGAGATGACTGAGGCCTATATCTGCGACTATATCCGCACCCCCATCGGCCGCTTCGGCGGCGCGCTGTCGGCCGTTCGGCCCGACGACCTGGGCGCCATTCCGCTCATGGCGCTGGCCGCCCGCAATGGGGGCCTCGACTGGGAAGCGGTCGATGACGTGATCTTCGGCAATGCCAACCAGGCCGGCGAGGACAATCGCAACGTGGCGCGCATGAGCCTGCTGCTGGCGGGCTTGCCTGTCACTGTCACCGGCACCACCATCAACCGGCTCTGCGGCTCGGGCATGGATGCGGTCATCACGGCGGCGCGCGCCATCAAATCGGGCGAGGCCGATCTGGTGATTGCCGGCGGCACGGAATCGATGAGCCGCGCGCCCTTCGTGCTGCCCAAGGCCGGCACGGCCTTTTCGCGCAATGCCGAGATTTACGACACCACCATCGGCTGGCGCTTCGTCAATCCGCTGATGCAGAAGCTGCATGGCACCGACTCGATGCCCGAGACCGGCGAGAACGTGGCGCAGGAATTCGGCGTGAGCCGCGAGGCGCAGGACGCCTTTGCCGTGCGCAGCCAGGACAAGGCGGTGGCGGCGCAGCAGAATGGGCGGCTGGCGCGGGAAATTACCCCGGTCACCATCCCGCAGAAAAAGGGCGATCCCATCGTCATCGACACCGACGAACATCCGCGTGCCGGCACCACCAGCGAAACGCTCGGCAAGCTGCGGGCGCTGTTTCCCAATGGCACGGTGACGGCCGGCAATGCCTCCGGCGTTAATGACGGTGCCGCGGCGCTGATCGTCGCCTCCGAAGCGGCGGTGAAACAGCATGGCCTCACCCCTATTGCCCGCATCCTGGGCGGGGCCACGGCTGGCGTGCCGCCGCGCATCATGGGCATGGGCCCGGCGCCCGCGACGAAAAAACTTTGCGCCCGTCTCGGTCTCACGCCGGCCGATTTCGACGTGATCGAACTCAACGAGGCCTTTGCCAGCCAGGGCATCGCGGTGCTGCGCGAGCTGGGCATTGCCGAGGACGCGGCGCATGTAAACCCCAATGGCGGCGCCATCGCGCTCGGGCATCCGCTCGGCATGAGCGGCGCCCGCATCGCCGGTTCGGCGGCGCTCGAACTATCGCTGGGCGGCAGGAGGCGGGCGCTGGCCACCATGTGCATCGGCGTCGGCCAAGGCATCGCCGTGGCTCTCGAACGCGTCTAGGCAGGGGAGGGTTATTATCGTCCGTGGAGTGGAGCAAAGTCACCTCTCCCCTCAGGGGAGAGGTCGACCCGAAGGCTCGGGTGAGGGGTTCAGCGTTGCGCGAGGCCAAGATGCCTTCACCAGCACTGAACCCCTCACCCCACCCTCTCCCCTGAGGGGAGAGGGAGCCTGCGCTCGGTGGAGCTGGTGGGTCTGGTACGGGGTAAGCGTCCAGCCGTTTCAATGGCTTGGCGCATAAAGCAGCCCCCAGCTTTCCCTTGGCGAAGCCGGGTATCGTGTATACAGTTCATCGTTAGGATGGCGCTTAATGAGGCTGCAAAAGGCCCGGTGCCATCTCGTCAAAAAGTCTTCAAGGGAGGAATTCATGTTGAAAAGAACAGCAGTGGCCGCGGTGCTGGGGCTCAGCCTGGCCTGGTCATCCGGCGCCATGGCGCAGGAAACCATCAAGATCGGCGTCATCCTGCCCTATTCGGGACCGTTCGCCGATGCCGCCAACCAGCTCCAGGCCGGTATTGACCTCTATATCGCCGAGCATGGCGACGAGGTTGCCGGCCGCAAGATCGAGCTCATCAAGCGCGACACCGGCGGCCCGGCTCCCGACGTCGCCCGCCGCCTGGCACAGGAACTGGTGGTGCGCGACAATGTCGATATTCTCGCCGGTTTTGCGCTGACGCCCGAGGCGCTCGGTGCCGCCGAAATCGCCACCGAAGCGCAGAAGCTGATGGTGGTGATGAATGCCGCCACCTCCGTCGTCACCGAGCAGTCGCCCTATATCGTGCGCACCTCGGTCACCATCCCGCAGCTCAACTACTCGTTCGGCAAATGGGCCTATGAGCAGGGCATCCGCGAAGCCTATACGCTGGTCGCCGACTACGGCCCCGGCATCGACGCCGAAGCCTCCTTCGCCAAGGGCTTCACCGAAATGGGTGGCACCATTGTCGGCGCCGACCGCACCCCGGTCGCCAACCCCGACTTCTCGGCCTATGTGCAGCGCGTCGCCGATGCCGCCCCTGAAGCTGTATACATTTTCGTGCCTGGCGGCGCCCAGCCTGCCGCTATCGGCAAGGCGCTGGTCGATCGTGGCCTCGCCCCGCCCGATATCAAGGTGCTCGGCCAGGGCGAGCTGACCCACCCCGAAGCGTTGGAGAGCATGGGCGAAACCGCCCGCGGCATCATCACGACCTTCCACTACACGCTGGAACGCGACGATCCGCTCAACAAGGCCTATGTCGACGGCTATACCGCCGCCAATAACGGCCGCGAGCCCGACCTGTTCTCCATCGGCGGCTATGACGGCATGCACCTCATCTATGAGGCGCTCAAGGCCACCAATGGCGACACCAATGGCGATGCCCTGGTCGAAGCCGCCAAGGGCATGTCCTGGGACAGCCCGCGTGGCCCGATGTCGATCGATCCGGAAACCCGTGACGTGATCCAGACCGTCTACATCCGCGAAATCCAGGAAGTGGATGGCAAGCTGCAGAACGTGATCGTGCACGAGATCCCCGACGTAAAGGACCCGCTGCACGGCGCTGCGAAGTAGGCATGGCTTGCTGGGGTGTGGCACAGCCACACCCCAGCCACGGGACGGCACCTGCTCTCTTTCAAGCGGGCGATCGCCTATGGAGTGGAAGCCGAAGTCACCTCTCCCCTCAGGGGAGAGGTCGACCCGAAGGGGCGGGTGAGGGGTTCAGCGCTGCGTCGGGCACCGTGCTCACACAAGCACTGAACCCCTCACCCCACCCTCTCCTCTGAGGGGAGAGGGAGCCAACGCCCGGTGGGAAAGCAAAGAAAACGGGGCAGTGAATTGCCCAACAAGCAGCATGATCCGCTAGGACCAATTCCATGATCAGCCAGATTGCCATTGTCCTGTTCGACGGCTTTGCTTTCGGCATGCTGCTATTCCTGCTGTCGGTTGGCCTGTCGGTCACCCTGGGCATGATGAATTTCATCAACCTGGCGCATGGCGCCTTCGGCATGTTCGGCGGCTATGTCGCCGTCACCGTGATGCGCCAGCTCGGCCTGCCGTTCCTCGCGGCGCTGCCCATGGCTTTCATCGCCATGGCTTTGCTCAGCGTACTGATCGAACGCAGCCTGTTCCGCCGCCTCTACAAGGCCGGTGAGCTCAACCAGGTGCTGTTCACCATCGGCGTGGTCTTCGTTGCCGCCGCGGCCGCCACCTTCATCTTCGGCACGGTGCAACAGGTCATCATCCTGCCGTCCTGGCTGCGCGGCTCGGTGGAATTCGGCGGCGTCCGCTTCGGCATCTATCGCGCCTTCATTATTGTCGTGGCCCTCATCATCACCGCCTTGCTGGTCTTCGGGCTGGAACGCACCAGGCTGGGCGCGCAGATCCGCGCCGCCGTGGACAACCAGCGCATGGCCCAGGGGCTTGGCCTCGATGTCGAACGCGTCTTCGCCATCACCTTCGCTCTGGGCTGCGGCCTTGCCGGCCTCGGCGGCGCGCTGGCGGTCGAGATCGTCGGGCTCTCGCCCTCCTTCGGCTTCCAGATGCTGGTCTATGTGCTGATCGTGGTGTCGGTGGGCGGGCTGGGCTCGATCACCGGCTCCTTCGCCGGCGCCGCACTGCTCGGCATCGGCGATGTCGCCGGCAAGTATTTCTGGCCCGAAATCGGCAGCTTCCTCATCTACCTGCTGCTGGTGGCCATCCTGCTCGTGCGGCCGCTCGGCCTGTTCGGCAAGCGTTAGGGAGGCTGACATGACCACGCCCATCGCCGCCCCCATCGAATCGCGTGACTGGCTGCGCCGCCGCAGCCGCTGGTCACCCTTTGAAATCATGTTCTGGCTGGCGGCCCTGCTGCCCTTCATCCTGTTGCCGACCTATCTGCCGCTGGCCAGCCAGATCGCCATTGCCGCATTGTTCGCCATCTCGGTCGACCTGATCCTGGGCTATGCCGGCATCGTGACGCTGGGCCATGCCATGTTCTTCGGGCTGGGCGCCTATTTCGCCGGCATCATCAGCGTGCGCGGCTGGGGCGAGCCTATCTCGGGCCTGCTCATGGCGGGCCTGTTTGCCGGCATCATCGGTTATGTGGTGAGCTTCCTCATCACCCGCGTCCAGCATCTGGCCCTGATCATGGTGACGCTCGGCCTTGGCCTGCTGACCTATGAACTGGCCAATGCCCTGCACGACCTGACCGGGGGCACCGACGGGTTGCGCGGCATTCGCACTTGGCCCATCCTGGGCCAGTTCAAGTTCGATCTCTGGGGCTATACCGGCTATGCCTATACGCTGGCCGTGCTGTTCCTGTGCTTCCTCCTGAGCCGCCGGCTGGTCAATTCCAGCTTCGGCCTGGCCCTGCGCGGCATCCGCGAAAACGTCAAGCGCATGCCGGCCATCGGCGCCGACCACAAGGGACACCTGCGGCTGGTCTATGCCATCTCGGCCGCCATTGCGGGCCTTGCCGGCGGGTTGATGGCGCAGACCACCAATACGGTGGCGCTAGATTCCCTCAGCTTCGAGCGCTCGGCCGATGTGGTGGTCATGCTCATCCTGGGCGGCACCGGAAGGCTCTATGGCGCGATCCTGGGCACCATCATCTTCCTTGTCGCCCGCGACCAGCTTGCCGGCATCAATCCGCAATACTGGTATTTCGGCATCGGACTGCTGCTGATGGTCGTCGTGCTGTTCATGCCCAAGGGCATTCTGGGCTTCCTGGCCCGTATCGTGGACAGGAGCAAGTGATGGCTGGTGAGGAAATCGTACTGCGCGCTGAAGCGCTCAAGAAGAATTTCGGCAAGCTCGAAGTGACGCGCGACGTGGCCATCAGCCTGCCGCGCGGCGCCCGCCACGCGCTGATCGGCCCCAATGGCGCCGGCAAGACCACGCTGATCAACCTGCTGACCGGGCAGCTCAAGCCCGATGCCGGGCGCATCGAGCTCGAGGGCGGCGATATTACCGGTCTTGCCCCCGCCCATCGCGTGCGAAAAGGCCTCAGCCGCACTTTCCAGATCAATACGCTGTTCCCCGACCTCACCCCCATCGAGGCCGTCACCCTGGCGGTGATGGAGCGCGAGCGGACGGCCGGTCAGTTCTGGAAGCGGCTTGCCGCCCATGGCGATGCCATCGAGGAGAGCTTCACCATCCTGGACCAGCTCGGCCTTGCCGATGTCGCCACCCGCACCACCCGCACCTTGCCCTATGGCCAGCAGCGGCTGCTGGAAATCGCGCTGGCTCTGGCCACGCGGCCGCACGTGCTGCTGCTCGACGAGCCGGCGGCCGGCGTGCCCAAGGATGAAAGTGCCGCCCTGTTCGCCGTCATCGCGGGCTTGCCGTCCGACATCTCGGTGCTGTTCATCGAACACGACATGGACATCGTCTTCAAATTCGCCACCCGCATCATCGTATTGGTGGGCGGCGGCGTGTTGCTGGAGGCCGATCCCGAAACCGTGCGCAGCGATCCGCGCGTGCGCGAAGTCTATCTGGGGCATGGACATGGCTGAGCCGCTGCTGGAATTCCGCGACGTCCGCTCCGGCTATGGCGAAGCCGTGGTGCTCGATGGCGTGTCGTTGACGCTGCCCGCCAACGGAAGTCTCGCCTTGCTCGGCCGCAACGGCGTCGGCAAGACGACCTTGCTGCTGACGGCGATGGGCTTCGTCACGCTGGCGCGCGGCGCAATCTACTGGCGCGGGCAGGACATTTCCCGGCTGGCCCCGCATAAGCGGGCCCGCCTTGGCCTCGGCTGGGTGGCGCAGGAGCGCGATATCTTCCCCTCTTTGTCGGTGGAGGAAAATCTCACCGTCATCGCCCGCCCCGGCCGCTGGAATCTCACCGCTATCTACGCGCTGTTCCCGCGCCTGGCCGAGCGCCGCGCCAATATGGGCAATCAGCTTTCCGGCGGCGAACAGCAGATGCTGGCCATTGCCCGTACGCTGATGACCAATCCATCCGTGCTGCTGCTCGACGAGCCCTTCGAGGGGCTGGCCCCCATCATCGTCGAGGAACTGACGTCGGCCGTCCGCCAGATGGCTGCCGACGAGGGCATAGCCCTGGTGCTGGTGGAGCAGCATGCCGAGGTGGCCCTAAGCCTGACGCAGGAGGCCATCATCATCGAACGCGGCATGATCGCCCACCGTGCGAAATCGGCGGATTTGCTGCGGGACGACGCGACGCTGGAGCGCTATCTGGGGCTGAAGCTGGGGGCCTAGCGAGCGCTGGTTTATAGGCTTCTTCGCTCACGTCCCTTACGGCGGCCATCGCATATTGAGCGGATCTGACGTCACCTCTCCCCTGAGGGGAGAGGTCGGCCCGAAGGGCCGGGTGAGGGGTTCAGCGCTGGTGCAGAGCATGGTGCCTGAAGCGGCTCTGAACCCCTCACCCCACCCTCTCCCCTCAGGGGAGAGGGAGCCCACGCCCTGCGGCACTGATAAACGGGTCTAAACCGAACCCCAGATCGCCTCGGCCGTCTTCACCACCAGCTCCAGCTTGCGCTTCTGGTCGTCCACCGTGATGGCATTGCCTTCCTCGGTGGACGAGAACCCGCATTGCGGGGCGATGCCCATCTGCTCGATATCGGCGAACTTGCCGGCTTCATCGAACTTGCGGCGCAGGCTGTCGAGGCTTTCCGGCTCGCCCGTCTTGGTGGTGATGAAGCCGGGCATGACGCGCTTGTTGCCCTTGGGCAAAAGCCGCAGCGGATCGAGCCCGCCGGCGCGTTCGGTGTCGTATTCCATGAAATAGATATCGACGCCGGTCTTGTTGAACACGGCATCGGCCGCCGGGTCATAGGCGCCTTCGGCGATCCAGGTCGATTTGAAATTGCCCCGGCACATATGCATGCCGATGACCATGTCGTCCGGCCGCCCATCGATCGCGTCATGCATCATCTTGGCATATTGCTCGATCAGCCAATCGGGATCGAGGCCCTGCGCCTGCTTCTCGGCGCGGATCTTGGGGTCGCACAGATAGGCGAAGAAGATGTCGTCCATCTGCAGATACCGGCAGCCGGCATCGTAGAAGCCCTTGACCGCCTTCTTGTAGGCCTTGGCCAGGTCCGCGAACAGCAGTTCCACATCGTCGTGATAGGGCTTGTGGGTGATATCGTCCTTGGCCACGCGGAAATGGCAGCAGCTCGGGCCGGGGATCGAGATCTTGGGCATGACGCTGGTATTGGCCGCCACGAACTTGAAATGCTCCAGCATCGGGTGGTCGGCCGGGAAATCGACGGGGCCGGTAATGGTGGGGAAGATCGGCCGCGTATTGGCGCCCTTGAAGTTATGGCCGGTGGCCACGTCGCGCTCGACGAACTTGAAGCCATCGAGCTCGGCCATGAAATCGTAGTGCCAGAACGAGCGGCGGATTTCGCCGTCGGTCACCACGGGCAGGCCGACATCCTGCTGCAGCTTGATCGCCTCGCGGATCGCCGCATCCTCGACTTCGGCCAGGTCCTCGCGGGAAATGGCCTTCTCGTCATGGAAGCGGTGACGCGCCTCTTTCACCGCTGCATTGCGCAGCAGGGAGCCGACGTGGTCGGCGCGGAAAGGCGGGCGGGCAATGGTCATCGAAAAGTCTCCTGGAAAGCGGCGCGATCGTGTCTTCGTGTACACAGCCAAGGCCCTGCTCGGCAAGTCTCGATGCCGCGCAGCGCCCTATTCGTTGGGAATGTATACGCGAGATCAGGTCGCGATCAGCTCCGCCTCGGCGGGCGCGTGGTTTTTCATCCATTCCGCAGCGGTCTTGATGCCGCCCAGCGGGAACACATGCAATTGGCTGATGAGGCTATGGGGATGGCGTGCCTTGTAGTCGGCAAAGCCGGCCACCACTTCGGTCGGCTCATAGGGCATCAGCAGCTTGGTCAGGTCGCGTGCCCGCTTGTGCAGCACGCCGATCGACGGCCCGACGCCACAGCTGAGCGCGAACTGGATCAGCGTCTGCAGCTTGGCCGGCCCGGCAATGCCGGCATGAATGGGCAGGGTCACGCCCATATCGGCGATGCGCTCGGCCCATGCCGTCACCGATTGGGTATCGAAAGCGAATTGGGTGACGATGGCCATTTCGGCATCGGTACGCGAGGCGAAATCCTGCTTGTAGAGAAGGGCGCTGTCGACATTGGCGGTGCTGCCGCCGTGGTCGATATCCCTGTTGCCCTCAGGGTGGCCCGCCACATGCAGATGGGTAAAGCCGTGATGGTCGAACAGCCCCGTCTCGATCATCTGGATCGAACTCTCGAAGGTGCCAACCGGCGTCGCATAGCCGCCGCCCAGCAGCAGCGCCTGGGTAACGCCCGCCTCGTCGCGATAGCGCTTGATCCATTCGTCCAGCATGGCCTTGTCGGCAATACCGCGCGCCGGGAAATGCGGCATCACCGGAAAACCGTCCTCATGCAGCCGCCGCGCCGTCGCCACCATGTCCTCGATATCGGTGCCGGCAATGTGGGCGATATAGACGCGCGTGCCCGCTGGCAGCAGCGCCCGGAAGTCCTCGATCTTGGCGGCGGTGCGGGGCATGACCTCGATGGACCAGCCCCCGGTCATGTCGGCCGGTCGCGCTGGCGCGGGCCGTGCACTGGGACGCATGTCGAAATTCAGCAGGTCCATACCGATCCTCCTCAGCTACATTATGTATACATAGTGATTGCGAGTCGAATCAAGAAGAGTCGTGAAACCGCCCGTAAGCGGCAAATTCCCGTGTGGAGGGCCGTTGCATCGCCGCTATCAATGCAGCATAGTGCATACACATACTGCGCAGCGACCAGCGCTACGGACCAGCGGAACACGCCGAAACGGCGGGCCGCTGCATTGGTCGCGCGGGAAGCAGCAGGGAGGAAAACCGCATGGCCGAGCCGTGTTTCGACGTCGCCCATCTCGGTCACATCGAGCTCTATACCGACCGGTTCGAGGAGAGCCTCGATTTCTTCACCCGCGTCTATGGGCTCACTGCCAGCCTGCTCGAAGATGGCGTCGCCTGGCTGCGCGCCTTCGACGATTACGAGTTTCACACGCTCAAGCTGACCCGCCACCACACCACCGGCATCGGCCATGTCGGCTACCGCACGTCATCGCCCGAGGCGCTGGAGCGGCGGGTGAAGGTGATCGAGGCCATGGGCTGCGCCATCGGCTGGGTCGATGGCGACGAGGGCCACGGCCGCGCCTTCCGCTTCACCGACCCCGATGGCCACATTTTCGAGCTCTACTACGACACGCGCGTCTATGAAGCTCCGCCCGAGGAGCGTCCGGCGCTCAAGAATATCGCCCAGCGCTATCATGGCCGCGGCTGCTCACCCCGCCGGCTCGACCACTTCAACCTGCTGGCCAAGGATGTGCGCGCCATCAAGGCCTTCATGACCCAGGCCCTGGGCAGCCGGGTGACCGAAGAAATCCTGCTCGACAATGGACGGCTGGGCGGCTGCTGGTTCACCGTCAACAACAAGAGCTATGACGTCGCCTATTCGGAAGATCATACCGGCGAGACCGGCCGCTTCCACCACGTCACCTATGCCGTGGACCAGCGCGAGGACATCTTGCGCGCCGCCGATATCTTCCTCGAAAATGGCGTCCATATCGAAACCGGCCCGCACAAGCACGCCATCCAGGGCACCTTCTTCCTTTATGTCTGGGAGCCGGCGGGCAATCGCGTCGAACTGGCCAATGCCGGGGCACGGTTGATCCTGCGGCCGGATTGGCCGACGGTGACCTGGACCGAGACCGAGCGGAAGCGTGGCCAGGCCTGGGGCCTCAAGACGATCGAGACATTCCATACCCATGGCACGCCCCCGGTGGGCAAGAAGGACTAGAAGACATGGCCAAAACAGCCCTTATCGTCAGCGCCCATTCCGCCGACTTTGTCTGGCGCTGTGGCGGCGCCATCGCTGCCCATGCCGCCAGGGGTTACGAAGTGACCGTGGTGTGCCTCTCCTATGGCGAGCGCGGCGAAAGCGCCAAGCTATGGAAGCAGGAGGGCATGACGCTCGACAAGGTCAAGGCGGGCCGGCGTGTCGAGGCGGAGAATGCCGCCAAGGCGCTTGATGTGCACGACATCCAGTTCTTCGATCTCGGCGATTATCCGCTGGAAATGACCCGCGAGGCCAAGGACCGGCTGGTGGACGTGATGCGTGCAGTCCAGCCCAGCTTTATGATGACCCATTCCAAATACGATCCCTATAACACCGACCACATGTATGTGTCGCAGTGGACCCTGGAATGCCGCGCCATTGCCCAGGCCTGGGGCCACAATCCGGGCCAGAAAATCCTCGGCGCGCCGCAGGTCTACCTGTTCGAGCCGCACCAGACCGAGCAGATGAACTGGACGCCCGACGTGTTCCTCGACATATCGGATGTCTGGGACAAGAAATGGGCCGCCATCCAGGCCATGGCTGGCCAGGAACACCTCTGGCACTATTACAAGAATGTCGCCGAGAACCGGGCCAACCACTTCACCCGCAATTCGGGGGGGCAGTCCGGCGGGCGCCCCGCCAGATATGCCGAGGGCTTCCAGTCGATCTATCCGCGCACCGTGGATGAACTCTGATGAGCGTCGTGGTGCAGAATATCGCGCGGGCCGAACAATCCGTCATCGACCGGCTGGCGGCCTGCGGCGTCGCTACCGTGCACGAGGCGCAGGGTCGCAAGGGCCTGCTGGCCGCCTATATGCGCCCCATCTATTCCGGCGCCCGGCTCGCCGCTTCGGCGGTGACCATTTCCGCGCCGCCAGGCGACAACTGGATGGTCCATGTCGCCATCGAACAGCTTCACGCTGGCGACATCATGGTGCTGGCCCCGACCAGCCCCAGCGAAGATGGCTATTTCGGCGACCTGCTCGCCACTTCGGCAAGGGCGCGCGGTTGCAAGGGCCTCATCATCGAAGCCGGCGTGCGCGACGTGGCCGATCTCACCGCCATGCAATTCCCGGTCTGGTCGAAAGCCATCTTCGCCCAGGGCACCGTCAAGGAAACCCTGGGCTCGATCAACGTCCCCATCGTCTGCGCCGGCGCCCTGGTCAATCCCGGCGACGTCATCGTCGCCGATGACGACGGCGTCTGCGTGGTGCGCCGCGACGAGGCCGCTGATGTGGCTGACAAGGCCGAGGCCCGCGTAGCCGCCGAGGAAGGCAAGCGCCAACGCCTCGCCGCCGGGGAACTCGGCCTCGACATCTACAAGATGCGCGAGAAGCTGGCCGAGAAGGGACTGAAATATGTCTAGGCGGTCGGGGCGCTTTCCCCTTCTCCCCTTGAGGGAGAAGGTGCCCGAAGGGCGGATGAGGGGTGCCGCGCTATCCATACGCATCAAGGCATGGGATGACGCAGCACCCCTCACCCGGTTTTTCCGGCTGAGCGCCGCAAAAATCACCCTCTCCCTCAAGGAGCGAGGGTTAGGGTCCGGGGGCGCTCCATTGTCGAGGATAACCTGATGTCCACCAGCGCAGGCATCCCCTGCATGTGGATGCGCGGCGGCACCTCCAAGGGCGGCTATTTCCTCGCCTCGGATCTGCCTGCCGACCCGGCCGACCGCGACGCCTTCCTGCTCAAGGTCATGGGCTCGCCGGATCCGCGCCAGATCGATGGCATGGGTGGCGCCAATCCGCTGACCTCCAAGGTCGCGGTGGTGAAGCGCTCGACCCGCGAAGGGATCGACGTCGACTACCTGTTCCTGCAGGTCTTCATCGACCAGCCCACGGTCACCGACGCGCAGAACTGCGGCAATATCCTTGCCGGGGTCGGGCCCTTCGCCATCGAGCGCGGGCTGGTGGCAGCGCAGGATGGCCAGACCGTGGTCCGCATCTTCATGGAAAATACCGGCCAGGTGGCCGAAGCCCGCGTCGAAACGCCGGGCGGCCGCGTCAGCTATGATGGCCAAGCGCGCATCGATGGCGTGCCCGGCACATCCGCGCCCATACCCATCACCTTCGCCGATACCGCCGGTTCGAGCTGTGGCGCGCTGCTGCCTACGGGCAACGCGGTGGATGTGATCGAGGACGTCGCCTGCACATTGATCGACAATGGCATGCCCTGCGTGGTCATGCGGGCCGCCGATCTCGGCATATCGGGGACGGAAACGCCCGAGGCGCTGGAGGCCAACGCCGCCCTGCGGGCAAAACTCGAAGCCATCCGCCTCAAGGCCGGGCCGCTGATGAATCTGGGCGATGTGAGCAAAAGCTCGGTGCCCAAGATGACCATGGTCTCCGCCCCGTCAGCAGGCGGCGCCATCGCCACCCGCACCTTCATCCCCCATCGCTGCCACGACGCCATCGGCGTGCTCGGCGCGGTCAGCGTCGCCACGGCGTGCCTTCTGTCCTCGGGCCCCGCGGCCGAACTGGCCAGCGTGCCCGATGGTGAAGAAAAGCTGATCTCGGTGGAACATCCCACCGGCGAAATGAGCGTCATCGTCGCTGTCAGCGATGGCGCGGTGACCAATGCCGCCGTGCTGCGGACCGCGCGAAAACTGTTCGACGGACATATCTTCCCATGAGGCGAGACCCAGAGTGACCGGCTATATTCTCACCCTGCGATGCAACAATCGCAGCGGCATCGTGGCGGCCGTGGCCGCCCGCATCGCCCGCCATGGCGGCGATATCTACGAGGCCCATCAATTCGACGATCCGGCCACCGGCATGTTCTTCATGCGCGTCGGCTTTTCCATGGCGGCCCCGGAAGCCGATTTCCGCGCCGGCATCGCCGAGGAGGTGACCAGCCTCAAGCTCGATTTCTCGCTGCGCCCGGCCGGGCAGAAGCGCAAGGTGCTGTTCCTCGTCTCCAAATTCGACCACTGCCTGGGCGACCTGCTCTATCGCATGCGGATCGGCGAGCTGAATATCGAGGCGGTGGGCATCGTCAGCAACCATCCGCGCGAAGCGCTCAACCTGACGCTGATGGAGGGCATACCCTACCACTATCGCCCGGTCAGCAAGGACACCAAGGCACAGCAGGAAGCCTGGGTGAAGACCATCATCGAAGAGACCGGCGCCGAGCTGGTGGTGCTGGCGCGCTACATGCAGATACTCTCCGACGATTTCTCGGCCTATCTCGAAGGCCGCTGCATCAATATCCACCATTCCTTCCTGCCCGGCTTCAAGGGCGCCAAGCCCTATCACCAGGCCCATGAGCGCGGAGTGAAGATGATCGGCGCCACGGCCCACTATGTCACCGCCGATCTCGATGAAGGCCCGATCATCTGCCAGGATGTGGAGCCGGTCAGCCACGCCGATACGCCCGAGGACCTCGTGCGCAAGGGCCGCGACATCGAGCGTCGCGTTCTCGCCCGCGCCGTCACCTGGCACCTGGAAGATCGCGTGCTGGTCAACAAGCACAAGACCGTGGTGTTCCAGCACTAGGAGGCAGATGCGCATGAAAATCGGGTTCCTGGGTTATGGCGAGGCGGCGCGCGCCTTTCACGATGGGCTGGCCCGTGCGGTGCTGGCCCACGATATCCTGCTCGACCGTGATGATGGCGCCATGCGCCAAGCCATGAAGCTGCGCGGCGCCAGCCCCGTCGCCATATCGGGCCTCGCCGAAGCCGACTGGGTGTTCAGCGCCGTCACCGCCGACCAGAGCCTGCTGGCGGTCGAGCCCTTATTGCCCCATTTGCGGCAGGGCCAGGTGCTGATCGACATCAATTCGGTGTCGCCGGATCGCAAGCGCGAAACCGCAGCCGCCGTCGAAGCGACCGGTGCGCTTTATCTCGATATGGCCGTCATGGCCCCGGTTCACCCGAAAAAGCATGCAACGCCCGTGCTATTGGCAGGAAAACAGGCGGCAAACCTGCTGCAAGAATTGCTTGATCTGGGTTTTTCCGCCAGCCTTGCCGGCGCCGAACCCGGCGCGGCCACCGCCATCAAGATGGTGCGCTCGCTCTTTGTGAAGGGGCTCGAGGCCATCACGGTGGAAGCCCTGCTGGCTGCCAGGGCGTCCGGCTGTTTCGACGAGATTTATGCCTCGCTTTCGGGGTCTTTCCCCGGCCTCGACTGGTCGCGCTTTGCCAGTTACCAGTTCGAGCGCACCACCCGCCACGGCCACCGCCGCGCCGCCGAAATGCGCGAAAGCGGCGCCACGCTCGATGCGCTCGGCCTGCATGGCGGCCTGGCCCGCGAGATTGCCGCCGTGCAGGATGCCATGGGCATGGCGGGGCCTGCGCCCGATGCCCCACTGGCCGAAACGGTGCAGCACGTGCTGGCCCGGCGGACCGGGCAGGGCGGCTGACCTCTTCGCGTCGTCCCGACGCGCTGCTATAGGATGCGGCGGAACAGGAATCGTCCCATGAAGAGCAGTGAAGTCGCCACCCACGGCCGCCGCGCCGTCATCGAGCTGCGCGAAAAGATCATCAATGGCGAGCTGCCCGGCGGCATGCGCCTGTTCGAGGTGCCGCTGGCCGAGGCCCTGCAAATCTCGCGAACCCCGGTGCGCGAAGCGCTGTCGCGCCTAGCCGAGGAGGGATTGCTCGATCGCTTGCCCAGCGGCGGCTTCGTGGTGCGCCGCTTCGGCTATGCCGACGTGGTCGATTCCATCGAATTGCGCGGCGTGCTGGAGGGGACGGCGGCGCGGCTGGCGGCCGAGCGCGGCGTGGCGCCCGAGGCGCTGGCCAGTATCCAGGCCATCGTTACCAGGCTCGACGCCTGTTTCGGCCCCAATGAGGAAGACGTCGATTTCGACGCCTATTCCGATCTCAACGCCGCCTTCCATTTCGAACTGGCCGGTCTGTCCGGCAGCGAGATCGTGCGACGCGAAGTCGAGCGCGCCACGGCGCTCCCCTTTGCCTCGCCCTCGGCTTTCCTGCCCAACAAGATGGAAATCGCCGCCTTCCGCCGCTCGCTGCGCACTGCGCAGGAGCAGCATCACGCCATGCTCAACGCCATCGCCGCCCGCGAAGGCGCCCGCGCCGAATTCATCGCCCGCGAACACGCCCGCACCGCGCGGGGTAATCTCGAATACATCTTCAGCCAGGACCTGGACCTGCTGCAGAAGATTCCCGGGTTAGCGCTGATCCGGCATTAGTCGCTTTCACTTCGCCGCGCTATCGGTTCTTGCTCACCCCTCGCCCCTTGAGGGAGATGGGTGGAAATCCGCGTCCAGCGGATTTCCGGGTGAGGGGTTCTGCGCCATCCCTTGCTTCGACAATTGTGGATAGCGCAGGACCCCTCATCCGCCCTTCGGGCACCTTCTCCCTCAAGGGAGAAGGGCAGTGCCCCACTATCTGGCAGAGCCTGAGGGGGGCGGTGTATGTGGCGGCATAGTGCCCCCACAATCCCCCATCTTCCCACCCCTGCGCCGTGAAAACGGCTTGCATTCCCGCGCCCCTTCGGCACATATGTATACATTAATAGCAAGAACATGGGAGGACATTGCGATGGCGCAATCCAGTCTTGGCGGCATCATGAGAGAAAATCCGGACATTGTGGGCCGGCTGCGCAATTCCCAGATCGGGATGTATGTATACCCGGTGGTGACGCCTGAATTCACCAACTGGCGCACCGAGCAGGCCGCCTGGCGCCATTCCGCCGTGCTGTTCGACCAGTCCCACCACATGGATGAGCTGACGGTCGAAGGCCCCGATGCGGAGAAATTCCTCTCCCATCACGGCATCAATTCCTTCGCCAATTTTGACCTGAACCGCGCCAAGCACTTCGTGCCGGTCACGCCCAACGGCCATGTCATTGGCGACCACATCATTTTCCGTGAGCGCCAGGACAAGTTCGTGCTGGTTGGCCGCGCGCCGACCAGCAACTGGCTGATGTTCTGCGCCGCCAATGGCAAGTGGAACATCCGCGTCAAGCACGACCCGCGCTCCACCTCGCGGCCCGAGGGCGAACGGGTGCTGCGCACCCATTATCGCTACCAGATCCAGGGTCCCGAGGCGACGAAGGTGTTCGAGAAGATGCACGGTGGCCCGGTCCCCGACATCAAGTTCTTCCACACCGATTTCATCAATGTCGGGTCCAAGAAAGTGCGCGCCCTGCGGCACGGCATGTCCGGCGCGCCGGGCCTGGAGATCTGGGGGCCATACGAGGACAAGAGCTACATCCTCAATTGCATCCTCGAAGCCGCCCGCGAGGCCAAGGTGGACCTCGTCCGCTGCGGCAGCCGCGCCTATTCCACCAATACGCTGGAATCGGGCTGGATTCCTTCGCCACTGCCGGGCATCTATACCGGCGACGGCATGCTGGCCGACTACCGCGACTGGCTGGCGGCCGACAGCTACGAATCCATCGGGGCCATCGGCGGCTCCTTCGTCTCGGACAATATCGAGGATTACTACGTCAATCCGTTCGAGCTGGGCTACGACTTCTATATCGGCTGGAAAAAGGACGATTTCGTCGGCAAGGCCGCCCTCGAAAAAATGAAGGGCCAGACCCATCGCAAGAAGGTGACCTTCGAGTGGAATGCCGAGGATGTCGTCGATGTCATCGCCTCGGCCTTCCGCCCTGGCGAAGACCACTACAAGTGGATCGACTTCCCACAGCCCAACTATGCCTCGACCAGTGCCGACATGGTGCTGCGCGACGGCAGACAAGTCGGCATGTCCATGTTCAACGGCTATTCCTACAACGAGCGCTGCATGCTCTCGCTCGGCGTGGTCAATGCCGATGTCCAGGTGGGCGACGTGCTCACCCTGGTCTGGGGCGAGCCCGATGGCGGCACCAGGAAGACCTCGACCGAGCGCCACAAGCAGGCCGAAATCCGCGTCCGCGTCTCCCCGACGCCGTATGCTGCCGAGGCTCGCGAAAACTACGCCGACAGCTGGCGCAGCAAGAAGCGGTAACAGTCAAAGGCCGGGAAGCAATGCCCGGCCTTTCGCTTGTCGAGCGGTCGCCCCACCCACGGTGTCACCCCGGCCTTGAGCCGGGGCCCGTCCCGAGATCGCCCCGCAGCCGCAAGGTGGCTCGATCAGCCATCTCAGGATGGATCCCGGCTCAAGGCCGGGATGACACGGTGGTTTGGAGCGATAGTGCCACGCGAAAGCTACCGCGTCAGTGCCGGCTATTCCGCGTCCGGCGCCTTGATCCGCGCGACGCGCTTCTCCAGGAACGCCCGCAGCCGCTCCTCGGCCTCGGGGCTCGTGGCCGTGAACGAGGCGATGAACGATTCCACGAACAGCCCGTCTTCCTTGGCCATGTCCTGGATGCGCGGCAGCGCGTTGATGATGGCGTAATTGGAAATCTCGGCATTGGTGGCCATGGTCTCGGCCAGCTTGTGCGCATGGTCGCGCGCCGTGCCGGTCTCCACCACATATTGCACCAGGTTCCAGCGCTCGGCCTCGTCGGGCGCGATCACCCGCCCGGTCAGCATCATGTCGCTCATCCGCGCCACGCCAAGCAGCCGTGCGATGCGCACCGAGCCGCCCCCGCCGACGAAAATGCCGCGCTGGCCTTCGGGCAGCGCGAAAAACGCCGAGCGATCCGCCACGCGGATATGGGTGGCCGCCGCCAGTTCCATGCCGCCGCCGATCACCCCGCCATGCAAAGCCGAAACCCAGGGAATGGTGCCATGCTGCATGCCCGCGGTCACCGCGTGCCAGCGGCGCGAGCCGCGCACGCCTTCGAACGGTGTCTTTTCCACATGCTCGGCCAGGTCGAGCCCGGCGCAGAAATGCTCGCCATGCCCGAACAGCACCACAGCCTTGGCCTCGTGCTCGGCGCGGGCAATGGAATCGGCCAGCATCTCGACGAAGCGGTCGTTCATGGCATTGCGTTTTTCGGGCCGGTTGAGCCCGATATGGGCCACCTTGCCCCTGAGCTCATAGGTCACGAAAGCGCTGGTTTCTGCGGTCATTGCCATGTCCCCCGGAAAGCAATGTTTGATCGTTTACAGGTAGATAGTTTCCTTGTAAACAAATTTGCAACCGACTGACCGGAGGGGAAGGTCATGGCCGCAAAGGCTGCGCGCAGCGTCAAGCTGTGGTCGCCACGTATCGCCTGGGAGGAACGGGCGAATGGCGAATATATCATCTGGCGCGAGGACAAGCTTGGCCCGTATCCGGCGCGACTCAACGAGCGGCTGATCCACTGGGCCACTGCCGCCCCCGACCGCGTCTGGATGGCCGACCGCCAGGGCACCGGCCCCTGGTACACCGTCACCTATGCCCAGGCGCTCGACAAGGTGCGCCGCATCGGCACGTTCCTCCTCGCTGCCGGCCTCTCCGCTGAGCACCCGCTGGTCATCCTCTCGGAAAACTCCATCGAACATGCACTGATGGCGCTGGGCGCCCAGCATGCCGGCATACCCTCGGCTGCCATCGCCCCGGCCTATGCCAGCGCCTCGTCTGGCTATGCCAAGCTGCGCGAGATTGCTGGCCAGATCGCGCCTGGCATGGTCTTTGTCGATGACGGCGCCAATTTTGCCCCCGCCGTCGATGCCGTCTTCGGCCCCGACATGGCGCTTTCCGCCCAGCGCAATCTGCCCGTGGGCCGCGCCAACACCTACACGTTCCAATCCATTGCCGCGACCGAACCGGCTCCCGCCGTCGATGCCGCTTTCGCCACGACCGGCCCGGATACGGTCGCCAAATTCCTCTTCACCTCGGGCACGACTGGCGCGCCCAAGGCGGTGATCCAGACGCAGCGCATGCTCTGTTCCAACCAGGAAATGATCGCCGATTGCTACGCCTTCATGCGCGACGAGCCGCCCGTCCTGGTCGATTGGGCGCCGTGGAACCACACCGCCAGCGGCAACAAGGTGTTTAACCTCACCATCTACAATGGCGGCAGCTATTATATCGACCGCGGCAAGCCATCGCCGTCGCTGATCGGCCAGACCATCGCCAACCTGCGCGAAGTGGCCCCCACCTGGTATTTCAACGTCCCCGCCGGCTTCGAAATGCTTGTTGGCGCCATGCGCGACGACGCCGAGCTGCGCCACAATTTCTTCTCCCGCCTCAATATGCTGATGTATGCCGGCGCGGGCCTGGCCCAGCATAGCTGGGACGCTTTGGTGGAGCTCTCCGAACAGACCCTGGGCGAACGCGTGCCCATGACCACCGGCCTGGGTTCCACCGAAACCGGCCCCTTCGCCCTCTATTGCACCGAGCCGCAATCGGGCCCGGGCAATGTCGGCATCCCTTCCCAGGGCGTCTCCGTGAAGCTCGTGCCCGTGGGCGATAAATACGAGCTGCGCCTGAAGGGTCCCAATGTCACCCCGGGCTACTGGAAAAACCCGAAACTGACGGCCGAAGCCTTCGATGATGAAGGGTTCTACCGCATCGGCGACGCAGTGAAGTTCGCCACCCCGGGCGATCCGCGTGCCGGTTTCTATTTCGATGGCCGCACCGCCGAGAATTTCAAGCTCGATACCGGCACCTGGGTCGCCGTCGGCGTGTTGCGCGCACAACTGGTCAACCAGTTCGGCGGCCTCATCCGCGATGCCGTCATCACTGGCGAAAACCGGCCCGAACTGGGCGCGCTGGTCGTGCCCTTCATGCCCGTTTTGCGCGAACTGGCGGGCGAGCCGGACCTTGATGATGCCGCGGTTCTCGCCCATCCCAAGGTCCGCGCGGCCCTGGCGGAACGGCTGGCCGCCCATCAGCGCGAAGCGACCGGCTCGGCCACGCGCATCCGCCGCATATTGCTGATGAGCGAACCGCTGCGCTTCGAGCGCGGCGAGGTTACCGACAAGGGCTCGATCAACCAGCGCGCCGTGCTGGCGCAACGCGCCGACCTGGTCGCTGCGCTCTATGCCGGCGCTGCCGATGTGATCCAGATCAGCAGGGAGGCTGCCGCATGAAGATCGAGGGTTCCAGCGCATTGGTGACCGGCGGCGGCTCCGGTCTCGGCGCGGCCACGGCGCGGCTGCTGGCACGGCGCGGTGCGGTGGTCCATGTATTCGACCGCAACCGCGACGCGGCCCACGCCATCGCCACCGAGATCGGCGGCGTGGCCCTGGCCGGCGACGTCACCAGTGAAGCCGATGCTGCTGCCGCGCTCGACACCGCCAACAAGGCCGCCGATGGCCTGCGCATCCTCGTCAACTGCGCCGGCATCGGTGTGGCCTCCCGCATCCTCGGCAAGGCGGGCACCATGCCTTTAGCCGACTTCGAAACGGTCATCCGCGTGAACCTCGTCGGCACGTTCAACATGCTGCGCCTCGCCGCCGAGCGCATGGCCACGCTCCCCGAGCGTGACGACAAGGCCCGGGGCGTTATCGTCAACACCGCCTCGGTCGCCGCCTTCGAGGGCCAGATCGGCCAGGCCGCCTATGCCGCCTCCAAGGGTGGCATCGTCTCCATGGCCCTGCCCGCGGCGCGCGAATTCGCCCGCTTCGGCATCCGCGTGAACACTATCGCGCCCGGCATCTTCCTCACGCCCCTGCTGCACAATCTCCCCGAGGACGCCCAGCAGAGCCTCGCGGCGGCCATCCCCTATCCGTCGCGGCTGGGCGACCCCGCCGAATTCGCCGACGCCGTCCGCTTCGCCATCGAGAACCAGTATCTCAACGGCGAAGTCATCCGGCTCGATGGTGCCATCCGCATGCAGCCCAAATGAGCTTTGCCGACCAGGCGGACCGCACCATTGCCACGCTGGCGCTGACGCCGGGCTGGGCGCGGCTGCAGGCGCTGCGGCCCGATTGCGACAATGTCATCGTCGCCACCATGCTCGACGCGGCGGCGGGCTTTGCCGAAACCGTTCTTGCCCCGCTCAATGCCGTCGGCGACCGGGTCGGCGCACAGGTGGCCGATAGCCGGGTGGTGCTGCCGCCGGGCTTTGTCGAGGGCTTCCGCCAATATGCCGAAGCCGGCTGGCTGGGCATCGACGCCCCCGCCGCCTTCGGCGGGCAGGATGTGCCTTTGACGCTGCAGGCCGCCTGCGCGCCATTATTCGATCGCGGTTGCATGGCGCTGATGATGGCGGCGGGTGCCACGCGCGGCGCCATCCACCTGCTGGCGCAAACCGCCGATGCGGCCACCGCGGCGGAGTGGGGGCCGCAACTGGTCTCGGGCGAATGGGCCGCCACCATCTGCATTTCCGAGCCCGAAGCCGGCTCCGATATCGGCCGCATCCGCACCAAAGCCCAACGGCGCGATGGCCATTGGTCCATCACCGGCCAGAAGATCTGGATTTCCTACGGCTCGCACGACCTGGCCAGCCGCATCGGCCATTGCCTGCTCGCCCGCACCAATGACCGGCCGGGCACGCGCGGCCTCAGCCTCTTCCTCGTGCCCGACCATATCGGGGGGGCGCCCAATGGCGTCACCCTCGAGCGGATCGAAGAAAAATTGGGCCTCCACGGCTCGCCCACCTGCGCCATGCGCTTCCGCGACGCCCGCGCCATCCTGCTGGGCGAGGAGGGCAGGGGCCTCCCCCAGCTCTTTGCCATGATCGAGCCGATGCGGCTCCATACCGGTTGCCAGGGGCTTGGCCTGGCTTCGGCTGCGGCCGATATCGCCGAGGATTACGCCACCCAGCGCCGGCAGGGCGGACGCCCGGATGTGGCGCCACCTACTATTGGCAGCCATCCCGATGTCATCAGGCAATTGCACGATATCCGCTCTGCCACCGAAATCCTGCGCGCCGCCGTGCTGGAACTGGCAACGGCAATGGACCTGGCCCGGCTCGAAGCCGATGCCGGTCTCGCCGATTTCGCCGCCTGGATGCTGCCGCTGATCAAGACCTTCGGCGCCGAAACGGGCTTCGACACGGCCCACGCCGCCATCCAGGTGCTGGGCGGCGCCGGCTATGTCCGCGACTATCCGCTCGAGCAATATCTGCGCGATGCCCGCGTCATGGCGGTTTATGAAGGTACGACTGGCATGCAGGCGCTCGATTTCCTCACCCGCCGCCTGTGGCGCGACGAGGGGCGGGGGCTGGCGGTTTTCCTGCGACAGGCGCGCGCCGAACTTGCCGCCGCGGCGCCCTCCGGCCGGGCGCAAGCCGTCGGCATCGTGCTCGACGGCTTCGAAGCCCTGAGCGCCCGGATGCTGGCCATGCAGGCCGATCCCGACGCCGCGCTCTACCGGGCCGACAGCTACATGCGCGCCGGCTGGACCGCCGTCTCGGCATGGATGGCCTTTCGCCTCGGGGCAGACGAGGCCATCGGCATCCTGGCCGCACGCCATGCCCTGCACAGCGCCCGCTGCGCCTGATGATAGCGGTGTCATTTCGGCCGAAACCGCGCTTTACACTTGACGGCAGATCGTTTATTTCCGAATAGTTTGAAAGTGAACAATGTCGGGTCGCACGAACAGACGGGGTTGGGGGACACCGCACGCGACCGACGGGGGTGGATTTCCGCAGCATCCGGCTCGCGCGGCCATCGGGCCGCCAGCGCCACGGTTTTGGCGCACGGACCTTGATGCCCGCGGCGCGGCGATCGGTCGGGTGGCTTTTGCCGTCGCTCTCGTCGTAGCAGTCGATCCCTGCGCCAACAGTGGCGCGACGATCTGGAACCTGGAGAACAATTGATGGCGGTCCGTAAGCTCGACGACGAGGAAGTGGATGGCGTGGCCGGCAAGGCCGATGTCTCGCTTGGCCAGCTCGAAATCTCGGGCGGCTTCGTGCTGCGCATTGCCCAGCTTTCCGCCTTCGAGCGTTTCTTCACCGTCTTCGGCGAGAGCGAGATCCGGATCTCCGAATTCACCGTGCTGCTGGCTTTGTCGGAAAATCCGGGCATTCGCCAGGGCGTGCTGGCCGACGTGCTCAAGATCAAGTGGTCCAACATGACCAAGCTGGTCCGCGCCCTCGAAGAGCGTGGCCTCATCGCCCGCCATATCCCGCATGACGATCGCCGCTCCGTCGTGCTCAGCGTCACCGGGGCCGGTCGCAGGCAGATCGATGCCTCTGCCGACAAGATGTACCGCTCCGATCGCGCGGCCTTGTCCATGCTTGATGACGAGGAGCATGCCCAGTTGATCAGGCTGTCGCGCAAGATCGCCGGCTGGCCGGAGCTCAAATGATGGGCGCGCCGATGAATCTGGACGACATCGTGGCCATCGACTTCCACACCCATGCCGAAGAAGCCTGCGGCATGCATGCCGATGACGGCTACGATGACCTGCAGCACGCGATGGCGCAATATTTCCACTCGCCCTTCAAGACCCCGCCGACCATTCCCGAGACGGCCGAATACTACCGGCAGCGCCGCATTGCCGCGGTCATCTTCGCCGTGGATGCCGAGGCCGCGACCGGCCACCGCCGCTACAATAACGAAGACATCGCCACGCTGGCCGCCGAACATTCCGACATCCTGATCCCCTTCGCCTCGATCGATCCGGCCAGGGGCAAGATGGGCGTGCGCGAGGCGCGGCGGCTGGTGAGCGATTTCAGATGAGGTGGATGGCTCCCGCTCCCGGCATCTGAGTGCCAAAATGGGTTTGCTATCAGGCAACCCGAGCAAAGGAGCCATCCGCCATGCAGGT
>NZ_LMEM01000010.1:176783-454968 GCF_001426345.1 Devosia sp. Root436 | reverse complement strand
CGTCGCATGCGCCAGAAAGCTCGTCATCTTCGCAAACACGGTCCTGCAAAGAGACAAGCCATGGACCGCATCACTTAATGGTTGCTCATGGTGAGGTGGGAGCGTAGCGACCCTCGAACCACGAGGGCGTGGCACTCAGCCCGGCTGGCCGCCGATGGATTGAACGGCTTTCGCTCCCGCTGCGATGCCTTTGGCGAGCGCACCGGCTTCATCCGCGCCGGCCAGTTTTGCAGCGATGAAGCCGGCCGCGAAGGCATCCCCCGCGCCGGTGGAATCCACCACACTCACCTCCGGGGCCGGCAGTTCGACGCGAATGCCGTTACGGCCGCCGATGGCGGCACCGAGGCGGCCACGCTTGATGAGAACCGTGTCGTAATGGCTGCCCAGGGCCCGCATCTGCGCTTCGCAGCCGGTGACGCCGGTCAGCGCCCCGGCTTCGCTTTCATTGGCGAAGATGGCATCGGCGCCGCTTGTCCAGTCGAGGAACTGGCTGGCGCCGACTTCGACCAGAAACCCCACCGAGGCCGGGTCGACCATGACGGCAATGCCGCGCGCCCTGGCGGCGGCAGACAGGCCCTGCACCGCGGCACGGGGCGCCGGGGCGAAGAAGCTGTAGCCCGAGACCATGACCATGCCGATATCGTCGAGCAGGCTTTCATTGAGGTCGGCGGGCGACAGGTTGAGATTGGCGCCGCGATCGGTGAGAAAGCTGCGTTCGCCATCGGGATCGACAATGGTCACCAGCACGCCCGAAGGCTGCTCGCGGTCGCCGGACAGCACCGGCACCACGCCCAGCCCGCGGAAATAATTCTCGTACATCGCCTTGTCCTCGGCCCCGACACGGGCCGCGAACACCACTTCGGCACCCATGGCGCCCAGCCACACCGCCTGGTTGGCGCCCGAGCCGCCGGGGCGGCTGCGCACCGTGGCGCGGCGATCGCTGCCTTTGACGACAGGGCCTTCGGGCACCACGATGACATCGGTCATCACGTCGCCGACGACGAGAACCTTGCCGCTCATGCGCGGCGCACGGCCGGGCGTGGCGTGGCACGGGCCGCCATGGCCACGGCGATCTGCGCGGCGACCATGGCATTGTTTTCGACCAGCGCGATATTGGAGACCAGCGACTTGCCGTCGGTCAATTCGAAGATGCGCTTGAGCAGAAAGGGGGTCAGATCCTTGCGGGAGACGCCTTCCTGCTCGGCGCCCCTTATGGCCTCGGCAATGCGCGCCTCGATGGCCGCGGGGTCGAGCGCATCGGCTTCGGGGATGGGGTTGGCGACCAGCACGCCGCCCAGGCCCAGGTCGATCTGCATGGCGACCACCTTGGCGATGCCGGCCACCTCATCGAAGCGATGATCGACCTTGTGGCCGCTCTTGCGCGCCCAGAAGGCGGGGAATTCGTCGGTGCCATAGCCCAGCACCGGCACGCCATTGGTTTCGAGCACTTCAAGCGTCTTGCCGATATCGAGGATCGACTTGGCTCCGGCACAGACCACACAGACCGGCGTGCGGCCCAGCTCTTCGAGGTCGGCGGAAATGTCGAAGGTTTCCTCGGCGCCGCGATGCACCCCGCCAATGCCGCCGGTGGCAAAGACATGGATGCCGGCCAGGGCCGCAATCTGCATGGTGGTGGCGACGGTGGTGCCGGCAATCTCGCCCTTGACCAGCAAGGCCGAAACATCGCGCCGGCTGGCCTTGGCGGCCTTGCCGCCTTCGAGCGCCAGCCGCTCCAGATCCTCGCCCGAAACGCCGACGCAGAAGCGGCCATCCATGATGGCGATGGTGGCGGGCACCGCGCCATGCTTGCGGATCACCGCCTCGACATTGTTGGCCATCTCCAGGTTCTGCGGATAGGGCATGCCATGGGTGATGATGGTCGATTCCAGCGCCACGACCGGCTTGCCTGATGCCAGCGCCTTCTTGACTTCTGGACTGACGGAAAGGTAGGCCTTGGCGCTCATCGTCTCACTCGCTCGATCTGTCGGTTGCGGGCCGCCGCGGCCCTGTTGCCGCGGGTTTTGCGCCTTGTTGCGCGATGGCGTCAACCCCTGCGGAATCTTGCCGCCAGATGCTTGTCGCCCCAGCGATTTGGCTCTAGGTTGCCCTCGTAAAACTCCAGCGTGGAAAGGGCACTTCGCTGCAGACGATCATGGTTGATCGCGCCGTGCGCGTCGATCGATACGCGCCCGGCTCCGGGCAGAGGCCAGCCGATTTGCCCAGCGCTTCCGAGCGCTCTTTTTCCGCACCAGCATGCCAGACCGGATCGACCGATCCGGGCCCTCGAAGATGAGCGCTCGGGACTGACCCGTCTGCGCCTCCGGGCGCCCCGATTGTGCCGCGCCACGGCGCCGTAACGCCAAAAAGACCAAAACTTTCGAACAGGAGCTCAATCCAGATGAACAAGTCGCTCGTACTTGCCCTCGGCGCCATCATGGTCGCCAGCCCGGCGCTGGCCCAGGAAGAGGCCGTGCTCAACGTCTATAACTGGTCCGACTACATTGCCGAGGACACCATCGCCAATTTCGAGGCGAAGACCGGCATCAAGGTCAATTACGACGTCTACGACAATAACGAGATCGTCGATGCCAAGCTCCTGGCCGGCAATTCCGGCTATGACATCGTGGTCCCCTCGGGCAACTTCCTCGAACGCCAGATCCAGGCCGGCCTGATCCTGCCGCTGGACAAATCCAAGCTGACCAATCTGGGCAATCTCGACCCGGCAGTGATGGCCACGGCCGCCGGCCAGGACCCTGACAACGCCCATGCCGTGCCCTATATGATCAACACCATCGGCTATGGCTACAATGTCGCCAAGGTGGCCGAGGCGCTGGGCGCCGACGCACCCACCGATAGCTGGGACCTGATCTTCAAGCCCGAATATGCCGAAAAGCTCGCTTCCTGCGGCATCAGCCTGCTTGACAGCCCCTCCGAAGTCACCGGCATCGCGCTGAACTATCTTGGCCTCGACGCCAATTCGGAGAGCGAGGAAGACCTGGCCAAGGCCGAGGAACTGCTCAACTCGGTCAAGCCCTATATCCGCTACTTCCACTCCAGCCAGTATATCGACGACCTGGGCAATGGCGAGATTTGCGTGGCCCTGGGCTATTCGGGCGACATCTTCATCGCCGCCGACGCCGCGGCTGCCGCCGGCGCGGGCGTCGAGGTGCAGTATGTCATCCCCAAGGAAGGGGCGGCGACCTTGTTCGACTTCCTGGCCATTCCGGCCGATGCGCCCCATCCCGGCAACGCCCACACCTTCATCAACTATATTCTCGAGCCCGAAGTCGTGGCCGCGATCACCAATTATGTGTTCTACGCCAACCCCAACCTGGCAGCGACCGAGTTCGTCGATGAAGAGGTCAAGTCCAATCCGGGCATCTATGCCCCGGCCGAAACCATCGCCAAGGCCTTCGTCATGGGCGCCCACAGCCCCGATTTCGAGGAAGTACTGACCCGCACCTGGACCCGCATCAAGACCGGCCAGTAAGACGATCATCCGGGGGCGGCACCAGCCGCCCCCAGCTTGCCAGCAGCCCTCATGGTGAGCCTGTCGAACCACGAGGGCGTGGCAACATCCAGTCACGACCTCGTCCTTCGACGAGCTCAGGATGAGGTCTACTGACAGGATCGCTAGAGACAGATGGCCAAAAAACCCCCGCTCGCTATCGACACCCGGCCCTGGCGCGACCCCAAGGCAAAGCCGTTCGTGCGCATCAGGAACGTCACCAAGAAATTCGGCGACGTTTCGGCGGTGCATGACGTGTCGCTCGACATCTACAAGTCCGAGCTGTTCTGCCTGCTCGGCGGCTCGGGTTCCGGCAAGTCGACCCTGCTGCGCATGCTGGCGGGCTTTGAAACGCCAACATCCGGCACGATCGAGATCGACGGCCAGGACATGACCCAGGTCGCCCCCTATAATCGGCCGGTCAACATGATGTTTCAGTCCTATGCGCTGTTCCCGCATATGAACGTGGAGCAGAATATCGCCTATGGCCTCAAGCGCGATGGGCTGCCCCGCGCCGAGATCGCCGCCCGGGTCGCCGAATTGCTGGCGCTGGTGAAGCTGCAGGACTATGGCGCGCGCAAGCCGCACCAGCTTTCGGGCGGGCAGCGCCAGCGCGTGGCTTTGGCCCGCGCCCTGGCCAAGCGCCCCAAGCTGCTGCTGCTCGACGAACCGCTCGGCGCGCTGGACAAGAAGCTGCGCGAGGAAACCCAGTTCGAGCTGGTCAAGATCCAGGAGACGCTGGGCGTTACCTTCATCGTGGTGACGCACGACCAGGAGGAGGCGATGAGTCTCGCCACCCGCATCGGAGTGATGAACCAGGGCGAAATCGCCATGATCGGCGAGCCCACCGACATCTACGAATTCCCCAATTCCAAATTCGTGGCCAATTTCATCGGCTCCGCCAACATGGTCGAGGGCGTGGTGACCGAGGACGAGCCCGACCATGTGCGCATCCGCTCGGCCGAGCTGGGCTGCGACATCCATGTCGGCCATGGCGTCGATTGCGCCCCCGACCAGCTCCTGTGGTGGGCTATCCGCCCCGAAAAACTGCATCTGAGCCGCGACAAGCCGGCCGGCATCCATGGCGCCAACGTAACCCATGGCATGGTCGAGGATATCGGCTATCTCGGCGACATGAGCGTCTACCAGGTGCTGCTCGACAGCGGCATGCGCCTGCGCGTGACCCAGACCAATACGGTGCGCGGCAACCCCGACGCCATCACCTGGGACGAACAGGTCTATGTTACCTGGGGCGACACATCCGGCTCGGTGCTGACGGTATGATTGTCCATTCGTCTCCGCTGAGCGTGGGCTCCCTCTCCCCTGAGGGGAGAGGGTGGGGTGAGGGGTTCAGTGCTGGTGGGGAGCACGCAGCCCGATGCAGCGCTGAACCCCTCACCCGGCGCTGCGCGCCGACCTCTCCCCTCAGGGGCGAGGTAACAAAGGCAAACGCGGGGACCACAACATGACCACCGCCCACGAACCCACCATTCCCCCGCCGCGCCGGCTTCGGCCCTGGAACGCGGTGGAGCGGCGGCTGGCCAAGGTCGGCATTTCCGGCCGCGTGCTGGTGCTGGTCGCGCCGGTCCTGTGGTTGCTGGTGTTTTTCCTCGTGCCGCTGGCCGTGGTCTTCGGCATTTCGCTGGCCACCAAGCAGTTTGGCCGCCCGCCCTATTCGGCCTTGCTCTCGACCGAAGAAGGCACGGTGCAGCTCACCCTGCATCTGTCCAATTACATCAAGCTCTTCACCGACAACCTCTATGTTGCGGCCTATCTGAGCTCGATCCGCATCGCGGCCATCGCCACGGTCATCACGCTCCTTATCGGCTATCCCATGGCCTATGCCATTGCGCGGGCACCCGACCGCTGGCGCAATATCCTGCTGATGCTGGTGGTGCTGCCCTTCTTCACCTCGTTCCTGCTGCGCGTCTATGCGCTGACCGGCTTCATGCGTGGCAATGGCGTCATCAACCAGTTTCTCGGCCTGTTCGGCATCGAGCCGCTGGTGATGATGCAGACCGATTTCGCCGTCTATGTCGGCATCGTCTATACCTATCTGCCCTTCATGATCCTGCCGCTCTATACGACGCTGGTGAAGCTCGACACCGCCTTGTTCGAAGCCTCCGCCGATCTCGGCGCCCGCCCGGCGCGCACTTTCCTCTCGATCACCCTGCCGCTGTCGCTGCCCGGCATCGTCGCCGGCTCCATGCTCGTCTTCATTCCGGCCATCGGTGAATTCGTCATCCCCTCGCTCCTGGGCGGACCGGGCACGCTGATGATCGGCCGCGTGCTGTGGGACGAGTTCTTCACCAATACCAACTGGCCGCGCGCTGCCGCCGTCGCCATGGCCATGCTGGTCGTGGTGGTGGTGCCCATCATGCTGCTGCAGCGCGCCCAGAGCGCCGTGGTGGAGAAGTAGCATGCGCCGGGGCTGGTTCCTTCCCATCGCCGCGTCGCTGGGCTTCGCGTTTCTTTACGCGCCCATCGTCTCGCTGGTCATCTTCTCGTTCAACGAGAGCAAGCTGGTCACCGTCTGGTCGGGCTTTTCGACCAAATGGTATGGCGAGCTGTTCAGCGACCCGCAATTGCTCGGCGCCGCCTGGCTGAGCCTGCAGATCGCCGCCATCAGCGCCAGCATCGCCCTGGTGCTGGGCACGCTGGCGGCGGTAGCCCTGGTGCGCTTCCGCCGCTTCAAGGGCAGGACGCTGTTTTCCGGCATGGTCTCGGCGCCGCTGGTCATGCCCGACGTGATCACCGGGCTGGCTTTGCTGCTGCTGTTCGTGGCCATGGAATCCACGCTGGGCTGGCCGCAGGGCCGTGGCATGCTGACCATCGTCATCGCCCACGCCACTTTCTGCACCGCCTATGTCTGCGTCGTCGTGCAGTCGCGCCTCAGCGATTTCGACCGGAGCCTCGAAGAAGCCGCCATGGACCTGGGCGCCTCCCCACTCCGCACCTTCTTCGACATTACCCTGCCCATCATCGCCCCGGCTTTGGTGTCCGGCTGGCTGCTGGGCTTCACCCTGTCGCTCGACGACCTGGTCATTGCCAGCTTCGTCTCGGGTCCGGGCTCATCCACCCTGCCCATGGTGATCTTCTCCAAGGTCAAGCTGGGCGTTTCGCCGGACGTCAACGCGCTGGCCACCATCATCATCGCCATTGTGGCTTTGGGCGTGCTGATTGCGACGATTTTGCAACTGCGGGCACGGCCGAAAAAGGCACGAGGCTGACCGGGACTGGACAAGACGGCAAATCAGGCGCACCTTTCCCTCATGTTCAACCAACGTGAAGGAGGTGATCCAGTGTCTTTTGAGATTTTGGTACTCGAAGAAGGTCTGGGATATCGTGTGCTGATCGGGAGTGATCTCGGATAACACGCGCCTCCTCGGCACTCGAGGCCGATACACTCAGGAAGGGTCGTCCTCGCGGGCGGCCCTTTTTGCTGCGCACTTGACGAAAGGGCGCAAGCCATTGATACCGCTGGGCAGATTTCCGGAGCCTCAGCGATGTCCTCGGCCAGTTTCGTTCTTACCCTTTCCTGCGCCGACCGCCCCGGCATCGTCGCCGCCATCACCACCGAACTGGCGGCCCTGGGCGCCAATATCGCCGAATCCAACCAGTTCTGGGATCGCGAGACCGACCGCTTCTTCATGCGGCTGGCCTTCACCACGCCCCATGGCGTGGGGCGCGACGCCATCGAGCGGGCGCTGAAATCGCCGGTGGAACGCTTTTCCATGAAGACCAGCCTGGCCGATGACAGCCGCAGGAAGCGCATGGTGATCTTGGTCAGCAAGTTCGACCATACATTGCTGCATCTGCTCTACCAGATCCGCGTGGGCTGGCTCGATGCCGAGGTGGCGGCCATCATTTCCAATCATGCCGACACGCAAAAGATCGCCCAGGATGCCGGCATCCCCTTCCACCTGCTGCCGGTGACCAAGGACACCAAGGCGGCGCAGGAGGAACAGGTGCTGGCGCTGGTCAAGCAGAGTGGCGCCGACCTCGTGGTGCTGGCGCGCTACATGCAGGTGCTGTCGGACAATCTCTCGACCCGGCTGTTCGGCCAGGTGATCAACATCCATCACTCCTTCCTGCCCAGCTTCAAGGGCGCCAAGCCCTATCACCAGGCCCATGAGCGCGGCGTCAAGATCATCGGCGCCACCGCCCATTACGTGACGCCCGACCTCGACGAAGGCCCGATCATCGAGCAGGAAACCGCCCGCGTCACCCACGCCATGAGCCCCGACGACCTGGTGGCCGCCGGCCGGGATATCGAGAGCCGGGTGCTGGCGCGGGCGGTGAAGCTGCACCTGGAAAGCCGGGTGATGCTGAACGGGAAGAAGACGGTGGTGTTTGGGTAGGGGTGCCCTTTCTTACCTCCCCCAAAGGGAGAGGTAAGAAGTCTAAACCGGGATATCCTCCAGCCGCAGCGAATCTGCCAGCGTGGTGCGGTCCAGCACTTCGCGCGTGGCCAGCGTCACCCGCTCGAAGACGTGGCGAATCTCGCATGACTGCTCGTCGCGGCAATCCTTGCAGCGCTTGTAGGCGATCTTGGAGAGGCAGGGGAGCGGGGCGATGGGGCCATCGATCAGCCGCAGCACCTCGCCGAACATGATCTCCTCCGGGGCGCGGAGCAGTTCATAGCCCCCGGCCCGGCCACGGCGGCTGGCGACGAAGCCGGCCCGCTTGAGTTCCAGCAGGATCTGCTCGAGGAATTTCTTGGGGATCGCCTGTTGCTTGGAAATCTCGCCGATCATCATGGTTTCCCCGCGTCCGGTCCGGGCGAGGGACACCAGCGCGCGCAAGGCATATTTGGCTTTTTGCGAAATCATCGGCCCTACTGACTTCCCGGCGCGCCGCATGGCGCGCCGAACGCGATCGGGGCAGGAACACAGCCCCGCTGAACTCTATGCGCCCGCGCTCAAGCCTTTGACAAGAGGCTAGCTTTTGGGCTCGGGGACCACCGGCGGCACGGTGGGCTCATCCTTGTTTTCCGCATCCGGCTCGGGCGGCGCGATGCCGCCTTCGCTGGTTTCGTTCGCAGCTTCCGCGGCGGTCTCGGCATCGATCTCCGCCGTGGTTTCGGCCGGCCCAGATGCCGCTTCCGGCTCGGCGGCGGGAACCACGACCTCGTCGATAGCGGCCGGCGCTTCGCCCACGGCCGGCGTCGCATCGACCGATTCCAGCCCTGCCGCTGCCGGCTCGCTCGCCGGTTCGTCCGGGATCGACGCGGCTTCCACCGCCGCGATGACCACCGGATCAGATGCCACTGTGGCCGGCGGCGGGAGTTCGATAACGGCGTCCGGCGGCGCCACGACATCGGCCAGTGCGGCCTTTTCCAGCAGGTTCTCCGCCACCGGCAGCCTGGGCTCCTCGGGCACCGGCATGGCGGCGGATGCCAGGTTGCCGCCATCGCCACGCAGGAACATCAGGATGCCCTTGCCGATCTCGCGCTCGCCGCGAATGACCGCGGTGGCGCCGAGATTGCGCAGGAAGGCTTCTTCCTCTGCCGAATAGGCGCGGGCGATGATGGAAATGCCCGGATTGAGCTTGCGGCCGGATTCGCAGACCGATCCGGCTTCGAACCCGTTGGAAATGGCGATCAGCAGGTTGCGCGCCTGGGGCAGGTTGGCCAGCCTGAGCATATCTTCGCTGGCGGCATTGCCGAACACCACTTCGAAGCCCTCGGCCCGCGCGGCGGCCACGTCGTGATCGGAATCCTCGATCACCACGAGCCCGCCGCCATCCGCCTTGATGCCCGCCGCCACGATGCGGCCGACCTGGCCATAGCCCACCAATACGGTATGGCCGGCCAGGCGCGAGGGCTCACCGGTATCGTCGTCAGCGCCCGGCGCACCCGTATCGATGGCGCCCTGGCTGGGCGCATCGGTGGTGGCCGGGCCGTTGGCCGCCTCGGACAATTCGGTGGGCTCGATGCGCGCCTCTTCGGGCTCCGCTTTTGCCGCCTTGCGCGCCGCCGCCTTGGCCTCGAAGCGCGGCTTCACCAGGTCGACGGCCCAGAACACGACCGGGTTGAGCACGATGGAAATCAGCGCCCCGGCCAGGATCAGGTCCTGTCCTTCCTTGGGCAGGATCGCCAGGCTCACGCCCATGCTGGCGAGGATGAAGGAAAATTCGCCGATCTGCGCCAGCGAGGCGGAAATCGTCAGCGCTGTCGCCACCGGCCGCCGGAACAGCAACACGATGGCAAAAGCGGCCAGTGACTTGCCGATGATGATGATGAACACCGTCGCCAGCAGCAGCAGCGGATTGGTGACGATGATGGACGGGTCGAACAGCATGCCGACCGAAACGAAGAACAGCACCGCGAAGGCGTCGCGCAGCGGCAGGGTTTCCTGCGCGGCGCGATGGCTGAGCTCACTTTCGGAAAGAATCATGCCGGCAAAGAAGGCGCCCAGCGCCAGCGACACCCCGAACAGCACGGCCGAACCCAAAGCCACGCCCAGGGCAATGGCCAGCACGGCGAGCCGGAACAGTTCGCGGCTGCCGGTATGGGCCGTGGCATGCAAAGCCCAGGGGATGAGCCGCCTTCCGACCACCAGCATGAAGCCGACAAAGGCCACCAGCTTGATGACCGTGAGCGCCAGCACGCCCCAGAGGCCGACCGAGCCGCCAATGATGCGTTCGACAAAGGACACGAAGGGGTCGTGGACGCCGCTATCGGTGCCCCCCAGGGCGGCCAGGGCCGGGATCAGCACCAGGGCCAGCACCATGGCCAGGTCTTCCACGATGAGCCAGCCCACCGCGATGCGCCCGCGCTCGGTCTCGATCAGCCGGCGATCCTGCATCGCCTTGAGCAGCACCACGGTCGAGGCGCAGGACAGCGACAAGCCGAACAGCAGGGCTGCCCCCAGGTCCCAGCCCAGCAACAGGCCCAGCCCCGCACCCAGCAATGTGGCAAAACCGATCTGCGCGATGGCGCCGGGAATGGCCAGCGCCCGCACGCTCATCAGGTCCTTGAGCGAAAAATGCAGGCCCACACCGAACATCAGCAGGATAACGCCGATTTCGGCCAGCTCGGCCCCCAGCGCCTGGTCGGCCACGAAACCGGGCGTATAGGGCCCCACCAGCACGCCGGCCAGCAGATAGCCCACCAGGGGCGGCATCTTGAACCGGTTGGCGATCATGCCGAATATGAAGGCCAGCACCAGACCCGCGACGATCGTTGAGATCAGGGGGGTGTCGTGGTGCATGATGCCTCCGCTTTTGGGAATGATCCGGGCTGTGGGAAATCTCTACGGGCAAAATGGGGTATAAGCCCAGGATGCGCAAGCGCTGCCAATGCATGAAACATCAGCAATTTGGCTTACTTGGCCAGAAATCTTCACAAGACCGGATGCAGCGGTGCGAGTTTGGCTTTGTTATGGCGGTCCGCGTCTTTGTTGGAGCCGTAGCAGCCCACCGCGCGTGGGCTTCCTCTCCCCTGAGGGGAGAGGGTGGGGTGAGGGGTTCAGTGCGGGTGAAGGCAACAGCGCCTGTCGCGACGCTGAACCCCTCACCCGACCCCTCGGGTCGACCTCTCCTCTCAGGGGAGAGGTGGTTCCGCTCCACTCCATCCGCGATAGCCCTGCCGGACGCGCGGGAAACACCGATCTAGGAAACCACCGTGATCTTTTCCGCCGCCCGGGTGATCCCCGTATAGAGCCAGCGCGCCCGTTCCTCGCGGAACACGAAGCTCTCGTCGAACAGATAGACATTGTCCCACTGGCTGCCCTGCGCCTTGTGGACGGTGAGGCAATAGCCGAAGGTGAATTCATCGAACTGGCGGCGCTCGGGCCAGCTCATCGTATCTTCCTCGCCCGAAAAGAACGCCTTGTGGGTGAGCACGCGCGCCTCGCCCTTGCCCTCGTCCGCCCCCAGCAGCAGCGAATATTTGCCGTTGGTCCGCTTGGTGACTTCGGTGACGATCCAGATCTGGCCATTGAGCAGCTTCTTGCGCGGATTGTTCCTGAGGCACACCATGCGGTCGCCCTCGACCGGCTCGTGGAAGGGCAGGCCGCGTAATTCGCGTAAGCGATCGTTATATTGCAGCCGCGTCTTGTTGCGGCCCACCAGCACCTGGTCGGCTTCCAGTACCGCATTGCGGTCGACATTGTCGCGGCCGACCACGATGGATTCGCCATAGGAGCCGCGCTCCAGAAAGCCGCCCTCGCGCACCTGCATGGAGAGGTGGATGATGGGGTTGTCCGCCGCCTGCCGATGGATTTCGGTCAGCATGATATCGGGTTCGTCGGCGGTGAAGAAGCCGGCGCCCTGCACCGGGGGAAGCTGGAACGGATCGCCCAGCACCAAGACCTTCACCCCGAAGCTCAGGAGGTCGCGGCCCAGCTGTTCGTCGACCATCGACACTTCGTCGATGACGATGAGATCGGCATCGGCGGCCGGGCTTTCATCGTCCAGCACGAAGCGCGGCTCGCCTTCCTTCTCGCTGACCAAAGTATAGATCAGGCTGTGGATGGTCTGCGCGCCCTTGCAGCCGCGCTTGCGCATGACCAGAGCCGCCTTGCCGGTAAAGGCGGCGTATTTGACGCTTCGGACATCCTGCGCCAGATGCACGGCGAGCGTCGACTTGCCGGTGCCCGCCCAGCCGAACAGGCGGAACACCTGCGGTCCGTTCTTGTCCTTGAGCCAGGCGGAAACGGCCTTGAGCGCGCCATCCTGCTGGGGCGACCAGACCGGCATCAGGCGATCCGCGTCCGCACCGTGCCCACCCCGGCAATGCTGCCTTCGAGCACATCGCCGCGCACCACCGCGCCCACCCCGGCCGGGGTGCCGGTCATGATGATGTCGCCGGCCCTCAGCGCCACGAATTGGCTCAGATAGGCGATGGTATCGGCCACATTCCAGATCTGGTCGGCGAGGTCACCCCGCTGGCGCTCGACGCCATTGACCGCCAGCGTTATGGCGCCGCTGTCGGGATGGCCGATGGCGCTGGCTGGCTCGATCGTGCCGATGGGCGCGGAATGGTCGAACCCCTTGGCCATGTCCCAGGGCCGCCCCGCTTTCTTGGCCTGGGCCTGCAGGTCTCGGCGGGTCATGTCTAGCCCGGCGGCATAGCCATAGACATGGGTCAGCGCATCGGCCGAGGCGATGTTGGCGCCATCATTGCCGATGGCGACGACCAGCTCGATCTCGTGATGCAGGTCGGCCGTTTGCGGTGGATAGGGAATATCGGCGCCGCCGACCACGATGGCATCGGCCGGCTTGCCGAAGAAGAAGGGTGGATCGCGCGTGTCATTGCCCATTTCCACCACATGCTCGGCATAGTTGCGCCCTACGCAATAGACGCGGCGCACGGCAAAGAGCCCGCCGCGGGCAATGGGGATGGTAACCGGAGCGTAGGGCTCAAAGAGAAAATCAGCCACGCTTGAACTCCTCGGCATAGGGCCCGATCAAATCGAGGTCGATCTTGCCCAGCCGGTCCTGCGCCGTGAAGGACTGGTGCCAATAGGGGTAGAGCAAGGGCGGCCGGCTGGCCGCATCGAGCCGGGCCCGTTCATCGGCGCCGAGCTTGAATTCGGCCGCCCCCAGATTGTCCTGGAACTGCGCATCGCTGCGCCCGCCTATTATGACCGAGGTCACCCCCGGCCGGCCGAGCAGCCAGGCCAGCGCCACCTGCGCCCCCGAAACACCACGCTCATCGGCCACCGCGACCAGTACGTCGATGATGTCGTAGAATTTTTCCCAGTCGTAGACCGGCGGCTCGCGGAAGCCGCCGACATGCCGTCCGGATTTCGGCCCGCCATCGCGCCGGTACTTGCCACTCAGCAACCCGCCCGCCAAAGGCGACCAGATGAGCATGCCCAGCCCCTGATCCTGGCTGATCGGCACCAGCTCATATTCGGCTTCGCGCGAATGCAGCGTGTAGTGGATTTGCTGGGAGATGAAGCGCTCGCCCTGCCGCTCCCTGGCCGCAGCCAGCGCCTTGCTGATCTGCCAGCCGGCATAATTGGAACAGCCGATATAACGGACCTTGCCGGATTTCACGAGCGTATCGAGGGCCTCCATCGTCTCTTCGATGGGGGTCTGCCCGTCCCATTCATGCACCTGATAGAGGTCGATGACATCGGTCTTGAGACGCCTTAGGCTCGCTTCGGCCTGGGCGATGATGTGGTGGCGGGAAAGGCCGATCTCGTTGGGGCCCTCGCCCATCTTGAAGCGGACTTTCGTGGCGACCAGGGTTTTCTGACGACGGCCATTCTCGGCCAAAGCCACCCCGACCATCTCCTCGGAGACGCCGGCATTGTAGACATTGGCGGTATCGAGCAGGTTGATCCCGGCATCGAGGCAGAGGTCGATCTGGCGCGTCGCATCGGCCTGTTCGGTATGGCCGACCTTCTCGGAGCCGCCAAAGGTCATGGTGCCCATGGTCAGCACGGAGACCTTGAGGCCCGAGCGCCCCAGATAACGGTATTCCATCGCCATTCTTCCTTTGTTCCGTCGGCAAGGGCTAAAGGGTTGCGGTAACGGGGTCAAGGCAGCCCATCGCCCTCTCGCAGAATCATGCCGTTTGGGCAATTGTGCCGGCCGCATCCATGGAGGGAAACTCGATGCGCATCAGCATTCTGCTCGTCGTCGCCTGGGTCGTGGCAATGGGCGCTTCGGCCCATGCCCAGGACAGCAGTGCCCGTTATGCCGGCGCCTGGCAGGTCACCACCGGCGATGGCGGCACCGGCATGTGCCGCATCGACCTGGCCACCAATCGCAGCACCTTTGGCCTGTGGGCGACCAGCCTGGGATGCCTGGGGCCGCTGGCTATGGTCAATGGCTGGAAATCGGAAGCGGGCCACCTGCACCTGCTCGGCTATGACGGCGGTACCGTTGCGACATTCTCGCCCGATGGCAAAGCACTCGACGGTCGTTTTTCCGACGGCGCACCGGTGGCGCTGGCGCCGCTGAACGGGCAAAATGTCGCCTCGCTCAATCCGCCGGTATCGCAGAACTGCATCCGCAACCCCGCCAGCGGCTATTGCGCCGACGCCGCCGATATCAATGTGCCGACGGCTTTTCCACTCTGGGTGCGCGGCCTGCACCCGCTGGTCATCCGCGCCCAACCCAGCATGGCCAGCGACAAGCTGGGCGAGACCACGGCAGGGCAGTGCTTCATGATCGACTCCTGCCAGGGCACGCCGGAAGGCACCCGCTGCCACATCGCCCCAGGCCAGAACAGCCTGCCCACGGGCTATGTGCTCAAGCATTTCAACGACAACGGCAGCACCTTCGTCGCCTTCCAGAACTTCTGCTGACTCCGGCCGGTGACGCGCGCGGCGGCGCCTGCTAAACCGCGCCGTCCCCGGAGCCTTCCCTTGCGCCCGCAATCCGTCATTTTCTCCGTCCTGCTCGTCACCCTGGGCATGGTGTTCACCCAGACCGGGGCGAGCTTTGCCAAGGGGCTGTTCCCCCTGGTCGGCGCGGCGGGTGCGACGACCCTGCGGCTGGTGCTGGCGGCCATCGTGCTGGTCGCCGTGTTCCGGCCCTGGCGACAGAGGCTCGACAAGAGGCAATGGCGCGCCGTTCTGGCCTATGGCGCCGTCATGGGCGCGATGAATCTGTTTTTTTATGCGGCGCTGGCGACCATTCCGCTCGGCGTGGCGGTGGCGCTCGAATTCACCGGGCCGCTGGCCGTGGCCCTGGCCGGCGCACGCAGGCCGCTCGATTTTGCCTGGATCGTGCTGGCCGTGGCAGGGCTGGCCATGCTGCTGCCGCTGGGGCAGTCGAGCGGCGAGATCGGCCTGCCGGGCGTGTTGCTGGCGCTGGCGGCAGGCGGCTGCTGGGCCGGCTACATCATTTTCGGCCAGCGCGCGGGCACCGGCGGCGGTCCACATATCACCGCGCTCGGCGTCTCGGTCGCCGCCATCATCGTCCTGCCCTTTGGCGTGGCAACCGCCGGCACGGCCCTGCTCGATCCGGCCATATTGCCCATCGGGCTGGGCGTGGCCCTGCTGTCGAGCGCCATCCCCTATGCGCTCGACATGGCGGCCCTGCCCCATATGCCTTCGCGGCTGTTCGGCATCCTGATGAGCGGCCAGCCGGCTTTGGGCGCTCTGTCCGGCTTTCTCATCCTCACCGAGACGCTGAGCTTGTGGCAGCTGGGCGGCATTGTCGCGATTATTGTCGCCTCGCTGGGCGCCACCGTGACGATTGCGCGGAACGCCCCGGCGCCGGTGGCTTAGGGGCAAGCCGCGTGGCGTGATCCCAAAAAAGCACTGGAGCCCCTGTCTGAATTGGGCATAGTCGCTCGTCATGTTTCCGACGAGGGATGTCGAAATGCTTTATGCTGTCCTCTGCTACAACGATGAAAACGCCGTCGCCACCTGGTCCAAGGAGGAGGATGACGCCTGCATGGCGCGCCTCGGCAAGGTCGAGGACGGCATGAAGGCCAAGGGCAAGATGGGCCCGGTGGCGCGTCTTCTGCCCACCACCTCGGCCACGACCTTGCGCAAGACCAGTGGCGAGCCATTCATCATCGATGGCCCCTTTGCCGAAACCAAGGAACAGTTCCTCGGTTTCTATATCGCCGATTGCGACTCGCTTGAGGAGGCCATGGCCTTCGCCAAGGATCTGGCCGAAGCCAATCCCGGTGCCGGCGGCTATGAAATCCGTCCGGTCGGCATCTTTCACCCCAGCGAGCTTGGATAAATGGTCGACAACGCCTGGATAGCTGCCGCCCTGACCGCGGCCCGACCCCAGGCGTTGAGCGCCCTGCTGCGCTATTTCCGCAATCTCGATACCGCCGAGGAGGCCTTCCAGGAAGCCAGCCTGCGTGCTGTCCGAACCTGGCCCGACAAGGGGCCGCCGCGCGACGCCACCGCCTGGCTGATTTTCGTCGGGCGCAATTGCGGCGTCGACGTGGTGCGCAAGACCAGGCGCAATGTGGCCCTGCCGTCCGAAGAATACCTGTCCGACCTCGACGATGCCGAGGTCGATATCGCCGAGCGGCTGGACGGCGCCCATTACCGCGACGACATATTGCGGCTGCTCTTCGTATGCTGCCACCCCGACCTGCTGGCCAACCAGCAGATCGCCCTGGCCCTGCGCATCGTCGCCGGCCTGCCGCTCAGGCGGATCGCGCGGGCTTTCCTCGTCGGCGAAGCGGCGATGGAGCAGCGCATCACCCGCGCCAAGGCCCGCATCGCCGCCAACAATGTACCCTTCGATCCGCCCGATGCCGAAAGCCGGCTGCAGCGGCTGGGCGTGGTGGCGGTCATGCTCTATCTCGTCTTCAACGAGGGCTATTCGCGCGGCCATTCCGATCCGGACGCCGCTTTGCTCTGCGATGAAGCCATCCGGCTCGGCCGCCTGCTGCAGCACCTTTTTCCCACCGAGCCGGAAATCATGGGGCTGGTGGCGCTGATGCTGCTGCAGCATGCGCGGCACCGGGCCCGCGTGGATGCCGGGGGACAGATCGTGCTGCTGGAGGACCAGGACCGGACCCTGTGGGACGGGCCGATGCTGGCCGAGGGGCGGGCGCTGGTGGAAAAGGCTTTGCGCCACCAGGAACCCGGCACCTATCAGATACAGGCTGCCATCGCCGCCCAGCATGCGCGGGCCAAGCGCGCCGAGGATACCGATTGGGGTGCCATCGACCGGCTCTACCAGAGCCTCGAAGTGATCCAGCCTTCGCCGGTGGTGACGCTCAACCGCGCCGTGGCGGTCAGCAAGGCCCGCGGCCCCGCGGCGGCCTTGGCGCTGGTCACGCCGCTGGCCGAGAAGCTCGATGGCTATTTCCACTATCACGGTGTGCGCGGCGGGCTGCTGCTGCAACTGGGCAATGCTGCTGGCGCCCGCGAGGCCTTCAATCGCGCCATCGCCCTGGCCGGCTCCCCCGCCGAAGCCGCCCATATCAGGCTGCATCTGGACCGGCTGGCGGCGCTACCGGCTCTGCCGCCAGCGACCATCGCCAACTGATTGCACCGTTTACTGGCGCCGGGCGGCGCATCGTGCTTGCATAGCAACAAGAGGAGGATCGACCATGACCGCACCCCGCCCCACCACCGGCGTTACGCCCTATCTCAATGTCGATGGCGCCCGGCAGGCACTCGATTTCTACAAGACCGCCTTTGCCGCCATCGAGCACGAAGCCATCAAGGCCGAGAACAGCGACAAGCTGATCCACAGCGCCATCGAGATCAACAACAGCGTGATCTTCCTGTGCGACTTCTTCCCCGAATATGGCTTTGCACCGGTCAAGCCGCAAGGCTTCAACATGCATATCCATGTCGACGACGCCCAGAAATGGTGGGAGCGCGCGGTCGCCGCCGGCTGCAAGATCACCTCGCCGCTCAAGACCGAGTTCTGGGGCGACATCTATGGCCAGCTCGAAGACCCGTTCGGGGTGACCTGGGCGATTGGGCAGAGCGTGAAGCTGGGGTGAGCTCCACCTTTTTGCGCCATCAGTCGTCATCCCTCTCCCCTTGAGGGAGAGGGCGGTTTTCCGCGTTCAGCGGAAAACCGGGTGAGGGGTTCTGCACTCGCCCATGCTTCAATGCTGATGGAGAGATCGACACCCCTCATCCGCCCTTCGGGCACCTTCTCCCTCAAGGGGAGAAGGCAACACCCCCGGCATTGAGGTAAGTCTTCACCTCCACCCTGCTAAAGTCCTCCCATGGCCGACAAGCTCAAGACCTACCGTGACAAGCGCGATTTCAAGCGCACTAGCGAGCCAGCAGGCACGTTGGGCAGCGGCAGCAATCGCTTCGTCATCCACAAGCATCACGCCACGGCAGACCACTACGATCTCCGCCTCGAACTCGATGGCGTGCTGAAAAGCTGGGCCGTGCCCAAGGGGCCCTCGCTCAACCCGGCCGACAAGCGCTTCGCCGCCGCCACCGAGGACCATCCGATCGACTATATCGACTTCGAGGGCGTCATCCCCGAAGGCGAATATGGCGGCGGGCCGATGATCGTCTGGGATACCGGCACCTGGGCGCCGATGGGCGATCCACATGAGGACCTCGCCAAGGGCGCCTTCAAATTTCGCCTGGTGGGCGACAAGCTGCGCGGCGGCTGGATGCTGGCGCGGCTCAAGGGCAAGCCGGAGGATAAGGGCAAGGAGGGCTGGATCCTGTTCAAGGAACGGGACACCTCAATGAGCACCGAGGAGGACATCCTCGAAACCCGCCCGGAAAGCGTCAAGACCGGGCGGCGAATCGAGGAACTGGTGGCGCCACCCCCTGCTCCGATCAGGAAAGCCAGCAAGCCGCAGCCGGGCAAGCTGACCGGCGCCGTGAAGGCGCCCCTGCCCGCGACGATGGAGCTGCAACTGGCCTCGCCAGCCGAGAAAGTGCCTGATCCCAAGGGGAAATACCTGCACGAAATCAAGTTCGACGGCTATCGCACCCTGGCCTTCGTGGAAGGCGGCAAGACACGGCTGATCACCCGCGGCGGGCTGGACTGGACCAGGCGCTATGGCGACCTTCCCAAGGCGTTCGGCGAGCTCAATTGCCGCGAGGCGATCATCGATGGCGAGATCGTCGTGCTCGACAAGCAGGGCATCAGCCGCTTTTCCATGCTGCAGGATGCGCTGTCGGAAGGGGCGGGCAACAAGCTGGTCTTCTACGCCTTCGACCTGCTGCATCTCGACGGCTGGGACCTTCGCGGCGTTGAACTGGCCAGGCGCAAGGGGCTGCTGGCGCAATTGCTCTCCGGCCACGTGACGCCGCGCTCGGCCATTCAATATTCCGACCATGTCGAGGGCGACGGGCAGCCATTGCTCGATCTGGCCTCGGAACGTGGCCTCGAAGGCATCGTCTCCAAGCGCGCGGGCAGCAAATATACCACCGGGCGCTCCTCCACCTGGCTCAAGATCAAGGCGCTCAAGACCGGCGACTATGTCATTGCCGGCTATAGCGACAGCGCCGCCAATGGCGGCATCGGCGCGCTGGCGGTGGGCGAATGGGTCGAGGGCGAGCTGGTCTATCGCGGCAAGGTCGGCACCGGCTTTGACGCGGCGACGATGAAAACGCTGCTGGCACGGCTGGCGCCCTTGCGCATCGACGAGAAGCTCGAAGGCGCGCCCAAGGAAATCCTGCCCGTCCGCCCCATCCTCACCGCGCGCGTGCAATATGCCAACCAGACCAGCGACGGCATGCTGCGCCATGCCGTGTTCAAGGGGTTGCGGCAGGCCGAGCTGACGACGCCGGTGGCGGCGCCGGTCAAGCGTATCATTTCGGACGCCGATCTCGCCGGCATCTGGGTGACCAATCCGACACGGCGCCTGTTCGGCAAGACCGGGCCGACCAAGCTCGATATCGCGGTCTACTATGCCGCGGTGGGCGACTACATGCTGCCGCACCTGTTCGGCCGGCCGGTGTCGCTGTTCCGCTGTCCAACAGGCAAGCCGCATGACTGCTTCTTCCAGCGCCATCCCTTTACCGGCATGCCGGGTGGCCTCAAGAGCTTCGAGACGCAGAATTCGGAGGGCGAGAAGCAGACCTATATCTCGGTCGAGGACGCCAAGGGTTATCTGGCGCTGGCGCAATTCGGGGTGGTGGAATTCCACGCCTGGGGCACCCACCACGCCCATATCGACAAGCCCGACCGGGTGATCTTCGACCTCGATCCCGGCGAGGGCATCGAGTGGCGCGACGTGGTCAATGCCGCCGTGCATCTGCGCGGCGGGCTGGAAGCCATGGGGCTCAGGCCCTTCGTCAAGACCTCGGGCGGCAAGGGCGTGCATATCGTGGTGCCGACGACCAAAAACCTGACCTGGAAACAGGCGCATGCCGCCTGCGCTGCCATCGCCGTGGAACTGGCGAAAACCGGGCGCGATACCTTCACCACCACGATGGGCGCCGAGAACCGCAAGAACCGCATCTTCATCGACTATCACCGCAATGCACGCAGCGCGACGGCAGTAGCCGCCTATTCGCTGCGGGCAAGGCCGCACCTGCCGGCCTCCACCCCGCTCGACTGGCGCGATCTTGAATCCATCGACTCTCCCGAGGACCTGAATTATTCTACGCTTCCGGGTTTGTTAACCACGGCGGGCGACCCCTGGGCCGACATTAATGAGTCAGAACGGGATCTAACGTCATGATTTATGTGTTGTTTGCGTAATGTTCGCGCGTAGGAGGCGACAATGGCACCCAGAGCAAGTTGGAAGGGCCATATCAGGCTGAGCCTTGTGAGCTGCGCGGTGAAGATGTTCCCCGCGACGTCAGCGTCGGAGCGCATCAGCTTCAACCAGCTGCACAAGGACACCCATAACCGCATCAACATGAAGCCGGTCGATCCCGAACTGGGGCTGGTCGAGCGTTCCGACCTGGTGCGCGGCTACGAATACGAAGACAAGCAGTATATCATCATCGAGGACGAAGACCTCGAAGCCGTCCGCATCGAATCCAACCACACGCTCAATATCGAAGCCTTCGTCGATGAGAGCGAAGTGGACGTGATCTACCAGGACGCCCCCTATTACCTCGCCCCTGACGGGGCCATGGCCGAGGAAACCTTCGTGGTCCTGCGCGAAGCCATGCGCAAGGCCGGCAAGGTCGCCATCGCCCGCCTGGTTCTCTCCAGCCGCGAACGCGTCGTCACCATCGGCGCCCGCGACAACGGCATGTTCGTCACCACCTTGCGCAACCCCAACGAGGTGCGCGGCACGGCAGAATATTTCGACAATATCCCCAAGGGCAAGCCGGAAGCCGAAATGCTCGAACTGGCCGAAAAGCTGATCGAGCAGAAGGTCACCCACTTCGATCCCAAGGCCTATGAAGACCGCTACGAAGTGGCGCTGCTCGGCATGATCAAGGAAAAGCTCAAAGGCCACAAACCAATCATTGCAGCGGCGCCCGAACGCGGCAATGTTATCAACCTGATGGATGCGCTGAAGGCCAGCCTCGGCGAGGCCAAGCCCGCCGCGAAAAGCAAGGCCAAGGCACCAGCCGCGCCCAAGGAATCCGCCGCCAAGGCATCGCTCAAGGCCGCATTGGAAGCCTCCAAGGCCGCAGCACCAAAGGCGGCCACAAAAAAGAAAGCCTGACCTAGATGCGAGCAAGCGGGGAGAGCTATGGGGTGATCGGCGCCCTGCAGGCCTTCCCGCTGCGCCTCGCCACGCGGCGCGTGCAGGCGCTCGGTGGACGCCTGCACCGCAACATTACCCGCGGCACCACCGCCGTCGTGCTGGGCCGCACGCTGCTCGCGAGAAAATCGCAGGACTATATCGAGCAGGCCGCCGGCAAGGCACGAGAAAACAACGTGCCGCTGCTGAGCGAAAACGGTTTCCTGCGTCTGCTGCGCAGCCTGCCGCCGGTGCCCACGGCCAACATCACCCGCCAGTCCATGCTCGACCAGTCGCGCCTCGATGGCGATGTTCTGGACCTGCTGGCTTTGTTCGACGCCTTCGAGCATCACGCCGAACCCTTCTCCTTCCGCGACGTCATCCTGGCGAAAAAATACGCCGGCCTCGTCGCGTCAGGGGCGAGCTGGAGCGCCATTGCCCGCTCTGTCCACCAGATCGGCCCGGTCGGGTCGCTGACCGCGCTGACCTTGCAGGCCGACGGTCCGGCGCGCATCGTAGCGAAAGACGCCCACTCGCTGGCCGAACTCGACGGCCAGCGCCTGCTGCCCTTGCCCGAGATCGCGGAAGACGCCGAGGACTATTTCGGCCTGGCCGAAACCGCAGAGGCGGCCGAACTCTTCGCCGAGGCAGCAACGCTCTACGAACACTGTTCCGCCATCGACCCGACCGACGCGGTCGCGGCGTTCAATTTCGGCAATTGCCTGCGCAAGCTGGGCCATTTCAATGAAGCGGCGACGGCCTATATCACGGCCATCAAGCGCGATCCCGATTTCGTCGAAGCCTGGTTCAACCACGGCGGCGTGCTGCGCGACATGGGTCGCGTGGCGGCGGCGCGCGAGCACCTGGCCAAGGCGGTGGCGCTGGACCCTGATTATGCCGACGCAGTCTACAATCTCGCCGCGCTGGAATATGACGCGCATGACCTGGCGGCGGCGCGGCAATGGTGGCTGCGCTATCTCGAGTTGGACAGTGACTCGGACTGGGCACGACGCGCGCGGGCCGGGGTGGGGCTGGCGAACCGGACGCTGAACAAGGCGGGGTAGAGGCAGCTTCCCGACACGCGACCGGCACCCTCGGGTCAAGCGCGAGGGGTGACGATCTGTGGGCGGGCGACTACAGTGCCAAAAACAGCGGGACCCACCCATGCCCACCAGCTTTCTCTTCGATGGCCCCGACGATGCCCATGTCACCATCCTGCTCGCGCATGGCGCCGGGGCGCCGATGGACTCCGCCTCGATGAATGCCACCGCCAAGACGCTGGCGGCAGAGGGCTTCCGCGTGGCGCGGTTCGAATTCGGCTATATGGCCGGGCGCCGCACCGAGGCGGGCCGGAAACCGCCGCCACGGGCCGACAAGGTGATGCCCGAATTCATCGCCGCGGTGGACGATCTCGGCCCGACCAACGGCCCGCTGCTGGTCGGCGGCAAGTCCATGGGCGGGCGGGTGGCCAGCATGGTGGCCGATGCCCTGTTCGATGCCGGCCGCATCGCCGGGCTGGTGTGCCTCGGTTATCCCTTCCATCCGCCCGGCAAGCCCGAAACCTTGCGCACGGCGCATCTGGCTACGCTGAAGACGCCGACGCTGATCCTGCATGGCACGCGCGACGAATTCGGCAGCCCCGCGGAAATCGCCACCTACACGCTGTCATCCGCCATCACCGTGCAGTTCCTCGAAGACGGCGACCATGATCTCAAGCCGCGCAAGTCAATTTCCGGCTTCTCGGCCGCCGATCATCTGAGGACCATAGCGACGAGCGTCGACGCCTGGGCCAAGCGCATCGCCAAGTGAAGATCGCCACCTACAACATCAACGGCATCACGAGGCGCCTGCCCAACCTGATGGACTGGCTGGCCGATGCGGCGCCCGACGTGGTGTGCCTGCAGGAACTCAAGGCCAGTGACCGCCAGTTTCCGGCCACCGCCCTTGCCGATGCGGGCTATGGCGCAGTGTGGCGGGGTGAATCGAGTTGGAATGGCGTCGCCATATTGGCGCGCGGCTTGGAGCCGGTGCTGACGCAGGCAGAACTGCCGGGCAATCCCGACGACAAGCAGGCGCGCTATATCGAAGCGGCGGTCAATGGCGTGCTGGTCGCCTGCCTCTATGCGCCCAACGGCAATCCGCAGCCTGGCCCCAAATTCACCTACAAGCTGGACTGGATGCGGCGATTCCTCACCCATGCCGAGGGCCTGTGGGACACCGGCCTGCCGGTAGTGCTGGCGGGGGACTACAATATCGTGCCCGAGCCGCGCGACATCTACGAGACCAAATCCTATCGTGACAACGCGCTGGTGCAGCCCGAGAGCCGGGCCTTGTTCGCCGCCCTGCTGGCGCAGGGCTGGACTGACGCCATCCGCAAGACCCATCCCGACGAGACCGTCTACACCTTCTGGGACTACATGCGGAACCGCTGGCCGCGCAATGCCGGGCTCCGCCTCGATCACCTGCTGCTCAGCAAGTCGCTGGCACGCAAGCTGGTGGCCTCCGGCGTCGACCGCGAGATACGCGGCGCCGAGGGCGCCAGCGATCATGCCCCGGCCTGGATTCAATTGCGGGACTAGCCTTCTGTCAGGCGTCCAGAATGTGTCGCGCCATGTCGGCGCACTGCTTGCGGATATCGGGAACCGCCTCGATCTCGAAGAAGCGTCCGCGGGTCAGCGGGCCGACGGCCAGCAGGTGGCGCGACACCTTGCCGTCGCCGGCAATGACGAAGCAGTTTTCATCGACATCGAGCCCGATATGGAGCGGATCGGGCCGGCCCGCATCCTTGGCGATGAGGTCGCGGATGACAGGGTTCGAGCTGGTTTCCACATCGACCGTGACGCCGCCGCAATCATAGACGCGCGCCACGTCCACGGCCTGCCGCTCCTGGCTGCCACGCGGCCTGATCGTGGCGCGGACACCCGCGCCATGGCGCTCGATGCCGACGAATTCGGCGGCGATCAGCTCGACCTGCCCGTCGGCCACGGCGGCGCTCAGCCGCTCATGCTGCTCGGGCGGCAGCCGATGGCGATGGATATTCCACCAGGGCCGCAGATGGCGCAAAGCCTGGCGCCTGGTATGCTCGGTCCAGCTCTGCCAGATGCGCTGGTTGAACGGCCGCAGCCCATCGATGACGCTGCGCCAGTCGCCACCCCTGGCCTCGGTCTCGGCGATCAGCGCCCGGAACCAGCCCATGAAATAGGGCAGGTTGGTGCCGAAAGGCACATCGGCGGCATCGATCGGCAGCGCCGGGACATCGTGGTGGCCCTTGGGCAGGAAGCCGTTGCGCGAGACGACGAGGATGGGGCCGCGATGCTCGATCTGGGCCAGCGACAGCCAGGTATCGACCATGCTGAGGCCCGAGCCCAGGATCATGACGGGAACATCGGGATCGAGCGGGGTATCGCGCTCCGAGCCGATGCGCACGGCAATGCCGCGGCCGCGGGCCGGCTGGGTCTCGTGACCCACCGCCAGCACGGCATGGCGGCTGACGATGCTGGTGCCATTGTCGAGCACAGTCTCGACGCCGGCTTCGCTCTGGCGCACCGCTACGGCTTCCTCGGCATGGACGATGAGCCGGCCGGGCCGCAGGCAGGCGGCTTCCTCCAGCACATGCTCGAGATAGACACCATAGAGCCGGCGAGGCACGAAGACCCACGAGCCGGTGGGGCTGGGATAGTTCCGCGCCTGCAGCCAGCGCCAGAAATGATCGGGATCGTCGCCGAAGGCGCTCATGCCCCGGGCCGGCACATTGACCTTGTGGTCGCGCTGGCTGGCCGAATAGGCGACGCCCTGCCCGAACTGGCCGCGGCGCTCCAGCAGCGTCACCCGGATATCGGAAGCGGGATCGCGCAGCAGATGAGCCGCCAGCAGCACGCCGCTGGCGCCGCCGCCGATAATGGTCACAGAGGATGGGCCTTGCTGGGGCACTTTGCGCCTTCCGGTCGTTGCCGCGTCAGGCGGTGCATTGATCCTCGCCCAGGATTGCTGCGCCGGCATTGCCCTTCTTGGTCAGCATCGGCGCATATCCCTGCCGCCCCGCAACGGGGCGGCACTGGCGATGCTCTTAATGTCCACCGACCCCATAGACAAGCTATGAGTTCCGCGGCGGGGCCGCCTCGCCGACATCGTGGGTGACAAAGAGGGCGGTGAAGCCCTGCTCGCGCCACACCCGCTCGATCCGCGCCTGCATGGTGATGCGGGTGAGCGCATCAAGGCGCCGAGCGGCTCGTCGAGCCCCAGGAAATCGGGCTGGCCGACCAGGGCGCACGCCAGCGCCCCGAGGGCAGGCCATCAGCCGATGCCAGCAGGACCAGGTCGAGCCTTGCTTCGGGCTGAACTATTGAATTGGGGTATTGGGAAAACTGGCGGAGAGAGAGGGATTCGAACCCCCGATGGAGTTGCCCCCATGCCGCATTTCGAGTGCGGTGCATTCAACCACTCTGCCATCTCTCCGCGAGATCGAAACGGACACCCTAGCGGATGCCGTCTGGTCGATACGGGCGGCTTATGACATAGCAATAAAAGACCCGCAACACCCCTTGTGGGCTTTCATTCCGCTTTGGTCGCATACCATGCTCTTTGTCTATGGCACGCTGCAGGATGCCGATGTGCTGGGCGCCGTGCTGGGGCGACCCATCGACGTGGCGGGATTGCGTCGGGCACTGGCCCCAGGCTTTCGCGCCGTTGCCTATCCCGGGCGGGTTTATCCGGCGCTGGTGGCGGCGGACCTGGATACGGCGCCCGGCCTGCTGCTCGATAGACTCTCTCCACTCGACATGGCCGTGCTCGATGCCTTCGAGGGCGAGGAATACCGGCGTGAGGCGATCACGGTGCTGGCCGGCGGCGCCAGGCACCTGGCCGGTGCCTATCTGCCGGTCGCCGCCATTGCCGCCGCGACGCCGGCCTGGTCGCTGGCGGAATGGACCGCCCGGCACAAGCCGCTCGTGCTGGGCCGGGAGACGGACATGACAACGACGCTCCGCCAGCGCCTGTCGGCACGGCCTGCCCACTGATCGTCACGATTTCGTGCGACATCGAACCACCAGACACGCGTTTGCGTTCGAGGAACGCAAAGCTGAGCACAGGGAGGAATCCGATGACCAAGCGTCGCGGCGTGATTGCCGGCATGGCAACCCTGCCACTTCTGTCCCTGGGCGCTGCCGCATTCCTGCCGGCCTGGGCACGGGAGCAGGCGGCTCTGGAGGGCGACGCCATTGCCACGGCAGATGGCGATATCATCATTCACCCGGTCGACCATGCCAGCCTGCTGCTCAGCTTTGGCGGCGCGGTGATCTATGTCGATCCGGTGGGCGGGGCCAGCCGCTATGAGGGCCTGCCCGCGCCGACGGCCATCCTGGTCACCCACGGGCATGGCGATCACTTCGATGTGCCCACGCTCGAGGCCATTGCCGGTGCGGCCCCCATCCTCACCAGCCAGGAGGTGTTCGACAAGCTGCCCGAAGCCCTCAAGGCCAATGCCACTGCCATCGCCAATGGCGCGGAAACCAGCCTCGACGGCATCGCTGTCCGCGCCATCGCCGCCCACAATATCACCGGGGACCGGATGCAGTATCACCCGGTGGGCGTGGGCAATGGCTATGTGCTCACGCTGGGCGACAGGCGCGTCTACGTGGCCGGCGATACCGAGCCGACCGAGGATATGCTGGCCCTGACCGGGATCGAAGTGGCCTTCCTGCCGATGAACCTGCCCTATACGATGACACCCGAGCAGGCCGTGGAAGCCATCGGCACCTTCAAGCCGAAAATCGTCTATCCCTATCACTATGGGGATAGCGACCTGGCGCCCCTGGAAGCGGTGGGCGAATATACCGAAGTGCGGCTGCGCGACTGGTACGCGAACAGCGCCTGAAGCCTTGACTCTTGGGGCATTTGCCCCGATAAGCGCCACCAGAAACGTGCGTCGGGTCTCCTGGCGCGCTTTTCTTTGTTTGAAAACGCTGTTCGAGGCTGCCTGCCGGTTTTCCGGCCGACCATTCGAAGACCGCAGGATTTCTGGCTTACCTGCGGCGCCGCAGAGCGCGACACAATGGGACCGGGCGTTTGACGCTCCCGGTTAAGCTATGACTTTCGCCGTGATCAAGACCGGTGGCAAGCAGTACAAGGTTGCCGCCAACGACGTTCTCAAGATTGAAAAGCTCGATGCCGAAGCCGGCACCATCGTCACCTTCGACCAGGTGCTGATGGTTGATGGCGAGGTGGGTGCTCCGCTCGTCGAAGGCGCGCTCGTCGCTGCCGAACTGCTCGAGACCCGCAAGCAGAAGACGGTCATCATCTTCAAGAAGAACCGTCGCCACAATTACCGCCGCCGCAACGGCCACCGCCAGCTGCTGTCGACCGTGCGCATCACCGAGATCCTGACCGGCGGCGCCAAGCCGACGATCAAGGCCGCCGGTGTCGCCAAGCCGACCGAGACCGTGACCGAGAAGGCCCCGGCCAAGAAGGCAACCAAGGCTGCACCGCACGCCGCTGCCGCGGAAACCGCCGAGGCCCCGGCCAAGGCACCCGCCAAGGCCAAGGCGGCGCCCAAGAAGGCCGCTGCCAAGACCGAGGAAGCCGCCGCTGACAAGCCGGCGAAGAAGGCCCCGGCCGCCAAGAAGGCCGCCCCCAAGGCCGCCAAGGAATAAGGAGCCCTAGAGATGGCACACAAAAAAGCAGGCGGTTCATCCCGCAACGGTCGTGATACCGCTGGCCGTCGTCTCGGCGTGAAGAAGTTCGGTGGCGAAGCTGTCGTCGCCGGCAACATCATCATCCGCCAGCGCGGCACCAAGTGGCACCCCGGCACCGGCGTCGGCCTGGGCAAGGATCACACCATCTACGCACTCGTTGACGGCGCCGTGTCGTTCCGAACCCGTGCGAATCAGCAAGTTTTCGTTTCCGTCGACCCGGCAAAGGCCGCCGAATAACCCGGCAGGTCGATCGAACCAGCCGGTGACCAGTTCCCCGGCTCGTGTTCTGACGATGCGAGAAAAATCCAAGGGGAACCGGTATGCCGGTTCCCCTTTTCGCATTCTGGAACAGAGCTCAAATGGACAGCATCAAGGATCGCCTCCCCGCCACGCTGACGACGGACCGCCTGGTGCTGACCACCCCCACCCTGGCGCATGTGCCGGAAATGGCGGTGCTGGCCAACAACAAGGCCATCTACGCGGTGCTGTCGCGCCTGCCCCATCCCTATGCGGAAAGCGACGGCGTGTTCTTCGTTGAGACCATCGCGCGCGGCGAGACCGAATTTGCCTGGTCCATCCTGCGCGAGGGAACCTATCTGGGCACGATAGGGCTGCACCTGCTGCCCAGCCAATTGCCCGAGCTGGGCTATTGGCTGGGCGAGCCGCATTGGGGCAATGGCTACGCCACCGAGGCCGCCCTGGCGGTGGTAGCGGCCGCGCGCGGTGCCGGGATCGCGGCTTTGCGCTCACGCGCCTTGCTGAGCAATGCCGGCTCGCGCAATGTGCTGGCCAAGGCCGGCTTCGTCGAAACAGGCGAAACGGTGGACGAGGCCGGCACACTGGCCGGCCGACAGGTAATGCAGATGCGGCTGGAGTTCGGCAGATGATGCCCTTGCATACGCAAAGGCTGATCCTGCGGGAGCCGACGCTCGACGATGCCCCCTGCTATGCGCTGGGCGTCGGCGAGTATGAAGTGGCGCGGTTCCTGACGCCCCTGCCCTATCCCTATACGCTCGCCATGGCCGTCGACTGGCTGCGCCAGGCCCGGCCGGCGACCCCGGCGCGCTCGGTCCTGGTCATCGACCTGCCGGGAAGGGGCGTCATCGGCTGCATCTCGCTGCTCGACGAACTGGGCTTCTGGATCGCCCGGCCGCACTGGAACCGCGGCTATGTGACCGAAGCGGCCAGCGCCCTGCTCGACTGGCACTTTGCCGGGAGCGAAGCGACCAATGTGACGTCGAGCGCCCACCACGACAATGCCGCCTCGCTGGCCGTGCAGTACAAGCTCGGCTTCCGGCCCACCGGCCGCGAGATGCGCTTCAGCCAGACGCTGCAGCACAATGTGGACCATGTGGTGACACGCCTGAGCCGGCAGGACTGGCAAGCGCGAGGTGCCCCATGAACGCAACATTGCACACGCCCCGCTTTATCCTGCGCCAGCCGCAGGTGGGCGACGCCGAGGCCATTGCCCGCTACCTCAACGATTTCGAAGTGGCCGGCAACCTGGCGCGGGTGCCCTTTCCCTATCGCCTGAGCGATGCCAAGGCGTGGCTGCGCACCAGGCGACCGGGCCTGCCGCCCGAGGAAACCAATTTTGCCATCGACCTGCCGGGCGAAGGTCTTGTCGGCCAGGTCGGCTTTCACCGCGGGTCGGACGGCCCGGTCATCGGCTATTGGCTGGGGCGGCCATATTGGGGCCAGCAGATCATGACCGAGGCGGTGATAGCAAGCCTCGACTGGCTGTTCTCGATTTCGACGGCGCCGGCGATCCGTTCCGGCGTATTCCATTTCAATGCGGCTTCGCTGGCCATCCAGACCAAGCTCGGATTTATCCAAACCGGCCGCTCAACCCTGCTCTGCCTTGCGCGCGAGGCCGAGGTGGAGCATATCGACACCATCATGACGCGCAGCGTCTGGAAGGCCAGAAGCAAATGAAATTCCTTGACCAGGCCAAGGTCTATATCCGATCGGGCGATGGCGGCGGCGGTTCCGTCTCGTTCCTGCGCGAGAAATTCGTGGAATTCGGTGGCCCCAATGGCGGCAATGGCGGGCGCGGCGGCGACGTGGTGCTCGAATGCGTCGATGGCCTCAACACGCTGATCGACTATCGCTACCAGCAGCATTTCAAGGCCAAGACCGGCACGCACGGCATGGGCAAGCAGCGCACCGGCGCCGATGGCGCCGACGTGGTTTTGCGCGTGCCCGTCGGCACCCAGGTCTTCGAAGACGACAACGAAACCCTGATCGCCGACATGACCGAAGTGGGCCAGCGCCTGGTGCTGCTCAGCGGCGGCAATGGCGGCTTCGGCAATGCGCATTTCAAGACCAGTTCCAACCAGGCGCCGCGCCACGCCAATCCGGGCCAGGTCGGCACGGAAAAATGGGTCTGGCTGCGCCTGAAGCTCATTGCCGACGCCGGCCTTGTCGGTCTGCCCAATGCCGGCAAGTCGACCTTTCTCGCCGCCGTCTCGGCTGCCAAGCCCAAGATCGCCGATTATCCCTTCACCACGCTCCATCCCAATCTGGGCGTGGTCTCCATCGGCGAGCGCGATTTCGTGCTAGCCGATATTCCGGGGCTGATCGAAGGCGCCAGCGAAGGCGCCGGTATCGGCGACCGGTTCCTCGGCCATATCGAGCGTTGCGGCGTGCTGATCCACCTGATCGACGGCACGCAGGACGATGTGAAACAGGCCTACAAGACCATCCGCGGCGAGCTTGCCGCCTATGACGAGCGGCTGGCCGAGAAGCCGGAAATCGTGGTGCTCAACAAGATCGACGCCATCGAGCCGGACGATCTCAAGGAAAAGCTCAAGGTGCTCAAGAGGGTCAGCAAGGCCGACGTGCTGCTGGTCTCGGGCGTCACCGGCAAGGGCACCGACATGGTGCTTTATGGCGTGGTCGAGACGCTAGATGCCGAAAAGGCGGCAAAGCTGGAAGCGGCGCGGCGGAAGGTCGAGCCGAATTGGGCGCCGTGATCCTCTTCATCTCTCCCTCTGGGGGAGAGGTCGGCGCGCAGCGGCGGGTGAGGGGGCCTTTCCCACCCACTGCATCAAGAAAAGGCCCCCTCACCCGCCTTGCTTCGCAAGTCGACCTCTCCCCCAAAGGGAGAGGTGATCAGATCGAGCTCGCTTCACCATGAACGCCCTTGCGCCCTATAAGCGCCTGACCATCAAGATCGGTTCGGCCCTGCTCGTCGACAAGGCGGGCGGGCTGCGCAAGGCGTGGCTGGGCGAGCTCGCCGCCGATATCACTGCGCTCAAGGCCAGCGGCTGCGAGGTTGTCATCGTTTCGTCTGGTGCCATCGCCCTGGGGCGGAGCCTGCTGGGCCTGTCGGCTGTGGCGCTGACGCTGGAGCAGAGCCAGGCCGCGGCCAGTGTCGGCCAGATCGCCTTGAGCCAGGCCTGGGCCGAGGCGCTCGGCCATCATGGCATCGTCACCGGGCAAATCCTCATCACGCCCAATATCACAGAGGAGCGGCGCTACTATCTCAATGCGCGCACCACCATCGCCACGCTGCTGGGGCTGGGCGCCATTCCGATCATCAACGAGAATGACAGCGTCGCCACGGCCGAAATCCGTTATGGCGACAATGATCGCCTGTCGGCCCGCGTCGCCACCATGATCGAGGCCGATTGCCTGGTGCTGCTGAGCGATGTCGACGGGCTCTATACCGCGCCGCCCGCCCGGGATCCCGAGGCGACCCACCTGCCCGTGATCAAGGCCATCACCCCGGCCATCGAGGCCATGGCAGGCGGCGCCGCCAGCCACCTGTCGCGCGGCGGCATGACCACCAAGGTCGAGGCCGGCAAGATCGCGACCCAGGCCGGCACGGCCATGATCATCGCCAAGGGCACCGAGAGCCACCCACTCAAGGCGCTAATGGAGGGCGCTCGCCACACGCTGTTCCATGCCGCCCAGAGCCGGGCGCAGGCTCGCAAGCGCTGGATCATGGGCACGCTCGCCGTTTCCGGCACGCTGCAAGTCGATGCTGGCGCAGCGCGGGCTCTGCTGACCGGCAAGTCGCTGCTGCCCATCGGGGTGACGAAAGTGACCGGCATATTCGAGCGCGGCGACGCCATTGCCGTGCTCGGCCCCGATGGCGCCGAGATCGCGCGTGGACTGGCCGGCTTCGACAGCGAGGATGCGCGCCTCGTCATCGGCAAGCGCAGCGATGCGGTGATCGAATTGCTCGGTTCGGGCAATCGCGGCGCCATGATACATCGCGACAATCTGGTGCTGATCGGCGCCAAGGAGGACATAAATGAGCCTGGCTGAGGCCGATACATCCATCGCCACCCTCATGGCCGGGATCGGCCAAAAGGCCCGCATCGGCGCGAAGGCGCTGGCCATTGCCACGCCGGAGCAGAAAAGCCGCGCCCTGACTGTCGCGGCCGGCGCCATCAATGCGCATCGCAAGGCCATCCTTGCCGCCAATGCCAGGGACATGGCGGCCGCGGAAGCCAAGGGCATTTCCAAGGCCTTTCTCGACCGCTTGGCTCTGACCGATGCCCGCATCGACGGCATCATCGAGGCGGTCAGGACCATTGCCGTCCTGCCCGACCCCGTCGGCGCCACCATTGCCGAATGGGACCGGCCCAATGGCCTCCACATCGAGCGCGTGCGCACGCCGCTCGGCGTTATCGGCGTGATCTTCGAATCCCGCCCCAATGTGACGGCCGATGCCGGTGCGCTCTGCATCAAGTCGGGCAATGCGGTGATCCTGCGCGGCGGCAGCGACAGTTTTCACTCCAGCCAGGCCATCGTCGACTGCATGCTTGACGGCCTGCACGCCGCCGGCCTGCCGGTGGAATGCGTGCAGCTTGTGCCCACTACCGACCGCGCCGCGGTGGGCGAAATGCTGAAGGGCCTGGGCGGCAATATCGATGTCATCGTGCCGCGCGGTGGCAAGACGCTGGTCGCCCGCGTACAGGACGAGGCGCGCGTGCCGGTCTTCGCCCATCTCGAAGGCCTGGTACATGTCTATATCGACAAGTCGGCCGATCTCGAAAAGGCGGTCAGCGTCACGCTCAACGCCAAGATGCGCCGCACCGGCATCTGCGGCGCCGCCGAGACGCTGCTGGTGCACAAGGATGTGGTCGAAACCCACCTCAGGCCGATCATCGAGGCGCTCATTGCCAAGGGCTGCGAAATCCGTGGCGATGCGGCCGTGATGGCCCTGATTCCTGCGGCCAGGCCAGCTACCGAGGAAGACTGGAAGACCGAATATGAGGACGCCATCATTTCGGTGAAGGTGGTCGACAGCCTCGAAGCCGCCATCGCCCATATCGAGCACTATTCGAGCCACCACACCGAAGCGATCATCAGCGAAGACCCGGCCTCGGTCGAAAAGTTCTTCAACGAAATCGACAGCGCGATCCTGCTGCACAATGCCTCGACCCAGTTCGCCGATGGCGGCGAATTCGGCTTCGGCGGCGAGATCGGCATCGCCACCGGCAAGATGCATGCCCGTGGCCCGGTCGGCGTCGAGCAGCTCACCAGCTTCAAATACCGCATCCGCGGCAATGGCCAGACCCGGCCGTGATTATTCTCGTCCTGACATCAAATACCTGGCCTTTGCCTCCCCTCCCCCTTGAGGGCGCGACAACCATTCGTTCCGGTGTCATTTGACCCTGCGCCATCCCATCCGCATTCCCGGGATTACCGAACTGCCGCCCTCCGGCAGCGGCATGCGCATCGGCCTGTTCGGGGGCAGTTTCAATCCGATCCATGAGGGTCATCGCCTCGTGGTCGAGGAGACCCTGCGCCGGCTGGAACTCGACGCGCTCTGGGTGCTGGTGACGCCCGGCAATCCGCTCAAGAACCACAGGGACCTGGCGCCGCTGGCCGACCGCGTGCAGGCCGCACGCCGCCTGCTCGACCACCCCAGGGTTCGCGTCACCGGGTTCGAAGCGGCGCATGGCTTCACCTATTCCTGGCAGACCGTCCGCTTCCTCACCCAATCCATGCCCGACCGGCGCTTCGTCTGGATCATGGGCGCCGACAATCTGGTGGACTTCAATCGCTGGGAACGCTGGCGCAACATTGCCGCCATGGTGCCCATCGCGGTCTATGTCCGGCCCGGATCGAGCCGCCGCGCGCCAGTGTCGATGGCCGCCAGCTACCTCGCGCGCTGGCGTATCGACGAAGAGGATGCACCCCGTCTCGCCGTGTTGCCGCCGCCGGCCTGGGTCTATCTGCATGGCCGGCAATCGCCGCTATCCTCATCGGCGATACGGGCAAGGCGGCAACACGTTAAGCCAAAGTGAAGCCCCAATCTTGCGAAACTGTCACGTAAAGCGCATATTGAAGCGTGTGATTTTTAGTCACCGGAACAGGAACTGACTGCTTGCCGTTTGCAAAACGCCTGCAACATTCCGATCAACAACCAAGGATGCTGACCCCACGCATGACCCATGCACTGGCATGGGCGGAAGGCCATTGCTGATGGCCGCGCTGCCCGAAAACACCGTCACCAAGCCCGAAGCGCCCGTCGCGGCCCCGGAACGTCCCATGATCGATGTGATCCTCGACTGCCTTGACGATGCCAAGGCTGAGGAAATCGTTGCCGTGGATATTACCGGCAAGTCGTCGCTGGCCGACCACATGGTGGTCGCCTCCGGCCGTTCGCAGCGCCATGTCGGCGCCGTGGCCGACCAGATGGTCACCGCCCTGCGCGACGCCGGCTATGGCAAGCCGCGTATCGAAGGCTTGCCGCATTGCGACTGGGTGCTGGTCGATGCCGGCGACGTCATCGTCCACATCTTCCGCCCCGAAGTGCGCGAATTCTACAATATCGAGAAGATGTGGCAGGCTGACTTCGCCGCCGACGCGCATTAAGCACGGGGGCACGACCTCGTCCTTCGACAGGCTCAGGATGAGGTCTACTGAGATTCCCGAACAGACCTCATGCCTGTCGAACCACGAGGTCGTGGCATTATGCGTATAACCATCGCGGCTGTCGGTCGGATGAAGGCCGGGCCGGAACGGGAACTGGTTGCCCGCTATCTCGACCGCGCAGTCGGCGGCGGCAAACCGCTGGCGCTGACTGGATTCGACGTCACAGAGCTCAGTGAATCGCGCGCGTCCTCCTCGGCCAGCCGCAAGGTCGACGAAGCCAAGGCTTTGCGCGCCGTATTGGCCGACGGCATCGTTGTGGCTCTCGATGAGCGCGGCAAATCCATCGGCTCGGAAGCCTTTGCCAACCAGATCCTGCGCTGGCGCGACGATGGCCGCCCCGCCGTGAGCTTCATCATCGGCGGCGCCGATGGCATCGACCCCGACTTCGTCAAGTCAGCCGACATGGTGCTGAGTTTTTCACCCATGGTCTGGCCGCATCAACTGGTGCGCATCATGCTGGCCGAACAGCTCTATCGCACCACCACGATCCTGAGCGGGCACCCCTATCACCGCGCCGATTGAATTGGACCATCCAATGGTCTATATTTCTGGCGCTTGCAGCATGTAGCGGAGGCACACATGGACGTGTCCGTATCTGACGCCAAGGCGCAACTAACTGATCTGGTTCGCCGCGCCGAGGAAGGCGAGGAAATCGTGTTGACGCGTCACGGCACTCCGATCGCACGCATCGCGCCAGTGAAGAAGCACCTTACGCCATCGCAACGCCGCGCAATCCTCGACGAGGTACGCGGAACGGGCACCGCTAGTTATGGCGACGGTACTGACGCTGCTCACAGCCAAGACTTCCTTTACGACGAAGACGGCCTACCAGGGTGATTGTTGTCGATACATCTGCACTGATTGCCATTATCGACGATGAGCCCTCCGCGCAGGCGTGCTCAACGGCGCTTGAAAATGCGACGGGGATACTTGTCTCCGCCGCAACGGTCTCAGAGGCCCTTATTGTCGCGGCGCGGCGCGGCATTCTGCCCTCGATGAACACCTTGTTGGATCGCCTCGATCTGGAGATCGTCGCCGTGGACGCGGCCGGGGCGCGCCAAGTGGGGAACACCTATGGCCTGTGGGGTAAGGGCTTCCATCCCGCCAAACTAAATTTCGGCGACTGCTTTGCCTACGCGCTCGCCAAGTCCCGCAAATGTCCGCTGCTGTTTGTCGGCAGCGATTTTTCGCAGACCGACATCGTCAGCGCCCTCTGACAATCACGCCATGGTTAAGCAACGTTAACCTGTGGTTTGCGGGCGGCTTGCTATTGTGCATCGATTGATTCGGGCGCTTGCGCCCCCTTTGGAGAGGTCATGGCGCTGGGGCCGGGCAAGAGACTGGGTGTGATGCTGGCCGGCATGCTGCTGGCGGGCGCTGCAGCCCTGCCTTTGCTCGCCCAGACCGAGACGCCTGCAACGCCCACGGACGCGGCGCCGGTGGAAGCGCCCGCCCCCGCTGAAGCCCCTGCTGCGCTGCCAGCGGAAACGCCGGCCGAAGCCGCCCCCAGTGCAACGGAGGGCGCCACCGAGCCTGCGGCTCCCACCCCCGCCGACCTGGACGAAATCGAAGCGTCGCTGACGCTCAGCCAGGAGCGAATCGACGCGCTCAAGGCCGAGATTGCCGAGATGGAGGGCGACCGCACGCGGCAGAATGCGGCGCTGATCGCGGCGGCCCAGCGGGTCAAGCTGGCCGAAATCGAAGTCGCCGATGTCGAGGACCGGCTGTCCAACCTCATCGTCCACGAACTCGAAGTGCGCGGCCGGCTCGACGGCTCCAATGCCGAGATCGCCAATGTGCTGGCGGCGCTGGAGCGCATCTCCCTCAATCCGCCACCCGCCCTGATCGTCGATCCCGATGATGCTCTGGGCTCAGCCCGCAGCGCCATCCTCATCACCGCCATCGTGCCGCAACTGCGCGCCCGCGCCGATGCTGTAACGGCCGATCTCAAGGCGCTGACCGACATCAAGGCGCAGGCGCAGGCCGAAGAGGCGATGCTCAAGGCCAATTATTCCGTGCTCGAGGAGGAACGGCTGCGCATCGCCACGCTGATCGCCGCGCGCAAGCAGGGCATCGAGATGCGTGGCGCGGAGCTGGCCGCCGAGGAAGCCGAGGCGGTGGCGCTGGCCGCCCGCGCCACGACGCTGCAGGAGTTGATCGGGAGCCTTTCGGCACGCGCCAATGCCGTCTCGGCCACCGGCTCCGCCGCCACCGATCCGGATGTGCCGGCGCTGACATCCGAGCAGATACAGGTGGCCTTGGCCAATCCGGCCCGCACCGAACCGGCCATCCCCTTTGCCGCAGCCCGCGGTTACCTGACCATGCCCGCCAACGGCGTCAACGTGGTCGACTACGGGGCCGGCGATGGCTTTGGCGGCATCAGCCATGGCATTTCGGTGGTAACCCGCGCCGAGGCGCAGGTGGTGGCCCCGGCCGACGGCTGGGTGCTTTATAAGGGCCCCTACCTCAATTATGGCCAGATCGTCATTCTCAATACCGGGCAGAACTACACCGCCCTGCTTGCAGGCCTGCAAACCATCACCGTAGACATCGGCCAGTTCGTGCAAATGGGCATGCCGCTGGGCACCATGGGATCACGTACAATTGGGCGCTCGGTAACCACCAATGCTGGCGCGGCCCAGCCGACCCTCTATATTGAACTCCGACAAAACAACGAGCCCGTCGATCCGACCGGATGGTGGGCAAACCCGACACAGAGTGGATAGAACCCTCATGCGCCTGACACCCCTTCGCGTTGCTGCCATCATCCTGGCGCTGTCGCTGCCCGCCGGCCTGTTGATCGCCCAGGAGGAGCCGGCTCCGGCCCCGCAGGAGCAGGCGCCGCCGGCCGAGCCCGCGCCGGCCCCCAGCGGCGAAGTTCCCGAGCCCACGGCCGAGGAGAATGCCGCCGCGCCGCGCGACCCGCTGGAGATTTATGCCGATCTCAACCTGTTCGGCGAAATCTTCGACCGCATCCGCGCCGAATATGTCGATCCGCCCGATGAGAAGGAGCTGATCCGCGCCGCCATCCAGGGCATGCTGACCTCGCTCGACCCCCATTCGGGCTATCTGCCGCCGGCCGATTATGACGACATGCGCGAAGACACGTCGGGCGAGTTCGGGGGCCTGGGCATCGAAGTCACCATGGAAGAGGGCATCATCAAGGTGGTGTCGCCCATCGACGACACTCCCGCCGCCAAGGCCGGCATCATGGCCAATGACCTCATCATCGAGCTCGACGGCATCCAGGTGCAGGGCCTGACGCTGGATGAGGCCGTGGCCAAGATGCGCGGGCCGATCGGCACCTCTATCAAGGTCACCGTGTTCCGCGAAGGCGTCGACAAGCCGCTCGATTTCGAACTGACCCGCGCCACCATCGCCATGCGCGCCGTGCGCTGGACCATGGAAGGCGGGACCGAGGAGGGCAAGGGCGATGTCGCCGTGCTGCGCCTTTCCCGCTTCTCGGAACAGGCCTTCGTGGGCATCGAAAAGGCCCTCAAGGACATCTACGAGCAGCGCGACGGCGTGGCGCCCAAGGGGATCATCCTCGACCTGCGCAACAATCCCGGTGGCCTGGTCGACCAGTCGGTCTATGTCGCCGACGCCTTCCTCAAGCAGGGCGCGGTAGTGCTGACGCGCGGCCGCATCCCCGAGGAAAGCGCCCGCTACGATGCCCAGCCCGACACCCTCGACGCCATGATATCAGACGTGCCGCTGGTCGTGCTGATCAATGGCGGCTCGGCTTCGGCTGCCGAAATCGTCGCCGGTGCGTTGCAGGACCACAAGCGGGCCACGCTGGTCGGCACGCGGTCATTCGGCAAGGGCAGCGTGCAGTCGATCATCTCGCTGGGGCCCGATGGCGCCATGCGGCTGACCACCGCGCGCTACTACACGCCCAATAACCGCTCGATCCAGGCGCTGGGCATCACCCCAGACATCGAGATCAAGCAGGTCGTGCCCGCCGAATTCCAGGGCCGCGACGAGATCATCGGCGAAGCGGGGCTGGCCGGTCACATCACCATCGAGGGCCAGGAAGAGACCAGCGTCGGCTCCTCGGTCTATGTGCCGGCCGAAAAGGCCGACGACACCCAGCTGCAATATGCCATCCGCCTGATCGACGGGGCGGAGACCAACCCGGCCTATCCGGCCGTGGGCGAATAACGGCAGCCGGCCTGCTGTGTTATGAAACCGTGGGGGCGGGGCCGCTGATTCGCTGCCCCGCCCCGCTGTCTTTGCATCGTGGAACCCATGATCGATGGCCAATGACCTGACGACGCCGTTGACCGGGCGCAAGCGCAAGTCCGGTGGCCCGCGTCCGCACCTGCCGGTAGCGCGAACCCTGTTCGCGATCCTGGCGCTCATTGCCATTGCCTTCGTGCTGCGCCTCGTGCTGACCGACGACCCCAATGGCGGCAGGCCCAGCCAGGAAGTCGCCATTGCCTCGACGCGCAACAGCAACGAAGTGGCCAACCAGGTCAGTTCAGGCCCGGTCGCCATCACTGCCGACCCCCAGCAATTTCCTGCCGGCAGCTCGATAACCAGCGTGCCCACGGGGACGTCTGGCGCCGGCTCCATCGCCGGCCTGCCCGACATTTTCGGCGCCCTGCCCGATCTCAGCGAGGAAACCGGCGACGGCCCCATTCCGCGCATTTCCGCGACCGGCCAGACGCCCTTCGCCACCTATGCGCGCCCGGTGGACCCGGCAACGACCAGCGGCATGGCAATGGTCGCCATCATCGTCACCGGCCTCGGCATCAACGAGCAGGGCTCGCTCGACGCCATCGACCAGCTCCCCGACGCCACCACGCTGGCCTTTGCGCCCTATGGCAAGACGCTGACCACGACCGTCGCCGCGGCACGCTCGGCCGGCCATGAAGTGCTGCTCGAAATTCCGCTCGAACCCTTCGACTTTCCGCAGAACGATCCCGGTCCGCAGACCCTGCTGACCGGCGAGCCGCTGCGGGCAAACCTCGAAAAGCTGTTCTGGCTGATGGCCCGCTTCGGCGGCTACACCGGCGTCATCAACAATATGGGCGCCCGCTTCACCGCCTCGGCCGCCGATTTCTCCCCCATCATGGAGGAGCTGGGCGCCCGCGGGCTGGGCTATGTCGATGACGGTTCATCCAACCGCTCGCTGGCCAACCAGCTTGCCGGCGGTAACAAGGTGCCCTTCTCGCGCGCCGACCTGGTGATCGACGCCAATCCGTCGCGCCAATCCATTCTCGCAGCGCTTGCCAGCCTTGAGGCCAAGGCGCTGGAGAATGGACACGCAATCGGTATTGTCAGCGCTCTGCCCATATCGGTCTCGGCGGTCGCGGAGTGGTCGCGGGAGCTCGAGAGCAAGGGCATCGTGCTGGTTCCGGCCAGCGCCCTGATGAAATAGAGAATAGCCATGCCCGCCCGTCCCGACCGAGACTCCCTGCCCTATCGCGATTGCGTGGGCATTGCCGTATTCAACCGCGAGGGCAATGTCTTCATCGGCCGGCGCAAGCGGGACGGCGACCCCGAAAGCAATTCCGAACACGGCGCGCCCTGGCAGATGCCCCAAGGCGGCATCGACAAGGGCGAGGACCCGTTGAAGGCGGCTTTGCGTGAACTCTACGAGGAAACCAGCATCGGCGCGGTGAGCCTGCTCGCCGAGGCGCCGGAATGGATCTACTACGACCTGCCTGACGAAGAGCTGGGCATTGCGCTCAAGGGCAAATATCGCGGGCAGCGCCAGCGCTGGTTCGCCTTCGCCTTTACCGGCAAGGACGGCGACATCGATGTCCTCTCGCCGGGCGGCGGCAAGCACCCTGCCGAATTCGATGCCTGGCGCTGGGAAAAGCTGAGCCGCATGCCCACCCTGATCGTGCCGTTCAAGAAGCAGGCCTATGAGAAGGTGGTGGAAGCCTTCGCCGATATCCCGCAACGCTTCACCCACACCTAGGCGCCATGAAAACCATTGGCCTTATCGGCGGCATGAGCTGGGAATCGACCGCGCACTACTACCGCGTCATCAACCAGGATGTGGCGGCGCGGCTGGGCGGCCTTCATTCGGCGCCGCTGATCGTCCATTCGGTCGATTTCGCCCCGATCGCCGCCATGCAATCGGCCGGCGACTGGGACGGCGCCGGGCGGCAGCTGGCGAAGATCGCCAAAGGGCTCGAGGCGGCGGGTGCCGAGGTCATCGGGCTGGCGACCAATACCATGCATGTCGTGGCCGGCCACATCACCGACGCCGTCGCCGTGCCCTTCATCCACATAGCCGACCCGACCAGCGAGGCACTACTGGCCGACGGCTTCGAGACCGTGGGGCTGCTCGGCACCCGCTTCACCATGGAAATGGACTTTTATCGCGACCGGCTGGCCGCCAGCGGACTCACCTCGCTGATCCCCGAAGTCGATCGCACCAATCTCAACGGCATCATCTATGAGGAACTGTGCCGCGGCATCGTGCGGGACGAATCCCGCCGCATCTATGTGGACGCCATCGAACGGCTGGCGGCGCGCGGCGCCGAGGCGGTGATCCTGGGCTGTACCGAGATCACCATGCTGATCGACGACGCGGTGAGCCCGCTACCGGTCTACGACACCACCGATCTGCATGCCCGCGCCCTGGTGAGCGCCGCCCTCGGCTGAAGGTCAGGCGGCGCGGCGCGCGTCTTTGGCCGGAATGGCGCCATCCAGGGTGAAGACCTCGATGATACGGTCCAGTTCACTGGCCTGGGCTTCCGTCTGCTCGATGGCGGCAATGTCAACCCGCAAGAACAAAGCGCCCGCGGACCGGGGTCCACGGGCGCCGAAACTGCGATGGCAGTATGCCTTAGTGAATATGGCTGCCGTTGATCTGGCCGGCTTCGATGGCCAGGTTCAGCAGGGCGCTGACCACTTCCTGGGCGTAGGATTTGTCTTCCGGGGTCGCGGCAGCGGCCAGCTCGGCCTCGGCCGCCTTGATCTGGGCGGCGAGGTCGGTGTGGTCGAATTCGGCCACCGGCACCGAGCGCTCGGCCAGGATGGTCAGGCCATCCGGCGAGACATCGGCAAAGCCGCCCTTGACGAAATAGATGGCATCCTGCCCGTCAAGGCCGTTCACGGTGATGAAGCCGGGACGCAGCGTCGTCATGAACGGCGCGTGGTCGTCCATCACGGTGAAATAGCCTTCGGTGCCGGGCACGGTGACCGAGGTCACGACTTCCGACAGCACCAGCCGCTCGGGCGACACGATCTCGATCTTGAGGCCTTCAGCCATTGTCTTGGTCCCTTAAGGAGAGTGGGGCTCGCCGCGTGCGGCAAGCCCGATTGTCAAAGCTTAGGCCGCCTGGGCCGCAAGCTTCTGGGCCTTCTTGACGGCATCTTCGATGGTGCCGACCATGTAGAAGGCGGCTTCGGGCAGGTGATCGTATTCGCCCGCCACCAGGCCCTTGAAGCCCTTGATGGTGTCTTCGAGCTGCACGAACACGCCGGGCGAGCCGGTGAACACTTCGGCCACGTCGAAGGGCTGGCTCATGAAGCGCTCGACCTTGCGCGCGCGCGCCACGGTCAGCTTGTCTTCTTCGGAGAGCTCGTCCATGCCCAGGATGGCGATGATGTCCTGCAGCGCCTTGTACTTCTGCAGCACTTCCTGAACGCGGCGGGCGACTTCGTAATGCTCCTGACCGACGGTCAGCGGATCGAGAATGCGCGAGTTGGAGGCCAGCGGGTCCACGGCCGGGTAAATACCCTTTTCCGAGATGGCGCGGTTCAGCACGGTCACGGCGTCGAAGTGGGCGAACGAGGTCGCCGGCGCCGGGTCGGTCAAGTCGTCGGCGGGCACGTACACGGCCTGCACCGAGGTAATGGAGCCCTTGTTGGTGGTGGTGATGCGTTCCTGCATCGCGCCCATGTCGGTCGCCAGCGTCGGCTGGTAACCCACGGCGGAGGGGATGCGGCCCAGCAGAGCCGACATTTCGGCGCCGGCCTGGGTGAAGCGGAAGATGTTGTCCACGAAGAACAGCACGTCCTGGCCCTGGTCGCGGAAGTTCTCGGCGACGGTGAGGCCGGTGAGAGCAACGCGGGCACGGGCACCGGGGGGCTCGTTCATCTGGCCGAACACCAGGGCGCATTTCGAACCGGCGGCCGAGCCACCATTCTCATGGGGGTCCTTGTTCACGCCCGATTCGATCATTTCGTGGTAGAGATCGTTGCCTTCGCGGGTGCGTTCACCGACGCCCGCGAACACCGAATAACCACCATGCGCCTTGGCGACGTTGTTGATCAGTTCCTGGATCAGCACGGTCTTGCCCACGCCGGCGCCGCCCATCAGGCCGATCTTGCCGCCGCGTGCATAGGGAGCGATCAGGTCCACCACCTTGATGCCGGTGACCAGCACCTGGCTTTCCGGGTTCTGCTCGGCAAAGCTGGGCGCGTCCTGGTGGATTTCGCGCCTGGCTTCGCCCGAGATCGGACCGGCTTCGTCGATCGGCTCGCCGATGACGTTCATGATGCGGCCCAGGGTGGCTTCGCCGACCGGCACGGAGATGGCGCCGCCCAGGTCGATCACTTCGGCGCCGCGCACCAGGCCTTCCGTAGTGTCCATGGCGATGGTGCGCACGGCGTTTTCGCCGAGATGCTGCGCCACTTCCAGCACCAGGCGCTGGCCATTATTGGTGGTTTCGAGTGCGTTGAGGATCGCCGGCAGGTGACCGTCGAACGTGACGTCCACGACAGCACCGATGACCTGCGATACGCGACCGGCCTTTTTCTCTGCCATTTGTTTGTCCTTCGCTTAGAGCGCTTCCGCGCCCGAAATGATTTCGATGAGTTCTTTGGTGATCTGCGCCTGGCGCTGCCGGTTGTAGCTCAACTGCAGCTGGCCGATCATTTCGCCGGCATTCCGGGTCGCATTGTCCATGGCGGACATCTGCGCGCCATAGAACGAGGCGGAGTTTTCCAGCAGGGCCTTCAGGATCTGCACCGAGATATTGCGCGGCAGCAGGTCTTCGACGATGGCTTCTTCGCTCGGCTCGTATTCATAGGGCACGGCCGATGCGGCGACATCGCCTTCCCCGGCCTGCTTTTCGAGCTTTGCGGGGATCAACTGCTGGGCCGTCGGCACCTGGCTGATCACGCTGCCGAACTTGGCGAAATAGAGTGTCGCCACGTCGAATTCGCCGGCATTGAACATGGCCAGCACCTTGTCCGCCACCTGCTGGGCCTGGGTGAACCCGACCTGCTTGATCTCGCGGAAGTTGAAGGTATCGACGATATTGGACGGATACTGGCGCTTGAGAATGTCGTTGCCCTTGCGGCCAACGGTCAGGATCTTGACGGTCTTGCCCTGGCTGAGCAGCTTGGCGGCATGCTCGCGGGCCAGCCGCGCGATCGAGGAGTTGAAGCCGCCGGCGAGGCCCCGCTCGCCGGTGGCGACCACCAGCAGATGCACCTGGTCCTTGCCCGTGCCGCCCAGCAGCACCGGAGCATTTTCCTGCCCGTCATAGACGGCGCCCAGCGCGGCCAGAACCTTGCCCATGCGCTCGGCATAAGGGCGTGCCGCCTCGGCCGCTTCCTGGGCGCGACGGAGCTTGGCCGCCGCGACCATCTGCATGGCCTTGGTGATCTTCTGGGTCGACTTGACCGAGTCGATGCGGTTCTTGAGGTCCTTTAGCGACGGCATGACGTCGTCTCCTTCAAGCCCTTAGGCCGCGTAGGTCTTCTTGATATCGTCCAAAGCTGCCTTGAGCTTGGCCCGCGAGTCGTCGGACAAGGCCTTCTCGGTCGCAATGGTCTTGAGCAGGTCGGCATGCTTGCCGCGCATGGCGCTCAGCACCGTCTTCTCGAAATCGGCAACCTTGTTGACCGGCAGCGAGTCGAGATAGCCGTTGGCGCCGGCAAAGATCACCGCAACCTGTTCTTCCGTCTTGAGCGGGGAGAACTGGGGCTGCTTGAGCAGTTCGGTGAGACGGGCGCCACGGTTCAGGAGGCGCTGCGTGGCGGCGTCGAGGTCCGAACCGAACTGGGCGAAGGCGGCCATTTCGCGATACTGCGACAGTTCGCCCTTGAGCGAGCCGGCAACCTGCTTCATCGCCTTGACCTGAGCCGAGGAGCCCACGCGCGACACAGAGAGACCCACGTTCACGGCGGGGCGGATGCCTTGGAAGAACAGGTTGGTCTCGAGGAAGATCTGGCCATCGGTGATCGAGATCACGTTGGTCGGAATATAGGCCGACACGTCGTTGGCCTGGGTCTCGATGACCGGGAGAGCCGTGAGCGAACCCAGACCGTGGTCTTCGTTCAGCTTGGCGGCGCGCTCGAGCAGGCGGGAATGGAGGTAGAACACGTCGCCCGGATAGGCTTCGCGGCCCGGCGGACGACGCAGCAGCAGGCTCATCTGGCGATAGGCGACGGCCTGCTTGGTCAGATCGTCATAGGCGATCACGGCATGCATGCCATTGTCGCGGAAGAACTCGCCGATGGCGCAGCCGGTAAAGGGCGCGATGTACTGGAGCGGCGCCGGATCGGACGCGGTGGCGGCGATCACGACGGAATACTGCAGCGCACCGGCTTCTTCGAGCTGGCGCACGAACTGGGCAACCGTCGAGCGCTTCTGGCCGATAGCGACGTAGATGCAGTAGAGCTTGTCGGTTTCCGACGCATTGGCGTCGTGGGCCGGCTTCTGGTTGAGGAAGGTGTCGAGAATGATCGCCGACTTGCCGGTCTGGCGGTCACCAATGATCAGCTCGCGCTGGCCACGGCCGATCGGGATCAGCGCGTCGATCGACTTGAGGCCGGTCGACATGGGCTCATGCACCGACTTGCGCGGCAGGATGCCCGGCGCCTTGACGTCGACGCGGCGGCGTTCGGTATGCTCGATCGGACCCTTGCCGTCGATCGGGTTGCCCAGGCCATCGACCACGCGGCCCAGCAGGCCCTTGCCGACGGGGGTATCCACGATGGAACCGGTCCGCTTGACGACGTCGCCTTCCTTGATGGCGCGGTCATTGCCGAAAATCACGACGCCGACATTGTCGGTTTCGAGATTGAGGGCCATGCCCTTGACGCCGCCCGGGAACTCGACGAGTTCACCGGCCTGCACATTGTCGAGGCCATAGACGCGGGCAATACCGTCACCGACGGAAAGCACCTGACCGACTTCGGAAACCTGGGCTTCCTGGCCGAAATTCTTGATCTGGTCCTTGAGGATCGCAGAGATTTCCGCGGCTTTGATGTCCATTTATCCGACCTCTTTCATGGCGATCTTCATCGCGGTCAATTTCGTCTTGAGTGAAGAGTCGATCATCTGCGATCCGACCTTCACCTGAAGGCCGCCGATCAGCGACGGGTCGACAAACTGGTTGAGCGTAACGGTCTTGCCGATCTTGCCCTTGAGCGTCTCGGCCAGCGACTTGACCTGGGCGGCGCTGAGCGGGCTGGCCGAAGTCACGTCGGCCGTGACTTCCCCGCGCGCCTTTGCGGCCAGCTCGCGGAAACCCGCGATGATGGCGTCAAGCGCGAACAGCCGCCCGTTCCGAGCGATGAGCTTGAGGAAATTGGCGACCAGCGCATTGGTCTTGCCCTTGGCGAGCAGCGCATCGAGCGCCTCGGCCTTGTCGTCGCCCGATATGACCGGCGAGCGCAGGAAGCGCGCGAAGTCGGCGCTTTCCCCGATAAGGCGGGATACGTCCGAGAGCGACGTCTCGACCGATGCCAATTGGTTCTCGCTCTCGGCGAGGTCGAACAGTGCCGACGCATATGGCCGGGCGATCTGGGTAAGCACTGAATTCTGCGCTGCCAATGCCGCTACACCCTCTAGGTTGCCTGCCCGCTTCTCCGCCCTGTTTCTATTGGGGAAACCCGGGCGGTTGCCGACGCTTGTTCTTGTCTGGAAAAGGGGCCGTCCGGAGACCCCTTCAAAGTCGCGCTCGCTCTAGCACAAGGCCCGAGCGGCTTGCAAGGCTTGGCGCCCCGATTCAAATGTGGCGAAAGTGTCGCAGGCGTCGAGCCGGCTCCAGTGGAGCGATTTGAGGCGAGAAGACCGGGAGAGCCATGCCCGAATGGCGGCAGCGGCGCGGATCGCCTGGGAACTGCGGACGCACAGATATGTGCCAGCTGCCTCCGTGGTTACGAAGGCTTAAGACATGTGCTCGCATTATGTCTGGGTGATCTTCTGATCGCTCCCGGTCTTCTGACCGGATAAGGGGCGCAGCGGGCGGTTGGGATGGCTGGGTAAGCACACCGCCCGCCGCTAGCCTCGGTCATCACTCCGTGGCTGGCCCCACTTTGGGCTCCAAAGGTAAATAATACCTTGCGGGCGCCACCTTACGTCGCGCCGCTACATGAAGCTCATCGGATCGATATCGACCTGTACGCGCAGGTTGCCGCTGACTTTTTCCGCCGATCCGAGCCAGAACCGCACATAGCCGCTGAGGTCGAAATCCTTGCCCGACTGGGCCAGCAATCGCACGCGATGGCGCCCGCGAACCATGGCAACCGGTGCATCGGCCGGTCCGAACAGGCGGACGCCATCGGCCATAGGCGCCACCGAAAGCAGCTTTCTGGCATAGCCCATCGCCACCTCATGCTCATTGGCCGAAACGATGAGCGCCGCGAGCCGTCCGAAGGGTGGCAGGCCGCCGGCTTCGCGCGCCGTCAGCTCATGGGCATAGAAGGCCTCCCGGTCGCCTGACACCATGGCCCGCATCACCGGATGATCAGGGTGATAGGTCTGCAGGAACGCCTTGCCGGTCTTCGAGGCGCGTCCGGCGCGTCCCGCCACCTGGGTCAGGATCTGGAAGGTCTTTTCGGCGGCGCGCGGGTCGCCATGCGCCAGGCCCAGATCGGCATCGAGCACGCCTACCACCGAGAGCTTTTCGAAATGATGGCCCTTGGAAACGAGCTGGGTGCCGATGATGAGGTCGAACTCGCCCCGCTCGATTTCGGCGAAGCGCTCGCGCAACTGGGCATTGCTGCCCATGTCGGAGGAGAGAATCACCCGCCGCGCGTCGGGAAAGCGCGCAGCGGTCTCCTCGGCGATCCGTTCGATGCCGGGGCCGACGGCGATGAGGCTTTCGGTATCGCCGCACTGGCTGCAGGCCTTGGGCGTTTTCACCTCATGCCCGCAATGGTGGCACATGAGGACGCCACGGAAACGATGCTCCACCATCCAGGCCGAACAGTCCGGGCATTGATATTGATGGCCGCAGGATTTGCACAGCGTCAGCGGGGCATAGCCGCGCCGGTTGAGGAACAGCAAAGCCTGCTCGCCGCGATCGAGCGCCGCGAAGACTTCGCGCGCCAGTTGCGGGGCGATCCACTGGCCCTTTTCCGGGCCATCCACCCGCATGTCGATGGCCGTGATATTGGGCATGGCCGCTTCGGCAAAGCGCGACGTCAGCAGCACATGGGCATAGCGCCCGGCATTGGCATTGTTGCGGGTTTCGACCGATGGCGTGGCCGAAGAGAGGATGACACGGGCATTGCTGAGATGGGCGCGCACCACCGCCATGTCGCGGGCGTGGTAATTGACCCCGTCGGACTGCTTGTAGGCGCCGTCATGCTCCTCATCGAGCACCAGCATACCCAGTTCGCGAAAGGGCAGGAACAGCGCCGATCGGGCGCCCACAACGGCGCGTACCGAGCCGTCGAGCACGCCGCGCCAGACTTTGGCGCGCTGCGCCGGCGTCATGTCGGAATGCCATTCGGCCGGCTTGGTGCCGAAGCGCTTGGTAAAGCGGGCGATGAAGGTGTTGGTGAGGGCGATTTCGGGCAAGAGGATCAGCGCTTGTCGCCCGGCGCGAAGGGTATCGGCCACCGCCTCGAAGAACACCTCGGTCTTGCCGCCTCCGGTAACGCCATCGAGCAAAGCGACGCCGAACTGGTGCGGATCGAGCGCGGTGATTTCATCCAGCGCCTGTTGCTGGGCTGCCGACAGCGTGGCGATGGCGGCCTCCGGATCGGGCGGCAACACCACGGGCGGCGGCGGCATTTCGAGCCGTTCCACTGCCCCTGCCCGCTCCAGCCCGTCGATGACCGAGGGGGAAACGCCGGTGGCGCCGATCAAGGCCGGCTTGGGCCAGGCCATGTCGTCCAGCAATGTATCGAGCACGCGCAGCCGCGCCGGGGTGAGCTTTTCCGGCTCATGCCCGGTGCGGCGATAGGCGACGACCGGACGCGGCGTATCGAGCGCTTCGGTGGAGCGCAGCACGGCGCGCAGCACCATTCCCGGCGTCGCCAGCGTATAACGCGCCACCCAGTCCACCAGCTTGAGCAATTCCTCGCTGAGCGGGGGAATGTCATAGGCGATGGCAATATCGCGCAGCCGGTTATGCGCCACCAGGTCCCGGGGCTGGCCCCAGACCACGCCCAAAGTCAGCCGCGGGCCCAGCGGCACGGCCACGATCGAGCCGCGCGTCACCACCATGCCCGGTGGAACGCGATAACTGTAGGGGCCTTCGACGGCGACCCCCACCATGACGGCGACGATGTCTGGACGCTCTTCCATTTGTGCCCGTTCTGTTCGCATCCGAACATAGGGAGCGCAAGTGATTCTGCCAGCCCCGGCTGTTCCTTGTTGTCGCGTTCCCGAACCGCAGAACCGGGACCACTTCTGCTGGAAACGCCCTAGACGACGACCAGCGTCGACCCGACCCGCACTGCGTCATGGAGGTGGATGATGTCCTGCTGCAGCAGGCGCACGCAGCCGCTCGACACCGCCTGGCCGATGGAACGCTCGTCGGGATTGCCGTGGATGCGGTAGATCGTATCGACATTGCCCTGGTGGATATAGAGCGTGCGCGCGCCCAGCGGATTGCCCACGCCCGGCTCCATGCCATGACGGTAAGGCTCCAGCTCGGGCTGGCGGCCGATCATTTCGGATGGCGGCGTCCAGGTCGGCCAGGCGCGCTTATAGGCGATATGGGCACGGCCCGACCAGGCATAGCCAGCCCGGCCGATACCCACGCCATAGCGGGTCGCGAGGCCATCCGCGCCCACGTGATAAAGGAAACGGTTGGCCGTATCGACGACGATGGTGCCGGGCTGCTCGCCGGTCGGATCGATCACCTGCTGGCGCCAGTAGATCGGATCGACCAGCGACATGTCGGCGGCGCGCAGCGGGAAGGGCTCGTCGTAGACCGGGCCATACATCAGCTGCACATCGGCGGGAACGCCATGGCGGACCGGGGCGGCGGGCACGGTGATACGCGGGCTCGTGGTCGCACATCCCGCAAGGGCCAGGGCGGAAAGACTGGCGGCGCCGGCCATGAACTGGCGGCGGCCAAGGGAAAGGCTGGTCATGTTGGAACACTCGGAGAGGCGGCCGAAGAGCCGCGGAAAGGACTGGCGAATACCGAAACGCTTCAGGCCAGCCGAGGCGGCCGCAATTCGGGCGGCAGCACGATCTGCGCGCCCACGATCAGGGCGGCAATGTTGGGGAGACACGTCATATCCCGCCATAGCGCGCCCGTTTCGCGCGCGAAAGCCCGCTCACGCCAGCGTGTAGGCCGGCCGGGAACAGGCCGCGCGCTCTGGTGCATTTGCGCCACAGACGCGCTGCTGACAGGCCCTGTCAGGGAGCGGGCGCATCCTGTCTTTCCAAGCAGAGGAGCATGCCATGTCCCAGATGATCGATCGCCTGCCGCTGAGCGAGGATCTCGTGACCATCGCCAAAAAGGCCAGTCTCTACAGCCTGTTGCAGCAGGCGCTGCGGCGCCGGCGCCTGCCACAGCAATTGCCGCCGCGGCTTTATGACGACCTGGGCCTGCCGCCCAGCCAGCGACCCGATTTTGGCCCGCATTGCCGCTAGGTTAAGACAGGGTTTACCGCACCGGCCGAGACTGCCCCCATGGTCGATTCCGCCTTTGCCACCGACGAATTCATCCGTGCCCAGCTTGCCGCCTGGCAGCGTGAACTGGGCTCGGTGCGCCGGCTGTCGGCCAATACGCTCGAAGCCTATGGCCGCGATGTCGACCAGTTCCTGAGCTTTCTGGCCGGTCATGCCGGCGGGCCGGTGACGCTGGCGACGCTGAAAGAGCTGCGGGGCGCCGATATCCGGGCCTTCATGGCGCAGCGCCGCAGCGAGAGCCTGGGCTCGCGCTCGCTGGCGCGGGTGCTGTCGGCGCTCAAGAGCTTTTTCCGCTTTCTCGAGCGCGAAGGCGTGGTGGCGAGCGAGGCGCTCAATGTCATCCGCACCCCCAAATTGCCCAAGAGCCTGCCCAAGGCGCTGACCGTGATCGAAGCGCGGCAAACCATTGCCGCGACTGAGCAAATGGAGGAGGAGCGCCCCTGGGTGGCGGCGCGCGACATGGCGGTGCTGGCGCTGTGCTATGGCGCGGGCCTGCGTATTTCCGAAGCGCTGGCGCTGACCTCGGGAGACCTCGAAGCCCAGGTTCTGCGGATCACCGGCAAGGGCGGCAAGACCAGGCTGGTACCGCTGATCGAGGCGGTGCGACGGTCGATCGACCTCTATCTGGAGCTCTGTCCCTTCAAGTCCTGGCCCGAGGAGCCGCTGTTCCGCGGCGTCAAGGGCGGGGTGCTGTCGCCGCGGCTGATCCAGATGCGGATGGTACAGCTGCGCAGCGCGCTGGGCCTGCCGCCCTCGGCCACGCCGCATGCGTTAAGGCATTCATTTGCAACGCATTTATTGAGCCGGGGCGGCGATTTACGCGCCATCCAGGAACTGCTGGGTCACGCCAGCCTCTCGACCACGCAGATCTATACGGCGGTGGATACCGACCGCTTGCTCGAGAGCTACCGCAAGGCGCATCCGCGCGGCTAGATGTCAGCACACTGTTAGCATTTGTGTCACCACCCCCACCGAACGGTTAGCGCTTTCGCCGCCTTGTGCGACACGCCTTTGCAGTCCTATCAACAGGTTATGACTGTCACCGCGCCCGCCAGCATCAACGACCCCGTCGGCTACGGCCTTGCCGTGGCGGGGGCGATCCTGTTTTCCACCAAAGGCATTTTCATCAAGCTCGCCTATGGGCTCGGCGTCTCTACCGAAATGCTGCTGAGCCTGCGCATGCTGGTGGCCTTGCCGGTCTACCTGGTCATTCTGCTCACCATCATCAGGCGGGGGGACAAGTTCGTCGGCGCGCTGACGCCCAGGCTGGTGCTGTCGAGCATGGCCATCGGCATCCTGGGCTATTACTTGTCGAGCTATCTCGATTTCCTCGGGCTCAATCACGTCACCGCCCAATATGAGCGGCTGGTGCTGTTCACCTATCCGTTCTTCGTGGTGCTGTTCGGTGTCTGGTTCTTCGGCGACCGCATGGTCTGGGGCGTGGTACCTTCCATGCTGGTGAGCTATGGCGGGCTGCTGGTGATCTTCGGCTGGAACCTGGCTGTCGACCCCGACGGCATCGTCATCGGCACCCTGCTGGTGCTGGGCTCGGCCATCACCTTCGCGATCTACCAGCACCTGGCCAAAAGACAGATGCTGGTGCTGGGCTCGGCGCTGTTCACCTGCATCGGCATGTCGACGGCGGCGGTCTGCGCCATTGCACAGAACCTGATCATCGCGGGTCCGCAAAGCTACCTGGCGCTGAGCCCCCAGCTCTGGGCCTATGGGCTGGCCCTGGGCGTGCTGGGCACCGTATTGCCCAGCTTCCTGATGAATGCCGGCATGGCGCGGATCGGGGCGCGGGCCACCTCCTCCACCGCCGCCTTCGGGCCGGTGGTGACAATTGTCATTGCCGTCATCGTGCTTTCCGAACCCTTCACCCTGTTTCATGGGGTGGGCACGGCGCTGGTTCTGCTAGGATCGGTGCTGTTTGCCCGCGCCGAGCGACGGGCGCGGCAGGCCAGCTGAATCTTTCGGTGGTGGCTTTTGGCCGCCGCAAAGCCGCTGTAATGTCCAGCCACGACTTGCGGCATACATCTGGGAAGGGACGACCGATGAACGCGTTGCAAAAGGTTTTGGGGGGAGCGGTGCTGGCCGTGGTGCTGGCCGCCGGATTGGCGGCTCCGGCCATGGCGCAAAAGCTCGACAACAAGAAAAACCCGCCGCCAGTCACCACCGCCGTTACCGGCGATATCGACTTCGGCGACGATTCGAGCCAGTGGTCCAACGACGGCGAATGCGACGATCCGCGCTTCGAGGGCGCCGGATCGGCTGCCGAACTGGTCGATGCCGATATCCGCAAGGACGCCACCGACTGCCGTACGGCCTTCGAAGCCGGCACGGTGGCACTGGCCGGCGGCGCAACCACGCCCGTCGCCGCCGATATCGACTTCGGCGACAATTCCAGCCAGTGGTCCAATGACGGCGAATGCGACGATCCACGCTTCGAGGGCGCCGGCTCGGCCGCCGAACTGGTCGATGCCGATATCCTCAAGGACGCCAATGATTGCCGCGCCGCGCTCGAGGCCGGTACCGTGACATTCAAGCAGGGCGGCACCACGCCCGCCGACGTGACCATTGCCACGGCGATCGACGCCATCGACTTCGGCGACGACAGCAGCGAATGGAACAATGACGGCGAATGCGACGATCCGCGCTTCGAAGGCACCGGCTCGGCCGCCGAAACCATCGATGCCGACCTGCGCAAGGACGCCACCGACTGCCGCGCCGCCTATGCCGCCGGCACGGTGACGCTCAAGGATGCCGGCGCCGCGACCACGACGACGGCCGCCATCGACTTCGGCGACAATTCCAGCGAATGGGCCAATGATGGCGAATGCGACGACCCGCGCTTCCAGGGCACCGGCTCGGCCGCCGAACTGGTCGATGCCGATATCCTCAAGGACGCCACCGACTGCCAGGCGGCCTATGATGCCGGCACGGTGAGCTTTGTCGGCGGCTCGGCCACGGCCGATATCGCCTATGGCGACGATACCAGCCAGTGGTCCAAGGACGGCGAATGCGACGATCCACGCTTTTCGGGCACCGGCGTTGCCGGCGAACTGCTCGATGCCGATCTCGGCCATGACGCCACCGACTGCCGCGCCGCGGTCGAAGCCGGCACCGCCACCTATAATGGCGAAAGCCCCACGACCCCGGTTGCCGCATTCGACTATGGCAGCGACTGGAGCAAATGGGCCAATGACGGCGAATGCGACGACCTGCGCTTCATGGGCGAAGGTACCGACAAGAAGCTTCTGACCGATGACCTCTATGGCGACGCCACCGACTGCAAGGCCCTGGAAGCCGAAGGCAGGGTGACGATCCGCAAGGTCTATTCGCCCGAATATGCCGCCGGCGCCCCTTATGACAGCAGCCATATCGAGTTCGGCGATAATAGCTCCGACTATGCCAATGACGACCGCTGTGACGACCCGCGCTTCGAAGGCCCGAACGCAGCCTCGGTGCTGCTGGAAAGCGACGAGTATCACGACAGCGTCGACTGCAAGGCCGCCTATGAGGCAGGGACCATCATCCTGACCAGCGAAGCCGGGCTATAGGCCCGACGACAGGGACGGATTTATGCGGCGGGGTGAAAGCCCCGCCGTTTTTGTTGGAGCGGAAGTCACCTCTCCCCTGAGGGGAGAGGTCGACCCGAAGGGTCGGGTGAGGGGTTCAGTGCCGCTTTAGGCATCTCACCCTCCACCAGCGCTGAACCCCTCACCCCACCCTCTCCCCTCAGGGGAGAGGGAGCCCACGCTCAAGGAACTCTAATCATTACCGGCTGCGCAGCAGATAGAGGGTGCCGGGGACCGGCACGTCGATTTCCTGGCGGATGATCAGCGCCTTTTGCTCCACGATGCTGAAATCGAATGCCTCGGCGAGGCCGGCGATATAGGCGTGCGAATGGACGAAGCGGCCGGAGCTGCGGATGTCCACCTCCCCCTGATCGGCGACTTCCACCGAAAAGGCGAAAAGCCCCTTTGGCGCGAGGCGGGCCTTTACCGCGGCAAAGGCGGCTTCGAGCCGGCCGATATAGATGAACACATCGGCTGCCGTCGCCAGATCATAGGGGCCGGCAAAGCCGGCATCCCTGTTAAGGATATCGGTCGCGTCCCCTTCCCTGAGGGTTCGGTAAATCCCGCGATCCGCCGCCTTGGCCAGCATCCTGGGCGACAGGTCCACCCCGTCGATCGCGGCGACTCGCGCGCCCAAGGCCGCGCCGACGAGACCGGTGCCGCAGCCCAGATCCACCGCGCTGGCGATAGCGTCGCCCGCATAGCGGGTGCCGACAAGTTCGGCGATTTCTTCGGGGATGCGATAGCCCAGCTTGCCGGTGAGATGGAGGTCGAACTGCTCGGCATAGGAATCGAACAGTGCCGGGACATACCCCTCCGGCGCAACCGGCGCCGCGTCGGCCAGGGCCGCCAGCATATAGGTGGCGAACTGGTCATCGGGATTGATCTTGAGCGCCTTGCGGAAACTCTTGAGCGCATTACCGCGCTGATCGAGATCGAGTTGCACCAGCCCCAGCCCGCGATAGGCGGCGCCCGAATTGGGGCTGAGCTGCAGGGCTTTCGTATAGACACCGGCCGCCTTGACGGGCTGTCCCGATTTGGCGAACGCCTGCCCCAGGCCCACCAGGATGCGGGTCGTGCCCGGCGAGCTGGCCGCCGCGCGCTCGAGGCTGCCGATGGCCATATCCAGCGCACCGAGCTCCAGCGCCAGCATGCCCATCATGTAGAGGGCGCCGGCATGATTTGGGTCGGTTTTGAGAATGTCGTTGCAGGCATGCAGGGCCTCGGGGATTTTCCCTTCATCCCACAGCTTCTGCGTCCGGTTAAGGACGATTCCCGCTTCCAGCGCCTGGACGGGATTGGCAGTTGGCGGAAGCTGGGACGCCCCCTGGCGCAAGCGTGACGGCACAGCGGCGAACTCCTGGTATTTGCCGAGACCCGGCAAACGAGGCAGTCGTCCGTCCCGTTGCGTCAGGTCGCCTTTGTCGATGGCGGACTAGGCTGCCTTGCGTTCTACCATCATTTTCTTGATTTCGGCGATGGCCTTGGCCGGGTTGAGGCCCTTGGGGCAGACCTTGGCGCAGTTCATGATGGTGTGGCAGCGATAGAGCTTGAACGGGTCCTCGAGGTCGTCGAGCCGTTCCTGCGTGGTCTCGTCACGCGAATCGATCAGCCAGCGATAGGCCTGCAGCAGGGCTGCCGGGCCGAGATACTTTTCGCCATTCCACCAATAGCTCGGGCACGAGGTGGAGCAGCAGGCGCAGAGAATGCACTCATAGAGCCCGTCGAGCTTGGCGCGCTGCGGCACCGACTGGGTCCATTCCTTGTCCGGGGTCGGCGAGGTGGTCTTGAGCCAGGGCTCGATGGCGCGGTGCTGGGCATAGAAGGTGGTGAGGTCGGGCACCAGGTCCTTGACCACGGGCATATGCGGCAGCGGGTAGATCTTGATGGGGCCGGTGGAGTCATCCATGCCCTTGGTGCAGGCCAGGGTGTTGAGCCCGTTGATATTCATCGAGCAGGAGCCGCAGATGCCCTCGCGGCAGGAGCGGCGCAGGGTCAGGGTCGGATCGACCTTGTTCTTGATCCAGAGCAGGCCGTCCAGGATCATCGGGCCGCAATCGTCGAGGTCGACGAAATAGGTGTCGATGCGCGGATTGGCGCCCTGGTCGGGATCGTAGCGATAGATGTGATACTCGCGCAGCCGGCTGGCATTGGCGGGCTTGGGCCAGGTCTTGCCCTTTACGGGGCGATCGGCCTTGGGGAGCATCAGTTCGACCATTTTTGGTCCTTTCCTAAGCGCCGCTCAACCGGCACTGAATTTGTTTCAACCGCAGCGTCATTCCCGCGAAAGCGGGAATGACGTGGTGGGTGAAGCGGACGTCCTTCATCAGTAGTTCAATCCGCAGGCCCGATTGGATTCCTGGAGGTATCGAGCGCGGGCGCCCGCGACGTCGTCGGGTTCGCCGACGGCCCCGCCCTTCATCCCGGCGATGACGTATCCCATCATCCGCTCGTCGATCAGCGTCATCGCCGCATCGGCCTTGCAGGAACACAAGGTGTCATTCTGCGCGATACCCATGCAGACCGCGTAAAATTCATCCTTTTGCGCCTGGGTCGGCGCAGCGAAGGCGGGGGCGGTCAGCAGCAGCAGGGCGGCGAAAGCGAGAGGCGTGCGCATCAATAGACCCTCGCCTTGGGCGCGATCTTCTTGAGGTCGATGCCGCCTTCGCTTTGCGCCGTCAGCGGATCGACATGCACGGGCCGGTAGCCGAGGCGGACGGCGCCGGTGTCGGTATCGATCCAGCTCAGCGTGTGCTTGCGCCAGTTTTCGTCGTCGCGGGAGGGGAAATCCTCGTGGGCATGGGCGCCGCGGCTTTCGTGGCGGGCTTCGGCCGAGACGACGGTCACCATGGCATTGGCCATGAGGTTTTCGAGCTCGAGCGTTTCGACCAGGTCGGTATTCCAGATCAGGCTGCGATCGGTGACCTGCACGTCCTTGAGGCGGGAATAGATCTCGCTCATGCCTTTGACGCCGCTCTTGAGCGAGGCGCCGGTGCGGAACACGGCGGCATCGGCCTGCATGGTGCGCTGCATCTCGTCGCGCAGCTTGGCGGTGGGCTGGGAGCCGGCCGCATTGCGCAGGCGATCGAGGCGGGCCAGGATCTTCGCATCCTGTGCCGCATTGATGCCGGGGATCGGTGCCGATTTATCCACCACCTTGCCGGCGCGGATGGCAGCGGCGCGGCCGAAGACCACGAGGTCGGTGAGCGAGTTGGAGCCCAGGCGGTTGGCGCCATGCACCGACGCGCAGGCCGCTTCGCCCACGGCCATCAGGCCCGGCACGATCCGGTCGGGATTGTCCGGCGTCGGGTCGAGCACTTCGCCATGATAATTGGCAGGGATGCCGCCCATATTGTAGTGCACCGTCGGCAGCACCGGGATCGGCTCGCGCGTCAGGTCGACGCCGGCAAAGATTTTTGCCGATTCGGTAATGCCCGGCAGGCGCTCATGCAGCACTTTTGGGTCGAGGTGGTCCAAATGCAGGTAGATGTGGTCCTTCTTAGGACCAACGCCCCGCCCTTCGCGGATTTCGAGCGTCATGCAGCGGGAAACGACGTCGCGCGACGCCAGGTCCTTGGCATTGGGGGCATAGCGCTCCATGAAGCGCTCGCCCTCCGAATTGGTGAGGTAACCGCCTTCGCCGCGCGCGCCTTCGGTGATCAGCACGCCGGCGCCATAGATGCCGGTGGGGTGGAACTGGACAAATTCCATGTCCTGCAGCGGCAGCCCGGCGCGGGCAACCATGCCATTTCCGTCGCCGGTGCAGGTATGGGCCGAGGTGGCGGAGAAATAGGAGCGGCCATAGCCGCCGGTGGCCAGCACCACGAGCTTGGCGCGGAAGCGGTGCAGCGTGCCGTCGTCGAGCTTCCAGGCGATGACGCCCTGGCATTCGCCGTTATCGCCCATGATCAGGTCGAGCGCGAAATATTCGATGAAGAACTGCGCGTCGTTGCGCAGCGACTGGCCGTAGAGGGTGTGCAGGATCGCGTGGCCGGTGCGGTCGGCGGCGGCGCAGGTGCGCTGCACCGGCGGGCCTTCGCCGAATTCGGTCATGTGGCCGCCGAAGGGGCGCTGGTAGATCTTGCCTTCATTGGTGCGCGAAAACGGCACGCCGTAATGCTCGAGCTCATAGATGGCCGCCGGCGCCTCGCGCGCGAGATATTCCATGGCGTCATTGTCGCCCAGCCAGTCCGACCCCTTGACGGTGTCGTACATGTGCCACTGCCAGGAATCCGGCCCCATATTCTGCAGCGAGGCGGCAATGCCGCCCTGCGCCGCCACGGTGTGGCTGCGGGTGGGGAAGACCTTGGTGATGCAGGCGGTGTTGAAGCCCTGTTCGGCCATGCCGAGCGTGGCGCGCAGGCCCGCGCCGCCGGCGCCGACCACCACCACGTCGAATTCGTGGTCGATGAGTTCGTAAGTGGCCATCGGCTAACCCCAGAAGACGAGCTTGAGAAGCGCGGCGACCCCGGCCACCGCGACGAGAATGCAGAACAAGGTGTTGAGCAGCATCAGCAGGCGATAGAGGCTGCCCGCGAAATAATCTTCCAGCACATCGCGCATGCCGTTGCGCATGTGGATGGCCACGATCACCAGCAAAACCGCCAGCGGCAGGCCGATCCAGCCATTGCCCAGCACCGCCACCATATCGAGCCGGTCCTGCCCGGCCAGCCGCACCACGACGAAGAGCAGCAAGACCAGGAAGGCGATATTGATCGCCCCGGTCAGCCGCTGGGTGATGAAATGACGGGTCGAGGCCTTCTTGTTGCCATAGGCCGTCTTGGGATTGGCGACCATGTCGCGGGTGATGACGGTTTCGCGCATCATGCCATCCAGACGAAAACGGTCCAGACCAACAGGGTCAGGACGATGGAACCGATCAGATTGGCCCAGGCCAGCGCCTCGCGCTGCCCCGGCTCCATGCCGATGATGAAATCCCAGATGAAGTGGCGCAGGCCACCCAGCATGTGGTGGATCAGGCTCCAGGTGAAGCCGAACAGCACGAGCTGGCCGAACCAGGAGCCATAAATGTCATTGACCGCATTGAGCGGTTCCTGCCCCCAGGCGGCGGCCCCGAGCCAGAGCGCCAGCAGCGCCATGCCGGCATAATTGGCGATGCCGGTGGCGCGATGGACGATCGACATCGTCATCGTGATGGTCCAGCGGTAGATTTGCAGATGCGGAGAAAGGGGGCGGGAGCGAACCGTCATGAAGCCTCGCTGGCATGCGGCTTGGCCGCTCGCAGTTTGGAATGGTTCGGGACTTCTAGCGCCCAAAGGTTACAAAATCAAAGCGTCCGCCTGCGACTTTTGGCGCATGTCGCACTTTGTTCGTATGGCGCACTCGATGTGCGCGGAACGCAGAGGAACGGCACGACCAAGCACGCTTGGATGCGTCGGGCGTTTCCGGCAGTCGGGCCCGAAACCGCAAGATCGGTCGAGCGCGCCGAGGACCAGGGCAGCTAGATGACGCCGCCACGGAGAACGGGACGATGACGACGCCGCTTCAAAATTACCAGGCCCGGATGCAGCGGGTGCTGGACCATATCGACCAGCAGCTCGATGGCGATCTGGACCTGGAAACGGTGAGCCGGGTTGCCGCCTTCTCGAAATTTCATTTCCACCGGCAGTTCACGGCGACCTTCGGATTGTCCGTGCACCGCTATGTCCAGCTGGCCCGTATGAAGCGCGCTTCGCACCGGCTGGCTTCGGAGGGCGCCGCAAGCGTCACCGATATCGCGATGGATGCCGGTTACGACGCGCCCGACGCCTTCGCCCGCGCCTTTCGGCAACGGCTGGGGCAATCGCCGTCCGCGTTCCGGAAGTCTCCCGATTGGGGGTCGTGGCTTATGGCCTTCGGGCCACTCGACATAGCAAGGAACACCCTCATGCAGATAATCTTTGACGATAACGACGTGACGATCCACGAGGTGCCCCCGACGCCGGTGGCGATGATCGAACACCGGGGCGAGCGGACAACCATCGCCGATACCCGCCAGCACTTCATTGCCTGGCGCAAGGCGGCCGGCCTGTCGCCCGAAACCAGTCCCACCTACATGGTCTTCCGGTCCGAGCGGGAGCCCGCGAACCCCGCCGATTACAGCATGGACCTGTGTGTCGGGACCGACCTGCCGGTCGGTCCGAACGACGAGCGGGTGAAAGCCGGCATGATTCCCGGCGGTCGCTGCGCGGTGCTGCGCTATCCCGGCAATACCAACAACCTGGAGCCCGCCGCGCTCTATCTCTATCGCGACTGGCTTCCGGCCAGCGGCGAGGAAGCCCGCGACTTCCCGATGTACAGCAAGCGCTGGCTCTCCCGCATTCCGGAGGTGCAGGCCCATGAAGTGGTGGTGGAACTGTATCTGCCGCTGAAATAGCGCCCGGCGGATAGCGGCCTCCGGACTATCGTGGCCAATCTCGACGACGAAAGCGCGCCGAACCTGAAGGCATTGCAACGAAACTGCCCCCGGATCGACCCGGGGGCAGTTCCATGGCCGGCGGATGTAGCCGGATCAGTTCCACTTGATCGGCAGGTCGGGGAGATCGATGCCACCGCCGCCATTGCCATTGTCGAGCGGCAGGTCGGGCAACTTGAAACCGCCGCCTTTCTTGATCGCGCCGGACGAGCCGCCGACGGCCTCGGCATCCTGCATGCCGATGATGCGGTTGACGGCGACCTGGCCCTCGATGCCCGGCCATTCGCAACGGGCGATATTGAGCGTCATGAAGCTGCAGACGATGGTGGTTTCCGGGGTCTGGCAAGCCAGCGTCGGGTTGGCGGCGGCGATGGCGCCGCCCTGGGCGATACAGCGGCTGGCGAAAAGTTCGGGGTGGATATCGACCGAACGGGTGGCGGCCTGGGCCGGCATTGCGGCAGCGAAGCCGGCAATCGAGGCGATTGCGAAAGCGAAGGCGAAGGTCTTGTTGGACATGATAGTTTCCCTTTTGAAGCGTGCGGCGCCGTGGTGGCCGCCGCTGGTGGGAGGGCTTCTAGCGACCCCCACTTCACTCCGCCGTGAACTGCGCGTTTAGCTGCCATTCAGGATTGCGGGCTGGCCGAAAGGCCTGGTTTAGGGCAGAAGACCGACGATCAAGGAGCCCGCATGACCGAACCCGTCACGATTCTGAGCGTCACCCCGCTGGCCCATGGCTGGGGGCGGCTGGACCGCTACGAGGTCGACCATATCAGGCGCGACGGCACGCGGCAGACCGTGCAGCGCGAGGTTTACGACCATGGCAGCGCCGCCGCCGTTCTGCTGTTCGCCCCGGCCGCGCGCACCCTGATCCTGACGCGCCAGTTTCGCCTGCCGGCCCAGGTCAACGGCGATCCGGCCTGGCTGATCGAGGCGCCTGCCGGCCTGCTCGACGGCGAGCTACCCGAAATTGCCGCCCGCCGCGAGGCCATGGAGGAAACCGGCTACGCCCCCGAAACCATGATCTTCCTGTTCGACGCCTATATGAGCCCCGGCTCGGTGACCGAAAAATGCGCCTGCTTCCTTGGCCGCTACACGCCGGGCCAGCAGGCCGCGAGCGGCGGCGGGCTGGCCGAGGAAGGCGAGGATATCGAAGTGTTCGAGCTTGGCCTCGACGAAGCCCTGGCCATGGTGAAGGCGGGCAGCATCGTCGACGGCAAGACGATATTGATGCTGCAGGCGCTGGCGCTCAGACTGGCGGCGGGGGGGGCGGTTTAGGCAGCCATGCACGAAAGCAGGCTCCGGGCGGATGAGGATTGCTTCCACTGGCATTAAAGCATGGGCGAGCGCAGCACCCCTCACCCGGTAATTTCCTCTGAACGAGGAAATTGCCGCCCTCTCCCTCAAGGGGCGAGGGGGAACACCACGCCTGGCAGGACTAGAAATCCACCAGCTTCTTGTCCGGGTCGTAGGGCTGGTCCCTGGCGATGCGGGTCACGGCCTGGCCGGCCTTCATCTTTTTTGAGAAGCCGTCATAGGCATAAGTGGGCGAGCCGTGGAGCTGCCAGCCTTCGCTCAGGGCCTTGGTAACCTTGTGGCAGAAAGCGGCGTCGTCCTCGCCGGTGAGGAAGCGGTAGATGAGCATGCATGGCCCCGATGCGCGGCACGGCGTTCGCCGCAGTTGATCTCGACCGATCTTAGCGCTAATCGAAATGCCATGCACAGCTTTCCCGACTACCTGCTCCAGGGTCACGCCAACTTCATGGCGGGCCGCTATTCCCGAGAGAAGGACCGGATTCGCGACTTGGCCGCCGAGGGCCAGAACCCGTCCACCATGATCATCGCCTGCTGCGACAGCCGCGCCGCGCCCGAAATGATCTTCGACGCTGGACCCGGCGAGATGTTCGTGTTGCGCAACGTGGCCAACCTGGTGCCGACCTACCAGCCCGATGCCGGCCAGCACGGCACTTCGGCCGGCATCGAATTTGCGGTCAAGGCGCTCAACATCGCCAATATCGTTATCATGGGGCATGGCCGCTGCGGCGGCATCAAGGCCGCGCTGGCACCCGATGCCGCGCCGCTCGATGCCGGCGACTTCATCGGCAAGTGGATGGCCATGCTCGGCGAATTGCCCGGCCAGCTCGGCAAGAACAGCCTGATGACGCAAAGCGAGCGCCAGACGGCCCTCGAGCGCATATCGATTCGCAACTCCATCCGCAATCTGCGCACCTTCCCCTATGTCAAAGCGCTCGAAACCGAGGGCAAGCTCGCCCTGCATGGCGCCTGGTTCGATATCTCGACGGGCGAACTCTGGGTGATGGACGCCGATAGCGGCGATTTCGTCCGTCCCAATCTCTGACGCCGGCGCCGTTGGACTTCCGTTTCACTTGCTCGTGAGTGGAAGATAATCCGCTTCACGGCGCCGTGATAGAAAATCATGGCACCGTGTCTTGGCGTTGGTTTTGTGCGTACCAAAATGTCGCAGCGTCAGGCAAATTATTCGCGCAGTATTATTTCATCACGACATTAGATTGAATTGGTAGTCTTGACGATTACATCTGTCTTTTCGTCTGGCGTTACTGCCCGGATTTTGCCGCAGTAAATCCCGACCACCGCCGATTTTCGGGCCCGGACGAGACACATTGGGAAATCATTGTCTGTCTCACGGGCCGCAGGAGAGTGGCTCGTCGGAGACCGGCTAACCGGTCACCGTTTTTCTCCCCAACATTGGAGCTCACCTCCCATGAAGAAGATCATCCTGTCGTCCCTCGTCGTTCTCGGCCTTTCGACCGCCGCGTTCGCCCAGGCTGCCACCGATTTCGCGACCGTTGATGCGGATGCCAGCGGCGGCGTATCCCTGGCCGAGGCCCAGGTTGCCTGGCCCCACCTGACCGAAGAGGCCTTCACGGCTGCCGATATCGACGCCAATGGCGATCTGTCCGCCGAAGAATACGACGCACTGGTTGCCGCTTCGGCGGCCCCGGCTGTCCCGGCCAGCTAATCCCGCTGACGCCCTCCCCCGGGCGTCCCATGAAGCCACCCCACGCCTCCTGGGGTGGCTTCTGTTGTTTCAGGCCGCGGCCGCGGCCGCTATCGGAGTTATTTTCATGCACAAGATTGCCCTGACCCTGGCCATTCTCGGCCTGTCGGCGGGCGCTGCCCTGGCGCAGACCCCGACCAGCTTTGTCGATGTCGATACCGATGCCAATGGCGAGCTGAGCTTTGCCGAACTGCAACTGATCTGGACCGACCTGACCCAGGAAGAGTTCGACAGCGCCGATGCCGATGCCAGCGGGGGCCTGACCCCCGACGAGCTCAACAGCCTGCAGCCGGCGACCTTGCCGGCCACGCCGGAAGCGCCGGCGCAGTAACCAGCATTTCAGTCGAGCCGGACACCCGGCTCGACTGGCCGTCCGCGCAGCACCGTGACGAGCAGGCCGGCAATGACCAAGACCGCACCGCCGATTTCCATCGACGTGATGGTTTCCCCCAGCACCAGATAGCCCGACAGCAGCCCGGTGATCGGCACCAGCAGGGTGAACGGCGCGACGACGGTGGCCGGGTGGCGCCCGAGCAGCCAGCTCCAGATGGCGCCGCCCAGCAGCGTCGCCGGATAGGCGAGGAAGGCGATGAGCCCCGCATCCGCCCAGCCGAAATTGGCGAGCGCGTCGAGCACCGCCCGCGGACCCTCGACCAGCAGCGACAGCCCGATCAGCGGCACTGGCGCGGCCAGCGCGCCCCAGACGGTAAAGGCCAGCGCATTGACGCGGCCGGCCTTCTTGGTCAGCACATTGGCCAGCCCCCAGCTCAGCGCCGCCAGCAGCGTCATGCCCAGCGGCAGGATGGCCGTGGCGGCCAGGCGTTCGACGGCGATGACGCCGATGCCGGCAAAGGCGATGAGCGCGCCGACGACCTGGAAGCGGCTGGGCCGTTCGCCCAGCACCACGAAGGCCAGGGCCATGGTGAAAAACGCCTGCGTCTGCAGCACCAGCGAGCTCAATCCCGCCGACATGCCCCAAGCAATGGAGAGGTTGAGGAAGCCATAAAGCGCAAAGCCGAAGGCCAGCCCGAAGCCGACCACGTAATACCATTGCGTTTTCGGCGGCCGGATGAAGAGCACCGCCGGCAGAGCCGCCGCGACGAAACGCAGCCCCGCCGCCAGAATGGGCGGCAGGGCCTCGACGCTCAGCTTGATGATGACGAAATTGAAGCCCCAGATGGCAACGACGAGCAAAGCGAGCGCGATGTGGCGGAGGGGCATGGAAGACTCAAGAGCGACGGCAAAAACACAATGTCATTCCGGCGAAGGCCGGAATCCATCCTGAGATGGCACATCCCTCCGTCGATCTCAGGATGGACCCCGGCCTTCGCCGGGGTGACACCGTGACTGGGGTACGATTCGAGCTAAGCCGCCAGCCTTGCCTTGAGCCCGCGGGCGATGAGTTCTTCGGCGATCTGGATGGTGTTGAGCGCGGCGCCCTTGCGCAGGTTGTCCGAAACCACCCACATGACGAGGCCGTTCTCGACCGTATTGTCCTCGCGGATGCGGGAAACGAACGTGTCGTATTCACCCACCGTCTCGACCGGGGTCGCGTAGCCGCCCGGCTCGCGCTTGTCGAGCACCGAAATGCCCGGCGCGTCGCGCAGCAGGTCGCGCGCCTCATCGGCGGAAATGGGGTTCTCGAACTCGATATTGACCGCTTCCGAATGGCCGACAAACACCGGCACGCGGACGGCGGTGCAGGTCACCTTGATCTTGGGATCGAGGATCTTCTTGGTTTCGGCCAGCACCTTCCACTCTTCCTTGGTGTAGCCGTCTTCCATGAACACATCGATATGGGGGATGACGTTGAAGGCGATCTGCTTGGGGAACTTGCCGGGGGTCGCCGTATCGTTGACGAAAATGCCCTTGGTCTGGTTCCACAGCTCGTCGACGCCTTCCTTGCCGGCGCCGGAAACCGACTGATAGGTCGAGACGACGACGCGCTTGATCCTGGCCGCGTCATGCAGCGGCTTGAGCGCCACCACCAGCTGGGCAGTGGAACAATTGGGATTGGCGATGATATTGCCGCGCTTGGGATCGGCCAGCCAGCGGTCGAGCACATGCCCGTTCACCTCGGGCACCACCAGCGGCACATCGGAATGGTAGCGCCAGTAGCTCGAATTATCGATGACGATGCAGCCGGAATTGGCGATCTTGGGCGCCCAGTCCCGGGAAATGGCGCCGCCGGCCGACATGATGGCGAAATCGACGCCCTTGAAATCGAAGTCGTCGAGATTCTTGGCCTTGAGGATCTTGTCGCCATAGGAAATCTCGCGCCCGATCGACTTGGACGAGGCGAGCGCGATCACCTCATCGGCGGGGAACTTGCGCTCGGCCAGAATATTGAGAACTTCCCGGCCCACATTGCCTGTGGCACCGACGACAGCGACGCGATAACCCATGCTAGAACTCCAGTCCCTTGCCATTTCCGCCCCCGCGCGATGGCTATCCATCGCGGTCAGTGCTTTGAGCCTCTCCCCGTCGGGAGGCGACCCGGGGAAAAGCGTCAGGCGGTTTTGGTGGTTTTGGTCATCGGCGCAGCGACGCCCCCGGCGGCTGGCCGGGCGGTTGCAAGATTCGCAATGGCGAAAAAGCTGCGCATCGATTGACTGCTCTGGTTGAAAGCAGGACTTCTCATACGCCCAAATAGGAAAGAGTCAATGAAATTGCCGCGCGGTACGCCCAGTGATGCAGCCTTGCAACAAGGACTGTGTTAAGATGCTGTTAAGCGACTAAATTATCGCGCTATGAAGGGCTTTCGCGCCGCAATGGCGCGAACGGGGGACTGGCGATGCGTGCTGTTGTGTTTGCGGGGGCGGCGTTGGGAGCACTGCTGCTGGCGGGAAGCGCCGCAGCCCAGAGCGATGCGCTCTATTTCAGCCCCGATCTCGGCAGCGACTTCACCGCGCCCAGCGCCTTCGATGGTCTTTATGCCGGCGTGCTGATCGGCCCAATCTCGGCGCGAAAGAACAATTTCAACACGGTTGGCTGGGACATCCGTCCCGAAATCGGCGGCGTGGTCGGCTGGAACCAGCCTGTCGCACCGGGCGTCATCGTCGGCGCCGAACTGCAGGGCACCGTCGCCACCGATTTTTCGAGCTCGGCCTATCTGCGGCTGATGGCACTGGCCCGGCTGGGCTTTGCCGCCGGCGACAACAGCCTGATCTACATGCTTGCCGGCGCCGGCCGCCTGGGCGAGAGCTGGGCCTTCGAGGCCGGTATCGGCGCCGAGGTCATGGTGACCTCCAATATGGGCCTGCGGCTCGAAGCGGCCGGCATCGGCCAGCTCGGCCCAGTGCCCAATGGCAACAATGTCCCGGCCATCTCGGCCATGCGCATCACCTCGGGCGCCATCTGGCAGCTCGATGGCGGCCCCGTATCGACCGGCTTCAGCAGTGGCCCGGTGACCGACTTTTCCGGATTCTATGCCGGCATCAACATCGGCAGCCTTGCCGATCCGCAGTTCAACTTTTTCGATGATTATGGTCACGGCTGGCATTTGAGCCGCTTCGAGATGGGGGGCCTGGCCGGCTATAACCATGCGCTGGGCGACATGATCCGCGCCGGTATCGAAGTGCAGCTCGGCGCCAATTACGACACATCGGGCGATGCCGGACTCGACGCGCTGGCGCTGGCCCGCATCGGCGTGGTGCCGGTGCCGGGCGTGCTGGCCTATGCCGCGGGCGGCGTGGGCCTGGTCGAGGCGGCGGGCGCCTATGCCTTTGGCGGGGGCCTGGAATATGCGCTGTGGGGCGATGTGGCGCTGCGTGGCGAAGCGCTGCTGCTGGGCCGCATGGACGGCGCGCCGGGCCTCACCGGCATTTCCGGCCCCACCACCTCCAAGGTCACCATTGGCACGGTGTGGCACTTCGACTAAGAGCGGGCTTTGTGCCACGCCCCTCGTGGTTCGAGGGTCGCTGCGCTCCCGCCTCATCATGAGGGCTACTATTAGCTCCGTGTTCCAGTAGCCCTCATGGTGAGGTGCGAGCCCTTCGCGAGCCTCGAACCACGAGGGGCGTGGCACACATCTCTCCGCGCACAGGACCTGCCATGCCCCATTATGATGTCGTGATCCTTGGTGCGGGCGCAGCCGGCATGATGGCGGCTATAGAGGCCGGCCGGCGTGGCCGCTCGGTGCTGGTGGTGGATCACGCCAGATATGCCGGCGAGAAAATCCGCATTTCGGGCGGCGGACGCTGCAATTTCACCAATATCAATGCCACCACCGACAAGGGCCGCGACCGCTTTCTCAGCGCCAATCCCCGCTTCGCCCTGTCGGCGCTGAGCCGCTACACGCCCGACATGTTCATCGCCCTGGTGCGCGAACACGGCATTGCCTTCCACGAAAAGACGCTGGGCCAGCTGTTCTGCGACGGCCCGGCCACCCAGATCAACACCATGCTGCTGGGCGAGATGCGCAAGGCCGGCGTGACGCTGGTGCTGGAAACATCGGTCGAGAGCGTAAGCCGGGACGAAAGCGGCTTTGCGGTGCAGCTGAGCACCGCGTCGATCACCTGCGACAGCCTTGTCGTCGCCACCGGCGGCAAATCCATTCCCAAGATGGGCGCCACCGGGCTCGGCTATCAACTCGCCACCCAGTTCGGCCTGCGCCTGACCGAAACCCGCCCGGCTCTGGTGCCGCTGACCTTCGAGACCGGCGCGTTGGAAAAGCTCCGGGACCTCTCCGGCATCGCCACCGATGCCATCGTGCGGCACGGCAGGACCGCGTTCGAGGAAGCGCTGCTGTTCACCCATCGCGGGCTGAGTGGCCCGGCCATCCTGCAAATCTCCTCCTATTGGCGCGAGGGCGACGCCATCGCCATCGACCTGCTGCCGCACCAGGATGCCGGCGAAGTTCTGCGCGCGGCCCGCCAGGCGACGCCCAAGCTGCAGGTGCAGACTGTGCTGGGCAATGTGCTGCCCAGAAAGCTGGCGCAACTGCTGGGCGACGAGCTCGGCATGACTGGCATGATCGGCGATTTCTCCGACAAGAAGCTGGCGCTGGTGGAAGCAAGGCTCAAGGCCTGGACCCTGAAGCCGGTCGGCTCGGAAGGCTATCGCACGGCGGAGGTGACGCTGGGCGGCGTGGATACGCGCGATCTCGACGCCAAGACCATGACGGCAAGGGACGTGCCGGGGCTGTTCTTCATTGGCGAGGTGGTTGACGTGACCGGCTGGCTCGGCGGCTACAATTTCCAATGGGCCTGGGTGTTCGCCGAGGACAAGAGCCTCGCGGCGACGCTGAGCGGCCCAATCGAGGCGTGGATGCAGGGGTGAGCGTCTCCACCTCTCCCTTGGGGGAGAGGTAAGAAAGCTAAAACCGGAAACCCAGCCTCACCCCGACATTGGTATTCGCCCGCGCCACCCCGCAGGTTCCGAAATCGGGCAGGTGCTCCACCGTCCCGATCAACGACGCGCCCAGCGGCAGGTTGATGCCGGCGCTGGCGGCCACCCGCAGGCCGACGCCACAGCCGAAATTGCGTGATGGGTCGTTTTGCGGGGCGCTGAACATCGCACTGCGCACCACGCCGCCGGCGCTGGCTTCGACGAAAACCGGCAGGATCGGCGCCTGGAAGGTCCAGCTCAATCCGGCATAGCCGTAGGAATCCTGGCCGCGAAAGCTCACCGTGGCGCCCAGATGCGGCCGCAGCTCGCCGATGACCGACCAGGCATTGAGATCGGGCACGGCAAACAGCAGCTCGACATTAGCATCGCCGATGCGATCAGGATCGAGCAGGTTGCCACCGCCATCGACCCCGCGCATGCCGACGCCGCCCCGGATTTCGGGAAGCAGGTTGAACTGCGCCTGCGCGGCCGGGATCGCCAGCAGCAACAGCGCGACGACGAGGCTCAGGCGATGAACGAGATGGCGCATGGGGAAAGCTCCTTGCCGTCAATCTTCGATTGAGCGGGCCGGGCGGCCGGACGGCAAGATTTGACTAAAATTGTAATGAACCAGACCCTAACGCCTGTCTGCCAAAAGGGACCGCGGTTGGGGCAAAGACATGGAAAAACAAACGGGGCCAAACTGGCATCTCGCTTTCATCGCATTTTGCCGATAGAAGGCAGCGATTGCCGAAAAGGAACATTACCATGGCCGCTCCCTTCGCCCTGTCGCTGCAGGATCTCGCCCCCATCGCCGAGGGCACCACCACCGCCCAGGCCATGGCCGAGACCATCCTGCTGGCGCAGGAGGCCGACCGGCTGGGCTATACCCGTCTCTGGTATGCCGAGCATCACGGCATGCCATCCATCGCCTCTTCGGTGCCGGAAATCCTCATCGGCAGCGCCGCTGCCCATACGAAAGACATCCGCATCGGCTCCGGCGGCGTCATGCTGCTCAATCATGCCCCTTTGCGCATTGCCGAGGCCTATCGCACGCTCGAGGGCCTTCATCCCGGCCGCATCGACCTGGGCATCGGCCGCGCCCCCGGTGGCGACGGCTATGCCATGCGCGCGCTGCGCAGCGGCGGCGGCGAGGAATTTTCCGCCTATCTGGCCGAACTCATGGCCTTCGACGAGGACGGCTTTCCGCCCGACCATCCGTTTTCGCGCGTACCGGTCTCGCCCGGCGGCATCAGGCTGCCGCCGATGTGGCTGCTCGGCTCGTCGGGCGCCAGCGCCCAGGCGGCAGGGCAATTGGGCATCGGCTATGCCTTTGCCGCCCATTTCAGCCACACGCCCCCTGCCCCCGCCTTCGACGCCTATCGCTATGGCTTCAAGGCAACCGAGGCTTTTCCCAAGCCGAAAACCATGCTCTGCGTCTCGGCCATCTGCGCGCCGACGGATGAGGAAGCGCATTATCTGTCGCGCTCGCAGGCGGTGAGCTGGGCTTTGTTCACATCGGGCGAGCAGCGCGAGCTGATGAGCCCGGAGCAGGCCCATGCGCGCGTGCTGACGCCCCAGCAACAGGGCATCATCGACCATCAATCGAGCCTGTGGATCGTCGGCTCGCCCGAAACGGTACGCGACGCCATCGCCGAAAAGGCCGAGAGCTGCGCCGCCGACGAGGTGATGATCACGACGACGGTGCACAGCTACGAATTGCGCCGGCGGAGCTATGCCCTGATCGCCGGGGCTTTTGGGGTGGAAGCGCGCGGCTAGCTGTTGGCGGCGCCGATGCGGGCGGTGACCTCGATCTCGATCTTCATGCCGGCTTCGATCATCTGCACGATCAGCATCGAGGCGGCCGGGCGGATATCCTTGAATACCGGGCCGACGGCCTTGACCACGGCGTCGACGTCGTTGCGGTCGCCCACATAATAGACCACGCGCACGGTGTCCTGGATCGACGAGCCGGCCTCGCGCAAGGCCTTGTCGATGGTGGCCAGCGCATTGGCCGCCTGCTGGCCGACATCGTCGGGCATGGTCATGCTGGCATAGTCATAGCCGGTCGTGCCCGAGACATAAACGGTGTCCTCGTGCCGTACGGCACGGGAATAGCCGAAGGTCGCCTCGAAGGGCGAGCCGGTGGAAATGCGCTGCACCATTATTGCCTCTAGAGCCAGGGGCGGTCGGCCGCCATCTTGTTTTCGAACGTGGTGATCGACGGGTCGGACTTGAGCGTGCCGGCGATATCGTCGAGGCCTTCGAGCAGGATCTGCTTGCGGCTCGGATCGATATCGAAATGGATGGTGCCGCCATCCGGCCCCTGCACGGTCTGGGCTTCGAGATCGACAGTCAGCGTGGCGTTGGAGCCGCGCTCGGCATCGTCGAGCAGCAGCTTGAGCTGGTCGGGGGTTACCACCAGCGGCAGAATGCCATTCTTGAAGCAGTTATTGTAGAAGATGTCGGCAAAGCTGGTGGAGATGACGCAGCGTATGCCGAAATCGAGCAGTGCCCACGGCGCATGCTCGCGCGACGAACCGCAGCCGAAATTATCGCCGGCCACGATGATGGTCGCCTTGCGATAGCCCGGCTTGTTGAGCACGAAATCCGGATTTTCCGTACCGTCCTCATTGTAGCGCATCTCGCTGAACAAGGCGCTGCCCAGGCCGGTCCGCTTGATGGTCTTGAGATACTGCTTGGGGATGATCATGTCGGTGTCGATATTGATGATCGGCAGGGGCGCCGCGACACCGGTCAGGCTGGTGAACTTGTCCATGAGGAAACCTCGCTTTGCCAAGGGTATTTGCGCAAAGCGAGGTCCTGGTCAAGTCAGAAGCGTACTCCTGGGTACGGTTGAAGTGATTTTGCCATGGAATGACGACGGAGCCTCTACCCTCTCCCCTTGAGGGAGAGGGACGACCTGACGCGTTCAGCGGAAGGTCAGGGTGAGGGGTGCTGCGCCATCCCATGCTTCAATGCTCGAGGAACCAACCCCTCATCCGCCCCTTCGGGGCACCTTCTCCCTCAAGGGGAGAAGGGAAAGAGATCAGGCGGCCAGGCTTTCTTTCGCGCTGACGCCCAGCATCAGGTTGAGGTTCTGCACGGCGGCGCCCGAGGCGCCCTTGCCCAGATTGTCATAGACCGCCACCAGCACGGCCTGCGCCCGCGTGTCATTGGCGAAGACATGCAGGGTCATGGTATTGGTGCCGTTATGCGCCTGCGGATCGAGATCAGGGGTCTTGGCGGTCTCTTCACAAGGCGCCACGGCCACGAAGCTGTCCTTGATGCCGGCATAGTGGTCGGCAATGGCGGCATGCAGCTCGCGGCCGGTGGGCACCTTGGGCAAGTGGTTGAGTTGCAGCGGCACGAACGTCGTCATGCCCTGGGCGAAATCGCCGACACTGGGCACGAAAAGCGGGGCACTGGCCAGACCGGTATAGAGCGTCATTTCCGGCACGTGCTTGTGCTGGAAGGTCAGGCCATAGGGCATGAAGTGGCTGGCCGCATCGCCGGCGGTTTCATATTCTGATATCATCGCCTTGCCGCCGCCCGAATAGCCGGAAATGCCGTTATAGGTGACGGCGAAATCGGCCGGGAGCAGGCCGGCAGCGATCAGCGGCCGCACCGTGGCGATCAGCCCCTGCGGCCAGCAGCCCGGATTGGCGACGAAACGCGCATCGGCGATCTTCTCGCTCTGGCCCTTGTCCATTTCGGCAAAGCCATAGGCCCAGTCCGGATCGACCCGGAAGGCCGTGGAAGCATCGATGACGCGCGTGCTGCCGTTCTCGATCAGCGACACGCTTTCCCTGGCCGCATCGTCGGGCAGGCACAGAATGGCGATATCGGCCGCATTGAGCAGGCGCTTGCGCTCGTCCTGATCCTTGCGCTTGTCGGCGGCGATGGAGAGTACGTCGAGGTCGCGGCGGCCGGCCAGGCGCTCGCGGATCTGCAGACCCGTGGTTCCGGCTTCGCCATCGATGAAAATCTTCGCGACCATTGGTGTTCTCCAGATGCGGCTGCGTAAATGGACCTCTGACATGTCGAGGTCAAGACGGCAGGCCGCGGATGGTTGCAGTGCACGGCGCGCAATGGCATTGCTTTGACCAACTGGACAAAATCGAGGAGCCGCCATGACCCCCCATAATCACGCCAAGCAAGGTGACTATGCCGATGCCGTGCTGCTGCCGGGCGACCCTTTGCGAGCCAAATGGATTGCCGAGACTTTCCTCGATGATCCCATTCTGGTCAATTCGGTGCGCAATTGCCTGGGCTATACCGGCACCTGGAAGGGCAAGAGCGTTTCGGTGCAGGCCACCGGCATGGGCCAGCCGTCATTGGCCATCTATGTGCATGAACTGATCAACACCTATGGGCTCAAGACCCTGATCCGCGTCGGCACCTGTGGCGGGCTCAATGCCAAGGTGAAAGTGCGCGATCTCATCCTGGCGCAGGCGGCCTCGACCGACAGCGCCATCGTCCGCGACCGCTTCGGCCCCTATAATTTCGCGCCCATGGCCGATTTCGGCCTGCTGCGTGCCGCGGCGGAAAAGGCCGAGGCGGCGGGCATGCGCTACCATGCCGGCAACATGCTCAGCTCCGACATCTTCTACCATGCCGACGGCTTTGCCGGTTACGACAAGCTCCCCGACCACGGCGTCATCGGCGTCGAGATGGAGGCTGCGGCGCTCTATACTTTGGCGGCGCGCTTCGGGGTCAAGGCACTGACCATCTGCACCATGACCGATTGCCTGATCACCCATGAGGAAATCGACGCCAACGAGCGGCAGACCTCGCTCAGGGAAATGGTGACGCTGGCGCTGGATGTGGCGGTGGAGTCCTAGGCCCTCAATAGACCTCAGGGGCTTACAGAACAGGTTGTCATGACCGTACTCGACAGACTTTCCGGCGCGCTGGACCGGCGCGATGAACAGCCCAATGTAGCGCTGGCCGAGGATATCGTAGCGCGCCAGGACACGGCTGCAGTCGCCGAACTGGCTGTGGCCGTGCGCTCGGGACCGGTGCGGCAGGCCAATGACGCGCTCAAGGTGCTCTACGAGGTCGGCGCCCGCAATCCGGCTCTGGTGGGTGGACAGTGCCCCGTCTTCATCGAGGCGCTCAAAAGTTCCAACAACCGTAAGGTCTGGGGCGCCATGACGGCGCTGGACGCGGTGGCCGAACAGCGTGCTGCGACTCTGGTGGCCGAATTGCCGGCCATTATCGAGGCGGCTGATCGTGGCTCTGTCATCGCCAAGGACCGTTGCAATTCGATCCTCGTGAAGCTGGCGCGCGCTGGCTATGGCGACAGGGCCGTGCCCATCCTGGTGGAACGGCTCAAGCATGCCGCGCCCAACCAGTTCCCCACCTATGCCGAGCAGGCCGCCGCGGTGCTGACACCCGAGCAGAAGCCGGGATTCCTGGCCACGCTCAAGGAGCGGATCGGCAAGATCGGGCAGGAGAGCAAACGCAAGCGGATAGAAAAACTGATGCGGAAGTTGAATGGGTAGGGACACGCCCCGTAGTTCGAGGCGCTGAAGAAGCGCACCTCACCATGAGCGCTAATACAACGGCTGCTTCCAACTCGGCGCTAACAGTAGCCCTCACGGTGAGGCGGAAGCGGAGCGACCCTCGAACCACGAGGACGTGGCGCCGGCACACTCACACCCTCGTCATTAACCCTCGCCCACGCCGCCCACATCTTGCCGCCATCGCTGTGTTAACCTCCGCTTAAGACAGGGGCCCGGAACCATGCAGCTCAAACCGAACGCCTACCGCCTCAACGAGACCGTCAAGGGCGTCGAGACGATGACCCGCTTTGCCCTGGCCGTGCTGGCTCTGGCTTCGGGCGTCTATACCTATCTCGGGGTGCGCGGCCTGCTCGATGGCTCGGCCAGCTTCGTCTTTTTCGCGGCGGTGATCTATTCGGCCGCCGTCTCGGTGGCTATCTATGCCTTCTGGAGCTTCATGCTGCGCTTCGTGCCGCTGGTGACTTCGGGCGTGCAGCGCATCGGGCTCTTTCTCACCATGGCGGTGGGCTGCGCCATGATCATCGCCATGTCGAGCTGGCTCAATGCGGCGGCTCTGGCCGGCTCGGCCGCGCTGGAACAGCATATGGCGGTGACCCTGCAAGGTTATGCCGAGGATCTCGACCAGGCCCATGCCAATGCCCTGGCCAGCCAGAGTCTGCTGCCCGACGTGGAACGGGCGGCCGAGCGTTTTGCCGGGCTGGCCGCCGATGAGCGCGAAAGCGGTGCGCTGACCGGTACGCAGGGCTCGGGCAGCGTGGTGCAGCTCCTGACCCAGATGAGCGCGCAGATGAGCCAGCTGGCATCAACCATTACCGGTAGCCGCGACGAAGTGGCTTCCCTGTTCGAGCAGGGCTCGGCGCGGCTGGCCACCATGCGCGAACTGGTCTCCACCCCCGGCACCATCGAGCCGCGCTCCGACAGTTTCCAGGCGGAGGCCGTGCAGCTATCCGCCGTCATCGGCGCCCTGCAGCAGACCGATGTGGCCGCTTCGGTGAAGCGCGCCTCGGCCGATCTCAGCGCCGGCTTCATCGCCCCGGTGGCCGATGGGCGTTCGGGCGACCTCGCGAGCCGGCAGGACCAGGTGATGGAAACCGTGCGCGCTTCGGTCGCCAGCCAGTCGGCGGCACTGACCACGGCGGCCGACGAAATCCTTGCCACGCCGGCCGTGGAGCAGCGCCGCTTCGTACCCCTCTCCAGCGCCGAGGCGGTGCTCCGCTACTGGCAGGATTTCATCCCCAGCTGGGCCGGCGCCATTTCCATCGACCTGCTGCCGGTCGTGCTGGTTCTGGTGCTGATGATCGTGCATGACGCCATGCGCCGCGACTCGGCCTCGCTGGAAGAGGCCGAGAACATCACCGCCGCCGAAATGCTGCGCGCCATGGCTTTGTTCCGCCAGATGGAAGCGGCGGGCATCGACGTGACGACGGGACAACCGCGCACCGAACCCGCCGAACCTCTTTCGACCGATCTGCCGGACGTGGCCGAGGCGCCGCCCGATGACGGGACCGTCACCCCTATCGACGCGGCGCAGCGCAAGCGCACCGACACGCCGCGTCCGATATGAAGACCGAGGCCAATGCCCGCGCTGCGACCAGGGACAGCCCGTTCTATCGCAGATTGATCGAAAGCATCGCGGCCATTGACGATGGCAATATCCTGCGCGTCGCCTTCTTCGCGCTGCTGGCCGGCACCGCCTCGGTGCTTTATGTCGATTATCGCGAACTGACCGCCGATGAAGGCGCGGCTTTGGCCATGCCCATGCAGCCCATCCTGCCGCCGTTCAATCCGGACGGCCCGGCCGATGGCGCCACGCCAAATGTAACGACCAGCCCGCAACTGCTTGAGCAGCCGCTCGAAATCGTGCTGGCGCCCGGTGGAGAACTGCGCCTGACCGGCTCGATCGACGTCGGTTCGGCCACCCGCTTCGCCGCCGAGATTGCAGCGCGGGGCGAATACGCAGAGACTGTAGTTCTCGATTCGCCTGGAGGATCGGTCGTGGATGCACTCGCCATCGGCAGTCTGATCCATGAAAAGGGCCTTGCCACCAAGGTCGCTGCCGGCTCGCTTTGCGCCTCGTCCTGCCCCATCATCTTTGCTTCCGGCGCCCGGCGCATCGCCAGCGCCGATGCCGCCATCGGCGTGCACCAGATCTATGCTGCGGCGCTTGCGGCCGATCCGCAGAACGCCCTGCGCGTCGCCGGTACGGCCATGAGCGATGCACAATCCACCACCGCCGAGATCATCGGCCACCTGACGAAAACCGGCGTCGATCCAGCCCTGTGGCTGCATGCGCTCGAGACCCCGCCGGACCGGCTCTATTACTTCAGCCCCGAGGAGATGACGCGTCTCAAGCTTGTCACCGAACTGGACGATAATTGATCCCGAAACGGGGAACCGGCGGAGGACCGGCTTCGTTTCAGAAGGTTAGTAACCATATTTGGAGGGGAGGCCACATGAATCAGATTCACACGCTGACACGTCATCGCGATATCCAGAACTGGGTCACCGACCGGCACGGCATTCCGGCGATAGCGCGGGTGCGCAACCGCTTCGGCGAGGAGCGCGCCCAGCTCAAGCTGAGCTTCCAGAAGCGCGTCAAGCGGCAGATCGAAAGCCAGGACGATGGCATGAGCCCCTGCTCGTGGACCGCCTGGCTGGCCGAACTCGACCGCCAGCAACTGGCGCTCAAGGTCGATATGACCGCGGACGACTTCGAACTGGTGGATCGCAGCCAGGCGAATTGAGTTCGTTGCTCGCCGCGACGCTGGTGCATGTGGCCACCCCCACCCTTGATCCCTCCCCACAAGGGGGAGGGAGACGATGAACACGGGCATTGGAGCTGGCGCCTCCCTCCCCTTGATGGGGAGGGATTGAGGGTGGGGTGGGCCACGCACGCTGAATGCCCCCCAGCATTGCCCAATCCCCCATTTTCTGACTCAATGCGGGCTCACCGAATGAGCCCGCATTGATGACTCGCCCCCAGTTCGCCCTCGTCCTGCATGCGCTGGTGTTGATTGCCGCGCTGACCCAGGTCGTGCCGGCGCTGACCGGGGCCTGGGGCGGGCCACGCGGCTATCTCGCGTCATTGGCCGTCTATTGGTTGGCCTTCTGCCTGCCGGTCATCTTCCTTCATGTGCGCAATCGGCGCGGACCGCGGCTGTTCAGCGAAAAGCTGGCCTGGCGCGACTGGTGGGTCCCCGGTCTGCTCCTGCTGCAGGTCGGCGCCGTCGCGCTGCTCGCCTTCGTGCCCAATACCGCCCTGCTGACCACGCATGCGGCCATGCTGGCGGCTTTGGTCGGCATCATCAATGGCCCGCTGGAGGAAGCCGCCTGGCGCGGCGGCTTCATGACCCGTTTTGCCGAACGGCCGCTTCTTGGCTTCTGGCTCGGCTGGGTGCTCTACACCGCCTGGCACCTGCCCCTGCTGCTCAGCCACGGCGTGGTCTTCGACGGCGGCTGGATGCCGCTGATCGCCGGCGCGGCACTGCTCGGGCTGCTATGGAACTGGATTGCCTGGCGCACCGGCTCGGTATTCTGGACCGCCTTGGCCCATGTGCTGACCAACACCATCACCTTCTGGGTGCTGTTCGACCATAACGGCTTCGTGGCCGCCCTGGGCTACCAGCCGTAATCGAGCACGGTCAGCGTGCGGGTTCGGCCGTCATCGAGCCATTCTATGCTGGAATTGCGGTGCATGCCGATCAGAGCCGCGCCCACCGGACCCAGAATCGGCACGCTGCCTTTTTCCCCGAAGGCGCGGTTGGGATAGATCAGCCGCCCGATCCGCGTCAGCGGCTCCTCGTCCAGCCGGAACATGACGCGCTGCCCCATGGACACCCCGGCCGGGTTCCAGGGATCGCACACTTCGGCCCGGTTCAGCTCACGTTCCAGATAGGCCGAGACATAGGGCATGGTCATGCTGACCTTCTCGGCCAGCAGCATGACGCGGTTATAGTCGTCGGAATTGACCAGGATTTCTGGTAGCGGCAGCGAGGGAAACAAGGCTTGAGACCCCGATTTCGATGGTTGGAGACATTGCTGCGAGAAAAATGCACCGTCAATAGGCGCTTCGCAGCAAATCTATGCAATGTGCGTCAGCTTTATTGACCTAAGCACGCCGTCATGGCAAATCAATGCCGCATAATTATGCGTTGTGCACATTTTCTGTTCATGAAAGCTCGCCATGACCGACGATACCCTGCTTGATCGTGCCTTGATCCGCCTCGAAGAGGCTGCCAGCCACCTCCAGATCGACCAGGATGTCATCGAGAAACTCAAATATCCGCGCGAGACCACCAAGACGCGCCTGCTGATCCGCATGGATGACGGCTCGCGCAAGTCGTTCCTGGCCTGGCGCTGCCGCTATGACGATACGCGCGGCCCCACCAAGGGCGGCATCCGCTTCCACCCCGACAGCACGATCGAGGAAGTCGAGACGCTCGCCTTCTGGATGACGTTCAAATGCGCGGTGATGAACCTGCCCTATGGCGGCGGCAAGGGCGCCGTGCGGGTCGATCCGCACACCCTCTCCAAGACCGAGCTGGAGCGCCTGTCCCGCGCCTATATGCAGGCCTTCGCCACCACGGTCGGTCCTGACCGCGATATTCCGGCGCCCGACGTCTATACCAATGCCATGATCATGGGGTGGATGGCCGACGAATATAACCAGATCACCGGGTCGGTTTCGCCCGCCGTCATCACCGGCAAGCCCATCGCCTTGGGCGGCTCGCTGGGCCGCACCGACGCCACAGCGCGCGGCGGCTTCTACCTGGTGCGGCACCTGGCGCAGGAACTCGGCCTCTCCGGTTCGCGCACCGTCGCCATCCAAGGCTTCGGCAATGCCGGCCAGTATTTCGCCCAGCTGGCCGATGAGGATGGCAACAAGATCGTCGCCGTCTCCGACTCCACCGGCGCCATCCACAAGCCCGACGGGCTGGACGTCAAGCGCCTGATCGAGGGCAAGACCGCCGGCCGGCGAGTGGCCGACATGGCCGCCGAGCTCGGCGCCACCGTGATCCCCTCGGACGACCTCATCGCGGTCGATGCCGAGCTGCTGGTGCCGGCCGCGCTGGAGGAAATGATCACCGCCGACAATGCCGCTTCGATCAAGGCCAGGGTGGTGCTGGAACTGGCGAATGGCCCGGTGACATCGGAAGCCGACAAGATCCTGGCCGATAAGGGCGTCGTCGTACTGCCCGATATCCTGGCCAATGCCGGCGGTGTCACCGTCTCCTATTTCGAATGGGTGCAGAATCGCCAGGGCTTCTACTGGGACCTTGAGGAAATCCATGCCCGCCTCAAGAAGATGATGGAGCGCGAAGGCCGCGCCGTCTGGGCCATCTCCCAGGATCGCAGCGTCTCGGTGCGTTCGGCTGCCTATATCCACGCTCTGGGGCGTCTCGCCACCGCCATCGAGGCCCACGGCACCCAGCCCTTCTTCGCCGGCTAGGCGCCGGCGACACTGAGCGCAGGCTCCCTCTCCCCTGAGGGGAGAGGGTGGGGTGAGGGGTTCAGTGCTGGTGAAGGGTACAATGCTAAACGCGCGCTGAACCCCTCACCCGACCCTTCGGGTCGACCTCTCCCCTCAGGGGAGAGGTGACTTCCGCTCCACTCAATATGCGACGTCCTCCGCTCGAGAATATCAAACGGCCAGCCTCGGGCCGACTTTTTGCTGCCCGGCAGGACCGATCAACCCCCGCACACCCTTGCGCGCCAGCCAGAAATCCCGCTATGTGCGCGGCACAGGCGTAACCACCAGTACGGCGAGGACTTCCATGGCCACCCATTCCCTATTCCTGCTGCCCGGCGACGGCATCGGCACCGAGATCATGCTCGAGGTGGAAAAGCTGATCGCCTGGACCAATGCCGAACAGCTGACCGATTTTTCGACCGATTCCGGCCTGGCCGGCGGCTCGGCCTATGACAAGTATCAGGTGGCCATCACCGATGAGGACACCGAAAAGGCCAAGGCCGCCGATGCAGTGATCTTCGGCGCCGTGGGCGGCCCGAAATGGGACGACGTGCCCTATGAGCACCGGCCCGAAGCCGCCCTGCTGCGCCTGCGCAAGGAAATGGCCGTCTTCGCCAACCTGCGCCCCGCCATCTGCTATCCGGCTCTGGCCGATGCCTCCTCGCTCAAGCGCGAACTGGTGGAAGGCCTCGATATCCTCATCGTGCGCGAACTGACCGGCGGCGTCTATTTCGGCGAGCCCAAGGTCATCACCGATCTCGGCGACGGCCAGAAGCGCGCCGTCGATACCCAGGTCTACGAGACCTATGAAATCGACCGCATCGCCCGCGTCGCCTTCGACCTGGCCCGCACCCGCAACAACAAGGTACATTCGGCCGACAAGAAGAATGTCATGAAGTCGGGCGTCTTGTGGGACGAAGTGGTCAAGGGCGTGGGCAAGGACTATGCCGACGTAGAACTGCACCACATCCTGGCCGACAACGCCGCCATGCAGCTGGTGCGCAATCCCAAGCAGTTCGACGTCATGGTCACCGACAACCTGTTCGGCGACGTCCTTTCCGACGTCGCTGCCATGCTGACCGGCTCGCTCGGCATGCTGCCCTCGGCTTCGCTGGGTTCCCCCGATCCGGTGACCGGCAAGCGCAAGGCCTTCTACGAGCCCGTACACGGCTCGGCGCCCGACATTGCCGGCAAGGGCATCGCCAACCCCATCGCCATGATTGCCAGCGTGGCCATGGCCCTGCGCTACAGCTTCGGCATGGTCGAGCTGGCGACGAAAATCGAGAACGCCATATCGGCGGTACTCAGCGACGGCCTGCGCACCGGCGATATCGCCCAGGACAACCGCAAGACTGTCGGGACCGAGGAGATGGGCGCGGCGATTCTGGGGAAGTTGAAGGCTTAGCGCCACGCCCTCGTGGTTCGAGGCGCTGAAGAAGCGCACCTCACCATGAGGGCTACTTCCTGCGCCGAATGCCCCTGAAACCTCATAGTGAGGTGCGAGCTCTTCGCGAGCCTCGAACCACGAGGGCGGGTTCACCAGTCAAACAAAAAGCCCCGGCGCTCACGCACCGGGGCTTTTCAATTCGAGCGGCAGGAAACTTATTCCGAAGCAGCTTCCTCGGCGGCGGGAGCTTCCTCGACCGGGGCTTCCTTCGGTGCGTTCTTGGCTTCTTCCACGGCGGCAGCCTTGGCAGCCTTCTCGTCGGCGCGGGCCACGGCCTTCTCGCCCGGCTTGGCCTTGTTCGGGTTGTTGCGGACATCGCGCTTGGCAACGCCGGCGGCGTCGAGGAAGCGCAGCACGCGGTCGGTCGGCTGTGCGCCAACATCCAGCCAGTGCTTGGCGCGCTCGGCGTTCAGCACGACGCGGTTTTCCGCGTCCTTGGCGAGCAGCGGATTGAAGGTGCCCAGGGTTTCGATGAAGCGGCCGTCGCGGGGCGAGCGGGCATCGGCGACGACGATGTGATAGAACGGGCGCTTCTTGGTGCCACCACGGGAAAGACGGAGCTTGAGGGCCATTTTGGTATCCTTGAGTTTAGATGAAACGACTATTTCTTCTTGCCCAGGCCGGGAAGGCCGGGGAAACGGGGGGCGCCGCCGAGGCCGGGCAGCCCGGAACCGGAGGACTTGAACAAGGCGCCGACATCGCTGGGGAGCTTTTCGGCAAGCTGGGGCGTCGGCGCCGAAGGCAGGCCCTTGAGCTGGTTGGGGTCGATGCCGGCCTGGCGGGCCATCTGTTCGAGCTGGGCCGGGTCCATTTTGGAGAGGTCCGGCATGCCGCCGAGCATATTGCCCATCTTGCCGCCGAACATGCCGCCCAAGGCACCCATGCCGCCCTTGCCGACCTTTTTCATCATGTCGGCCATCTGGCGGTGCTGCTTGGCCAGCTTGTTGATCTCGGAAACTTCGACACCGGCACCGGCAGCGATACGCTTGCGCCTGCTGGCATTGAGCAGTTCGGGCGCGGCGCGTTCCTTCTTCGTCATCGAATTGATGATGGCGATCTGACGATCGAACACCTTCTCGTCGACATTGGAATTGGCCATAGCCTTCTTGATCTGGCCAGCGCCGGGCAGCATGCCCATGAGGCCGCCCATGCCACCCATCTTCTTCATCTGGATGAGCTGGCTGCGCAAATCTTCGAGGTCGAAGGAGCCCTTCTTGAGCTTCTTTGCCATCTTCTGCGCATCTTCGGCCGACACATGCTCGGCGGCCTTTTCGACCAGCGAGACGATATCGCCCATGCCCAGGATGCGGTCGGCGATGCGGCTGGGGTGGAAATCCTCCAGCGCATCCATCTTTTCGCCGACGCCGATCAGCTTGATCGGCTTGCCGGTCGCCGCGCGCATGGAAAGGGCCGCGCCGCCACGGCCATCGCCATCGACGCGGGTCATCACGATGCCGGTGACGTCGAGCCGGCTGTCGAAGCTGCGGGCGACGTTGATGGCGTCCTGACCCGTCAGCGCATCCACCACCAGCAGGATTTCATGCGGGTTGGCGATGGCCTTGATCTCGGCCGTTTCGGCCATCAGCTCTTCGTCAATATGGGTGCGGCCGGCCGTATCGAGGATGAGCACGTCATAGCCGCCCAGGCGACCCTCGCGCTCGGCGCGGCGGGCGATCTGCACCGGAGTTTCCGACGTGACGATCGGCAGCGTATCGACGCCGACCTGCTCGCCCAGCACGCGCAACTGCTCCATGGCGGCGGGACGGCGCGTATCGAGCGAAGCGAGCAGAACCTTCTTCTTGTTCCGGTCGGTCAGGCGCTTGGCGATCTTGGCGGTGGTGGTGGTCTTGCCCGAGCCCTGCAGGCCCACCATCAACAGGGTGACGGGCGCCTTGGCATTGAGGTCGATAGGCGAGGCCGTGTCACCCAGCACGGCGACCAGCTCGTCATGGACGATCTTGACCACCTGCTGGCCCGGCGTCACCGAGCGGGTGACTTCGGCGCCGACAGCGCGCTCCTTGACCTGTTCCACGAAGGCCCGGACCACTTCGAGCGACACGTCGGCCTCGATCAGCGCGCGGCGGATTTCGCGCATGGCTGCATCGACATCGGCCGCATTCAGCGCGCCGCGGCCACGAAGCCCATCGAAGATTTTGCCAAGCCGGTCTGAAAGGCTCTCGAACATATTTTGGTCCTTCTCTGCGGGATGTCCCGCGAGACATAGGATCCATCAGTCCAAACGCCAAACCCACCCGCGGGCGCAACGCGCTGGCGGATGGTGGCCTCCGGGATCGGTTTATACCCTTGGGGGTCCCGGTCGGCTGGTCAGGAGCAAAGCCTGATGAATGGGCCAGCGTTTAGGGGAAAGGGGCGCTGGAGTCAAGAATGGCCGCCCAACCTTGCCGGAGGCTTTCCGGCAGGTGACAGGACGCGCAAGACAATGACCAAACCCTAACTTGTCCATCCGCCGGGCCGCGCTCATCCTCGCATGCGACGGAGGAGAACCATCATGACCAAGATTGCCATGACCAGCCTTGCCTTGCTCGGCCTCGCTACCCCTGCTTTGGCGGCCTCGACCCCCCAGCAGGTTTTGCATGATCCCAACCGTCCGGTCGCGGCGGTGGCGGGCGAACTGGGCGTAACGCCGCTGCAATTTGCGACCTGCTTTGCCGGCGTCACCCCTGCCCGCACCGCCGACGAGCTCAATGGCGCGCGCGAACGCGACAACAAGGCGATCCTGCTGCCTTGCCTGCAGGCCATCAACCCGGCCATCGACAATGCCCGGCTCGATGCGGTGATGGACAAGTATCGCGGCGGGGCGCCCGCCAACTAGGTCTAGACCTTGAAGGCCAGCCTCAGCCCGCCCCAATGCCGGCCATTGACGATGATCGGGGCCGAGCAATCCTTCATCAGCGCAAACTGCCCGCCGCCCATGTCGCGCCGATAGGTCTGCAGCAGGAAGGGCCGGGTCGAGCGCCCGGCCGAAAGCCCGGTCCGGTCGTTGAAGATGCGCCGGTTGCGGCAATTGGCGGCGTTCCACACCGGATCGCTGCCCTGCGGCTGGGAATAGATGGTGTTGTGGGTGGGCAGATAGCCATTGCGATCGACCGCCGCGCAGAAGGCGATGCGCTTGTCAAAGCCCAGCACCGGCTCCTGCACGTCAGGCAGCACGCGATCTGTAAAGGCATTGAACCGCGTCAGCACCTGCTTGGGATTGCTGCCTGGAACATCCCGATAGGCCTCGTCGAACAGGTCCGCCATGCTGATCTGGCCCCGCGCGACGGCTGCAGAAAACAGCTCGGAAATCTCGCCGGCCTTGGAGCGGGCCAGGTCGATGAAGGCCGCATCGGCGGTTTCAAAGCCGCTCTGCACCAGGAACAGCATGAATTCTTCCGAGATCGACAGGATCGACTGCGTCCGCTTTTCGGCCTGGGCCAGGTGACCGCGCCCCTCGGCCACGCCATCGGCCAAGGCCGCCAGTTCGGCCTGCATGGTCTCGAAACCCGTCACGGATTGCTCCACCGGCTGCGCCATGGCGTCGATATCGGTGACCAGGCGATCGACCGAGCCCACCAGGTCGGCCAGCGTCGAGCTCGCCTCGGCGGCAGCGCCGGAATCGGCCATGGCCTGCTGCGCCGCTTCGGCATTACCACCGGCCTGCGCGCCCAACGCGCCCAAGGCCTGGGTCAACTGCTCGAGATTGCTGCTGGTCTGGCTGGAAAAGCCATGAATCTGGTCGGCCAGTCCCTTGACCGCATTGGCGATGATGGCAAAGCCGCGCCCGGCATCGCCGGCGCGGGCTGCCTCGACCGAGGCATTGAGTGCCAGCAGCTTGGTTTCCCGCGCAATCTGGGCGATGGCGGCGCTGGCCGCCTCGACATTGCGAATGGTGCCGGACACCCCGTCAAGCGTGGTCTTGATGCTCATGGCGCCATCGGACAGGGTCGCCATCGTATCGGCGGTGCGCGTCACCGCGCCCGACACGGCCTGGGTGCTCTGGTTGAGAATGGCGCGCACCTCGGCCGCTGCCGTGCGCGTCGTCGTCATCGAGCGGCCGAGCTGTCCGGCCGCCGCATTCATTTCGCCGGCCGCGGTGCGGGCGGCTTCTGCCTGCAATCCCTGCTGCTGGCTGATGGCAGACAGGTCCGAAATCAGTCCGGCCACGTCGGCGATCTCGACACCCAACCGCCCGGCACGGTCGCCGATATCGGTCTGGCGCATGCCGTCGGCATGCCGTGACTCAAGTCTTTGCGCAGTGCTGGCCGTCATGCATCCCCCTCCAGAGCGGCATCGGGGAATCCTAGTACGGAATGGGTAAGGAAGGATTAACCCTGTTTGCGCTTTAGAGACTGCGACCTGCCAGCCTGACAGCCAGGGCCCGCAGGCCGGCGGGCATATTGAGCACGGTCTTCTTGATGAAGGGCCGCAGCGTCCTGTCCCAGAGATTGAGTACCAGCACGCCGCGCGGCGTGACCGGCAGGGCATAGTCCCGCACCGTCACGACTTCGGTGGCCCAGGTGAGCTTGTAGGGCATGACCGGCACCATCAGGTCGGCGCCGTCGAGCCCGCGTTCGGCGCAGGCATGGATGACTTCGCCCAAATGCAGCTTGCCGGGGCTTTCATCGGAATTGGAGAAGTCGCGGCTGGCGACGAAGGCATAATAGCGCTGCTTGTGGACGAACCCCCACTGCTCGGCGACAGGCTCGCCATTGTGGTGCAGCGACATGGCCAGCACCGGCAGGTCGGCGCGCCCGGCAATGGAAGCGCAGAAATTGGCAAAGGCGGCATCGCGGAAGGCGCGCGAACTCAGCCCCTGATCGCGCAGACGCCCGGCCCGGCCCGACAGCGTGCGCTCGATGATGCCAAGCATTTCCCCGGCGGTCTCGGCGACATGGTGGGTCACCGCGCCATCGCGCTCCAGCCGGTTGCGGGCATTGCGCATGTTCTTGCGCGTCTTGGGCTTGATGGTCTGGAAATAGGCCGCATAGTCTTCGAAGCCGCTGAGCGCCACATAGGGCGCGCCCTGTTCGGCGCCGGTGACGAGGTGGTTGGCCGGCATGCCGCGGGCCAGCAGGCTGTCCTCGCGCACCTTGAGAAAACTCACCGCATCGCAGGGGGCCGCCGTGACGGCCGCGCGCAGCAGCCGCGCCACGGCATCGCGCGGCTCGAGCCCGGCGGAAATCAGCGCATCGGAATATTGACTGAAGGCATGGCCAAGCGGCGCCAGCACGGTGCGGGCGCGGGTGCGGATGCGCTCAAGCGGCAGCACTGCCACGAGGCGCTGGCCATCGCTCAGCGTCACCACCACCGGATCGAAGGCGGCATTGCCGCGGGCGGCCTCGAAATCGAAGATGGCCCTGGCCCAGCCACTGCCCTGGAACAGCAGGGCGCCATCGACCTGGGCTTCGAGCCCTTCCCATTGATAGGCCATGGCGTCGAACGCTTCGCGCGTCCGCACCACGGCGGCGCGCAGCGCACAGACATCGGCGCCAACGCGATCGGCGGCGCGAAAACGCCGCCGCTCATCGGTTCTGGGAAGGACGCCGAGCGCACTCATTTGCTGAAGGAATAACCCTCGATGTCGCGCACGCCTTCGGGCGCGGTCGGATCGACCTGGAAGTCGACGGTATAGACCTTCTTCTTCTGCGGATTGAGCGGGGTGAACTTGACCGCCGCGGCCGTGGCCAGCTTGACCAGATAGGACGCGCCGGTCACCTGCTGGCTCAGCTTCTGCATGCCCAGTTTGGAGCGCAGGAAGCCGTTGGCATAGTTGACCGCATAGTGCTTGCGCAGCTCGTCGGTCCAGTGTTCGGTGGTGAAGGAGACATTGAGCATATTCTCGTTGACCACCCGATGCGGCCCGTTGAGCGGCCAGTGCAGCATCTTGCCGGCTTCGAGCATATGCACTTCGGCATAGTCGTCGTACCAGCTCTCATAGGGCATGTCGGTTTCGCGGAGCTGCCCGAGAATGAGCTTTTCCAGCGCCGGCTGCGAAATGAACGGCTTGTTGGCCGGATAGACGAACACCTTCTTGGTGCCGCGCACCTGCCACAGGCTCTGGCCGGGTACGTCCGAATGATATTTCACCGAGACATTCGGCGAGGAAATGAGGATGGTGAGATTTCGCTTGTAGCTCTTGTAGCCGGGAACGCGCTCCTCGAATTCGGCATAGAGGCTGTCGAGCAGTTCGCCATAGGCGGGATCGACGCTGGCCGGGGCAGTGAGATTGACCCAGATATTGCCGTTCCTGACCACATCAAGCACTTCGTGGCCGGTCAGGCCCTTGATCTCGCCCTCGCGGCGCTTGGGCGGATTGCCCGGCGTCTTCTGCGAATAATTGACGTGGTAGGCCTCGCGCGGCGACTTGTCGATCAATCGCGCCAGCGCATCGTCGCTGAACAGCGGCGAAGCGGCCAGGCGATGGCTCAGCGCCAGCGAATGATTGCCCCACAGGGACGGGAAATGAGGCTGCCAGTCGGTGATGATCTGGTCGGTCTGCATGGTCATGTTCATGGGGCCGGGCCTCCAAGGCGTTGGCGGAAAGGGTCGATCCTCAACATCTGGGCGGAAGGTAACCGACAAGCTCAACTTTGGCGCGCCCAGACTGGTTTGCTGGTTAAGGCGCCATGAAGTGCGAAACCCTTACAAAATATGAATATTTTTAGACTTTCTTCCCCTCTCCCCTTGCGGAAGAGGGCGGGTGAGGGGTTTGCCTTCCCCATCGCAGACCCCTCATCCGGGGCTGCGCGCCCCCTTCTCCCGCGCGGGGAGAAGGAAAAGGCGCCCCGCACTGGCAATTTTCGCCTTTATCCGCCATATAGAGCCCGAACAGCATTGGACGAGGCAGACCAATTGAGCGGCGCGCCGTTTCTCAAGATGAACGGGCTGGGCAACCAGATCATCGTGGCCGACATGCGCGGCCGCGCCGACCGGGTCACCCCGGCGGCGGCGATCGCCATCAATGCGACCGCCGGGACCAGCTTCGACCAGATCATGGCAATCCACGATTCCCGCACGCCAGGCACCGCCAACTATATCGAGATCATCAATTCGGATGGCTCCATCGCCCAGGCCTGCGGCAATGGCATGCGCTGCGTGGTGCAGATGCTGACGGCAGAGCAGGGCCAGCAGAAGTTCACCTTCGAGACCGTGGCTGGGATCCTGTTTGGCGAGACCCGCGACGACGGCATGATCACCGTCGACATGGGCACGCCAAAGTTCGCCTGGTACGACATTCCCCTGGCCGATGAATTTGCCGACACCCGCAAGATCGAATTACAGATCGGCCCGATCGACGCGCCAGTGCTCCATTCGCCTTCGGTCGCCTCGATGGGCAATCCGCAAGCCACCTTCTGGGTGCATGACGATGTGTGGAACTATGCGCTCGACCGCTTCGGGCCCATGCTGGAAAACCACCCCATCTTCCCAGAACGCGCCAATATCTCCATCGCCCAGGTGGTGGCCCAGGACAAGATTATCCTCCGCACCTGGGAACGCGGCGCCGGCCTCACCGAAGCCTGCGGCACCGCCGCCTGCGCCGCCGTGGTCAATGGCGCCCGCACCCGCCGCACGGCACGATCCGCCACCGTCACCCTGCCCGGCGGGGACCTGTTCGTAGCATGGCGCGACGACGACCATGTGGTACTGACCGGCCCGGCCGAGCTCGAATGGACTGGTACGCTCGACCCCGCCTCCGGCCTTTGGGCGCGCAACGAGGTGGCGGCCTGATGGCCGTCGAAACGGTAACATTCGGCTGCCGGCTCAACGCCTACGAAGCCGAGGTGATGAAATCAGAGGCCGAAAAGGCCGGGCTCGACAATGCCATCATCATCAATACCTGCGCCGTCACTGCCGAAGCGGTGAAACAGGCCAGGCAGGCCGTGCGCAAGGCCCGCCGCGACAATCCATCGGCCCGCATCATCGTCACCGGCTGCGCCGCGCAGACCGAAGCCCGCAGCTTCGGCGACATGGCGGAGGTCGACCTCGTCATCGGTAATGCCGACAAGATGAAGGCGCAGAGCTACGCCCCCATGGTCTTCGGCACGCCGCTCAACGACAAGGTGCAGGTCAACGATATCATGAGCGTGCGGGAAACCGCCGGCCACCTGATCGAGGGCATGGACGGCCGCGCCCGCGCCTTCGTCCAGGTGCAGAACGGCTGCGACCACCGCTGCACCTTCTGCATCATCCCCTTCGGCCGCGGCCCCTCGCGATCGGTGCCCATGGGCATGGTGGTCGAGCAGGTGAAAAAGCTCGTCGCCAACGGCTATCGCGAAGTGGTCCTGACTGGCGTCGACATCACCTCCTACGGCCCCGACCTGCCCGGCAGCCCGACCCTGGGCAAGCTGACCCAGTCCATCCTGCGCCATGTCCCCGATCTGCCGCGCCTGCGCATTTCTTCCATCGACTCCATCGAGGCCGACGAAGCGCTGTATGATGCCGTGGCTACCGACCGAAGGCTGATGCCGCATCTGCATCTCAGCCTGCAATCGGGCGACGACATGATTCTGAAACGCATGAAGCGCCGCCACTCCAGGGACGACGCGCTGGCCATTGTCGGCAAGCTGCGCAGCCTGCGCCCCGACATGGTCTTCGGCGCCGATATCATCGCCGGCTTCCCCACCGAAACCGACGCCATGTTTGCCAATACGCTCGCCATCGTCGCCGAGGCGGACCTGACCTATCTCCACGTCTTCCCCTATTCGCCGCGCGAGGGCACACCCGCCGCCCGCATGCCGCAGGTGGACAAGAAAATCGCAAGAAATCGGGCAGAAATCTTGCGGCAGGCCGGCAACCTGCAGCTGGCAAATCTGATGGCCAGCCGGATCGGCAAGATCGAGAACGTCCTCATCGAGCGCAACGGCCTGGGCCGCACCGAACAGTTCGTGCCGGTCACCGTGGCGGGCTCGCAACCGGGCGAGCTGCTGGCCGTTCGGGTTACGGGCACTGCCGCTGATGGGCTGATCGGCGAAGCGCTGCGCGAAGCCGCCTGAATACGGACCAAAGGCAAAAAATGACCGACAAGAAGCCGGGATTCTTCAAGCGCCTGTTCGGCGGCGAGCCGCCGGTGCAGACGCCTGCGCCGCCCGAAACGCGGCCGGAAACCCCGGCGCCGGCGCCCGAGCCGGTCGCGCCCACGCCCGCGCCACCACCTGATGTGGTACCCGAGCCTGAACCCGTCCCCTTGCCCGGTCCGCCGGAAACCACGCCCGACTATGTCGAGGATATCGAGGAGCAGTCCACGCCGCAGCCCCAGCCGGAGCCGGTGGTCGAGACCATGGCGGTTGCCATCGATCCGCCCGCCATGGTGGAGGTTCCCCTCGAAGCGCCGCGCCAGGGCTGGTTTGTTCGGCTGGCCACCGGCCTCAAGCGCTCGTCCGACCAGCTCACCGGCTCGATCACCTCGGTCTTTACCAAGCGCAAGCTCGATGCGGCGACGCTGGATGAGCTGGAAGACGTGCTGATCCAGGCCGATCTGGGCATTGAGACCGCCACGGCCATATCGGAGACCCTGCGCCGCGACCGCTTCGACCGCGATGTATCGGGCGAGGATGTCCGCGCCGTGCTGGCCGCCGAGGTCGAGAAGGTGCTGGGTCCGGTTGCCCTGCCGCTGGTGATCGACCCCGCGCAAAAACCCTTCGTCATCCTGATGATCGGCGTCAACGGCTCGGGCAAGACCACCACTATCGGCAAGCTGGCGCAGAAGCTGGCGGTCGAGGGCAAGTCGGTGATGCTCGCGGCCGGCGACACCTTCCGCGCCGCCGCAATCGAGCAATTGCAGGTCTGGGGCCAGCGCACCAATGCGCCGGTCATTACCCGCCCGGCCGGTGCCGACGCTTCGGGCCTCGCCTATGACGCGGTGACGCAGGCAAAGGCCGAGGGCCGCGACGTGCTCATCATCGATACGGCGGGGCGGCTGCAGAACCGCGACGAGCTGATGAACGAGCTGGAAAAGATCATCCGCGTCATCAAGAAGGTCGATCCCAGCGCCCCCCATGCCACCCTGCTGACGCTCGATGCCACCACCGGACAAAACGCCCTCAGGCAGGTGGAAATCTTCGGCCAGCGCGCCGGCGTGACCGGGCTGGTCATGACCAAGCTCGACGGCACGGCACGCGGCGGCATTCTCGTCGCCATTGCCCGCAAATTCGGCCTGCCGGTGCACTTCATCGGCGTCGGCGAAAGCGTGGGCGATCTCGAACCGTTTACCGCCAGCGACTTCGCCCGGGCCATTGCGGGAGGGGAATAGCCCCAATCTCACCACGCTTGCGGTCTATCCCGCCTTGCATCACCCGGCGCTTGCCCTCACATTGCAACGCGTCGAACTGAAAGCCTTGCCCATGGTCGAAAAAGCCACCGAGAAAGCCGAGCCCGAAATCAACTGGGACGAGTTGCGCCCGCAGCTGACCAAGATGGCGCTCGAACTGGGCCCGCTGGTGGTGTTCTTCATCGCCAATGCGCGCGCCGACATTTTCGTCGCCACCGCCTGGTTCATGGGCGCCATGGTGATTTCGCTGGTGCTGACCTGGCTGATCCTCAAGAAGATCGCCATCATGCCGCTGGTGACTGGCGTCGTCGTGCTGGTCTTCGGCGGACTGACGCTCTGGCTGCAGGACGACACCTTCATCAAGATCAAGCCGACCATCACCAATTCGCTGTTCGCGGCGGTGCTGCTGGGCGGGCTGGTCTTCGGACAATCGCTGCTGAAATACGTCTTCGGCGACGTCTACAAGCTGCGCCCCGAGGGCTGGAGCAAGCTGACGCTGAACTGGGGCCTGTTCTTCGTGGTTCTCGCTGTCATCAACGAGATCCTGTGGCGCAATTTCTCGACCGATATCTGGGTCGCCTTCAAGGTCTGGGGCGTGATGCCGCTGACCGTGATCTTCTCGATCACCCAGGTCGGCCTGCTCAACAAATACGCCCCGCCGGCCGAGCCCAAGCACGTACCGCCGATCGTGGTGGAGAGTTAGCACCTCTTCACCTCTCCCTTCGGGGGAGAGGTCGGCCGAAGGCCGGGTGAGGGGGCCTTTACTTGGCTCGGTGTTCGGGGAAGGCCCCCTCACCCGACCCGAAGGGGTCGACCTCTCCCCCAAGGGAGAGGTGGCGCTGCGCGCCTACCCGAACACGCCCACGATCGCCCCGTCGATCAGCAGCACCGCCAGCAGGTAGCCACCATCGATGACGGTGAGCGACCAGCGCGCACCCTGGTAGCGATGGTTGAGCACCATGGATGTGGCGATGAAGCCCAGCCACATATGAGCACCGACGATCAGCCCGTTGGTGACGCTGAGCGAGCCGGTCAGCAGCGGCGTCAGCAGGGCGATGAAATAGGCCATGACCAGCAGGCACAGCACCGACCATAGATAGGGCGTGTAATCGGCCTTATCGATATCCTCGGGCTTCTTGCCGATGGCGGCAGTCCACTGCCTGGCCAGCAGCATGTACCACCCGGCCCCGAAGCTCCAGCTGACGACAGTGGCCAGGATCACGGCGAGCCAGTTGACGGCGAAATGCGACATGATTGATTTCCCCCGAGCGCTATTTGCGCGAGAGGGAGATTAGCGTTCGGAACGCCGACAGCCTAGAGTCGATGGCGACACTTCCCTATCGGCACTGTCCACCCTCCCCCTTATGGAGGAAGGAAGCAGTCTCGTCACTGAGCGTGGGCTCCCTCGCCCCTGAGGGGAGAGGGTGGGGTGAGGGGTTCAGTGCTGGTGAAATGCACAATGTCCGCCGCGGCGCTGAACCCCTCACCCGACCCTTCGGGTCGACCTCTCCCCTCAGGGGCGAGGTTACTTGGGCTCCACTCTCATATGCGATAGCCCTCCCCCTCGAGGGGAGGGAGGCGCAAGAACCGACAATTCCAGGGACGCGGAAGGGGCAACCACGCCCTAAAGCCCGCCCATCTTGCAGATCAGCTTCCACTCATCCTCGCCGACCCGCGACACCGATAGCCGCGAGAGCCGCACCAGTTCGAGATTGGCCAGTTCCGGCGTGGCCTTGACCTCGGCCAAGGTCACCGGCTTGGGCAGCGGCTTCACCGCTTCCACATCGACGCATTGCCAGACAATCTTGCCCTTATCGTTGGGCTCGGCGGTGCTGTCAGGATGGGCCAGGGCGATCACCTTGATGATGCCCACGATCTCCTTGCCGATATTGGAATGATAGAAAAAGGCCAGGTCTCCCAGCTGCATTTCCATCATGTTGTTGCGCGCCGTGTAGTTGCGCACGCCATGCCACTGCTCGGGCTCGCCGCGCTTGGTCTTGGCCACCATGTCGTCGAAGGAGAAGACATCGGGCTCCGATTTCATCAGCCAATAGGCCATGGCTAGAACTCCCGTCCGCTATGGTTGAAAGCGATGCGCCACGGCTTGACCTCGACCGAACCGAAAATGCCCTCGGACACGAAGGGATCGGCCAGCAACACCGCCTTGGCCGCTTCGAGATTATCGGCTTCCAGCACCAGCAGCGAGCCTTCGGGATTGCCGTCCTCACCCATCAGCGCACCGGCAAAGACCAGCTTGTCGCCCATGGCGGTGAGGTGATCCATATGCACCGGCCGGGTGGCGGTACGCTTGTCGCCGGTTCCCGGCTTGTCCTTGGCGATCATCACGAAGAGCGGCATGGGATCAATCCTCCCGTTTGAGTGGGCGGGACATCAGCCCCGCAACGACTGTGGCAATATCGGCGCTGCCGCTCAGCACGGCATGCACCGCCTGGATCAGCGGCGCCTCGACGGCAAGGCTGCGCGCCAGCGCCTCGGCAACCGGTGTCGTGGCGACGCCTTCTGCCAGCTTGGCGCCATCGGCGATGATGGCTTCCACCGATTGGCCGCGGCCCAGCGCCATGCCGAACTGGTAGTTGCGCGACTGCACCGAGGTACAGGTCAGCGTCAGGTCGCCCAGCCCGGCAAGGCCGGTCAGCGTCGCTGCCGAACCGCCCATGGCCGAGACCATGCGCGCCATTTCCGCATAGGCGCGGGCGATCAGCGCCGAGCGGGCCGATGCGCCCAGGCCGGCGCCATCGACGGCGCCGCAGGCCAGGGCATAGACATTCTTCAGCGCCCCGGCGATCTCGACCCCGATACGGTCATCGGCGGCATAGGGGCGGAAGCTGGGCCCGGCCAGCGCCGCCGCCAGCGCCGAGGTCTCGTTGGCATCGTCGCCCGCCAGCGTCACCGCCGTCGGCCGGCCTGCCGCCACATCCATGGCAAAGCTGGGGCCGGACAGAACGAAGGGAATGGCATCGGGCGCCATGTCGTTGAGAATTTCGCTCTGCCGCTGCAGCGTGCCTGTTTCGAGCCCCTTGGCCGACAGCACCACCGGCTTGCCGGCGAGGAGAACGGGGTCGAGCGCCGCCAGGGCGGCACGGCTCGATTGGGCGGGGACAGCCAGGATGACGATGTCGGCATCGCCTGCGGCGGTCGTGGCGCTGATGGCCGGATGAAGCTTCTGCGCTCCCAGATAGCGGGCATTGGCATGGCTGGTATTGATCTCGTCGACCTGGCTCGCATCCCGCGCCACCAGCGACACCGTGCGCCCGGCCATGGCGGCAGCCTGCGCCAGTGCCGTACCCCAGGCCCCGCCGCCGATGACCGAGACCGTTTCAAGCCGCATCGGGGGCTATCCTCATGTCATCGAGATCGAGCGGCCAGCGCGGCCGGGCGGTGAATTCGAGCCCGTCATGTACGCCTAACGCAAAACGCTCAGCCCCGGCCCAGGCGACCATGGCGCCATTGTCGGTGCAGAGCGCGATGGGCGGCACGATGAGCGCGGCACCCGCCTCGGCACAGGCACCGCGCAAAGCGCTGCCGATGGCCTGATTGGCGGCAACGCCGCCGGCCACCACCAGTTGCGGGCTGGCATCGGGCAATTCAGCCTTGAACTTGGCCAAAGCCTGCCCGGCGCGCACCGCGACCACTTCGGCCACCGCCGCCTGAAAGCTGGCGGCGATATCGGCCACATCCTGGTCACCCAGCGGCGCCAATGCCTCGGCCTGCAGCCGCACCGCAGTCTTGAGACCGGAAAAGGAAAAATCGAGCCGCGCCTCGCGCAGCAGTGGTCGCGGAAACTTGAAGCGCTTCGGGTCGCCGGACTTGGCGATGGCCTCGACGGCCGGCCCACCGGGATGGCCGAGGCTTAGCAGCTTGGCCACCTTGTCGAAGGCCTCGCCCAAAGCATCGTCGATCGTCGTGCCCCAGCGCTCGTAATCGCCGACGCCACGCGCCAGCACGAACTGGCTGTGCCCGCCGCTCACCAGCAGCATCAGATAGGGGAACTGCACCCCGTCGGTCAGCCGCGCCGTCAGCGCATGGGCTTCCAGATGATTGACCGCGATCAGCGGCTTGCCCAGCGCCGCCGCCAGCGCCTTGGCGGTGGTGAGACCCACCAGTACGCCCCCGATCAGCCCCGGCCCGGCCGTGGCGGCGATGGCGTCGACCTCGTCCAGCCTTACGCCGGCCTCGCGGCAGGCCTGGGCGATGATATGGTCGAGATAGGTGACATGGGCGCGTGCCGCCAGTTCAGGCACCACGCCGCCGAATGCCGCATGTTCATCGAGCTGGCTGCGCACCACATTGGAGGCAATCGTGGCTCTGCCGGATTCGTCGCGCAGGACCACAGCTGCCGCGGTTTCGTCGCAGCTGGTCTCTATGCCGAGGATGATGGCTGGCGCTTGCCCGGTCACGATGAACTGGTTACTCCCTCTGGGGGTCAACCCTGCCTACTATAGGACGTTCGGACTTTGCAATCTTCGACACCATTCGCCCGGATCGGAACACGCGGCAGCCCGCTGGCCTTGGCCCAGGCGCGGCTGGTGCGGCGCCTGCTGAGCGAAGCCCATGGCGTCAGCGAGGATGATATCGCCATCGAGGTGATTTCCACCGGCGGCGACCGCAGCCAGGCCAGCAATGCCAGCCTGATCGAAATCGGCGGCAAGGGCCTGTTCACCAAGGAAATCGACGAGGCCATGCTGTCGGGCCGGGTCGATATCGGCGTCCATTCCTCCAAGGATGTGGCGACGCGCCTGCCCGATGGCATCAGCCTCGTGGCCTTTCTCGAACGCGAGGACGTGCGCGACGCTTTCCTCTCTGTCAAGGCGCGCGGCATCGACTACCTGCCCGAGCGCGGCAGGTTCGGCACCTCGTCCATTCGCCGCGCCGCGCAGGTTTTGCGCCTGCGGCCCGACCTCAACATCGTGCCCTTCCGCGGCAATGTCGGCACACGGCTGCAAAAACTGCTCGATGGCGTGGCCGACGGCACCATGCTGGCCATGGCCGGGCTCAACCGGCTGGGCGAGGGCCACCGGGCCACCGCCCTGCTCGACCCCGAAATCTTCATGCCGGCCCCGGCGCAGGGCGCCATCGGCCTGGCCGTACGCAGCGATGACGCGCGCATGGCCGGAATCGTCGCGGCGCTGGACCACGCCCCCACCCACAAGGCGATTCTTGCCGAACGCGCCATGCTGGCCGTGCTCGACGGCTCCTGCCGCACGCCGGTCGGCGCCTTGACCCGGCTCGATGGCGCCACGCTGACCCTCAAGGGGCAGATATTGAGCCTGGATGGCCGCACGGAATTCAACAGCGCTGCCACCGGCAGCGATCCCGAAGCGCTCGGCCGCCAGGTGGGCGACGACCTGATCGCGCAGGCCGGCACGGAATGGCTGGCGCAATGGGCGCAACGCTCATGAAGATGCTGGTGACCCGGCCCGAGCCCGATGCGCAGGCCACGCTGGCCCGGCTCGGTGCGCTCGGCATCGAGGCCATTGCCGCGCCCCTCATGGTGCGCCAGACGCTTGAGGGCAGCCTGCCGCCGCCAGATGGCTTCACCGCGATGGTGCTGACGTCAGCCAATGCCATCCGCGCGCTGGCCGACCGCAATATGCTCGACCGATACCGCCACCTGCCGGTTTTCGCCGTAGGCGACCATACGGCGCGCGAGGCCAACGAGGCCGGCTTTGTCCGGGTCAGCAGCGCCGCCGGGGCCTTCCAGGACCTGGTCAATGCCATGACCATAGCCCGCATGCGCGGACCGATCTTCTATCCCGCCGGCAAGCATCAAAGCGCCGACCTCGCCAAGGCCCTGGCGCCCTTGGGCGTCATGGTGGCGACTTCGAAGGTCTATGAAATGGTGGCGGCCGACGCCCTGCCCGATACCGTTCTGGCCGAACTGGGCGGAGAAATCGGCGCGGTACTGGCCTATTCGCGCCGTTCGTCCGAGATATTCGCCCGGCTGGCCGGCACTTTGCAGCGCGAGCGCCGCAACCGCCCGGCCATGCTCTGCATGTCCGAGGCGGTGGCCGAGCCACTGCTCGAAGCGCGCTTCAGCCGCATCAGCCTGGCCGACCGGCCCGACGAAGACGCCATGATGGCACTCGCTTTGGCTTTTGCCCGCGAGCAAACTGGGCCATGATCGGCACCCAAGAAGAGGACACTGCCATGGCGGACAGCAAGCCGACCGAAAGCAAGACCGGCCCGGTCAAACCGCCGGTGCTCGACCTCAAACCGCGCGAAACCGGCGCCGACAAGCCGGAAACCAGGCAGGCGCAGGCAAAGAGCGAGCAAGCGGCGGGCAAACCGGCGGCAGGCCCGCGGCAAGCCGGGAGCTTTGCCTTCGGCGCTGCGGTGCTTGGCGGCGTGCTCGGCCTCGCCGCGGCCTATGCCCTCGCCTGGTTCGGCCTGTGGCCATCGATGCCCGCACCCGCCCCGGTGGCCGATCCGCGCCTCGCCCAATTTGCCACCGCCATTCCCGAACTGGAGACGGTGACCGAGACCACCCAAAGCGAGCTGGCGACGCTCAACCAGCGCATCGGCGCCCTCGAATCGGCAGCCCCCTCCACCACCGGCGCCGCGCCGGTCGATCTCACGGAAATCGAGGCCGATATCGCCGCGCTCACCACCCGCATGGATACGCTGGCTGCCACGCCGGCCCCCGCTGCCGATAGCGGCGCAGCCGACGCCCTGCGCACCGACCTCGCCGCACTGGGCACAAGGCTCGACGAAGTCGCCGCCCGGCTCGGCACCGCCGAAGCCGGATTGCGCACCCTCGACACCACCATGACCGCGACCACAGCCACGCTGGCCGAGCAGCCCGGCGATATCGGCGCGGTGCTGCAATTGCCGCTGATCCTGTCCGGCTTCGAAACCGCCTTTGCCAATGGCCGGCCCTATGAAACCGAGCTGGCTGCGCTGCGCGCCGCCATGCCCGAGGCCGCGGTGCCCACCGCCATCGCCAATAATGCCGAAACCGGTCTCACGCGCCCCGACGTGATCTCCAGCCGTTTCGCCGCAGTGCTGCCGGCCATGCTGGCGGGCCGCCCGGCCGATCCCACGGCGCAATGGCAGGATGGCGCGCTCGACTGGTTCCGCTCGGCTATTGCGCTGCGGCCCACCGGCGAGATCGCGGGCGATACCCCCGAAGCGGTGATGTCGCGCCTTGAAGGCGCCATTGCCCGCCGCGATTTCGTCACCGCCGAAACCCTGCTGCCAGCCCTGCCCGCCCCCATGCTGGCGGCCGGCGAGGATGTGCCGGCCCTGATCGCTGGCCAGGCCGAGGCCGCGCGCTTCCTCGATACGCTGCGGGCCAGCGCCCTTGCCGGCGGAGTCGGCCAATGATCCGCCTCGCCTCCTGGATAACAGGCAGCCTGCTGGTTGCCGCACTGGCGGCCTGGCTGATTTCGCTGCCCGGCACGCTGACACTGGAAGCAGCCGGCTATCGCATGCAGCCCAGGTTGGGCGCGGCCATCTTCATGGTCATCGTCGTGGCCATCGTGGTCATCGGCCTTTGGGCCATCGTCCGGCGCATCCTGTCGGCGCCGCGCAACATGGCCCGCCGCAGCCGCGAACGCCGGCGCGAGCAGGGGGTCGAAGCCTTGTCCGACGCCATCGTGGCCCTGCAGGCCGGCGATCCGGGCCGTGCCCGCATGCTGGCGCGCGAGGCGCAGGCCCGCCTGCCCGCCAATGCCGCCGCAAGGCTGCTCGAGGCCCGCGCCGACCTGGCTTTGGGCGACATGCCGGCGGCACGCGAGCATTACCGCGCCCTCATCGCCAGCGAAAAGACCGCAGTCGCCGCATTGACCGGACTTTACGACCAGGCCCGCACCCAGCAACGGCCCGAAGCGGCGCTGACCTTTGCCCGCAAGGCCCTGGCGCTGGCGCCGCAAAGCAGCTGGGCTGCCGACGCCGTCTTCGACGACCTGACGCGGCGCGGCCAATGGGCCGATGCGGTGGCCATGGTCAATGTCGAGCAGGCGCAGAGCCGCGAGGACCGCGCCCGCAAGCGCCGCCGCCAGGCGGTGATCGAAACCGCCCGCGCCCGCGAGGCCGAGACCAGCGCGCCGCTGGCCGGGCTCGACCACGCGCTGACCGCGCTCAAGCTGCTGCCCGACTTTGTGCCGGCAGCCCTGATCGCCGCCCGCATCCACATCAACAGGGGCGAGACGCGCAAGGCCATGAGCCTGCTGCGCCGCATCTGGCGCGCTACCGGCCACCCCGATATCGCCGCGCTCTATGCCCATGCCCAACCCGGCGCCTCGGCGGTGGAACGGCTCAAGCGCCTGGGCGAAATCATCGAGACCCCGCCGCCACATCGCGCCGCCGGCATGGCCCTGGCCCGCGCCGCCATCGATGCCTATGACTGGCCCCTGGCCCGATCGGCGCTGGCGCCCTTCATCGGCCCCGAGGCCACCCAGGGCGTCGCCAGCCTGATGGCCGAGATCGAGGAAGGCCAGAGCGGCGACCAGGGCAAGGCCCGCGAATGGCTGGCCCGCGCCGTCCGCGCCCCGCGCGACCCGGCCTGGACCGCCGATGGCCTGGTCAGCGACGAATGGGAGCCGATATCCCCGGTCACTGGCAAGCTCGACGCTTTCGAGTGGAAAGTGCCGATGACCATCACCGGCCGCCCGATCGCCGAACCGCTCCCCCCGCAATTGCCCGCGGAAGCCCCCTTGCCTCTTGCACCGGCCGCCAACCCAACGTAAAAGGCCAGCCGTTGCCGCTTTAGCTCAGTTGGTAGAGCACATCATTCGTAATTAGCGGGTCCGCTACAGAATGAGGTTCGAAGCCAGTGAGTTGGGGCTGGTGAGTGAAAGTTAGTAGGGCCATAGTATGGCCAGTGTGAAGGGTTAAGCCGCTTTAGCTCAGTTGGTAGAGCACATCATTCGTAATGATGGGGTCAGGTGTTCGAGTCACCTAAGCGGCACCATTTCCACGCATCGAGATCAACGATCTTCAGCCCGGCGGCGTCACCACGTCCCGGTGGCGTGAGGCGACGAAGCCGTTGAGCAGCAGCGAGACCAGGATCAGCGCCCCGCCGGCAATGATCGGCGCATCGAGCGATTCCCCAAAAAACAGCAGCCCGGCGCCGATGGCCAGGGGCAATCGGATGAAGTCGACGATAATCAATACCGATGCCCGGCCCATGCGCATGGCGGCCGATACCGAGAGTTGCGCCAGCAATCCACCCACGCCCTGAATGGCCATGATGGCGAGGTCGAGCGGAGCCGGATTGGACCAGAATGGCGCGCACATCAGCCCGGCCAGCGGCACGCTGAGGATCAGGTTGAGCCAGGTGACGCGGCGCCCGTCCTCGCGGTCGGCCGAGGCCTTGAGCAGCAGCATGACGGCCGCCAGCGCCAGCGCCGAGGCAAAGGCATAGAGCAGGTTCCAGTCGGGTGCCGTCACATCGGGCCGCACCACCACCAGCACGCCACCGAAGCCGATCAGCAGGGCCACCATCTGCGGCCAGCGCACGCGCTCGCCAAGGATGAGCACCGCGCCGATGACGGCGAAGACCGGCGTGGTGAAGCCGATCGAGGTCACGGTCGCCAGCGGCAATTGGCCAATGGCGATGAAGGAGGCGCCCAGCGCGAAGAGCTTGAGCACGGCGCGCGCAATATGCAGCGGCCACAGCGTGCCGCCGCGCAAATGCCATTCGGCCCGCGGCATCAGCGCCATCAATGCCAGCATGCTGAAGAGATTGCGGAAGAACACGATCTCGAACGGATGCACGCGGTCATCGATGAGCCGCACCGCGATCACGTCCATGACCCCGACCACGGCAGCGACCAGCATCAGCATGCAGCCGGCAAGAATGGGGTTAAGGCGCAATCAGAGCGGCCAGTTCACGTTGAGGGCTGTGGCCCGGCTCGCCAGGCCATCGAGAATGGCGTCGTCGATCTCGACCCCTTCGGCCAGCGCGCGCCGCCGTGATGCTGCGGCGCCGTCGCCGGGCACCCGCACCTTGCCCAAGCCCGGCGCCGGCCGGTTGTCGCGGCAGAGGCCGGCGGTATGGCTGGCCTCGGTCACGAAGGCCTCCCGGCCACTGAAGGCGGCGGGATCGAGCACCTGGAGGAACACCGAGAGCGTCATCGGCTCGTGCTGTTCGGCGCGGCCGCTGCCGGCAAGTCCCTGGCTCAGCACATCGACGGCGAGCGCCATGCCGAAACCCTTGTAGCCCTTGCGCGCGCCGCCGATGGGCATGAGCGTGCCGCCGCGCGACACCACATCCTCGGGATCGTCGGTGGGCTGGCCATCGGCGGTGAGCCCCCAGGCCTCCGGATAGCGCTGCCCCGCGGCCGCCAGCTGCCGTGTCATGGTGGTCGTGGTGATGGAGGCGCTGATATCGATGAGGATCGGGTCCCCGTCGGTGGGAAAGCCATAGGCCTGGGGATTGGGCGTCAGCACCGGCTCGGTGCCGCCGAACGGGGCCATGCGGCAGGCCGACACGGTGGAGCAGTTCATCTGGACGACATAGCCCTGGTCCGTGACCCGCCTCATATAGGCGGCCAGCGCCCCGGTGTGATGGCTGTTGCGGATGGCGACGGTCACCACGCCATATTGGGCCACCCGCGCGCAGGCCAGATCGAGCGCCCGGCGGACCAGCCATGGCCCTGGCAGCTTGCGGCCATCCCAGGTGATGCAGGCGCCGCGGTCGGCAATGACCTCGATATCGCCCTGCCCCTTGAGCTCGCCATTGCGCAGGCCATCGAGATAACCCGCCACCAGGCCCGTGCCATGGGTGGTGTGGCCGATCATGTCGGCTTCGACCAGCACCTCGGCGACAACAGGGGCCTTGTCGGCATCCATGCCGCCGGCCGTGAGGAGAGCGCCAAGCGCATGGCGCAGGCGGTCGACATCGATACGCGCCATGCTCAGGCTCCGATCAGCTTGTTCTGGATCATGAAATCGCGCAGGCGATCCTGCTGCGTCGCGGTGAGCGGCCAGGCCGAAGGCGGGCGAGCCGGGCCGCAGTCGTGGCCCTGCATCTGCAGGGCCGATTTGACGCGGGTGACATTGGTGCCACCCATGTCTTCTGCCAGGAAGTTCCTGTGAATTTCCCCGGCCCTTGCACTATCCACTATCTTATCCCCTCACTTCAAATATATTAGTTTTTCGAGATAGGAACCGCATGATTCAAAGCCCGACCCCATCCCCTGCCCGCCTCGACCGGCGCCTTCCGGTGGTCAATCAGATCTTCGATGCGCTGCGCAACGAGATCATTGCTTTGCACCTGGAGCCCGGCAGCAACGTCTCGCGCAGTGCGCTGGCCGCCCGGTTCGGCGTGAGCCAGACCCCGATCCGCGAAGCGCTGCTGCGTCTGGAGCAGCAGGGGCTCGTCGATGTCTTCCCGCAATCGGGCACGATGATCTCGCTGATCGACGCCCGCCAGGCGGCGCAGGCGCAGTTCCTGCGCGTCGCGGTCGAGGCCGAAGTGGCCGAGACCATAGCGCGGAAGCCCACGGCCTATGACCTGAGCGAGGCCGAGGCGATCCTGGCCGAGATGTGGCGCATCTGGCGCGGCACCAACGATCCGCGCGCCATCCGCCCGCCGGACCAGAGCTTCCACGCCGCTTTGTGCGAGGCTGTCGGCCATGGTGAATTGTGGGAGCAGGTGGTGGCCCGCAGCGGCAATGTCGACCGCTTGCGCTCCATCAACATCTATCCCGGCAAGGCCGAGAGAATCCTCGCCGAACATGGCGAACTGCTCGATGCCCTCAAGGCGGGCGACGCCCCCCGCGCCCGGGCGGCGGTCCGTGTCCATCTGAGCGAGACGCTGCGCGCCGTGGACGATCTGCGAACCGCCTACCCCCATTACTTCCTGCCTTAGCTATAGGGCTTGATCAGGTTGGCGAGGATGGCCTCTTCCTCGTCGGTGAGATCGACCAGCGGCGAGCGCACCTTGCCGGCGGCGAAGCCGCGCTGGCGTACGCCGGCCTTGATGGCGGCAACGGCATAGCCGGCCCGGCGTTCGCGCAGGGCCATGAAAGGGTAGAAGAATTCGGTGAGAATCTTCTCCATGGTGGGACGGTCGTTGCCGCGCAGGGCGGTGTAGAATTTCAGCGCCGTTTCCGGGATGAAGTTGAACACCGCCGAGGAATAGGTGGTGACGCCCACCGCATTGAACGCCTCGGCGAACAGCTCATGCGTCGGCATGCCGCCGACATACGCGAGGCGATCGCCCAGGCGCGACACGATCTGGCGCACGGCGAGCACATCGCCCGTGCCGTCCTTGAACCCGATGAGGTTGGGGCACTCATCGGCCAGGCGTTCGAGGTGATCAGCATCAAGGCGCGAATTGCCCCGGTTGTAGAAGATGACGCCGATCTTGACCGCCTTGCAGACTTGCCTGGCATGCTCGTAGATGCCCGCCATCGGGGCCTCGGTGAGATAATGCGGCAGAAGCAGCAAGCCATCGGCGCCGGCAGCCTCGACGGCCTTGGCCATATCGACCGCCATGACCGTGCCATAGCCGCAGCCGGACAGGATCGGCGTATTGCCCGAAACCGACTTGGCGGTCCGGACGGCATCGACCACTTCCTCGGGACGCAGCGAGAACAGCTCGCCTGTGCCGCCGGCGGCGAACAGGCCCGCGGCCGGATAGGTCGACAGCCACTCGATATGGGCGGCATAGGCCGAGGCGTTGAAACGGTTGTCGGCGTCGAATGGCGTCACCGGGAAGGAGAGCAGGCCGGAACCGATACGGGCCTTGATATCTTGCGGAGTCATGAGAAAATTACCTTCCGGTCTTGGTACGCCAGGCGGCGAAGTTGATGTGGGTTTCGGGATTGGTGGGCGGATAGAGCCCGATAATGGTCTTGCCGTTGCGGACTTCCTCGGTGACGAAGTCCTCGAATACGGTCATCTCGACCGCCTCGTCGGCGATCTCGTCGGCAATGGCCTTGGGGATGATGATGACGGCTTCGTCGTCGCCGACCACCACGTCGCCGGGCCACACGGCCACGTCGCCGCAGCCGATCGGAATGTCGAATTCGAGCGCCTGGTGCAGTGTGAGGTTGGTCGGGGAGGATGGACGGTTGTGATAGGCCGGGATGTCGAGCGTGGCGATCTCGGGGCTGTCGCGGAAGCCGCCGTCGGTCACCACGCCGGCCGCGCCGCGCACCATGAGGCGGGTCACCAGGATCCCACCGGCCGAAGCGGCGCGCGGATCCTTGCGGCTATCCATGACCATGACGGCGCCCGGTGGACAGGCCTCGACGCCCGCCCGCTGCGGGTGGTTCGGGTTTTTGAACACCTCGATGCCGTTAAGATCCTCCCGCGCCGGGATGTAGCGCAGGGTGAAGGCCGGCCCCACCATGTTGCGGCCTTTCCGGGCCACGGGATGGACATCCTGGATGGTCTGGTTGCGCAATCCGCGCTTGAACAGCGCCGTGCATAGCGTGGCAACGCTGACACGAGACAGCTTGTCCCGTGTTTCGGGCTTCATCTGGTGGCTCACAATGATCTCCGCCGTTAGAAAATGTCGGGTTCGCCGGCCGTGCGGCCGAAGCTGGGCGCGAGGTAGTCGAAATCGCACCCCTTGTCGGCCTGGCTCACATGCTTGGCGAACATCCAGCCATAGCCGCGTTCGAAGCGCTCGGGCGGCTTGACCCAGGCGGCACGGCGCGCTTCCAGTTCTGCCGCGTCGACCAGCATTTCCAGGCGCCGGTTGGGCAGGTCGATGGAAACGATGTCGCCGGTGCGCAGCAGAGCCAGCGGCCCGCCGACAAAACTCTCGGGCGACACATGCAGCACGCAGGCGCCATAGCTGGTGCCGCTCATGCGCGCATCGGAAATACGCAGCATGTCGCGATGGCCTTGCTTCACCAGCTTGATCGGCAGGGGCATCATGCCCCATTCGGGCATACCCGGCCCACCCAAGGGTCCGGCATTGCGCAGGACGAGAACATGGTCCGGCGTGACATCGAGATCGGGATCGTCGATCGCCTTCTTCATCTCCGGGTAGCTGTCGAACACCAGCGCCGGCCCCTGATGCACATGGAAGCGCGGATCGCAGGCGGCCGGCTTGATCACCGCGCCATCGGGCGCCAGGTTGCCGCGCAGCACGGCGAGCGAGCCCTCCTTGTAGACCGGGTTGTCGAGCGACCGGATGACATCGTCATTGTAGATCGGCGCATCGGCCACCACTTCGCCCAGCGTCAGCCCCGATACGGTGAGCGCGCTGAGGTCCAGCTTGTCACCCAGATTGCGCATCAGGCCCAAGAGGCCTCCGGCATAGTAGAAGTCCTCCATCAGATAGCCCTTGCCCGAGGGCCGGACATTGGCGATCAGCGGGGTGGTGCGCCCCAGCGCATCGAGGTCATCCAGCGTGAAATCCACCTGGGCGCGGCGCGCCATGGCCAGCAGATGCACCACTGCATTGGTGGAGCAGCCGGTCGCCATCGCCACCACGCCGGCATTGCGCACCGAGGCGGCGGTGACGATCCTCTCCGGCGTCATCTCCTCCCAGACCATGTCGACGATGCGCCGGCCGCATGCGGCGGCCATGCGGATGTGGTTGGCATCGGGCGCCGGGATCGAGGAGGCGCCCGGCAGCGTCAGGCCCATCGCGTCGGCGATCGCCGTCATGGTGGAGGCGGTGCCCATGGTCATGCAATGGCCATGCGAGCGGGCGATGCCCGCCTCAACGCCCAGCCATTGCTGGTCGGTGATATTGCCGGCGCGGCGCTCGTCCCAGTATTTCCAGCCGTCCGAGCCCGAGCCCAGTTGCTGGCCGGCATAATTGCCGCGCAGCATCGGCCCGGCCGGCAGGTAGATCATCGGCAGCCCGGCCGACAGCCCGCCCATGATCAATGCCGGCGTGGTCTTGTCGCAGCCGCCCATCAGCACCACGCCATCCACCGGATGGGAGCGCAACTGCTCCTCCACTTCCATGGCCAGCAGGTTCCGGTAGAGCATGGTCGTGGGCTTCATGAAGCTCTCGGACAGGGTCACCGCCGGCATTTCGACCGGGAAGCCACCGGCCTGCAGCACGCCGCGCTTCACGTCTTCGACGCGCTGCTTGAAATGGGAGTGGCAAGGATTGAGGTCGGACCAGGTGTTCATGATCGCGATGATCGGCTTGCCCACCCAGTCGTCGGGTGCGTAGCCCATCTGCATGATGCGCGAGCGATGGCCGAAACTGCGCAGGTCATCGGGCGCGAACCACCGCGCGGAACGCAAATCTTCCGGCTTCTTGGTCTTGGGATGGGGTGAGGTCATGGCGGGCTCAGGGGTGTGATGAGAGGGCGGCCGGAAAAGTGGGCCGCCAGGTTATCGACGACGAGCTGGCTCATCCGGCTTCGGGTTTCGAGACTCCCGCTCGAATGGTGCGGATAGAGAACGACATTGGGCAGCCGGGCCAAGGCCGGATCGACATTGGGTTCGTCGGCATAAACGTCGAGCCCGGCGCCGCGGATACCGCCGCTGCCGAGCGCGGCGATCAGCGCCTTCTCGTCGACGACGCTGCCGCGCGAAATATTGACCAGCCAGCCGTCCGGCCCGAGCGCGGCCAGCTCCCTGGCGCCGATCAGCCCGCGGGTCTCTTCGCCGCCCGGACAGGTCAGCACCAATACGTCGGAAGCCCGGGCAAGGTCCTCGACGCTGGCGTGATAATCATAGTCGACCGCCTGCGGCCGCCGGCCGGTATAGGCAACGCGCATCTTGAGGGCCTTTGCCCGATCCGCCACTTCCCTTCCGATACGGCCGAGGCCGACAATGCCCAGCACCTTGCCGGTCAGCGTGGTGGTGAAATTCATCATGCCCTGCCGCGCCCAGTCGCCGGAGCGGACATAGTCGTGTCCCTGCGGCATCTGGCGCAGCGCGGCGATGACCAGCCCGATGCCCAGATCGGCCACGTCGTCATTGAGTACATCGGGCGTATTGGTCACCGCGACGTCGCGCGCCTGGCAGGCCTCGACGGCAATGCTGTCGGTGCCGACGCCGGACGAGGCGACGATTTCGAGCGCCGGCAACTGCCCCAGCAGCCCGGCCGGAAAGCCCTTGCCGCCGGTGGTGACGACACCCCTGACCTGGCTGCCGATATCGCGCACCATGGCAACCTTGTCGGTGGACGAATGATAGTGATGCAGCCGATAGGCCGCTTCCAGCTGCTGCATCTGGGCCGGCAGGATGGGCTGGACGACGAGTATGTCGATGCGCTGATCCATCACGCGGACTCGCTTTGATGCTTGCCGCGCTGGTCGGGATCGGCCTCGAGGCTGGCCGCCAGCAGCGCCTGCGTATAGGCGTGGACGGGCGCTTCGAATATCTGGACGACGTCGCCTTCCTCGACGATCACGCCTTCCTTCATCACCACGACCCGATCGGCGAAATCGCGGACCACGGGCAGGTCATGCGCGATGAAGATGAAGGCAACGCCCAGCCGGTCGCGCAGGCTGTCGAGCAGCCTGATGACCTGGGACTGTACCGACACGTCGAGCGCCGACACCGCCTCGTCGCAGATGATGATGCGCGGCTGCATGGCCAGGGCCCGGGCAATGGCGATGCGCTGGCGCTGCCCGCCGGAGAACTGATGCGGATAGCGGTCGGCATGCTCGGGCTGCAACCCGACCAGGTCGAGCAGTTCGAGTACCCGCTCGCGCCACTGGCCCCGCGGTACGATGTCGGCATGGATGCGCCAGGCCTCGGAAATGATCTGGAACACGCTCATGCGCGGATTGAGCGACTGGGTGGGGTCCTGGAACACCATCTGGATATCGCGGCGGAGCAGGAACATCTCCTTGTCGCTGAGCGCACAGAGGTCGCGCCCGCCATAGTGGACGCTGCCCGAATCGGCATCATCGAGCCGCACGATGGCGCGAGCGGTGGTGGATTTGCCCGAACCCGATTCCCCGACAATGGCGACGGTTTCCCCCGCCCGCAGGTCGAAACTCACATCGCGCAGCGCATGATAGGCGCCGAAATGCTTGTTGAGATTGCGCACCGAAAGGATCGGTTCGGCAACGCCAATGGCGCTGTGACGAATGCTGCCCTGCCCGGGTACGGCGGCAATGAGCTTTTGCGTATAGGCGTGGCTCGGATGCTTGAGCACATCGCGCACCGCCCCCGTCTCCACCACTTCGCCGGCATTCATAACGATAGCCCGGTCGGCCATTTCCGCTACCACGCCCAGATCGTGGGTGATGAGCAGCAGGCCCATGCCGGTCTCGTCGCGCAGTTCCTGCAGCAGGCGCAGGATTTGCAGCTGCACGGTGACGTCGAGTGCGGTGGTCGGCTCGTCGGCGATCAGCACGTCCGGGTCATAGCCCAGCGCCATGGCGATCATCAGCCGCTGCCGCTGGCCGCCGGAAAACTGATGCGGATAGGCCTTGGCCCGCTGCTCGGCATCGCGGATGCCCACCCTTTCCATCAGCGCGATGGCGCGGCGCCTGGCATCGCCTGCCGGCATGCCGTGGACGCGCATGGCCTCGGCAATCTGCCAGCCCACCGGATAGACCGGATTGAGATGGGCCAGCGGATCCTGGAAGATCATCGCGATCTTGCGGCCATTGATCTCTCGCCTCTTGCCGGCCGGCATGTGGAGCAGGTCTTCGCCGCGATAGGTGATGGCCCCGGACGTGATCCGGCCCGGCGGGCAATCGATCAGGTCCATGACGGCAGAAGCCGAGACGGACTTGCCCGACCCGCTTTCGCCCAGGATGGCGAGCGTCTCGCCCCGATCGAGGTGGAAGCTGACATTACGGACAGCCTCGACCACCTTGCCTGCCGTGTGAAACTCCACCGAGAGGTCCCTGACCTCGAGGACATGCTCAGCCATTGGTCGTCTCCCTGCGCTTTTCGAGGCGCCAGCGCTGGGTGGGGTCGAGCACGATGCGCAGCCAGTTGGAAACCAGGTTCAGCGACATCGCCGTCAGCACGATGAACAGGCCCGGCCAGAAGCTCAGCCACCAGGCCTGGTTCATGTAGGGCCGGCCCTGGGCGACCATCAGGCCCCAGGTGACTTCGGGCGGCTGGATACCGATGCCGAGAAAGCTCAGCGAGCTTTCCGCCAGCATGACGAAGGCGAAATCGAGCGTCGCTATGGTCAGCAGCGTCGGCAGCACCATGGGCAGGATATGCACGAAGGCGATGCGCCAGGACGAAGCGCCCATGACCTTGGCGGCCTGCACGAACATGCGCTCGCGAATTTCCAGCACCTCGGCTCGCGTGGTGCGCAAATAGACCGGGATGCGGGTGATGGCGAGCACGATCACCAGGTTTCCGACCGCCGGCTCGAGCATGTAGAGCACGATCACCGCCAGCAGCAGCGAGGGAAAGCTCATGATGACGTCGGCCAGCCGCAGGATGGCGTCGGACAGGAATTTCCGCGAATAGCCGGCGACCAGCCCCAGGGCTGCGCCGATACAGGAGGCGGCGACCACGGTGAAGGCGGCGATCATCATGGTATTCTGTGCCGCGACGATGATGCGGGCCAGGATAGGCCGCCCCAGGCTGTCCGAACCCAGGATCATCAGCCAGCCGTGATCGAGCTGGAACGGCGCCAGGTTGCGGCCGCGGAAGGCGACCTTGCTGGCCACCCCGTCCAGCAGCGCCGGCCCGATCAGGGCGGCGATGGCGACGAGACAGAGAAAGATCACGGCGACCGTGGCGAACTTGTCGGCCAGCAGCAGGCCGAGCCAGGTCGGCAGTTTCGGGGGTGATTTGGCCGGAGCGCCATTGATACCGGTTTGGGTCATGGTCATGGGCTCAGTACCGGATGCGCGGATCGAGCAGCGCATAGGCCAGGTCGATCAGCAGGTTCATGGTGAAGATGGCCAGCGAGGTGACCATGATGGCCGCGAGGACGACGGTGAAATCGCGCTGCAGGATGGAGTCGATCATCAGCTTCCCCACGCCGGGAAAGCCGAAGACGGACTCCACCACCACCGCCCCATTGAGCAGGCCCGCCGCCTGGTCGCCGGCCACGGTGATGACAGGCAGCATGGCGTTGCGCAGGGCATGGACGAAGGTGATGGCGCGCTGCTTGACGCCCTTGGCGCGGGCCGTCTTGACATAGGCCGAGGACAAAGCGGTGATCATCGAACTGCGCACCACCTGCAGCACCAGCCCGAATGGCCGCACGAACAGCACGGCCACCGGCAGAATCCAGTGCCAGGGTGTGCCGGTGCCCGATGTCGGCACCCAGCCCAGCCCGACGGCAAAGATGAAGATGGCCATGAGCGCGAGCCAGAAATCGGGGGCGCTGGCCGCAGCCAGCGAAATGACCGAGGAAATGCGATCGAACACGCCGCCTACCTTGATGGCGGCCAGCGCACCCAGCACCACGGCGCCCGACAGCACCAGGGCCATGGTCAGCCCGGCCAGCCCAAGCGTCCAGGGAAAGGCTTCCATCACCACGTCGAAGGCGGGACGCTGGCGGCGCAGGGAATCGCCGAAGTCGAATTGCGCCAGGTTGAACAGGAAATCGCCGAACTGGGAGATCAGCGGATCGTTGAGGCCCCGCGCCTCACGGAAGGCGTCGCGCACGCTTTGCGGGGCATCGACCGGCAGGTAGAGCGCCGCCGGATCGCCCGTCAGCCGCGAGAGGAAGAAAACGAGCACCAGCAGCCCGAACAGGGAGACCAGGCTGAACAGGCTCCGCTTGAGGACAAAGCGACCCATGAGGTGCTCCAGTTTGGTCAGGAATATCCCGGGGACAGCATAGCCGTCCCCGGGCAGGGAGGTTGATTTTACTTGAAGCCGATCTGGGCCAGCTGCAGTTCGCTGTTGGTGGCGATGGTGGGCTTGAAGTCGAGGCGCGGGCCGACGCGGGAGAAGCCGACCATGTAGAACAGCGGCACGTCGGCGATATATTCGTCATTCACCTTGGCGAACATCTCTTCCCAGAGCGCCTTGCGCTCGTCGCCGCTGGCGGCGGTTGCGCGGGTGATGAGGTCATCGACCTCGGGCACCGACATGGCCGAATGGCTACCGTCGGTATGGTGCTTCACGAAGGCGGTGAAGACCGGATCGCCCTTGGCATTGTCGTGCTGGACCTGCACCAGGTTGGGCGCACGCGGCTCGGGGAAGGGCTTGACGAAGTAGCGGTTCCACTCGCCGACATCATACATCTGCAGCGTGGCGTTGAAGCCGACATCGAGCAGCATGGACTGGATGCCTTCCATCACTTCGGTCGCATTCGGATAGATGTTGATACGGCCGATCATCTCGATCTCGGTATCGACCGGCACGCCATCGGCCTTGGCCTCGGCAAGCAGCGCACGGGCGCGGTCGGGATCATAAGGCCAGGGCTGCAGATCGTGGTTGAAACCGATGGTGCTGGGCGGCACCTGCTGGGTGGCCTTCTCGACACCGGCAGCGAAGATGGTGCCGATCATGGCATCGCGATCGATGGCCAGATTCAGCGCCTCGCGAACGCGGCGATCGTTGAAGGGCGGCAGCATGGAATCGATACGCAGGGCCGACATTTCGGAGTTCGGATAGCTGAAATCGGTATCCGGGTTGGTGGCGTCCTGCACCGCGATATTGGGCGCGATATCGGCTTCACCGGCCTGCACCATGGCCGCGGCCACGGCCGCGTCGGTGCGGAAGACATAGGTGGCGCCGGTCACGACCGGCTGCTCGCCCCAATAGTCGGGATTGCGTTCGACCACCAGGCTCTGCCCCACATCCCAGCTCACCAGCTTATAGGGTCCGGTACCGATGGGGTTGGTGGTGAACGTGTCGGCAGGGTCGCTTTCGGGCTGGATCGGCATGACCGAAAGCAGCAGCGGCAGGATGGGCGATGCCGGAGTGCTGGTGATCTGGATGGTCGTGTCGTCGATGGCCTCGGTGGTGAATTCCATGCCGCCGAAATACTTGCCGCCGGTCTCGCAACCGAGCGCCGCATTCTTGTTGCGATCGATCGAGAAGGCAATGTCGGCCGGATCGAACGCCGAGCCGTCATGGAACTTGACGCCTTCACGCAGCTTGAATTCCCAGGTGTCCTCGTCGATCTGGCTCCATTCGGTCGCCAGGCGCGGTTTCAGCGCCGACTCGGCCGGAGCGTATTCGGTCAGGGTTTCATTGATATTCTGCAGGACCACGCGGCCTACGTCGGAACGGGCGGCCATGCACGGCTCGATCACATCGAGCACTTCGGTCAGAACGACGTTTACCGATTGATTGTCCTGGGCCGCCGCCGGCACAATGGCCACGGCAGACACCATCATTGCCCAAGCAAGGTTGGATAGCTTCATCGATTTTCCTCCACAAGGCATCCGAACGACGCCCGATTGCGGGCCGTCGTCTGTGCAATGTCGCTTCCGCGCTCTCGACCCACTGCAACACTAATATATTACAATTTTAGACGCAAGGCACTCCGGAACCCGGCTTCACCGCGTCGAGTCGTGGTCCCGCAGCCCGGTGCTGGCAAAGAAAAACCCCGCTTTTGCGGGGCTTTACTCCTTGCATCCCGGCACGGTGCACCCGCTTGTCGTGGCAAGTGCGGCGGCGGATCGAGATGCTACTTTCTGATGATAGCGGACTCGACGGTCCAGGCGCGGGCCTGCTCGCTGATAGTGAAGCCCAGCCCCGGACGGTTCGGCACCACCATATTGCCGCCTGACGTTTCGAGCCGCTCGTTGAACAGCGGATCAAGCCAGTCGAAATGCTCCACCCAGGCCTCGTGGGCATAGGCAGCTGCCAGATGGATATGGATTTCCATGGCGAAATGCGGCGCCATCTTGAGATATTTCTGCTCGGCCGCCGCAGCGATCTTGAGGAACTGCGTAATGCCGCCCACCCGCCCGGCATCGGGCTGGATGAAGTCGACCGCATTATGCTCGATCAGCGCCCGGTGCTCGGCAACGCTGGTCAGCATCTCGCCCGAGGCGATGGGCGTATCGAGCTGGGCCGCCAGCATGGCGTGGCCTTCCACGTCATAGGCATCGAGCGGCTCCTCGATCCAGACCAGGTTGAGCTGCTCCAGCACGCGGCCCACCCGTTGCGCCGTCGGCCGGTCCCATTGCTGGTTCGCATCCACCATCAGCGGCACATCGGGCCCGAGATGGTTGCGAACGGCCTCGAGCCGCTTGAGATCGATCATCGGATCGGGCTGGCCAACCTTGATCTTGATGCCGCCAATGCCGTTCCGGACCGAGACCGTACAGTTTTCGAGCAGCTTTTCGAGCGGCGTCGACAGGAACCCGCCCGACGTATTGTAGGTGCGCACGGCATCGCGGCGCGCGCCCAGCAGCTTGGCCAGCGGCAGGCCGGCCCGCTTGGCCTTCATGTCCCACAGTGCGTTGTCCATGGCGGCGATGGCCTGGGTGGCCAGGCCACTCCGGCCGACCGATGCCCCCGCCCAGATCAACTTGTCCCAGAGCCGCGCGATATCGTTGGGATCTTCGCCAAGCAGGGCGTCGGCCACTTCCCTGGCATGGGCAAACATGCCACGTCCGCCGGCACGCTTGGAATAGCTGAAGCCGACGCCCTGATGGCCTTCCCGGCTCGAAATCTCGGCAAACAGCATGGCGACCTCGGTCAACGGCTTCTGCCGCCCCGTCAGCACCTTGGCGTCGCTGATCGGCTCGGCCAAAGGCAGCATCACCAGCGACAGCTTGACTTCGGTCACGGCGTCCTGCGTCGCCGGGCCGATTGCCAGCCCGGCCAAGGGCGGGTTGGTGGGGATGGAAACATTCTCGACGAGTGAAATCTTCAACTGATCCTCCAAGGCTGGGCATGCCCTTCGCTGGCCGGAAGCTAGGTGACTTGGCGCCAACTCGTCAATAGTTATCATATATGTTTGGATATTCCCTTTTCAGCCGGGCACTTTGCACGGTACAAGTGTGCGAGACCCGACACTGGGAGCATCCTTCTTGACGACAGCAACGCTAATCGTGCGGCGCGCCCGCGGCAGCCTTGTCAAGCGCATCATCGGCGAGCTGCGCGGTGCGATCCTGGCCGGGCAATATGCTGTCGGCGACAAGTTGCCGTCGCAGGCCGAGCTTGCGGAACGCTACCAGGTCAGCCGCACGGTGGTTCGCGAAGCCATTGCCGGCCTCCAGGCAGATGGGCTGGTCGAACCCCAGCAGGGCGCCGGCGTCTTCGTCACCTCCCGCATGGCACCAGCCTCGCCCTTCGGCGCGCTCGATGTCGCGCGCGTATCCTCGATCCTGGAAACGCTGGAACTGCGGGCGGCGGTCGAGGTCGAGGCCGCGGGCCTGGCAGCCTTGCGGCGCTCACCGGCCCAGGAAGAGGCCATAGTCGCAGCCCATAAGGCCCTGGTGAGCCAGATCGCCGATGGCGGCTCCTCCACCGGGGCCGACTTCGCGTTCCACCGCGCCATCGCCGCCGCCACCAATAACCGGCGTTTCGTGGAACTGCTCGACCTGCTTGGCGCCAGCGCCATTCCCGAAATCATGCGCCAGGGCTACCTGGACATGATCATCGAGGAACACCGGGCCATCGCCTATGCCATCTCGGCGGGCGACGAGGCAGCAGCACGCGAAGCGATGCGGATCCACGTTCGCGGCAGCCAGCGGCGCTACCGCCAGCTTCTGCACGGTGATCTGGCTCAACCCGCCTGAGCTGAACGGTCAGGCCGTTTCCCTGGCGTCAAGCTGCCGCAGGCGCTGCGCGATCCGGGCCGTCGGCATCACGATGCCACCCTGCGAACGCGTGTCGAACATGGCTTTGCGTTCCTCTTCCGTCGAGTCAAAGAACGGGTAGCGGTGGAGCACGCGGGGCAGCATGACCGGGATATAGGAGGCGTAGAGGCACACCGGAAAGGTCAACTCGCCCCAGTAGCCTTCGCCGGCCAGCTGTTCGGAACCGAAGACACGCCGATAGAAGGCGACATGCTCGGGCCGGACCGAAGAAATGCAATAGGTCGCGTTGAAATGCGCGCAAGCCATGACCGCGGTGCGCAGCGTGAGATATGGCAGGGCCGGAAAGGCCAGCGACGCATCGTGGTCGGCGGTGAAGCGGCTGGGATCGATATAGCTGCCACCCTTGCGGATAATGTCGCCCAGCACATCGGGCCAGATGGCCGCGCTCGGCGATGTCGGGTTCGCTTCAGTGGCGATATGCAGCCGGATCGAGCTGACCAGTTGGTCATCGATATAGACGCCGAAGCAATGACAATTGCTCGCGTCATCATAGCTGTCGCGCGTCAGTTGCTGCGAGTTTATCGGAATGAATTCTTCCCGCCGATACGCTTCGTAGCGCAGCCGGTAGACGGCGTCGAATTGCTCCTCCACCGACACCCGCCGATATTGGACGCGGTCGAGCAAGTCGATGAGAGTCAGCGCGAAACGGGAGGTTGCACTTGCCTGGGATGCAGCACTCATTACCAAAAGTCCCCTAATCAAGGGGATATTAAGCTTTTGTTAGGCATGCAGGCATTGGGAAAAATGACGCCCCACCCGGCCGACGGACCGGACGAGGCCGAATTAATCTTCGTTTACAAAATGTTAACCGGGATTAACCATGCCGAAGCTTTGCCTTCGGCGCGCCCTGGGCGGCGTTGAGACGGCCGATCAACTCGCCAATATCGCGCTCCGGCAGCGGCCGGCTGAAAAAATACCCCTGCACTTGCTGGATTTCGGTATGCGCCAGCATGGTGTTGAGTTGCTCCTCGGTCTCGACGCCTTCTGCAATCACGGTGAGGTCGAGATCGCGCCCCAGCCGGGCCACATTGGCCAGCAGCCGCAGCGAACGCGGGTTGGTGGCGATGTCGGCCACGAAGGACCGGTCGATCTTGAGCTTGGTGAAGGGCAGTGCGTTGAGATAGCTCAGGGACGAGTAGCCGGTGCCGAAATCGTCGAGTGCGATGGCGATGCCCTTGGCGGCCAGGTCGCTCAGCACGCGATGGGCAATTTCGCGCTCTTCGATGACGGCGGTCTCGGTGACCTCGATTTCCAGGCGCGCCGGATCGAGCCCGGACTTGGCCAGCCCGTCCTCCACCAGCTTGCAGAGGTCGATGCCGCGGAAGTCCCGCGCCGAGATATTTACGGCCACGCCCACCTCGCCCGGCCATTGGCTGCACTGGGCCGTGGCGCGATCGATCACCCAGGCGGTGATGTCGGAGATGAGGCCCATTTCCTCGGCGAGCGGAATGAAGGTGGATGGCGGAATCGGGCCCAGTTCGGGATGATTCCAGCGCGCCAGCGCTTCACAGGTCACCACCCGGCGGGTGGCGATGTCGAGCAACGGCTGGAAGGCAAGCGACAGGACGCCTTCCTGCACCGCCTGGCGCAGGTCGGTCTTGAGCCGCTGGCGGTAGTGGTAGTCGATATCCATCTGGGCGTGGAACAGCTGGCTGCGCGCCTTGCCGTCGCCCTTGGCCGAATAGAGCGCCAGGTCGGCCTTGGTCATCAGGTCGTCGAGCGTCTCGGCGGCGATGGCGCTGGTAGCCAGCCCGATGCTGACCGCGACCGACAGCGTCAGGCCATCGAGCCGGAACGGCGCGGCAAAGGCGGTGAGGATGGCTGCGGCGTCGGCCTGAGCCTGGGCCGCATCGCCCACCGCACCGCGATAGATGACGAATTCATCGCCGCCCAGCCGCGCCAGTACGGCCTCGGCCGGCAGCGCCTGGCGCAGGCGGTTCGCCACCTGCATCAGTAGCTCGTCGCCCACGATGTGGCCGAACGTGTCGTTGACATGCTTGAAGTCGTCGATGTCGATGATCATCAGCGACACCAGGCGGGGCTGCGCCCCCGCGAAGCGACGGGCTTCCATGTCCTCGGTGGCCAATTCGCCGAAATAGGTCCGGTTGGGCAGGGCGGTCAGCGTATCGTGGCGCGCCATGAAATTGATGCGCTCTTCCGAAGCAACGCGCTCGCTGATGTCTTCGAACAGCAGCACCGTGGTTTCGTCGCGCGCGCTCACCGAGACTTCGTAATAGCGCCCAGCGGGCAGGCAGAGCAGGACCTTGCCCGACATATGCTTGCCGATGACATCGAGCAGGCGGTCGACCGCCGTGCGCGGCAGCACACCGCTGTCGCCCAGCGCGCCAAGCACCGAACTCACCGGCCGGCCGAGCAGTTCGGGCAGGCCCATGAGGCTGAACAAGCGCACCGCGCGCTCATTGGCGACCGAAATAACGCCGCGCTCGTCGAGCATGCACAAGCCGTGTTCGAGCGTGGTCATCGCCATGTCGAGTTCGGCGGCAAGGCGCGACGCCTCGACCCGCCCATGCACTGCACTCAGCAGGATAGAGCGAACGTCGGCCGCCAGCTTACGGAAACTCGCCAGCATGATGCCCAGCAAGCCGGCAAGGATAGCGTGGTACACATCGCCATGCAGCGCATAGCCGGCCGAAAGCGGCACGATGACCAGCAGCATCTGGATGGTGACCAGCCGGTCGAGGCCGAAGTTGCGCGCCACAATGCCGACCATGACGGCGATGGAAATGGAGGCACTGGCCAGTTCGGCAAAGGGATCCTTGACCACCGCCATCGAGATCAGGCACCACATGCCGTAGACCAGCGCCAGCAGGCCGCCATAGATCACGGCGCGATTTTCCCACTCCTCGGCAGCCATGGCGTCTTCATTGTTCATCGCCGCGCGCCAGAAGGCGCGCATGTTGGCATAGCGGATGAGCCCGATGACCACGAAGGCGACGCTGACAATGTAGAGGGCCAGCGAGTCGGTCTTGAAGGCGGTCAGCCACGACGCGATGGCGCTCGCCACGCTGCCGCCCAACATCGCGCGTCGGTCACCATAGACCGAGCGGATAATCGACACGTAATCGATTGCCGGCATTGTCTTTCGCGCTGAGGTAAACACATGGTTCCCCTGGTTAGCCGGTATAGAAACCCCAAAAGCCCTTAAGAACGCCTTGAAACGGGCTTGACGGCCCCCGGGGTTGCGAAAATTCCCGATAGCAGGGTGAATATCCGCTTAATGACTTTCCACGGCTTGGCGGCGCTAGAAAGCTGTTTGCGCCGCCTTGAGCGCCGCTACGCCATCGGCAGGGGTCATGGTCGGATCGTTCCAATAGGTGTTGGCAACCGTCCACACCGCCGCGACCCAGGCCGGCAATGCGGTCAAATGCGGGGTGGGCAAGGCGAAATCGCCCCGATTGAGTGCCTCCAGCACCTTTTTCGAACAGGAATCGATGCCCGCGCGCGCATCCGGCCGGACCGGGGTGGACCCCTTGGCCGCCGCAAAGCGGGCCTGCACGTCGGCATCGAGCAGCACATCGGCAAAGCTGCGTTCGGCCGCTTCGATTTCGGGCGAAACACCCCCCAGCAGGCCCCAGCTGTCGATCGTGACCGGCACATGGGCCGCACCCGGCACGAAGAGGCAGCCGAAATCGCTCGTCTCGCTCTTGCCCGCGGCTCGCCACTCCCCCTTCATCCAGTCGCCTTGCAATTGCAACAGCGCCTCGCCCTTGATCACCATATTGGTGGCCATGTTCCAGTCGCGCGGCACCGCTTCGGTATCGGCCTGCTGCTGAAAGCGCCGCAACCAGGCAAAGACATCGAGCAGGCTGGCATCGTAGAGCACGGCCGGATCGGTGACCTCGCCATAAAGCCCGGCATAGACACCGGGACCGCCAAGGCTGGCCACCAGGGCATGCAGCAGATAGCCGACCTGCCAGGGCTGGGCGCCCAGAGCGATGGGCCGGAAACCCGCGGCGCGCACCGCGTCGAAATCGGCCCACATATCCTCGAGCGAGGTCCAGGCCTCCGGGTCGATGCCCGCGGCGTCGGCCACGGCACGATTGTAGTAGATCATGGCGTCGGCATGGATGGTCGCCGGGATCTTGACGATGGCGCCGTCGACGGTGATGGCGCTGCGCACCACCGGTGGCAATTGTTCGAGCACGCCGCTGGCGGCGAGCTGTTCGTCCAGATGCAGCACTTTGCCGTCGGCATCGAGCGCGCGATAGATGTCGGGCTGCAATTGCAGGAAGACATTGGGCGTCGCCCCGGCGCTGATCAGCTGCAGCACGTCGATATCGCCATTGGCATCGTGCGGAATGGCCAGCGGCACCCAGCTATGGCCCTGTTCTTCCAGCCCGTCGCGCAGCACGTTGAGTGCGGCCAGTTCGGCCGGCGATGCCCAGTTGTGATAGACGACAAGCTCGGCGGCGCCGGCGGTGGAAGCCACCAGCATGGAAGCCAGCGCCAGGGCGCCAAGTCGTTTGGTCCAAATCAGCGCACGTCCTCCCGCTCGCGGATCTGAAATGACCCTGTCCGGCTGCCGGCCATTGAGGCCTTGTCACGCCGATCCAGGTTAGGGATTTCAGGCTGCGGCCAAACTGCTTGCCAGCGCGTTAACGCCGCCACGGAAGCGTCGTTTTGCCGGTCCAGGCTGCGCCGGGATTGAAGAGGTGGATCATGGTTGAAAAACTGAGCGACACGGAACGGGAAGAGGGCCTGCATGGCCTCAGCGGCTGGATTTACGACGAGGCAGCCGACGCCATCGAGCGGGTCTTCAAGTTCAAGGACTTTTCCGAGGCCTTCGGCTTCATGACCCGCGTGGCGCTGGCGGCCGAAAAGGCCGGCCACCACCCCGACTGGTCCAACAGCTACGACAGCGTCACCATCCGCCTCTCGACCCACGATGCCGGCGGCATCAGCGCCAGGGACATCGCATTGGCGCAAGCCATCGACAAGCTGCTGATCTAGCGGCTTTATTGGTCGCGCTTCCGAGCCGCAAAAACCGTTGCCACCCTTGCTGGAAACGCCCTAGTGGAAATTGCGACCACCCGGCAGGGCTGCATAAGCCCGGCGGCGGGCTTTTTCGATTTCGCGCTGAGTATTGCGGTCATGCCCCCTGTCGTCGGGCGGGCCGATTTCCTCGATATCCCTGCCATTGCTGATGTCGAGCAATTGCGGGGTCAGGTCGGTCATGTCCTCGGCAATGACATGGATCACCAGGCCTTCCTTTTGCAGCTTGCCGCGGACCGCCAGCATGCGGCTCGCCAGCAGCGTCCGGCGCATCTCGTCCTTTTCGAATAGCTTGGGCCAGATGACGATATTGGCAATGCCGGTTTCGTCCTCGAGTGTAGCGAAGATCACCCCACTCGCCGTGCCTGGCCTTTGTCGCACCAGCACCAGCCCCGCCACCTCGATCCGCTGTCCCGGCATCGCCCGGCCCAGATGGGCTGCCTTTATCGTACCCCGCCTGTCGAGCATCGGCCGCAGGAACTGCGCCGGATGCCCCTTGAGCGAGAGGGAGAGCGTCGCATAGTCGTGAATCACCTCCTCGCCGGGCTGCATCAGCGGCAGGCCGGCCGGCTCTTCCGCAGGGATCGGCAGGGCCGGGCGTGTGGCGGCAAAGAGCGGCAGCGTCTCGGCCCCATGCGTCCCCATCAATCCCTTGACCGCCCACAATGCCTCGCGCCGGTTGAGGCCCAGTTCGGCAAAGGCATCGGCACGGGCGAGCTTTTCGAGGCTGGCAATAGGCACCCCGGTCCGCAGCCAGAGATCGCGAACGCAGGTGTAGCCACCCCCGCGCAATTCGACAATCCGCTCTATGTCTTTCTTGGCCAGGCCTTCGACCTCCCGCAGGCCCAGCCGCAGCGCCCTTTTCGACCAGATGACATCCCGCATCGGCGCATGACGATCCCAGACATGCTCGCGAGCCTGCCAGCCATCGTCTTCGAGCGAGCAATCGTGATTCGAGAGGTTGACGTCTGGCGGCCGCACCTCGACGCCATGCTCGACCGCATCGCGCACGATCTGGCTGGGGGCATAAAAACCCATGGGCTGGGAATTGAGCAGCGCGCAGGCAAAGACATCCGGGTAATGGCATTTGAGCCAGCACGAGGCATAGACCAGCAGGGCAAAGGACGCCGCATGGCTTTCGGGAAAACCATATTCGGCAAAGCCTTCAATCTGTGAAAAGCAGCGCTCGGCAAACTCCCGCGTATAACCTCGCGGATTCTTCAGCATGCCATTGATGAATTTGTCTTTGAAGATGCCAATCTTTCCGGTGCGGCGCCAAGCGGCCATGGCACGACGTAAGTGATCCGCCTCACCGGGTGTGAAGCCGGCCCCTTTGACAGCCATCTGCATGGCCTGTTCCTGGAAGAGAGGGATGCCAAGCGTCTTTTCGAGCACCATGTCGAGCGGATCGTCGGGATTGGCCTTCCAACTCCCGTCCTGCCGGCGCTTGAGATAGGGATGCACCATGCCGCCCTGAATGGGGCCCGGCCGCACGATGGCGACTTCGATGACAAGATCGTAGAATTCGACCGGCTTGAGCCGCGGCAGCATCGACATCTGCGCCCGGCTCTCGATCTGGAACACACCGATCGTGTCCGCCCGGTGGGTCATTTCATAGACCGGTTTTGCCCGGTCCGGATGGCTGAATTCTTCATTCTGCAGCTCGGCCAGTTCCACCTCCTGTCCATAATGCGCCCGCATCAGGTCGAAGGCCCGTCTGAGGCATGTGAGCATGCCCAAAGCCAGCACATCGACCTTGAGAATGGCCAGAGCGGCGATATCGTCCTTGTTCCATTCGATGATATTGCGATTGTCCATCGCCGACTTGCCGATGGGCACCAGGCTTTCGAGCGAATCGCGGGTGATGACGAAGCCGCCGACATGCTGGCTGAGATGACGTGGAAAGCCCTTGAGAACCTTGATGACCTCGAACATCTGCGCCAGCACCGGATCGTCAGGATCGAGCCCGATGGAGCGGACCTTGCCCAGCTCGACACGCGACCCCCAGCCCCAGTTCAACTGGTTGAAGGCGTTGATCACATCGTCGGAAATCCCGAAGGCCTTGGCTGTCTCGCGCATGGCGCTCTTGGAGCGATAGGAGATGACATTGGCGGTCAGCCCCGTGCGCTTGCCGCCATATTTCCGGTAGACATATTGCATCACCTCCTCGCGCCGCTCATGCTCGAAATCGACATCGATATCGGGCGGTTCGTCGCGCTCGGTCGAGATGAAGCGGCCAAAGACCAGCTTGGCTTTGCGCGGATCGACCGCGGTGATTTCGAGGCAATAGCAGACCGTTGAATTGGCCGCCGACCCGCGTCCCTGGCACAGGATATTCCGCTCGTCGCGGGCAAAGCGGACGATGTCGTGCACCGTCAGGAAATAGGCGGCATAGCCTTTATAGGCGATGAGGCAGAGCTCGCTCCAGATCGAGTGTTTGATGCTGTCAGGCACGCCTTCGGGAAACCGCTTCGCCGCCCCCTCCCAGGTCAGCCGCTCCAGCGTCTGCTGGGCGGTTTCGCCATTGCCGATGGTTTCCTCGGGATAATTGTATTTGAGCTGGTCGAGCGAAAACCCGATACGGGCGACAAACCCCTGCGTTTGGGCGATGGCATCGGGATGATCGCGGAACAGCCGGGCCATTTCAGCGGCTGGCTTCAGATACCGCTCGGCATTGGCCGTAAGGCGCCAGCCCGCGCTTTCCAGCGTCAGATGCTCGCGGATGCAGGTCACCACATCCTGCACCATGCGGCGGTCGGGCTCGTGATAGAGCACGTCATTGCTGGCGATCATCGGAACGCGGTGGACCCGGGCCAGCTCGGCAGTCCGGTTAAGGCGAGCCCGGTCTTCTCCGTCGAAACGGGGCGTACCGGCCAGCCAGACGCGATCGGGCGCCTGCCGCGCCAGCACGTCGAGGGTTCGTGCCGTCAGGCCCCAATCGCTTTCGTCCGGCATGAGGATGAAGAGCTGGCCCTGCGCATAGTTTTCCGGCGGCCCCTGCTCCTGGGCCAGGCTCCCCGAACCGAACAGATCGGGAAAATGCAGCACCGGCTTGCCCTTTTTGCCCCGCTGGTTGCCCACCGTCAGCAGCTTGCACAACCGCCCATAGGCCACCCGGTCGGTGGGATAGGCAATGATATCGGGCGTGCCATCGGCAAAGCAGAGCCGCACGCCGACGAGATAGCGAAAGCCGGGAAACTGCTCCTTGTTGTCGCGCGCCACCACATAGCCGCGCACCACGCCGGCAAAGCTGTTGCGATCGGCAACGCCAAAGGCGGCGAGCCCCATCTGCATCGCCGCCGCCACCATTTCTTCGGGCGATGAGCCGCTGCGCAGGAAGGAGAAATTGGTGGTCGAGACCAGTTCGGCATAATCGGCGACAGGCCGGGCCGGCCGGGAGCGGGGATTTGCCTTCTGCTCGAGGGTAACGACCTGGCTCATGGGAAAAAGCCGTGCAGATACCAGGGCGGCGGATTTTCCGCCGTGTAGAAGCCCTGCCGGAAAATCCAGAAGCGGCGGCCGCTTTCGTCTTCGACCACGTAATAGTCGCGTGTGCCGGCCTCGGGATCGAATTGCGGCAGGTTGGGAATATAGGGCGGCGCCTCGCCCTTTTTGGGCGTCTCGGGAACCACCAGTTGCAGCCGCTGGCCGCTGCGCCACCACTCTGCCCCCAGCCGTTCCGGGCCGGAGGCCTTTTCGATCTTGTAGCTGTCGCGCCGCCAGATCATCGAGGCCGGCAGCCCCTCGGGCACTTCGGCATTGATCGCCACCCTTTCGGGCATCGGCAGCAGCCGCAGCGGCCGGAGCGGAGTGGGCCAGCCGGCGCGATCCTCATTGCTGGCCACCAGCGCCGGCACCAGCCGCGCCGCCTGCTCGGGAATATGGCTGGCCACCAGTTGCGTCCTGAGCACCGCCATCGTGCCGAGCCGGCTGCTCATCCGGTCGTTGAGCTGGTCGAGATCCTCGGCCACGCCCCGATGCGAGAAGGCGCCGAGCTGCACCGCATCGAGCTCGGAAACCGAACTGACCGCCAGCCGGATCATGTCGATGCCGAAGCCGGCGTCATATTCGCCCTCCAGCCGCTCCGAGCGGTTGGAAAACAGCTTGGTGATATGCTCGGGGTCGCGCGTCAGCCGCGCCGAATTGACCGACAGCGCCATCACCTTGTGATCGACGCGATAGAGGAAGAGATGGAAGGCCTGCCCACCCTGCCCTTCGGCCTCGAGTCTGATGCCGAGCTGGATGGCCAGGTCGTGGCAGGTCATCAGCACGTCGTCCATCAGCCCGATCGGGTCGGCAAAACGCCGCTCGGCATAGCGTTCGGCCAGGGGCAGGCGCGGCACCATCCGCTCCTCGATATGGCCATAGGCCTGGTCGAGCCGCTGCAACAGCGAGATGCCGAACCGCGTCTGCAGCGGCTTGCGCTCGCGCGGGCGAAGCTGGCCGATGGTCGTGAGCCCCATCTGGGAAAGGCCGGCAATCTGGGCCGGCTCCAGCCGCAGCGCATGAACCGGCAGCGCATCGAGAACGGTTTCGAGATCGGCGGCCTCGACCACCTGGCTACGGGCGAAGTGGCTGACGCCCCAGGCTGCCCCGATCGTGGGCGCGATGGCGCCGGCCACGGTATAGCCGAGATCGCGCAGTCGGGTCAGCAACAGGCGCAGCATCGGCCGCTCGCCACCGAACAGATGCGCCACCCCGGTAATATCGAGCACCAGGTCGCCGAAGGTGCTGACATCGCTCATCGCGGCCACCAGCGGGCTGGCATTGGAGTGCCAGTCGGCAAAATCGGCGAAGGCTGCCTCGAGCTGCGGGCGATCCATTTCGCGCACCGTCAGCTCGGGCACCATGGCCCGCGCATCGGCGAGATTCTGCCCGACGCTGAGGCCGCGACGCGACGCCTCGGCATCGACGGCAGCCAGACGCAGCCCGCCCTTGATGGCTTCATAGAGCACCAGCGGCCCCTTGAGCCCGCCATCATGCCGTTTGAGGTAATCCGTCGGCCAACTGGGCAGGAACAGCACGAGGAAGCGTCGCGCTCCCGATGCGCCGGTCTGCATGGCGGCGCTGAGCAGTGAATGTTGCGAATCCATTTTCCGTCCAACCCAGCAGAAATTCGGTCTGGTTCTTGATCGCGTTCTTGATGAGGGCTCCCTTTTCGAGTTCCGCGCGCCAGCGCAGTGGACCGGGAGCCTTGGCGTCATGGCGCCGGCGGGTACTTTGCGCGGGCGACAGGCGCCAGCGCAGATGCGCCGCGCTCGCCGCGCGCCCCTGCCCGTAGCGCAACAGGAAGATCGAACCGCCCGTCGCCGCCGAGCGCAGGCTGAGGCGGCGGCTGGCGGTGAAATCGAGGAGTTTTGAATGACTGCCGAGATCGGCCACCACAGCGGCCACGGCCCGGCAGGCAATGGCCTCCTCGGCCGCCCAGAGCAGGTCACCCATATTGGCGGCCCGCACCAGCACCAGCGCATCCGGATCGAAGCCGAAGCTCAAGAGACCCGGCCCGTAGGGCATGCCCAGCTTCTGTGCCTCGTCGGCCAGTTGCAGATAGATGACGGCCGGCCGCTGCGAGGTCAGCAGCCCCTTGGCCTGCGCCAGCGCAAAGCCGAGCAGCGCCCCCCCATTGCGGCGCTCGTCGGTGAACATTTCCTGCAGCATCCCGCCGGCCAATACCGGAAAGGCGCCATCCTGCTGCTCGGCCAGCACCCGCGCTTCGGCCAGTGCCGGCTTGCGCTCGATATCGGCAATGGTTTCCCGCAGCGCGGCAAGGCGCTGTTGCTGGTCGGGTGCGGGCATCGCACCAATCCTTATGTGAACAAAACAGGAACATTTAGACTCCGAATCTGCATGGAGTCGAGTCCTTTTCGCGGGGAAGGGTGTGGCGCCCACGCATCAAGCCCGGTCAAGAGCGCGTGACCCAGCGCCTCGCCCATTCACGCCGGACAGCCGGGCTGCTAATCCTGCCCCTGCCTGCCTCCCGGCGTGCAAACCCTTTTCGCCACCGCTCCCCGAAGGAGGCTTGCGCCATGTTCGAGGCCATTACCCGCCTGTTCAACAAGCCCGAAACCGTTCTTTCCAACCACGACCCCAAGCTGGCCGTCGCGGCCCTGCTGGTGCATCTGGCCGCCGTGGACGGACAGATGAAGGACGCGGAACGCAATGCCATCAGGGAGGCGCTGCAGGACCATTATGACATGGATGAAGCCGCCGTGGACAAGTTGGTCCGCGAAGCGGCCTTGCGCGATGCCGAGGCGGTGGATTTCTACAAATTCACCTCGGGCCTGACCCAGCTCGAAATGGAAGACCGGATCGAAATCGTCCGCATGATGTGGACCGTGGTCTTTGCCGATCGCAAGAACCACGAACTTGAAGACAACATGGTCTGGCGCATTGCCGAGCTAATCGGCGTCTCCAGCCGCGACCGCACCATATTGCGCAATCAGGTCGGCAAAGCCGAAAAGGCCTAGCCTAGTAAGCCTCGAACTTGCCGATGATTTCCACCTCGTCGCTGGCGCAGTCGAAATCCCCCGATGCGTCGGCCGCCTGGCGCGCCAATTCGTTGGCATTGGCATTGGCCACCGCATCGATATAGGCGATGTGGCAGCTATTGCCCTCGACCAGTTGCGTCACCACCAGCACCTGCCCCTTGTCTTCCCCGGTTTCGGGATCGGCGGTGTGATAGCGCACGATGGTCGCGATCGGCATCCAGCGGCCGAGATCGTTGCTCAGCCGCCATTCGAGCTTTTCCCCCAGCCGGTTGAACGGCGGCAGGGTCTGGCCATCACCCGCCTTGGCGCCGAAGCCGTAGATCAGCGAAAAGCGCAGGTCGCCTTCGCTCACCATCAGCGGATAGCCCTTGTAGCCCGGACAGGCCCAGCTCGCGCCGAAATCGTCGGCATCGAGCACCAGGCATTCGTCGAGGTCGAGATCGGTATAGGCGCTGTTGAACGCGGCCTGCGCCGGAGTGGCGAGGGCGGCAATTGCCAGCAAGGCGGCCAGGATCGGTTTCATCGCATTCCTTCGCTGAAGAGCAGGACAGGCAGGGTTGCGCCAAACTGGCTTGCCTTTGCGGCCTCGGTTGGGCACAAGTCCGCAACTTTGTCGCCTCCCCGATGAACGAGACCTGAAGCCATGAATATCGACGCCATTCCCACCGGCAAGAACCCGCCCGACGACCTCAATGTCATCATCGAAGTGCCTATGGGCGGCGAGCCGATCAAATACGAAATCGACAAGGCCAGTGGCGCGCTGTTCGTCGATCGCTTCCTCTATACGCCGATGCGTTATCCAGGCAATTACGGCTTCGTGCCCCACACCCTGTGCGGCGATGGCGACCCGCTCGACGTCATTATCATGAATTCGCGGCCCCTCGTGCCCGGCGCCGTCGTTCGCTGCCGCCCGATCGGCGTGCTGTTCATGGAAGACGATGGCGGCCAGGACGAGAAAATCCTCGCTCTGCCGGTGCCCAAGCTGACCCGCATGTATGACGACATCAAGGATATCAGCGACATACAGGCCATCCAGGTCGAGCGCGTGAAGCACTTCTTCACCCACTACAAGGATCTCGAGCCCGGCAAGTGGGCCAAGATCAGCCATGTCGGCGGCTATGAGGACGCCAAGAAGGTAATCCTCGACTCCATCGAACTGGCCAAGACGGCAAAATAGCGCCGGCCTCATCCTCGCCGCATGGATTGTGCATGCCGGTGATCGGCCCTGCACAATCGGGAGGTTTCGATGCCACGCACCCTCGCCGCACTCGCCACCGCCGCGCTGATCGCCACGCCCCTCATGGCGCAGGAGGCCACCATGCCGCCTGACGCCGCGATCGAACAGATCCTGGCCGACCGCATCGACCGCGACCATGCCAATGTTGCCATAGCTGTGGCGGTGATCGAGGGCGGCGTGCCGCGCTTCGTTTCGCATGGCACGCTGTCCAGGGACGATCCGGCCCCGATCGACGAACACACCTTGTTCGAGGCCGGCTCGATCACCAAGGTCATGACCAATGTGCTGCTGGCGCAATTGGTGGTGGACGGCAGGATCGACCTCGATGCGCCGCTGACCGACTACCTGCCCCAAGGCACGATACTGCCCGAGCGCGATGGCAAACCCATCACCGCCTTCGATCTTTCCACCCACAGCGCCGGCTTTTCCGGCCTGCCCGAGACCATTCTGGCCGAGGGCGCGGCCAACCCCTATTCGGGTTATGGCGCCGATGAACTGATGGCCTGGATCGCCGCATACGAGCTGCCGCGCGGCATCGGCGAACAGTTCGAATATTCCAATGTCGGTGTCGCCCTGCTGGCCCAGGCCATCGCGCATGTGAGCGGCAAGCCTTATGCCGAACTGGTGCAGCAGCAGATTTTCGATCCTCTCGGCATGACCGAGACCCGCCTCGCCACAGCGCCGGGCGACATTGCCGGCATGGCGCAAGGCCATGACGCCGCAGGCGAGCCGGTGCCCAACTGGGACATGGATGCCTTCGCGCCGGTGGGCGCGCTGGTCACCAACACATCCGACCTCGCCAAATTCATCGCCGCCGCCAGCGGTGCGGTGGAAAGCCCGCTTGCGCCAGCCTTTGCCATCATGCTGGACCGCACGCGCCCCGCCGGCGGACCAGGCGAGGTCATCGGGCTGGGCTGGTTCAACCTCATCGAAGGCGGCCGCGACATCGTCTGGCACAATGGCATTACCGGCGGCTATCGCAGCTTTGCCGGCTATGATCGCAAGACCGGCAACGGCGTCGTGGTGCTGTCCAGCATGGTCACCGAGGCCGGCATCGAGGATATCGGCCTGCATTTGCTGGACCAGACGCTGCCGCTGCGGCCCCAGCCGACGCCACGGGAAGTCGTTGAGGTCGATCCGGCTATCCTGCCCCCCTATGCCGGCCAATATCTGCTGGCGCCCGGCATCACCATCACCATCACTGCCGAAGACGACCGGCTCTTTGCCCAGTTGACCGGGCAGGAGCGTTTTGAAATCTTCCCCGAAAGCGAGAAGCGCTACTTCTTCCGGGTCGTCGACGCCCAGATCACCTTCGCCGATCCGGTCGATGGCGCCGCACCGGCCCTGACGCTGCATCAGAACGGACAGAACATGACGGCTATCCGTGTGCCATGACCGGCCATATCGTCATTCTCAACGGCGTGCCGCGCTCGGGTAAATCCTCCATCGCCAGGGCCATGCAGCAAGATCTGCCAGGCCGTTGGATCAATCTGGGCGTCGATGCCCAATATGCGAGTTTACCTGACGCGCTGAAGCCGGGGATAGGTTTGCGGCCGGGCGGGGAACGGCCGGAGCTGGAGCCTGACGTCGTGCGGCTCTACCTGGCGCTCTACGACGCCATCGCCGCCCATGCCCGGCAGGGCTTCGACGTGGTTGCCGACCTGGGCCATCACGACGCCTATTCGGCCCCGCTGGGCATCCTGCCCCAATGTGCCCGGCGCCTGGCCGGGCTCGACGCGCTGTTCGTGGGCGTGCATTGCCCCATCGAAACCATCATGGCCCGCCGCAATGCCGACCCGCAGGGCGGCTTCTATGCGGCCGGCGAAGGCGTGCCCGAGCCGGTGCGGCGCTGGCAGGAGGCCGTGCATAGGCCGGGCATTTATGACCTGACGGTCGATACCGGCACCATGACCCCCGCTGACTGCGTCAGCGCCATTGCCGCGGCACTGGCCCGGCCGAAGCGGGCCTTTGCGACCCTCGCCGCTATGACCCCACCCCCATCCGCGCCAGCAGCCGGTCGCGCCTGACGAACTGGTGCCACAAGGCCGCACCGATATGGCCGGCCAGCAATACGAGCAGCCCCCGCGCCAGCAGCCCATGCACGCTAAAGGGCGGCGCCAGGGTGAAATCGGGCAGCGGCAGGGGCGCGGCCCCGGCCAGTTGCGCGCCACCGCCGCTGAGGATGACGGTGGCGATGCCGCTCGCCACCATGACCAGAATGACCGCATAGAGCCCGTAATGCACGACATGCGAAGCCAGCGACTGGCCGCGCGACAGACCGGCGGCATCGGCCGGACGCTGGTCGAAGGCCAGCCACCAGACGATGCGCAACAGCGTCAGCACGCCGATCAGCACGCCCATGATGGCGTGGCCGCGCAGCAGGTTGAGCTTGACCGCCTCGTCGCCCGTATTGGCGGCGGTGAGGCCGCTGGCCAGCATGCCGATAATGGCGATGGCGGTCAGCCAGTGGATGGCGATGGCAACGGCGCCATAACGGGTTGGACTGCTGGTGAGCGACATGACAGGCTCCTTGCGGGGCATTGGCTGGAGGGATATAGATAGCATACTATGTATTTAGATAGCAAGCTATGTAAATGACCCTCAACCGCGACGGCTCGGTGGGCTACCTCACCAATCTGGCAGGACGCCTGCTGGTGCGTGAACTGGAGCGGCATCTGTCGCCCCTCGGTCTCAGCCCCGCCCATATGCCCGTGCTGCTGGCGCTGGACGATGGCTCGGCCCTGACGCAGAAGGCGCTGACGGAGCGTGCCGGGGTGAAGCAGGCCACCATGACCGCGACGCTGACCCGCATGGAGCGCGATGGCCTCGTCACCATCCTGCCCAATCCGGAAGACGGCCGCAGTACGCTGGTTGCCCTGACGCCGCTGGCCTTGGACAAAATTCCCGCCGTAGCCGCAGCCGCCACCGCCATCAATGCGCTGGTGCTGGAACAGCTCACGCCCGAGGAGCGCAGCCAGTTCTTCGGACTGATCAAGCGCATCATAGCCGTGCTGGAAACCCAGGATGGCGCCGCACGGACATGAGCCGCCCTATGGATCGGGTGAGCGCCCTTATTCTCTCCCCGTCGGGGAGAGAACAAAACCTAGTCGCGCTTGCCATAGGTCAGCACCGCATTGCCCTTGCTGGTGATCTGACTGCTCTTGAGCGCCAGCCGCGTGGTGGGCGTGCCGTCTTCGAACAGGCGCCGCCCCCTGCCGGCCACGACGGGATGGACGATGAGCGTCAGTTCGTCCATCAGCCCGGCCAGCAGCAATTGGCGCACCAGCGACATGCCGCCCATGACCGCAATCGTGCCGCCCCGCTGCTGCTTGAGATCGCGCACGAAGCTTTCGAGATCGCCCTCGATCAGCGTGGAATTCTGCCAGATCGCCAGGTCGGCCGGCTTGAGGCTGTGCGAGGCGACGAATTTGGGCACGGCATTGATATAGCTGGCGAAATCCATGTCCTCGCCGGCATTGGGCCAGAAGCCCGCCCATTCCTGCCAGCCCTTGCGGCCCAGCAGCACCGTATCGACCTCGGTCATGACGCCGCCGAGCAGCGCCCCCAGTTCGTCGTCGAAACTGTCGAACTGGAACTGGTCGGGCGCCTCGGCCACGCCATCGACGGAATAGAACAGGCCTGCAGTCACTTTACGCATCTTTATTCTCCTGTGCCTGGCAGCCCTCCCGGCCGCCATCTGACAGGGCGACGAGCGGGGTGGCCGGACTTCGACATTTTGCCCGAAGTTTTTGCAACGCGTGCGTCCGGACGGCCGATGCAGCCTCCGGTTGTCATGGATGGACGGACCCCGAGACGGCTGACGCCCCTGAGTAATTTAAGAGTGAGACGGAAGCCGTCTCGAAGGGAGCGGCCGCTACTCGAACCTGCGCGGCAGCGAAGCCGGCCCGGCGCCCTCCGCCACTGTTCGCCTGCAGGCCGCCCATGCGGAGGGATGGGGGGAGTATGCCTGAGATTTTGGGGAGGGGGATAAGATGGATAAATTGGTGCGTGTGATACCCCCACCTTGGGTCCCGGCTCAGCAATGAATAACAAGAAGGCCCGGGATCGCTCCCGGGCCTTCTTCAGTTCAGTCCTCACTATGTCTGGTCACCCCAGATGCGCCAGCACCGCCAGCAGCAGCAGGGCCACGATATTGGTGATCTTGATCATCGGGTTGACGGCCGGGCCGGCCGTGTCCTTGTAGGGATCGCCGACGGTGTCGCCGGTAACCGAGGCCTTGTGGGCGTCGGAACCCTTGAGGTGCTTGACGCCGTGGCTGTCGGTGAAGCCGTCCTCGAAGCTCTTCTTGGCATTGTCCCAGGCGCCGCCGCCGGCGGTCATGGAAATGGCGACGAAGAGGCCGGTGACGATGACGCCCATCAGCATGGCGCCCAAAGCCGAGAAGCCGGCGGCGGCGCCCGCGATCCAGTAGATCACGAAGAACACCACGATGGGCGACAGCACGGGCAGGAGCGATGGCACGATCATTTCCTTGATCGCCGCCTTGGTCAGCATGTCGACGGCCCGGCCGTAGTCGGGCTTTTCGGTGCCGGCCATGATGCCCGGCTTTTCCTTGAACTGGCGGCGCACTTCCACCACCACCGACTGGGCGGCGCGGCCCACGGCGGTCATGCTCATGCCGCCGAAGAGGAACGGCAGCAGGCCACCGAACAGCAGGCCCACCACGACATAGGGGTCGGCCAGCGAGAAGGTGAGCTGGCCCACGCCCTGGAAGATGACCGGGGCATCGGGCAGACCCGAGAAGTAGATCAGGTCTTGCGTATAGGCCGCGAACAGCACCAGGGCGCCCAGGCCCGCCGAACCGATGGCATAGCCCTTGGTGACGGCCTTGGTGGTGTTGCCGACGGCATCGAGCGCGTCGGTATTGTGGCGCACTTCCTTGTCGAGGCCGGCCATTTCCGCGATCCCGCCGGCATTGTCCGTGACCGGGCCGAAGGCATCGAGCGCCACCACGATGCCGGCAAGGGCCAGCATGGTAGCGACGGCGAAGGCGATGCCGAACAGGCCCGCCAGGTTGTAGGTGACGATGATGCCGGCGATGATGACCAAAGCCGGCAGGGCCGTCGATTCCAGCGAAACCGCGAGACCCTGAATGACGTTGGTGCCATGGCCGGTAACCGAGGCTTCGGCGATGGAATTGACCGGACGGCGACCCGTGCCGGTATAATATTCGGTGATGACGATGATCAGGCCGGTAATGACCAGGCCCGCCACGCCGCACCAGAACAGGGCCCAGGGCGTGAAGGTCTTGTCGGAAGCCTCGATGACCACGTTGAGATCGCCGAAGACGAACCACAGCACCGGCAGCAGCGCGACCAGCGACAGGACGCCGGTGGCGATGATGCCCTTGTAGAGGGCGCCCATGATATTGTTGTCGGCGCCCAGCTTGACGAAGTAGGTGCCGATGATCGAGGTGACGACGCAGGCGCCGCCAATGGCCAGAGGCAGCACCATGCCGATGAGCTTGAACGCATCGGGCAGGATGATGGCCGCCAGGACCATGGTGGCGACGATGGTCACCACGTAGGTCTCGAACAGGTCGGCGGCCATGCCGGCGCAGTCGCCGACATTGTCGCCCACATTGTCGGCAATGGTGGCCGGGTTGCGCGGATCGTCTTCCGGAATGCCGGCTTCGACCTTGCCCACCATGTCGCCGCCCACGTCGGCACCCTTGGTGAAGATGCCGCCGCCGAGACGGGCGAAGATGGAGATGAGCGAGGCGCCGAAGCTGAGGGCCACCAGCGCATCGATGACGCTGCGGCTGGTCGGCTCGAAGCCCAGCCCCTGGGTGAGGATCATGAAATAGAGGGTGACGCCGAGCAGGCCCAAACCGGCCACGAGCATGCCGGTGACGGCGCCCGACTTGAAGGCGAGATCGAGCCCCTTGGCCAGCGAGCTGGTGGCCGCCTGCGCCACGCGGACATTGGCGCGCACCGACACATTCATGCCGATGAAGCCGGCCGCGCCCGAGAGCACCGCGCCGAGCAGGAAGCCGATGGCGGCATAGATGCCGAGCAGGAAGAAGGCGGCGATCAGGATGACCACGCCGACAATGGCGATGGTGGTATATTGCCGCTTGAGATAGGCCGATGCGCCTTCGCGGACGGCCGCCGAAATTTCCTGCATCCGGGCCGAACCGCTATCGGCGGCCAGCAATTGCTGCGTCGTGTAGACGCCGTAGACGATGGACAGAGCGCCGCACAGGACGATCAGCCAGAGTGCCAAAGTCATCAGATTAGTCCCTCTAGATTTTTCCTCCGGGGACTCCACGCAAACCCGATGCCGGTCCTCCAACCCGCACGGCATGCCCTCCTGGAGCCCCTTCCGGGAACGGAGATTAGCGGGATTGTTTGGTTAAGCAATCGATATTGCGACGATTTGGCGCGCCGGGCCTAGCGTGTGATCGTAAGGCCACCGGGCCTGGGCGCGACCGATGGCTTGCCGCTGCCGGACGACCGGCCGGGATCGGCGAGAACGGCATCGAGATCGGCATGGGGCAGGCGTGTGCCGCCCACCCTGGTCCAGACCTCGCACTCGCTTTGCGGGGTGGGGCAGACGATCGTCGAGCCGTCGACGACGATGACGATCACCTCGCCGCCGCTATTGTCATAGATCACCTTGCAGCCCGGCCGCGCCTCGCAGGAGCGGGCTGCGTCGATGCCTTTCATTGCGAAGGCCGGCAGTGGGGACAGTATGGTCAGGGCCGCGACCGCGGCGCCCAGCAAACGATGGTCCATGGTTCAATCCTCCGGTTCAGGACCGCTCGGTCCTGCGCTCAGGATTGGCATTTGCAGGCTGAATGGCGGCTGAACGGGCTGGCCGCCACAGGGGTCAGCCGAGCGCCTCGATACCGGTTGCCAGCGCCGGCCCATCCCCGCTGATCGACAATGTCTTGAACCGGCTGGTCTCGCCGCTGCTCACGCTCACGGCAGATTTGGGCACGCCGAGGGCCCTGGCCAGCAGCGCCACCACGGCGGCATTGGCCTTGCCCTTGTCGGGCACGGCGCTGACGCGAAGCCGGAGGACGGCGGTATCGTCATCGCGCAGCTCGACGCCCTCGATGGCGTCGCGCCCGGCATTGGGGGTGACTCGAACGAAAAGGCTCAGCCCATTGGGGCCGAGCCGATAGCATTTGGCAGGCTGCGCCAGGGCTAGATGCCGGCGCGCGCCACGGCGGGATAGATATAGTAGCCGATGATCTGCTGGATGAAGAAGATGATGATGAAGGCGATGATCGGGGAAATATCGAGGCCGGAGAAATTCGGCATGATGCGGCGGATGGGTCGCAGCACCGGCTCGGTGAGCTGGTTGAGCACGCGCCACAGGCCCTCGACGAAACCATTGCGCGTGTTGATCACGTTGAAGGAGATCAGCCAGCTCATGATGATCATGGCGATCAGCACCCAGCGATAGAGATCGAGGATGAGCAGGATGATATCGAGCACGGCGCGCATGGGCGTCTCCGGTTAGAAAGCTCCGGAATACTTAGTGGCTGCCGCGCCTTGCGGCAAGAGCGGCGCCGAAAGCATGAGAGCCTCGCTCCGGTCGCACGGAACGAGGCCCCAATGACTTTGCATCCGGTACGCAATACAATTTCCGGACAGCCGGACCAATGCAGGAAGCGTGCCAGTTGCGGCAGGCCCGCAAAGCGGGCGGCACAGGTTAAAGTATTGTGAATATTCGCGTTTTGCAGGCGAAGCTGCGTCGCAGAACGCGAGACCGGTTGCAATTTGCGAGAGCGGCTGTCAGCCCTGCTGCCGGGCCGGCTTCCAGGTCACCACGCGGAACAGGTAGAGCAGCACCACCGCGGCCAGCACGATATAGCTCAGCGGATCGAGGATAACTTCGACCAGTTCGTAATGTTCATGCAGGACATAGCCGGCAAGGGTCAGCACGGTGTTCCAGATCAGCGCCCCCGCTGTCGAGGCGAGCAGGAAGGCCGGCAGGCTCATGCGGGCGAGGCCGGCGGGAATCGAGATCAGCGTGCGGATGATCGGCATCAGCCGGCCGAACAGCACGATGACCGGACCGAAGCGCTGGAAGAAACCGACGGCCACGTCGATCTCCGCCGCATTCATGGTCAGCAGCCGCCCATAGCGGTCGGCCAGCCGGCGCACCCGCTCGAGCCCGAACAGCCGCCCGGCGAAATACCAGGGCAGCATGCCGACCACGGCGCCGACAGTGGCAGCGGCAAGCACGCCGAAGAAATCGAGCTGCCCATTGGCGGCGGCAAAGCCGGCAAAGGGAATGATGAGTTCGGACGGAATGGGCGGAAAGATCGATTCCGCCAGCATGACGAGGAAGATGCCGACATAGCCGAGATCGGAAATGGTCTGGATGATCCAGTCGGTCATGAGAGCTCCTCGAAGTCTCGTTCTCGTGGCCCCACCCCACCCTCGGTCCCTCCCCATCAGGGGGAGGCAGGCGCAGACTGAGGACCCCGCAGCTCCATCGTCTCCCTCCCCCTTGTGGGGAGGGATCAAGGGTGGGGGTGCCGGCGAAGCCGGCTCTCCTTACGCCGACTTCTGCGCGCGCATGTTGCGCTTGCGGTCATTGGGGTCGAGCCACATCTTGCGCAGGCGGATCGACTTGGGCGTGACCTCGACATATTCGTCATCGGCGATATAGCCGATCGACTGTTCCAGGGTCAGCTTCTTGGGCGTGGTCAGCCGCACCGCTTCGTCCTTGGACGTGGTGCGGATATTGGTCAGCTGCTTGCCCTTGAGCGCGTTCACTTCAAGGTCGTTCTCGCGGCTATGCTCGCCGATGATCATGCCTTCATAGATGTCGACGCCGGCATCGATCATGATCGGGCCGCGATCTTCCAGGTTCCACAGCGCAAAGGCCACCGACTGGCCGGTGCCGTTGGAAATCAGCACGCCGGTCCGGCGGCTGGCCAGTTCGCCCTTGAACGGGGCGAATTCATGGAACAGGCGGTTGAAGATGGCGGTGCCGCGCGTATCGCTCAGCAATTCGGCCTGATAGCCGATGAGCGAACGGGTGGGCACCAGCAGGCGAATACGGGTGCGGCCAACGCCCGAGGGCCGCATGTCGGTGAGTTCGCCCTTGCGCTCGGTGAGCTTCTGCACCACGGCGCCGGTATGCTCGTCATCGACGTCGATGATGACTTCCTCGATCGGCTCGAGCTTGACGCCGTTCTCTTCCTTGTACAGCACCTTGGGGCGGCCGATGGTCAGCTCGAACCCTTCGCGGCGCATGTTTTCGATCAGCACGGCCAGCTGCAATTCGCCACGGCCGGCCACGTCGAAACTGTCATTGTCGGTGCCCGGCGTCACCTTGATGGCGACATTGCCCTCGGCTTCGCGCATCAGGCGCTCGCGGATGACGCGCGACTGCACCTTGTCGCCTTCGCGGCCGGCCAGCGGGCCGTCGTTGATGCGGAAGGTCACCGACAGGGTCGGCGGATCGATCGGCTTGGACGGGATCGGCGTAATGTTCTGCGGCACCGAGATGGTATCGGCGACGGTGGTGGTTTCGAGGCCGGCAATGGCGACGATATCACCCGCAAAGCCTTCATCGATCGGATTGCGCTCAAGGCCACGGAAAGCCAGAACCTTGGAGACGCGGCCCTTTTCGACCACCTTGCCTTCACGGTTCAGCGTATGGATGGCATCGCCCGCCTTGACCGAGCCGGAAAAGATGCGGCCGGTCAGGATGCGGCCGAGGAAGGGGTTGCGCTCGATGGTGGTGACCAGCATGCGGAACGGGCCGGTTTCGACCTTGGGCTCGGGCACATGCTCGATGACCTTGTCGAGCAGCGGCGCCAGGCTTTCGCGGGCGCCATCGGGTTCGTTGGCCATCCAGCCCAGCTTGGCGGCGCCGTAAAGCACAGGGAAATCGAGCTGCTCGGGGGTCGCGTCCAGCGCGATGAACAGGTCGAAGATTTCTTCGAGCACTTCGAGGTGCCGCTCGTCGGACTTGTCGATCTTGTTGATGGCCACGATGGGACGCAGGCCCTGGGCCAAGGCCTTGCCGAGCACGAACTTGGTCTGCGGCATCGGGCCTTCGGCCGCATCGACCAGCAGCACCACGCCATCGACCATCGAAAGGATGCGCTCCACCTCGCCGCCGAAGTCGGCGTGGCCGGGCGTGTCGACGATATTGATGCGGGTGTCCTTCCACAGCAGCGACGTGACCTTGGCCAGGATGGTGATGCCGCGCTCGCGCTCGATATCGTTACTGTCCATGGCGCGTTCTTCGACGCGCTCGTTTTCGCGGAACGAACCGGACTGCTTGAGCAGCACGTCGATCAGCGTGGTCTTGCCGTGGTCAACGTGGGCGATAATGGCGATATTGCGCAAGGACATATGGGGTCGGCCTCTGGTGGCATGATCCCAGAACCGGGTCCGCGTCTTGAGGAAGCGGACTGCAACGGACGAACCATGCGGGAATGAACGCACACCAGCTCCCGCAAAGTGCGGTTCTGGCGCATTTGGCGCTGCCTTACAGGAAGACGGGGTTTTCCACAAGCGCGGGGCACGCAGAGGTGGGTTGCGGGGTTAATGCCGCGCCGGGATGGCGGCCCGATCGGCTTGCGTTTCGGCGGCCGGATAGCTCAGGACGCCCGCTTGCGCTCGAGCTGGGTCGAGGCCGCTTCGGAGTGAAGCAGGTTGGCCAGGGCCGCCGCCGGCAGCGGCGGGGAAAACAGGAAGCCCTGCACTTCCGAGGCACCCTGGGCCCGCACCATTTCGAGCTGTTCCTCGGTTTCGACGCCCTCGGCCGTGGTCGACATGCCCAGCGACTGGCCCAGCCCGATCACCGCCTTGATGATGGCCTGGCTGTCGCCGCGGCTGGTGAGGTCGCGCATGAAGGAGCGGTCGATCTTGATCTTGTCGAAGGGGAAGCTGCGCAGGTAGCTCAGCGAGGAATAGCCGGTGCCGAAATCGTCCATCGAGATGCGCACACCCATGGCGCGCAGGTCATGCAGCACCTTGAGATTGGTGTCGTTCTCGGCCAGCAGCAGGCTCTCGGTGATTTCGAGCTCCAGCCGCGTCGCCGGAATGCGCGCCTCGGACAAGGCCGATTTGATCAGGCCCAGCAGGTCCCGGCTCTTGAACTGGACCGGCGAGAGATTGACCGCGACGCGGATATCGCCCGGCCAGGTCGCCGCCGTCTTGCAGGCTTCGCGCAACACCCATTCGCCGATGGCGACGATAAGCCCGGTTTCCTCGGCGATGGGGATGAATTCGACGGGCGAGATGGTGCGGCCTTCATGGTCCCAGCGCAGCAGGGCCTCGACGCAGGTCACGCGGTTTTCCTTGAGCCCCAGCAGCGGCTGGAACATCAGCCGCAATTCCTCGCGCTGCAGGGCCAGGCGCAAACCGGCCTCGATGGAGCGGCGCGACTGCAGGTCGGCATCCATACCGGTTTCAAAGAAGTGGTAGGTCGAGCGGCCTTCGCTCTTGGCCTTGTAGAGGGCAAGGTCGGCATTCTTGACCAGTGTGTCGGTCTTGACCCCGTCGCCCGGCCCGATGGCGATGCCGACGCTGGCGCCGATCTCGATCTGCTGGCCGCCGATCAGCATGGGCGTGCCGATGGACTTGATGATGCGGTCGGCCACCTTGGCGGCGTCGGCGGCGCTGTCGATCGGGCGCATCAGCAGCGCGAATTCGTCGCCGCCCAGCCGCGCCAGCACGTCGGTTTCCCGCGTCGTGCCCCAGAGCCGCGCCGAAGCCTGCTTGATGACCTCGTCACCAACGGCATGGCCCAGCGTATCGTTGACCGCCTTGAAGTGGTCGAGGTCGATATAGAGCACGGCCGCCATTTCGCCGCGGCTGAGCCCGGCTTCCGTCTTGGCCATCTGCTCGAGGAATTCGATACGGTTAGGCAGGTCGGTCAGCGCGTCATGGCGGGCCAAGTGGCGGATGCGCGCCTCGTTCTGCCGCTGCTCGGTAATATCCTCATGCGTCGAGACCCAGCCGCCATCCTTCATCGGATGGTGCTGCATCATGATGGTGCGGCCATTGAGCTCGTGGATATTCTTGCCATATTCGCGCCGGTTGATCACATCGCGGCGCCATTCGACATATTCCTCGCGCGTGCCGCCGGCACTCATGCCCACGTCGAACAGGTGGCTGAGAATGTCTTCCAGCTGCGTGCCCGGCCGCAGCATGCTGGAGGGCAGATTGTAGATGCGTGCATAGGGTTCGTTGCAGATCACCAGCCGCCCCTTGGCGTCCATCATGCAAAGGCCCTGGGAAATATTGTTCACCGCCGCGTCGAGCCGGATATTCTGCCGCTCCAGCTCGAGCTTGCGCTTCTGCACCACTTCGGTACGCGCGATCTCGTCGGTGACGTCTTCATGCGTCACCACCCAGCCCAGGGCTTCCGAATAGACATGGGCGGTTTCGATGGTGCGGCCGCCATGCACCATTTCCTGGCTCTTGGTGCGGGCCCCGCTGCGATTGGCCAGCAACTGGCTGGTATAGATCTCGTAGAATTCGTCGGCACCGTGGCCGGGATGATTGCCGAGCCGGTCGGAAAGCTGCACCACCTCTTCGAGGCTCATACCGCGATAGATGGCATCGGACGAGAAACCGTAAATGTCGCGATAGTGCTTGTTCCACATCACCAGCCGGAACTGGGGGGACCAGACGCAGAAGCCATAGGGGATGTTCTCGAGCGCAGCATCGAGCAGCAGCGCTTCAGCCATCTCGCTCAAGCTGCCAGCGTCTTCTGCTCGCACCCGCCGATTCCCCCGTCTCAATGCTTCTGCATGACGCTACGGGAAAGCTAGATCGTTCACGTTAACGAGCGATTAAGTTCGGACGGCGAAGACCGATCCGGACCATTCAGGGATGATCCGGATCGCCTGCAGGTGCATAAATCAGCCGCGGGCCTGCTTGTTGCGCGCAGCCCAGGTCTTGAGGCGAAGGCCGTTGAGGCGGATGAAGCCTTCGGCGTCCTTGTGGTCATAGGCCACGGCGCCTTCCTCGAAGGTCACCAGATCCATCGAATAGAGCGAATGCGGCGAGGTGCGGGCGATGACGCTGGCGCTGCCCTTGTAGAGCTTCACCGTGACTTCGCCGGTGACATAGTGCTGGCTCCTGTCGATCAGCGCCTGCAGCATGTCGCGCTCGGGCGAGAACCAGAAGCCGTTATAGATCAGCTCGGCATATTTGGGCATCAGCTCATCCTTGAGATGGGCCTCGCCGCGATCGAGCGTGATGGATTCGATGCCGCGATGCGCCACCAGCAGGATGGCGCCGCCCGGCGTTTCGTAGAGCCCGCGCGACTTCATGCCGACAAAGCGGTTTTCCACCAGGTCCAGCCGGCCCACGCCATGCTTGCCGCCCAGTTCATTGAGCTTGGTGAGCAGGGAGGCGGGGCTGAGCGTGACGCCATTGACCGAGACCGGATCGCCCTTCTCGAAGCCGATGGTGATGATTTCGGGCTCGTTGGGGGCCTTTTCCGGATCGACGGTGCGCTGCGGCACGTAATCGGGGAAGGGCACCGCCGGGTCTTCCAGCACCATGCCCTCGGACGAGGTATGGAGCAGGTTGGCATCGACCGAGAACGGGGCTTCGCCGCGCTTGTCCTTGGCGATCGGGATCTGGTTCTTTTCGGCATAGTTCAGCAATTGCGTGCGGCTGCGCAAATCCCATTCGCGCCACGGCGCGATCACCTTGATCGAAGGATCGAGTGCATTGGCGGTGAGTTCGAACCGCACCTGGTCGTTGCCCTTGCCGGTGGCGCCATGCGAGATCGCGTCGGCGCCGGTTTCCTGGGCAATTTCCACCAGCCTTTTGGCGATCAGCGGGCGGGCGATGGAGGTGCCGAGCAGATACTGGCCCTCATAGACCGTATTGGCGCGGAACATCGGGAACACGAAGTCGCGCACGAATTCCTCGCGCAGGTCCTCGATGCGGATATCCTTGATGCCGAACATCTCGGCCTTCTTGCGCGCCGGCTCCAGTTCCTCGCCCTGGCCCAGATCGGCGGTGAAGGTCACCACCTCGCAATCATAGGTTTCCTGCAGCCACTTGAGAATGATGGAGGTGTCGAGCCCGCCCGAATAGGCCAGCACGACCTTCTTGATGTCTTTTGCCATAAGTTTACGCCTGCTTGGGGCGCCGGGGCGCCCTGAAATCGGCCGCACCCTAGTCAGGAGCGGGCTTTGGTGCAATTGTCCGCGCCAAGATTCTTGAGCATCAAGCCATGCCCGCCTTCATTCCCGACCTTTCCGTCATCCTCGCGTTTGCGCTGGCGACCGTTGTCCTCGCCATCACCCCCGGCCCCGACATGGCGCTGCAGATGTCGCGCGCCATCAACTATGGGCGGGCCCATGGCCTGGCCGCGATGTTCGGCGCCATGGGGGGCATCCTGGTCCATACCATGCTGGTCGCCTTCGGCATTTCCATCCTCATCATCGCCGCGCCGCCGCTGTTCCTGGCCCTCAAGCTCGCCGGCGCGGTCTACCTGCTTTATCTGGCCTATCAGGCAGTGTTCCATGGCGGTGGCCTCCGCCTGGCCGAGGCGGCGAAGAAGCCACCCACCGTGCGGCAGAGCTTTGCCACCGGCATCGGCATCAATCTGCTCAATCCCAAGGTAGTGCTGTTCTTCGTGACCTTCCTGCCGCAATTCGTCGATGCCCATGATCCCGGCGCCACCGGCAAGCTGATCTTCCTCGGCCTCGAATTCGTGGCCCTGTCGATCCCGCTGGGGATCGTCACCGTGCTGCTGGCGGAACGCCTCGCCGCGGCCTTCCGCTCCAGCAAATGGGTCGAGCGCGCGCTCAACTGGAGTTTTGCCGCCATCTTCACCGCCTTTGCCGCCACCATCCTGACGGCACAGGCGCGGCACTAGATGAACTATCGCCACGCCTTCCATGCCGGCAACTTTGCCGATGTGGTCAAGCACCTGATCATCGTCCGCATCGTCGAATACCTGAAGCGCAAGGACGCCGCCTTCCGCATGCTCGATACCCATGCCGGCATCGGGCTCTACGACCTCGAAGGCGACGAGGCCGGGCGCACCGGCGAATGGGTGGATGGCATTGGCCGGCTGATGGAACGCGGCCTGTCCGGGCCGGCGGCAGAACTGGCCGCGCCCTATCTCAATGCGGTCCGCGCGCAGAACCCCGATGGCGGTCTCCGCTTCTATCCCGGCTCGCCACTGATCGCCAGGCACCTGCTGCGCCAGCAGGATCGGCTGTTCGCCCTCGAACTACACCCTGAGGATGCCGAAAAGCTGCGCGAGAATTTTGCCGGCGACATCCAGGTGCGCGCCACCCATCTCGACGGCTGGGCCGCAATGGGCACGCATCTGCCGCCGAAGGAAAAGCGCGGCCTCGTCCTGATCGACCCGCCCTTCGAGGAAAAGGGTGAATTCGCCCGCATGGTCGCGGGGCTGGTGAAAGCCCACCAGCGCTGGCCCGGCGGCATCTATGCCTTCTGGTACCCGGTCAAGGACCCGCACGAAATCGCCGAATTCATCGACGCGCTCCAGCGCACCGGCATCCCCAAAATCCTGCGCATCGAGCTGAACGTCCGCCCCTTCGCGACCCCGCTCCGCCTGCACGGTACCGGCATGATCGTGGTCAATCCGCCTTATGCGCTGGAAGCGGAGATGAAGGTACTGCTGCCGGAATTGGCCGGACTATTGGCCGAGGACGGCAAGGGCCGCGTGCGCATGGAATGGGTGGCGGGGGAGTAGCCTAAACCCCGGCCAGCGCGTCCCTGTCCTTCTTCGTCAGCCGCTCGCTCTCGCTCTTGAGCTGGCCACATGCGGCAAAGATATCCCGGCCGCGCGGGGTGCGGACGGGGCTGGCATAACCCGCCTTGTTGACGATGTCGGCGAAGCGTTCGATGCGCGAGGAGGGCGAGGTGCCGTAATTGGCGCCGGGCCAGGGGTTGAACGGGATGAGGTTGATCTTGGCCGGAATGCCGGCCAGCAGCCGCACCAGTTCGCGGGCTTCGGCATCGCTGTCGTTGATGCCGTCCAGCATCACATATTCGAAGGTGATGCGGCGGGCATTGCTGAGGCCCGGATAATTGCGGCAGGCTTCGAGCAATTCCTCGAGCGGCCACTTCTTGTTGATCGGCACCAGCACGTCGCGCAGATCGTTGTTGGTCGCATGGAGGGATATGGCCAGCATGACGTCGATCTCGCGCCCGGTCGGCTCGATGAACGGCACGACGCCCGAGGTCGAGAGCGTGATGCGCCGCTTGGAAAGGCTCATGCCGTCGCCGGCCGAGGCGATGAGCAAGGCCTGCTTGACGTTGTCGTAATTGTAGAGCGGCTCGCCCATGCCCATCATCACGATATTGGTGATGGCGCGCGTGTCGCCATTCGGCACGAGCCCGCCGTCGTCCGGCCGCACACCGCCGGGGAAATCCCCCAGCCGCTCGCGCGCCATCAGCACCTGGCCGAGGATTTCCCCAGCCGTGAGATTGCGCACCAGCTTTTGCGTGCCGGTATGACAGAACGAGCAGGTGAGCGTGCAGCCCACCTGGGACGAGACACAGAGCGTCCCGCGATCCTGCTCGGGGATGTAGACGGTTTCCACTTCCACCGGCGGATAGTTGGGATTGGCCGGATCGCGGAAGCGGAACAGCCATTTGCGCGTGCCGTCGGTCGACACCTGCTCGGTGACGATTTCCGGGCGGTCGAGAATGAAGGTATCGCTGAGCTTCTGCCGCACCGGCTTGGCCACATTGGTCATGCGCTCGAAATCGGTAGTGCCGTTGACATAGAGCCAGTTCCACAACTGGCTGGCGCGCATGCGCGCTTCCTTGTCCGACGCGATCCCCGCTGTGGTCAGCGCCTCGGCGAGCTGGGGCTTGCTGAGGCCGATCAGCGACGGCCGGCTGGCCGCCTGGGGGCGGAGGGCAGTCGAATGGTCAAGGTTCAGCGCAATGCTCATGGCGTGGCGAAAGGTCCGGAAGATGCGGGATTGGCGCGGCCAATAGCATATGGGCGGAGTTTTCGCAAAGTCACCGTCTCGGGAGGGAGCTTTGCACGGAGTGCGCCTATAAGCCGGATCGTCGTTAAGCGCAGTGTCCTCGGATCAGGCCCGAAGGATGACGCTTCGCGGTTGCGGCACGCGTCAGCAGCCGCTTCCGATCGACTGCTGCGCCGCCGTGGCGCCCGAGAGCGAATAGGTCTGCGTCACCTTGATGCCGGCGGCGGTCGTACCCTCGACCACCATGCTCGAACCGGCGCGGATGGCGCTGGCCAAGGCCGCCGACTGGCCGGCATCGTCGAGCCAGGCCGCATCGTTCTGCGTGAACAGGTTGAAAGTCTGCCCGCCGACGCTGACCGTGGCCTTGCTGTCGGGCTGGAAGGCGAAGCCGGCCACCAGGTTGAATTCGGTGGTGACGTTCTCGGCGGGACGGTTGGTGATGTAGATATAGGCCTGGCTATAGCCGTCGGGCGTCGGCGTGACGCTTTCCGGCTTGGTCATGGCAAAGCAGACCGGGCCGGCCGCGTCATTAGCCGCGTAGCTCGACCAGGCGCGATGCTCACCGAGCATGCGCACCTGCTGGGCGCTGGCTGCGCCGGTGAGGAGAAGACTGGCAACAAGGGCGAGCGCCACGGCGAACTTGGACATCAGGGCCTCTTGGAAGCGAAAAAGGCGCGGGCCTTGCCGGCCCGTCGCCTCAGATATGGCTGATTGCCCCGGCGGAGCAACCCAAAAATCACTTGCAGGCGGCGTCGATGGCGTTCATCGCCGCGGTCGCGCCCGAGAGCGAATAGGTATCGACCGTATTGGTGCCGCGCTGGCTGGTGCCACGAATGACGAGGCTGCTGCCCGCCTTGAAGGCCTGCACGAACCCGCCTTCGTCGCCGGTGGAAGCCAGCCAGGCGGCCGAACCTTCGGTGACCATGGGATAGGCCTTGCCGTCGACCGTGGCGCTGGCCTTGGCATCGGTCGTGTTGAACGGATAGCCGATAATGGTCTGCACCTCGTTCTTGGTGCCCATGCCCTTGCGGTGGATGATCATGAAGTGGATCGGATCGCGGTTGGCGCCGGCCGGTTCGCTGGCCTGCGGCGTCGCCGAAACATAGCAGATCATGCCGGACGCGTCCGTCGCCTGCCAGGCGGTCCAGGCGTTGAAAGTGCCGAGCTCGGTCGCCTGCTGTGCCTGCGCGGCAGGCGCCAGAGCTATGATCGCGCCGACCGCGAGCCCGAGTGCAAGGCCACCGGTTTTCGTCGTCATCGCCAATTCATCCTTTGTCTCGAAGATCCCATTCTGGGGTGAGCTGCCCGCAAACTCTGCCCCAGACATGGTTACCAGAAAGTCAAACGCCGCCACGTTCGCGTGCATTTGCTTCAACTGCGAGTCAATCACGGCGGCAATTTGACGGGCCGGGCCGCGCTGCTTCCGGTTTGCGCCGTCAGGGTTAACAATGTGTTGATGGCGGCAAGACTGTGATCGGGCCGCCAGCAGCACGCTTACGCAGCCAAGGGATAGCTCTGTTCCACCACATAGGGGCCGCCGCCCACCGAATCCTTGCTCGAAAACAGCACAAAGCGGCCGATGGGGAAACTCAGCGGCTCGAAGCGGCCGGCCTCGGCCATGAAGCGGGCCAGTTCGGCGGCACTGCAGCCGCGCAATCGCGCCAGCGACACATGCGGCACGAATTTTCGCCCGTCGGGCGGCAGGCCGGCCCGCTGCAACACCCGCTCCTGCGCGGCCTGCAGGCGGCTCAGCTGCTCGCTCGGCTCCACCCCGGCATAGAGCGCCCGCGGCTTGTCGCCGCCAAAGCTGCCCAGATGGGTCAGCCGCACCGAAAAGCGCAGCGAATTGGACAGCCGGTCGAGGCTGTCGGCCACCTCGTCGGCGGTCTGATGATCGACATCGCCGATGAATCTCAAGGTAATGTGATAGTTTTCCGCATCGATCCAGCGGGCGCCGGCAAGGCCTCCGCGCTTGAGGGAAAGCGCAAATCCAACATCGGCCGGTATTTCGAGGCCGGTAAAGAGCCGGGGCATGGGGCCCTCCTCTTCATCAGGATTTCAACACGCGATTCGACCTCGACCGTAACACAGACCAAACCCGTGGCCAGCCCATTCGTCGCAGCCCGGCGAGATCACTTGTAAACAACTGGTCCCGCATCCATATTGCATCATCAAGTGGCAACCAATGCCCACCGGCGGTAGAAGAGACCGCGTCAATTGGGAAAGGAAACCGACTATGGCTGAATATGACCGTCAGACCCTCGGTGCGCGGGCCGGCTCGGCCTTGGCCGTGGACGAGGGCCTGCGCAGTTACATGCTGCGCGTCTACAATTACATGGGGGTCGGCCTGGTTGTGACCGGGCTTGCCGCCTGGTTCGCCGCCGCCGCCGCCATCACCACTGATCCGAACGCCGCCGTCGGCCAGCTCGCCAATGGCCAGCTGGTCACCCAGTGGGGCTACCTGCTCTATGCAAGCCCGCTGCAATGGGTGGTGATGCTCGCTCCGCTGGCCTTCGTGCTGGTGCTGAGCTTCGGCATCAACAAGCTCTCCGTGCCGGCCGCACAGGGTGTTTTCTGGGCCTTTGCCGCCATCATGGGCGTGTCGCTGAGCTCCATCTTCCTGGTCTATACCGACGCCTCGATCGCCAAGGTGTTCTTCATCACTGCCGCGACCTTCGGTGCCATGAGCCTTTATGGTTACACCACCAAGCGTGACCTGACCCAGATGGGCAGCTTCCTGATGATGGGCCTGATCGGCCTGATCATCGCCTCGGTGGTCAATATCTTCATGCAGTCCTCCATGCTCGAATTCGCCATCTCGGCGGTCGGCGTGCTGATCTTCGTGGGCCTCACCGCCTACGACACGCAGAAGATCAAGGAAGGCTACTCGGAGTCCTTCGGCGCCGACGTGCTGGCCAAGGGCGCCATCATGGGCGCCCTGAGCCTCTATCTCGACTTCATCAACCTGTTCCTGATGCTGCTCCGCCTGTTCGGCAATCGCGAGTAAGCAACGGAAGCCTTGATCGAGCGATCAAGCAATTTGGTTGGACGATATCGGGGGCCGCAGCCTAAAAGGGTTGCGGTCCTTTTCTTTGCCCCGGAACTTCGCCGTGCCCGATCATCGCCTGCGCCCCTTCCAGTGGTCCGACGTGCCAGCCATCACCGCGATCTACCGGCACTACGTGTACAACTCGGTTGCTACTTTCGACCTGGAGGCACCTGGCGAGGATTTCATGGCCGAAAAATTCGGGCACATTCTCGCTCTCGGACATCCAATTGTCATGGCGGAGGGCAATGATGGCGCCCTGCTCGGCTATAGCTATGCCTCCGTCTACCGGCCCCGCCCGGCCTACCGTTTCACCTGCGAGAACTCGGTCTATTGCGCGCCCGACGCGCAGGGCCGCGGCCTCGGCTCAGCCATGCTGGGCGAAGTCATCAGCCAGTCCCGCGCCTTCGGCTTCAAGCAGATGATCGCCGTCATCACCGCCGAAGGCACCGGCTCGATCCGCCTGCATGAAAAGCTCGGCTTCCGCCATATCGGCCGCCACGAAGCCCTCGGCTTCAAGTTCGACCGCTGGCTCGACATCGTGCATATGCAGCTGGCGCTCTAGGCGAGCCGCTTGCGCATCCGATAGCCCTCGCCACCCTGGCAGGCCACCCTGGCGTCATCGTCGATCCAGCCGGCAGCATGGTAGAAGGCGCGCGCCGTGATCGTGCTGGTGAGGCGAGCCTCGGCCACGCTTTGCCGCAGCAACCCGTATTCCATCGCCGACAGCAGTGCCTTGCTGACACCGCGGAAGCGCGCAGCCGGATCGACATAGTTGAGCGCGATCTCCCCCTTGGCCGGGATTGTCGCGCCGACCGCCACGACCTGGCCATCCAGCTCTCCTACCAGCAGCGACAGTCCGGGCTGAGCAAACATGGCCTTTACGCCATCCGGCGTCTTGTTGGCCGTCCAGGATGCCAGCCGTTCAGGCCTGTTTTCGTGGTCGGCAGCGCAAAGCTCGGTGATGGAAGCGATCAGGACCCGGCTCATATCAGGCACATCCGCTTCCCTTGCCGGGCGGATGACGGGGTTCACCCCACCACCGCCAGTTTCGGATCGAGCACGCGCAGCACCAGAGCCAGGTCGTGGCCGCGCTTGAGAATGCGGCCCTGCTGGTTGGTCACCGCATATTGTCCCTGCCGGTTGCGCAGGCGTGGCGTCTTTTCCACGATGAAGAGCGGCCGCTCCGACATGCGGGCATAGATGGAAAACACTGCCCGCTCGCGCAAAAAGTCCATGGCATAGTCGCGCCACTCCCCCAGCCCGACCTTGCGGCCATAGACGCTGAGGATCAGCTGCAATTCCCTGCGGTCAAAGGCGACGATGGCGGGGATCCTGGCAGGCGCCGGGCTCAATGGCGCATCGCCGGCATGGACCAGCGAAAGACTGACGGTCTTGTCGTTCGGCGTGCGGCCCTGCACCGGTCGGATCAACTCCGTGTCAACATACTGTCATGATTGCGGGATTTGCGGGCGGATGCAAGCGCGAGATGGCAGGACGCAAAAACCCCAATTCGGTCACAGTTTGTCCGTGAACGCGCCAGAATGGTCCGGCATCGTCCCATCATTGCCTCCAGTGGCTGGCATCCGGGCCGACCGAGCCCCCAAACCCAGAAGCCTGGGTGCCAGCCGCCCTATATTGAGTTGACCAGTCAGACCTTCCCGTCCCTGCCCCCAGGGGCGGGACTTTTTTGTGCCGGACAGGACCTGTTTTTGTCTTTGCCCCCAGAACCCAGGCCACTTTTGGCAGACATGCTCTAGCGCTCGTAGGTCGCCGCGCCCAGAATGGGGCCGGGCAGCCCGTTGCGCTCCTGCTGCACGATCACCGCGATGCCGGTGCTGCCTGCGCTGAGCAGTTCGGGCAGCGGCAGCTTGAGATCGGCGCCGGTGGCGCTTTCCCACATGCCCAGCGCCTGGCGCCCGGTCACCACCTGCGTATAGACCATGGACTTGCCGGCATTTTCGCCCTTCTCGATGGTCACATCCGCCCGGTCGAGATAGCTGACCATCCAGACGACCGCATCCCCGAGGGTGCGATCGGGCGGAATGGCCACCTTGAGCATGTCGCCATCGCGGGAAATTTCGACCGCCAGCGGCAGGGCGGCGACGCCATCGAGCGCGCCATGCACCTCGCTGCGGCGCGAACCGACCACGCCCTTGGCGCCGTTGACCACCATCTGCGGCGTATAGATGCGCGACGAGCCCCAGCTCTTGGCATAGGCGCGCTGGCGGTCCGAATAATCCTGGTCGCCGAACGTGTCTTCCCAGCCCACATAGTCCCAGTAGTCGACGTGATAGGCCAGCGCCACCACGTCGCCTTCCTCGGCCAGCCCCGTCAGCAGCGCATCGGCGGGCGGGCACTGGGCGCAACCCTGGCTGGTGAACAGCTCCACCACCGCTTTGGGGCGCGCGCGCATGCTCTCGGCCCCGGCCGGATGGACCAGGGTGGCGAGCGCGACAATGCCGAGGGCGGGGCCAAGCAGGGGTCTTGAAATCATGGGCAAGGTTGTAAGCCGGGCCAGCCGAACCCCGCCAGTCAAAAGAGGGTGAGAGACGGCATTTGCCGTCCCACTGCGTGATATTTATCTTTGGTTAACCATTGGGGGGAATGCTGAGGGTATTCTGAGCAGGACTTGGGGGCTCAGAAAGTGATGTGACATGCAGGACTTCAATCCCGATATCTCGGCCGCCGAGGCTCTGGTGGGATTAGCCGTCGCCGACGTCGAACTGAATCTGATTCTCGCCACCTTGCGGCAGACCGAGGGGAACCGCACCCACGCCGCCTTTATCCTGGGCATTTCGATCCGCACCTTGCGCAACAAGCTGCGCGACTATTCCGAACGCGGCTTCGCCATTCCCTGAACCGCACCGCCAGGACCGCAAAGAAAAGGCCCCGCATGCGGGGCCTTTTGCATTCATGATTCGGGCGGTTACGCCGCGACCAGGCTGCGAAGCACGTAGTGCAGGATGCCGCCATGCTTGTAATAGTCGAGCTCGTTGGCCGTATCGATGCGGCACAGCGTTTCCACATTGACCACCGAGCCATCGGCACGGGTGATCTTGACGGTCACCTTGGCGCGCGGCGCGATCTCGGTGACCCCTTCGATGTCCACCGTCTCGGTGCCGTCGAGACCCAGCGTCTGCCAGCTCTCGCCATCCTTGAACTGCAGCGGGATGACGCCCATGCCGACCAGGTTCGAGCGGTGGATGCGCTCGAAGCTCTGGGCGATCACGGCGCGCACGCCGAGCAGGTTGGTGCCCTTGGCCGCCCAGTCACGGCTGGAGCCCGTGCCATATTCCTTGCCGGCGAAAATCACCAGCGGCGTGCCGGCGGCCTGGTAGGCCATGGCTGCATCATAGATCGCCATCTGGCTGCCATCGGGGCCCTTGGTATAGCCACCCTCGACGCCATCAAGCATCTGGTTCTTGATGCGGATATTGGCGAAAGTACCGCGCATCATGACTTCATGATTGCCGCGGCGGGCGCCGTAGGAGTTGAAGTCGCGTGGGGCGACCTGGCGTTCTTCCAGATACTTGCCGGCAGGCGTCGAGGCCTTGAACGAACCGGCCGGGGAGATGTGGTCTGTGGTGATCGAATCGAGGAACAGGGCCAGCACCTTGGCCTTTTCGACATTGGTGACCGGCTTGGGTTCCATCGACATGCCCTCGAAATAGGGCGGGTTCTGCACATAGGTCGACGACGCGTTCCAGCCATAGGTCTGGCCGCCCTCGATGACGATGTTCTGCCAGTTGGTGTCGCCCTTGAAGACGTCCGAATAGCGGCCCTGGAACATTTCCTTGGTGACGTGCTTGCGCACGATCTCGGCGACCTCGTGATTGGAAGGCCAGATATCCTTGAGGTAAACCGGCTTGCCATCCTTGCTGGTGCCGAGCGGCTCCTTGGTGATGTCGATCTTCATCGAGCCGGCCAGGGCATAGGCGACGACCAGCGGCGGGGAAGCGAGGAAGTTCGCCTTCACATCCGGATTCACCCGGCCTTCGAAATTGCGGTTGCCCGACAGCACCGACGCGGCGACGAGATCGCCCGATTGCACGGCCTTGGAGATTTCTGCCGGCAGCGGGCCCGAATTGCCGATGCAGGTGGTGCAACCATAGCCGACCAGGTTGAAGCCGATGGCATCGAGATCATCCTGCAGGCCCGCCGAAGTCAGGTAGTCGGTGACCACCTGCGAACCGGGCGCCAGCGAGGTCTTGACCCAGGGCTTGCTGTCGAGGCCCAGGGCCCGCGCCTTGCGCGCGACGAGGCCGGCGGCAACCAGCACCGAGGGATTGGACGTATTGGTGCAGGAGGTGATGGCGGCAATCACCACGTCCCCATGACCGATGGCATAGTCGGTGCCGTCCACGGCAACCTTGGGGTCATCAGTCTTGCCGAATTCCTTGGGCAGGGCGGCTGCGAACGCCGACTTGGCATTGTCGAGCGCGATACGGTCCTGCGGACGCTTGGGGCCCGAGATCGAGGGAACGACGGTGGTGAGATCGAGTTCGAGCGTCGAAGTAAAGACCGGATCGGCCGAATTGGTCTCGCGGAACATGCCCTGCGCCTTGGAATAGGCTTCCACCAGCGCCACGCGCTGCGGATCGCGGCCCGACGTGGTCAGGTATTTCAGCGTATCGGCATCGACCGGGAAATAGCCGCACGTGGCGCCATATTCGGGCGCCATATTGGCAATGGTCGCCTGGTCTTCCAGGCTGAGATAGTCGAGGCCCGGCCCGTAGAATTCGACGAACTTGCCGACCACGCCCTTCTTGCGCAGCATTTCGGTGACCGTGAGAACCAGGTCGGTGGCGGTAATGCCTTCATTGATCTTGCCGGTGAGCTTGAAACCCACGACTTCGGGGATCAGCATGGTGATCGGCTGGCCCAGCATGGCGGCCTCGGCCTCGATGCCGCCCACGCCCCAGCCCAAAACGGCCATGCCGTTGACCATGGTGGTGTGCGAGTCGGTGCCGACCAGCGTATCGGGATAGGCGACGGTCTCGCCATTCTCGTCCTTGGTCCAAACGGTCTGGGCCAGATATTCGAGATTGACCTGATGGCAGATGCCGGTGCCGGGGGGCACGACGCGGAAATTGTCGAAGGCCGATTGGCCCCAGCGCAGGAACTCGTAGCGCTCGCCATTGCGCTCATATTCGAGCTCGACATTCTGCCCGAAGGACAGGGCCGTGCCGAAGCTGTCGACCATGACCGAATGGTCGATGACCAGGTCGACCGGCACCAGCGGATTGATCTTCTGCGGATCGGCGCCGAGCTTGGCGGTGGCATCGCGCATGGCGGCAAGGTCCACGACGGCGGGCACGCCGGTAAAGTCCTGCATCAGCACGCGAGCCGGGCGATACGAGATTTCGTGTTCCGAAGTGCGGGAAACGAGCCAGGTGGCCACCGCCTCGATATCGGCCTTGGTAACCGTGCGGTTGTCCTCGAAGCGCAGCAGGTTTTCCAGCACCACCTTCATCGAATGGGGCAGCGCCGAGACGCCCTTGAGGCCATTCTTCTCGGCCTGCAGGATCGAATAATAGGTGTAGGTCTTGCCGCCGACCACAAGGGTCGATTTCGACTTGAAGCTGTTTACCGAGGCCATGGTTTCCGCCCTAATCTTGTTCGGTTGCGGCAGGCGCGCCGGTCCGGGCAAACCACCCGAAAACCGCTCGACAGCGCTGCCTTTCCTGGAATGACTCCAATCTATCAGGGCTTATAGAGAAAGACGAATGGGCTTGCCAGTGTGACCTTGGGTTCAATACGAGAAGGGGTCATGACGTCAAGGCAAGTCTTCCCCCCGCTGACCCTGCGCGCCGCCGGCCTCGTTTGCGGACGCGGCGGCATGGCGCTGACCCATGACCTGACCTTGGCGGTGGGCCCCGGACGTTGCCTGCTGCTGCGCGGACCCAATGGATCGGGCAAGACCACCTTGCTGCTGACGCTGGCCGGCATCGTCGCGCCGCTCGAGGGTTCTTTCGCCCTCGAAGGCGCCGACGCGGAAACTGGCCCGAACCTGCACTATTGCGGCCACCGCAACGCGGTCAAATCCCGGCTGACCGTGGCCGAAAATCTCGGCTTCTGGGCCGCGGTCAATGGCGCCACCGGCATGGCCGTGGCCGGGGCCCTGGATGAGGTCGGGCTGGGTCGTCTCGGCACCCTCGATGCCGGCTATCTCTCGGCCGGCCAGTCGCGGCGGCTTGCCTTGGCCCGGCTGCTGGTCAGCCTGCGCCCGCTCTGGCTGCTGGACGAGCCCACCGCGGCGCTCGACAGCGAAGGCCACGAGCTGGTGACCCGGCTGATCGAGCGGCATCTGGCCATGGGCGGCATCGCCGTCGCGGCGACGCACGACCCCATTACCCTGCCCGACCCCGCCTGCATGGAAACAATGGTACTGGGGGCCCGGCCATGACCGCTTTCCGGGCCATGCTGAGGCGCGAACTGCGCCTGGCTCTGCGCGGCGGCGGCGATGTGCTGACGCTGGTGCTGTTCTTCGTCATCGTCGGCGCCATCGTGCCCTTCGCGGTGGGCCCCGATCGTGCATTGCTGGCCCGCATCGCCCCCGGCATCGTCTGGATATCGGCCTTCCTCGCCATGCTGCTCGGGCTCGACCGGCTGTTCCGCCCCGACCACGAGGATGGCTCGCTGATCCTGCTGCGGCATGCCCACCTCCCGCTAAGCGCCACCATTGCCGCAAAATTGATTGCGCACTGGCTGGTCGCCGCGCTGCCGCTGATCGTCGCCTCGCCCTTCCTCGCCATGCTGCTGGCCATGGACGAGCCGACCTTCTGGCGCATGCTGGTTTCGCTGCTGGTCGGCACCCCCGCTCTGGCCGCCTTCGGCGCCGTGGGAGCCGCGGTGACCGTGGCGATAAGACGGGGCGGACTGATCGCCCCCATCCTCATCGCGCCGCTCTCGATTCCCGTGCTGATCTTCGGGACCGGCAGCATCACCGCCCCCCAATCCGCCGCCGCCATGCTGTTTCTTGCGGCATTGAGCCTCATGGCGGTGGCCCTGGCTCCCTTTGCCGCCGCCCTTGCGATAAGCTCGGCCGAAGATTAGGCATTGTCGCGTAACGCCTTCACGGCGTCATTCCCGCTTTCACGGGAATGACACGGTCGGTGAAAGACATGACCTGCAATTCCGAAGCACCGAGTTGATGAGCATAGACACCACATCCAAGCAGAGCTGGTGGAGCCGGATCGCCCATCCGGGGCAATTCGTCATCTGGACGAAACCCCTGCTGTGGCCGCTGACCATCCTCACCGCTTTGCTGTTCGTGGGGGGGCTCTATTTCGCCTTCTTCAACTCGCCCGCGGACTACCAGATGGGCGATACCGTGCGCATCATGTATGTCCATGTTCCCAATGCCTGGCTCAGCCAGTTCGTCTATGGCGTGATGGCCGTTTCGGCGCTGGGCACGCTGGTCTGGCGCCATCCCATGGCCGACGTCTCGATGAAAGCGGCCGCCCCGCTGGGCGCCCTGTTCACCGCCCTTGCCCTCTTCACCGGCTCGCTCTGGGGCCGCCCGACCTGGGGCACGTTCTGGGAATGGGACGGCCGCATGACCTCCACGCTGGTCCTGCTGTTCATCTATCTCGGCATCGTCGCGCTGTGGCGCGCCTTCGACGACCAGTTGCGCGCCGCCCGCGTCATCGCCGTCTTCACCCTGATCGGCGCAGTCAACATCCCGATCATCAAGTTTTCGGTCGATTGGTGGAGCACCCTGCACCAGCCGGCCAGCGTCTTCCGGGCGGATGGTCCGAAAATGCCGGGCTCCATCCTGACCCCGCTTTTCGTCATGTTCTTCGCCTTCACCTTCCTGTTCCTCACGCTGCAGCTCAAGGCCATGCATACCGAGGTCAAGCGCCGCCGGGTGATGACCTTGCAGCGCAGGGCCGCGCAGGGAGAGAGTGCATGATCGACCTCGGACCCCATGCCGTCTTCATCGTCTGGGCCTATATCGGCGTCGCCCTCGGCGTCGCCGGGCTCATAGGCTGGACGCTGTACGATGCCCGCACCACCGCGAAAAAGCTCGCGGCGCTGGAAGCCCGCCGCTGATGCGCTATGTCCTTTTCGGCCTGCCGCTGGTCGCGCTCATCGCGCTTGTCGCCGTCTTCGCCTTCTCCATCGACCGCGATCCGGGGCTGGTGCGCTCGGTGCTGATCGACAAGCCTGCCCCCGGCTTTGCCATGGAAGCAGTGCCCGACCTGGGCGTGCCGGGCTTTGATACAGCAAGCCTCAAGGGCGAAGTCACCGTGGTCAATGTCTTTGCCTCCTGGTGCATTCCCTGCCGCGACGAGCATCCGTTGCTGGTGGCGCTCAAGGATATCAGCGGCGTCCGCCTCTTCGGCATCAACCAGTCCGACGCCCCGGAAAACGCCCGCGCCTTCCTCGCCGAACTGGGCAACCCCTACGACGCGGTCGGCGCCGACCGGGACCGCCGCGTTTCCATCGACTGGGGCGTCTACGGCGTGCCGGAAACCTTCGTGGTCGATGCCCAGGGCGTCATCACCTTCAAGCATGTCGGCCCATTGACGCCGGAAGCGGTTGAGACGGAGCTATTGCCGGCGATCGAGAAGGCGCGCTGAAACCCATATATATTCTCGGTGTCATTCCGGCGCAGGCCAGAATCCATCTTGAGATGACTGGCCCGTCGCGGACGTGGAGATACCTCAGGATGGATCCCGGCCTGCGCCGGGATGACATCGTGGTTGGTCAAAAGTCGCTGGTCAGCCCCTTGATCTCCCAGTCGCCATAGCGTCCCGGCTCGAGCCCGCCGCGCCCGCCCTGCTCTTTCGGTGCAAAAGCCCCCTTGCCATCGATCTCGGCCCGGCGGGCTTTCGCCTCGGCCAGCGCCCGCTTGGCCGCTTGGCTCAGGGGTGGGCGTGGCGCATCTTCCACAGTCTCTTCGTCGCTCATCTTCGCATCCGGATTACGTTTTGGTCATGCCGCTTGCATGGAACCTCTGTGTACCCAACATAATTGCCCGAGAACTCGAACCCAAGGGCTCCTGATGTTCAATGCGTTTCGCACCACCGTCCTGCTCGCCGCGCTGACCGCGCTGTTCATGACCGTCGGCTATTTCATCGGCGGCACCTCGGGCATGATGATCGCCTTCGGCTTCGCCCTGGTAACCAATCTCTTCGGCTACTGGAATTCCGACAAGCTGGTGTTGCGCATGCAGAATGCCGTGCCGGTGGAACGCTCCCGCGTGCCCGAGCTCTACGACATGGTCGATATCCTCGCGCGCAAGGCCGGCATTCCCACGCCCAAGGTCTACCTCATCCAGTCCGAGCAGCCCAATGCCTTCGCCACCGGCCGCAATCCGCAGAACGCCGCCGTTGCCGTCTCGGCCGGGCTGCTCAAGCATCTCGAAACCCACGAAGTCGCGGCAGTGATTTCCCATGAGCTGGCCCATATCCGCAGCCGCGATACCCTCACCATGACCATTACCGCCACCTTTGCCGGCGCCATTTCGGCCCTGGCGCAGTTCGGCCTGTTCTTCGGCGGCGGCAATAACCGGGACAATCCACTCGGCGGCATCGGCGCGCTGCTGATGGTGTTCCTCGCGCCCGTCGCCGCCATGCTGGTGCAGATGGCCGTGAGCCGCACCCGCGAATACGAGGCCGACCGGGATGGCGCCGAGATATCGGGCGATCCGCTGGCCCTGGCTTCGGCGCTGCAGAAGATCGCCGGTCTCGCCGGCCGTCAGGTCAATATCGCGGCCGAGCGCAACCCGGCCATGGCCCATATGTATATCATCAATCCCCTTTCCGGGCAGCGCATGGACAACCTGTTTTCAACCCATCCTGACACGGCCAATCGCATCGAAGCCCTGCGCAAGCTTGCAGCCAGCATGCAGGTGGACGATAAGGGCCGCAGGCCTCAGCCTCGCCCTGCCCCGGTTTCGACCGGTCGCGACATCGGCGGCGGCTGGCGCGTGCCGACCGTCGGACGGACCGACGAGGATGGCGGACAACGCGGTCCCTGGGGATGAAGAACAAGCGTGGCGCAGAACAAACCTGATCCGGCGGGGCTCAAGCTCCGCCTCGTTGCCGCGCAGCGGCTGAAATCGGTGCTGGCTGGCGATAATTTCTCGCCGCTGACCGCGACCGATCTGGCCGATGGCCGCGACCGGGCGCTGGCCAACCGGCTGATCACCACGGCCCTGCGCCGGCAGGGCCAGCTCAATTTCATCATTCACGCGCTGCTCGACAAAGGCATGCCCGGCAAATCGGGCAGTTTCGAAGCCGTGCTGCGCCTGTCGCTGGCGCAACTGGTGTTCCTGCCCGACCTTGGGGCACACAGCGCGCTGTTCCTGGCGGTGGAAGCCACCAAGCGCGACCCCAAGGCGCGCCATCTCAGCGGGCTGACGAATGCCGTGCTTCGCAACGCCCAGGCCAATTCGGCCAAATATGGCATGCTCAGCGACGACCTGCTGATCCCCGACACTTTCGGCGACACCTGGCTCCAGGCCTATGGCGAAGAGGCTATCGATGGCTTCTCGACCGCCTTGCTGGCAGGTGCCCCGCTCGACCTGACGCTCAAGAGCGATGATGCAGATCTTGTCGCCTCGCTCGGCGCCGAACCCGTCATGGCCGACACCGTGCGCATCGACCAGCGCGACCGGCCCGTGGAAGCCCTGCCCGGCTTTGCCGAGGGTCTCTGGTGGGTCCAGGACGCCGCGTCCGCCATTCCGGCGCGCCTGCTCGGCGCCAAGCCCGGCGGCCGCGTGCTCGATCTCTGTGCCGCGCCGGGCGGCAAGACCGCACAGCTCATCAAGGCCGGCTATGCCGTCACCGCGCTCGACAGCGACGCCGGCCGCATGGAACGGCTCAAGGAAAACCTGGCCCGGCTCCACTATACGGCCGAAACCGTGGTCGCCGATGCCGGCAATTATGCGCCGGCCTCGCCCTATGCCGGCGTGCTGCTCGATGCGCCCTGCTCGGCCACCGGCACCTTCCGCCGCCACCCCGAGGTGATCTGGCATCGCTCCACCGGCGATGTTGCCGGAAGGGTACGGTTGCAGCGGGCACTGCTCACCAATGCCTTCCGCTGCCTTGATGCGGGCGGTGTGCTCGTCTATTGCGTCTGCTCACTGGAGCCGGCGGAAGGCGAAGGCCAGGTCGAATGGGCGCTCGATGCCCTGCCGGGGCTGGACCTCTGGCCGGTGACGCCGGCCGAACTGCCCGGACTCGAAGGCGCCGTGACAAAGCGCGGCCTGGTGCGCACTCATCCGGGCATGTCACCGGGCGGACGCGAGGGCGGCATGGACGGGTTCTTCGTGGCGCGCTTCCGCCGCCGTTGAAAAAACAAGATGATGGCGCCTGCTGTGGCGGTGCCAGGGCAAGGTAGTGGGTCGTTGAGAGGCATTGACGAGGCAACGCTGGCGGGTGCCGCACGGCGGGAGCAGGTGTGCTGATGACGCCGCCGCTGCTCCATGTCCTGCGCCGTTTCGCCCTCGGCCTGGCCGATACGGTGGTGACTCTGCCCATCCTGCGCTGGACCTGGCGCGGGCTGGCCGATGACGCCTTTGCCGGCGAACTGCCCGAATTCCGCCCTGCCGACCGCGAAGCGGTGCGCGACATGATGGCGGGCCGCTACCTGCTCGCCAGCAAGCTCATCGAAACCGGTGGCGCTTCGCCCTTCAGCCTCGATGTCGACCATGTCGACTGGTGGCTCAACCTGCACGGCTTTTCCTGGCTCCGCCATTTCCGCGATGTGCGCGACCCCGGCGAACGCCGTTTTGCCCGCATGCTGGTGCTCGACTGGATTGGCCGCGAGGGCCAGTTCCAGCACGATACCTGGGCCCCCGCCCTCACCGCCCAGCGCGTGCTCAACTGGTTGCGCCACCTGCCCTTGCTGCTTGATGGCGCCACGCAACCCGAGGCCAGGACCGTGCAGCGCGTGCTGGGCGCGCAGATTCAGAGCCTCAAGGTGCGGGGACCCTTGGCCAGCGACCCCGCCGACGCCCTGTTCGCCGCCATCGCCCTGCTCGGAGCGGAACATTGCGAGCAGGACGACCGGACCGACGTGCCGCGGCGGGTCGAACAGCTCAATACCCTACTGGCCAGCCAGCTCGACGCCGGGGGCTTCCACAATGCCCGCAATGCGCGGCTGCAATTGCAGTTGCTGGTCGATCTCGTCAGCATCCGCCGCATCGCCGCCGGGGTGAAATCGGAGGCCGGCAACGAACTGGGCGCCCAGATCGACCGCATGCATGAAAGCCTCGACGCATTGACGCTCTCCAGTGGCGAACCGGCCTATTTCAATGGCTGCGGCCACCTGCCCCATGATGTGCTGATCGCCATCCAGGCCAACGGCCCGGGTCGCCGGCAGCGCTCCATGCTGCTGGGCGGCTATGGCATTTTGCGCGATGGCGACGCCGTAGTGATCGCCGATTCCGGCCTGGTGCCCCCTCCGGGGCTGGCGGGAGACCTCCATGCCAGCGCCCTGGCTTTCGAATTCTCCCATGGCAGCGAGCTGATCCTGGGCTCGTGTGGCCCGGCCCCGTCGGACCTGCCCGACAGCAAGGCCCTGTTCCGCCAGGGCGTGGCCCATTCCGGCCCCACCATCGATGCCGAGGACGCCAGCGGCGGCACGCCAACCATCGCGCTCGATCCGGCCGACCATCTGCTGACGCTGGCCACCGACAGCTATGCCAAGCGCTTCGGCGTCGCCCTCGAACGGCGCCTGACGCTGCTCTCGGGCGGCACGACGCTGGTCGGGCAGGATCGCATGATTGGCACGGGCATGCCTGCAGGCCTGCTGGCGCTTCGCTTCCATCTTGCACCCGGCATCATGGTGCGCCGCAATCGCGGCGAAGGCATCGTGCGGCTGGTGCTGCCCAACGGCGCGGTCTGGAGCTTCCTCTGGGAGGGCGCACAGTTCCGCGAAGAGGAAAGCGTGCGCCAATCGGCCTATCTCGGCTTCCACAAGACAAGGCAGCTGGTGCTCGAAGCCGATGTCGCCGCCGAAGCGGAAGTGGCGTGGATTTTCACGCTGGAGCAGGGCTGACTGTTCTTGCATGGCGTCATTCCCGCGAAAGCGGGAATCCCCCTTTCAGCGCTCACAAGGGAGATCCCCGCTTTCGCGGGGATGACGCAGCGGAAACTTCGTGCTAGCGAGCGCACAAATCACAGCAACGGGCAAAAATCCTCATGAGCAAGACGGTCAAGGTCGGGCGGGCGCTGCTTTCGGTATTCGACAAAACCGGCATGGCCGACTTCGCCCGAGGTTTGAGCGCCGCCGGCGTGGAACTGGTCTCCACCGGCGGCACCCATAAGCTGATCAGCGATGCCGGGCTCCCGGTGCGCGAGATCGCCGACCTCACCGGCTTTCCCGAAATGATGGATGGCCGCGTCAAGACCCTGCATCCCAAGGTGCATGGCGGCCTGCTTGCCGTCCGCGACAAACCCGATCACGCCGCCTCGATGGCAGAGCATGCGATCGGCGCCATCGACCTCGTCGCCGTCAACCTCTACCCGTTCGAGAAGACCGTCGCTTCGGGCGCCTCCTATGACGACATCATCGAGAATATCGATATCGGCGGGCCGGCCATGGTCCGCTCCGCCGCCAAGAACCACGCCTATGTGACCGTCGTCGTCGATCCGGCCGACTATCCGGCCATCCTGGCCGCCATCACCCAGACCGGCGGCGTGCCCTATGAGCTACGTCAGCAGCTGGCGGCCAAGGCCTATGCCCGCACCGCCGCCTATGACAGCGCCATTTCGACCTGGTTCGCCAAGGCCATCGACTACCCCGAAATTCCCTATCGCAGCTTTGCCGGCAGCTTGCGCGAAGTCATGCGCTATGGCGAAAACCCGCATCAATGGGCCGGCTTTTATGCCAATGGCGAAGACCGCCCCGGCGTCGCCACCGCGACCCAGGTGCAGGGCAAGACCTTGTCCTACAACAATATCAACGACACCGACGCCGCCTTCGAGCTGGTCTCCGAATTCGACCCGGCCCAGGTCGCCGCCGTCGCTATCATCAAGCATGCCAATCCCTGCGGCGTTGCCGTGGCCAATGACCTGCTGGTCGCCTATCAGAACGCCCTGCGCACTGATCCCGTCTCGGCCTTTGGCGGCATCGTCGCCACCAACAGGGAGATCGACGCCAGGACCGCCATCGAGATCGTCAAGGTGTTTACCGAGGTGATCGTGGCCCCTTCGGCGACGCCGGAAGCCCAGGCCATCATTGCCGCCAAGAAGAACCTGCGCCTGCTGCTGACCGGCGGCATTGCCGATCCCAAGGCCGACGGCCTCATGGTGAAATCGGTGGCCGGGGGCCTGCTGGTGCAAAGCCGCGACAACCGCAATGTCGATGACTGTGATCTCAAGGTCGTCACCAGGCGCCAGCCGACCGCAGCCGAAATGGCCGACCTGCGCCTCGCCGCCAAGGTGGCCAAGCATGTCAAATCCAACGCCATCGTCTATGTGAAGTCAGGCGCCACCGCGGGCATCGGCGCCGGACAGATGTCGCGGGTCGATTCCGCCCTCACCGCCCACCGCAAGTCGATCGACGCCGCCAGGGCCGCCGGCATCGAGGGCGCCCTGACCCAGGGTTCGGTCGCCGCCTCCGACGCCTTCTTCCCCTTCGCCGATGGGCTGGAAGCGCTGGTCGCGGCCGGTGCGACCGCGGTGATCCAGCCGGGCGGCTCGATGCGCGACGACGAGGTCATCGCCGCCGCCGACGCCGCCGGCATCGCCATGGTGATGACCGGCATGCGCCACTTCCGGCACTGATGGCCCGGTAGACCTCATCCTCACCTGAGCTAGGTCAACCTTACCAATCCGTAATATGTATGAGGCCTGTCAGGTAAGAGCTTCCTAAGGTTGGCGTGCCAGATTGCCCTTGGTCGTGGCGGTGCAAGAACCGCCATTTCGAGGCATTCCATGCGGCTACCCATACCCTCCGATCTGTCAGCTTTGCTGCATACCGGCCTGTGGCGCTCGGTTGGCTCGCTCGGCATCAAGATAGCGACAGCCGGCCTCACCTATCTCACCTATGTCGCGCTTTCGCGCACCATGAGCCCGGACGAATACGGCCACTTCGCATTCGGGCTGGCCATAGCCACCGTGCTGGCCATTGCCGCCGGCGTCGGCCAGCCCATGGCCATCCTCCGGCTGTGGCCGCAGGAAACCGTGGCCGGGCAGCAGGACGCCGCAATCGCCGCCGTCCGCTCCGGCGCGATGCTGACCATTCTGGCCGGCCTCGCCGCCAGCCTGGGGCTTGCCGTCACCGTCTTTATCACCCTGCAATTCGTCACCTTCGACGATACGGCCAGCCACTTCTATGGCGCAGCCTTCCTCGTATTGCCCATGGCGCTGGCCGAATACAATTCCTCGGCCCTGCGCGCCCAGGGCTCGCTGTGGACCGCGCTGGTGCCGCGCGACATCCTGTGGCGGCTGGCATTGCCGGCGGCCGTATTGGGCCTGTTTGCCACCGGGATCGTGCTCAGCGGCCCCGATGCGCTGGTGCTGTCGGCGGCCCTGCTGTCGGGCATGCTGGCGCTGCAATTCTGGCAGGCCGGGCGCACCAGCTATGTACTCGCCCCCGGCATTGCGGCCCTCAAGGCCTATTGGAGCCGCTGGGGCGGCATCAGCCGCTGGCTGATGCTGGGCGCCCTGATCGAAACCGCCGCGCTCAATGCCGACGTGATCCTGGTCGGGCTGATGCTCGACCTCGAAAGCTCGGGCGTCTATTTCAACGCCTTCCGGACCGCCGGGCTGATGACGCTTTTCACCTTCGCCATCGAGCTGGTCATCGCGCCCATGGTGGCGCAGCACTATCATGCGGGCCAGATGCGCCAGGCCCAGGCCATCACGGCGCTCGCGGCCGGCGGTGGCTTCCTGTTCTCGCTGGTGATCTTCGCCATCTTCGTCGGCTGGGGCGACTGGATACTGAGCTTGTTCGGACCCGCCTATGCCGAAGGAACGCTGGTGCTGGTGCTGCTGGCCTTCGGCCTGCTGTTCGACGCCGCCACCGGGCCATCCAAGATCGTCATGATGATGACCGGCCACGAGCGCGCCTATGTCGGCATTTTCGGCATCATCATGGGGCTCGGCTTCCTGGTGCAGATCGCCGTCATCCCCGCCTTCGGCATTGTCGGGGCCGCCGCCGCCAATATGGGCGCGCGCATCGTGGCCCAGCTGGCCATCGCCCTGTGGTGCCGGTGGCGCATCGGGCTCGATACCAGCCTGCTTGGCGCTTTTTCTATCCGCCACGCGAGCTGACCCAGAACCGTACCCATGAGTACGGTTCTGCTTGACCGGCAAGCCCTTCCCGGCTTAGAACCACTCCAAACTTCCCCCCTGCCGGAATACCGCTATGACCAAGGCCCGCACGCTCTACGACAAGATCTGGGACGACCATCTGGTGCAGAACAACGAGGACGGGACCTCGCTGCTCTATATCGACCGGCACCTCGTCCACGAAGTCACGAGCCCGCAGGCCTTCGAAGGCCTGCGCATGAACAACCGCAAGGTGCGCCACCCCGAGCGCACCCTGGCCGTGGTCGACCACAACGTGCCCACCACCGACCGCTCGCTGCCCAATCCGGACCCCGAAAGCGCCATCCAGATCGCCGCTCTGGCCGAGAATACCAGGGATTTCGGCATCGAATATTTCGACCCCTTCGACAAGCGCCAGGGCATCGTGCACATCGTCGGCCCGGAACAGGGCTTCACCCTGCCCGGCATGACCATCGTCTGCGGCGACAGCCATACCTCGACGCACGGTGCCTTCGGCGCGCTGGCGCACGGCATCGGCACGTCGGAAGTGGAACATGTTCTCGCCACCCAGACGCTGATCCAGCAGAAGGCCAAGAACATGCTGGTGCGTGTGGATGGGCAACTGCCCCCCCATGTCACCGCCAAGGACATCATTCTCGCCATCATCGGCGAAATCGGCACTGCCGGCGGCAATGGCCATGTCATCGAATTTGCCGGCGAAGCCATCCGCTCGCTCTCCATGGAAGGCCGCATGACGGTCTGCAACATGACTATCGAAGGCGGCGCCCGCGCCGGCCTGATCGCGCCCGACGAGACCACCTTCAACTATGTGAAGGGCCGCAATCGCGCCCCGACGGGCAAGGCCTGGGACATGGCGCTGGACTACTGGAAGACGCTCTATACCGACGAGGGCGCTGTCTACGACAAGGTCGTCGTGCTCGACGCCGCCAAGCTGCCCCCCATCGTCTCCTGGGGCTCTTCGCCGGAAGACGTGGTCTCGGTGACCGGCATCGTGCCCAATCCCGACGATATCGAGGACGAGAACAAGCGCGCCTCCAAGTGGCGGGCCCTCGACTATATGGGTCTCAAGCCCGGCACCAGGATCACCGACATCCCGGTGGAGCGCGTCTTTGTCGGCTCCTGCACCAATGGCCGTATCGAGGATCTGCGCGCCGCTGCCGCCGTGATCGGCGGCCGCAAGGTGGCCGCCGGTGTCAATGCCATGGTCGTGCCCGGTTCGGGGCTGGTCAAGGACCAGGCCGAGGCCGAAGGTCTCGACGTGATCTTCAAGGATGCCGGCTTTGAATGGCGTGAACCGGGTTGCTCGATGTGCCTGGCCATGAACCCGGACAAGCTCAAGCCGCAGGAGCGCTGCGCCTCGACCTCCAACCGAAATTTCGAAGGCCGCCAGGGCTTCAAGGGCCGCACCCATCTGGTGTCGCCCGCCATGGCCACCGCCGCCGCGATTGCCGGCCATTTCGTCGACATCCGCGAGTGGCAGTAAGCGGCGCCGACTGGGGTTCGCGCTTCGCGCCCACCCTCGACGATATCGAGGCACTGGCGACGGCCGCCCTCAAGGAACTGCCCGAGCCCTTCAGGTCGCTGGCCTCGGACGTCACCTGCTCGGTGGCCGAATTTGCCGAGGACGACGTCCTCGAAGGCTTCGGCATGGAGAGCCCGTTCGAGCTGATGGGGCTGTTTTCCGGCATCGGCATGACCGAGGACGGCGCCATGCCGCAGACCGGGCAGTTGCCGAACACCGTTTTCCTCTATCGCCGGGCTATTCTCGACTATTGGGCCGAGAATGACGACAACACGCTGGGCGAAATCGTCACCCATGTTCTTGTGCATGAACTGGGGCACCATTTCGGCTTTTCAGACGAAGACATGGAAGCCATTGAAGCAGCCGCCGACCACGGCTAGGCGATGCTGCTGCGCCGGCCGGCCGCCGTTAAGGTAAACCAACGGTAAATCTTGGGATTATCGCGCCACAGGCTATTAGTGGGCCCACTGCGCTCCCGCTGGCGATCGGCCAGTCGAGTCAGCGCAGGCGCAACCAAGATGTGGAATCACCGAAATGACCATACGGTCCAAAACCACCCTCAAGATTGTACAGCCCGAGATCGAGCAGATGGAAGCCGTTGTCCAGGAAGCGACCAAGCAGGCCGCTCCCATGGTGCAGCGCCTGGCAACCCACCGCGACCGAATCGACCTCGCGCTCAAGGAACTCGAAAGCGAACGCTTCGAGCTGATCTCCCGCCGCGACCTGCTGCGCCGCCAGGTGGAAGCGGTCGAGCAGGGCCTGGCCATGCATATCGAAGACATCGAAGCCACCATGCACCTCTATGAGGGCGGCCTCAACGCGCTGCCGGCCAGCAACTGAGCCTGCTTCACCCCGCGGACGGCATCTGTCTTGCGCTAGCGTTCGACGAACTCGAACTCAGCCTCGTTGCCGCCCGCCGGGTCATCTGACACGCGCAGCGCCAGGCCGCCCTCGTCCAGCGCGGCAAACCATTCTTCCCAGCTCACCAGATGAAAACCGCCAATGCGGTCGGGCCCTTCATTGCCATCGGTATTGATGGCGTGCTGGCCGAAAGTCAGTTGCAGCAGCGTGCGGATGCCCGTGCCGTCGGGCGTATCCATCAGCATCGGATTGCCGCCCCGGGCTTCGGCCCATTGGCGGATATCGTCGCGGTCGGTGAGAGTTCTGGCCATCGATAGGCTCCTTGCCGGTTTCGCTTGGACAATTGCCGCCTCCCCTGCTTGGTTCCGCACAATTCCCAAGCCGCCCGGCGCCTGCTAAGACCCATGCACAGCCGCCGGAGCGAGCATGACCAAGTCCAACCAGATATTTCTCGGCCAGATCGGCGCCGCGCATGGCATCAAGGGCCAGGTGCGCATCGCCACCCATACCCAGGATCCCGAGGCCATCGGCAGCTACGGCCCGCTCGATACCGACCGGCCGGGCCTGACCGTAACCCTGACCAAGGTGCGCCTGCAAAAAAATGTGGTCATCGCTCACATCAAGGGCATTTCCGACCGCACGGCAGCTGAACAGCTTAACGGCGTCAGTCTCTTCGTGGATCGCAGCAAGCTGCCCGAACCCGAGGACGAAGACGATTTCTACCATGCCGACCTGATCGGGCTCGATGTCCGGCTCGATAGCGGCGTGGTCATCGGCAAGGTCTCCGCCATGCCCAATTTCGGTGCGGGCGATCTCATCGAGGTGCGCGATCCGCAAAGCGGCGACACCTATCTCTACCCCTTCACCAAGGCCGTGGTGCCTCACATCGACATTGCCGGGGGCTTCCTCACCATCGTCGTGCCGACCGATGCCCCCGAAGGCGAGGAAGAGCCCGATTGAGCTTTTCGGCCGCCATCATCACGCTTTTCCCCGAACTGTTTCCCGGCCCCCTCGGCGCCTCGGTGCTGGGCCGCGGCATGGCCGATGGCCTGTGGTCGCTCGAGGCCACCCACCTGCGCGATTTCGCCACGGACCGGCATCGCACGGTGGACGATACGCCCTCGGGCGGTGGCGCCGGCATGGTGCTCAAGCCCGATATCCTGGCCAGGGCCATCGATGCGGTATCCCCCGCCGGCGATCCGCGCCCGCGCATCCTGATGTCGCCGCGCGGCACGCCGCTGACCCAGGCGCGCGCCCGCGAACTGGCGCTGGGACCCGGCGCTGTCATCGTCTGCGGCCGCTTCGAGGGTATCGACCAGCGTGTCATCGATGGCCGTGCGCTCGAAGAAATCTCCATTGGCGACTATGTGCTGGCCGGCGGGGAAGTGGCCGCCATGGTGCTGCTGGAGGCCGTGGTGCGGCTCATTCCCGGCGTGCTTGGCGGGTCGGACAGCCACGCCGACGAGAGCTTCGAGAACGGGCTGCTGGAATACCCCCAATATACCCGCCCGCAAAGTTTCGAGGGCATGGATATCCCCGCCGTGCTGACTTCGGGCGACCATGGCAGGATCGCCAGATGGCGCGCCGAACGGAGCCGGGAACTCACGGCAATGCGGCGGCCGGATTTGCTCGAAGAGTAGCCGAAATCCCAGCCAGCGCAGTCGCCAAAAGCCTCTTTGCAGCCTTGATGACACTCAAACCCTAGACTCTCGGGCATTTTTCGCCTATAGCCGCGCCACTATCGCGATGTCGGGCTGATCGGACCTGGCTCGCACCAATAAAAAGACGAAAAACCTCCGTTACCAACCAAGACCGGGCGGCGAGCCGAAAGGCCCGATAAACGCTCCTTTGAAAAGATTCAGAACGGAATCGACATGACCAATATCATCGAACAGCTTGAGGCCGAGCAGGTTGCTGCTCTTGCCGCCAAGCGCGAACTGCCCGACTTCACCCATGGCGACACCATCAAGGTGTGGGTCAAGATCCGTGAAGGCGACAAGGAACGCCTGCAGGCCTATGAAGGCGTCGTGATCGCCCTCAATGGCGGCGGCATCACCGCCAGCTTCACCGTGCGCAAGATTTCGTATGGCGAAGGCGTCGAGCGCGTGTTCCCCTACTACTCGCCCAACGTGGCGAGCGTGGAAGTCCTCAAGCGCGGCAAGGTCCGTCGCGCCAAGCTCTATTACCTGCGCGACCGTCGCGGTAAATCCGCCCGTATTTTCGAATCGACCAATTCGCGCACCAAGAAGATCGAAGCCGGCGAGCGCACTGCCGCCCAGGCTGCGCGTGAAGCCCGCGAAGCCGAGAAGATCGCTGCCGCCGAGGCGTTCGCCGCCGAACAGGCCGCCAAGGATGCGGAAGCCGCAGCCGCTGCAAAGGCTGCCGAGGCCGCTGCTGCTGCCGAAGAGGCCCCCAAGGCCGAGTAAGCCCTGGCACATTGCCGCATGTGAAAAACCCGGTCGCAAGGCCGGGTTTTTTGTTGCACGACCTGAGGCTCTTTTCCGCCTCCCGTCCAGTACCGCCCTGGGACTTGATCCGAGAGCCAGCCTCATCCTGGCACAAGCGGCCAATGGTCCTCGGGTCAGGCCCGGGGATGACGCGCAGTGGTTGGGAAAACGCCGGCGAACTTGCGCCACTTATCCATCTTATCCCCGTTCGAAAAAGCTGGTGCATACTGTGCTCATCCCCGCCAATCACGCGGCCCCGACGCAGGGCCGGGACCTGTGTCCGGACCCGGTGAGGAAACTCCAGACCCGTGATGGGCGGCCCTTGGTCCGTTCTATGTCGACAGTTCTTGGTCCAAAGGCCGCCCATCACAAGTGTAACCGCAAGCGAAAGCCGGGCGGCGATTGCGCACGTCCGGCCATTTTCGGCTTGTGAGACTCCGCGCCCTTCGCGATAAAGAGGCTTCTGACCAAAGGCCAAAAATGCCCGTCTCCATCGTCACCTGGAACATCAATTCTATCCGGCTGCGCCTGCCCATGGTGCTGGACTTCATCGCCCAGCATCATCCGGACGTCATCATGTTCCAGGAGATCAAGTGCCTGGATGACCAGTTCCCGCGCAATGCCTTCATCGAGGCCGGCTACAAGCACATGGCCGTACATGGGCAGAAGGGCTATCACGGCGTCGCCATCGTCTCGAAATTCCCGCTGACCGATGTGTCGAGCCGCGTCTTCTGCGACATCCCCGAATCGCGCCATATCTCGGCGCTGACCGATTTCGGCCATGGTCCGGTGACCTTGCACGATTTCTACATTCCGGCCGGCGGCGACGAGCCCGACCCCGAGACCAACCCCAAATTCAAGCACAAGCTGGGCTTCCTCAGCGAGCTGACCAGCTGGTTCACCGATCCCATCTTCCAGCGCGGCCATCTCATCGCCGGCGATTTCAACATCGCCCCGCATGAAAACGACGTGTGGAGCCACAAGCAATTGCTCAAGATCGTCAGCCACACCCCGGTCGAGACCGAGGCGCTCAACGCCATCCTCAATGGCGGGCATGGCTGGACGGACCTGGTGCGCAAGCATGTGCCGCACGACCAGAAGCTCTATTCGTGGTGGAGCTATCGCAGCGCCAATTGGGAGCTGGCCAACAAGGGCCGGCGGCTCGACCATATCTGGGCCACATCGGACGTGGCCGAGCACTGCACCGGCACCGAGATCGTCAAGGCCTTCCGCGGCTATGCCAGGCAGCCCAGCGACCATGTGCCTGTGATCGCCCGGTTTGCCGGGGTCTAGGACCGATCGCCTAGTTCAGCCAGTCGTCATTCCCATTGAGGAAGTGCTCTTCCCATTGCTCCGGCGGCACGGCGGCGCCCAGCGCATATTCAAAGGCGCTGACGCCGGCTATGTCGGGCGTCACCGCACAATGGTAGCGGAAGTGAAACCAGCTTCCGCCGCTGCGCACGGCGCCATCGGGCGCGTCGAGCACAGTGCCGGCGACGGTAATGCTGTCAAAGGCATAGCCCACCAGGGCGTCGGCCGGCACGGCCGGGTCGGCCAGCCGCAATTGCTCCAGCGCTTCCATGTTGCAGAGCTGGGTAACCTGTTCGCTGCTGGCCAGCAGCGGAAAATTCCTGCGGACCTCGGCATTGGCAGGATCGGCCAGGATGCCGCCGGCATAGAAGTCGGTCGCGGCGATCATGCCATCATCGGCGCTGGCTGTGGGCACAGGCGGCGGCGCTTCGGGCACGGCTGCGGGCTTTGGCGCCGGCTCGGCGCTCGCCACGGCGGGCGGTGGCGATTGTGGCGCGGGGCGGACCAGCTCGACCGAAATCACGTGCTGCGCCGGGCGCTCCAGGCTGCGCGGCACCGCCAATGCCAGCAGGGCCGCCAGCAGCCCGCCATGAATGACGACCGATACCGGCAGCGTCCAGCGAACCATGGTGTCGGCGGAGTGAAGCATGTCGAGAGGGTGCGCGCGAACTGACGGGGCCGTCACTGGCATGACTTTGCGCCCTTTTGCGGGCCGGTTCAGCCGCCCTCGTCCGCCTTCATCTTGCGATGTGCCGGCTCGAGCGCGCCCAGATAATCGCCCAGCTCACGCTCGACCCGCGCCACGGCGCGCTGCGCCAGCTCGGGCGATTGCTGCACCAGCTTGAGGAAGGCGGTCCGCGGCACGAACAGCGTTCGCGTGTCGGTGACGGCGGTGACGGTCACGGGCCGCGGCTTGCTGAGGATCAGCGCCATGGCCGACACCACGCTGCCCGGCTCGGAAATGGCATAGGGCTTGCCGGCGCCCGGCCCTTCCGGCTTGGCCTTGAGCGTGCCCTCGAGCAGCACGAACGCTCCCTGCGGCATGTCGCCGGCCTGGTAGAGCACCGCATCGGGATCGAAATGCCTGACATCGCCGGCAAAGGCCAGCATGCGCCGCTGCTCGTCGTCGCAGATATCGAAGAATTCGGCCCGGCCCAGTGCCTCGGCCGCATCGTCCCTGATCATATGCCCAATCCGGATGCGCCAGTGACCCCACCGGAGCGGAGCCACCTCATCCTATAGGGCATTTCATGCTGGTTTGTACTCGATTTTGTGCCGGTCCACCGGGTTTAGGGCACCAGGCGATAGCCACCTTCTTCGGTCACCAGCAGGCGGGCATTGGAGGGGTCGCGCTCGATCTTCTGGCGCAGGCGATAGATATGGGTTTCCAGCGTATGGGTGGTGACGCGGTTATTGTAGCCCCAGACTTCCTTGAGCAGCACGTCGCGGGTGATGGTCTTGGGGCCCTGGCGGTAGAGGTATTTGAGGATGGAGGTTTCCTTGTCGGTCAGCCGCACCTTGCCGCCGTCATTGGCCTCCAGAATCTTGGCCGAGGGCTGGAAGCTGTATTGGCCGATGGTGAAAACCACATCCTCGCTCTGGTCGTGCTGGCGCAAGGCGGAATTGATGCGGGCCAGCAGCACCGGGAAACGGAATGGCTTGGTGAGATAGTCATTGGCGCCCGAATCGAGGCCCCGTATCTGGTCGGCGTCGCTGTCATGCCCGGTCAGCATCAGGATCGGGCTTTTATAGCCCTCGCTGCGCAATACCTTGACCGCTTCGCGCCCATCCATGTCCGGCAGGCCGACATCGAGAATCATCAGGTCGATATTGTTTTCGCGCGTCGCCTTGAGCGCATCATTGGCCGTCGCCGCCTGCATGATTTCGAACTCATTGAAGCTCTCGAGCTGGTCAACCAGCGTCTGGCGCAGATCAGCGTCGTCGTCCACCAGCAGGATGCGTCGCTTGTTCATTGTTTTCTCCGGTCTTTTTGCGTCGGCCCCCGCCAAGGGTCACAATATTGCGACCGGTTTTTGGCCAGCCAATCACAACGGCGTTACAGGCATGAGCAACGAAGAAAAGCGGCAGGAAGTTGCAGTTCGCTGGCAATAAGCAGCGGTGGTCGTGCGCTAGACGCGCTCCCGGTGCCCGAACAGCGCACTGCCCACCCGGACATGGGTTGCGCCCATGGCGATGCCGGCTTCGAAATCGCCGCTCATCCCCATGGAGAGGCCGCTGACACCGGCGTCGCGGGCGAGGGTGGCGAGATGGGCGAAATAGGGGCCGGGCGGCACGCCATCGGGCGGGATGCACATGAGGCCGGCAATATCGAGCCCGTGCACATCGCGGCAGCGGGCGACGAAGGCGGCGGTTTCGGCCGGGGCGATGCCGGCCTTCTGCTCTTCGAGCCCGATATTGACCTGGACGAAACAGGGCAGCCAGCGGCCGGCGCGCGCCATTTCGGCGGCCAGCACGCCGGCCAGCTTGTCGCGATCCAGTGTCTCGATGACATCGAACAGCGCCACCGCCTCGCGCGCCTTGTTGGTCTGCAGCGGCCCGATGAGATGGAGCACCACATCCGGATAAAGCTGGCGCAGGCCGGGCCACTTGTCCTTGGCCTCCTGCACCCGGTTTTCACCAAACACGCGCTGGCCTGCCGCCAGGAATGGCGCGATCGCCTCGGCTGGAAAGGTCTTGGAGACGGCGACCAGCTCCACCGCCTCGGGCGGGGCGCCGAAGCGGGCATGAGCGCGGGCGATGCGATCATTGATGGCAACTAGGCTGGTAGCGGCGGCGGTATCCATGCTTTCGCCCTGTTCCTGTTGACCTTGGCTTGTATTTCTGGTGATGGTCCGGTAGCCAAAATCCCCCCTAAACGCAAGCCAGACCGAACTTTACCCGGCGCTTGCGAAAGATAATCCAAGGACGAATTCAGTGAGCGGCGAACGCTACAATCCGCGTGAAATGGAACCGAAATGGCAAAAGGTGTGGGACGATGCCCGCAGCTTTGTCAGCTCCAATGACGATCCGCGCGAGCCCTATTACGTCCTCGAGATGTTCCCCTATCCCTCGGGCCGCATCCATATGGGCCATGTGCGCAACTATTCCATGGGCGACGTGGTGGCGCGCTATTATCGCGCCAAGGGCCGCAATGTGCTGCACCCCATGGGCTGGGACGCCTTTGGCCTGCCCGCGGAAAATGCCGCCATCGAGCGCGGCATGAATCCGGGCATCTGGACCCGGCAGAATATCGAAGCCATGAAGGCCCAGCTCAAGTCCATGGGCCTGGCCATCGACTGGACCCGCGAAATCGCCACCTGCGAGCCGGACTATTACCGGCACCAGCAGGCCATGTTCATCGACATGCTCGCGGCCGGCCTGGTCACCCGCAAGAAATCCAAGGTCAACTGGGACCCCGTGGACATGACCGTGCTGGCCAATGAGCAGGTCATCGACGGGCGCGGCTGGCGCTCGGGCGCCGTCGTGGAACAGCGCGAGCTGACCCAGTGGTTCTTCAAGATTTCGGACTATGCCGAAGAGCTGCTGGAAGCGCTGGACGGGCTGACCGAATGGCCGGAAAAGGTGCGCATCATGCAGCGCAACTGGATCGGCAAATCCGAGGGGCTGCGGCTGCTGTTCGAACTGGAGCCTGGTCAGACCACGGCAGCGAGCAGCATCGAGGTTTTCACCACGCGGCCGGACACCATTTTCGGCGCTTCCTTCATCGCGCTGTCGCCCGACCATCCGCTGACTTCGGAACTGGCGGCGGGCAACCCGGCTCTGGCTGAATTCGTGGCCGAATGCCATCGCCATGGCACCGCCACCGAAACCCTGGAAAAGGGCGAAAAACTGGGCCTGTTCACCGGGCTGCGCGTCAAGCATCCGGTGATCGAGGGCGCGACCCTGCCCGTCTATGTCGCCAATTTCGTGCTGATGGACTATGGCACCGGCGCCATTTTCGGATGCCCGGCGCATGACCAGCGCGACCTCGACTTCGCCCGCAAATACGACCTGCCAGTTATCCCCGTCGTCCTGCCCCTGGTGCATACTGAGGCCGGGTATGCCGACGCAGACCCTGACGCGTTCATAAGCAAGATGGCTTCCGAGACGGAAGCATATGTGGGACCTGGCAAGATATTCAATTCTGGTTTCCTGGACGGTCTTGAGATCGAAGCCGCCAAGAAGGCCATTGCCGCCCATTTTGCCGCGCGCAAGGTCGATGGCCAGGCGCAGGGCACGGTGGAGGTGAATTATCGCCTGCGCGACTGGGGCCTGTCGCGCCAGCGCTATTGGGGTGCGCCCATCCCGATCATCCATTGCGAGGTCTGCGGCACCATTCCGGTACCCAAGAAGGACTTGCCGGTGGTGCTGCCTGATGACGTCAGCTTCGACAAGCCCGGCAATGCGCTCGACCATCACCCCAGCTGGAAGCATGTGAACTGCCCGCAATGCGGCGGCGCGGCCCGGCGCGAAACCGATACCATGGACACGTTCGTCGATTCGTCCTGGTATTTCGCCCGCTTCACCGCGCCCGACGCCGATACGCCGACCATTCCGGCCATTGCCGATCGCTGGCTGCCGGTTGATCAGTATATCGGCGGGGTGGAACACGCCATTCTGCACCTGCTCTATTCGCGCTTCTTTACCCGCGCCATGAAGGCCACCGGCCATGTGGGGCTGGACGAGCCGTTCAAGGGCCTGTTCACCCAGGGCATGGTGACCCACGAGACCTACAAGTCGCCAGCGGGCGAGTGGGTGCCGCCGACCGAAGTGGTGGTCGAGACCAATGGCGAGCAGCGCACCGCCCGCCATATCCGCTCGAGCGAGCCGATCGCCATCGGTTCGATCGAAAAGATGAGCAAATCCAAGAAGAATGTGGTCGATCCCGACGAGATCGTGGCCAGCTATGGCGCCGATACGGCGCGCTGGTTCATGCTGTCGGATTCCCCGCCGGAACGCGACGTGCAGTGGACCGAGGCCGGCGTCGAGGGCGCGAGCCGCTTCCAGCAGCGCGTGTGGCGGCTGGTCGGCGAAACTATCGATCTGGCGAAACAGTCTTCGGACATTGTTCATGGTTCGGATGACGATGAGGCCAAAACCCTGCGCAAGGCGGTGCATCGCGCCGTGCATCATGTCGGCGCCGATATCGAGGGCCTGCGCTTCAACCGCGCCGTGGCCCAGATTTATGAGCTGACCAACGCCCTGGTGCGCGGCGCCGGGCTGGTTTCGGCGGCTCCGGCGGCGCGTCTGGATGCCCTGCAGCAGGGCGTGGAGCGCCTGGTCCAGCTCATCGCACCGATGATGCCGCATCTGGCCGAGACCTGCTGGCAGGCTCTGGGCAAACCGGGCCTGGTTACCGACGCGCCCTGGCCCGAAGTGGATCCGGCTCTGCTGGTCGATGACACGGTGACCATGCCGATCCAGGTCAATGGCAAGCGCCGCGGCGAAATCACCGTTGCCAAGGGCACGCCCGCCGCGGAGGTGGAAAAGCTGGTCTTGTCAATGGACGAGATTGCCCGCATTCTTGATGGCAAGGCTCCCAAGAAGATCGTCATCGTCCCGGACAGGATCGTCAATGTCGTTGTCTAAGCCCCTGCGCCGTATCGTTGCCGCCGGCTTGCTGGTTGGCCTTGGGACGGCGCTGGGCGCCTGCAGCTTCTCCCCGGTCTATAGCGGCGCGCTGGCCAGCCAACCCATGCTCGAGCTGGCCTATGCCAGGCCCAATTCGCGGCTCGAACAGGTCATCTACCAGGAACTGGCACTACGTTTCGGCACGTCGGACGCCGCAACGGCGCCGCTGGCAACTGTGTCGGCAAGCTCGTCATCGGCGGTTGTCGGCCTGTCGGCGACGGCCAATCCCAACAAGCTGAGCCGGATGACCGTCACCGCCACGCTGACCATCACCCAGCGGGACGAGACCGGCACCGCGCCGATCACCTTCACCCGCACCGCCAGTGCCGAATATACCACCAGCGGCCAGGTCCTGGCCGATACGGCGGCCGGCGCCGAGGCCGCCGAGCGTGCCGCCCGGGCGGCCGCCGAATCGCTGCGGCTGGCCATGCTGGCCTCGCTCAGCCGCTGATGACGGCTCTCAAGGCACATGAAGTCGCCCGTTTCCTCATCCGGCCGGACCTGACCGAGGGCATTTTCCTGGCCTATGGCCCCGATGCGGGCCTGGTGCGCGAAACGGCGCAGCGCCTGATCCGCCAGTTGAGCGGTGACGATCCGGAAGCGGCCAGCGTCATCACGCTCGATGGGGCAGAAGTGGATGCCGATCCCTCCATCCTGGCGGTGGAAGCCCGCACCATGTCGCTGTTCGGTGGCAAGCGCATCGTGCGCGTGCGCGGTGCCGGTAAATCGCTGGTGATGACGCTGACCGAATTGCGTGACGATCCTGCCGGCGCCGCCATCGTGCTCGAAGCGGGCAACCTGGCACCTAAGGATGCCTTGCGCGCCTTGGTGGAAGCCGCCACGCTCGGCCGCGCTTTGCCCTGCTATCCCGATAGCGACGAGACCTTGCAGGCGCTGATTCGCGAGACCTTCAACCAGAACGGCATCCGCATCGACGCCGATGTGGTCGCCACTTTGCGCGAAATCCTCGGCAATGACCGCGAAATCACCCGCCGCGAGCTGGAAAAGCTCTGCCTCTACGCCGCATCCAGCAAGAACCTGACCCGCGAGGACGTGCTGCTGCTCTGTGCCGACAATGGCATGTTGACCATCGACGCCATTCTCGACGCCACCGGCGGCGGCCATGCCGAAAAACTGGAACTGGCGCTCAACCGCGCTTTGTCATCGGCGGTCGATCCGCAGCGCCTCCTGGCCATGTGCACCATTCATTTCGCCAATCTGCGCCGCTGGCGGACCGAGGTGGATGCCGGCAAGGCGCCGCGCATGGTGCTGGAAGGCCTGCGGCCAAAACCGCATTTTTCGCGGATTTCCAGCCTCGAACAGCAATTGCGCCTGTGGTCGGACGCAGCTTTGGCGACCGCCACCGACCGCATCCTGCAGACCACGGCCGACAGCCGGCGCCGCCCGGCTCTGGCCGAAGCCAGCCTGCGCCGCGCCCTGCTCGCCATCTGCATGATGGCCGCCGCGCACTAGCCAGCGCCGCGTTTCACGTGAAACGGGCAGCCGGCGGGAATGACACCGTAGGTTGTGTCGAAGTGGCTGTTAGTTGGGATAGCCCGTGAGCTTCACGCAGATGCCGTCGAGCTGTTCCAGCGTCTTGTAGCGGATTTCGAGCTTGCCGCCGCGTTCGCTATGCGCCAGCGACACCGAAAGCCCCAGCGCATCGGACAGCCGGCGTTCCAGCGCCACCGTATCTGCATCGCGCTGGCTTTGGGCTGCGCTGGGCTTTTTGGTGCCGGCGACATCGCGCTGCTGGCTCAGGGCCTCGGCCTCGCGCACCGACAGGCCGCCAGCGACGATCTGGCGGGCCAGGGTGGCCGGATCCTCGGCGGTGATCAGTGTGCGGGCATGACCCGCCGTCAATGTGCCGCTGGCCACCATGCCGCGCACGTCCTCTGGCAGGCGCAGCAGGCGCAAGGTGTTGGCGACATGCGAGCGGCTCTTGCCGATAACCTGCGCCAAATCCTGCTGGGTATAATCGAACTGCTCGATCAGTTGCCCGTAACCCATGGCTTCTTCAAGCGGATTGAGATCGGCACGCTGCACGTTCTCGATAATGGCGAGTTCGAGCGCTTCCTTGTCGCCCACTTCGCGCACGATGACCGGCACATCATGCAGACCCGCCTTCTGCGCGGCGCGCCAGCGGCGCTCGCCGGCAATCAGCTCGAAAATATTGGGATCGTCGCTCGGCCGCACCAGCAGAGGCTGCATCACGCCCTTTTCGCGAATCGAATTGGTCAGCTCCTCGAGCTGGTCCGGATCGAAGGTGCGGCGGGGATTGGCGCGGTTGGCGATGATGAATTCCACCGGCAGGCGCTTGACCCCGCCCGATTCGGTGACGCGCGCGCCTTCCACGGTGGCCATGTCGCCAATCAGCGCCGCAAGCCCGCGGCCAAGACGTGTGGGTCTGTCGTTCATGGTGGAACTCCTATGCCGCGTTGAGCTGCCGCTCGCGGCGGATTACTTCGGTGGCCAGGCGCAGATAAGCCTGGCTGCCGGCGCATTTGAGATCATAGAGCAAAGCCGGCTTGCCATAGGATGGCGCCTCGCTGAGCCGCACGTTGCGTGGAATGACCGTGTCGTAGACAAGATTGCCCATCTCCTGCCGCACATCCTGCAACACCTGTTCGGAGAGGTTGTTGCGCTTGTCGAACATGGTCATGACCACGCCCTGGATGGACAGGCGCGGATTGAGCGTCGAGCGGATTTGCTCAATAGTTTGAAGCAGTTGGCTCAAGCCCTCCAGCGCGAAGAACTCGCATTGCAAGGGGACCAGCACCGCATCGGCCGCGACCAGAGAATTGACGGTGAGCAGGTTCAGCGAAGGCGGGCAGTCGATGAGGATATAGCTTACCGGCTTCTCGTTGATGCTGAGGTCGCCGAGCTGCTTGAACGCATTGCGCAGCTTGAAGGCGCGGTCCGCATGCCCGGCAATGGTCAACTCCACGCCCAGCAAATCCATGGTCGAGGGGACGATAGCCACATTGGGCACCGACGTCATGATGGCCGCCTGCGCCACGCTGGCTTCCCCGACCAGGAGGTCATAGGACGACACGTCGCGATCGGTGCGCGAAATGCCGAGTCCGGTGGAGGCATTGCCCTGCGGATCGAGATCGACGATCAGCACGCGCTCGCCAATGGCGGCCAAGGCGGTCGCAAGATTGATGGCGGTCGTGGTCTTGCCCACGCCGCCCTTCTGGTTCGCCAATGTCAGGATACGGGGCGCCACAATGGCCTCCAGCTCGTTCGCCGCTAACTAACTCACTGTTTTCGAACGCAAATTCTTGAGCGTGAGCAGGACACCTTCAGCATCGGTGTCGCTCCTGGTTATTACCACGTTAAAGTCCCAATGCGGAACCGCTTCCGCCAGTTCTTCAACATGTTCCCTGCCCTTATGCAGAATTGCCCGCGTTTCCGGGCTAAAGAAGGGCTGCATCCAACCGCACAGGACCGGCAAACCGGCCAGCGCGCGCGATGTAATCACGTCAGGCACCGGTGTTTCACGTGAATCAATTTGGTCGCTGCGCGCCCCCTCGACCGTGACGATAAGACCCAGCTCGCGGGCCACGGTGCGCAGAAAGCTCACCTTTCTGCCATTGGGCTCGATAAGCGTGAAGTGGTGATTTGGGCTCTTGAGCGCAATGGCCAGCGGCAGGGCCGGCAGGCCGCCACCGCTGCCAAGATCGAGAAAGGCGTGGTCATCCGCTGCTAATAGCGGCAGTACCTGCAAGCTATCGGCAAAATGGCGGGACCAGACCAAATTCAATGTTTCACGTGAAACAAGATTCTGTACCGCCTGCCACTTCCTCAGCAGCTGAGCATAGGATTCCAGATCGGCAGCAACATCGGCCAGCGGCCGCGTGAAATGCGCCGCGTAAGGCGCGATGGCGTCAATATCGGCCATCAGCCGGCCTTGCGCAGGTCGCCGCGGCGAATAACGGCCAGCAGCAAAGTCACCGCTGCCGGCGTCATCCCATCCATGGCCTGAGCCTGGGCAATGGTCTGCGGCCGGTATTGCTGCAGTTTCTGCCGCAGTTCCATCGACAGACCTGGGATCGCCGCATAGTCGAGATGATCGGGGATCGGCTTCTGCTCGTCACGCCGCACCGCATCGATGTCGTCGCGCTGGCGCTCGAGATAGACCGCATATTGCGCATCGACAACCAGTTGCTCGATGATTTCAGACGGTATTTCAAGCACTTCCGGCCAAAGCTGGCCGGCATCCGCCGGCGTGACATCAGGATAGGACAGCAGGTCAAAAGCCGACCGCAGCTTGCCGTCTTCATTGACGGCAATGCCCGCCTTGCGAGCTGCATTGGGCGAGGCCATCAGACGGGTCAGCAAAGCGCGGCCCTTGCCGAGCGCATCGGCCTTGGCGACAAATAGAGCGCGGCGCTCTTCTCCGACCAGGCCTTTCTCCACCCCCAGCGGCGTCAGCCGCTGGTCGGCATTGTCGGCGCGCAGATGCAGGCGGAACTCGGCGCGTGAGGTGAACATGCGATAGGGCTCGCTGACGCCGCGCGTCACCAGGTCATCCACCATCACGCCGAGATAACTCTCGGTGCGCGACAGAATCATCGGCTCGCGGCCCATCGCGGCCAAAGCCGCATTGGCGCCGGCCAGCAGGCCTTGCGCGCCGGCTTCTTCATAGCCCGTGGTGCCGTTGATCTGGCCAGCCAGGTACAGGCCGGGCTGGCGCTTGACCTCGAGCGTCGCCCGCAACTCGCGCGGATCGACATAGTCATATTCGATGGCATAGCCCGGCCTGACAATGCGAACATTTTCGAGCCCCGGCATGGAGCGCAGAAAGGCCTCCTGCACCTCTGACGGCAGCGAGGTCGACAGGCCATTGGGATAAATGGTCTTGTCCTCAAGTCCCTCTGGCTCAAGAAAAATCTGATGGCTGTCTCGATCGGCGAAGCGCACCACCTTGTCCTCGATGGACGGACAATAGCGCGGGCCGCGGCTTTGGATACGTCCGGAATACATGGCCGAGCGATGCAGATTTTCAGAGATGATGCGATGTGTCTCGGCCGTGGTTCGCGTGATGTGGCAGGACACCTGGGGTGTGATGATCGCCCTGGTCAGCGCCGAAAAGGCCTCGGGCGGATTGTCGCCCGGCTGTTCCTCCAGCACCGAATAATCGATGCTGGTGCCATCGAGCCGCGCCGGGGTGCCGGTCTTGAGACGGCCGAGCTGCAGGCCGAGATTTTCAAGGCGCGTGGAAAGGCCCAGAACCGGCTTTTCGCCGACGCGGCCGGCTGGCGTGGTTTCCTCGCCGCGATGGATCAGGCCGCGCAGGAAAGTGCCGGTGGTCAGGACCACCGCCTTGGTGCCGAGGCGGCGGCCATCGAGCAGCACGACGCCACTGACCGCGCCGTCGGTGACTTCGATATCGTCGACTTCGCCTTCGATCACGTCGAGATTGGCCTGCGCTGATATCGCTGCCTGCATCGCTTCGCGATAAAGCTTGCGGTCGGCCTGGGCGCGCGGGCCGCGTACGGCGGGGCCCTTGCGACGATTGAGCACGCGGAACTGGATGCCGGCCTGGTCGGCGACGCGGCCCATCAGCCCGTCCAGCGCGTCGATCTCGCGCACCAGATGGCCCTTGCCAAGGCCGCCAATGGCCGGATTGCAGCTCATCTCACCGATCGTGGCGAAGCGATGCGTCACCAGCGCCGTGGGCACGCCCAGGCGCGCCGCCGCCGCCGCCGCTTCGCAGCCGGCATGGCCTCCCCCAACGATGATAACGGCATAGTCGCTCATGGGTCTGTCTCCAGAGCTGGCTCAATAGGCCAATGTTTCACGTGAATCAATTGGCCTGCGGCCGCGCCGCCCTGCCCTCGTGGTTCGACAGGCTCACTTCTGATGTTTCACGTGAATCATTTTCCGATGCAGAAGCTGGCAAACAGGCGATCCAGCACGCGTTCCGCATCAAGGCGTCCCACCAGCCGTTCCAATGATTGCGAGGCGATGCGCAGGCTTTCGGCGGCCAGTTCGGGTACCGCCAGTTGCCGCCGCGCCGCGTCCAGCGATTCATTTGCACTCTCAAGCGCGAGGCGGTCGCGCTCGCGGCTCAGCAAGGCCGGTTCGCCGCCGGACAGCAGCTCGCCAATGGCCTCGATCCGCCGCAGCAATATATCGAGGCCGGCACCCGATTGTGCCGACACCTCGACATCCATGCCGGGCACCGGGCCAAGATCGCGCTTGGTGCCCACCTTAATGATTCTGTCGCCATGCGGCTCGCAAACGCCGGCAATGTCGGGGGCGTGCAGCCAGAGCACGATATCAGCCTGCTCGATGGCCTGGCGAGCGCGGCGCACGCCCTCGGCCTCGGCCTTGCTCTCTGTCTCACGCAACCCCGCCAGGTCGAGCAGGACATAGAGCTGGCCATTGATATCGAGCGGCACCTCGCGCACGTCGCGTGTGGTGCCGGCCTCGTCGGTGACGATGGCAATGTCGGATCGGGCCAAGGCATTGAGCAGGCTGGATTTTCCGGCGTTGGGCGCGCCAGCCAGGGCAACGCGGACGCCTTCGCGGATAATACGGCCGTGCTCCAGGGAGGCGAGGGCGGCGCCGATATCCCGGCGCAGGACAGCGATGCTTCCGCCAAAACTGTCCGGCAGGTCGCCGACATCGCCTTCGTCGGAAAAGTCCAGCCGAGCCTCGATCTCGGCGCGCAGGTCGAGCAGCTGATCGCGCCAGGCATCGATCTTTTGCGACAGCCCGCCCTCGAAGCGGGCGAGCGCCTGGCGGCGCTGGTTTTCGGTTTCGGCATCCAGCAGGTCGCCAAGACCTTCGATCTCGACCAGGTCCAGCTTGCCGTTTTCAAAGGCGCGGCGGGTAAATTCGCCGGCTTCGGCCAGGCGCGCACCCTTTGAGGTGATGAGCTTGATGATAGCCCGCACACCGGCGGGCGAGCCATGCACCTGCAATTCGGCGCAGTCTTCGCCGGTAAAGCTGTGCGGCCCCGGAAACCAGGCGAGGAGTCCACGATCGAGCAGCGAATCGCGGCCGACGGGCCGCAATGTCAGGCGGCGCGGTTCGGGGATTGTGCCGGCAATGTCTTCGATTATGGAAGCCACATCGGGCCCGGAGAGACGGATGACCGCCACCCCGGAAGGCGGTGCCCCGGAGGACAGCGCCACGATTGTATCACCCGACCGCATGGCGGTCAGTCTCTAAAGCCGCGTCGGCTGATCCGAAAACCGGTTTCCACTTTTCGGGCCGGTGCTTCAGGTATTCATCGAATCGAAGAAGTCGGAATTCGTTTTGGTCTGGCGGACCTTGTCCATCAGGAATTCCATGGCATCGATCGTCCCCATCGGGTTGAGAATGCGGCGCAACACATACATCTTCTTGAGGATGTCGCTCTCGACCAGCAGCTCTTCCTTGCGGGTGCCGGACTTGGTGATGTCGAGTGCCGGGAAGATGCGCTTGTCGGCGACCTTGCGGTCAAGGATGATTTCCGAGTTGCCGGTGCCCTTGAACTCTTCGAAGATCACTTCGTCCATTCGCGAGCCGGTATCGATCAGCGCGGTGGAAATGATGGTCAGCGAGCCGCCATCCTCGATATTGCGCGCGGCGCCGAAGAAGCGCTTGGGGCGCTGCAGGGCATTGGCGTCCACGCCGCCGGTGAGCACCTTGCCCGAGCTCGGAACGACGGTGTTGTAGGCGCGGCCGAGGCGGGTGATGGAATCGAGTAGGATGACCACGTCGCGCTTGTGTTCGACCAGGCGCTTGGCCTTTTCGATGACCATTTCGGCGACCTGGACGTGGCGGCTGGCCGGCTCGTCAAAAGTCGATGAGATGACTTCGCCGCGCACCGAGCGCTGCATATCGGTCACTTCCTCGGGGCGCTCGTCGATCAAAAGGACGATGAGATAGCATTCGGGATGATTGGTGGCGATCGACTGTGCAATATTCTGCAACAGTACGGTCTTACCGGTACGAGGTGGCGCAACAATTAGGGCGCGCTGGCCCTTGCCAAGCGGGGCAACGAGATCGAGCAGCCGGGCCGAGCGATCCTTGAGGGTCGGATCGGGCAGCTCCATGCGGAGCCGTTCTTCGGGGTAGAGGGGGGTGAGGTTGTCGAAGTTGACCTTGTGGCGAACCGCCTCGGGATCTTCGAAATTGATGGTGTTGACCTTGAGCAGCGCGAAATAGCGCTCGCCTTCCTTGGGAGACCTTATCTGGCCTTCAACCGTATCGCCGGTACGCAGACCGAAGCGGCGGATTTGACTGGGACTGACATAGATGTCGTCGGGGCCCGGAAGATAGTTGGCGTCCGGGGAGCGCAGGAAACCGAAACCGTCGGGAAGGACTTCGACGACGCCTTCGCCGGTAATGTCGACTTCCTGGGCGGCCAGTTCCTTGAGGATGGCAAACATCAATTCCTGTTTGCGCATAGTCGAGGCATTCTCGACCTCGTGTTCTTCAGCGAACACCAGGAGTTCGGCCGGGGATTTGGCCTTGAGCTCGCTGAGCTTCATATTCTGCATGTAGCGGGAGACCCTATTGGGAAACGGTAATCGTCGCAGGCGATAAATCTGGGAGGGGTAGGCACCGCGCAGCGACCGGGGAGATCAGCTATGATTGGGATGCGTTGGCAAGGCATGTAGCGCGATCTTGCGGCGGTTTCAAGAACGAAACCGTCGCAGAACGGCGGATTCACGTGAAACGCTTCAATTCAGAACGGCTTCACGATAACGGCGACGACGATGACAATCGCGATGACGAAGGGGATTTCGTTGATGGCGCGGTAGAAAGTGTGCGGACGGGTATTCTGGTCGTTCTGGAATTTCCGCAGCAACCCCCCATACCAGCCATGGACGCCCGATAGCGTCAGGACCATCGCGGCTTTGAGCCACATCCAGCCCATGGAAAAATCGACAATGCCGAAGCCGAAGGCCAGCCAAAGGCCGAAAATCCAGGTGGCGATCATCGCCGGAGTGATGATGCCGCGATAGAGCTTACGCTCCATGACCTTGAAGGTCTCGGACTTCTCCGAGCCGACGGGTGACTGGGCGTGATAAACGAAGAGGCGCGGCAGATACATCATGCCCGCCATCCAGGCGATCACCGAAATGACATGCAGCGCCTTGACCCATTCATACACTTTTCGAACTCCTCAACAGTTCGCGTAACGGCTAGCCGTTCTTCACCCGGTTCACGAGCCGTTCAACATGCTCGATCGGGGTTTCGGGCACGATACCGTGGCCCAGATTGAAAATATGCGGCCGATCGGCGAAGGCGGCAATGATCTGGTCGACCCGCTCGTCGAGCTGGCTGCCGCCCGCCACCAGCCGTAGCGGATCGAGATTCCCCTGCACCGGCAACGTGGCCGGCAGGTGCTTGCCGGCAAAATCGAGCGGCGTGGCATAGTCGAGCCCCAGCGCATTGACGCCGGTCTGGCCGGCATAGCGGGCGAGGTTGCCCGCCGCGCCGCGCGGAAAGCCGATGATCGGCGCATTGGGCACTTTTTCCCGCACGCCTTCGACGATCCGGCGATTGGGCACGATGACATGGCTGGCAAAGGCCTGGTCATCCAGATTGAGCGCCCAGCTCTCGAACAGCTGCACCACATCGGCGCCGGCCTGGAACTGCGCCACCAGATAATCCACGCTGGTCTGGACCAGCACGTCGAGCAGCGACGCAAAGGCCTCCGGATGGCGCAGGGCAAAGAGCCGCGCCGCCGCCTGGTCGGGCGAGCCGCGGCCACCGATCATATAGGTCGCCACCGTCCAGGGAGAGCCGCAGAAGCCGATCAGGGTCTTTTCCGGTGCCAGGGCCGTCCGCAGGCGGCGCAGGGTCTCCAGGACCGGCGCAAGATGGTCCAGCGCCTGCCTGTCCTTCCCCAGCCCGGCGATACTTGCAGCACTCACCGGATCAAGGACCGGACCCTCGCCGGCTTCAAAGCGCACCGATTGCCCGAGAGCGTCGGGGATAACGAGAATGTCCGAGAACAGGATGGCCGCGTCGAGATCGAAGCGGCGCAGGGGCTGCAATGTGACTTCGGTGGCGAGATCGGGCGTATAGCAGAGCTCGAGGAAGTTCTTCGCTCTCGTCCTGATCTCGCGATATTCGGGCAGGTAGCGGCCGGCCTGGCGCATGATCCAGATTGGCGGTCGCTCCTGGCGTTGGCCCAGCACGGTGGCGAGCAGGGGCTTGTGGGTCACGACGCCCTTCCCTTCCAAACCCCTAAAGAGTCTTTCTGACTTCGTATCAGTATTATCATGGCGGTGTTTTGAGCCAATTCAGCGTCATCCACAATCGCCCTCATGGCGGCACAACGGCGCAGCCTATGGTAAACAGGGTGTTAACGGCCTCTGTGGAGCGTTCCGGCCGCTGCCGCGCCGCAATGGTTAAGCAGGGCTTAACGGGCTGACTCCGGAGTCAATGATTCGCCCTGCACTGTGCAAAAACGCTTGGCGGGCGAGTGCGGTCCCATCCGGGTTATCCCCAGAGCTATCCCAGCCCCCGCTGGAGCAGGTGCAGAGTCCAGATGTTAATGTTTTGGTAACCAAGTCTAACAAGTTGGGCGCCTGGTCAAAACCATGAGTCATTGTCACAGCCATGGGCTTGAGCTGGGGATGACAGTGTGGAAAACATCGTCGCCATGCTGATCCTCGCCTCGCAAAGCGCCACCCGCAAAGCCTTGCTGGAACAGGCCGGATTGCGGTTTGCCACCGCGCCGGCCCACCTGGATGAACACGTGCTCGAAGACGCCGTGCTGGCGGCTGGCGGCGATGGGCGCGACGTGGCCTTGCTGCTGGCCGAAAAGAAGGCTGCCGCTGTTGCCGCCAGTCATCCCGGCGCCATCGTGATCGGCGCCGACCAGACGTTGAGCCTGGGGACCGCGCTTTTGCACAAGCCGACCGACCGCGCCGCGGCAACCGCCCAGCTCGACCATCTGCGCGGCAAGACCCATCGCCTGCATGCCGCCGTGGCTTTGGTCCGCGACGGCGTATTGCTGTGGTCGGGCGTCGAGACGGCGGAGCTGACACTGCGCGAATTCACGGTCCAGGAGCGTGACGACGTGCTGGAACGTGAAGGCGATGCAATCCTGGCCTCGGTTGGCGGCTATCGGCTCGAAGGCCCGTCCATAAGGCTGTTCGAAACCGTTACCGGCGACTATTTCACCATTCTGGGCTTGCCGCTGTTGCCATTGCTGGCCGCTCTGCGCGCCCTCGCTCCCGAGACCCTCAATTGACCACCAAAGCCTTCGTCATCGGCCATCCGATCAATCATTCCCGCTCCCCGCTGATCCACGGCGCCTGGCTGGCCGAGCATGGCATCGACGGCAGCTATGAGGCGATCGATGTGGCGCCAGCCGACTTGCCGGCGTTCTTCGAGCGGCTGCGCCAAGGCGAATTTGCCGGCGGCAATGTCACCATTCCGCATAAGGAAGCCGTGTTTGCCCTCTGCGACGCGGTCGATCCGCTGGCGCGAAAAATCGGCGCGGTGAATACGCTGGTCGTGCGGTCAGGCAAGGTTTTCGGCAGCAATACCGACTATCTCGGTTTTCTCGGCAATCTCGATGCGGCCATGCCCGGCTGGTCCGACGGCCCCGATGACGCCATGGTGATTGGGGCCGGCGGCGCCGCAAGGGCGGTGCTGGTGGCCCTGCAGCGCCGGAACGGCGGCAAGGTGCATATCCTCAACCGGACCCTGGCCAATGCCCAGGCACTGGTCGACGATATCGAGGGACCGTTTTCCGCGCACAGCTTCGAGGCCTTCGCCGAACTGGCGCCGCGCAACGGCATTGTCATCAACACCACCTCCATAGGCATGCATGGCACGCGCTTCGACTGGCTCGATTTTTCCCTGCTGCCGGAACGGACGCTGGTGACCGATATCGTCTATGTGCCGCTGGTGACCCCGCTTTTGGCCGAAGCTCAGGCGCATGGCTTCCGGACCGTCGATGGCCTGGGCATGCTGCTGCATCAGGCGGTGCCCGGCTTCGAGGCCTGGTTCGGCGTGCGCCCCGCGGTGACGCCGGACTTGCGCGCCCGCATCGAAGCGACATTGGGGCATTGAGCATGTGGCGCATCGGCATGACCGGCTCCATCGCTACGGGAAAATCCACCGTGCTGCGGGCCTTTGCCGAGCTGGGCGTGCCGGTCTTTTCCGCCGATGAGGCGGTGGCCGAACTCTATGAGGGCGAGGCTTTGGCGCCGGTGGAAGCACTTTTCCCCGGAGTTACCACTGACGGTAGGATCGACAGAAGCCTATTGTCGCAACGGCTTGCGGCCGATCCCGCCGCGTTCAGGCGGCTCGAAGCGGTGGTCCATCCCCTGGTGCGCGCCCGCATTGCCCGTTTCATGGACGAGGCCGAGGCGGCGGGTCATGCGCTGGCCGTGGTGGAAGTGCCTTTGCTGTTCGAGAGTGGCTATGACTACGGCTTCGACGCCGTGGGCGTGACTTGGGTCGATGAACCTATTCAACGGCAACGCGCGCTGGCCCGGCCGGGAATGACCGGGGGAAAGTTGGAAACCATCCTTGCCCGGCAGATGCCGCAGGCCGAAAAGAAGGCTCGCGCCAACTATCTGTTCGATACCGGCCAGCCGCTCGAAGAGACGGTGGGCCAGGTCGCCGCATTGGTGGCCAATATCCGAGCCCAAGGTCCAGAACAATGAATCGCGAGATCGTTCTCGATACCGAAACCACCGGCCTGTCGCCTGCCATGGGCGATAGGCTGGTCGAGATCGGCTGCGTGGAACTGATCAACCACATTCCCTCGGGCCGGCACTATCACGTCTATATCAATCCGCAGCGCGCCATGCCCGAAGAGGCGTTTCGCGTGCATGGGCTGAGCGACGAATTCCTGGCCGACAAGCCCCTCTTCAAGGCGGTGGCGCAGGATTTTCGCGATTTCCTCGGCGATGCGCGGCTGATCATCCACAACGCGCCCTTCGACATGGGCTTCCTCAATGCCGAACTGGAGCGTGCCGGCCAGCGCCCCCTGAGCAATGATGTCATCGATACGGTGATGCTGGCACGCGACAAGCATCCGGGCGCCCGCGTCAGCCTCGATGCCTTGTGCAAGCATTACGGCATCGACAATTCCCGCCGGACCCTGCATGGCGCGCTGCTCGACAGCGAAATCCTGGCCGAAGTCTATCTCGAACTGATCGGCGGCAAGCAGGTGAGCCTGGCGCTGATCGCCGAGGTCACCGTTTCGGGCGCCGATGCCATCGCTACCCGCACCATTGCGCCGCGCCGGCCGGTGGCCCTGCCCTCCCGGCTCAGCCAGGGTGAAATCGCCGCGCATGCAGCGCTGGTGGCAACGCTGGGCGCGGATTCCGTCTGGGCGCAATATGCGCCCGAAACCGGCGTGGCCGCGGAATAAGAAAAAGCCCCGCTTTGGGCGGGGCTTCCTGGGTCTTGCAGTTGACCTCATCCTGAGGCTGTTGTGGGATCTCAGTTCGGCTTGTCGGTCTCGGCAGCTGCGGCGGTCAGCGGCGCGGCGCCCTGCTGGGCGGCGAGCTTGGCCAGGTTCTGCCGGTAGATGGCGGCGAAATCGACCGGTTCCATCATCAGCGGCGGGAAGCCGCCCTGCTGTGTGGTCGAGGCCAGCACCTGGCGCGCGAACGGGAAGATCAGCCGCGGGCATTCGATCATCAGCAACTGGCTGAGCTGGTTTTCCGGCACGTTCTTGAGGCGGAACACGCCGCCATAGACCAGTTCCACGTTGAACAGAATGGTCTCTTCGCGGTTGGCCTTGGCGTTGAGCGTCAGCTCCACCGCATAGATATCGTCGGCCTGCTTCTTGACGCCCACCGAAATGGAGACGTTGAAGGCCGGATTGCCGCTGCCGGCCATGATCGAGCTGGGTGCGCCCGGATTTTCGAAGCTGAGGTCGCGGATATATTGGCCCACCAGGTTCATCGAGGGCAGGTTTGCCGGGTTCGGCACCGCGCCGCCCTGGGTTTCATCAGCCATGCTGCAAGTCCTTCACGAGCAAGAGTGTTGGTGGGGTGGCTAGCATCTTTGCCGGGAAGCGACAAGGCTGGCCGCCTAGCGGGGACGGTAGTCGTCCTCGTCGAGATCGATCGTGCCGTCGCCGCCCAGCCGCGGCCCGTCCCAGTCGGGCGGCGGCCGGTAGCCGGCCACATCGACCACGCTCACCCGGCTGGCCAGCGCCGCATAGATCCAGCCGCGCACCGGCGGCAGCAGCAAAGCCAGCGCCACCAGATCGCTCAGGAAGCCCGGCAGCACCAGGAACAGAGCCGCCAGCCCGATCATCATCGCATCGGCAATGGTGCGGCCCGGCATGCGGCCGGTATTGACGTTGTCGCGCAGCTGGGTGAGCACCGAAAGACCCTGCTGGCGCAGCAGCAAACCGCCCAGAATGGCGGCGCCGATGATCAGCGCCAGCGTCGGCAACAGGCCGATCACCTGCCCGACCTTGATGAATATGGCGATCTCGATGATCGGCAGGGCAATGAGCCCGAGGGCGAAAAATCGTGCCAAGGTCTGGGTTTCCTTCTTTCTGTCCCTGCGGCAAAACGCATTCTCGCCCCAACGTGAACTGGTTTTGGGGTGAGGCTTTGCCTATATATAGGCTTCAATGTTGCGCTCAACGAGCGCTGTAGCGTCGATTTTCTCCGGCGCGTTTCGGTAAGGTGCATTGCGCAATGGATGAATTCTTCGATCTGCCGACCCTCATCGTGATTGCCGTGGCGGTCTTCGTACTGTTCCGCCTGCGCTCGGTGCTGGGCACAAGGACCGGCAATGAGCGCCCGCCGATGGAGCGGCGCAAGCCGGCAACGGCCGAGGCCGCCGAGGAAACCGTGGTGCCCCTGCGGCCGCGCGGCACCGGCGCGCCCGATCTCGACGACGAACGCCGCGCCCGCAAGACCGAGGCCGAAATCGAGCAATTCTCCCATGGCGACGCCGATCTTGCCGCCGGCTTCAAGGCGGTGGTCGAGGCCGATCCAAGCTTCACCCCCAAGAGCTTCCTCGATGGCGCCAAGCAGGCCTATGAGATGGTGGTGACCGCCTATGCTGCGGGCGACCGCGCCATGCTGAAGAACCTGCTGGAAAAGGAAGTCTTCGACGGCTTCCAGCGCGCCATTGCCGAGCGCGAAGCGGCCGGCCAGAGCGTGGATTTCACCTTTGTCGGCCTGCCCAAGGTGGAAATTTCCGAAGCCGAATACGACAAGAAGAACGTGCTGGTCACCGTGCGCTTCCATGCCGAAGTGGTGTCGGCCACTCGTGACAAGGATGGCAACCTGGTGGATGGCAATGCCGACCAGGTCCAGACTATTGCCGACGAATGGACCTTTGCGCGCAACCCCAAGTCGCGCGATCCCAACTGGAAGGTCGTCACGACCAGCCAGCTCGACTGATCGCATCGGGGCAAGTATCGGGCGCATTGCAATGTCCAAGCGTGATCCCAGACGCCTGCCCCATGATTTCCACCTATGGACATCGGTGGCCTCCACGGTCGATCCGCTGCGGCGCAAGGGCCTGTTGAAATTCGTCGCCGTTCCCCTGCCGTTGCCGGCGGAGGAGCCGCTGCCCGTCGCGGTGACCACCAAGGCGCCACCCAAGCGGCAGCCGCCGCGAAAGCCCTTCCTGCCGCCCTACCAGGCGCCCCTGCCCTCGGCTGCATTGCCGGATAAGGCGGTGGACCCGGCCATTCGCCGCAAGGTCGGCCGCGGCCGTATCGAGATCGACGGGCGCATCGACCTGCATGGCATGAGCCAGACCGAAGCCCGCTCGGCTTTGCATTATTTCATCCATGCCCGCTTCAGCCGCGGCGACCGCACCGTGCTTGTTATCACCGGCAAGGGCGTCAAGACCGACAATGACTATGTCGCCGCCATGACCGAACGCGGGGTCTTACGCACCATGCTGCCGATCTGGCTCAACGAGCCGAGTCTCGCACCCATGGTGTCGGGTTGGAGCGTGGCGGCGCGCGGCCATGGCGGGGAGGGGGCGTGGTATGTGCGCCTGCGCCGCGCATGACCCCATTGGGCGCAAAAATCCGTGAGTTGCGCCAGGCGCGCGGTATCTCGCTCAAGGAAATGGCGGCGGCGCTCAATGTGTCGAGCGCCTATCTCTCGGCCCTGGAACACGGCAAGCGCGGCCGTCCCACCGGCTTCCTGCTGCATCGCATGATCGCCTTCTTCAACGTCATCTGGGACGAGGCCGAAGAACTGCAGCGCCTGGCCGAGATGAGCGACCCCAAGGTCACCATCGACACCGGCGGGTTGTTGCCCGAGGCCACGGAACTGACCAATCGGCTGGCGGCCGATATCGCCAAGCTCGATGCGGATGATCTGCGGTTTCTGCGCGATGAAGTGGTACGACGGAGCGGGAAGAAACGCTGAATCTTCAGTCGTCTCCCTCCCCTTGCGGGGAGGGATCGAGGGTGGGCTGCCCCGAATATCGCGGCTCCCAACACCCCCTCCCCGTCAAGGGCGGGGGCCGCTCCGTGAGTGTGGTCGGATCGTGCCCTACAGCACGAACTTGCTCAAGTCCGTATCCGCCGCCAGCACGCCGACCTTCTCGGCGACAAACGCCGCATCGATGGTGATGGTCTGGCCCTGCTTGTCGGGGGCTTCGAAGCTGATGTCTTCCACCAGCCGCTCCATCACCGTCTGCAACCGCCGCGCGCCGATATTCTCGACCGAATTGTTGACCTTGACCGCCGCATCGGCGATCGCCTCGATGGCGTCCGTGGTGAAGTCCAGCGTCACGCCCTCGGTGCCCATCAGCGCCACATATTGCTTGATCAGGCTTGCTTCGGTGTCATTGAGGATCTGGATGAAATCCTCGCGGGTCAGGGCTTTGAGCTCGACGCGGATCGGCAAGCGGCCCTGCAGCTCCGGCAGCAGGTCGCTGGGCTTGCTCACATGGAAGGCGCCCGAGGCGATAAACAGGATATGGTCGGTATTGACCGGGCCATATTTGGTCGAAACCGTGGTGCCCTCGATCAGCGGCAACAAGTCGCGCTGCACGCCTTCGCGCGACGGCCCGCCCTGCGCCCCGCCTTCGCGATGGGCCACCTTGTCGATCTCGTCGATGAAGACGATGCCATGGTTTTCCACCAGCTCGATGGCTTCGGCCTTGAGCTGCTCCTGGTCGAGCAGCTTATCGGCTTCCTCGGCGATCAGCGGCTCATAGGCATCCTTGACCTTGATCTTGCGCTTCACCCCGCGCCCGCCCATGGCCTGCTTGAACATGTCTGAAAGGTTGATCATGCCAATGCCGCCATTGGGCATGCCGGGAATTTCGAATCCGCCCGTGCCGGTGGACGGCGTCATCTCGATTTCGATCTCGCTGTCGTCAAGCTCGTTGTTGCGCAGCTTCTTGCGGAAAGAGTCGCGCGTGGAGGGCGCCGCCGAATTGCCCACCAGCGCGTCGAGCACGCGGTTCTCGGCATTGGCATGGGCCTGCGCCTGCACATCGGCCCGGCGCTTGTCGCGCAGCACGGCAATGCCGGCTTCCACCAGGTCACGGATGATCTGCTCCACGTCGCGGCCGACATAGCCGACCTCGGTGAACTTGGTGGCTTCCACCTTGATGAAGGGCGCCTGGGCGAGACGGGCCAGCCGCCGGGAAATCTCGGTCTTGCCGACGCCGGTCGGTCCGATCATCAGGATATTTTTGGGGCTCACCTCGCGGCGCAGCTCGGGGGGGAGCTGCTGCCGGCGCCAGCGATTGCGCAGGGCCACGGCCACTGCGCGCTTGGCGTCATGCTGGCCGACAATATTGCGGTCGAGCTCGCTCACGATTTCGCGCGGGGAAAAATTGGTCTCAGACATTTTCGTTCTTTCCTGGTGCCTCATCGAGGAAGCGCACCATCATGTGTTCGTCGACATAGCGACCGTTCACGTAAAGGCAGCGGGGATCGGTGCCGTAGGTCTTGAAACCCGCCTTTTCATATAGCCGGATAGCGGGTGCATTGTGGGCACCCACCATCAGGTGGAGCTGGATCACTTCGCTCCTGGCATGCTCGACCGCCGCTTCGATCATCGCCAGCGCGGCGCCTGTACCCCGCATGGCGGGCTTTACATAGACCTGCAGCAGCCAACCGCGATGGCTCTCGCGTTCGCCCTGGTCGCGGTCATAGACCACGATCCCTGCCAGTTCATTGGCCGCTGTCACCACGCCGAAGACGGCCCGCCGGCTGAGGAAATCCTCGATCTCCTGGCGCGGCCGGGCGGCAAAACTCTCCGCCGACGTGCCGTAGGATTCGGGATAGTCGCGCAAGGCTTCCAGCCGGATCGCCAGATAGGCGTCGAAATCGTGCCGGGTCAGCCGGCGGATCGACCAGGTCACGCGTCCAGCTCGATGGTTTCAACCGTCACATTGCCATTGGTATAGACGCAGATCTCTTCGGCGATCTTCATGGCGCGGCGGGCGATATCCTCGGCATCGAGCTCGGTCGCCTGATGCAGGGCCAAGGCCGCCGAATGGGCATAATTGCCGCCCGAGCCGATGGCGATGACGCCGTGATCGGGCGTCAGCACGTCGCCCGTGCCGGTCAGCACCAGCGTATCGGTCTTGTCGGCCACGATCATCATGGCTTCGAGCTTGCGCAGGTAGCGATCGGTACGCCAGTCCTTGGCCAGCTCGACCGCGGCGCGCATCAACTGGTCGGGATACTGCTCAAGTTTTGTCTCCAGCCGCTCAAAAAGGGTGAAGGCGTCCGCGGTGGAGCCGGCAAAGCCGCCGATCACCTTGCCACCGGCCAGGCGCCGGACTTTCTTGGCCGTATGCTTCATCACCGTCTGGCCCATGGAAACCTGGCCATCGCCAGCCACCACGACCTTGTTGCCCTTGCGCACGGAAACGATCGTCGTCCCGTGCCACCCGGGGAAGTTGTTGTCACTCATTTGGGGAGGTACTCCAGAACTGTTGGTTGATATTTAGGCGGCAATGGCGGGATTGCAATGCGACGACTGATTTGCTCCTGCCCAACCCCACCCACCGTGTCACCCCGGCCTTGAGCCGGGGTGACATCGTGGTTGGAGCGAGGTGAGCGACTTCAACGCAATCTTTATGCGTTTGCGCATAAGTGCTACTGACGCCCCGACCCCGGAGACCGCCATGCGCACCGCAACCATCGTCCGCAAGACCAATGAGACCGAGATTTCCGTCTCGGTGAATCTCGACGGGTCAGGCACGCACAAGATGGCGACCGGCATCGGCTTCCTCGATCACATGCTCGACCAGCTCAGCCGCCACTCGCTCATCGACATGGATGTTACCTGCAAGGGTGACCTGCACATCGACTTCCACCACACGGCGGAAGACGTCGGCATTGCCTTGGGCCAGGCCGTGCTCAAGGCGCTGGGCGACAAGAAGGGCATCCGCCGCTATGCCTCGGCCGACCTGCCGATGGACGGCACGCTGACCCGTGCCGCGCTGGATGTTTCCGGCCGGCCCTTCCTGGTCTTCCGGGCCGAATTTTCCCGCGACAAGGTCGGCGAAATGGATACCGAGCTGTTCCGCGAATTCTTCCAGGCCTTCGCCATGAATGCCGGCATCACGCTGCATATCGAGAATTTCTACACCGACAATAATCACCACCTGGCCGAGTCCATGTTCAAGGCCGTGGCCCGCGCTCTGCGCGAGGCGGTGGAGATCGACCCGCGGGCCGGCGATCGGGTACCGAGCACCAAGGGCACGCTCTAGGCTTTCGTTTTCCGCGCGTTTGCACTAATCCACCTCCAAGCACGGTGTCACCCCGGCGAAGGCCGGGGTCCATCCTGAGATCTCGAGATGGATTCCGGCCTTCGCCGGAATCACATCGCGTATTTTGGAGCGTCAGGTGACCCTCTACGCCATTTTCGATCCCAAGCCCGGCAAGCCCGATCTGCCTGCGGCCGTGCCCGAGACATTCTCGTGGCTCGCCGCGATCCTGCCGCCTGTTTTCCTGCTGAGGCACGGCCTCTGGCTCGAACTGGTCGCCTGGATGCTGAAAGTGGTGGCGCTTGTCATGCTGTCGCGCGTCATCGGCGATGGCGCTGCATTCCTGCTCTATGTCCTCGCCGCCATCTGGCTCGGTCTTGCCGCACCCGGCCTGCGCCGGCATGCTCTGCAATGGCGCGGCTGGACGCTTCGCGGCGCGCGCATCGCCCCCAGCGCCGACCTGGCGCAGCTGGAGGCTTTGCCATGAGCCTCGTGACCATCATCGACTATGGCGCCGGCAACCTGCACTCGGCCGCCAAGGCTTTCGAGCGCATGGCCGATGGGTTGGGCGGCATCGGTATCGAAGTTACCTCAGACCCGGAGCGCGTTCGCCTGGCCGACCGCATCATGCTGCCCGGTGTCGGCGCCTTCGCCGATTGCAAGGCGGGGCTCGATGCGGTTGCCGGCATGGTCGAGGTGCTGGAGGAGCGCGTCATCCGGGGCGGCGTGCCCTTCCTGGGCGTCTGTGTCGGCATGCAACTGATGGCATCAGAAGGCCGCGAGAAAGTCGTGACTCCCGGTCTCGGCTGGATTCCCGGTGCGGTTGAGAAGATCGCGCCATCCGATCCGGCGCTGAAAATCCCGCATATGGGCTGGAACACCATTTCCATAACCCGCCCGCATCCCCTCTTTGCCGGCATCCCTGACGGTCCCGATGGGCTTCATGCCTATTTCGTCCATTCCTATCACCTGGTGACGGAGAGCGCCGATACGCTGCTGGCGACCACCGACTATGGCGGGCAGGTCACCGCCTGCGTCGGCCGCGACAACATGTTCGGCACCCAGTTCCACCCGGAAAAGAGCCAGGCGCTGGGACTACGACTGATCGAGAATTTCCTGAGGTGGACGCCGTGATCCTTTTCCCCGCCATCGACCTCAAGGACGGCCAATGCGTGCGCCTCAAGCTGGGCGACATGGATCAGGCCACCGTGTTCAACGACGATCCGGCCGCGCAGGCCAAGGTATTCGAGGATCAGGGGTTTGAGTATCTCCACGTTGTCGACCTCAACGGCGCCTTTGTCGGCGAGAGCGTCAATGGCGCGGCGGTGGATTCCATCCTCAAGGCGGTGAAATTCCCGGTGCAGCTCGGCGGCGGCATCCGGACCCTCGCCCATATCGAAAGCTGGCTCGACAAGGGTCTGGCCCGCGTCATTCTCGGTACGGTTGCCGTGCGCGATCCGGCTTTGGTGAAAGAGGCCGCGAAACAGTGGCCCGGCCAGGTCGCCGTCGGCATCGATGCGCGCAAGGGCATGGTGGCGGTGGAAGGCTGGGCCGAGACGTCCGAACTGTCGGTCATCGAGCTGGCCAAGCGCTTCGAGGGCGCCGGGGTTGCGGCCATCATCTATACCGATATCGACCGCGACGGCGTGCTGGCAGGCATCAACTGGGACTCGACGCTGGAGCTGGCCCGCGCCACATCCATCCCAGTCATCGCCTCCGGTGGGCTGGCCTCGATGGCTGATATCGAACGGCTCACCCGCCACGATGCCGCCGTGCTCGAAGGCGCGATTTCCGGCCGGGCGCTCTATGACGGGCGCATTGATTCACGTGAAGCACTCGCGCTGCTGAGGCAGGCGTCGCCCGCAGCGCAGCGAGGACGCGCAAATCAGGGAAGCCAGGCATGAGTTTGAAGACCCGCCTCATCCCCTGCCTTGATGTCATGGGCGGCCGTGTCGTCAAGGGCGTGCAATTTGTCGACCTGCGCGATGCCGGCGATCCGGTGGAAGCGGCCATCGCCTATGATGCGGCCGGCGCCGATGAGTTGACCTTCCTCGACATCACGGCGAGCCACGAAGGCCGCGACACGATTTTCGATGTGGTGGCGCGCACGGCAGAACATTGCTTCATGCCGGTGACGGTGGGCGGCGGCGTGCGGAGCATCGAGGATATCCGCAAGCTCCTCCTGGCCGGGGCCGACAAGGTGGCGATCAATTCTGCCGCGGTAAACGACCCCGATTTCATCTCCCGCGCTGCCGACAAGTTCGGCAACCAGTGTATTGTCGTCTCGGTCGATGCCAAGCAGCGGCTGGACCAGCGCGTGGGTGGCGATAACAGGTCCGAATGGGAAATCTTCACCCATGGCGGCCGCAAGGCCTCCGGGCTCGACGCGGTGGAATTTGCCGTGGCCATGGTCGAGCGTGGTGCCGGCGAATTGCTGGTGACCTCGATGGACCGCGACGGCACCAAGTCGGGCTTCGACCTCAAGCTGACCCGCGCCATATCAGATGCGGTGGAAGTGCCGGTCATCGCCTCGGGCGGTGTCGGCAGCCTGCAGGACCTGGTCGATGGCGTGAAAGAGGGGCATGCCAGCGCCGTGCTGGCGGCCTCGATTTTCCATTTCGGCACTTTCACCCTTCCCCAGGCCAAGGCCTATATGCGCGACCATGGCGTGGCCGTGCGCATGGACGGGGTGGCTTAGTTCCCTCACGCGGTCATTCCCGCGAAAGCGGGAATCCCCCTTTAGTCGGCCAAGGGAGATTCCCGCTTTCGCGGGAATGACGCAGCGGGTAAAGCCGTGATAGCGGAAGGATGACCGTCGAATGACCCTGGAAGACCTCGAAGCCCGCATTGCCAGCCGTGCTGTCGCCTCGCCCGATGAGAGTTATACGGCAAATCTCATCTCCCGCGGCATGGAGAAATGCGCGCAGAAGCTGGGCGAGGAAGCCACCGAAGCTGTCATCGCGGCGGTGACCGGCAACCGGGCCGATCTGGTCAAGGAATCGGCGGATGTGCTCTATCACCTGCTGGTGGTGCTGCGCGCCGCCAATGTCCCCCTTGCCGAAGTGATGGCCGAGCTCGATAGCCGCACCGCCCAGTCCGGCCTCGCCGAAAAGGCCGCGCGCAAGGATAGGTTCTGATGGCCAAGCGTCCGCCGGTCCTCGCGCCCTATCACCGCTTCACCAAGGCGCAGTGGAGCGCCCTGCGCGACGGCCAGCCCATGACGCTGGATGCCGCCGATATCGAGCGCCTGCGCACGCTCAGCGATCCCATTTCGCTGCAGGAGGCCGAAGAGGTCTACCTGCCGCTGACGCGGCTTCTCTCCTATTATGTCGAGGCCGTGCAGGGCCTGCATAACGTTTCCACGCGCTTCCTCGATACACCCGACCAGAAGGTGCCCTTCATCATCGGCGTGGCGGGTTCGGTGGCGGTGGGCAAATCCACCACGGCGCGAATTCTGCAGGCCTTGCTGCAGCGCTGGCCGTCGAGCCCCAAGGTCGATCTGGTCACCACCGACGGGTTCCTCCATTCCAATGCGGTGCTGGCCGAACGCGGCATCATGGAGCGCAAGGGTTTTCCCGAAAGCTACGACCGGCCGCGCTTCGTACAATTCCTCGCCGATATCAAATCGGGCAAGTCCAATGTGCAGGCACCGGTCTATTCGCACCTGGTCTATGACGTCGTGCCCGGAAGCGAGGTCACCATCGACCGCCCGGATATCCTCATCGTCGAGGGGCTCAATATCCTGCAGCCCGGCGAACTGCCCAGGGACGGCAAGCCGATCCTCTTCGCTTCCGATTTCATGGACTTCTCGGTCTATATCGATGCCGACAATGACGATCTCGAAACCTGGTTCATGGAGCGCTTCTTCCGCCTGCGCGAGACGGCGTTCAAGGACCCCACCTCCTTCTTCCGCCGCTTCGCCGAAATGAGCGAGGCCGAAGCGGGCACCTTCGGGCGGATGGTGTGGAGGACGATCAACCTGCCCAACCTGGTGGAGAATGTGCTGCCGACGCGGGGACGGGCGGATTTGATCCTGAAAAAGGGCAAGAGCCATTTGATCGAGACGGTGCAGTTGCGAAGGGTTTAGAGGCCCCTTCCCCTCTCCCCTTGAGGGAGAGGGACGACCTGACGCGTTCAGCGGAAGGTCAGGGTGAGGGGTGCTGCGTTCAGGTATGCCAGAGGCGAAGAAAGAGACCCCTCATCCGCCCTTCGGGCACCCCGGATCAAGTCCGGGGCAGGCTCTTCTCCCTCAAGGGAAGGGAAGAAGCCTCAATACGTCCCCGGTTGCGGCTGGCTCAGGATGACCTGGTTGCCATCGCCATCCCTGAATTTCGCTGTCTTGAAGAAATCGCCCATCGCCTTCGATACGGGCTTCAGGTCTTGCAGGGCCAGCCGACCCAGTTCTTCGCCCAGGTCATCGACCACCAATGTCAGCGACGAGGCGCCGGCGCGGTCGGCATCGGTGAAGACCTGTACCCAGCCGCCACCGGCCAGCTTCCACTCCGCCACGTCCTTCATCGGCCGCGCATCGGGCGGGCGCCCGAACAGGCGCTCGTAGAAGTCGAGTGCCTCGGCAATATCGTCCACGGCGATACTGGCCAGCGCATTGGTGATGGTCAAATCAGCGTCCTTGGTTTTCGGTTCAACCTTCATCCTAGCATGATGACGGCAATGGGGCAGCGCTGTTGGCGTTTGGCCAAGGCGCTGCTATAGGGCAAACCGAATGCGGGAGAGCGTGATGGCGGAACTCAAGGTCGTGGTGGCGGGTGCCGGTGGGCGCATGGGCGCGGCCAATATCCGTGCCGTCGCCGCCCTTTCGGGGCTGGCATTGCACGGCGCCGTGGCAAAGCTCCATGCCGCCGTCGATCGCCCCGGCACGGCGGCCATCGGCCAGGATGCGGGGCTCTATGCCGGCATCGGCCCATTGGGCGTCGCCATTACCGACGATATCGACGTGGCTTTGGTTGGCGCCGATGCCATTATCGACTTCACCGCCCCGCAGGCCAGCGTCATCCTCGCCGCCAAGGCGGCAAAGCTCGGTCTCGTCCATGTCATCGGCACGACGGGGTGTTCAGAGGCCGACGACGCGGCCATTGCCGAGGCCGCCGCAGGCGGCGCCCGCGTGGTCAAGTCGGGCAACTTCTCCATGGGCGTCAGCGTGCTGGCCGATCTCGTGCGTAAGGCCGCGGCGGCGCTGGCCGAATACGACGTGGAAATCCTCGAGATGCACCATGCGCGCAAGGTCGATGCGCCCTCGGGCACGGCCCTGCTGCTGGGGGAAGCTGCCGCCGCGGGCCGCAATATCGCCTTGCGCGACCATTCCGTGCGCGTTCGCGACGGCCATACTGGCCCGCGCGAGGCCGGCACGATCGGCTTTGCCACTTTGCGCGGCGGAACCGTGGTCGGCGATCACTCGGTGATCCTGGCGGGCCCCTCCGAACGCATCGAGCTCAATCATCGCGCCGAGGATCGCGCCATCTTCGCCAATGGTGCCGCCCGCGCCGCGCTCTGGGCCGCCGGCCAGCCGGCCGGGCTCTATTCCATGACCGACGTGCTGGGGCTCTGAGCATGGCCGCGCCGACCTGCTGGATCGGGGTGGCTGCTGCGGCGCATGTCCGCATCGGCCGCGAGCAGGGTTTTGTCATGTTCGCCCATGGCAAACACAGCGCCGTGAGGCAGCTCCGGCCCGGCGATGCCTTTGTCTATTATTCGCCCACCGAAACCTTGGGCGGCATGGATGCGGTGCGCCGCTTCACCGCCATCGGCACCATTGCCGAAGGTGAGCCCGAGCCCAGCAATGTCATGGGCACGACCGACGCCTGGATGCGCCGCGCGCATTATCTCGATGCGCAGGAGGCGGACATCTACCTGCTGCTGCCGCAGCTCGATTTCGTCACCGACCCCAGCCACTGGGGCATATATTTCCGCAAGTCGCTGTTCAAGGCCAGCGCGGCGGACTTCTCACGCATTGCCCAGGCTATGGGCGTCGGCCAACACTTTCATTTCGGAGACTCCTGATGACCGGTACCCTGATCCTCGTGCGCCACGGCCAAAGCGAGTGGAACCTCAAGAACCTCTTTACCGGCTGGCGCAATCCGGACCTGACCGAAAAGGGCATCGGGGAAGCCCGCGCCACCGGCAAGGCGCTCAAGGCCAGGGCCATCGTGCCCGATTGCTACTATACCTCGGCCCTGCGCCGGGCCCAGCATACGCTCGACCTGATGCTGGAGGAGATGGGCATTGCCAATGTTACCATCACAAGGAACATCGCCCTCAACGAACGCGACTATGGCGATCTCTCCGGCCTCAACAAGGATGATGCACGCGAAAAGTGGGGCGAGGAACAGGTGCTGATCTGGCGCCGCAGCTTCGACGTGCCCCCGCCGGGCGGCGAGTCGCTGAAGGATACCGCGGCGCGCACCCTGCCCTATTACGACGCCGAAATCCTGCCTTTGCTCAAGGCCGGCAAGACCGTGCTCGTTGCCGCCCATGGCAACTCGCTGCGCGCTTTGGTCATGGCCATCGAGAACCTGACGCCGGAACAGATCCTCAAGCGCGAAATCGCCACGGGCGAACCAACGATCTACCGGATCGGGACGGATGGGCAGCTTGAGGGGCGTGTTGAGATCTAGGGTCTACGGTTTCCCCAACCTCGTGCGTCATCCTCGGGTCAGGCCCGAGGATGACGCCCGGTGGGTGCGGTGCCAACGGATATGGACTAGGAGACGCCTCACCGATTCACGTGAAACTAGTGCGCCGCCGAAACTACCCCGGCTTCCCAGCCCAGGATCGCCCGCTTGCGCGGGACGCCCCAGTGATAGCCGGTGAGCGCGCCCGACGTGCCCACCACGCGGTGGCAAGGGACCACGAAGCTGATCGGGTTCTTGCCCACGGCCGCGCCCACCGCCCGCGCCGCTGTCGGCCGGCCGATCTGGTTGGCGACGCTTTGATAGGTGGTGGCCTGGCCGCAGGGGATCTTGAGCAGGGTCTCCCACACCTTGACCTCGAAATCGGTCCCGATCAGCACCACCCGCACCGGATGGTCGGGCGACCAGCGCGCCGGATCGAAGGCTTGTGCGATCATCGGCGCCACGCGCGCATCGTCCCTGACGAAGCGGGCATTGGGCCAGCGATTGGCCAGATCCTCGAAGGCCTGTTCGATCGTGGTGTCGGCGTCGGCAAAGCCGAGGCCCGACATGCCGTATTCGGTCGCCGTCACCACCGCCATGCCGAAAGGCGATGGGGCCGCGCCCCAGACCATGTCGATGCCCTCGCCGCCGGCCCTGAAGATGCCCGGCGGCATGGCCTCATAGGCCACGAACAGGTCATGCAGCCGCGAGGTCGAGGAGAGGCCCACTTCGTAGGTTGTATCGAGCACGCTCTCCCTGGCGCGCAGCAGGCCCTTGGCATGGTCGAGCGCCACGGCCTGGGCAAAGCTCTTGGGGCTGAGGCCGCACCAGCGGCGGAACAACTCGGTCAATTGCCGCTCGGTCATCCCCAGTGTGCGGGCAAAGCGACCGAGATCGGCGACGTCGGGGCCATTTTCGCTGAGATAGCGGATGGCGGCGCGGATGGTGTCGTAGTCCGTCGCTGGGGTCATATGTGTGATCTGGTTCATCGGAACACCCATGGTTCGTCTCTGGGTGTCTATCTAGGAAAGGCGGGTTATGGATGCGACCCGGTTTTGACACAAGCATAGGACCAAAAAGTGCCACGCGGTTTTCGGATATTCCTATGCGTCGTCCAAAATCACGCGGTCTGCCGCGCCCGGCGCAGGGCGGTGCCGAAAGCCTTGGCGAAGCTCGAACGGTCCTCCGGCTTGAGGAAGGCGCCGAGCTCGCATTCGTCCTTGCCCGAGCGCAGGCGCATGGCAATGGTCTTTTCGTTCTCGTCGCGATCCAGCACCAGCCGCACTGCCTTGGGATCGAACCGGCGCAAACTGCGCGTGCCGTGGCGATCGACGATGACCACTTCGAGCTGGTCGGTCCACAATGTCACCTGCTGCGCCAGCCGACGCTGCCGCGATTGCCGCACCGACAGGGCCGTCATGCCCACCCCGCCAATGCCGAACGCCGCTGCGGCCGGCAGCAGCACTTCGGGCGCCAGCACGGCCAGCGGCGTCGCGGCTATGGCGGCAATGACAAACGCCACCCAGCCGCCAGTGATGCGCGGCGAGCGATCGGGCTTCAACGCGGCGGCGAATAGCGGCGTGGTGGTTGTGGCTTGCATTGGCATGGCTGACTCTTGGACACTGACTATAGGCGCAGAATCAGGGGCGAGAACATGGCCGGACCGAAAAAAGTGAAGGCGCTTCCCAAGGCCGATGTGGAGGCGATCTTCGCGCGCTTCCACGAAATCGAGCCCGAGCCCAAGGGTGAGCTCGATTATCTCAACGCCTTTACCCTGCTGGTCGCGGTGGTGCTCTCCGCCCAGGCCACCGATGCCGGTGTCAACAAGGCCACCAGGCGCCTGTTTGAACTGGCGCCTTCGCCGGCAGCCATGGTGGCCCTGGGCGTCGATGCCATTACCGAGCTGGTCAAGACCATCGGGCTCTATCGCGGCAAGGCCAGGAATGTCTTCGCGCTGAGCCAGATTCTCATCGACAAGCATGGCGGCGAGGTGCCCGAGGATCGCGAGGCGCTCGAGGCTCTGCCCGGCGTTGGCCGCAAGACCGCCAATGTGGTGCTCAATATCTGGTTCAGGCATCCCACTATCGCGGTGGATACCCATCTGTTCCGCGTCGGCAACCGCACCGGCCTCGCCCCCGGCAAGACGCCGCTCGCGGTGGAACAGCAGCTGCTCAAGGCGGTGCCGGCGCAATATCTGCTGCACGCGCATCACTGGCTGATCCTGCATGGCCGCTACGTCTGCAAGGCGAGAAAGCCCGAATGCTGGCGCTGCGCGATTCGGGAGTGGTGCCGGTTCGAACCGAAGACGCCGCTGCCGAAGGGGAATTAGCGCGTGGCAGCTTAGCTCCCATGGCCTTGCGCCATCGTGGCCGCGAAGATCGGGATCAGCATAAGCATCCCTGCCTGCAGGTGGATATAATGGCGGCTCGTGGCCACTTCCGCTTCCGGCACGGCGTAATCCGCGTCGCCCTTGCGGGCCTTGTCCCAGCCGCGGATGGCCAGCGTCGGCCTTATGCTCAATAGGCCAACGGCGAGGAATGCGGCCATCTTGGCCCAGAAGGCATAGTTAGTGACGTAATATTCCCAGCCGCTGGCGCCCAAGATCACCCGCAGCACGCCGACGACCACCACCAGCCCCGCCACCGCCCCATAGGCAGCATCGATCCGTGCCAGCTGCCCGATGCGGGCGCCGCCAAGGCCCGGCCGCAGCAGGGCGAATTCGGCGGCCAGGACGGCCACCAGCAGGAACACCGCCAGGTGATGGCCACTGGCCAGAATGAGGTCGATATCCATTTGCGAGCCCTCAGCATGTCATGTTATCAGCGCTCACATATATTCACTCATAAGTAAACGATGTCAACATCCCAGCAAAATGCCCCCTATCACCATGGCGACCTGCGCAATGCCCTGCTCGAGGCGGCTTTGGTCATTCTCGAGCGCGAGGGGGAAGCCGGGCTTGGCCTGCGCGATCTGGCGCGGGCCGTGGGCGTCTCGCCGGCAGCGCCCTATCGCCATTTCGACAGCCGCGCAGCCCTGCTCGAAGCGCTTGCCGTCACCGGTTTCCAGCGCTTCACCCGGGCCATGGAAGATGTGGCAGAAGCCAATCCGCCCGACATGCTCCCGGTCATGGGCAAGACCTATGTGCTGTTTGCGCTGCGCAATGCCGCGCTGTTCCGGCTGATGTTCTCGCCCCAGCTCAAGCGCGACAATCGCCCCGGCCTGCGCATGGCGGCCGATGCCGCCTTTGCCACCCTGCGCCATGTCAGCGGCGGTGATACCAGCAATGGCCGCGTGACGGCGCTCGCCGCCTGGGCCCGCGTACACGGCCTCGCCGTTTTGCTGCTCGATGGCCAGATCGCCCTGCAGGCCGGTGAGGATATCGAAGCCCTGATCAGCGAAATCATCGACCGGCACTAGGTTGCCCTGTTTTCCCCTATGCTCTAAACCGGCTGACGGCTTTTCCCCGCGCCGGAACCTCCTGATGACCCAGACCCGCTTCGACGTCCTTACCATCGGCAATGCGATTGTCGATATCATCGCCCCCGTCGAACCAGGCTTTGTCGAAGCCGAAGGCATGAAAGAGGGCATCATGCACCTGATCGATACCGATCGGGCCGAGGACCTCTATGGCAAGATGCCGCTGGGCCGCCAGCAGATCTCGGGCGGCAGCGCCGCCAACACTGCGGCCGGTGTCGCCTCGCTGGGCGGCCGCGCCGCCTTTATCGGCAAGGTGGCCAATGACCCGCTGGGCGATGTGTTCGAAAGCGATCTCAACGCTACCGGCGTCCACTACAATACGAGCCGGCTTAAGAACGGCGCCCTGACCGGGCGCTGCATGATTTTCGTCTCCGGCGATGGCGAGCGGACGATGAACACCTATCTCGGTGCCTGCCACGAACTGACCGAGCGCGATATAGACCCCGACGAAATCGGCAGCGCCGCCATCACCTATATGGAAGGCTTTCTGTGGGACCCGGTGGAAGCCAAGAAGGCTTTCGTGCTGGCAGCGCATTATGCCCACAAGAACGAGCGCGCCGCCGCCCTGACGCTCAGCGATCCCTTCTGTGTCGATCGCTATCGCGCCGAATTTCTCGATCTGATCCGGTCAAAAACCATCGACTATGTCTTTGCCAATGTGCACGAGCTCAAATCGCTCTACCAGACCGAGGATCTGGGCGAGGCAGTGCGCCAGGTGGCCAAGGATACCGAACTGGCCGCCATCACCATGGGCGCCGAGGGCGCCATGGCCATCTATAATGGCGAAGTGACCTCGGTCCCCGCCTTCCCGGTCGACAAGGTGGTCGATGCCACCGGCGCCGGCGACCTCTTCGCCGCTGGATTTTTGCTGGGCATGGCCCGCGGCCAGACGCTGGAATCGGCGCTCAAGACCGGGTGTCTGGCAGCGAGCGAGGTGATTTCCCATATCGGGGCACGACCGCAGCTGGATTTGCAGGATTTGACTGCCGAACACGGGTTGGCGGGGTAGGCGCTGGGCGGCACGCCCTCGTGGTTCGAGGCGCTGAAGAAGCGCACCTCACCATGAGGGCTACTGTTGGCTCGATATTCCAGCAGCCCTCATGGTGAGGTGCGAGCTCTTCGCGAGCCTCGAACCACGAGGGCGTGGCACCTATATCCCCAAGCTCCCGCGCATCTGCGCCAGCGCCTCCGCCGTCGTCGCTGTCGGCCGGAATTCCAGTCCCACGGCGCCGGCATAGCCCTGCCCCTCCAGCCAGTCGAGCTTCTGTTTGAGCGGCAGGCCACCGCTGCCCGGCTGGTTGCGGCCGGGATGGTCGGCGATGTGGACATGGACAATGCGGTTGAGCCGTCCGGCCACCACGGCCTCGGGGTCCTCGCCCATCACCATGGAATGGTACATGTCGTAGGTGATGCCGATTTCCGGCCGGTCGACGGCATCGACAATGTCGAGCGCCTCGGCGGTGCTGGTGAGATAATAGCCGGGATGGTCGACCCGGTCGTTGAGCGGTTCGAGCCCCAGAACCACGCCCGACTCCGCCAGAATGTCGGCCGAGCGCGCCATGGCGGTGGTGAGCGCCTCGTGCTGCCTGGCGCGCTCGACACCATCGAGCAGCGGCCCCGACTGGCAGATCAGCACCGGTGCGCCGAGACGCAAGGCTACGTCGCGGCTCTGTTCGAGGCCGGCGAGAAACCGCTCATGGTCGCCCTCGCGCGTCAGTTCGGCAAACGGCTCGGCCACGAGGCCGGCCAGCTTCACCCCGGTTTCGCCGAGGGCGTCTTCGATGGCATCGAGATCCTTGTTGGACCAGCGCCAGAATTCGACGAGCCCGAAACCCGCGGCTGCGGCGAGGCGGATGCGTTCTGCCGGCTCGGGGCTTTCCGGCACGAACAGCATTTCGATACAGGCGGAAAGGCGGGTCATGCGAGCCGTGAGCCGCTGTTCATTTCGGCGAGGATCGCCCGCGCTGCCGCGGCCGGGTCGGCGGCGGCGATGATCGGGCGGGCCACCACCAGGTGGCTGGCGCCCGCGGCCAGGGCCTCGGCCGGGCCCATCACGCGCTTCTGGTCGCCTATGGCGCTGCCTGCCGGCCTGATGCCGGGGGTCACGATCGCCATTTTCGGCCCGATGATGGTGCGGACCATTTCGGCCTCATGCGGCGAGGCCACGACCCCGCCAATGCCGGCATCGCGCGCCTGCTGGGCCCGCAGTGCCACGAGGCCCGCCGCGTCCCGCTCATAGCCGGCTTCCCGGACATCGGCATCGTCCATCGAGGTCAGGACCGTGACGCCCAGCACCTGGAGCGCGGAGCCGGCAGCCGCCCGGGCGGCGGCGCGCATGGCCTTGGGATAGGCATGCACGGTCAGCATGGTGGCGCCGGTTTCGGCTATGGCCGCCACGCCCTTTTCCACCGTGTTGTCGATGTCGAGCAGCTTGAGATCGAAGAAGACCTGCTTGCCGGCCTTGAGCAGGTCCTTGCCCAGCGCGAAGCCATCGGCGCCATAGAAGCACTGGTAACCGATCTTGTAGAAGCTGACGCTGTCGCCCAGCATTGCCACGATGTCCTCGGCGCGGGCGCGCGACGAAACGTCGAGGCCCACGATCAATTGGCCCGTCATGAGTCTTCCTCCGATGTCGATTATCCGCCGGGACTAGACCATATCGTGCGTATTCGCAACCGGCGCGGCGAACCAGCCCGGCGCGAAATCCTCCATCGCCGTCCATTCGCAGCCCAGTTCGCCTGCCGCGAGGTCGAACACGAAGCAATTGCCGCCGCCGCGATGGCCATGCCGGCTCTGGTCCTCGCGGCGCGCGATGGGGCGGCCCGCCAAGTGGCATTTGAGCAGCGTTCCCACCGCGCCATGCCCGCAGAATACCGCCGGCCGGTTGGCCGGAACGCTCTCCAGCGCCCGGCGCACCGCCGCCACGATCCGGGCCTGCGCGTCGCCGGCTGTCTCCCAGCCTTCGATGCTGTGCTGCGGCTCGGCAAAGAAGCGGTCGGCCGTTGCCTCGAACAGGCCAGGCGTCAGGAAGCCGGTGCTGCTGCGGTCATTCTCGCCCATGGCTTCTTCGGCCACCACCGGTCCGCCGATCGCCGCCGCTATGGCGCCGGCCAGGTCCAGCGCCTTGTTTTCGGTGCTGGAAAAGATCATCGCGCCTTCAGGCACCACGCCGCGCGACGCAAAGGCTTGCGCCCGCGCCAGGCCTTCCGGGCTCAGGCCCCAGCGCGGCGTTGGCACCGCGGGGTCGATCACCACCTGCGGATGCGTCACATAGAGCGCCCGCATGGGTTCACCCGCGCCTGATATGGGTGAGGTCATGCACCAGCGTATCGACCTTGCGGATAATGGCTGGTTCGACCAAATCGCCCTTGTCATCGAAAGCCTGCTCATCCGGCCCGATGCCCAGCAGGCCTGGCACCACCAGCCCGCCCACCTTGCTCAGCGAATCGCGCAGATGGCTCAGCGCCCAGATGGTGCCATACTTGCCCGAGCTGACCCCGCCAATGCCGATCACCGGATGGCGGAACGGGCTCGGCTTCTGCCGGCTGAGCCAGGCCAGTGCATTGACCAGCAGCGGCGGCAGCCCGCCATTATATTCGGGCGTGGCGATGAAGACGATGTCGTGGCTCCGCCACAGCTCGGCCAGCCGTCCGGCGGCTTCCGGCACATGGTCGGGCTCGAGGTCTTCATTGAAGATCGGCATGTCGAAATCGCCCAGCTCGATGGCGTTGACCGTCACCCCTGCCACTTCGAGCTTGCGCCCCACATGCTGCTGTAACATCCGGTTTTGCGAACCCTTGCGGATGGACCCGGAAAGCGTGAGCGCGGTGGTCATAGTCTGTCCTGTGATTTTCCCTCGAAAGTGACCCGGCCCGTTCGTCGTTGCAAGAGCATTGACGGACTCGTCAGCATAGCTTATTCACTTAAGACAACACTTAAGTATAGAGGAAAAAACTATGTCTACCATGATCTTCGTCAATCTTCCGGTACGCAATCTGGCTGCTTCCATGGCCTATTACAAGGCGCTCGGCTTCGACCACAACCCGCAATTCACCGATGACACCGCCGCTTGCATCGTCATCAGCGACACCATTTTCGTGATGGCCCTGACCTACGGCAAGTTCGGGGAATTCTCCAGCAAGCCCATTCCCGACCCGAAAACCACGACGGCCGCCCTCTATGCGCTGTCATGTGACAGCCGCGAAGCCGTCGATGCCATTGCCGAAGCAGGCATCAAGGCCGGCGGCACCGAAACCCGGGACCGGCAGGACTATGGCTTCATGTATGGGCGTGCCGTTGCCGATCCGGATGGCCATGTCTGGGAATATACCTGGATGGACATGAGCCAGACCCCCAGCGAATAGCCGGGCTTCAAGCCTCGAACATCTTCTTGAGCTTGGTGAAGAAGCCGCCCGAGGTGGGGCTGTTTTCTTCGGTCTCGAGCTTGGCGAATTCTTCCAGCAATTCGCGCTGGCGCCGGCTCAGCGCCTGCGGCGTCTCGATATCGAGCTGCACATAGAGATCGCCGACATCCTTGGATCGCAGCACCGGCATGCCCTTGCCCTTGAGCCGCACCCGCTGGCCCGGCTGGGTGCCGGCAGCGACCTTGACCTTGGCGCGCGCCGCGTCGAGCGTCGGCACTTCGAACTCCCCGCCCAGTGCGGCCGTGGTCATGGCGATGGGTATGCGCGCATAAAGGTCGGCGCCATCGCGCTGGAACAGATCATGCGGGCGGATGGAGATGAAGATATAGAGATCGCCCGGCGGACCGCCGCGCAAGCCGGCCTCGCCTTCATTGGCCAGGCGGATGCGGGTGCCGTCCTCGATGCCCTTGGGGATATCGACGCTGAGCTTGCGGTTTTCCTGCCGACGGCCCTGGCCGCCGCAATCGGTGCAGGGCTGGTCCATCATCTGGCCGCGACCCTGGCAGACCGGGCAGGTGCGCTCGATGGTGAAAAAGCCCTGCGCGGCGCGGACCTTGCCATGCCCGTTGCATTGCCGGCAGGTATGGGTGCCGGTGCCCGGCTTGGCGCCCGAGCCGTCGCAGGTGGTGCAGCCCACCAGGGTCGGCACGTCGATTTCGACCGTGCGGCCCTCAAAGCTCTCTTCGAGGCTGATTTCGAGATTGTAGCGCAGGTCGCTGCCACGCAGCTTGGCCGCGCCGCCGCCGCCGCGCCGCTGCTGGCCGCCCATGAAGTCGCCGAAAATGTCGTCGAAGATATCGGACATGGACGAGGTGAATTCCGGCCCGAACCCGCCGGCGCCGGGGCGCCCGCCGCCATTCTCGAAGGCGGCATGGCCGAACCGGTCATAGGCGGCCCGCTTCTGGCCGTCCTTGAGCGTGTCATAGGCCTCGTTGATTTCCTTGAACTTGGCTTCCGCTTCGTGATTGCCCGGATTGCGGTCGGGGTGGTGCTGCATGGCGAGCTTGCGATAGGCGCTCTTCAGCGCTGCGTCGTCGGCGCCCTTCTGCACGCCGAGCACCTCGTAGAAATCCCGTTTGGACAAAAACCCGTTCTCCAATGCAGCCGGTCGCGTCGCGCGCGCCCAGCCTGAAACCTAGCCCCTAGATGGCAATCGACCCCACGCCCCGCAAGGGGCTGGGGTCGTGATGGGGCAAAACCACTGCCCGCTCATAGCAAGAGCGGCCGGCGGCTTCAACAATGCTGATTCGGCCTGGGCATCGTGCGCACAACGATGCGGCAACAATGATGCTAGCTGTGCCGGGCCGGCGCGAAGGCCTTGCCCAGCGCATCCGCCGCATCCGACTGGGCGAACAGCGCCTTGGTGACGACGAGGCCGAGGCCGAAAAACCCCTGCGTCACACCCTCATAGGTCCAGCAATTGACTGCCACGCCGGCTTGTTCGAGCGCTTCGGCCAAGGCTTCGCCCTCCGAGCGCAGCGGGTCGATTTCGGCCAGTATGAGGGTTGCCGGGGCTACGCCGGCCCAATCCTGCTGCGCCACCAGGTTGATGCGGCCGTCGCCCGCTTCGGCCTCATCGCCCAAGAGCTGCCGGAACCGCCAGCGCATCGCCGGCAGGCCGATCGGCCGCGCCCGCAGCGTCTGGCCGTAGGAGGGGGTGGTGAGATCGTTGCCCGCGATCGGATGGATCAGCAGCTGATGCACCGGCTGCGCGCCGCGCGCATCCCGCGCCCGCAAGGCCACATGGGCGGCCAGGTTTGCCCCGGCATCCTCGCCGGCCAGTGCCAGCCGTTTCGGATCGCCGGCCAGCGCCTTGATCCCTGCGGTCATCCAGAGCCAGGCCGCCCAGGCATCCTCATGCGCGGCGGGGAATCGATGCTCCGGCGCCAGCCGATAGCCCACCGAAACCACAATGGCGCCAGTCCGCCGCGCCAGGGCGCGCGCCGAGGCGTCATGGCTGTCGAGATCGCCGGTGACAAAGCCGCCGCCATGGAAATACAGCACCACCGGATTGAGCCGGCTGAGCAGGCCCATAGGCCGATAGATTCGCGCCGGCAGCTCGCTTTCGGCGCCGGGGATGACGATGTCCTCCACCGCGATGCCGTCATCCGGCCGCGTGCGACCCTGCCGGCCGAGAATGGCGCTGATCGCCTCGGCCGCCCGCGGCTGCCGCCGCGCCGCTTCCGGAGACAGCAGTTCCAGCGACCGCGCGCCCATGTCGGCGAGGCCATCGAGCACATGCTTCATATCGGCGTCGATCCGGCTCATCGGATCGCCGCCGATCAACTCGGCAAGCCGGCCGATGGAATCGTCGGCAGGATGCCGGGACAGCTCCTGGCTGGGTGAATCGGTCATGGCGCGGCCTCGCAATATCGTGAATGCCCCTTGGACAGCCAAAACCGGGAGGGAGTTGGGCGCCAATGGGCCCATTTTGCGGCGAATGGATTCACGTGAAACGCGGTGAGACGCTTCTCCCACCCAGGAGCCCACCCTACCCCTTGTGGGGAGGGAAGGACGACTGCCGCATCCCAAACAAAAAGGGGCCCGGCTGGCGCCGGACCCCCCTCAATTCATGTGAGATCGATCAGGCCGACTTCTTGTCGTCGTCGTCCTTGACCTCTTCGAAGTCGGCATCGACCACATCGTCGTCGCCGTCATCGTCTGTGCCATTGGCCTTGGCCTCGGCTTCCGCCTGGCTGGCCTTGTACATGGCCTCGCCCAGCTTCATCGAGGCCTGCGCCAACGCATCGGTCTTTTCCTTGATGGCGTCGCCATCTTCGCCATCGAGCACGCCGCGCAGGTCGGTGATCGCGGTTTCGATCGCGGCCTTGTCCTCGGCCGTGACCTTGTCGCCATATTCGCCCAGCGACTTCTCGGTCGAGTGGATCAGGCTCTCGCCCTGGTTCTTGGCTTCGACCGCTTCGCGCTTCTTCTTGTCGGCCTCGGCATTCTGCTCGGCTTCCTGCACCATCTTCTCGATGTCGGCGTCCGAAAGACCACCCGAGGCCTGGATGCGGATCTGCTGCTCCTTGCCGGTGCCCTTGTCCTTGGCCGAAACCTGCACGATGCCGTTGGCGTCGATGTCGAAGGTCACTTCGATCTGCGGCACGCCGCGCGGTGCGGGCGGAATGCCGGTCAGGTCGAAATTGCCCAGCAGCTTGTTGTTGGCGGCCATTTCGCGTTCACCCTGGAACACGCGGATGGTCACGGCGCTCTGGCTGTCCTCGGCGGTCGAGAAGGTCTGGCTCTTCTTGGTCGGGATCGTCGTGTTGCGGTCGATCAGGCGGGTGAACACGCCACCCAGCGTTTCGATGCCCAGCGAGAGCGGGGTCACGTCGAGCAGCAGCACGTCCTTGACGTCGCCCTGCAGCACGCCGGCCTGGATGGCCGCGCCCAAAGCCACGACTTCGTCCGGGTTGACGCCCTTGTGCGGCTCCTTGCCGAACAACTGCTTGACCGCTTCCTGCACCTTGGGCATGCGGCTCATGCCGCCCACCAGCACGACTTCGTCGATCTGGCTGGCCGACACGCCGGCATCCTTCATCGCCTGCTTGCAGGGCTCGATGGTGCGGGTGATCAGGTCATCCACCAGCGATTCCAGCTTGGAGCGGCTGAGCTTGAGCGTCAGGTGCTTGGGGCCCGAGGCGTCGGCGGTGATGAAGGGCAGGTTGATTTCGGTCTGGGTCGAGCTGGAGAGCTCGATCTTGGCCTTTTCGGCAGCTTCCTTGAGGCGCTGCAGCGCGAGCTTGTCGGAGCGCAGATCGATGCCCTGTTCCTTCTTGAACTCGTCGGCGAGGTAATCGACCAGGCGCATGTCGAAGTCTTCGCCGCCCAGGAACGTGTCGCCATTGGTCGACTTCACCTCGAACACGCCATCGCCGATTTCGAGGATGGAGATATCGAACGTGCCGCCGCCCAGGTCATAGACCGCGATGGTGCCGGTATTCTTCTTGTCGAGGCCATAGGCGAGCGCCGCCGCCGTCGGCTCGTTGATGATGCGCAGCACTTCCAGGCCGGCAATCTTGCCTGCGTCCTTGGTGGCCTGGCGCTGGCTGTCGTTGAAATAGGCCGGAACGGTGATGACAGCCTGCGTGACGGTCTCGCCGAGATAGGACTCAGCGGTTTCCTTCATCTTCTGCAGGATCATGGCCGAGACCTGGCTCGGCGAATACTTGTCGCCCGAAGCCTCGACCCAGGCGTCGCCATTGTCGGCCTTGACGATCTTGAAGGGCACAAGGTTCTTGTCCTTGGCCACCACGGCGTCGTCGAAGCGGCGCCCGATCAGGCGCTTGACCGCAAACAGGGTATTTTCCGGATTGGTGACTGCCTGGCGCTTGGCCGGCTGGCCGACGAGACGTTCGCCATCCTTGGAGAAAGCGACCATCGAGGGGGTGGTGCGCGCCCCTTCCGCGTTTTCGATGACCTTTGGATTGGTGCCGTCCATAACCGCGACGCAGCTATTGGTGGTGCCCAGATCGATACCGATGACTTTAGCCATTATTCTAGCCTCTCTTTCAGCAAACCCATGGTGAAACCCCTCTCGCGAGGCAGTCCCGTGGCCATCAGGCCGGGTTCCTTGCAACTGGAATGCGCCCATTGCTGGGCTTGCTGGCTATATAGGGGGGTGGCCCGGTGGCTTCAAGCGCTTCCGGGCGGCAAAACAATACGGCGCCACCCCGGCCGGGGCGGCGCCGTATCACCGCGCGAGGGCGTTAGTCGTAGATCGTGTATTCGTTCAGCGAACAGATATCGACCGCATTGATCACGGTCTCGCTCTCGTCTTCCATCACGAACTTGAAGTCGTATTCGCACTGGTCCGAGCCATCGCCGATGGTCACCGTGCCCTGATAGCCTGGTTCCAGCGTGCCGTTCTCGCCCAGCAGGTCATAACCCCAGTTGGAGTCATTGCTGGGTGAGGTATAGAAATAATGCAGGGCCCGCGCGCTGTTGTTGATCAGCGTGAACTCGACACTCTGCGCGGCAGCAGGCATGGCGCTGGCCAGCAGCGCCAGGACGGCAAGGCCGCCCCTAAGATTGAAGCTCATGAAAATTCTCCCAAACCAGCGGCGATGCGCCGCCAGCAGCGAATTACATACCACGCCGGGATTAATTGGGAATGGCCGTTCGATGGCTCAGTCGTAGATCGTATAGCTGCCCAGGTCGCAGATATTGATCTCGTTCACCACCGTCTCGCTGCGGTCGCCCATGATGAACTTGAAGTCGTAGTAGCACTCGGTCGAATCGTCGGCGATCGTCACCGTGCCATTGTAGCCGGCGCGCAGCGTATAGCCGCCCCGCAGCAGGTCCGGCCCCCAGCTCGTGGAGTTGGATGGGCTGGCATAGAAATAGTGCAGCGAGCGGTTGCTCTCATTGTAGAGCGTGAAATAGACGTCCTCGGCTGCAACCGGCAAGGCGCTGCCCAGCAGGACCAATGCGGCCGCGCCACCCTTGATGATCGTGTTCATGACTGCGTCCCCGGCTGATCGGTCCTCCCGGGACCGATGGCAGAAATCTGGCAAAGCCGAGGTGCCTGTCCAACCCCTGTTCATGGGGGCGCATGCCCCGGTGACGGCGATGGCAAAAGACTCTAGAAGACCACCATGTTCGCCCCCGGCTCAGTCCTGCTGCACGACACGCTCGCTCCATCAGGGGAAAACCTGCTGTTTTCCGCGCCGCGCGACATCCTCGTTGCCCATGATGCGGCGGGCGTACACGCCGCATTGGCCCGGCTTGAAGCTGCCAATGCGGCCGGCCTCCATGCCGCCGGTTTCCTCGCCTATGAACTGGGTTTCGTTTTCGAGGAGCGGCTGGCCAAGTTCCTGTCGCCGCCCGGCCCCACGCCGCTGCTCTGGCTCGGACTTTATGATGCGCCCGAACGGCTGGGTGCTGCCGAGGTCGCTTCCCGTCTCGCCGCCATGGCCGGCGCCGGCGGCGCCCTCGATATCGTCCCCCGCATGGATGAGGCCGCCTATACCGGCGCCTTCGATACGGTCAAGGCGCTGATATCGGATGGCGACACCTACCAGGTCAATCTGACCTTCAAGGCCGGCTTTCGCCTCGATGGCGATCCGGTGGGGCTTTATCGCGATCTCGTGCGCAAGCAGCCCGTCGCCTATGGCGCCCTCATCAATACCGGGGCGCAGTGGATCCTGTCCCGTTCGCCCGAACTCTTCGTGTCCAGTCGCGGTGGCCAGCTCGCCGCCCGCCCGATGAAGGGCACGCTCAAGCGCGGCCGCACCATTGCCGAAGACGAGGCCGGCCGCGCCGCCCTGGCCGGTGACGCAAAGAACCGTGCCGAAAACCTGATGATCGTCGACCTGCTGCGCAACGATCTCGGGCGCGTCGCCGAAATCGGCTCGGTCAAGGTCACCGACCTGTTCACGGTGGAGACCTATTCGACGCTCCACACCATGACGTCCGGCATATCGGCCCGCCGCCGCCCCGGCGTCACCACCTCGGGCGTCCTCGCCAATCTCTTCCCCTGCGGCTCCATCACCGGGGCGCCAAAACTGCGCGCCATGGAAATCATCCACCAGGTCGAAGCCGGCCCGCGCGGCGTCTATACCGGCTCCATAGGTCATTTCGCGCCCCGTGGCGACTTCACCCTCAACGTCGCCATCCGCACCGCTGTCATCGACGTCGAGGGCAATGGCGAGATCGGCATCGGCGGCGGCATCGTCGCCGACAGCGTCGCGGCCGACGAATATCGCGAGGCCCTGCTCAAGATGGCATTCTTCACCAGTCCGGCCGACCCGGTCACCCTGATCGAAACCCTGCTCTGGGAGCAGGCGGGGGGCTACACCCTGCTCGACCGGCATCTCGATCGCCTGGCCGCCTCTGCCGCCTATTTCGCCCTGCCCTTCGATCGCGCGGTGATCCTGGCCCTGCTCCAATCCCAATCCTTCCCTTCCGGCGCCATGCGCGTCCGCCTGACGCTCGACGCTTCCGGTCCGGCCGTGGCCGCGGTCCCGCTGCCGCCCAATCCAGCGCTCTTCCGCTTCGTCATCGCCCCGGAAAAACTCGAATCGCAGAGCCTCTGGCTCATGCACAAGACCACGAACCGCGCCTTCTACGACGCGCCCCGTCAGGCGGCCCATGCGGCGCAGGGCGTGGACGAGGTCGTGTTCCTCAATGAGCGCGGCGAACTCACCGAAGGCTCGATCACCAACCTTTTCATCCAGCGCGACGGCGTCCTGCTCACCCCACCCCTCTCCTCCGGCCTGCTGCCGGGCACCCTGCGGGCCGAGCTCATCGCCACTGGCAAGGCTGTCGAGCAGGTTTTGATGCTGGACGATCTCGAAGCAGCCGAGGCAATCTGGCTCGGCAATTCCGTGCGCGGCCTCATCCGCGCCGAATGGGTGAAGTAGAGCGTTGCCAGGAAAAGTGGCTGCCGGTTTTCCGGTTCGGCAACGCGACAGTAAGGAGATGCAGCGATGATCGAAATCACCCCGCGCGACGTCCTCGTCGTCGTCGACATGCAATATGATTTCCTGCCCGGCGGCAGCCTTGCCGTCGCAGGGGGCGACGAAATCGTGCCGCTCATCAATACGCTGGCCAAAAAGTTCGCCAATGTCGTCTTCACCCAGGACTGGCATCCGGCGGACCACATTTCCTTCGCCAGCCAGCATGATGGCAAGAGCCCGTTCGAGACCGTGGACCTACCCTATGGCATTCAGGTTCTCTGGCCCGACCACTGCATGTGGAATACGCACGGCGCCGAACTCTCTGCCGATCTCGATATCCCCCACGGCCAGCTCGTCATCCGCAAGGGTTACAACAGGCTGATCGATTCCTACTCCGGCTTCCAGGAAGCCGACCGCGAAACTCTCACGGGCCTTGCCGGCTATCTCAACGAACGCGATGTCGGCCGGTTGTATATCGTGGGCCTCGCCACCGACTACTGCGTCGGCTGGACCGCCATCGACGGCGCTGCCGCGGGCTTCGACGTCACGGTCATCGAGGACGCGACGCGGGCGATAGACAATGCGGGGAGCTTGGCCAGGGCCTGGGTGGATATGGCTGAGGCGGGGGTGGAGCGGGTGATGAGCAAGGATATTCTGGGGTAAACCGGTGCCACGCCCCCGTGGTTCGAGGGTCGCTACGCTCCCGCCTCACCATGAGGGCTGTTGGAGCACCGAGTTGGAAGTAGTCCTCATGGTGAGGTGCGAGTTCTTCACGAGCCTCGAACCACGAGGGCGTGGCACAGCACCCCCTAAAACGAAAAATCCCCGCTCGCGCGGGGATTCACGTGAAACGCTCAGCTCAAAGCCTTACGCGCTCTTGTCCACCGCCTCGTCGGCCGGCGCATGGCTCGGGCCGCCCTTGGCGACGCCCACCATGGCAGGGCGCAGCACGCGGTCGCCGATGGCGAAACCGGCCTGCACCACCTGCACGACAGTACCTTCCGGCTTGCTCGGGTCTGGCACTTCGAACATCGCCTGATGCTTGTGCGGATCGAATTTCTGCCCTTCGGCCTCGATCGGCTTGACGCCGTGCTTGGCCAGCAGCCGCTGCATTTCGCGTTCGGCCAGCTCGATGCCCTCGATCAGGCTCTTGGTGGTGGCGTCGCCGCTTTCGCGCGCCTCCGGCGGCAGCATGACCAGCGCGCGGCTCAGCGCGTCGGTGGCGCTCAGCATGTCGCGGGCAAAGCCGGAAATGGCATAAAGGCGCGTGTCGTTGACATCGCGCTCGGTGCGCTTGCGCAGGTTTTCCATCTCGGCATGCGTGCGCAGCACACGATCCCTGAGCTCGGCATTCTCGGCGCGCAAAGCCTCGATCGGATCGACCTCGGGCGTTTCCGGCGTCTCGACTTCAGGCGTCTCGCCCGAGGCGGCGTTTTCGTCGCTCATCATTGTTCTGTTCCGCAAGTTTCAATTTTGTCCCGCATATCGGCCAAATGCGGCAGGTTTTCAAGCCTGACGCGACCTAGGGTCGCTTCCGCGCCATCATGGCGCTGATCACATTGGCGGTATAATCCACCACGGGCACGATGCGCGCATAGTTGAGCCGGGTCGGCCCGATCACCCCCAGCACGCCCACCACCTTGTCATTGGCGTCCTTGTAGGGGGAAAGGATCACCGAAGACCCCGACAGCGAGAACAGCTTGTTCTCCGAGCCGATGAAGATGCGCACGCCCTGCGCCTTCTCGGCATCGCCGAGCAGGTCCAGCAGCCCGTCCTTGCTTTCCAGCTCATCGAACAGCTGCCGCATGCGCAGCAGGTCATCGCTCGCCATGGCGTCGTTGATGAGATTGGCCCGCCCGCGCACGATCACCGTCGGCTGGCTGGAAGGCGAGGCCTGCGCCAGCGTTGCAATGCCGGCATCCACCAGCTTCTGCGTCAATTCGTCCAGCTCGGCCCGCTGCTCGGCCCGCAGCGCGGCCAGCGCTTTGCGCGCCTCGGCAATGGTGCGCCCCACCACGTGATGGGCAAGGTAATTACCCGCCTCCGTCAATGCCGAAGCGGTGAGGCCGGGCGGAATGTCCATGATGCGGTTTTCCACCTGCCCGTCCTGCCCGACGAGAATGGCCATGGCCCTGGTGGCGTCCAGCCGCACGAATTCGATATGCCGCAAAATGATATCGGCCTTGGTGGTGATGACCACGCCGGCGCCCTGGCTGAGGCCCGAGAGCAACTGGCTGGCCTCGGTCAGCACATCTTCCACCTGCCCGCGATGTTGCCCTTCGATGGACTTGGCGATCTGGCTGCGCTCGCTTTCGTTGACGGCGCCCACTTCGAGCATGGCATCGACGAAAAACCGCAGGCCTTCCTGCGTCGGCGCTCGTCCCGCCGACGTATGCGGCGCCGCGATCAGCCCGAGATCCTCGAGATCGGCCATCACATTGCGCACCGAGGCCGGCGACAGCCCCATCTGCAGCATGCGCGACAGGTCGCGCGAGCCCACCGGCGATCCGGTGTCCAGGTATCGCTCGACGATCTTCTTGAAAATGTCCTGGCTGCGGGCATTGAGCACGCTCAGGAAGTCTTCGGGCGGTCTGACCATGCTGTGTTCGATAAAATCGTCCGCTTTAACCCTGCGCTCTCATTTAAGCGCATTGCAGCCTCCCGCCAAGCTCCCGCCGCTTGTGAGCCGGCCCGGCTAGGGTTAAGAGGCGGTTAACTGCAATTTCTGACGGATTCCCGATGCGCCCTTCCGGACGTGAGCCCAACCAGATGCGTTCCGTGACCATCGAGCGCAATGTCGCCCAGAAGGCGGAGGGCTCCTGCCTCGTCAGCTTCGGCAATACCAAGGTGCTGGTCACCGCCTCGGTCGAAACCAGCCTGCCCGGCTGGCTGCGCGGCAAGGGCCAAGGCTGGGTCACCGCCGAATACGGCATGCTGCCCCGCGCCACCGGCTCGCGCACCCGCCGCGAGGCCACGGCCGGCAAGCAAAGTGGCCGCACCCAGGAAATCCAGCGCCTCATCGGCCGCTCGCTGCGCGCCGTGGTCGATATGCAGCTGCTGGGCGAAAACCAGATCACCGTGGACTGCGACGTGCTCGAAGCCGATGGCGGCACCCGCACCGCCTCGATCACCGGCGCCTATGTGGCTTTGGCCGACGCCGTCAATTGGATGGACGAGCGCAAGCTGACCAAGGGCAAGGCCCTGCGCGATTCGGTCGCCGCGGTGTCCTGCGGCATCTATCGCGGCGCCCCGGTGCTCGATCTCGATTATCTCGAAGATGTCGAAGCCCATACCGACGCCAATTTCGTCATGACCGGCTCCGGCAAATTCGTCGAAATCCAGGGCACGGCCGAGCAGGTCCCGTTTTCGCGCGAAGAATTGAACAGCCTCATGACGCTGGCCGAGCAGGGCATTGGCGAACTGACGCTGATGCAACAGGCGGCGCTGGAAGCATGATGTTTTTCGGCAAGAAGAGAGCCCCCTCATCCGCCCTTCGGGCACCTTCTCCCACAAGGGGAGAAGGGGATCCGGTGCGTGGGCTTGATGGTGCCAAAAACGCGGAGGCACCCTTCTCCCCTCGTGGGAGAAGGTGGCTCGGCCAAGCCGAGACGGATGAGGGGGCCTTTTCCGAGCGCAACTGCGCCATCTGGCAAGACATTCGTCGCGCGCTGGAGGGAAGCAAATGAGCATCCCCCGCCTCCGCGAAGGCGACCGCCTGGTCCTCGCCACCCACAATGCCGGCAAGCTCAAGGAATTCCAGGAGCTGTTCGAGCCCTATGGTCTCGATCTGGTTTCGGCGGGTGAACTCGGCCTGCCCGAGCCCGAGGAAACCGGCACCACCTTTGCTGAAAATGCCCGTCTCAAGGCCCATGCCGCCGCCCATGCCTCCGGCATGCTGGCGCTTTCCGATGATTCCGGCCTCTGCGTCGATGCGCTCAATGGCGATCCCGGCGTCTACACTGCCGACTGGGCCGGCGTGCCGCGCAATTTTGCCCATGCCATGAAGCGGGTGGAAGATGCGCTGCAGGCCGCCAACGCCACCGAGCCCTCGCGCCGGCGCGCGTCGTTCAACGCCACGCTCTGCCTTGCCCACCCCGATGGGCGTGACGTCATCTTTTCCGGCGTCTGCCCAGGCACTTTGGTCTGGCCGCCGCGCGGCGAGCGCGGTCACGGCTATGACCCCATGTTCATGCCCGATGGCTATGACATCACCTTCGGCCAGATGCCCCCCGAAATGAAGCATTCCTGGTCGCCCGGCGAACAGGGCCTCAGCCACCGCGCCCGCTCCTTCGCCAAATTCGTGGAGGGCCAGATTGAGCGGTGATGGGATCCATTTGCGTGGAGCGAAAGTCACCTCTCCCCTGAGGGGAGAGGCCGACCCGAAGGGTCGGGTGAGGGGTTCAGCGCCGCATTGGGCACCGTGCTCGTCACCAGCACTGAACCCCTCACCCCACCCTCTCCCCTCAGGGGCGAGGGAGCCCACGTTCAGTGGGACTAACGGAACGGCTTCAGCTCCGTCCCGTGGGTGCCGCCCATGAGCAATCCCAACGACCTCTTCGGGGTTTACGTGCATTGGCCGTTCTGCGCGTCCAAGTGCCCCTATTGCGACTTCAATTCCCACGTCCATCGCGGCCCCTTCGACGAGATCGACTATGTCGCCGCCTATGAGCGCGAAATCGCCACGGCGGCCGAGCTGGCGCCGGGCCGTGTCGTGCAGTCGGTATTTTTCGGCGGCGGCACCCCATCGCTGATGAACCCGCAATCCACCGGGCGGATTCTCGACGCCATCGCCAAACACTGGACGATGGATGCCAATGCCGAGATCACGCTGGAGGCCAACCCCACCAGCGTCGAGGTCGACCGCTTCCGGGGCTATCGCGCCGCCGGCGTCAACCGCGTCTCGCTCGGCGTCCAGTCCCTGCGCGAAGGCCCGCTCGCCGAACTGGGCCGCCGCCATACCGTGGACGAAGCCATCGCCGCTGTCCGTATCGCGCAGTCGGTCTTCGAGCGCTCCAGCTTCGATCTGATCTATGCGCGTCCGAAGCAGACGCTGGAAGATTGGGAAGACGAGCTCAAGGAGGGCCTCTGGCTGGCCCAGGGCCATGTCAGCCTCTACCAGCTCACCATCGAGCAGGGCACGCGCTATTTCGACCTGCACCAGGCCGGCAAGCTGCAGATGCCCAACGAGGACCTGGCCGCCGATTTCTATGAAATGACGCAGGAGCTGACCGCGGCTGCCGGACTGCCCGCCTACGAGATTTCCAATCACGCAAGGCCCGGCCAGGAAAGCCGCCACAATATGCTCTATTGGCGCTATGGCGAATATGCCGGCATCGGCCCCGGCGCCCATGGCCGCCTCATGATCAACAACCAGCGCCACGCCACCGCTGCCGAGAAAATGCCCTTCGACTGGCAGAAGCAGGTGAAAGCCAAGGGCCATGGCATGGTGGTGGACGATGTCCTCACCTGGGAAGAGCAGGGCGACGAATTCCTCGTCATGGGCCTGCGCCTCAAGGAAGGCATCTCCCCCGCCCGCTTCACCGCCATTTCCGGCCGCCAGATCAGCAAGACCCAGATCGAAGCGCTCAAGGGCTACGGCTTCGTCGAGTCATTGCCGAACGGCAATCTCCGCGTGACGGACAAGGGCTTTCCGGTGCTCGATGCCGTGGTAGCGGATTTGGCGGCCTGACTCTATCCATTGCCACACCGGAGTCATGGCCCGATCCCCTGGTCGACACTTAAAGCCCCGCTCCCTCCACCATCTGCGCGCCGCCTGGCATGATCCGCTTGATCACCAGCGCATATTCCGCCCGTCCATTGCCCAGGAACCGGAACACCCCGTCGCGCCCGTTAAAGCCCTGGGCGTTCGTCATCAGCACGGGATTATAGGGCGGCGTCGCCATGGAGAGCGTGTTCACATTGGCCAGGATGACCGCCGTATAGGCGATGGTCGCCAAGGCATGCGGCTGGCCGCCGAACTGGCGCTGGTAATCGGCTGCTATCGCCGCCATGCCTGCCGGGTCGACCGCAGGATAGATGGCGCCGCTGAGCGGACTGGCCGTGGCAATTGTGGGGTCGCCCTCCCAGTCGGCCGAGCCGACGATCTGGACGGCATCGGGCGCGATCCCTGCCTGCGCCAGCAGCACGCCGAAGCTCGGCGCGGTCGCCCGGTCCGGCAGGAACAGCGTATCGATCATGCCCTTCTGGATTTGCGGCAGCGCCTGATCGACGATCTGCCTGGCTTCTTCCACATTGGAGAATGTATAGACCGCCGATGGCGCGAAGCCCGCAATCGCCGCCTGCTGGCGGAAGGCGGTCTGCTGGGCCTGCCCGAAGGCCGTGGCCGGGAATACGCCGGCAATGCCGCGCCGGCCCTGCGTCTTGAGCCAGTTGAGCGAGCGCTTCATCTCCATGTCGGGCAGCACGCTCAGCAGGTATACGCCCGGGCCGGCGGCTGTGGGATTGTTGGAAAAGCCGATCACCGGCACCCCGCCCGATCGCGCCACCGCGCCCACTGCCGTCACTGCCTCCGCCGTGAGCGGCCCCAGAATCAGCTTGGCCCCGTCGGCCAAAGCCGCACTCGCCGCCGCTGTGGCCCCGGCCACTGTGCTGCCGGTATCGCGCAGGCTGATGGTGATATTCTCCGCGATATTGGGATTGGCTTCGACAAAGGAAATGGCCAGCCGGCTGGCATTGGCCAGCGATTGCCCCACCTGTGCCAGTCCGGGATCGCCGGTCAGCGGCAGCAGCAGCGCCACCTGCACCGGCCCGCGGCCGAAACTCTGCGCCGGGCCTGATGGCATCATGGCCGGCTGCATGGGCATGGTCTGGGCATTGCCGCCCCCGCCGCCGAAGTCGAGCACCCGCGAGCCGATCTGGATGGGCGAGCAGGCGGCGAGCGCAATGAGGCCCACCGCGCCAAGACCCCGTGCTATGACTTTCCCGAGATTCCGCATGTCGGGCCTCTCAATGCTAGCAGTCTGTTAACACTTGGCAGCAATTGCTTAACCAAATCTCAACCCTCGTGAACGCGCATGACTGACCCCATCGCCGGCTATTTCATCGCCGGCTCCGCCTTCACCGCTCCTCCATTGGCGCCCGGCCTCTATGTCGTCGCCACCCCCATCGGCAACCTGCGCGACATCACCATAAGGGCGCTGGAAACCCTGGCCGCCGCCTCGGTAATCCTTTGTGAAGACACAAGAATGTCGGCCCGGCTGCTCGATCATTACGGCATCAGGGCCCGCCGCGTGGCGCTGCATGAACACAATGAGCGCGCCAAGGCCGATGACATCGTCGCCCGCGTCGCCGCCGGCCAGGCCATCGCTCTCATCTCCGATGCCGGCACCCCCCTGCTCTCCGACCCCGGCTTCCCCCTGATTCGCGCTTTGGCCGAAGCCAACCAGCCGGTCTTCCCCATTCCCGGAGCCTCGGCTTTGCTCTCGGCCTTGGTCGTCGCGGGCCTGCCCACCGACGCCTTCGCCTTTCACGGCTTTCTGCCATCCAAGGCTGGTGCCCGCGCCAATGCGTTGAAAGCGCTGAGCGATTCACGTGAAACCATGGTCTTCTACGAATCGCCCCGACGCCTCGATGACACACTGGCTGCCATGGCTGAACTCTGGGGCCCTCGCGCGGCCGCCGTAGCCCTGGAGCTGACCAAGCGCTTCGAGCGCGTCCATCGCGGCCCCCTGCCCGACCTCGCCGCCGAATTTGCTGGGGCTGAAACCAAGGGCGAAGCCGTCATTGTCGTGGCAGGTGCCGCCGAAGCCGCCGCGCCTGATGCAGCCGACTGGCAGGCGGCGCTGCTATCCGAGATGGGTGGGCAGCCCCTGCGGGCCGCAGTCGACGAGGTGGCAAAGAGATACGGCCTCAAGCGCAAGGAAGTCTACGATGCCGCCCTCGCCATCAAAGCCGAAAAGTAGAGCCCGCATAGCGGCTTACCTGGGCGGCCATCGCGGCGAGACGCTGGCGGCCTGGTTCCTGCGATTGAAGCTCTACCGCGTGGTCGAGCGCCGCTGCAAAACCCCCGTCGGAGAGATCGACCTCATCGCCACCCGCTTCGGCACCACGGTCTTTGTCGAGGTCAAGGCGCGCAGCAAAGCCGCTGTCGAAGCCGAGGCGTTGCAGGCGGTCAATCGTTCCCGCATCACCCGTGCCGCGCAATACTGGCTGGCCCGCCACCCCGGCAAGGCGCAAACCAACCTGCGCTTCGACGTAATTTTCCTTGCACCCGGCCGATGGCCGCGCCATGTCATCAACGCCTTCGACGCCAGCTGATCCGTGACCTCACGGTGAGCCTGTCGAACCACGAGGTCGGGCATGCCGATCTCGCCACGACCTCGCCCTTCGACAGGCTCAGGATGAGGTCTACTGAGATATCGGGCCGGTCGAGAAGGTCAAATGGCAAAAAAACTCAAAGTCGCGGTCCAGATGGACCATGTCGCCACGATCAATCCGCGCGGCGATTCCACCTTCGCCATGATGCTGGAAGCCCAGGCCCGCGGCCACGAACTGCTGCATTACACGCCTGATACGCTGGCTTTGCGCGGCAATGTGGTCTCGGCGCTGGCCGCCCCGATCATGGTTTTCGACAAACCCAAGGGCGAACATTTTACCCTCGGTCAGGAAGGCCGGGTCGATCTCTCGACCCAGGACGTGATCCATATGCGCCAGGATCCGCCCTTCGACATGAATTATATAACGCTCACCCACCTGCTCGAGCGGCTGCATCCGAAGACGCTGGTGGTCAATCCGCCGGCCGCCGTACGCAATGCGCCGGAAAAAATCCTCGTCACCGATTTCCCCGAACTCATGCCGCCGACCCTGGTGACGCGCGACCGGGCGATGATCCACGACTTCCGCAGGGAGCATGGCAATATCATCGTCAAGCCGCTCTACGGCAATGGCGGGGCCGGTGTATTCTTCATCCAGGAGGGCGACCATAACCTGGCGAGCCTGCTCGAACTGTTCGAGAGCAATTACCGCGAACCCTTCATGATCCAGAAATATCTGCCGGATGTCAGGAAGGGTGACAAGCGCATCATCATCATCGACGGCGAGCCGGTGGCCGGCCTCAACCGCATCCCAGCCGATGGCGAGGCGCGCAGCAACATGCATGTCGGCGGCCGTCCGGAACTCAGCGAACTTACCGCGCGTGAGCGCGAGATTTGCGCCGCCATCGCCCCGGCGCTCAAGCAGCGAGGCATGATCTTCGTCGGCATCGACGTCATCGGCGACTATCTCACCGAGATCAACGTCACCTCCCCCACCGGCATCCGCGAGATCAAGCGCTTCGGCGGGCCCGATATTGCTGTGATGATCTGGGACGCCATCGAAAAGCGCCGCGCCTGATGTGGGCATTGGCTGCCGCGATTCTGGCTGGTGTCGGCTGGTTCCTGTTTCGCCGCTGGCGGAGGAACCTGCCGGTCGATCCACGGCTGACAGCCGCCTATTGGCAAAAGTCCGGCATCGTGCTGGGTGCCTACCTGCTCTCCATCCTGGCCGGCGCCGGGGTGACCCGCATCATGGTCGGCTTCAACCGCTCCGGCTGGGCCGACCTGCTCATGGTCGCCTTCTTCGCTGTCTGGGTACTCTATGGCGCACTCTGGCTGCTGCGCTTCCTGCCCACCAGCAAGCCGCGTTCCGCCTGGCTCACCCGCTCGCGCGGCTGGGCCGATGCGCTGGCCCTGCTGCTGCTGGCCGGCCTGGCTGCCGGAGCACGGATGCTCTGATGCCGGGGGTGGGCAAAGCCCGGTGAAACCGCTAGGTCTATTTCTGTCTTGAGGGGACCAGCGCCATGCCCACCACCACATTCTTCGTCGCTTTCGCGACCCTGTTCGCCACGGTGGGCGTGGCCGATATCGCTTTCATCTTTGCGGCACTGACCAAGCACAATACGTCGCGGGAACGCTTCGCCTTCGCTACGCGCGGGGTCATCATCGCCGGGGTGATTCTCCTGCTGTTCGGCGTGCTGGGCAATCCGATCCTCGAAGTCTTCGGCATTACCATCCCGGCTTTGCGCACGGCCGGCGGCCTGCTCCTGTTCCTCATCGCCATCGACATGGTCTTCGCCCGCCATTCGGGCGGCACCGGCACGACCGACGAGGAAGAGGTGGAGGCCCGTTCGCGCGACGATATCGCCGTCTTTCCGCTGGCCATGCCCCTGTTGGCCGGTCCCGGCGCCATCAGCGCCGTCATCCTGCTGACGACAGGCACCAAGACCGATCTTGAATTCTGGGCCGTGCTGGTCGCCGTGGTGGTGATCCTGTTCCTGGCCTGGCTGACCCTGCTGGTGGCCATTCCCATCCAGCGGCTGCTCGGCGTTACCGGGCTTGCCGTGGTGTCGCGCGTCGTCGGCATCCTGCTGGCGGCGCTCGCCGTGCAGTTCGTTTTCGACGGGGTCAAGGCCAGCTGCCTGCTGGGTGGCGCAGCCTGAAATTTTGCGTCGGAATTTCGCAAAATTGCCATGTTAATCAAGTCTTAACGCGATGGTTGACCATGAAGGCCGGGCGGCGCATCTGCTGTGCTGGAGACCTCTGTCGAGGACTGGACCCATGCGCGTCGCTGCCGCTATCGCCCTGATGATCCTGGCCATGCTGGCTGCAAGCTCGGCCCAGACCACCGTCGCGCGGTCCGACATATTGCTGCCGCTCGAGGCCGCCGCCACCTGAGGGCAAAAGCAAAGCGGCCAGCACGTGCCGGCCGCTTCGTTCATTTCGAAAATTCGAGCCTACTTCTTGGCGGTGTTGCCAGTGCTGCCCGCGCCGAGGCCGGTTACCGGCTTGGCTGCCGCCACCTTGTCCTTTTTCGGCTTCTTGGCTTCCTTGTTGCTGCGCATCTGACCCTTGGCCATGCCCGTTCTCCTCGCTGCGGGCCCATGGCCCGGATCAATAATGGACAAAGGCTAGACCCGCGCCGATTCGGTGGCAAGTCCCCGGATTACTTGGCCGATTGGCAACGTCCGCCCGGCCCCAGCGAGGCGATGGCGCGGGGATCGCAACCGGTCAGCAGGAAGGTTATCCAGTCGTTCTGGTTACCGAAGAAGGCATTGCGATCGACCTCGCCGCGCACGCCGCGGACGACACCGGTCTGCGTCCACTGCCAGAAGGTCCAGACGCGGTTGCCATAGCGCTCATGCGGCTCGGCGGCGGTGGAGCGCAGCCAGAAGGCATTGGGGAAATACTCGCCCTCCAGCACGTCGCGGTGGAAGGTCATGTCGGTATAGATGATCGGCAGCTTGCCGGTATGGCGCTCCATCGCCTCGAGCATGACGCGGATCTTTTCCAGCGCGTCGGCGCGGCTCGGCTTGTTGGTGCAGCTCGAATGTTTGTTCCATTCGAGATCGAGCACCGGCGGCAGCGCGTCGAAATCATTGGGTACGTTGGCGACGAACCAGGCGGCCTGTTCGGAGGCCAGCGAGCACCAGGTCATGAAATGATAGGCGCCGCGCGGCATGCCGGCTTCGCGGGCCCGCACCCAGTTAGTGCGGAAATTGGGGTCGAGATAGTCCTTGCCCTCGGTCGCCTTCATGAACACGAAATGCATGCCGCTCTGGAAGGCGGTGCGAAAATCGATGTTTTCCTGGTAGCGCGCCACGTCGATCCCCTGGATCGGCATGGTGCGCGCCCGGTCGACGCCCGAATGGGGCCGGTTGTCGCCCTGGATCGGGCCATAGAGCCCGCCGCCCGACGAACAGGCCACCAGCATAGCGGCCAGCAGCGCCGACAGGGCGCCTTTCGCGATCGCGGCAAACGAGGGGAAAGGCCTTCTGGCATTCATTGGGCAGAACTCTACGCAATACGAAACTGAGCCTTTGATTCAACATGGGTCGGTTAACGCCGGATTAGGTTTACCCATGTGGCAAGCAGCGTGGTTAACAGGCCATATTCCGTTCGCTTTACGTTCTTGTTTGGCGCCGTTTGCTTTGCTAGATTGCCGTGGGGCTTGGGGGCATTGGGCAATGGTCACCCGCGTAGCGACAGTGGCGTTTCAAGGCATCGAGGCAGTGCCGGTCGATGTGCAGGTGCAGATCGCGCCGGGCTTTCCGCAATTCATCCTGGTCGGCCTGCCCGACAAGGCGGTCAAGGAATCGGGGGAGCGGGTTCGCGCCGCGCTTGTCGCTTCCGGGCTCGGTCTGCCGCCCAAACGCATCACCATCAATCTGGCGCCGGCCGACCTGCCCAAGGAAGGCAGCCACTATGACCTGCCCATCGCGCTCGGCCTCATGGCCGCCATCGGCGCCATTCCCCAGGATGCGCTCGATGGCTATCTGGCGCTGGGCGAACTGGGGCTCGACGGGCGGCTGGCCCATGTCGGCGGCATCCTGCCGGCCGCCATCGCGGCGCAGGGCCGCGATCTGGGTCTCATCTGCGCGGCACCCTCGGGCGCCGAAGCTGCCTGGGCCGGCGAGAACCTCGATATCGTCGCGGCCGAGAGCCTGCTGGCGCTGGCCAATCACCTGACCGGCCATCAGCTGGCGGCGCGTCCGGTTCCCCGCAAATACCTGCCGCAAGGCGCGTTGCCCGATCTCAGGGACGTGCGCGGGCAGCAGGTGGCGCGGCGCGCGCTGGAAGTGGCGGCCGCCGGTGGCCACAATATGCTGATGGTGGGGCCACCCGGGGCGGGCAAATCCATGCTGGCAGCCCGGCTGCCCTCCATCCTGCCGCCGCTCGATCCGCGCGAGCTGCTCGATATCTCGATGATCCAGTCCATCGCCGGCGAGTTGGCCGGTGGAGCGCTGTCCGATCGGCGCCCGTTTCGCGCGCCGCACCATTCGGCCTCGATGGCGGCTCTGGTCGGCGGCGGCTTGCGGGTGCGGCCCGGCGAGGTGAGCCTCGCCCATAACGGCGTGCTGTTCCTCGACGAATTGCCCGAATTTGCCCCCAGCGTGCTCGACAGCCTGCGACAACCATTGGAATCAGGTGAAACCGTCATCGCCCGTGCCAATGCCCGCGTCAGCTATCCGAGCCGCGTGCAGCTGATCGCCGCGATGAACCCATGCAAATGCGGCCTGGCCGGTACTCCCGGCCATACCTGCCGCCGCGGCAAGGCCTGTGCCGACGATTATCAAGGCCGCGTCTCCGGCCCCTTCCTCGACCGCATCGATATCCGCATCGACGTGCCAGCCGTGACCGCGGCCGACATGATCGCGCCCGCCGCAGCGGCCGAAAGCTCAGCCGTGGTGGCCGAGCGCGTCGCGCAAGCCCGCGAGCGGCAACGGCAGCGCTTTGCCGAGCATGGCGCGCCTGAAATCTTCACCAATGCCGCCGCGGGTTCGGCGCTGATCGAAGCCGTGGTCAATCCCGACAAGGAAAGCCAGGCGCTGCTGCTGCAGGCGGCCGAGCGCTTCAATCTCTCGGCGCGGGCCTATCACCGCGTGCTCAAGGTAGCTCGTACCCTGGCCGACCTGGCGGGGGTCGAGCGTGTCGGCCGCCCTCATATCGCCGAGGCGCTGAGCTATCGGCTCAATTTCGGGGCGGCGTAGCCGGCCAGGCTGTGCATAAGCCTGTGGATAAGTGTTTCACGTGAATCCGTGTCAGCGGACGCTTTGATAGCCGCCGGGCACGCCATGGGGCGATAGCACCACCTGCCACAGGCTGATGCTCCGGGCGCGGAACATGGCGGCGAAGGAGCTGAGATAGTAGCGCCACATGCGCTGGAAGCGGGTGTCGTATTTCTCGCTATCCAGGCTGGGCCAGGCGGCGTCGAACCTGTCGCGCCAGGCCATCAGCGTACGATCGTAGTCTGCACCGAAATTGTGCCAGTCCTCCATTACGAACAGACCTTCCACGGCCTTGCCGATCTGGGCGATGGAGGGCAGCATGCCATTGGGGAAAATGTACTTCTCGCTCCATGGATCGCCATGCGTCGTCGACGTATGGCCGCCGATGCTGTGCAGCAGCATCAGCCCGTCCGGCTTGAGCAGGCTCGCCGCCTTTTCGAAATAGGCACGGTAATTCTTGTAGCCGACATGCTCGAACATGCCGATCGAGATGATGCGGTCGAACTGGCCGTCGAGCGCCTGGTAGTCGAGCAGCCGCGTTTCGACCGGCAATCCGGCGGTCCGCGCATTGGCCAAAGCCGCCTGCTCCTTGCTGACGGTCACGCCAACCCCCGAAACGCCATAGCGCTCGGCGGCAAACTGCAGGAAACCGCCCCAGCCCGAGCCGATATCGAGAATGCACATGCCCGGCGCCAGCCCCACCTTGCGGCAGATCAGGTCGAGCTTGGCCTCCTGCGCCGCGTCGAGATCGGTGGCGTTTTTCCAGTAGCCGCAGGAATAGATCATCCTGGCATCGAGCATGGCGGCATAGAGATCGTTGCCGATATCGTAGTGCTTCTCGCCCACCTCGGTCACATGCAGGCGCTGCAGGTTGAGCAGGCGCCCGCGGGCCACGCTCCACATTACGGCAAGGTCCTTGGGAAAGGCGTTCTGGATATTGCCGCTGATCAGGCGGAACAGGAACTGGTCGAGCGCCGCTGCGTCCCACCAGCCTTCCATATAGCTTTCGCCCAGGCCCAGCGTGCCGTCGCGCAGCAAACGCCCCCACAGGCGGTCATTATGAACCTGCGGATCCCACGGATTGGGGCCGTTGACGATAACGCCAATCTTGTCCAACTGGCTGGTAACGAAGCGCTTGGCGGATTCTGACATGGCAGCAGCAAATGTCTGGTCGGCAATGCCGCAAAGGTTACTGCCATCGTCGTTTGGCGATCAATAGCTTATTTGGCAGATAGACGTCCTTAACCCGCGCCGCATATTGGTCATGGCGACGTGCCAGCAGGATAAAGATGCGAAGATCGGGCGAACTGGTCCAGTGGAACAACAAGGGCGGCTATGGCTTCGTGCGCGACGACACGGGGCGGGACTATTACGTCCATATTTCCAAGGTCGCCGGCGATGGGCGGCCGCGTGTCGGCGATAGCGTCACGTTCGAAACCGCCATCGGCCGCAAGGGGCGCCCATCGGCGGTGGAAGTGATCATCACCACCATTCCCGCGCCACAGCCAGCCACCTTGCGCGACATCAAGCAGTCACCCGCCGGCATATCGCGCTACAGGCTCGGCCTGCGCACAGCTGCCGCGACCCTGATGACCCTGCTGATCCTCTGGGCCATCGGCACCGGGCGGACGCCGGAATGGATCGGCCTGCTCTATGCCGGGATGGGCGCCGGCTCGGCTTTGCTCTATCGCTTCGACAAGCTCTATGCGCTGACGGGCAAATACCGGGTCAGCGAAACGAACCTGCATGTCGTCGACCTGTCCTTCGGCATTATCGGCGGGCTGGCGGCGCAGGAAGTCTATCGCCACAAGACGGTCAAGCCGCGCTTCGTCGCCGCGACATGGACAATCGCACTGGTCCACACCCTGTTTCTTGCCGCGCTGGCCTTTGGCTGGCTGGGCGCACTGCTGCCCACCTGAGCGAGCAGCCGCCTCCCCACAGGGAAGCGGCCAGGTCGGTCTTAGTGGAACTGTGCCGCCTCGGTCGATTCACCCATCGCCGTGGTCGCGCTCTTGCCTTCGCTCACTGCCAGCGACACCGCATCGAAATAGCTGGTGCCCACTTCGCGCTGGTGCCGAACCGCCGAGAAGCCATGCGCTTCGGCAGCAAACTCGGCCTGCTGCAACCGGCTATAGCCGGCCATGCCATCCTGCTTGTAGGCACGCGCCAGTTCGAACGTGGTGAGGCTGAGATTGTGGAAGCCCGCCAGGGTGATGAACTGGTATTTGTAGCCCATCGCCGCGATTTCGCGCTGAAAGGCCGCCATGGCCGCCTCGTCCATATGCCGGGCCCAGTTGAAGCTTGGCGAGCAATTATAGGCCAGCATCTGCTCGGGATGCACCTTGCGCACCGCTTCGGCGAACTTGCGCGCCTCCGCCAGGTCCGGTTTCGAGGTCTCGCACCAGATGAGATCGGCATAGGGCGCGTAAGCAATGCCGCGCGCGATGGCGGCATCGATGCCGCCCTTGAGCTGATAAAACCCCTCGGCGGTGCGCTCCTTGCTGACGAAAGGCGCGTCATAGGGGTCGATATCGGAGGTGATGAGCCGGGCCGCTTCCGCATCGGTGCGGGCCATGATCAATGTCGGCACGCCCATCACGTCGGCGGCCAGCCGTGCCGCATTGAGCGTGCGGATGAACTGGCTGGTCGGCACCAGCACCTTGCCGCCCAGATGACCGCATTTCTTCTCGCTAGCGAGCTGGTCCTCGAAATGCACCGCCGCGGCGCCGGCCTCGATCATGGCCTTCATCAGCTCGAACACGTTGAGCGCGCCGCCAAAGCCGGCTTCGGCATCGGCGATGATCGGCACGAAGAAATCGTAGTCGGTGGTGGCCATGCCGTCGGCCTGCTCCATGGTCTGGATCTGGTCGGCCCGCTGCAGCGCCTTGTTGATGCGCTTGACGACGCTGGGAACGCTGTCGACCGGATAAAGGCTCTGGTCGGGATACATATTGCCCGATGAATTGGCATCGGCAGCCACCTGCCAGCCGCTGAGATAGATGGCCTTGAGCCCGGCCTTGACCTGTTGCACCGCCTGATTGCCGGTAAAAGTGCCCAAAGTCGGCACGAAATCCTCGCTCTGCAGCAATTCCCACAGGCGGCGGGCGCCGTTCTCCGCCAGCGTATGGCGGATCGGCAGCGAGCCGGAGAGGCGGGCGACATCGGCCTGCGTGTAGGTGCGGGTGATATTGCGCCAGCGATCGGGGGCATAGTCGGGCGTCGGGAAAATCGGCTTGTCGAGCATGGTGTCTCCTCCTGATGGACATGGCTTCGCCGGTCCGCTGGAGCGGCGGGGATTTCGGTGATTCACGTGGAACAAGTTCTTTCTTCCCTTCTCCCCCTTGGGAGAGAAGGTGGCCGAAGGGCGGATGAGGGGTTGCTTCCGCAACCATTAAAGCATGGCGAAGGCAGCCCCCTCGCCCTGACCTTCCGCTGAACGCGCCAGGTCGCCCCTCTCCCTCAAGGGGAGAGGGGGAAGGCCCAGCTACCCCGCCACCTTCCGGCTGAAGGTCGCGGCGATCATGCCGTTGCCGGCGAACAGCTCCGTGCTGCCCTCGCCGCCGACCAGGGAAAACTGGTGCCGGCCGATCTTGCCGGCAATGGCATAGCCCTGCTCATCGAGATGGCGGGCCTTGAACTGGGCCATGGCCTCGCCCGCCGTGGGGGCGATGATGGTCAGGTATTCCTCGCGTTCGCTGCTAGACGGGCTCATCCGAAAGTCTCCTCACTTCGTTGGTGTAAATATTTGACAAGCGGACGGAGTATGCAAGAAATAAGCGCATACCGGCCAGTAAAGCTGTAAAGGGCGGTCAAATTTCCATGGCGGATTTGTAAATTCTGTCAAGAAATGCCGGAGGAAAGGCATGAACGAGACGCAGGACATGCAGATCGGCGGCCGCATCAAGCGGCTGCGGCGGCAGAAGAAGATCGCCCAGGCCGACCTCGCCCAGGCGCTCGGCATTTCCGCCAGCTACCTCAATCTCATCGAGCACAACCGCCGCAAGGTCACGGTGCCGCTGCTGTTCTCCATTGCCGGCCATTTCGGCGTCGAACCGGGCGAGCTGGTCGATGGCGACGAAGGCCGGCTGGTCGGCGACCTGATGGAGGCGTTCGGCGACGACCTTTTCGCCGATAGCGACGTGACCAATCTCGAAATCCGCGACCTGGCCCATGCCAATCCGGCCGCGGCGCGCGCCATCCTCAAGCTCTATGACCGCTATCGGCTGGTCGCCAAGCCCGGCCTGGCGCCCGCCGCCCTGGGGGAGGCCGAGCCGTTCCACCTTGCCACGGATGCGATCTCCGATTTCCTGCAGGAGAATGCCAACCACTTCGCTGATCTGGAGGATGCCGCCGAGCGCATCCGCGCCGATATCGACAATAGCGGCGACAATTTCGAGTTCGGGTTGCGGACCTATCTGTTCAATGTCTTTGGGCTGGATGTCCGTTTGGCTTCCCTGCCCCATGGCATTGCCCGCCAGCTGGACCAGCGGCGCAGCCACCTGCTGGTGTCCGATATCCTGCCGGCGGAATCCGCGCTGTTCCTCATAGCCCACCAGCTCGGGCAACTGGCCGCCGGCAGCGAAATCGCCGCCATCATCGCCCATTCCACCCTGCCGGAAGGCGATGCACCGGCCCTGGCGCGCAATGTGCTCTCGGCCTATTTCGCCGCCGCGCTCATCATGCCCTATGAGCCCTTCCTGCGCGCCTGCCGCGACTATCGCTACGATATCGAGCGCATTGCCCGCCGCTTCGGCGCCAGTTTCGAGCAGGTCTGCCATCGCATGACCACCCTGCAGCGCAAGGGTGCCTCGGGCATTCCGCTGCATCTGGTACGATCCGATATTGCCGGCAATATCAGTAAGCGCTTCTCGCTCTCGGGCATCCATATTCCGCGCCATTCGGGCGCCTGCCCGCGCTGGAATGTCTATTCGGCTTTCCTCTCGCCCGAGCGGATCAATATCCAACTCAGCCAGATGCCCGATGGTCAGCGCTATTTCTGCATCGCCCGCACCATCGCCAAGGGCGATCACCGTTACAATGCGCCGCGCCGCTACATGTCGATCGGGCTGGGTTGCTCGATCCATCATGCGCGGGAGATGATCTATTCCGACGGCATGGACCTGACGGGTGACAGCCAGCTCGTGCCGGTCGGGGTCGGCTGCCGCATCTGCCCGCGGCTCGAATGCGGCCAGCGCGCCCATCCCCCGGCCGATCACCGCTTCCGGCTGGATGACGATATCAGGCCGGAAAGCCTTTACGCGCGGATGAGCTAGGACGTTTCTCTCTAAGAGCCGCCCTGCCAGCGTGCATCGTGTTGCCAGCTGTCGCGCCATTCGCGTTCCAGTACGGCGCGGCGCTTGCCATAGCGCGCCTCTGTCACGGTCAGCTCGACAATGCGGTCGGTGCGGAAATTGCGGAAGGCGGTGCGCAGGCAGCACCAGGCGGCGATCACCTGCTTGCCCTCGTAATAGGCCAATTGCACCGGCCAGATGGCGCGCTCGGTCGGATTGCCGCTTTCGTCCTCGTATGAGATTTGCAGCGCCTTTTCCGTGCGCATGGCTTGGCGCACCTGCCCCAATATGGGCATGGGTTGCCGTGAATTGGCGCTCCACACGGCGACCGGCCACAGCCCGGTGTCGTTGATGCGGTCGCGCAAATCCTCGGGCGAGGCGGTGGCGATCTTGCCCAGCGCATTTTTCGCCGCCGCGCCCAGGCCGTCATCGGGCTGCGCGCCGACCCAGCGCGCGCCCAGCACCAGCGCTTCCAGCTCCTCGGGCGTGAACATCAGCGGCGGCAGGAAGAAGCCGGGCTTCAGCATATAGCCGACCCCCGCTTCGCCATCGATGGGCGCGCCGAGCCCGATAAGGGTCTGCACGTCGCGATAGAGCGTGCGCACGGAAACGCCCTGCTCCTCGGCCAGTGCCGCCGCCGTGACCGGCCGTCTATGCCGCCGGAGGGCGTCCATGACGGCAAACAGGCGCTCGGTTTTGTCCATGTTTCGTTCTCCCCTGTTCGGTCTGGATGCCAGATTCCCGGCCCGGGGCCAAGCCTGCAATCGCTATGCGATCTGGCCATGGAACGCACGGATGTCATGGGCCAGCGTCTCGGGTATTTCGAGCGCCGGGAAATGCCCGCCGCAGGGCAGTTCGGTCCAGCGCACGATGTTCCACAGGTTGCGTTCGCCCCAGGCCCGCGGCGCCGGATTGTCGGCCGGCGGCAGCAGGATCGCATGCGGCACGTCGTGTTTCGGTGCTTTTTTGGGCAGTTCCGTGTCGGCAAAGGCCTCCTTGTAGAGCCGCACCGAGCTGCCGATGGTCTGGGTGAACCAGTAGACAGACAGGATGGTGCAGAGATCGTCGAGCTCGAAGGCATTGAGCACGTCGCCGCCGGTATCGCCCCATTTCTGGTATTTTTCGAGTATCCAGCTCGCCAGCCCGGCCGGGGAATCGTTGAGTCCCACCGCCAGAGTGGCCGGCTTGGTGCCCTGGATCATGGCATAGGCGCCCTCCGCAAAGGCCCAATAGTCCGTTGTGCCGAAATAGGCCCGTTCCTCCGGCGTCGGTTGCTCGGGCCGCGGAAAGCCGGAATAGACATTGACGTAATGCGCGCCGATCAGCCGTTCGGGGAAATCGCGCACCAGCCCCATTTCGGCACCCGCGCCCAGATCCGAGCCTGAAACCAGGAATTTGGGATAATTGAGCCGGGTCATCAGTTCGGCCCAGAGCGGGGCGACCTGGCTGAGATTCATACCCGGCTTCGTGGGCTGGCCGGAAAAGCCGTAGCCGGGCAGCGAGGGGATGACCACGTCGAAGGCCAGGCCATCGGCCGGTTCGGTCAGCAGCGGCGCCAGCGGCAGCAATTCGACGAAATTGGAGGGCCAGCCATTGGTGAGCAGGATCGGCACATTGGTCTCGCCGCGACCCCGGACATGGACGAAATGCACGCTCTCGCCGTCGATCTCCTCGATGAACTGCGGGAAGGCATTGAGCCGAGCCTCGGCGGCGCGCCAGTCATACTGGGTGCCCCAATAGGCGACGAAGCGGCGCAGGAATTGGTCTTCGGTGCCATAGTCCCAGCCGACGCCATCCAGCGTCCGGGGAAAGCGGGTCGCGGCCAGCCGCGCCTTGAGGTCGGCCAGCTCGGCATCCGATATCGCGATGGTGAAGGGAGTCATGCTGTCTCTCCAGGGTCATTGGGAAGACGATGCCTTGAGGCCCTGACAGGTCCCGTCAGCAGCCTCTATGGCCGGACGTGCGCAATCGCCGCCCGGCTTTCGCTTGCGGTTACACGGATGATGGGCGGCCTTTGGACCAAGAACTGTCGACATAGAACGGACCAAGGGCCGCCCATCACGGATCTGGAGTTTCCTCACCGGGTCCGGACACAGGTGNNCCGACTTTCTGCCCGGCCAAACGGGCGCCCCCGTCTCCAGCCTCCCCGCCCGGCCCTGCGTCGGGGCCGCGTGATTGGCGGGGATGAGCACAGTATGCAGCAGCTTTTGGAGACGGGGATAAGATGGATAAGTTGGGGCTTGTGGCCACCCCCTCACTGGGGAATGTTTACCTCGAGCGCCTGGGCTTTTTCCCTTCTCCCCTTGAGGGAGAAGGTGCCTCCCCGTGTCGCTTCGCGCACGAGGACAGGCTCCGGGCGGATGAGGGGTATCGAGCCCTCCGCTGACATGCAAGCATGGCAGAGCGCAGCACCCCTCACCCGCAAATCCGCTGAACGCGGATTTCCACCCTCTCCCTCAAGGGGAGAGGGGTAACTGGCCTCATGCGTCCAAGGGTGGGGGTGTTGATCGACTACCTTGCGGTGGTGGCGCGATCTCGGGATGGTGCCACCACCTCAGAGCGTCGTAAATGCCCTGGTAGAGGCCGGCGTCAGGCGATCTCGAACTCGCACCAGTGGCGATAGGGCCGTTCGGGCGCGTAGATCACATTGGGGAAATGCGGATTGTGCACCGCGTCGGCAAAGGCCTGGTCTTCGAGGCAGAAGCCGGCATGCTTGCCGTAGCTTTTGCCATCGAGCCCCGGCACCGGGATGTCGGTCCAGACGCCATTATAGACCTGCACGCCCGGCCGGTCGCTCCATAGCTTCAGCGTCAAATCCTTGCCCGGCGCGACCACGGTGGCGATCGGCTCGCTGGTGCTGCGGCCGGTATCGAGCGCCATGCCGATATCATAGTCGACCGGCTGGCCCGCCGCGTCGCGCATGCTGCGGGGCTGCCGGAGGTCGTAGATGGTGCCGCGCGAAGGCAGGATGGCGCCGGTCGGCGCCAGGTCGGCGCCCAGCTCGGTATAGGCGGAGGAATTGACCTGGATCGTATGGTCGAGCACGTCGGCCGATGTGCCGAGGTTGAAATATTGGTGCTGCACCAGGCTGATCGGGGTCGGCTGGTCGGTGGTGGCGCTGAGTTCGAGGCGCAGGCGGTTGCCGCGCAAAGTATAGGTCGCCGAAAAGTTCACATTGCCGGGATAGCCCATGGCGCCATCGGGCGAGAAATGGGTGAAGCGCACGGTGTTGTTGGCCTCGTCCACCTGCCCGTCCCATACCTGCCGTCCCAGGCCTTCGGCCCCGCCATGCAGCTGCAGGTCGCCGGCATTGGCGGGCAGCTTGTAGGTCTTGCCGTTCAGATCGAATGAAGCCCCCTTGATGCGATTGGCGACCCGTCCGGCCAGCGAGCCGAAATGCGGGCTGTGCTCGGCATAGGCGTCGAAACTGTCGAAGCCGAGCACCACGCCGCGCTCGCCGCCCGACACCGGCACGCGCCAGTCGCGCACCGCCACGCCATAGGAAATGAGGTCGACCCGGACACCGGTCTCGCTGACGAGGCGGAACTGGTCGACCCGCTTGTCCCCGAAGCTGCCGAACGTCGATACTGCTATGGCCATGACCCGCACCCCGTAATTTGCGCGGAACCTGTAGCCTGCTTTCTCGTCTGCCTGCAACGATGCACTTGACCTTTCCGCACCACCTGACGATCCTCCGCGTGAGGACAAGGGGAGCATGCGTGAACGAGATCGGGTTGAGACGCCGGGCTACGGTGCATGATGTGGCGCGGGCGGCCGGCGTTTCGCTGGCCACCGTCGATCGCGTGCTCAATAGCCGCCCGGGCGTGCGCGCCGCCACGGCCGAAAAGGTCGAGGCGGCCATTGCCGAAATCGGTTTCCAGCGCGATCTCAGTGCGTCCCTGCTGGCGCGTGCGCGCGATCTCAAGCTCAGCTTCATCATCCCTGACGGCTCCAATGAATTCATGGCGAGCCTCGCCGATGCGGTGGCGCGGCGGGTTGGTCCTGCCTTGGCCGACCGCATGCATATCGAAACCCATCGCATCCGGGCGCTCGATGCCGATGCCCTGGCCCGGAGCCTCGACGCGCTCGATGCCCGCCAATGCGATTGCGCCGTCATCGTCGCCGGCGAGGAACCCTCGGTGCAGGCGGCAGTCGATAACGCTACGCGCCGCGGCATCGTGGTGATGACGCTGGTTTCCGACCTGCCGGGCACGTTGCGCCGGCATTTCATCGGCATCGACAATGCAGCCGCCGGCCGCACCGCGGCTTCGCTGATGGGGCGGTTCCTGCCCGATGGCGGCAAGGTGGCGGTCATCGCCGGTTCGCTCCATCTGCGCGACCACTCGGACAGGCTCGAGGGCTTCCGGGCCGCCCTGGCCGCCGAATTTCCCGCCATCGAGATCATCGGGCCCATCGAGGGCCATGACGAGCGCAGCGAAACCCAGGCCATCGTGGCCGAATTGCTCGAACGACATGGCGATCTGGCCGGGCTCTATAATCTGGGGGCCGGCAATAGTGGCCTGGTGGCGGCGCTCGAAGCCTCGAAGCGCGCCGGAGCCATCCGCGTCATTGCCCATGAGCTGACCGATCCGACACGCCGCGGGCTGCGCTCGGGCGCCATCGACGTGGTGCTGGACCAGAACCCCGATGGCGAAATCCGCGAGGCGATTGCCGCGGCGCGCAGCCTGGCCCTGGGCAGCAGTGGCAAGCCAGTAACGGACCCCATTGAAATCGGGATTTTCCTGCGCGACAATCTGCGCTAAGAAGCACGCCAATCATCAAACCGGCGGGGCCCGAAAACGGGCCGGGAGGACGTTCAGATGCTGCACCGCTCCAGATATGAGGTACGTGCATCATGACCTATCTCGGCATTGATATCGGCACGTCCGGCGTCAAGGCGCTGCTGATCGACGAGCATGGGCGGGCGCTGGGCGACGCCTCGGCCGCCGCTGTCGAGCCGGTGCGGCCGCATCCGGGCTGGTCCGAACAAAATCCGGCCGATTGGTGGACCGCCACCCTGGCCGCCATCGACAAGCTCAAGGCGTCCCATCCAGCGGAGCTAGCTTCGGTGCGCGGCATCGGCCTTTCCGGCCATATGCATGGCGCTACCCTGCTCGGCAGGAATGACGAAATCCTGCGCCCGGCCATTCTGTGGAATGACGGGCGCTCGGCGCAAGAATGCAAGGAAATGGAAGCGGCGCTCCCCTCGCTGCGCCAGCTGGCCGGCAATATCGCCATGCCCGGCTTCACCGCGCCCAAGATCGCCTGGGTCCGCAAGCACGAGCCGGCGGTATTCGAAAAAATCGAGAAGGTCCTGCTGCCCAAGGCCTATGTGCGCCTGCTGCTGACGGGCGAATATGTGGAGGACATGTCCGACGCGTCGGGCACGCTGTGGCTCGATGTCGGCAAGCGCGACTGGTCCGACGCGTTGCTGGCTGTGACCGGCCTGGATCGCTCGCATATGCCGCGCCTGGTCGAGGGCTCGGAGAGTTCGGGCACGCTCAAGCGCGAGCTGGCGCAGCGCTGGGGCATGGACGGTCTCGTCGTGGTGGCCGGCGGCGCCGGCGACAATGCCGCCTCCGCCTGCGGCATCGGCGCCATCCGGCCGGGCGAAGGCTTTGTTTCGCTGGGGACGTCGGGCGTGCTCTTCGTCTCCAACGAGCGCTTCAGCCCCAATACCGAAGGGGCGGTGCATGCCTTCTGCCACGCCATCCCCGATACCTGGCACCAGATGGGCGTCATCCTTTCGGCGACCGATAGTCTCAACTGGCTGAGCAAGATCACCGGCCAGAAACAGGCCGCGCTTTCCGCTGCTGCCGAGGCGCAGTTCACCGGACCGGGCGAGGAAATCTTCCTTCCCTATCTCTCGGGGGAACGCACCCCGCATAACAATGCCGCAGCGCGTGGTTCGTTCGTGGGCCTCAGCCATCTCTCCGATCCGGCCCGTTTGGCCCAGGCGGTGATGGAGGGGGTGACTTTCGCCTTCCGCGACAGCCAGCGTGTCCTGTCCGATGCCGGCACGAAAATCGACCATCTGCTGGCCGTGGGCGGCGGGTCAAAATCCGCCCTCTGGCTCCGCATGATCGCCACCAATCTGGATATGGAAATCGCCCTGCCCGAGGATGGCGATTTCGGCGGTGCGCTCGGCGCTGCCCGGCTCGGCCTCTGTGCCGCCGAAGGAGCTTCGCCCCAGACGGTGATGACCATGCCGCCGATACGAACAGTCATTGCGCCCGACAAAAACTTGTCGGCCGCCTATTCCGACCAATATGCACGCTATCGCGCGCTCTATCCTGCCATCGAGGAGGCACGTAATTGACCGACTTTTTCAAGGGCATTTCGCCGGTGAAGTTTGAGGGTGCCAACAGCACCAACCCGCTGGCCTATCGCCACTACAACAAGGACGAAATCGTCCTCGGCAAAAGGATGGAAGACCATATCCGTCCCGGCGTCGCCTATTGGCACACCTTCGCCTGGGAAGGCGGCGACCCGTTCGGCGGCCGCACCTTCGACCGGCCCTGGTATGACAAGGGCATGGAGGGCGCGCGCCTCAAGGCCGACGTGGCCTTCGAGCTGTTCGACCTGCTCGACATCCCCTTCTTCTGCTTCCACGACGCCGATATCGCGCCGGAAGGGGCGACGCTCGCCGAGAGCAACCGCAATGTGCGCGAAATCGGCGAAATCTTCGCCCGGAAGATGGAAAAGAGCCGGACGCGCCTGCTCTGGGGCACGGCGAACCTGTTCTCCAACCGCCGCTACATGTCCGGCGCCGCCACCAATCCGGACCCGGAAGTCTTCGCCTATGCCGCCGGCCAGGTGAAGAACGTGCTGGAGCTGACGCACGAACTGGGCGGCGCCAATTATGTGCTGTGGGGCGGCCGCGAGGGGTATGAAACCCTGCTCAACACCAAGATCGGCCAGGAGCAGGACCAGATGGGCCGCTTCCTGCATATGGTCATCGAGCATGCCGAAAAGATCGGCTACAAGGGCCAGATCCTGATCGAGCCCAAGCCTCAGGAGCCCAGCAAGCACCAGTATGATTTCGACGTCGCCACGGTCTATGGCTTCCTCAGGAAGTACGGCCTCGAAACCAAGGTGAAGTGCAATATCGAGGTCGGCCACGCCTTCCTCGCCAACCACTCCTTCGAGCACGAACTGGCTCTGGCCGCCTCGCTCGGCATTCTCGGCTCGGTCGATGCCAACCGCAACGACCTGCAGTCGGGCTGGGATACCGACCAGTTCCCCAACAATGTCCCCGAGACGACGCTCGCCTTCTACCAAATCCTCAAGGCCGGCGGCCTCAATTCGGGCGGCTGGAACTTCGACGCCAAGGTGCGCCGCCAGTCGATCGATCCGGCCGACCTGCTGCATGGCCATATCGGCGGCCTCGACGTGCTCGCCCGCTCGCTCAAGGCGGCGGCGGCGCTCATCGAGGACGGCACTTACGACAGGACAGTCGATGCCCGCTATGCCGGTTGGAACCAGGGCATGGGCAAGGACATCCTGGACGGCAAGCTGTCGCTCGCCGACCTCGCCGCCAAGGTCGATGCCGACAACATCAACCCGCAGCCGAAATCCGGCCAGCAGGAATATCTCGAAAATCTGATCAACCGCTTCGTGTGATGATCAGACCGATCGAAGCGGCTGACCGCGCCGCCTGGACGGAATTGTGGAAGGCCTACCTGGCCTTCTACGACACCGTGCTGCCCGATGAGGTCTATGCCTCGACCTGGTCGCGCCTGCTCGATCCCGACGAACCCACCTGGGGCGCCCTGGCGCTCCAGGACGGGATGCCCGTGGGGCTGGTGCACTGGCTTTACCACCGCACCAACTGGTCCATCTCCGACAGCTGCTACCTGCAGGACTTGTTCGTCGCGCCTGCGGGCCGCGGCCAGGGCCATGGGCGGGCACTGATCGAGCATGTCGCGGCCGACGCGACGGCCAAGGGTTGCTCGAGGGTCTATTGGACCACCCACCGTACCAATCACACGGCCATGCAGCTCTATGACCGCCTGGCCAGCGAGTCCGGTTTTCTTCAATACCGCATGACGCTGCCGCTTACCTAGGATCCCTGCCATGCCCCAGATCACCAATCCCATCCTGCCCGGCTTCAATCCGGACCCGTCCATTCTCCGCGTCGGCGACGATTATTACATCGCCACCTCCACCTTCGAGTGGTTCCCCGGCGTGCAGATTCACCACTCCAGGGACCTGGCCAATTGGGAGCTGGTCACCCGCCCGCTGACGCGCAAGGCGCAGCTCGACATGCGCGGCGACCCCGATAGCTGCGGCGTCTGGGCCCCCTGCCTGACCCATGACGGCGAAAAGTTCTGGCTGGTCTATACCGACGTCAAACGCAAGGACGGCTCGTTCAAGGACGCCCATAATTACATCGTCTGGGCCGACCGGATCGAGGGCCCGTGGTCGGACCCGGTCTATACCAACAGCTCGGGCTTCGACCCGAGCCTGTTCCATGACGATGACGGCCGCAAATGGATCGTCAACATGATCTGGGACCACCGCACCCGCCCGCTCAAATTCGCCGGCATCGCGCTGCAGGAATTCGATGCCAAGGCGGGCAGGCTGGTCGGTCGGATCAAGAATATCTACCAGGGCACCGACCTCAAGCTGGTCGAGGGTCCACATCTCTATAAGCGGAACGGCTGGTACTACCTGCTGACCGCTGAGGGCGGTACGGCCTATGACCACGCCTGCACCTTCGCCCGTTCGCGCAACATCGACGGGCCTTACGAGACCCATCCGCAAAAGCACATCCTGACCTCCAAGGATGCCCCGCTCGCTGCCCTGCAGCGCGCCGGCCATGGCGACATCGTCGAGACTCCCGAGGGCAAGACCTACCTGGTCCACCTCACCGGCCGCCCCACCACCCAGGAGCGCCGCTGCGTCCTCGGCCGCGAAACCGCGATCCAGGAAGCCTATTGGGGCGATGACGACTGGCTCTATGTGAAGAACGGCCCGGTACCCTCGTTGCATGTCGAGGTGCCCGGCACCCGTGACGAGGCAAAATACTGGGCCGAGCAGCGCTATACGTTCGAGAACGGCCTGCCCATCGACTTCCAGTGGCTGCGTACGCCCGAAGCCGACCGCATTTTCAGGGTCGAGGGCGGCAGGCTGACGCTGTTCGGCCGCGAGTCGATCGGCTCCTGGTTCGAGCAGGCTTTGGTGGCCCGCCGGCAGCAGCACTTCTCCTACGATGCGGAGACGGTGGTGGATTTCAAAGCCACCGACGAGCGCACCATGGCGGGGCTGACGGCCTATTACAGCCGCTACAACTTCTTCTACCTCGCCGTGACCGCGCATGCCGACGGGCAGCGCGAATTGCTGCTGATGAGCTCGGAAATCTCCTGGCCCGACGGCAATCTGACCTTCCCGGCCGCGCCGGTGCAGATTCCGAATGAAGGCAAGGTCAGGCTGGCGCTGACCATTCGCGGGCGGAAGCTGCAATTCTTCTACGCGCTGGAAGGCCAGGATCTGCAGCCCATCGGCCCGGTTCTGGACGCCTCGATCCTCTCGGACGAATGCGGCGGCCATCAGGCCCATGGCAGCTTCACCGGCGCCTTTGTCGGCATGGCGGCCCATGACCTCAACGGCACCGCCAGCCCGGCGGTCTTCGACTACTTCACCTATCGCCCGCAGCACGATCCGTCCGATCGCTACGAGGTGGATTCGCTGCGATAGGGCGAGCGGAAGCGCCGCTTGGGGTGTGGTTGTCGGATAAGTGCGTGTGACTCACCCCACCCTCATTCCCTCCCCACAAGGGGGAGGGAAGCCTGCTCAGCGGTTGAGTAGATATCCGAGTTGACCCTTGAAGGTCGATCTGGCGCCTCCCTCCCCCTTGTGGGGAGGGATTGAGGGTGGGGTGTTGCGGAAGGCCCGATCACGTTTCCCCGATTTGGGGCGACAATCGGTCGCACCTGGGCTAGGCTCACCTCGTTGCGGCCGCGGTTCGCGGGGGCGTGACGGGGCAGCGTTCTCATGGGCCAGCGGCCTCCTGAAAAGGAGACCTGACGCCATGGCCAATTTCCACGTCATTTCCGGTGCCGGCGACAAGCTCGACATGCCGGTCATCCATACGATCACGCTCGGCGACCTGGGCGATGCCCTGCGCCGGGGCATTGCCGATTTCTGGGAAAAGCCCAGCCATTACGTCCTGCTGGTGCTGATCTATCCCATTGTCGGCATCGTGCTGACGGTGTGGATGGATGGCTATTACACCTGGCCGCTGCTCTACCCCCTGGTGGGCGGTTTCGCGCTGATCGGGCCTTTCGCCGCCATCGGGCTCTACGAAATTTCCCGGCGGCGCGAACAGGGCCTCGACACGTCCTGGCATCACGCTTTCGAAGTGCTGAAATCACCGGCCATAGGCTCGATCGCCGCGCTGGCCATCATGCTCCTGGCGGTCTTCACCCTGTGGCTGACCGCGGCGCAGGCGCTGTACGAGAGCCTGTTCGGCTCATCCACGCCGCAGACGCTGGGCGGGCTGATGAACCAGATCTTCACCGAACCGGGCGGCATGACCCTGCTCATAACGGGCACCATGCTGGGCGCGCTCTTCGCCATCTTCACCCTCTGCACCACGGTCATCGCCTTTCCGCTGCTGCTCGACCGCGATGTGGGGGCCTTTGTGGCCGTCGAAACCTCGTTTCGCGCGGTCATGCATAATCCGGTGTCGATGCTGGCCTGGGGTATCATTGTGGGGGCAGGCATCTTCATCGGCTCGCTGCCGCTCTTTGTCGGCCTGGCCGTGGCCATCCCCATTTTCGGCCATGCCACCTGGCATCTCTATCGCAAGGTGGTGGAGCCGGCTTCGGTCATAAGGGGGATGTAAACACCGGGGCAAACCCCGGTGCCGAAGGTTGGATTTCCGCCCCGAACGCCATAAGGTCTCGGCTTCCTCGCCGAGACCCCTTTGCCCCATGGACCAATCGCCCATCGAACAAGCGCAGACCCCGGCCCTGACGCCGATGATGGCGCAGTATTTCGAGATCAAGGCGGTCAATCCCGGCTATCTGCTGTTCTATCGCATGGGCGATTTCTACGAGCTGTTCTTCGAGGATGCCGAGATTGCCAGCGCCGCCCTGGGCATCGTGCTGACCAAGCGCGGCAAGCATCTGGGCGAGGATATCCAGATGTGCGGCGTGCCCATCCATGCCGCCAACGACTATCTCAACAAGCTCATCAAGCTGGGCCACCGTGTCGCCATCTGCGAACAGGTGGAAGACCCCAGTGAAGCAAAGAAGCGCGGCGCCAAATCGGTGGTGAAGCGCGACGTGGTGCGGCTGATCACTGCCGGCACGCTGACCGAGGATGACCATCTCGACGCGCGTACCTCCAATTTTCTGGCCGCCCTGGCCATGGTGCGCCATGGCGAGACCGATTTCGCCCTGGCCTGGGCCGATGTCTCGACCGGCGAGACCTTTACCGCCGATCTGTCGGCTGAACAGCTCCAGGACGAACTGGCCCGCATCGGCCCGGCCGAACTGCTGCTGACCGAAGCGACCCGGCTGGCGCTGACCGAGCGGCACCTGTTCGCCCCGGCCTGGACCCCCATCACCTACGCCGCGCCTGCCGACAGCTTCGACAGCGAAACGGCCACTTCAAGCCTGCGCGCCGCCTTTCCCAATAGTGCATTCGACCCCACGTCGCTGTCCCGCGCCGCGCGAGCGGCTCTGGGCGCAGTGGTCGCTTATGTGCGCGAGAGCCAGAAGGGCGTCGGCGTGGCCTTGCGGGCCCCGATAGCCGATACGGCCAGCCGGCACATGGCCATCGACCAGGCCACGCGCGCCAGTCTCGAGCTGCACCAGACCCAGCGCGGCCAGGTCAGGGGCTCGCTGCGCCAGGTCATCGACCTGACGGTCACCGCTCCCGGCTCGCGGCTGCTGTCAGCGCGGCTGGCGTCGCCTTTGGCCGATGCCGCAGCCATCAACGAACGGCTCGATGCGGTGGGTCTGCTCGCCAATGACACGTTGCTGACCGGTCGCCTGCGCGCCGATCTCAAGGCGGTGCCCGACCTCGCCCGCGCGCTGACGCGGCTGGCGCTCGACCGCGGCGGTCCGCGCGATCTGGCCGCCATCGGCAAGGCGGTGAGCGCCGCCGCGGCACTGGCGCAGCATTTCGGCCGTATCGAGGACGCCCCCGCAATATTGGCCCGGCTGGCGCAGACCCTGGCCGCCGCGCCCTTGCCGCTGGCCTCCGAGCTGGCGCTGGCGCTGGACGACGAATTGCCGCTGCTGAGCCGTGATGGCGGCTTTGTCCGCAAGGGCTACGACCAGGCGCTCGATGACGAGCGGGCCCTGGCCAGCCAAACCCGCGCCGTCGTTGCAGCGCTGCAGGCAAGGCTGATCGAGGAAACCGACGTCCGCTCGCTGAAGATCCGGCACAATGGCGTGCTCGGCTATTTCGTCGAAGTGCCGGCCGCCCATGGCACGCGGCTGCTCGAAGAGCCCCACCGGCAGAGCTTCATCCATCGCCAGACATTGGCGAACGCGATGCGCTTCACCACGACCGAGCTGGCCGATCTCGAAGGCCGCATCGCCCGCGCGCATGAGGCGGCGCTGGAAATCGAGCTCAAGGTCTTCGCCAGCCTGCGCTATGACGTGTTGAGCCGCACCGATGCCCTGCGCGAGCTGGCCGATGCCCTGGCCGAGCTGGACGTGACCGCGGCCCTGGCGCATCTGGCTGCCACTCGCGCCTATATCCGCCCCGAAATCGACGATTCGCTGGCTTTCCGCATCGATGGCGGTCGCCATCCGGTGGTTGAAGATATGGTCTCGGCCGAGGGCCAGAGCTTCGTCGCCAATGACGCCGATCTCAGTGGCGACGACGCCATTGGCGGCGGGCGCCTGTGGCTGGTGACTGGCCCGAATATGGGCGGTAAATCGACCTTCCTGCGCCAGAATGCACTCATCGCCATCCTGGCGCATATGGGCAGTTTCGTGCCCGCGACGTCGGCCCATATCGGCGTGGTGGACCGGGTGTTTTCCCGCGTCGGCGCCAGCGACGACATTGCCCATGGCCGTTCGACCTTCATGGTCGAAATGGTCGAGACATCGGCCATCCTCAATCGCGCCACCCGGCGCAGCCTGGTGGTGCTCGACGAGATCGGCCGGGGCACCGCCACGTTCGACGGTCTCTCCATCGCCTGGGCGGCCGTCGAGGCCTTGCACGAAACCACCGGCTGCCGGGCGCTCTTCGCCACCCACTTCCACGAACTGACCAGCCTCGCCAAGACACTGAGCCGGGTTGCCAACGTCACCATGAAGGTGCGCGAATGGGAGGGCGAAGTGGTGTTCCTGCATGAAGTGGGGCCAGGCGCCGCAGACCGCTCCTATGGCATCCAGGTGGCGCGGCTGGCCGGCCTGCCCGAGCCGGTGCTGGCGCGGGCGCGCCAGGTTCTCACTGTGCTGGAGCAGCGCTCGGCCGGCACCGCCTCTTCCAGCCAGAAGGCCAGCGTGCTAGACGATCTGCCACTTTTCGCCCACCAGCCGCCCTCCCGGCCGGCAGGGCCGGACCCTGTACATGCCGCGCTCGACGTCGTTCGACCCGACGAGATGACCCCCAAGCAAGCGATCGAAACGCTCTACGAGTTGAAGAAAATCCGCGATGACGCTCGCCGAAGCTGAGGCAAAGCCGCGAAAACCGCTCTTCTCGCTCAAGCCGGCCGAGGTCATTCTCAGCGAGCTCGATGCGGCGATTGGCGAGGATGCGCCCAAATCCTCCACCGCCCGCGCTGCGGTGCTGGCGCATATCCGCAAGACCCTGGCCGAAGCGCGCAAGCAGGCCGAGGCCGAATTGCTGGCGTCAGGCAAGGGCGCACGCTGCGCGCAGAACCTCTCCAATGCCCAGGACGAGATCATCGCCGCGGTGCATCTGTTTGCCACCCGCCGCGTCTATCCGGTCGACAATCCCAGTGGCGCCGAGGCCATCGCCCTCTCCGCCGTCGGCGGCTATGGCCGTGGCACGCTGGCGCCGGGGAGCGATATCGACCTGCTGTTCATCCTGCCCTACAAGCAGACGCCCTGGGGCGAGCAGGTCACCGAATATGTGCTCTACATGCTCTGGGATCTCGGCCAGAAGGTCGGCCACGCCGTCCGTTCGGTCGATGAATGTATCCGCATGGCCCGTGCCGACATGACGGTGCGCACCGCCACGCTCGAAGCCCGCTTCCTGACCGGCGACCGGGCGCTGTTCGACAATCTCGTCACGCGCTTCGAAACCGAGATCATGCCGAAAACCGGCCCCGAATTCATCGCCGCCAAGATGGCCGAGCGCGATGAGCGGCACAAGCTGATGGGCAATACCCGCTATGTGGTCGAGCCCAATATCAAGGACGGCAAGGGCGGGTTGCGCGACCTCAACACACTGTTCTGGATCGGCAAGTATTTCTACCAGGTCAAGACATCGCATGAACTGGTCGGCAAGGGCGTGCTGTCAGCCGCCGAATACCGCCTGTTCTCGCGCGCCGAGGATTTCCTCTGGGCGGTGCGGTGCCACCTCCATTTCGTAACCGGCCGGGCCGAGGAGAAGCTGACCTTCGACGTGCAGCCCGAACTGGCCGAGCGCATGGGCTATGCCCAGCGCGTCGGCATGCTCGGCGTCGAGCGCTTCATGAAGCGCTACTTCCTCGTCGCCAAGGATGTGGGCGACCTGACGCGCATCATCTGCGCCAGCCTTGAATTCAACCACGCCAAGGATATGGACCTGGTCGGCCGCGTGCTGGCGCCCTTCCGCTCGGGCAAGTCGCGCATCAAGGGCGAAACCGATTTCGTGCTCGATACCGGAAGGCTCAATATCGCGGCCCCCGACGTGTTCGAGAAGGACCCGGTCAACCTCATCCGTATGTTCCTCGTCGCCGGGCGGGAGCAATTGCTGTTCCACCCCGATGCCATCAAGCATATCGCCCGCTCGCTGCGCCTCATCGACAACACGCTGCGGCACGATGCCAAGGCCAACGAGCACTTCCTGACCATCCTGACCAGCCCGCAATCGGTCGAGCGCATCCTGCGCCAGATGAACGAAAGCGGCGTGCTCGGCCGCTTCGTGCCCGATTTCGGCAAGATCGTCGCGCTGATGCAGTTCAACATGTACCACCACTATACGGTGGACGAGCACCTGATCCGCTCGGTCGGCGTCATGGCCGACATCGCCAATGGCGGGCTGCGCGACCAGCTGCCGCTGACCCACGAACTGCTGCCGCAGCTCAACGATACGCGCCTGATCTATGTCGCGCTGTTCCTGCACGACATCGCCAAGGGCCGCCCGGAAGACCATTCCATCGCCGGCGCCCGCATCGCCCGGAAACTCTGCCCGCGCTTCGGCCTCTCCCCGGCGGAGACCGACACCGTTTCCTGGCTGATCGAATATCACCTGCTGATGAGCGAGATCGCCCAGGCCCGCGATATCCAGGATCCCGAAACCGCAAAGGCCTTTGCCGATGTGGTGCAGTCGCCCCAGCGCCTGGCTTTGCTGATGATCCTCACCGCCTGCGATATCCGCGCCGTCGGCCCCGGCGTCTGGACCGGCTGGAAGGGCTCTTTGCTGCGCGCCCTCTACTATGCCACCGAGCCGTTGCTGTCTGGCGGGCACAGCCAGGTGACGCACTCCGATCGCGTCAATGCGGCGCGCCGTGCGCTGGCCGCCTCGCTCGAAGCCTGGCCACCGGCCGATGTGGAAGCCTATGTGGCGCGCCACTACGATCACTACTGGCTGCGCGCCGAGCCCGAATTGCAGGTGGAGCATGCCCGCATGATCCGCCAGGCCGATATGGCCGGGGAGCCGTTTGCCGGATCCATCAGGGTCAAGGCCTTCGAGGGCATTACCGAGGTGTCGTTCTATACGCCCGACCATCCGCGCCTGCTGTCGCTGATCGCCGGTGCCTGCACCATGCAGGATGCTTCCATTATCGGGGCGCAGATTTTTTCCACCCGCGACGGCCACGCCCTCGATACCTTCCGGCTGCGCCGCTCCTTTACCTCGGACGAGGACGAGAAGGTTCGCGCCACCCGCATCATCGATACGGTCAAGCAATTGCTGCAGGGCAAGCGGCAGATCCTCATCGATCTGGGCAAGGAAAGCCGCCACAACAAGCGGCTGCGGCCCTTCGCTTTGCCCTCGCAGGTCACGGTCTCCAATGCGCTCAGTGAAAAGTTCACCGTCATCGAGGTGTCCGGCCTCGACCGCATGGGCCTGCTGCATTCGCTGACCCATCAGATTTCCGACCTCAACCTCACCATCGGCTCGGCCCATATCGGCACCTATGGGGAAAAGGCGGTGGACGTCTTCTACATCACCGATCTCACCGGCCAGAAGATCACCTCCAAGCCCCGCCAGCGCAAGATTCACGACGCGCTGATGGGCGTGTTCCACCCCCGCGGCGAGAAGGTGGCCAATGGGTAGCGGCCCGTGCCACGCCCTCGTGGTTCGAGGGTCGCAAGTGCTCCCGCCTCACCATGAGGGCTACTGGGATACCGAGCCAAGAGTAGCCCTCATGGTGAGGTGCGCGTCCTTCACGCGCCTCGAACCACGAGGGCGTGGCAGGTGAGCCTCTACCGCAATTTCCTCTCCGTGGGCGGCCTCACGCTCGTTTCCCGTGTCGCCGGCTTCGTGCGCGATGCGCTGATGGCCGCGGTTCTGGGCACCGGCCCGGCCGCCGATGCCTTCTTTGCCGCCTTCCGCTTTCCCAACCTGTTCCGGCGCCTGTTTGCCGAGGGTGCCTTCAACACCGCTTTCGTGCCGCTATTCTCGGGGGCGCTGGAGCAGCAGGGACGCGATGGCGCGCTCGATCTCGCCTCGCGCATCATGGCCTGGCTGGTCGCCATGCTGGTGGGCGTGACGATCCTGGCGGAAATCTTCATGCCGCAGCTCATGATCGCCTTCGTCCCCGGCTTCCTCGACGATCCTGAAAAGTTCGATCTCACGGTGCTGCTGACGCGCATCATGTTCCCTTACCTGGCCTGCATGTCGCTGATGGCCGCTTATGGGGCGATCCTCAATTCGCTGGGCCGCTTCTTTGCCGCCGCCTTCGCGCCGGTGCTGCTCAACCTGGTCAATATCGCCGCCCTGATCCCGCTGATCACCTTCTGGGCCCAGGACCCGGCAGGCGCGGCCACCTGGGTCGGCATGGCCACCATGGCGGGCGGGCTGGCGCAACTGGCGCTGGTCTATGGCGCGATAAAGCGGGCCGATTTCGTGCCGGCGCTCCGCCTGCCCCGGTTCGATCCGGAGGTGCGCCGCTTCTGGATATTGGCCGTGCCGGCCATCCTCACCGGCGGCATTACCCAGATCAATATCTTCGTCGGCACCATCATCGCCTCGGGCGCCGACAATGCCATTTCCATCCTCAACTATGCCGACCGGCTCTATCAGCTGCCGCTCGGCATTATCGGCATCGCCATCGGCACGGTGCTGCTGCCCGAACTGTCCAGGCATCTGAAGGGCGGTCGAGAAACGGAGGCCCGTGCCACTCAGGATCAGTCCCTGCTGGCCGCGATGCTGCTTTCCATGCCCGCCGCCACGGCCCTGATCGCCATGGCCGAACCCATCGTGCGCGTGCTGTTCGAGCGCGGCGCCTTCGACGCGCTGGCCACCACCCAGACGGCGCAGGCACTGATCGCCTTTGCCACCGGCCTGCCCGCCTATGTGCTGATCCGCGTGCTGCAGCCGGGCTATTTCGCCCGCGAGGACACGCTGACGCCAACCGTTTTCGCCACCATTTCGGTGGTGATCAATATTGCCCTCTCGCTGCTGCTGTTCCCCAGCCTGGTCCATGTCGGCATCGCCATCGCCACCTCGGTCTCGGCCTGGCTCAATGCCGTGCTGCTGGCCCTGTTCCTGGCGCGGCGCGGCCATTTTGCACTGACCGGAGCAGAGTGGATCAAGCATGGGCTGATCATCGCCATCAGCGTGGTCATGGGCGGCGTGCTCTATCTTCTCGCGCAGCGCGGCGTGGGCTATTTCGCCAGCGGTGTCCCGCTCTGGCAGCAGGCGGGCCTGCTGGCTGCGCTGGTCGGCTTCGGCATGGTCCTCTATTTCACGCTGGTCCACATCACCGGCGCACAGAAGCTGGGTCTGCTGTTCCGCCGGATGCGGCGGGGGTGAGGCGATTGTTCGCCATGGCGTAAGCATGCTAACAGCCGGATCGCGCATTTCTGGAACTGCTAGGCTCGCCATGACCTTCACCCCCCGCGTTTTTTCCGGCATCCAGCCTTCGGGCGATCTGCATCTGGGCAATTATCTCGGCGCTATAAGGCGTTTCGTGCCGCTGCAGGATACCCATGACTGCATCTATTGCGTGGTCGACATGCATGCCATCACGGTCTGGCAGGATCCGGACGACCTGCGCCGCGCCACCCGCGAAGTGGCCACCGCCTATATCGCTGCCGGCATCGACCCCAAAAAAGCGATCGTTTTCAACCAGTCCCAGGTCATGCAGCATGCCGAACTGGCCTGGGTGTTCAATTGCGTCGCCCGCATCGGCTGGATGAACCGGATGACCCAGTTCAAGGACAAGGCCGGCAAGAATTCGGAAAACGTCTCGCTGGGCCTCTTGGCCTATCCCTCGCTGATGGCGGCCGATATCCTCGTCTACAAGGCCACCCACGTTCCCGTCGGCGACGACCAGAAGCAGCATCTCGAACTGACGCGCGATATCGCCGCCAAGTTCAACAACGACTATGCCAAGTCGATCGCCGATCGCGGGCTGGGCGAAGACTTCTTCCCCATCACCGAACCGCTGATCGCCGGCCCGGCCACGCGCATCATGAGCCTGCGCGACGGCACCAAGAAGATGAGCAAGTCGGACCCGTCCGACCAGTCGCGCATCTCGCTGCTCGACGATGCCGATGCCATCGCCAGGAAGATCAAGAAGGCCACCACCGATCCCGCGCCCCTGCCCGAGACGGTGGAAGGCCTCCTCGGCCGGCCGGAAGCCGACAATCTCGTAGGCATCTACGCCGCGCTTTCCGATACATCCAAGGCCCAGGTCATCGCCGAATTCGGCGGCAAGGGCTGGGGCATCTTCAAGCCGGCTCTCGCCGAACGCGCGGTGGCCCAGCTTGGCCCCATGGGTGACGAAATGCGCCGGCTGATCGAGGATACGACGACGATCGACGCCATCCTGCACGACGGCGCCGAGCGGGCCCGCGCCATTGCAGAGGCGACAATGGTCGATGTCCGCTCTATCGTCGGCTTCATCCGCTAAGCCTTGCCAGAAACGCGACAGAAGAAGGAGCGGCCGTGGTTTCACAGACCGAATACAAGCGCAAATTCCTCGTCGTCATCGACGAGACGCCCGAATGCGAACGGGCGCTGACCTTTGCCGCCTATCGCGTCAAGCGCACCGGCGGCACCGTGGTCCTGATGAGCGTGGTGCAGAAGCCCGAATTCATCGGCCTGGGCGTCGAGGACGTGCTGCGCGCCGAAGCCGTCGAGGAGGCCGAGCGCAATCTCGACGCCCGCCTCGCCCGCATCCGCGATATCGGCGAAGTGCGCAGCGAATCGGTCATCCGCGAGGGCAATGCCGCCGAGGAAATCGAGCATGTCATCGACCAGGACCGCGATATCGCCATCCTGGTGCTGGCGGCCTCTACTTCGGGCGAGGGCCCCGGCCCGCTGGTGATGCACTTCGCCAACCGCGCCAACGCCCTGCCGATACCGCTGACCATCGTGCCGGGCCGCATGAGCGACGAGGAGATCATCGCGATCTGCTGAGCGTGCAGCAGGCAAGATCGCGCCGGTGGCGCGATTTTAAAGCAGGCCATGAGAGCTATGCTCGAATGGCCCAGGTATCGGGACATGCATATCTGCTCCGCGCCTTTGGCCTTGCATCCTGACCGCAAAAGTCTATTTTAGAAGCGTTCTAATCGTAAACCGCAGGCGCCCCGATGTTCATCCAGACCGAAGCCACGCCCAATCCGGCGACCCTCAAGTTCCTGCCGGGGCGCGATGTGCTGGTGGGTGAACCGCGCGATTTCCGTAGCGTCGAGGCCTCGTCCAATTCCCCGCTTGCCCAGGGCCTGTTCTCGATTTCCGGCGTCACCGGGGTATTCCTTGGTTCCGATTTCATCTCGGTGACCAAGGACGATACCAACTGGGCCCATATCAAGCCGGCCATTCTTGGCGTCATCATGGACCACTTCCTGTCTGGCAAGCCGGTCATCGTTGAGGGCGGCGTCGATGTCGCCAATTTCGATGAGGTCGATGAATTCTTCGAGGAAGAAGACAGCGAGACGGTGGAGGTCATCAAGGAATTGCTGGCCACCCGCGTCCGCCCGGCCGTCGCCATGGATGGCGGCGACATCACCTTCAAGGGCTTCAAGGAAGGCACCGTGTTCCTCCATATGCAGGGCGCCTGCTCGGGCTGCCCCTCTTCCACGGCCACGCTCAAGAGTGGCATCGAAAACCTGCTCCGCCACTTCGTGCCGGGTGTGGAAGCCGTGCAGCAGGTCTGAGGTTCAGTTAAGCAGCAAGCCAAAGGGTCTGGAGAGCAATCTCCGGACCCTTGGTTTTTTAAAGACACCGTGGATGTGGGAACAACCCTATTCCGCCGCCGCCTTGTCCACCGCGCTGCGCTGGTCGGTGATGGCCAATGGCTCAGCATCGCCGTCCCGCTTTCGCCGGATGCGCAACCGCTTGATGCGGCGGCTGTCGGCGGCGAGAATCTCGAACTCGAAACCATCGAGCCGCGTCACCCGCTCGCCGCGCTTGGGCACATGCCCGGCCAGATCGAACACCAGCCCGCCGATGGTTTCCACGTCATCGGCATATTCGCCGGGGTCGAAATCCGGCCCGATCAGGCTCCGCACGTCGCTGAGCTCGGCGCGGGCATCGGCGATATAGCTATCGGCACCCACCTTGCGGATCAGCGCGGCAGCCAGCTCGTCATGCTCGTCCTCGATCTCGCCGACCACGGCTTCGAGCAGGTCCTCGATGGTCACCAGGCCATCGGTGCCGCCATATTCGTCGACCACGATGGCCATATGCACGCGGCTCGCGCGCATCGATTGCAGCAGGTCGCCCACCGGCATGAAGGTCGGCACGAACATGGCGTCGCGCGTCAGGTCGAGCTTGACGATCTTCTGCTTGAGCACGGACGAGACCAGCTTGACTGGTACATCCTTGGCCGGGTCCATCACCGGCTCGGTGATCTTGCCCAAGGCGTCCTTGACGTGAATGAAGCCGAGGATATTGTCGAGATTGTCGTCATAGACCGGCAGGCGCGAATGGCCGACCTGGCGGAACTTCGCCAGCAGCGCACCCAGGTTGACATCGGATTCGATGGCCTGGATGTCGGATCGTTCCACCATCACGTCGGCAACCGACACGTTGGAGAGCTTGAGCACATTCTGCAGGATCGTGCGCTCGCTCTCGGAGAAGTCGCCGGTTTCGGCGCTTCCCTGCTCGTCGAGCGCGACCTGCAGATCGTCGCGCAATGAAACCGTGCCGCGGGCCAGCATGGCCTTGATGCGGTTCCAGATCGATGGCCCCCGTGCAGGCACGGAGGCGGGACTAGAAGGAGGCTCGGGATTGGTGGGCGCTTGATGGCCCAGACTGTCGCTGTCGTTCATGGTCTCTCGCCGCAACAAGCGGCTTATCTGTCCTCGAAACGGGATGACGCCCGGCTCGTTCTCGTGCCGGCCTAATCGGCATAGGGGTCGGCGACCCCAAGGCTTCCCAATATCTGGGTTTCGAGGCCCTCCATTTGAAGAGCCTCCGCGTCGGTAAGGTGATCATACCCTAAAATATGCAGAAATCCATGCACCACGAGATGGGTGAAATGGTCGGCAAAAGTCGTGCCCTGCTCGGCCGCCTCGCGCTCCAGCGTCTCGCGCGCCAGCGTGATGTCGCCGAGCAGCCCGATCACCGGCCCGAAGGGCTCGATCTGCGGGAAGCTCAGGACGTTGGTGGAACTGTCCTTGCCGCGCCATTCCCGGTTGAGCGCGTGCTGCTCCTCGTCATTGGTGAGCAGGATCGACAACTCCGCCGCGCCCTTGACCTTGGGCCTGGCAAAGGCGAGCGCCGCCAGCACCGCTGCTTCGGCACGCGCTTGCAGATTTTCGGGCCAGGCGTCGTCGTTGACGATGACGGCGATATCCAATGGTGCAGGAGGCATCTAAAGCACTAACCTTGCTGCCACGCCTCGTGGTTCGAGGGTCGCTACGCTCCCGCCTCACCATGAGGCTACTGCGAGCGCTGGGTTTCAAGTAGTCCTCATGGTGAGGTGCGCTTCTTCAGCGCCTCGAACCACGAGGACGTGGCACCATCAAAGCTCAGCTCCGCGACACCGTTCCCAGGGTGCGCGCCAGCCCTTCGGAATCCCGGTCCTTTTCGGCGAGCTTCCTGGCCGTATCTGCCTCGTAGGCCCGCACGATGCGGCCGACCAGTGCGTGGCGCACCACGTCCTTGTCGTTGAAGCGTGAAATATGTACGCCCTCGACGCCATCGAGCAGGTTCACGGCCTCCACCAGCCCCGATTTCTCGCCGCGCGGCAGGTCGACCTGGGTCGGATCGCCGGTAACGATCATCTTGGAGTTCTCGCCCAGGCGGGTGAGGAACATCTTCATCTGCATCGAGGTGGTATTCTGCGCCTCGTCGAGAATGACCACGGCATTGGCCAGCGTGCGGCCGCGCATGAAGGCCAGCGGCGCCACTTCGATGATCCCCGAAGTGATGCAGCGCTCGACATTCTCGGGCTTCATCATATCGTAGAGCGCGTCATAGAGCGGGCGCAGATAGGGGTCCACCTTCTCCTTCATGTCGCCGGGGAGGAACCCCAGGCGCTCGCCGGCTTCCACGGCCGGGCGGCTGAGGATGATGCGGTTGATATCGCCGCGTTCGAGCAGGCTGGCAGCATGGGCCACCGCCAGATAGGTCTTGCCGGTACCGGCCGGGCCGATACCGAACACCAGCTCGCTCCGCTCCATGGCGCGCATATAGGCGTCCTGCGCCGGGGTGCGGGCGACGATGGTGGATTTGCGCGTGGCGATCTGGGCCATGCGCACCTTGCCCTTGCGCTCCAGCGTCGGCAGGGTGAGCTGGCTGTCCTCGGTCTCGATCATGCGGATGACGCCATCGACATCTGATATGTCGATGCTGCGGCCTTCCTCCAGCGAACCATAAAGCGATTCCAGCACGCGCCGCGCCTGGTCGACCGCGCTCGCTGCGCCTTTGAGCAGGACATGATTGCCGCGGGGCGTGGCCGAAACCTTGAGCCGCTGTTCGATCAAAGCGAGGTTCTGGTCGAAATCGCCATAGAGCTGGGCAGCGAGGCGATTGTCTTCAAAAGCGAGTTCGAGTTGCGATGCGAGTGCGTTGTCTGCGGTCGGTGACAAATGCCTGCTCAAACTGGTGTGGCTCCCGGAGGGACGGCGCGGGCTTGCGCCTGTCGCTGGACAACGAGGCTAGGATGATTTGGGTCCCGTGTCTGTAGCAATATTGTGACGGCTCACCGCATGCACAAGCCTAGGCCGCGGCCTTCACCTTCAGCCGCCCGACCAGCGAATTGGTGCTGGTGCCGATGATCTCCACCTGGTGGATCGCCCCGATCAGCTCGGTACTCCCCTCCAGATGCACCGCCTGCAGATAAGGCGAACGCCCGCCCACCTGCCCGGCCTGCCGTCCCGGACGCTCGACCAAAACCGGCAGGGTCTTGCCAACGCAGCTTTGATGGAAAGCCGTGGTCTGGGCATTGACCAGTTCCTGCAGCCGATACAGCCGCTCGGTCTTGACCGCTTCGTCCACCTGATCGGTCAGCGACGCGCCGGGTGTACCCGGCCGCGTCGAATATTTGAACGAATAGGCCGAGGCATAGCCGACATCGCGGATAATGCGCAGCGTATCCTCGAAATCCTGGTCGGTTTCGCCGGGGAAGCCGACGATGAAATCGCCCGACAGCGCCATGTCCGGCCGCGCCGCCTTGATGCGCGCGATGACATCGAGATATTCGGCCGCCGTGTGGCGCCGGTTCATCGCCTTGAGGATCGTGTCGCTCCCCGACTGCACTGGAAGGTGCAGGTAGGGCATCAATATATCGAGGTCGCGATGCGCCGCGATCAGCGCGTCGTCCATGTCGCGCGGATGGCTGGTCGTATAGCGCAGCCGTTCCAGCCCTGGAATTTCGGCCAGCAGATAGGCCAGTTCGCCCAGCCCCACGGCGCGGCCCTTGTCGTCGCCGTGATAGGCGTTGACGTTCTGCCCCAGCAGCGTGATTTCCTTGACGCCCGCCTCCACCAGCCCGCGCGCCTCCGATATCACCTGCGCCACCGGCCGGCTGACCTCCGCGCCGCGCGTATAGGGCACGACGCAGAACGAACAGAATTTATCGCAGCCTTCCTGCACGGTGAGGAAAGCCGTCAGCCCGCGCTTGATGGTGACTTCCTTCTTCGCGGACGGCAGGTGCTCGAACTTGTCCTCCTCGGGGAAGTCGGTATCGATGACAGCGCGCTTGAGGCTCGGATGCAGGTGCCTTTGCGCCTCGGCCTGAACCAGCATGTCGGGCAGCTTGTGATAGGCCTGCGGCCCGAACACCATGTCGACGACAGGCGCGCGGCGGGCGATTTCCTCGCCCTCGGCCTGCGCCACGCAGCCGGCCACGCCGATCAGCATGTCGCCGCCCAGCGCCCGGCGCTCGTTCTGCAGTTCCTTGAGCCGGCCGAGCTCGGAAAACACCTTTTCCGAGGCCTTTTCGCGGATATGGCAGGTATTGAGCAGCACCAGGTCCGCCTGACCCATGTCGAGCGTCGTCTCATAGCCGTGCGGCGCCAGCGCATCCATCATGCGGTCGCTGTCATAGACGTTCATCTGGCACCCATAGGTCTTGATGAACAGCTTCTTGGTATTGGCGCGCGTCTCGATCATGCCGGCTCTTTACCAGACTTCGAGGTGTGCGGCATAGCCGCAGAAGACTCAAAGCCGACTCCGGGCGCTTGCAACCTTGCGGCCACCGCAGGGGTTTCCCTTCCAGAAAGGGAGTGTCCAAATGACCCAGACCCACAAGACCGACAAGGCCGCCGCCATGAAGCACGGCAAGAAGCCCGGCCCCAAGGATGCACCGGTGCAGGTACGCAATGCCGGCAAGGATGCACAGGCCGACAAGCCCGCCGAATGGGACGAGCAGGACGAAGCCGTGGACGAGAGCTTTCCAGCCAGCGATTCCAGCGCCAAATACTGACCGGCGTGGCATTTGTGCCAGCCCTGCCAAACATTTGGCCCATGGGGACTTCTGACGCTATCGGGGCAACCGCGTCTGACGCTATGGTCATGCTGCGGCAGGGCGGTTTTGCGTAGCATCCGGCCGCGAAAGGCGCGGCATGGCGGGGGCACCCCACACCACGGACGACAGCAAGGACGCGACAAGCCCAGCAGGCCCGCAAGGCCGGTCGTGGTCCCGCTCGCAGCCCATGGCTTTTTACCTCTTCGCGCTGGTGCTGGTTATCCTCATTCCGGCACTGGTCGTGTCGCTGGTGCTGCTCAATCGGAACAACCGCGCCCAGGAAGAGGTTGTACGCGCGCTGACCAATGCCACCGTGCAGGCCATGGGCCAGTCGGTGGAACGCGAAGTCGCCGGCATGGCGACGACGCTGCGAATCCTGTCCTCCAGCCAGGAATTGGCCGAGAACGACCTTGCCGCATTCCATGAGCGCGCCGTGGTGGCCCTGGCCGGCAGTGGCTCCTATCTGCTGGCGCTCGATCGGAATTTCGATCAGTTGCTCAACACCCGCGTACCCTATGGCGAGCCGCTGAATCGTACCTCCAACCCCAAGATCGCCGCCGAGGCATTCGAGCGCGGCATTGCCACGGTGTCCGGGCTGTTTTTCGGTCAGACGGCGCAGCAATGGGTCTTCAATGTATTGCTGCCGATACCCAACGGGCGGGAGGTCGTGCTGCTGGCCCTGACGCGGAATGCCGCCAATCTCGCTGCCACATTGCAATCCCGCCAACTGCCGACGGGCTGGCATGCGGCCCTGGTCGATAGCGCCAATCTCGTGCTGGCAGCGACCGCCGATGCCGGGCTCGAAACCGGCGCCGTGCTTCCGATGCGCCAGGCAGTCGACCGGTCCCCCGACGAATGGCGGCGCGAGCGGTTCGATGGTGACATGGTGGTGACATCGGAATGGCGCTCGGGCCTGTCCGGCTGGCGCGTCATTGCCTGGGCCTCGGTCGGCACCGTCGAGCGCCCGCTGGGCGAGTCGCTGCTCTGGCTGGCGGCCTGGAGCGTGGTCATCGCTGGCGTGGCCGGTGGGCTGGCATTGCTCATCGCCCAGCGTGTCGGTCATTCGGTGCGTGGCCTGCGCCGCGATGCCCAGCGGCTGGGCCGGGGCGAGCCGGTGGTGCCCCGCGATTATCCGGTTACCGAAATCGCCGAAGTGTCGCAGGCGCTGGTCAATGCGTCGACCAAGCGCCTGGCGGCCGAAAGCGAGGTGCGTTTCCTGATGCGGGAACTGGCGCACCGCTCCAAGAACCAGATGACCGTCATCGCGGCCATGGCCAAGCAGACGGCCCGCGGCGCCGAGGATGTCGACAGCTATGTGCAGGCCTTCGAGCGGCGCATTCTGGGCCTCGCCCGCTCCACCGACCTGCTGCTGACCCACGGCCTGGCAGGCGTGCTGCTGGCTGAGCTGGTCGAGAGCCATATCGCCCCCTTCTGTCCGCTCGATGCCGCAAGGGTAAAACTGTCCGGGCCGATGGTCCGCCTCAATGCCCAGGCCGCTCAGGTGCTGGGCATGGCGGTGCATGAGCTGGCGACCAACGCGGTCAAATACGGCGCCTTTGCCGGCAATTCGGGTGCGCTCGCGGTGCGCTGGCGTGTCGTCGACCAGCACCTGGATTTCAACTGGCGCGAGACCGTGCCTCCGGGCCTCGTCGTTTCGGAGCGGGTCGGCTTCGGCACCACCGTCCTGCAATCCATGGTTGGCCGCTCGCTGAACGCAGAGGTCGAGCGGCATTGCCACGATGACGGTATGGAATGGCGCTTTCTCATCCCGCTCAGCGCCATCGATCCGGCCGCCACGCCCGCGCCGGACCAGGAGCCGGCATCCGAATAAATTCTGGCGTTATTCCGCTCTTTGCACTATAGGGACGCCAGTCTTGGGCCTTGCGGCCCGAGCATTCACGGCCCCGCCTGGACGACATCCCGGCCGGGGCGACCCGATCCTCCTTTGTAAAGGATATGCCCGATGTCGATTACTGCTGAGCGCAAGACCGAACTGATCCAGGAATACGCAACCAAGCCGAACGATACCGGTTCGCCGGAAGTCCAGGTTGCCATCCTGTCGGAACGCATTGCCAACCTCACCGAACACTTCAAGGACCATGGCAAGGACAACCATTCCCGCCGCGGTCTGCTGAAGCTTGTTTCGACCCGTCGCCGCCTGCTTGACTACGTCAAGACCGTCGATGACGCCCGTTACAAGGCCCTGATCGAAAAGCTCGGCCTGCGCCGCTAAGCGCGCATACCGAATTGCGGATGCGGGGCCTCGGCTCCGCGTCTGTTGCCAGCGCCTTGAGCTCGTGAAGATCAAGGGGTTGGAAGCGTAGACCGGCGAATGCCGGAGCATGGCAGGATTATTGGCCGCTCCCTCGCCTCACGCTCACAAAATCAGTCTTTTGGTTTTGATCTCGTGAGGCCTCCAGAATTGCTGGGAGCTGCTTGTTGTCTTGCCCATGTTTCGTCTTCGCCAAGGACGTAAACCGCGCCTGATTTTGAGCCTGGGCTGCACATGGGGTGCAGAGCCGGGTGCGGGCGCACCGGACGAGTTCGCGGGATTTCCTACGCCCCTGCGTTACCGCTCACCGGCAGAATGGAAAGACGATACAATGTCGACGATCAATTTTGACTACCACAAGGTCGAGCTCAACTGGGGCGGCCAGCCCCTGACGCTCGAAACCGGCAAGATGGCCCGCCAGGCCGATGGCGCCGTGCTTGCCACCCTGGGCGAAACCGTGCTGCTGGCCACCGTCGTCAGCGCCAAGTCCGCCAAGCCGGGCCAGGACTTCTTCCCGCTGACCGTCAACTACCAGGAAAAATACTTCGCCGCCGGCAAGATCCCGGGCGGCTATTTCAAGCGCGAAGGCCGCCCGACCGAGAACGAGACGCTGACGTCTCGCCTGATCGACCGGCCGATCCGCCCGCTCTTCCCCGAAGGCTACAAGAACGAGACCCAGGTGGTCGTGACCGTTCTGCAGCATGACATGGAAAACAACCCCGACGTGCTGGCCATGGTCGCCGCTTCGGCTGCCCTCACCATTTCGGGCGTGCCTTTCATGGGCCCGATCGGCGCTGCCCGCGTCGGCTATGTCGATGGGCAATATGTGCTGAACCTGGCCGTCGATCGCCGTTCGGAATCCAAGCTCGACCTCGTCATGGCCGGCACCGAAGACGCCGTGCTGATGGTCGAGTCCGAAGCCAAGGAACTGAGCGAAGAAGTCATGCTCGGCGCCGTGATGTTCGGTCATGCCGAGAGCCGCAAGGTGATCCAGGCCATCATCAAGCTGGCCGAGCTGGCAGCCAAGGAACCCCGCGATTTCCAGGCGCCCGATTATTCGGACCTCGAAAAGGACGTGCTCAAGGTCGCCGAAGCCGATCTGCGCGCTGCCTACAAGATCACCGACAAGGCCCAGCGCTACGCTGCCGTCGACGCCGCCAAAAAGGTCGTCAAGGAAGCCTTTGCCGCCAAGATCGAAGCCGGTGACGTCTCCGCCGAAGCGCTCGGCGAAGTGATCCACAACCTGCAGGCCAAGATCGTGCGCTGGAACGTGCTCGATACCGGCCTGCGCATCGACGGCCGTGATCTCAAGACCGTGCGCCCGATCGTTTCGGAAGTCGGCGTGCTGCCGCGCACCCATGGTTCGGCTTTGTTCACCCGCGGCGAAACCCAGGCGCTGGTCGTTGCCACGCTGGGCACCGGCGAAGACGAGCAGTATATCGACTCGCTCGAAGGCACCCAGAAGCAGAACTTCCTGCTGCATTACAACTTCCCTCCCTATTCGGTGGGTGAAGCCGGCCGCATGGGGTCCCCGGGTCGCCGCGAAATCGGCCACGGCAAGCTCGCCTGGCGCGCCATCAACCCGATCCGTCCCTCGGTCGAGGAATTCCCCTACACGATCCGCATCGTGTCCGAGATCACCGAATCCAACGGCTCCTCCTCGATGGCCACCGTCTGCGGCACCTCGCTGGCGCTGATGGATGCCGGCGTGCCGCTGGCGCGTCCGGTTGCCGGTATTGCCATGGGCCTGATCCTGGAAGGCGAGAAGTTCGCCGTGCTGTCCGATATCCTGGGTGACGAAGATCACCTGGGCGACATGGACTTCAAGGTCGCCGGCACCGATCAGGGCGTGACCTCGCTCCAGATGGACATCAAGATCGCCGGCATCACCGAGGAGATCATGAAGATCGCCCTCGAGCAGGCCAAGGGCGGCCGCATCCACATACTGGGCGAAATGGCCAAGGCCATCACCGCCTCGCGTTCGGAAGTGGGCGAATTCGCTCCGCGCATCGAGACCATGAAGATCCCGACCGACAAGATCCGCGAAGTGATCGGCACCGGCGGCAAGGTGATCCGCGAGATCGTCGAAAAGACCGGCGCCAAGATCAACATCGACGACGACGGCACCATCAAGATCGCCTCCTCGGACGGCAGCCAGATCGAAGCGGCCATCAAGTGGATCAAGTCGATTACCGATGAAGCCGAAGTGGGCGCCATCTACCAGGGCACCGTGGTCAAGACCGCCGATTTCGGCGCCTTCGTCAACTTCTTCGGCGCCAAGGACGGCCTGGTCCATATCAGCCAGCTCGCCGCCGAGCGCGTTGCCAAGACCACCGATGTCGTCAAGGAAGGCGACAAGGTCTGGGTCAAGCTGCTGGGCTTCGACGAGCGCGGCAAGGTCCGCCTCTCCATGAAGGTGGTCGACCAGGCCACCGGCAAGGAAATCGCCCGTGACGCGGAAGCCGCCGCCGAATAGCAGGCAAATCGCAGGCAAAACTGCAGGAAGGCCCGGAGCAATCCGGGCCTTTTCTTTGCGTTGCATGCCGGCAACACCCCGCCATTCATCACATTCCGGAGAGGAACCCTCTCCTTGACGGCCCGTTAGGCGAGTGAGGCTTTCCTGCACTAGCGAACCTCCCGGCCTTTGCTTACCCACTGGCCGACCACGAAATTGCGTCACCCGCTTACCCAGGGAACCACCTTGCTCTCTCGTCGCCTTTTCATGATTGGCCTCTCCGCCACCGCCCTCGCCGCCTGCTCCTCCACCCGGACCCCGGTCGTGCAGGAGCCCGTCGTTGATCCTTACTATCAGCGCATGTATGGCGCTGTGCTCGGCGAACCCTACCCGGTCGCCGCCATGGACCTGCGCCGTGTCGATCCCAAGTGGTGGCGCCAGGAAGTGCCCTATATGACCAATGAGCGGCCGGGCACGCTCGTTATCGATACGCCCCAGCATTTCCTCTACCTGGTGCTCGAAGGCGGCCGCGCGATCCGCTATGGCATTGGCGTCGGCAAGGATGAATCGCTGGTCTTCCGCGGCACCGCCACGATCGGCCGCAAGGCCCAGTGGCCGCGCTGGACACCCACCCGCTCGATGATCGCCCGCGAACCCGAACGCTACGGCCCCTATGCCGGCGGCATGGAAGGCGGCCCGACCAACCCGCTTGGCCCGCGTGCGCTCTATCTCTACAAGGACGGCCGCGACACGCTATTCCGCCTACATGGCACCACCGAGCCCTATACGATCGGCACCAATGTCTCCTCCGGCTGCATCCGCCTGATGAACCAGGACATCATCGATCTCTACGCCCGCGTGCCCACCGGCTCCCGCGTCGTGGTGATCAACTAAAAGCAATTCCAGGGAAAGTGGTCCCGGTTTCCCGTGCGGAATTGCGACTTGAGGACCCATCCGGGTCGCTGCCGCGGCAGCGGGGCGCCTTGTTTCGGAATCCGTAGTCACCGAAGCAAAGTTTTCCGCTGCCGCGACAGAGGCCCGGAATGAAATTGAAAAGGCCCGCTCCCGAACAGGGGGGCGGGCTTTTTGGTTTGAAGGGGCTACCGAACGATCCCATCCCGATGTCACCCCAGCCTTGAGCCGGGGCCCATCCTGGGATCGTCCCACATCCGCAAGGTGGTTCCGAACGACAACTCTGCAAGAACAGCCATCTCAGGGTGGATCCCGGCTCAAGGCCGGGATGACACCGTGTGTAGGAGTGGATCGAGAACAACGAAAAAGGGCGCGGTCTGCACCGCGCCCTTTTGCATTCCTGGCCGTGAAACTTACAGCGTGCGCTGCACTGTCTCGACGCGGAAGCATTCGATGACGTCGCCCTGGCGCATGTCTTCGTAATTTTCGAAGGCCATGCCGCATTCCTGGCCGGTCTGGACTTCCTTGACCTCGTCCTTGAAGCGCTTGAGCGTCTTGAGCTTGCCTTCGTGGATGACGACGTTGTCGCGGATGAGGCGCACGCCGGCGCCGCGTTCCACGATGCCCTCGGTGACCCGGCAGCCGGCGACCTTGCCGACCTTGGTGATCTGGAAGACTTCGAGGATTTCGGCATTGCCGATGAAGGTCTCGCGACGTTCGGGCTTGAGCAGCCCGCTCATGGCGTTCTTCACGTCATCCACGAGGTCGTAGATGATGTTGTAGTAGCGGATTTCGATGCCGTCGCGGGTGGCGAGATCCGATGCCTGCTTGTTGGCGCGGACATTGAAGCCGATGACGATGGCGTTCGAAGCCGAAGCCAGTGTCACGTCGGATTCGGTGATGCCGCCCACCGCGCTCATCAGGATCTGCGCCGACACTTCGTCGGTCGAGAGCTTGTTGAGCGAAGCGACGATGGCTTCCACCGAACCCTGCACGTCGCCCTTGATGATCAGCGGGAACTTGGCGATACCGGCCACCTTGAGCTGATTCATCATCTGCTCGAGGCTGGTGGCGCCGCCGCCGGCCGTCTTTTCACGGATGGCGCGCTGACGATATTCGGTGACTTCGCGGGCACGGGCTTCGGTCTCGACGACCGAGAAGCGGTCGCCCGCGCTCGGCACGCCGGTAAAGCCCAGCACTTCCACCGGAATGGAGGGGCCGGCTTCCTTGACCTGCTCGCCCTTGTCGTTGATCAGGGCACGGACGCGGGCAAATTCGGTGCCGGCGACCAGGATGTCGCCGATGGCGAGGGTACCGCGCTGCACGAGAACCGTGGCAACGGCGCCGCGGCCGCGATCGAGCTTGGCTTCGATGACCAGGCCTTCGGCGCGGCCATCACGGGCCACCTTGAGCTCCAGCACTTCGGCCTGCAGCAGGATGGTTTCGAGCAGCTTGTCGAGACCGGCCTGCGTCTTGGCCGAAACTTCCACGTCGAGCACGTCGCCGCCCATCGATTCCACGAACACTTCGTGCTGCAGCAGCTCGGTGCGGACGCGGGTCGGGTTGGCTTCCGGCTTGTCCATCTTGTTGATGGCCACGATGATCGGAACCCCGGCCGCCTTGGCATGCTTGATGGATTCGATCGTCTGCGGCATCACGCCGTCATCGGCTGCCACCACCAGCACGGCGATATCGGTCGCCTGGGCGCCGCGGGCACGCATGGCGGTGAACGCCTCGTGGCCCGGCGTATCGAGGAAGGTGATCTTGCTGCCGTTCTTTTCGACCTGATAGGCGCCGATATGCTGGGTGATGCCACCGGCTTCACCCGAAACCACATTGGCTTCGCGGATGGCGTCGAGCAGGCTGGTCTTGCCGTGGTCGACGTGACCCATGATGGTCACGACCGGCGCACGATCGGTCAGGTCCTCGGCCTTATCGTCCGATGCGATATCGAACAGGCCTTCTTCGACGTCGGCTTCCGACACGCGCTTGACCGTGTGGCCCAGCTCGCTGGCGATGAGCTCGGCCGTATCGGCATCGAGCACGTCGTTGATGGTTGCCATCGTGCCCTGCGCCATCAGCATCTTGATGACGGTGACGGAGCGCTCGGCCATGCGGTTGGCCAGCTCGGCGACCGTGATGACTTCGGGAATGACGACTTCACGGCTGAGCTTGGGCGCATCCTGCTGGTTGCGGCCCATTTTCTTGTCGCGGCGGCGGCGCATGGCGGCGAGCGAAGGACCACGATCGCGATCGCTTTCAGCGCCGGCATTGGTCACCGTCAGGCGGCCGCGGGCATTGGCATCCTCGCCGGCACGGCGCGTCGGCCGTTCCGGCGTGGCACGCGAGGCGCGGCGGGCGTTTTCGAGCTCGGCTTCGGTGGTCGGGCGAACCTGCGGCGCGCCGGTGCGGACCTTGCGGCCATCGGCTTCGCTGGGCGGAGCCGGCGGCACGTTGCCGATCGGCGCCATGCCCGAGCCGGGCGGACGACGTTCGCCGGCCGGACGGCCAGCGGTGCCTGAGGGACGCGCGCCGGGCGCACCGGGGCGAGCCCCGGCGGTGCCAGGACGGAGCAGCGCATTGGCGCCGCGTTCGCTTTCCGGGCGGGTATTGCCGCTTGGGCGTTCACCGGCCGGACGGGTCGGGCGCGGCGGCTGGCCGGGGCGGCCGGCAACCACGCGCACGCTGGACGGGCCGGGATTGCGCTGCGATGCCGGGGTATAGCCCGGCTCGTCGGCCTGCGCAGGTGCGGCGGCTTCCGGCTCGGCCGCAGCGGCAGGCGCCGCTTCGCTGACGACTGGCGCCGGTTCCTCGGATACGACCTGGCGGCGTTCCTCGTCGGCGCGCTCGGCTTCCTCGCGAACCTGGCGGCGGCGCGCGTCGTCTTCCATGCGGCGCGCTTCTTCGGCCGCGAAACGTTCCTTGTCCTCGGCCTGGCGGGCGCCGGCCAAAGCCAGCGCCTGACGGCGGGCCTCGGCCTCGGCGGCGCTCAGTCCCAGCGGCGCACGCGGCGCAGCGGCCGGACGGCCGGCGGCGGGACGCTGGCCCTGTGCCGGGGCACCGGGCTGCGGCCGATGCGGAGCGCTCGGAGCATTGGGCTTGGGAACCAGGCGCGTGCGCTTTTCGACAACAACCGTCGAGCGCGAAGGACCGCGCGACATGCCCGGACGGTTGCCCAGGCCTGGGCCGCCCTTCAATGTCAGCGTCTTCTTCGCGCCAGTGTCGTCGGTGCGCTTGTCGTCGTTATCAGCCATGTATCTCGCGTCTTTCGTCGGTGGCCTCGGGCAAAAGGTCACCGTCAACCGCAAGGCGGTCGGTGTCCTTTTCCGTCGGTTTGGCAGTGTAAAGAGCCAGTCTACGGGCCTTTTCCACTGCCGCTTGGGCTGCCGCCCCTCTCGTGAGGGCAGCATGTATCACATTTTCCAGCCCGAGTGCCAAACCCATTTGCTCTGAGGAGAGCAATTCGAAATGGGGCACTTCGAAGCCGTCTATTTCTTCTTCCGCCGCCGCGTAATGCAGCGCCTTGAGCGGTCCCACCATTTTGCTGCGCCCGTCTTCGGCGGCATCGGTGGCGGTGATCAGGGCAATGAGGTTCCCTGTCTCGATCAGGCTGCGGACCTTGGTGGCGCCAAAGGTCAGTTGCCCGGCCTTGCGCGCCATGCCCAGCGCATTGAGATAGCGCTGTTCCAGCCTGACCTGGGCCAGTCCGGGCAGGTCGTCCGGCAGGCGAACCTCGGTCTTGAGGCTGCGCGCGAACACCTTTTTCTTGACCGCCTCGGCCACGGCATCGCGGCTGAGGCTGATCCAGACGCCACGGCCCTCGGCCTTGGCGTCGGTGTCGGGCACCAGCACGCCATCGGGCCCCAGCACAAAGCGGATGAGCTCCGCCACGGGCTTCTCAGCCCGTGTCAGAGCGCACATTCTGGTCGTTTCTTCGCGCCGGGCCATCTCTGGTGCCCTCGCTCGGATTCGGCCCTTAGGCCGAAGCCTCTTCGGCATAGTCGCCGCCTTCGACCGGCGGCAGGTCTTCTTCGTTGATCCACCCGGCCTTGATGCGGGCTTGCAGGATCATGTCCTCGGCCTCCTCGCGGCTGACCGGGAAATCCTTGAAGGTGCCTTCGAAGCGCTTGGTCTCGCCGTCCTTGCGTTCGCTCCAGCCGATCAGGTCGTCCGAGGCGCAGCCGGCAAAGTCTTCCACGGTCTTGACGCCGTCCTTGCCCAGCGCGACCAGCATGGCGGCGGTGAGGCCGGCAATTTCATAGAGCTCGTCCTCGACGCCGAGCGCCTTGCGCTCTTCGTCATGGGCCTTGTCGATGGCCGCCAGGTATTCGGTGGCGCGGTTCTGGATTTCGCCGGCGGTTTCTTCGTCGAACCCGTCGATCGACGCGATTTCATTGGCGTCGATATAGGCCAGTTCCTCGACCGAGGAGAAGCCTTCCGAAGCCAATAGCTGGGCAACCATCTCGTCAACGTCAAGGGCCTGCATGAACAGGGTCGAGCGTTCGGTGAATTCCTTCTGCCGGCGTTCGCTTTCTTCCTGCTCGGTCAGGATGTCGATATCCCAGCCGATCAGCTGGCTGGCGAGGCGCACATTCTGGCCGCGGCGGCCGATGGCCAGCGAGAGCTGCTCGTCGGGAACCACCACTTCGATGCGCTCGGCCTGCTCGTCGAGCACCACCTTGGCCACATCGGCCGGCTGCAAGGCGCTGACAACGAGATCGGCAATGCTGTCCGTCCACGGAATGATGTCGATCTTTTCGCCCTGCAATTCGCCGACCACGGCCTGGACGCGCGAACCGCGCATACCGACGCAGGCGCCGACCGGATCGATCGAGCTGTCCGACGAGGTCACCGCGATCTTGGCGCGCGAACCCGGATCGCGGGCAATCGAGCGGATGGTGATGACGCCATCGTAGATTTCAGGCACTTCCTGCATGAACAGCTTGGCCATGAACTGCGGATGGGTGCGGCTGAGGAAGATTTGCGGGCCGCGCTGTTCGCGGCGCACGTCATAGACATAGGCGCGCACGCGGTCGCCATAGCGGAACATTTCGCGCGGGATCAGCTCGTCGCGGCGGATAATGGCTTCGCCCCGGCCCAGATCGACGATGACATTGCCATATTCGACGCGCTTGACGGTGCCGTTGACGATCTCGCCGATGCGGTTGAAATACTCGTCATACATGCGCTCGCGTTCGGCATCGCGCACCTTCTGCACGATGACCTGCTTGGCCGACTGCGCCGCAATACGCCCGAATTCCATCGGCGGCAGCGGCTCGGTGAGGAAATCGCCGACCTTGGCTTCCGGCGACTTGAGCTGGGCGTGCTTGAGATCGATCTGGCGGCTGGTCTCTTCGACGTCCTCGACGATTTCGAGCAGGCGCCACATGCGGGTTTCGCCCGAGCGCGGATTGATCTCGACCTTGATCTCGGTCTCGGCGCCGTAGCGCCCCTTGGCCGCCTTTTCCATGGCGTCCTGCATCGCCTCGATCACCACCATGCGGTCGATCGACTTTTCGCGGGCAACGGCATCTGCGATCTGCAGCAGTTCGAGGCGGTTCGCGCTCACGGCCATTTAGTGTGTCTCCTCGGAGATAGAATCGTCGTCGTCATTGGCGATTTCGACCGTCTCGGTCTCATCGTCGTCGATGGGGTGGGCTTCCTGGTCGATGCGCGCTTTTTCCATCAGCGCATCGGTCATCACCAGCTTGGCTTCCGCCAGGGTGGAAAACAGCAGGCGGTGGTCGGGATCGGTCCCGGCGGGGGCGTCGGGCAGGGTAATGGTCACAGCCTCGTCGTCGACGCCCTTGATGAAGCCGCGGAAGCGCTTGCGGCCATTGATCATGTCCGCCAGTTCGATCTTGACCTCGTGGCCGGCATAGGCGGCGAAGTCGCGTTTGCGCACCAGCGGCCGGTCGATGCCGGGCGAGCTGACTTCGAGATGATATTCGCGGTCGATCGGGTCTTCCACATCGAGCACCGGCGAGAGGTCCTTGGAGAGGGTCTCGCAATTAACGATGGTGAAGCGCCCGTTCTCGTCCTCGGCCATGATCTGCAGCGTCATGCCGTTTTCCTGGGTGATCTTTACCCGCACCAGCGAAAAGCCCAGGCCATTGGCCACCGGCTCGACGATACGCGAAACCCTGGCTTCCAGGCCCGTTTCCCTGATGTAGCGCTTTTCGGTGAGATCGAAGCTCATCGGCCCCTTCGGTAATAAAAAAGAGCGGGGCCGGGCGGCTCCCACTCTGCAAACTTGCTGAGATGTTGGCGCCTATATAGCGCCGTTGGGCGGGAGTGGCAAGGGCGGGACAGAAGCTGCAGTGCCACGCCCTCGTGGTTCGAGGCTCGCGAGGGGCTCGCACCTCACCATGGCGGCCACTTTAAACTCCGCGCTCTCAGTAGTCCTCATGGTGAGGCGCGCCTCTTGGCGCCTCGAACCACGAGGGCGTGTCCCTATTTCTCCCAGGTCACGCTGTTCACGTCGGCGCCCAGTTCCTCCAGCGACGCGCGCAGGTCGGCGACCATGGCGTCCGGGCCGCAGAGATAGAAGTGCTGGCCGAAGCGGGAAATGTGCTGCTTGAGGAAAGCCGTGTCGATCCGCTCCTGCAGCAGTTTGGACTTCGGATCCTCTGTCACGGTCCACAGCGTCTCGAGCCCGTCCATCGCCTCGAATTCGTCGCGCAGGATGATGTCCTTTTCGGTCCGGTTGGAGACGATCAGCCGGTTGCCATTGAGCCCGCCCTTCGCATTGAGGCTGCGCAAGATGGCGATGAAGGGCGTGACGCCCGCGCCCCCGGCAATGAAGGTGCCCGGCCCCTTATACTGGATGGTGCCCCACACATCGCGCAGCAGCAGATAATCGCCCGTCTCGCAGTTCCAGAGCGCATTGGTGACGCCGGCATGGTCGCGGTAGCTCTTGATGGTGAATTCCAGCGTCGGCTCGTCCTGCAGCGAGGTAAAGGTGAAAGGCCGCTTCTTGTCCGCCCAATCCGGCTTGTCGATGCTGACTTCGGTGGCCTGTCCGGGGCCGAAATGAAAATTCTTCGGCTTTTCGACGCGATAGTGGCGGACATTGTGGGTGACCATTTCGGTCTTCAAAATCTGGACGCGGGTGGGCATGGCAATCTCCTTGTGCCTGTTAGACGCGGGGCCACCGCAATGGTTCCTCCCCGCCCGAACGCCCGCAGCGCCTGGGGTCGCCTGGAAGATACACGGTAGCATCGAGGAAACCGGGGCGCTCGCAAACGCCTTGATATCACTGGCAAAACTCTCGCAATCATCGACCGGACTTCAAGGGCAGGAATAGCTGATATCGCGTCTTGCGGGGACAACCGGGCAGGATCATTTCCGCTGTGTTCAAAACGAAAGGAACACCGAAATGATCAAGAACACCATTATCGCCCTCGTCGCCGCTGCCTCGCTGGCCGGCGTTGCCGTTCCCGCCTTCGCGGCCCCGGCTCCCGAGGAAAGCGACATCAACACCGTGTTTGGTGGCGGCTCGACCGAGATGCGTGAATTCATCGCTGATTCGGTTCTCAGCCAGCTGCAGCAGAAGGGCGTCAACGCCACCGCCGTCGAAGACTGGAGCGGCCTGATCCGCGCCTATGTCACGCTCGAAGACGGCAGCCAGACCATGCAGTTCTTCAAGCCCGGCTCGCTCGAGCAGGTTCAGCTCTAGGCGTTCTGCCCACGGCGCCGCCGGTTCACCGGCGGCGCCCGTAGCCTATTGGGCGTGCATGAGCCGGATGGCCGGATCGCCGCCCGTGATATCGAAGCGGTGGCGGGCCGCCAGGATTTGGTCGCGATTGCGATCCGCGAACCCCCGCAGGCTGTCTGCCAGCTCCAGCAATTCGCGGCCCAGCTCGGTCAGCGAATAATCGACGCGGGGCGGAATGGTCGCGAACATCGTGCGGGTAATGAAGCCGTCGCGCTCCAGTTCGCGCAGGGTCATTGTCAACGTCTTCTGGGAAATGCCGCCCGCCCGTTTCAGCTCGTTGAAGCGCAGCGTTTCGGTGCGCAACATGGTGACGATAGTCAGCGTCCACTTGCCGGGCCTGACCATCAGCACGTCGTTTTCGTGCTGGTTGGACTTGGACAAACTGGACATGGCGAGCCTCGGAAACAGTGTGGATCGAGGTTCGCATATGGGGCGCGATTGTGACGCTACCAGTGCCGCGGGCCATTAAACTTTGATATGATGGTCATCAATGTGGGTGACTAAACCCGCGTGAAGCTGAAATAAAAGCTCACCAGGCGCCCTTCGCGGCGCGCTTTCTGCTCATAGCGCGTCGCCTGCCAGCCGGGATAGGGCTGGTGCCAATCGCCCGGCTTTTCCGGCGCAAACCGGAAGTCCGGCGCCCGCACGATATGGGCCAGGGTCCAATCGGCATAGTCCTCGATATCGCTGGCAAAGTGGAACTGCCCGCCCGGCCTTATCACCCGCGCCAGCGCGCCCAGGGTAGTGGGTGAGACAAACCGCCGCTTGTGATGGCGCGTCTTGGGCCAGGGATCGGGATAGAGCAGGTAGATTTCATCCACCGATGCGTCGGGCAGCGCCAGCAGCAGTTTGAGCGCGTCGTCGGTATAGAGGCGGATATTGCCCAGCCCCTCGGCGGCGATGGTCTGCACCATCTTGCCGATGCCGCCGGTAAACACCTCGCAACCGATATAGCCGGTCTCAGGGTGCCGCCCGGCCTCCAGCGCCAGATGCTCGCCGCCACCATAACCGATCTCGATGATGATGCGGTTCGCATCGGCAAACAGGTCGCGCGGATCCAGCTTGCCACTCAGCTTGATTTCGAGAGCCGGCAGGGTGGCGTCGAACACCGCCTGCTGCCCGCCATGCAGCTTCTTGCCCGAGCGCCGCCCGAAAAAGGCGCGCGGCTCGCCCGAGCGGGTCTTGGGGAGCTGGTGATCCGGTTTGGTCATGGTTGTCTCCGCGCTGCGCGGCGCCATATACCACCGCGTCATTCCCGCGAAAGCGGGAATCCACTCTTCCTGGGTAGAGAGATTCCCGCTTTCGCGGGAATGACGCGGTGATTTTAGTGCATCACGAGCAGGCGGGGATTACTTCACCGCGGCCTTGAGGGCCCCAACCAGGTCGGTCTTTTCCCAGGAGAAGCTGCCGTCGCGGCCGGCCTTGCGGCCGAAATGGCCATAGGCGCTGGTCTTGGCATAGATGGGCCTGTTGAGATCGAGATGAGTGCGGATACCGCGCGGCGTCAGGTCCATCACCTTGCCCAGGGCGGTCTCGACCACCGATTCCTCGACCTTGCCGGTGCCGTGCAGGTCGACATAGATCGACAGCGGCTGCGCCACGCCGATGGCATAGGAAAGCTGGATCGTGGCACGATCGGCCAGGCCCGCCGCGACCACGTTCTTGGCGAGATAACGCGCCGCATAGGCGGCCGAGCGGTCGACCTTGGTCGGGTCCTTGCCGGAAAAGGCGCCGCCGCCATGCGGCGCCGCGCCGCCATAGGTATCGACGATGATCTTGCGGCCGGTGAGGCCGGCATCGCCATCGGGACCGCCGACCACGAACTTGCCCGTCGGGTTGATGTGCCAGACCGTCTTGGCGTCGATCCAGCCTTCCGGCAGCGCTTCGCGGATATAGGGCTCGACGATGTTGCGCACGTCGGCCGAGGTCAGCGTCTCGTCCAGATGCTGGGTCGACAGCACGATCTGGGTCACGCCCACCGGCTTGCCGTCTTCGTAGCGCACGGTGACCTGGCTCTTGGCATCCGGCCCCAGCTTGCCTGCCGGGCCATGATTGGCCTTGCGCGCGGTGGTCAGGGTTTCGAGAATCTTGTGCGCGTAATAGATCGGCGCCGGCAGCAGTTCGGGGGTCTCGCGGCTGGCATAGCCGAACATGATGCCCTGGTCGCCCGCGCCCACATCCTTGTTGCCCGCTTCGTCCACGCCCTGGGCGATGTCGGCCGACTGGCCATGCAGCAGCACGTCGATCCTGGCCGTCTTCCAGTGGAAGCCGGCCTGCTCGTAGCCGATGCTGCGAATGGCCTTGCGCGCCGCCGACTTGAACTTGGCCGGATTGACCACCGGTGCGCCGGACTTGTCGAGCAGCACCTGACCGTCCTTGCCCTTCTTGAGCAGCGTTTCGGGTACGCGCACTTCGCCGGCAATCACCACGCGATTGGTCGTGGCCAGCGTCTCGCAGGCGATGCGGACCCGGGAAGCATCCATGCCCGCCTTCTTGGCCTCGCGGAACACCAGGTCGACAATTTCATCGGAAATCCGGTCACACACCTTGTCCGGATGACCCTCGGATACCGACTCCGAGGTGAAGAGATATGAAGAGCGTGCCAAACCGAAATCCCCTGAAACTGCCTAAAAACGCTCAAAACGAGCCATTCCGCGCCGTTTGTGGCATCCATCGCCATTTCGGTCAAGCGGGATATAAAGAAAGCTTTATGCCTTCGCGCAGCTTTTGGAGCATAGTTTGGTGCAAGCGGAAGCGCCGCCTGTATTGCGGTTGTCATGGATGGGCGGACCCCGAGACGGCTGACGCCCCTGAGTAATTAATAGTGAGACGGAAGCCGTCTCGGGGCGCCGGTTTTTGGAGCAGT